>NZ_MKUD01000059.1:0-9012 GCF_001898575.1 Spirosoma sp. 48-14
TTGACTCATCGTGCCGCTACGGTCGGGCGATACCCAGGCATTTTTGACATTCAGCCCGACGGTTTCGAGCCAGCGCAACCAGCTTCGCAGAAAATGCTTGTCAATGCCGGTAATGGGGGAAATACTCCCAGCGGTATCCCCATCCATTGTAGCATAGCCCACAGCGGCTTCCGAACGGTTGGAGGTCGTCAGTAAAAGCGCATTGCTTAGGTTCGCCAGCATCCAAATGCTGGGTGCCCGCACCCGTGCCTGAATGTTCTGCAAGGCAATATCGTCGGTTTCCCAAGTGAGTTTGCGGCCCCATTGCTCTTCAATCAGCCCTTGATAGGTTTCCACCAGGTCATCAATGCGGATGGATAGGAACCGCGCGCCAATATCGTCGGCCAGTTCCTTGGCAGATTGAAATGTATCGTCGGACGAATTTTGGGTACCCTGATACATGACCGTCAGCAACTGCCCCACAATAGCTTCTGAAGTATCGCAGTCCTGAATAGCCTGGATGTAGCCGAGTTTCTTTTTGACGCCATCAAGGCCAATATTTTCAACCGCCATGCGGATCATCAAAAAGACCAGGGCCGCAATGGCCGACGAATCAGCTCCCCCGCTCAGTGACAATACATACCCCTGCGAACGGCTTTTGCGTAGATAATCGAACAAGCCCAAGGCAACCGCCCGGGAAAATTCTTCTTCTTTCAGATAGCCACCCCGTTCCCAGGCTTCCAATTCCGCTTTCTGCGTGCGCGGTTCTATAGCTGGAAAGTCGAAATTTATTTTGATGACCCATTCGGAAGCATCCCGTGCAATCGGCCCCCGATCCTGAACTTGACGCAATCGGGTGGCTTCCACGTCTACCACCGCCGAGACGAGCACGAAATCTTCGTAGCTCAAACGTGGCCCTGATGTCAGTAACACACCATTGGAGGCTACCATTGCATCCCCGTCATAGATGACCCGCCCCGCTTCGTTGCCCAGCAAATTCGTGTAGATATAACTAACCCCGAACGCCCTGGACGCATCGACTACCAACCGTTCGCGCACCTCGGATTTGAAGAATGCGAAATGGCTGGCCGAAGGGTTCAGGATAATATCGACGCCCCGTTTATAAAGCGTCCGACCAGGCCGACCCGCGATCCAGGCATCCTGGCAAATTTCAAAACCGATACGAATACCAGAAACGTCAAATACCCAATCTCCCAGCGCGTAAGTAGCTTGACCCACCTGAATCTGGGCGCGTTGATTGGGTACCCAGGGTTGAAACCATCGCTCTTCGTAATGAATCCCATCGTTCGGCAAATGCTGCTTGCCAATAAACCCTAAAATGCGCCTATCTCCCAGCAGACAGGCCGCATTGATGATGCGGTTATTGTACCGGATCGGTAGGCCCACCGTTACCAGAATGCCTTGCGTATGCTCGACGATGTCGAGCAGGCAGGTTAGGGCTTGATCCACTGTATTCTGAGCGAAAAAGGCATCTTCGCAGCCATAACCGGAGATGCATAGCTCCGGTAGGCAAAGCAAACTGATTTGCTGAGCGCGGGCGGCCTGAATGGCATCAATGATGTTCTGGGTATTGTGTTCCCAATGCAGGGGCGTTTGATTCAACGCCCCTGCGGCCACGTTTAAAAGTTTCATGTCACATCGCTTTGTGCGCCTTAGCGCGCCAATTGAAAAATGCGCAGGGCACCCCGCGCTACCACCCCAAAAATTGCCAAGCCGATCAGTAAATCGGGATAGGGGGAATGGGTTAGATACACCAGGCCACCCGCCACAATAACGCCCAGATTGACCACAATGTCGTTTGAGGTAAAAATCTCACTGGCTTGCATATGCGCTTTGTCGCTCTTTTCGCGTCGCAATAGGTATAGACAGATCGAATTGCCGATCAGGGCCAACAGGGAAACTCCTACCATCAAACCAAAATCAGGTAATTCTTCGCCCGTAATGAACCGGCGCACCACTTCCACCAATCCCCCAGCCGCCAGGATCAATTGTAAATAACCACTAGTGCGGGCGACCTGCTTTTGGGCGCTTACGGCTTTGCCTACCGCATAGAGGGCCAGGCCATAAACCAGGGCATCGGCCAGCATATCGAGCGAATCAGCAACCAGCCCCATTGAATCGGCCAGGATACCCGCCAACACTTCCAGGGCGAAAAAGAATCCATTGATCGCCAGCACCGTCAGCAGTAAACGCCGGTCGCGCGGAGCTTCTTCCGTTAGTTCAGCCAGGTCCGCATCTTCGGTTTCGAGTAGTCGGCTATCCAGCCGCAAATCGGCCAGCGCGCGCGTGATCGGTTCGGCATCTCCATTATGCAGTACCGTCACTTTGCGATTCGGAATGTCGAATTGCAGTTGCTCGATGCCCTGTTTGTCGGCCAGCTTCATGCGAATCAATTGCTCTTCGGAAGGGCAATCCATCTTGGACACCTGAAATGTTGACTTATTCATTACCGAAATACATTTTTTTTGAATTTAATTTGTTTATATCTAAACCAGTTACTTTTAAATAGGGTATCAAGATTAAAAGTGCCAACCCTTCACAAGCTTGCTATACTGTTCCTAGTGGAGTTTGTTTTTCTACTTTGCTCGCTGGTTTACCTGTTGCGCACTATACAGCGCCTGCTTGGATATTGTTGCTTTCTTTTTCTTTAGCTGAGATTGCAGTGGAGCCTTCTGCCCGGTCCCTTTAATCTTCTGGCGTTCCATATAGGCTTTATTTTTAGCCGTTTTACGCTTAAACAGGCTAAGCGCCACAGGCACCAGCCGCCTACCCCTAGGGCCATTGTCAGCCCAAATAACACTTGTACTGTTCGAATTAAGGTTACCATGGGTCCTATTGGGTAAAAGTGATCGGATTTAATTTGGCTATTCCGTGCTAGGAATACCTGCTCGGTTTTTGGGCTGGCCTTCCTCAGTAGTGGGTTAGCAGGCCCTTGCGTAAACGATATATACCTGTTTACAAGAGCAAAAAAACGGTTGAGTCGCCTTGAGCTGCACAAGACAACAAGGCAGGTTCAGGCCATCAACTACCGGGAGGTTGTCCAGTCATTTTAAGGAGTACCAGGTTGATGTAAAACGAGTTGAATAATGTTCGCTTTCGTTGCAATACTGTTGACTAATTAGAGTCGTTTATAATAATTCAAAGTAACTGACGCGGCACTGCCCCGTTCACTCAGGGTAAAAAAGCCGTTCCCCGCTTTATCAAACCCGATTGCCTCACCTTGGGGCTCGATCAGGTAAGGTAATGAGCGAGGTTGCTGGGTAGTGAGTACTGCATCGAGACGCTCTGGGGCAGCGCGTCGCCAGTAGGCGATACCCACGTAAGTTTTCAACACGATGTTCGTCCCATCGGGCGAGATAGTGCCCGAGGTCACTAAACTAAGGGCTACTTCTCCCTTGAAGGTGGCAGTAGAAACCGCTGTCGTATTTTGTGGATACGCCAACTGGTACAAGCGTGCCTTGTCAACGGCTTTGGTGACGATCCACAAATCGCGCGTTAAGGGGTCTAACAGGAGCGTTTCAGCATCGTGCGGACCGTCCGCGTAACGAAACGCAATTCGATCAACCGAGGAGACCATTGCCGTCAACGAGGTTGGTTCTGCCAGCCGGTAGATATAGTTTTCCCCATTACCCCCTGAATTATCCCCTATATCGGCTACGTACAGGTAGGAAATGCCGACTTGTGGGCCCGGGCCAATCGCGAGATCTTCCCAATCCCGGTTCACAACGCCCGGTACGGGTAATCGTCCGATCAGTTTACCCGCATGCGAGAGCAGATTTAACTGGGGTGGATTACCGCTGTCTTCCTCGACCCAAAGGTGGCCATCTATCGTCTGACTGTCGGCGATGCCCGATGCCTCGTCGATCAATCCCGGTTCAACGGGTACCCGCTGGGGAACCGTTTCTACAGTAAAGGTGGGGTCCAATCCTTTTTCTGGGGCGCAGGCGGCCAACAGCAGGATCGATAGCATAGCAGCCAGACCTTTCCAAAAACGGAAAGCCTGAATACATTTAACGAATAATCGTCCCTTCGTATACGCCCGTAAGCTGATCAGAAATGCTTGTTGTAACATAAAAAACAGGTTAGGTGAATCAGTTCTTTAAACGCGGTGGGATATAGCTAAAAAGGATTGAGCGTTCTGTTGAGGTTTCATGCCTTACTAACAGAATGCTTCTGTCTAAGGCCGTTACGTCAGGATTAGCAGGTTGGTCTAGTTTCCTGCTCAATCCGAAATGTTTCACGCGCTACCGCTGAGCACCCGCCGGGCTACCGCTTTAAGTTGGGGTAGATTCAGGGTAAAGAAAGCCAGAGCTAAAGCCAGATACACCCAACCCAAATAGGTCAGCGCTTTCACACTGGCAACCGGATCGTGCTGGTAATAAAAAGCCAAGCCAACCTGGGCGCTGAACAAACCAAACAGGATAGCAGCATGCCACAGGCTAAGCCGTAAGCGAAGGAGCACGGCCACCCCAAAAAGCGATTGGGTGGCCGTTAAGAAAAATTCTTCATGCTGGCGGGCATCTAAAGGCAGGGCCGTAAAGGCAGATGCGCCAACACTCATCGCTAGCGGCAGCATACCAATCAGCAGCGTCCACTGATTAATTTTATCACTGATCATAGCCGTTAAGCCTGCCCCGGAGCGGCCAGCCAGTACAAACAAAACCGCAATCGAGACGGTGGGGGCTTCACTGGCCAGCGGAGCCAGCCATTGGATCAGCAGAAATTCATCGACTCCTACCTGACGACCCGCCCGCACGATGGATTCAGCGAATGGCTCGGCGCATACCAAAATCACACCGCTGGCCACCGCCGTAAGCAGACCGATGACCACCCACTGCTGCGCTTTGGGCAGCCCCGACAAGGCGGCTGCCGGGCCGGGTTCCTCGTCTTCCTCGACTTCCTGTGCCTTTGGGGTATGGCTAACCCGCCATAGATAGCCACCAAATAACCCAACCAGCAGAAGGGTATCCCATAAGCCGATCTGATCCCTGAGCAGAATGATAAAGGCGTAAAAACTGGCACCCAGCAGAAAGCCGATCTCCAGTCCGTTAGCGGGTTGCAGCTCGATAGCCCGCTGACGGGTCTTGTACCAATGCAGGCCAGCCATCAGTGGCCAGGCAATCCCCACCAGCAGCCGGTTAGCTCCCGTCATGTTGGCCGCAGCGTAATGAACATACATCGACTGGGGGTGCTGACCGGCCTGAAAGGCGTAATAAATATCGACCGCGTATTCAGGCAGCACCGTCACCAAAGCAACTAAGGCCAGAATTAACCCTTGGGACACAAACCGTTCGGCACTTTCAGCCCCCCAGGACAATAGAAAACCGGCGGCTAAAATGGCACAGCCGAAGCAGCCAACGGCAACCAGAGCTCCGGGCTGCCAGCTACCGAAACGGAGGGTTAGAGCCGGTAGGGTGGCCGTAACGGCGAGGAAGACAGACACAAAAAACGAACGCATATAAAGATTAAGTTAGAGCCTTTAAGGTTGCCGATTTACCAAATACGCAGGGGTGCTTGGTGAATCGACAACCGGATTTCATCGCCTGTATTTTCCGGCTGGTTTCTTTATTTACCCTCCTCTTCTTCGGTGTTATTCATGGCCGAGAGCAGATCATACGCCCCGGCCATGACAATTCGGTTACCCGGCTTCAGGTCAGGGGGCAGGGTAACGGCCTGATACCCATTTTCAGTCACGCCTATGCGCACCGGAATCGCTCGAAACCGATACCGTGCTCCTTCCCCCTGGCCTTCTTTTTCTTCCAGTACAAAAATCTGGGATTGATTGCCGGATTGAACGATGGCTCCTTCGGGTAAGGCCGGAACCGGTTGGGAAGTGGTTTCGATCACGGCTTTGAGAAAGGTTCCCGGACGCAGACCCGCCGGAGCGTGATCGAAGGAGGCATAGACCGACACGGTTCGGTCTGTATTGGTCTCCCGATTGATCAGCCGGATGCGACCCGTATACTCACGCGGAATGGAAGCTCCGGTCTGACCAACCAAACTCAGCCGCACCCGCTGCCCCACCTGCACCTGGGCCACGTCGCCCTCGAAAACGGTGAGCTGGGCCAGGAGCCGACTGGCATCGACGATTTCAAACAGGACATCGTTAGCCGCCACATACCGGCCCCGGTTAACGCCGGCCACCGTCACCGTTCCGTCAATGGGAGCACGCATGGTTACGGTACGGCTAATTTTGCCGCCTTTCAGTTCGGATAAGGGAATGCCCAGCAGGGCCAGTTGCTGTCGCAGGCCCTCTGTCCGGGCCCGGAGCGAACCCAGTTCAGCCGTTGCCTGCTGCAACGTTTTGAGCGCCCCGACGTTCTGCTGACTCAGTTCCCGTTGCCGCTCGTACTCCTGCTGCTGGAAAGTCAGTCGACTGCTCGTCTCTAAATAGTCCTGCTGTAACCGGATAAATTCAGGATTTTCCAGCACGGCCAGTACCTGACCTTTGCGGACGAGCGTACCGGGAAGCAGACTGGCCGATACCAGGATGCCTCCATAGGGCGTCGAAACGGATACCTGTTGCTGGGGGGGAGCGCTGAGTGCCCCGTTCACCCGGATCAAGTTACTCAGGGTTCGGGTCTCCAGCGGTCCTAGTCGAATACCCGCCGTCTGAAACTGAGTTTCAGTTAGTTCGACCGTACCGGCTTCTTCCGTTGATTCGGTCGATTCCCCGGTTTTAGTCGGGGCTGCCGTTTCTCTCGATTGGGGGGATTTGTCTCCCTGCTGACAGGCCGTTTGGCTACTCAGTAGAATAAATAGGGCGAGCCATAGCCGCCAGTTGAAGGATGGATGGTTCATGGTTGCGTACTTCCCAGGATAAATTCAAGGTTGATAATCGTTTGGTTGTACTCGTTGAGTGCCGCCAGATAACCCGTTTGAATACCGATGACGGTGCGCAGGTTTTGAAGCAGTTCTACATAACCGATCTCGCCTGCCCGGTAGGACCGCTCGGCCGTCTGTCGAATCAGGGCAGCCTGGGGCAGCGCCGATTGCTGAAAATAGGCGAGGGTCTGTTCATTCTTGCGGTAGGTCTGCACCAGTTCATCGTAGGCTCCCCGCAGGCTTCGCTGACGGGCAGTCAGACTCGCTTCGGCTCGCTGCTGACTCAACTGGGCGGCCCGAACCCGGGCCCGCAGGGGCTTGGCAATCAGCGGTAGGGAGATGCCCACCTGGCCGAACGTAAACCGGTGGGCCGCGTTATAGTATTGTTCCGTCCCGTCGGCCAGTGGATAAAATCCCCGCAGCGACTGATTCGTTAGCGTCAGGGCAAAATCAGGCTTGAGTCGCGCCCGCTCCACGTCTGTTTCCCGCCTGGCCAGTTCAAGCTGCTGGAGTAACAGGGCCAGTTCGGGGTTTTGCCTCAGCGCGGTTGAGTCGATGAGCGGCAGGTCGAGCGAACGAACACTCAACACGGAATCACCCACGCGGGGCAGTGTCTCGGCTCCCAGTAAGGTTTGCAGGCGTCGGAGCCGGATCAGTTCATCTGACTGGTTTTGCCGCAAGGCCATCTGGAGCTGCCGGGCTTCGACCTCAGCCGCTGTTTGTTCCAGCAAGGACCCTTCGCCGGTGCGCTTTCTGACCTGGGAAGCTTGCACGATGGTCCGCAGCAGACTATCCTGCCGGAGCAGTTCACCCCGCAGGGAGCGGAGGTAGATTAGTTCGTAGTAGGCTGATTTGGTTTGCAGGGCCAGCTCCTGCCGGGTCACGCGGGCTTCGGCTTCAGCCCCGTTAATTCGGGCATCCAGGAGTCGGCGCTGGCTCCGGATAAGGGCCGGGGCAGGAAACCGCTGTCCTACCGAGAGCGACTGGTCAAAATAAGGGCTGTTATACTGGCCCAGCGAAACTGACAGATCGGTTTTGCCCAGGTCGGTGGCCGTGCCCCGTAACGCCTGCTGTACGCCAATCGTCAGGGCGGAAACCCGGACCAGGGGGTTATTCTGAACCGTTTGCTGAAGCGCTCCTTCCAGGGAAAGGGGGCGGCTCACTGGAGACTGGGTGTTCACCTGCGCGGATGCGGTCGTGACCCCGGCCAACAGCGAACCGGCCAACAGGGTAACCAGTAACCAACTGGGAGCGATGCCCGAGGTCGACTTCGGGGAGGCAACCCCGGGAGCCACTTCCTCACGTTGGCCAAACCAGCTTTCTTCTAAATAGTACAGAATAGGCAGAACCAGTAAGGTCAGCAGCGTCGCCGTAAGCAACCCACCGATGACAACCGTGGCCAGGGGTTTCTGCACTTCCGCCCCCGCAGTAGTGGATAGGGCCATCGGTAGAAAACCGAGGGAAGCGACCGTTGCCGTCATCAAGACGGGACGCAGCCGCACAGCCGTACCCTGATAGATGACCTCATGGAGGTCACTCACGCCCTGCTCGCGTCGAATCCGGTTGAATTCAGCCATGAGTACAATGCCGTTGAGCACCGCCACGCCGAAGAGGGCAATAAAGCCCACACCCGCCGAAATACTAAAGGGCATGTCGCGTAGCCAGAGGGCCACTATCCCCCCGATAGCCGACAGCGGGATGGCCGTAAAAATCAGGGCGGCCTGTCTTACGGAGCCAAACGTGATAAATAAAAGCAAAAAGATCAGGCCGAGGGCTACCGGCACGGCAATACGTAAGCGCTCGCGGGCTTCGATCAAATTCTCGAACTGCCCGCCGTAGGTGAGCGCGTAACCCGTGGGCAGTTTCACCTGGGCGTCGATTCTATTCTGTAAGTCCCGGACCACACTCTCCACGTCCCGCCCCCGGACGTTGAAGGCAATGGTCAGCCGCCGTTTGGCATCTTCCCGCTGAATTTGATTCGGTCCTGGCTTGAGGCTGACGTTGGCTAACTGGCCCAGCGGCACGGGTGTCCCTTCCGGTACCGAAATGGTCAGTGCCCGCACGTCCTCGATGCTTCGGCGGCTTTGATTGGCCAGTCGGACGACCAGATCGTACCGACGTTCGCCTTCGTAGACGATGCCCGCACTCTGCCCGGCAAAGGCCGCGCTGAGCGTGCGATTCACCTCG
>NZ_MKUD01000059.1:9066-35472 GCF_001898575.1 Spirosoma sp. 48-14
CGCCCAAGCTGGCCCGCCAGTCGCTGCAACTCGGTGAGATCCTCGCCGAATAATTTCACGGCTACATCCTGCTTAGCCCCCGAAATCAACTCGTTGAAACGCATCTGAATGGGCTGCTGAAACCCATAGGTAACCCCCGGAATCGCTTCGAGGGCTTCCGCCATTTTGCCTGCCAGCTCCTCCTGATCATCGGCCGACGTCCATTCGGTCTGGGGCTTGAGCAGGACCATCAAATCACCGGCTTCGATGGGCATAGGATCGGTAGGAATCTCCCCTGCCCCGATTTTACCAATCACTTCCCGCACTTCAGGAAACTGCTTGAGTAGCAACTGCGCCGATTGGAGAAACTTATCCTCGGTCTGGCTAAGGGAGGATCCCGTCAGGGTGCGTAATTCCACGGCAAAATCGCCCTCGCTCAGTTCGGGAATGAATTCGCCCCCTAAGCGGCTAAAGAGCCATCCGGCACCTATCAGCAACCCAGCAGCTATGCCCAGAACGAGCCATTTAGTGCGCAGTGCCCAGCGTATAGCGGGATCATATAACCGGTGAAAGAAGCCCATCATCCGGTCGGAGAGGGTCGGCTGCTGACGAATCGTTTTACTCAGCAGCAGCGCCGATACCATCGGCACGTAGGTCAGCGAGAGAATAAATGCACCCAGAATAGCGAAGCTGACCACCTGCGCCATGGGGCGAAACATCTTGCCTTCGATGCCGACCAAGGCCAGGATAGGCAGATACACGATCAGAATAATAATTTCGCCAAAGGCGGCCGAGGAACGGATTTGGCTGGCGGCATGGTAGACCTCCTCATCCATTTGGGATTGAGTCAAGCGGTTTACCCGGCGGCCTACCAGATGATGGAGGGTGGCCTCGACGATGATAACGGCTCCGTCCACGATGAGGCCGAAATCGATGGCTCCCAAACTCATCAGGTTGCCCGAGACGCCGAACAGGCTCATCATGCCGATGGCAAAAAGCATGGCCAGGGGGATCACCGAAGCCACGATCAGCCCCGCCCGCAGGTTGCCCAGGAACAGGATCAGCACGAAAATCACAATCAGCGCCCCCTCGATGAGGTTGCGGGTCACGGTGTGGATGGCCCGGCCGACCAACTCCGAGCGATCCAGAAACACGCGGATATCGACACCTTCGGGCAGCGTCCGCCGGATCTGGTCAATTTTGGTTTTTACCCGGCCAATGACCTCATTGGCGTTTTGGCCTTTTAGCATCAGAACGACGGCCCCCACAGCTTCTCCTTCCCCGTTGCGGGTCAGCGCCCCGTAGCGCACGGCGGAGCCGAAGCGGACCTGGGCCACATCCCGAACCAATATAGGTACGCCCCCGGTCGTGCGTCGAACGACGATGCGGCCTATATCGGTCAGGCTCCCTACCAAACCTTCTGAACGGATAAAATAGGCGTTAGGCTTTTTATCAATGTAGGCCCCACCCGTATTCTGGTTATTTTTTTCCAGTGCCGTAAACAAATCACCGATGCTAAGCCCATAGGAACGGAGCCGGTCTGGGTCGACGGCAATTTCATACTGTTTCAACAGTCCCCCAAAGCTGCTCACGTCGGCCACGCCGGGCGTACCCAGGAGCTGCCTTCGAACGACCCAGTCCTGAATCGAGCGCAGTTCCATGGGTGAATAGCGTTTTTCAAAACCCGGTTTTGCGTGAATGACATATTGATAAACTTCACCTAGTCCCGTGCTGATCGGGCCTAAGGTGGGTTCGCCGGTACCGGGGGGAATCTGAGCCCGGGCTTCGGATAATCGCTCATCCACCTGCTGACGGGCCCAGTACAGGTCGGTGGCGTCTTTGAAGACCAGAGTAACGACCGACAAGCCAAAGCGCGAGATCGAGCGGATTTGGGTAATGTCGGGGATGGTAGCCATCGTCTGTTCGACGGGAAAGGTAATCAGCCGCTCCACCTCCTGAGCGGCCAGCGCCGGGGAACGGGTAATCACCTGCACCTGGTTGCTGGTGATGTCGGGCAGCGCGTCAATCGGTAAATGACGGAGCGCGTAGCTACCCCACCCAATCAGTACCAGCGTCAGCAGGCCAATGATGAGCTTGTTCCGAATAGAAAATCGGATGATGGAATCCAGCATGGGAAATATAAAGATAAATGACTAATGCCTTCATTTAGGTTAAATGAAGGTGACCGGACCGATTGGTCAAGCCAATCGGAGAAGCGTATCGGGACTTAAGCTAGCTGGGGAGGCTGCCAGATATGAAAGGGGAAAGTAGTTGGCTGAACAGGCAAGTACGCGAAGCGTGCTGAACAAAGGGTCAAATAAGCCACGGCTGGTTCGAGCGTCAATACCGGTATCGGAGGAACCGTTACCGAGGCTGGACAGGCGGAACACGAACAAAACGGCGTACAGAGGTCGCCATCGGGAAAAGAACCTGCGGGCTGATGATGAGGGGAACTGGTGATTGTGGGCTGATGCGAGGACTGGTCATGCAGGATAGCCTCAGTGCAGGGGAGTACCGATAGCACAAGTAAGTGCAGGCTTAATAACAGGCAGACCACTGATTTCATGGGACAAAGATAAGAAGGGTTTGCGTTATTGACCTGTATTATTTTTAGGCTATGGAAGACGACATTGAAAAATTGATTGTACTACCCTAAAATCATTGCAATTGGGAAATAATCAGGTCTGCCCATACATTGACTATTCATAGTCAATGTATGGGCAGACCTGTTAATCTACGCATAAACTGTGATAAAAACCAAGCGATAACGCGCAAAACAGGTTGATAACCGGGGACTTAGTCTTGTCTAAACCGAACCCCCGTAAAGGCTTGCCGCAGCAGCTTGTTACTAACGGCGATCAGAGCCATTTTGGAGGGCTCGCCAGCCGCTTTGTGTCGCTGGTAAAATTTCCTGTACCCCTTGTAGCGAATAGCCGACTAGAAAGCAAAGTACAATAAGCCAATTGAAGATACGGGTCTCCCGTTTTACAAATCCCCTGACTGAAGCCTGTCTTGTCCGACGGGTAAGTGAGGTGAGCAATATCAATGAACTTCGCCAACGCATTTACCCAGGTGAAATTCCGGAAGTCATTGGTCGTCTCGATCAGCGCTGAACGAATCGTCGAGGAGATGCCTTTGATGGAGGTCAACCGCTTGAACTGATCATTGAAATCATCCTAGCAAAACTGGTTGATCTCTCCGCAAGTTGGGCAAAGGCGGGGCAGAAGGGTGAACCCCGTCATCATGCCAATGATCGCTAATTTGACAAGGGTGCCTGATTCATTAGCGGTGGATTCATCCAAGCAAAAGGCTTCGCTGGGTAACCAGAAACCACCTGTACACAGGTGGTCCATATGATCCGCCACAGTTTCATAGACAAAGAGACGAAGAGCTTGATTATATATGGCTCAGAGAATGGCAGAAATCTTATAACAATCAGTCATCATTGTGTAAAACATAGTGGTATTTAGCGGCTTACCTTTGATGCTTACCAAAGGTATAAACGATCAACAACATGCGTAAATCAGCTTTTTGCCTCACACTCATTTTGAGTTTTCTGGCTTCCTTTACCTTCGCGCAGCAGCCCCAGGATTCCAAAGGGCATTTCATCAACGCCAAAGGCGATGTTTATTTTCAGGGTGAAAAAGTCGGTCTGGTGACCAAAGAGGGCATTATTCAGGATAATCAGGGGAAGAAAGTCGCCTTCCTCAATTCGGATGGCACCTTGTCCGATGCCAATGGCAAGAAAATGGGGAAAGTGGGAAAGAACGGAGAGACCTTCTACGATGCCAGCGGCAACCTGGTGTTTACGGTGAAAGATAAGGCCGGTGAAACCTGCGATATTTTCGATGCCAAAGGAAAGAAAATCGGCTCGGTGTATGATGGCATGAAAGGGTCAGCCTGTGCCGCCCATTGCTTTGCTAACGGCTTAAACCCAAGCACTCATCAAAAACCTAAAGTGGCCAAATTGGGCAACAAATGACTATATTCGTTCCACCATTGAAATAAGATCGCATAAGAATCTATGAAACTTGCGGGGTTGGCTGGATTAGTCACTGCCTTTGTATCATCTCTGTGCTGCACGATTCCTTTGCTGACATTGGTTGTCGGTGCAAGTGGTTCGGCAGGGATATGGGCTTGGCTAGAACCGTTGCGGCCTTACAGTATCGCGCTCACAGTCGGTGCTTTGGGTTGGGCTTGGTACGAACAATTAAAACCAAAAAAAACAATGGAATGTAATTGCGAAACGAAAAAAATCACCTTTTGGCAAACGAAGTCATTTTTAGGCGTAATGACAGCAATGGCATTGCTGCTGTTGGCTTTCCCCTCTTACTCGAACTGGCTGTACTAAGATAAGAATCAAGCGACCGTGCAGCCTGCGCAGGCAGGCCCGCAACAGGTGGCTTATGTGACCATAAAAGGCATGTCCTGCGAAGGCTGCGAGCAACACATCAAGCAGGAAGTCACTAAGGTTAAGGGCGTGTCGGCGGTGGATGTATCGTACCAAAAAGGGGCTGCCACCGTGAAATACGACAGCAAAAAAACTTCCCTGGCTGACATCAAAAAAGCGGTGGATGCCACTGGTTACAAAGTCACCAGCACAAAAACGCTCTAGGAATGACCGTCACACTCGAATCCGTGATTACCTGCCCAAATTGTGGCCACCAAGTTGCGGAGATCATGCCAACCGATGCTTGCACCTATTTTTATGAATGCACCTCCTGTCGGGTCCTTTTAAAACCGCTGGCAGGGGATTGTTGCGTATTCTGTTCCTACGGGTCGGTGAAGTGCCCCCCGATCCAAGAGCAAAAGAGCTGTTGCGTATAAAGCCCCGATTTAGGGTTTTCTTTTTGTCATTACCGTTCAACTATAAACGAGCATTTATAGCTGAACACTGCTTGTTGCCCTCGTCTTAGAAAAGGCTCCTACGCGAGATGACTTTGTACACAACTGGTGTAAACGATGACAACGGCTGACCGTGAATTTTCCGGGTGCCAGCAGTCAGGGCGCTGCCCCTGGGCTGACCATCGGTGCCGTACCATTCCTTAGAACTACCCACCTAGAGCCATTCCTCATTGAATTCATTCCGATGAATCGGAGGGCAATGGCAGAATTGTCATCTCTATGCGCGCATAACTGAAGAATTTCTGCTGACCCGTATAACGAGGATTTGTTCCCGTTCTTACGTGTGAAAACGAAATATGTTGGGGAAAGAACGATTCAATCGTATCGGCGATGGCTTGCACTTCATCCGCGCTGTCTCCCTCAAGGCGTAGCTGTACCATGTTCTGACTAACTAGCTTGTACTTCTCACCAATAGCAATTAGTTGCTGGTCAACACCAATTGAGCCAAGTCGTGATAGACCGCTTCGTCTTGTCGAAATCGATCATTGATCGACATATTTGCTTGCGCGGTAAACAACGTATAGTTGATCGCATTGTAGAGCAGCCACACATTTGGTTCACTTTCCAACAGTCGTTCTTCCTCGCCCATACGGGTCATCGCCTGGCGGGCTAACATTTTAGGTAGCTTCGCATCAATCAGCAGTTGTTCCGCGTGTTGTTTGTCAACTTGTTGCTTGGCCATCTTTTTATAAATATCTAGGGTCAAACCCGTATCCTGCTTCAGAAACTGAGCAACAACCTGTTCCAAATACTGCTCAAAGAGGTCTAAGTCCAACCCTTTATGGTGAAATTTACGGGATAAGGTCTGTTCCTGCTGCTGCCCTTTTAGGTGCTGGTAGGTATAGGCGGCCTGAAAGGAAGTTTTGATTTCCTTAGCTTCCTTGTACTTTTTAGGTTTTCCTTTGAGCAGCCAGTTCAGGTATTCATCCAGGTTCATAAACTCATCGGACCAACCCATCAGGCTATTACTGCAAACTTGGCGGTAATAACTAATGCGCATCCGAGCTTCCTGGTAATGCTCCACGGTAGTAGTGTTAACCACGGTTCCTTGCACTTTGAAAGGCATTTTACCATTATAGGAGTTATTAAACACCAGCGATCGGGTTAGGGTATCGGTTTGTTTACCGATCTGAAACCGCTCGCCTTGCGTGACAATGTTAATGGCAAATTCCCCATTGGCTGTAAAGCGTACATCCAGGATGTAATCGGAGATGAGTCGATCCACTACCTGGCGCAGCAATGAGTTTGGGATGATACTGTATTCATTGCTTTGGGCGGCATAGACGATGGGCATACGGCCAGAAGGTTCGCCAATGATGAGTTGCTGCCGATCGGTGGCCGCGATTTCATAATCTGGCAGAATGTCGGTAAAGGGTACCGCTTTTACCGGAAAGCAGATGTCGTCCCATTGAGACGATGCGGATGGACGATTGCTAACAGCAGGCATATTTAGTAATTGTTTTTTTGTAATTACAAATTTACAATTATTTTTGAGTAATTATTAAAATGAAATTATTTTTCTACAATTACGAATTTATTTTAATATACAATCCTCTTAATCGTCTACCAGATCACTAGTAGCCTGATTTTCAGGTAAAACGGTATGATCTACCGGCATTTTCTGCATCGTTAGTGTTGTCAGCGCTACGAGACTGATTTTTAGATGAGTAGCAATGTCCCAGATTACAGATAACGTTGGGTTTTTAAGTCCCCGTTCAATCCGTGAAATGTAGGTTCGATCTACTCCACAGTGGTGGGCTAACTCGTCTTGCGTTAAGCCTTTAGTCAATCGTTGCTGCTTAACGGCTTTTCCAAAGGCAATTGAAATGGGACTACTACCGGCCATAAATATGAGCGTGTACATTTGTTAATTATGCATCACAAAACTTTCTTCCCAGCTATTTTCTATTCCGTTATTGACCGAATATAAAGGCTTGCTTTACCAAAACTGACTTTATCTGGGTAGGTCTCTAACACTCGATCAATGAGTTTATTATCGTAAGCGACCGGGCGAGTAATATATTTGGTGTCGATAAAGATAATATTGAGTCGCTCACTAATGGCCCCTCCTTCTTCAGCCCGTTGGGTGTGCTTTAGTAAATGTTCATTAGCGGTTCCAGTCTTGAGTTGATCGGCATCTTCAAAGAAGCGAAATGAGCAGTACCAGTACCGATAATAGTGTTCGTAATTGGAGGTACAGAACTGAAACTGGTCTGGTGTCAGCTGGATAGCCCGCAATAAACTATCAATCTCCAGCAGTTTGCGGTTCTGAACAGGTGTGAGTTGATCCAGAAATGAACGGGCATACAGCTCATCTCGCTGCTGTCTTAAAATAGTCAGGGCGGTTTCGGCTTTGATGTCCCTGTCGATTTGATACTTGTGCTTATTATAAAAGGTGAGAGATATGGCTGGCCGCTCGAAATTGACGAGCTTACAATTTTTATATGGCCTGCCAGGTCGATGATACGGTCGAAACAACTCCATATGACTGGCGGGTACAAAATAAAATTCTAAGTCGGGCTCATTTGGTAACGCACTGATCTGTTGGAGCATGGGTTGCAAATCGACCTTGTAGGTATTGAGTACGAGTCGAATGGCTGGTAAAGGCAGTAAGTCCGATTGTTTCGCTTTGGCCATGGCTTTATGTTTAGTATAGGTTAGCAAAAATAAGCATTACTATTTACCTGAAAGGGAAATAGTTGTTTATAAATTGGAACTTTTCTCCCTATTTTATGATTAGCACAAGCCTTTTGATTTTTTGATCCTTATCAAAACCTATTTTGGACTACAAATTACTAATAATGGGGTTAGCAGCAAGTTTCGGGTAAAATCCCAATGAAATACACTTAAATCATTAATAATCAAGAGTTTGTAGTATAAATTATAGAAATAGGTCGAAGTTTAACTTTGTAAATAGTTCCAAGCCCTATTTCACCTCAAAAGAGATTGCCACACGTGGGGAATCCGCGTTCAACATGGGTATTTCGTCCAGCTGGACAATCGCAACTTTAGTACTGCAATGATCACCGCTATAACTATGAAAAATATTTAAAAATCACCAAAAATAATTTGGATTATTTTCCGGCATATGCGTAATTTCTTCTAATAACATCTTTAAAATCAATCTATTAATTAACGTGAGTTGTGGATAATAGCAATAGTAAGCCGTTGATAAAAAGCGTATAGAGCAAAAGTTGTTGAGATTTGTACGACCAAGTACCATTTCTCTCCCTCTGCTCCTATGCTCCGAGAAGATAAAGCAAACAAGCTCATTGAAATATTCATCACCGCCCCGGCCGTGCGGCTGTTTTATCAGCCTAGAAGATACTCGTGTTGAGTTGTTTAATTATATTGATCGGGGTGCCAGACGTGGGTACTATAACGTCCGTCGGCTACACACACACATCGTTAGGCTACCATTCACCGATTAACTTTGATCACAAATATTATCAAACTCTCATAAGTAAAGTGTCTGGCCAAGCGGGACCACCCCAGTTTTCCCTTTGGAAACTAAGACGAGCCAATCTGGGTCTTCGTGTCGCAATTAGGATTTCAATTAAAAAATCTGTTGTTCCAAACCCAACCTTAACCCTATAAAAGAGGTCTTAAAACATATAGGTACAGGTTAGCTAGTTTGACCTTTGATCTAACTATTATGCAACCTTTTGATAAGCTGCCCATTTCTTTTTCTCTATTTGGCAGCATTCAGTGTGAAAATTATGAGAAGCTCTTTGGAGATCCCAGTTGCCACCGGTTCAAAACGCCCATTCCCTTTGCTGAAAGCATTGAGATCCGTAAAGTACATTCTCAAACAGCTATCATTGATTTTGGTGCGTTAATCAAGGAGTTGATTGCATTGACTCACCTATTTTTTGCTTCATATGCATAGTCCAACCTGATTTTTAAAACTTTGAACTATGTTTGTAGTTGAAAATATTACTTTGTTGATTATTCTTGACCTAGTATTATCCAATCGACCTAAAAAAGACCAAAGGCAACGTTTAGAACTAGATGTGGCAAGATTAAAACAACAATAATAAATTTCAGAGAATACATCCCATTTTTAGTCGTTACCAGAATAATTAAACAACAGCCATGATACCTCAACTACCCCAATTGAGCACTTTTCGCAGCCTAGCATTCATGACTACCCTAATAGTTTTTTCGACTGCCTGCTCAACTGCCCCAGCCACCGAGCCTTTACCAAACGTGCCGGATCAATATGAAGTGAGGAACATACAGTACTTTCTAGCACCCACTGACCGAATTGATACGCTAACTGTTCAGCTGAAAGGAATTAATGTACAAAATCCAACGAATACGCTTACAACCCAGCAAGTGGAGGTCACTTTTGACGAACTGGTAAAAACGTCACAGTTCAGTTTTGATAAAACAACACCATTGCCCAACCAACTCGATCTAACTCAAATCGAAGTTCCTGTTCCGCGATCCTGGAACGGGGGCAATTCCTTTGACTTTTTTTCTAAGAAATTCCCGCTCAGCTCGATTCAACAGAGACAACCCTATGGGGCGAACGAAAAACAAACGGTAGCTATCAAGATTCCTCCCAAATCCAGCATTGCAATTAGTCGTCAGATAGATAGCTATCTATTAACCTGTTCTTTCCAGGCTACCATTGAAAACAAAATGACAGGCCAGAGCTTTCCGCTATCCGGGAAATGGCAGGGGCTTCTGCGATACAACAATGCATCAACATCCCTTAAAGAATCTCCGTTATAAGGATTGAGAGCCAATGTCAGGTTGAGAATATGCCAAAATTGGGGACATTCGATGGGTTGGGTCAGCGCGAATGGCACCGACTTATTGATCGAACGTACGCGGTCTTTCTGTATACCCCTTTATATGAAGTCCCCTTACAAATCTGCTCTTATTATTTTTAGTAAATAGTAGTTCTCATTCGTTAAAAGTCGCTAGTTCGGAAAGGTATTTTATGCGAACCGAGTATCAATGGGCCCGCTCCTTACCGTTACGTTGATCCCAGGAACGTGTTGAGATAATAATTCTGAGCTGTTCATTTGTTTTTTGTGATGTACCTGCTCCTTTAAAAGGAGCAGGTACGGTTGTAAACATGGAGACCTGGAAAGCAGTAATTTTTCTGATTGGGGCTGGGCAAGGGTTCATGCTTAGTATTGCCTTATTTGTCAAAGGAATTAAACAAGAAAAAGCAAGCCTGTTTCTTAGTTCCATACTCTTTGTGCTGGCCCTGGAGCTACTTAATGACTGGGCTATGCAGATTCAGTATCATAGTAGACCGAATGCGTTCCCATTCTGGAACGTTCAAAGCTATTTAATGCTACCCATATCACTTTGGTTTTTTATTCAACTGACAACAACTCACAGGTATGCTTTAAAAAAAACACAATTGCTTGTTTACCTGCCCGTGTTTCTGGAAATTTTTATCCGATCAATTTGGCAGATTTATTGGCGTTTTGTAGATCAACATGTGCCTTCCCTACTGGCACAGCCGATCTGGTTTATTTGGACTGAAATCCTTCCCATCGTTTGTATGTTCGTGGTATTGGGGGTTTATGTACGAAAATTAAGCATACTACCATTGGTTGGGAAACCTCCAAGGCTGGATGCTATCATTGGAAATTACCTTAGGTGCTATGGCATGTTTACCTTCCTTGGGGCATTGACCTTACTTTGGGCGCTTGGTGTCCTCCTGAAATGGCCCGTTTTCAAGGAGATAGAGTGGCTGCTAACCGGGTGTCTGTTTGTACTGGGTTATATAGGCTATATTGACCCTGATTTTTTTACGGTATCACTTTTACCTGGGTCAACGGTTAAAACGGTTGCCAATCCAGACTTTGCGCAATTCACCGATGAAATTGAACTTCAGCGAATTCGATCAGCCTTTCGGGATGATGCGCTCCATCGGCAACCAAAACTAACAGTAGACGATGTAGCCACTTTCCTCCATCTACCCCCTCGTTATATTTCTTTCTTAGTTAACACGCGTTGTGCAACCAATTTTACGACGTTCGTCAATCAGTATCGGGTAGATGAAGTGATCCAAAAACTCGGCGATCCCAAGCAACAGTACAAAACAATCCTGGCCATAGCGCTAGAAGCGGGGTTTAACTCCAAATCAAGCTTCAATCAGGTATTTAAGGATCATACAGGAAAAGCACCTTCCTTCTATTTACGGCCGACCCAGAATTCTTCCATTAACCATTCAGCGTAAACGTCCTATTACGCGTTGTTGGACGACCTAAAAGCGGAAGAAGGGCGCATAGAGAAAGGGTAGTCATTTGTTTTGGCTCCTCATTCACCGAAACGTTTTTTCTATATGTATTTCCGAATCATCCTGATCGTTTCTCTATGTTGGGCTCAAGTTTCCTGGAGTCAGTCCACTAAAAAGCAGCCCTTCCAGTCTGACACCAGACAGATTAACGTTGAGATTAATAAAAATGTTGAACTCCTGGGCTTTGCTTATTTTCTGGGGTATGAAGGACCTGAGTCAGAAACTAACCTAAACTACCCAGCTAGAGACAAAGCTCGCTATGCCTATGGCCTTATGGTTTACCAAGACTATAAATCGTTTGCCAACAGTAAGCATTTAGCGGTAGCTATGGGCTTCGCGGAGAAACTTTGGTTAGACTATTTAATTAATCTCCTGCTTCAATTAGATGACTTCCCTCAAGCCCAGCTCAAGGATAGTCTTGATCAAAAATATTATAGTCGATTCTCCTCAACGGGCGACAGTCGCGAAGCCCGGATGAATGCATCAGCCTTTGTCAACGCCATGAACCAGCTCTATGATGAGGTAAATTTCGCGACCTATCTCAATCAATACCAAAGGTACTATACAAATGCGCTCCAACAACTGAACACTGGTTTACCTGGCCCCTTGTTGTTGGGGGCGCTTGAGAACTTCTATCAGGGGCAATTTGCCAGCTATTCTATGATCCCTAGCTTACTGATACCGCCGGGTATGGGATTTGGGCTTACTCATAGAATTACAAATCAAGCACACTCATTCCATGTGTTTGGTGCATTGGATATCCCCACGATTACTGAAGGGTCAGACCTGGACATGGGATTCAGTAATAAAAAGCATCTGGAGGAACTCAGCACCCATGAGTTTGGACATCCTTTTGTTAATCCAGTGATTGATCACCTTCCGCTAGAGGTATTTATTAGTACACAAACGCTCTTTGACCCCATTCAATCAGTGATGGCTAAACAAGGCTATAGCACCTGGAAGAGCTGCTTGTCTGAGCATTTCGTCCGGGCAGGAGAAATTATGATCGCCCAAAACCTGGGCCATCGGGATGATGCTTCCCGACTCAAAACCCACTATATCCAGGACCGTCATTTTATTTACCTGCCCATCATTCTCCAACAATTAGAGGACTATAAAACAAAGCGATCGTATCAGTACAATGAAGCAGTAGAAAGAGCGATGAAAAAGCTACAGCAAAGGGTAACTGCAAAATAAGCATGCCGATCTTTATGAAAGGGGAAACCCACGGTCCTTATTTGGGTAATTAACCAAAAAGCCCCAATAAAGCGCTCTCAGAAGGCTGTCCCTCATTAAAAGGGGGAGACTGAAACAATGTTTAGGCTGACGTTTTCACTGTTGGCTAACAAATAGCCATGTAGACAACATAATTTAAACTATCAGGGAGGAGCTTCGTGCAACCTTTATCGGTTATATCTCATCAATGAAAGAAAAGAATTTCTTGAAAACTATGGTAATCAAAAGCTTCAAATGGGTAGTCATTTACCTGTCTCTTACTAGCCAAGTATACGCACAAACCGTTTATAAACATATTGTTGCCATCAAGGACTCGGTTAACCTGTTAATTAATGATGGGACTTTACAAGAATTAGCCTTCTATCAGCTCAATCCATCTGATGTTTCGCCCATCAAAGGACTACTCGTGTTGCTTCCAGGGCTCGGCACTCAGCCTCAGCAGGTGTTTCAAGAAACGAAGCTGGCACAACAAGCGGCTCACATCGGATTAATCACGATCGTTCCTTCCATTAATAACAGGCTTTACTTAGACTCCGCTAGTAAACAGTTTATAAGCCAAGCGATAAGTCAAGTGGTCAACCAAAACCCAGCAGTCCGTAGAAACTTTTTTATTGGTGGCTTTTCGGCAGGGGGGCATTTAGCCTTATCATATGCAGAAACAATTGTAGCCAATACGGCTCCCAATGATTTGATTCTGAAGGCTGCGTTCGGGGTTGATCCTCCGGTCGATATGAGAGAGTTTTGGCAACTAGGTCAGCGACGAATTGTGCAAAACTGTAGCAAATTATTAGTTAAAGAGGGGCAACATATCATTGCCTCGCTCACTGATTTATTTGGTGGTTCACCCGAAAAATTCCCTAAAAAGTATCACGATGGCTCTGCCTTTTCCAGTATTGATTCATTAGGTGGTAATGCTCAATGGCTAAAATCATTCCCCATCCGTCTTTATGCAGAGCCCGATTTGGTCTATTGGCGGAAACACTATTGCAAGACGTTAAGCCTAGATGATTTGACGGCTCCCACATCAGCCCAGATGATCGATAGACTGCAGAGGCTGGGTAACTCGCGAGCTCAATACATTGAAACGAGAGGTAAAGGGTTTGTCGGTAATCGTGCTTTTCCTCACTCCTGGACTATTGTCGATGTACCGGATTGTATAGCCTGGCTGCGAAACTTAATGTAAATGAAAAATGGGTGTTATTTGAACCAATAATCAATAGGAGTAACTAATACTTCCCTGGTTTGGTACAACGAGTTGGGCACTGTTTGCATTGAGTAATCAAAATGACCAGAAACAATGTAATTACCGTTGGCCATCGTGTGGACTAGTTGTGTTCATTAATCCAGTTCATGCAACTCGGGTGACAACGAATTCGGAGAAAGCGCATGACTTAACTATCATACTAGCTGACTCTATACAAACTGGCCACGCTTTACCGTTACCTACTACGAGGTTCCTCCATCCACATCCACTCCAGCCTTGACACATCCACCAGACATTGCTTTATGGGAACGG
This sequence comes from Spirosoma sp. 48-14, assembly GCF_001898575.1. Lineage (GTDB taxonomy): Bacteria > Bacteroidota > Bacteroidia > Cytophagales > Spirosomataceae > Spirosoma. The sequence goes on from NZ_MKUD01000059.1 coordinate 22,971, forward strand.
ATCAGAGCCGGAGATGAGGCTGCGTTTGCAGAACTTTTCTATCAGTATTATCCGGTGCTATGCGTCTTTGCCCTGCGGTACCTAAATGATCAAGACCAGGCCAAAGATGTGGTCCAGGAGATATTTGTCCGGCTCTACGACCAACGAGACAGGATACCCCTGCACACCTCCCTGAAAGCCTATTTGTATAAGGCCGTCCAAAACACCTGCCTTACTCATCTCAAGCAGGCCCAGGTGTATCAACTCCATCAGCAGCATCTACGGCAACTTACCCCACAGACTGACCCTACCGAGCCGATCCTGCAACTGGAACTCGAGCACCTGATTTGGCAGGCCGTGCAACGCTTGCCCCAGCAATGCGGACGAATCTTTCAGATGAATCGCTTTGAGGGCAAGAAAAATAACCAGATTGCCCAGGAGTTAGGCTTGTCCATTCGGACCGTTGAAACCCAGATCAGCAAAGCCCTGGCTCTACTACGGGAAGCCCTGTCGGACTACCTGCCCGTACTTCTATTGCTGACCCCCGTTGATTTTTTATAAAAAAAGCGGACGTGCGTACGTGTGAAGTCGGTTTGGATTGTCCTATCCGTAAACAATGGGTATGACGCCTTCGATCCCTCCCCATATTGACCCACTCATCCTGCGCTTCCTGACCGGAGAAGCAAGCCCCCAGGAACGGCAACAACTCGACACCTGGGTAGCGGCTGATCCCAGCCATCGACGCTATCTGGAGCAACTTGTCAAGCTCTGGCACAGCAGCGCATCGGCCACTGATTTTGCCCACATCGATGCCCACCAAGACTGGCAACAGGTAAAAGCCCGGCTTAAGGGCCGACGTCAGCCGGCTGACAGCCGACTGCTCTATCCAGCTCGGTGGGGTGCCAATGGCTGGTTCAAAATGGCCGCTGTTACACTGCTTGTTTTGGGTGTGTTGATCGGTCTATACCACCAACAGATGAATGGTAAAACGGAAGCGCCAGTAACCAGTACGGCTACGACCCATCCGCTTCAACTCACGTTATCCGATGGCACTAGGGTCTATTTGAATAAGCGGGCTAGCCTCACGTATCCCCTTTCATTTTCTGGTCCAACCAGGAACGTTACCCTAACGGGTGAAGCCTTTTTCGAGGTCACTAAAAATCCAGCTCAACCATTTTTGATTAGGTCCGGTGCGCTTCTAACCCGAGTGGTGGGCACGTCCTTTTCCGTCAATGCCCCAACGGAGGATTTCGTTCAGGTTACTGTACTCACCGGTAAAGTTGCTTTATCCACATCGTCAGCGTCGCAGGCGTCGCTCGTGCTCACCCCAGGGGAGCAGGGCGTCTTCCAAAACAATACGTTGGTTGAATCCACGAACACGGAGGTCAATTTTCTCGCCTGGAAGACAAAGGTCTTAACCTTTCAGAATACCCCGCTGGCCCAGGTGGTCCAGGACCTGAATCGCTATTACGGCCAGAAACTAGCGTTGACTGGCACGTCGCTGGAAAACTGCCGGATAACGGCCACGTTTCGAGAGCAACCGCTGGAGGAGGTACTCACCGAAATGCAACTGGTGCTACCCATTCAAGTTCAACGTCACCAGGGTCGTATTATCCTAGCTGGTAAGGGCTGCCGCTAAGGAATGCTTGCTGTCAACTTTCTTTCACGCTTTCCGACACATTTATGCGTACACTCTGTGGGGTCTTGTGGTTGATTTTGATGCCGATCTCAGCGTTATATGGCCAGCACACTATCCTGGATAAACCCATCCACCTCCCTAAAACCACTGCCACCCTGGAACAACTCCTGGGTGCGCTTAGTCAACAGGCACAAATTTCCTTTTCCTACAGTAATCAGCTGCCGTTACGGAAACAGGTTACCGTTCGGCAAGCGGACCAAACCCTTCGCAGCCATCTAGACGATGCCTTGCTCGGTCAGTCGGTCGAGTATATCGTCCGGGGAAACAAGCTGATCCTACGATTCCGTCCCCCTACGGCCAATCCGGATTCGGCTACCCGAAACGTAACACTTCGTGGATACGTTCGGGACTCCGCTTCTGGTGAAGCCCTCATGGGGGCCAGCCTGTATATCCAGGAAGTAGCGATGGGTACAACGACCAATACGTATGGCTTTTATTCGCTAACCGTTCCTCGACATACCTATACGCTAATCGTTTCCCATATGGGGTACCGACCGGTTTCGAAGCGTATTCGGCTGATCGAAGACCACCGAATGGATATCCAGTTACCAGCCACAACCCATCAACTGGCCGAAGTCGTGGTATCGAGCGGAACCTCCAGCCATCTGGGGGCGGCAAGCCTACTGAGTTCACATCGACTCGATGCTGCCACGATTCGCCAGATGCCAGCCCTGGCCGGAGAGCCTGATGTGCTCAAATCGATCCAGCTATTACCGGGGGTTACAACCGTGGGGGAAGGCTCTACGGGGTTCTCCGTTCGGGGTGGCGGCCTGGACCAAAATCTGATTTTGCTCGATGAGGCTCCCGTCTACAATCCATCGCATTTCCTGGGCTTTCTATCGGTTTTCAATACGGATGCGATTAAGGAGGTAACGCTCTACAAAGGCGGTATCCCCGCTCAGTATGGCGGCCGGGCTTCGTCGGTGCTGGCCATTCAGTTGAAGGAGGGAAATACCAACCAATTTCGCGCGACGGGTGGTGTCGGGCTATTAGGGGGAGCCCGATTAGCCGTGGAAGGTCCACTAGCCAGTGGAAAAGGCTCTTATATCGTCTCCGGACGACGAACGTTTACTGAACCCTTTCTGTGGCTGGGGGCGCTGGCCGATTCGACCCTTCGGGGCACCCATGTGAATTTTTACGATGGAAACCTGAAACTGAACTACACCCTGAACGAGAAAAATAAAGTCTATCTGTCCGGCTATTTTGGTCGGGACATGAACCGGTTACCCTTACTGGACTACCAGATCCAATGGGGTAATACGACGGGGACCTTGCGGTGGAATCACCTGTTTAGCCAGCGGCTTTTTTCCAATTTCACACTGCTCTACAGCCGCTATCAATACCGATTAGCCACCCCTGCGGCTGCGGTTCCCTTTTCCTGGGAATCGGCCATTGCCGATCAGGGCGGGAAAGCCGATTTTACCTGGTTTGTCTCTCCCCGGTGCACGGTTAGCTTTGGGCTCCATTCGGTGTATCACCAGGTTAAGCCAGGCCAAAACCGCGCAAATCCAGCATTCAGGGTGCCTGGTCGCCAGGCGCTGGAAACGGCTCTGTATGCCGGTCTGGATATGAAAGTAAGGGCATCCCTGCGTCTGGAAGCGGGATTGCGCTATACCCTGTTTCAAAACATGGGCCAAGCGCTCGTCTATCAGTATAATCAGGTGGGGCGGGTGGTCGATTCGGTGACCTATGGGGCGGGTAGAATCTATCATACCTACTCGGGAGCGGAACCCCGATTGTCACTTCGGTACCAGTTAGCAGAGAACCAATCCATCAAGATGAGCTATACGCGCCTGTATCAATATATGCACCAGCTTACCAATTCCAGTTTATCCTTTACGGCGTTTGATATCTGGTATCCGAGTGGTCCTGGCCTGCCACCGATCCGGTCCGATCAGGTATCGCTGGGGTACGTTCGCAGCCTGGGCAACCGGCAATGGGAAGTGTCTTTGGAGGGCTATTACAAAGATATCGCTCATCAACTCGACGTTCGGGATCATGCCCAACTGACATTCAACCCCTATCTGGAAGCGGAATTGCGAACGGGGCGTGGCTGGTCGTATGGCCTGGAGTTTTTTGTACGAAAACAGACAGGAAGGTTAACGGGTTGGGCCAACTATACCTTTTCGCGCGCCTGGCGGCAAATCCCAGCCATCAATGAAGGCAATGCTTACCCAGCCCTGTTTGACCAGCCCCATAAAGTATCCCTAACGGCTGGGTATACGGCCTCGAAACGGGTAACCCTGGGATTGAACTGGCTCTATAACACCGGTGGCGCCATCAATCTGCCGGTAGAAAGTTTTACCTACGACAACCAAAACGTACCCGTTTATGGCGCTCGGAATGCCAGTCGACTACCGGATTACCACCGGCTGGATCTGTCGGCGACCATTCAACAACCACCCAAACCTGGTCGCCGGTGGCAGGGAAGCTGGGTCTATACCCTCACCAATGTGTATGCCCGCAAAAACCCGTTAACGATCTATGTGGGCGAAGATTTGTCCGCCACCCGGAATCCAGCTCAACCTCGCCTGGTCGCCAACCGCGTGTATTTGTTTTCCATTATCCCTTCGGTTTCCTACCAATTTACCTTTTAGTGCTCGATGCCATGACAAAATGGACGTTATTGGTCTATCTACCCATGATGATGGAGTTGATGAGTTGTGTGGAAGAACTAGCCTGGCAAGAACGGGGTCCAGCTACAAACCGATTGGTGGTCGAAGGCAGCATCACCACGGAACGGAAGGCACACACCGTCAACCTGTCCCGAACGACCCCGGCCATACCGACCGAAGCGGCCACTGGAGTGTCGGGCGCCATCGTATCCATTGTCCATGGAACCACGCGGTTTCCCCTGTATGAAGTCGATACGATCCCAGGATTGTACCGGACTGATTCAACGGTCGTGGGGGAAGTGGGTCAAACCTACACCCTACAAATTGAGTTGGGCCCAGCCAGCTATTCGGCCACGACGACGATCGAACCGGTCCTGGACTTTGAATCTCCAGCCCTACTGTTTGCCTCACCGAACCGGTTAGGGAATCCGATCCGGGGGAATTTGACCGTTTTTGAGTTGGAATTCCCTAAAGTCCGCTACGGGGCTGCTACGCCCGTCAGAGATATCTTTTCGGCCCAGGAACCGATCGGGCTTCAATGGATGAGTGCTTTTTATTACCAGTTTCCGGGCATCGACCCGGAAGGTTTTCTGTTGAATTTTTCGGGTGCTAATCAAACCCTGCTCCTCCAGGCCGGGACAGTAATCACGCAAACACGCTACTCGTTAACCGACTCACACTATCGATTTATTCGGGATGTGTACGCTGAAACGCAATTCAGAGGTGGGGTTTTTGATCGTATGCCGGCTAATGTGAAGGGCAATATTAGTAACGGAGCCCTGGGTTTTTTTAGTGGTAGCCAGGTAGCTCAACGGTCTTTTGTAGTTCAAAAATCCTGGTTGGGTCAGTAGTTGAGTCGACAGCTGGGGCCCAAATGAACTCATTGAACCAGGAATAAATAAGGAGGCTTTTATGGAAACGACAATCAGTATGAGTAACTATTACTTTGCTGGTTTGGGAAAATGACTAGTCCTGAAAAACATATAAGGTTTTTTCAGGACTAGTCACAAGTCTAGTTGGAAGGCATAAACCAACCACTCCATGATCAACTTGAGCCGGTTCAGGCACGACTCGCTTTTGAAAAAGCCCTAACTAACCTCAAGTTGTGTACTTCTTGTATTAGGAAACACCACTGGCCACAGTTGGTCTAAGTCCTGACTCAGTTGATTGGTCAGCAAGTGCCACGATTCTTTGCTCTTACCTACCCGAGAGACAACCTGCCATTGCGTGTCTCCAGGATAATCTGTGGGTGTAACTGGAAAGGCTAATGTAGCACTTTGTCCTCCCAGTGTACCACAAAAGAAACGGCTTGGCCGATTAATTCACCTAGCCAGCGTTTACGGATAGCTCCCCATATGCTAATCCTTGGTCCAAACGCAGGTTCTGATCTACAAGCAGATTAATGCCAGTATTTGCTCATTGATTTAGTGTCCGCTCATCACCAAGTAAATTCTTAAAGGCTTGCTTAACGCCTTTATAACTATGAATAGGATAGAGTCAATGGCATGTTAAGATCATATCGCCTTCTGATACAAAAATGGTGGATCATTGACTTATACCACCGTTTATTTGTATTATTAAAATATAATATATATTTATTAGAATGAAATTAACATTTTCCCAGCTATAAATACTCAACGTTTGTATCATAGAAAAGCCATTTTACCCAGGCTAAACACGCTTTGCTTTTCACCTAAATCAACCCTTTCCTTATGAATAGAATGCCCTATCTAGCAAGGTTTCTGGTTCAATGTTTTGAACGAAGTAAATACTATGCACTCGTTCTGTTATTATTGATGAACGTGGCCACTACCCACCTTTTCCTACTTAAGCCGATACTCAATGAGGTTTTGAAAATAGATTATTAATGGGCATATCAGGATATTGGCTATACTGAAGACGGATGATCAAAAAAGGGGAACTACCGATACAATTACGGGCGCTTCTGAAAACTAGGGCATCACTTTTCTAACGGGGAACGAAAAACGTTTTTTGTTGATTGACCGCAACTGGTGTGAAGTTCCTGTCAATCCATTGTCTATTCCAAATGAAGCACTCACCGATGACCTACGAATCCTGGAGAAAGTTTCATGATCGACTTTCATCACAAAACCAGGATAAGGTTGCGGCCTTTTTTGCCTTTGTCAACGTAAACGTTTTCCACTCAGTACCGCACGCAGGTCGTTAGACACATTCTCATTCTTGTTGGTATAAACTGGTATTTGATTCAGGTGACCAGCCCTGCCAATACTCGCCGTCCATAGATGTTGATACATAAGGAGGTAATCGTACATAGTTTGGCTATAGGTAGACGATGTCGTTAGCCAGATGCTAGCACAGATCGTCGAGGGAGAATACTTGTCGATACTACGTTTTTGAGATTCTTAGAAACTCGACTCCCCACTGGACGAGAGTTATGTTGTGATTTGGTTAGGGGGCAACAACTTGCAATGTAAAGCCTTAATTGAGGAACCGAGCTAATTGGGAAAGGATCGAAACGGCTCATATCGTTGCAAAAACTAGAATTTATAGCCACGATAAACCAAACGCTGACATGTATGTCTTTATGCCCTGGATCAACAGGTTCGGTAAGGAGAGTAGAAGCAATGCCAGATCACCCCATGGGGTAAAAGCGAGTCAATGGCCTGCCCAAACAAATGTCCCAGCATTCGCGTCCAGGAAAGACCTGTTTTCCATACCCTGAACCTGAAAGCCATCGAAAAACTTAAGGCGTTGAGATCGTTATTAACGAAGTACCCAAATCAATAAGACCTAACGGGATCTGGAATATCTAGCTGACCAACAAACTCATCGTTGCCAGCTGCATGGAGAACCAGGCAATGGTATCGATTCGCACATTGTCAAATCGGCACTAGGTTGTGGGTAGGAACAGTTTTTTACCATTTATCTAAATCGACATGCCTATGTAGCACTGTAAGCTTACCAAAAAAAGGTCGGCGATGGGTCCAAGCATCACCGACCAATAACGGCCCCGACTGGTTTACGTGTCCATTCCATCCTTATGGGATGGTAAGGGGCCCATTTGTCCTTGTCTTAACTCTACAAAAACCCCTAAAGGTATGAAATTACCTCGACCTCTGTGTGTGTACACACCTATTCTTATGAGGCTTACACTTACTTCGCTGCTTTGGATCGGCCTGTTTATGCATATAACTTTTGCTGAAAACAGGAAGGTACTGCCACTGCTGGAGCCACTGGTTACAAAATCCGGAACAAACCAGGAAGTCAGTTATACACCAAACAGGCAGAAGAAGATTGAATATGGTCCTGGCTCCGACAAGCCCTGGGAACTCCATGCCGACCAACTAGTTTCCAGCCCTGTAACGACCAAACGACTGGCCAGTGTGCTGGATCAGCCGTTCCAGCACAACGCTTTTACCGATGAAGCAGCGGCTACATCGCAAAAGCTGTTAAGTAATGTTGCGAATCTGCGATGGCGCACACGCAACCTGATGCCCAAATCGTACATGGTTGAAAACATTCCAGCCGCTGATCGGACGATAAGGGGGACTGTTAAGGGAGAAACAGGTACTAGTTTACCAGGCGTCACCGTATTGGTAAAAAACACAAGTCGAGGAACGACTACCGATGTCGACGGTACATACAGTCTGGCGATACCGGATGAAGCCACCACACTAGTTTTTTCATTTGTGGGATACCTAAGCCAGGAAATAAATGTAGGAGAACGCGCAATAGTGAATGTGCAATTGGCCCCTGATCAAAAATCGCTTAGTGAAGTGGTCGTAGTGGGTTACGGCACCCAGCGCCGAGCTTCGGTTACCTCAGCAGTGGCTTCGCTCAATGCGCAGGATATAAACAACCAAATTACAAAAAATCCGCTCGAAGCGATGGCAGGCCAACTGGCTGGTGTGGCTATCCAGCAGTCGACAGGCAAGCCTGGGTCCAACCCCGTTGTTCGGGTACGGGGCACAGGTTCATTGACTGCAGGCAATACACCTCTGTATGTAGTCGATGGTATGCCGCTCCAAAATTCGGATGACTTCAGCCTAATAAATCCAGCCGATATTGAAACCATTGATGTCCTGAAAGATGCCGCTTCCGCAGCTATCTATGGCTCACGTGGGGGGAATGGGGTTGTGCTGGTCACCACTCGGAAGGGGAAGGCAGGCCAGTCACGAATTGACTTTTCCTACTACACCGGTATTCAGCAGGTATCGAAAAAGATGAAACTGATGAACCGCGATGAACACATCGATTTGATCAAAGAAGGAGTATTAAATAACTGGCTGTCGGTGGGTGGCGATCCCAGCGTTCCGAATGGGCAGCGCCGTTTCAATGGACAGTTAGCCAACTTTAACTACCCTGCCAGCTACGACAATCCCAACAGCTTGCCTGATACAGATTGGCAGAATCTGATTTTTCGGTCGGCCCCCATTTCAAACTACCAATTGTCGGCACAGGGCGGTACCGACAAGACGCGCTATTACGTATCGGGGAATTATTTTTCGCAAGCTGGTATTATTAAAGCGACCGACTACGAACGGTATTCCTTTCGGCTTAACCTAGACGCCAATCCCACTTCCTATCTACGGCTTGGCATGAGTTTTTCGCCGTCCTACGCGAAAGAAAATCGTCGGCCTACGGATGGGCACTGGAATGTAGGCGATGCGGGGATTATTCAGGCTGCACTGGTGATGCCACCAACTATTCAGCCTTACTATCCAGGTGGCCTTTATGGTCAGATTCTAGGTAACAATGAGTATGCTACCGCAACCTCTTATGTAGCAAGCGTTATCTCGCCCCTGAACGTACTGGAAAATCCGAATTACAAAGATATTGAAGAGCGGGCACGTTTGCTTGGGGTTGGGTATGCTGAGTTAACCCCCGTGAAAGGCTTGGTGATTCGGACAAATCTAGGCCTGGATTTTCGCAATTACTGGAACAACTATTACCGGCCATCAACGGCCAATGATATAGGCACGGGCGTATTAACGCCCGGTCAGCCCAATCCGAACATTAATAACATTGTAAGTCGGCATTCTGAATTCCGGAACCTCAACTATGCCTGGGATAATACGGCGACCTACCATCGTCAGATCAACGACGTTCATGATCTAACGGTGCTGGCCGGCTATTCTGTGCAACGCAACTCCGACGAATCGACTGGTACAATGGGGCCTCCAGGGCGCTTTGACAATGATCTGGTTACCTACGTAACGGCAGCTTCGCTCATCAATGGATCAGGGGGTAAGGAAGAGTGGAGTTTATTAAGTTATCTGGGACGGATCAACTACGGCTATAAAGAGCGTTATCTACTGACGGCCGCCGTTCGGCGGGACGGGTCAAGCCGATTTGCCGCTAACCATAAATGGGCTGTTTTCCCATCGGTATCGGTGGGCTGGAGAGTATCCGAAGAGCCCTTTCTAAAAAACATTCATTTGCTGAGCGACCTAAAGCTTCGGGCCAGTTACGGCGTTACGGGGAACTTTAACATCGGGAATTATCGCTCGGTTGCGCTCCTTGGAAAGGATAATTATAATTTTGGACTTAACGATGGAACGCTGGCAACGGGATATGCACCCAGCAATGCGGCTAACCCAAACCTTACCTGGGAAACGAATCGGCAGACGGACGTTGGTCTGGACATTGGTGTATTTAACAATCGGTTTAGTCTAAGTGCGGATTATTACTACCGTATCACGGACGGATTACTCTACAACCGACCTGTACCTGGCTCTTCAGGATTTACAACCGTCTACGGTAATATTGGCACCATCGAGAATAAAGGGTTTGAGCTGGCGATTAACTCCGTCAATACAACGGGCGCGCTACGTTGGACGACCAATTTTAATTTTTCCCTGAACCGGAATAAAGTAATCCAACTAGGCGATAAAAACGAACCGATACGGACCGTTAGTCAGAACACCGTCACGCAGGTTACGCAGGTCGGGAGACCCTTTGCTGATTTCTATGGCTACCCAATTGATGGAATTTTCAGGAACCAGGCCGATGTAGATGCCAATCCGGCTCAGAAATTTAATTCTGCCACCCGGCCAGGTGATACCAAGTTCGTCGATACGAATGGGGATGGAAAAATCACCCCCGATGATCGAACTATCCTAGGCAACCCACAAGCTGACTTCCTATATGGCATGACCAATCGAATCACCTATCGAGGGTTTAGTCTTGACGTACAGTTTCAGGGGGTTCAAGGCGGCAAAATCGTTTTATTAACCAGCCGGTTTATTGGGAATAATAATCTGTCGCTTAACAATCTCCAAGAACCAACCATCAACCGTTGGCGCTCGGAAACGAATCCTGGTGAGGGTGTACAACCGCGTATATCCTCAACGAATTATCCGTCATCGGGGCTCAACGAGTCGTTACTCGCTCGTTATTTACAGGATGGTACGTATTTGCGCCTTCGCAATGTGACGCTGGCGTATAATTTGCCTTCGGCGTTCGCTAAAAAAGCTCACTTAGCGGGAGCACGTGTCTTTGCCAGTGGTCAAAACCTATTTACACTCAGTAAATACATCGGCTACAATCCTGAAGTGAGTCAAAACGGGGAAGATGTCACAACGCCCGGCATCGATTATGGTGTATATCCGCTGGCCCGTACAATTACCGTTGGATTAACCTTAAGCCTCTAACTTTCAGCCCTATTCCTTTATGAAATTTACTCCTATTCTCGCCTTACTTCTGTTGTTGGCAACAGGTTGCCGGGAAGATTTTATTAATCTAAACCCGATCAATGCTGGTTCGACGGATCAGTTTTATAAGTCAGCAAATGATATGACCAATGCCATCAACGCTGTTTACGCCGTGCTGCAATCGAATGGCATTGCCAACAGCTATTATGATTTTGGGGATCTGCCAACCGATGATGCATATGCATCATCGAACGCCTGCGTGGCTGGTCATTGCGATTTCGATAACCTGGCTGTTTTGCCATCGGGTTCGGTGGCGTCAGGAATTTTAACCAGTCGCTGGACAGATGCCTATAAAGGGATTTACCGGGCCAATATTGTTCTGAATCGAATTACATCCGTCCAGATGGATGAAACACGAAAAGGGCGTATCATCGGTGAAGCCAAATTCCTTCGTGCATTTTACTATTTTACGTTAGTGCAAACGTTTGGAGACGTACCTTTAGTGACAAAGGAACTAGCTTCTCCTTCGGATGCTACCACCTTCGGACGAGAACCTGTCGCTAAGGTATATGCGCAAATTCAACAGGACCTTACTGAAGCCGCCAGTGCATTGCCCGCTACCTATGCAACTGCTGATGCCGGGCGGGCTACTAGTGGTGCGGCCAATGGCCTGTTGGGCCGCGTGTTGCTGTTTCAAGGAAAATTTTCCGAAGCGCTGCCTTTACTCAAAGCAGTTATCGATAGTAAAGCCTATCAATTGTTACCCACGTATGAAGATGTATTTAGCCCTACCAAAGGAAATAACGCCGAAATTCTGTTTTCCATTCAGTACGTCCGCGGGGGCGTCGGTGAAGGGAATTTACTCACCTATCAGTTTGCTCCCGAGAATTCAGGTAACTCAGTACAGATAGGTGGTGGGAACGGCAGCAGTCGGCCAACGCCTGACATTGAGGGCGCCTTTGAGGCTGGTGATTTGCGAAAAGCAATTACCATTTCACCCGGTTATACGACCGATCAGGGTGTGAAGGTCGATGCCTCCTGGATTCGTAAATTTTACGACGCGGGTTTGGTGGCACGGGGAGAGGGTAGTGTCGATTATCCGATTCTGCGTTATTCCGATGTGCTGCTGATGTATGCAGAATGTCTAAACGAAACAGGGAATAGCAATGATGGCCTTACGTATTTAAATACCGTTAGGCGACGTGCCGGTATTCCAGCAAAAATAGGTCTGTCACAAACCGAATTGCGAATAGCTATCGAGCAGGAACGTCGGGTGGAACTAGCTTTTGAGGGTCTTCGCTTCTTTGATTTAATCCGTACGAATCGGGCTATACCTGTCCTAAATGCCTATTTTAGCAAATATAAAATTCAGTACCAGGGTGTAACTCTTCAATTTCAAGAATACCAAAAGGTGTTCCCTATTCCTCAAGACCAGATTGATGTTAATCCATCGAAAATAACTCAGAACAGAGGTTATTGATTCTGGAAGCGGCTAACATAATGCCTTCCGATGTTTTTGGGTAGGCGCTCCAGCCATTAAAGGGAACTACTAACCAGCTACTTCCATCCACTAT
>NZ_MKUD01000059.1:35495-42397 GCF_001898575.1 Spirosoma sp. 48-14
TGGTGTTCAAGATTTAGAAAGAGTCCATTAAGATTGTTGGAACTTAATTGGTCTGGGCCGATTTTGAGGGTAAATATCTTTGAAAATGGCCAGATTTGAGATTTATAAGCCGTTTAAATAGGTTGTGCTCCCCAACTGTTTCACGGGTCAATTTAAGAGAATACCAGCTGACTAAGGAATTGTATGTTTCACACTTTTATATCCTCAATATACCATTGGGCTGGCGTCTGGTAATCCAGCGACTGATGCTTGCATTTATAATTATAAAAATGAAAAATACTCAGCCAAACCGCGCTCTAAAGCCAACCCATTAGGGTAAGCATTTAAATATATGTGTTCGTATTTCACCGCACGGGCAGCCCCGCGTTCGCCACAGTCGCTCGATAAATATATTATCAATAGCTCGGCCTTTGCCATCCATACTGATTTGTATTTCAGCCGCTTGCGGAGGTGCTAAATTACGAGGGCTGGTGATTTGACTACCTTGATCCGTGTTAAAAATCTGAGGCTTATTCCATCGTCTAAGTGCCCCCTGTAAAGCGTCAATGCAAAAATCAACTAATAAAGTATTCGATAAACGCCAACTCAGCACAAAGCGTGTGTACCACCGGGACGCCCTTTAGGTTTGAGAAAACTTCGCGGCCCGAATCGGCCCAAGGTTTTGTCCCTGTTACCAAGCGTTGGGTAGTTGAACGCACGATTGCTTGGACAAATCGCACGGGCGACCCCGTTCTTCCGTCGAATCGTCAAAGACTACGAGTATACAGTATCATCTTCGGTTAGTTGGCTGTATTTGGCAAACATTCAACTAATGATTCAGCGAATCTAACTCCATACAAAATATAATTCCCCAACATGTTCTTAATCACCTTCTCCGTCATGTTTCTACAGAAAATCAACCGGAAACAGAAAGTTTAAAATGCTTCATTTATAGTACTGAGCTAATAAATACATTTTTGAACTTACTTGTCCATTTAATCCAACTCCAGTAAGGCCCAATTTATATCTGTTGGCTAATTCGATTTTCAGGAAATTGTGGATACTCATTACTCGGCTTTACAGGATGGGTAGTCATATGGGCCGCCCTCCATCTTAAAAGTCATGCATAAAGGTCTGAGCAGTCCAAGAAATAATCAGAAAAAGCAACGGAAATTGTAATTTTGCCACTATTTTTTTAGATTTGTTTGCTATTAATAAAGTTTTAAGCAGTATTATTAGAGAATATACTTAAAACCTCATTACCTAAAAACTATCCATTCTTATGCCAATTAAACCAGGGCCAAAGCCCAACAAACCAGACGGTACCCCTGATAGAAGACGACGGGTTACTCCAGAGAATCAACCGAAACATCCGGGACTAAAGCCACACAAGCACGAGAAAGGTGATTAATTGGGCCTTTTGGCCTATTACGATAGGCCTCTTGCTGTTTTAGTGATCAACCTCAAACGAATTAATCCACAAATTAGGAAGCCTAGCACCACTCTAAATAGTGGTGCTAGGCTTCTTGGCTTATGAGAAATTAGCCACTTAGCCTCAACCTTCTCTTTATTTTGGCGAAAGTGGGCTATCTAATGTTTCGCTAGTAAAATTGACTTTTCTTAGGTTACCTCCAATACGTTGAAACGTTTGATAGGTAATTGGCTTCTGTAGATTTATGATTTCATAAAACCAGCCTTTAAACTGACGGTAAATCTTCCCTTTCTTCATATAACCCCAAACACGAGAATAATGGATACGATCAACAGTACCATTAAGGTATTTTACCTTTAATTTCCCTGTAAAGGGTATGTAATTCAGTTTTACTATCGAGTCATTTTTAGTGGCTGATTCAATTTCGCTGCTGGAAAAAAGTAGTCGTATCGACTGCCCATTGACGGAGTTGAGACAAACCCATTGGAAACTAAAAAAGACGAGCCATTTAAGTAAGCACTTATCCATAGATAACAAGGTGTTGGGTAATAATTTCTGGTAAACTTTCTATCGTCAAATGAATCGATCTTACAATTGAAACGTAAGCTGTCCGTAACGAATTTACTAACCGAGTTCGAAAGGTCACCGATCTACATAGTTGTAATATATTTCGATTAAGACCTGCCAAAGACAACCTCGTGTTTATGGTTCACTTCGGGCTTTCTTTCGTAAAAGCCCACCTAGTTTTGTATTTGTGATTCTCCATTCTGGGCAAAGACGTGGTGCTTTTTCGAATCCAATACGGGGCTGACTTTTTAGGTTGAAACCAGCAACTCCGTAGAAAAAGCAATATAGCCCCAATAGCGACTAGGGTACAAAGCCGACTCGATTGACCCGCTATGCCCTTAGTTCGCTTTTGGGTTTCCAAACGAACTTTCATTGATTGCCATGCTTTTGAATCAAAGCTTGGCCTGAAGGCATAGACTGCCTTTTTAAAAAGTTTATCTAGATCTTCATCTCTTAAATCTGCCATATAAAACCCAATTATGTTCCCCAATGCACCTAATTCGTTACTCGGGATGAATTTGTCAATGGTGTAATAGCTCTATTTTGCAAATGCATAGGCCTGGAACAGTTTATAAAGCGTTCGCTGAGTTTTTTAAGTCCAACAGTAAATGAAGTAAAGTCCGCTCTATCAGAAAGACACTACTGTTAGGCTTCCAGTCCTGCCAAAGAAAGCTTACATTGAGAGTTTGAATTGTCAACTCCCCCGATCAGGATAGCTTTACCGGATCAATTTCAATTGGTGCCAAAGTCCCTAATCTCAATACTCTCGATTTACTTTAATCCGATCAATTAGGTGACAAAGTCCGGTTTGTCAGGAATGCTGTATCGGTAAGTGTTTTCAAGAAACTGATGATTTGCTTTTTTTCGACTTCAGTCATCGGTATTCCCAGTTGTCCATTCCGAATAAGGCTTTCATCCAGCGTTGGGCTATTGGTTACTCCTGATGCATAATGATTCATCACCTGCTCCAGGGTCGAAAAACGGCCGTCATGCATATACGGGAACGTACGTTCTACATTTCGTAAACTGGGCACTTTAAATGTTAACCGGTCCTTCTGTTGTCCTGTAATCAAGTACCGCCCCTGATCATTAATACTACTGACCGCTAATCCATTATTCCGATAACTATGATCGGTAAATAAATCGGTGGTATGGCAAGTGGAACAGTTTTGCCGGAATAAGCTTAATCCGGCTACTTCATCTGCTGTTAAACTGCCCCCCGGTTCCTGGCGTACGTATTTGTCATAGCGGGAGTCTGCTGAAACCAGGGTGAGGACAAACTGGGAGAATGCTTTAAAAAAGCGATCTGCCGTAACAGTATCAGAACCGAAGGCGGCTTTAAACATACCGGGGTATTTTGGGCTTCGTTGCACACGGGCTAATACCTCCGGGAACGCCATATCCATTTCGGCCGAATTTGTTAGCGGGTTAATAACCAGTGAGTCAAGGCTTTTCTCACCACCATCCCAGAAAAAAGCCCGACTCCAAGCCATATTTTGAATACTGGGGACATTTCGGGTACCAAATCGACTATTGATGCCATGACTCAGTGCATGGTCCGAATGAACAAAGCCAGCAAAGGGCTGGTGACAGAACCCACAACTAATCGTACTATCTCGCGACAACTGGCTATCATAGAACAAGCTTTTCCCCAGTAATATGGCCTGGGTAGTTAATGGGTTTTGCTCAATAGGATAAATCCGTTGCGGAAAATTGGAGGGTTGGCGTAATGAAACAGGTGTGGGTTTAAAGGTAACTCCCTCCCCTTCAGTGATGGTTGAATCTGGTCTCAGTTCGTTGCTCCTATTTATAGGTTGACAGCTGATCGCTAATCCAAACAAGAGTAGGCTCATCAAAAGGCTTGTATTCTTACCTGAGTACTTCATCGGTTCAGTCAACTATATTGTGTAACACTTGGATTTGCCGGGTGGACGAAATACGCTACTTTCCGTTCTTATTTACGGCAAACTCCTTTGACCGTCTTTGTCAACATCGGACGTTGAATCGAAAAAAAACCTAAGCCAACGTGCTTCATTTTCTTCAGTAAATTGCCCATATTCTCACCTTCCCGTCAAAGGTGGAATTGAGCGTTTAAAACGCTTCACCAAGTGATAAATAAAACCCAGTACCTTCCTGAGTGATGCCCAGATCAGCCCGCAGAAACACATCTTTCTTTTGAAAGAATAGAAACCGTAAGCCACCCCCAACAGCCCAGCGGATCTGGTTGAAATGAAAGCTTCTCACTTGAGGTGCCACGGTGCCAAGCCCTCCAAATAGCGTTCCGCCCCAACGACGGCTAAAGGTGAAGGGTAACCAACGCAGTTCAGCTTGAGCGGCCAGCAGGTTTTTGTCCCTATACCGACCTAGGTAATACCCACGCATGGTGTTTTCACCCCCTAATAAGGCTAAACTACTAAATGGAACTTCTCCCTGAATAAACATACCGGTTGCCTGTATTGCCAGGACTCGATTTATCCTACCCAGGGTACGGTAATACCGACCATCAAAAAAGAACCGTTGAAATGCAAAATCCTGCGTTTTGACTATATTCCGGAGCGCCGTGATTTCCAGAAAAAGTCCATTTCGAACAGTCAGGACATTCTTTCGGGTGTCGTAAATCAGACTACCTCCTAATTCCAAAGTTAGGGAACCGTTACTGCCTGGAGGCAAATTCATGACAGGGCTATCCGTGTTTTCAAACCGGACATTCTGCATGGATTGAAGGTCTATTTCTGGACCAACATACCAGTTCGTGGTGATCTTGCGAAGGAGCCGTTGGCGAAATTGACTATAGTCCGACCTGACAAGGGTGGGATTTCCCGCTGTGGCCAGGGGCCCATTGCCAAAATATAGTAAGGGAAACTGTTGATAACGCGCTTTACCCAGGATAAAATAGGTGTTATTGTTGGAGTAAATCGCATTTTCCAGCTGTACGCCAAACTGCCCCCGTAGGGTTACAAATCCGTGGAGCACTAATTCACTTAAGCGATTAGCCGTATCTTGTCTGGCATGATAGAGAGAAAAGGCCCGAAGTCCGGCTTCCAGCGTTGTTTCAGGCGAGTAGCCTGCTGTTGGAAAAAGTAAAATACGGGAAGATTCTTCCGCAGAGGTATCATGCAAAGTTTGATATATAAATTTACCCAATCCGCGTTGGGCGTAGGCAGGAGCCCCAGACTGGCAGTATCCTGTATAGTCAAGCATTAGGAGTATTAATACGGTTAAATGAACTCGTTGGTATACCACCTCTTTCACCTTGTTTCTCACACTTATAGCTTTAAATCAATCTGGGATAATGAATCTGACCGACATAGCCGATCAATCAGTCCCCTAGTCGTTTCGTATTGTAGATCCGTTTCCCGGTATACAGATCTTTCTTGGATGGAACTATGTTCCGCTTTTTCACTGTGGGAACACGACTGGACGGTTTTTCAGGGATAGGTCGGTTAGTAGACTTAGCCTTCTTTTTTGGTTTTTTCCACCCAAATAGGATAGATAGCCTATAAAGGCTCCAGCCGATCAGCGCTAAAGCGAAAATAGCCCCTACCAGAACCTGTAATTGAATGATAGTTTCTTTCATTGTATTCGAATGCTAAGGTCGACTACGGCCAATGTTATTGTGATTAGATCCAGCCCATGCCCATGCTATTGATTAGCCGGGAGTAACGACTGTCTTTGACCAGGCAACCTAACCTTTATCCAGCTGCCAGGCTTAAAAGCAGAAGTGGGGCACCAAGGAGCCAACTAGCGATGTTTATAATAATTGAGTGTCACAGCAGGAGCATTGCTACGCTCACTAAGCGTATAAAACCCGGAATCGGATTGATCGAAGGCAATAGCTTCCCCTTGTGGTTCCAGTAAATAGTTTAGCTGGGTGGGGGTCGTTTTTAACAGACAGTCGCCAATACTTTCCCCAGTATACCGTCTCCAGTAATAGACGCCCAGGTACGTTTTTAACAAGATCTCTTCCCCTTTTGGCGAAATACTGCCAGCTGTGACCATAGTAAGCGGCAAATCACCCATAAAAGTGGCCGTGTTTACGGTAGAAACTGACTGTGGATAGGGCAAGTGGTAAAGCCGTACTCTGGCCTCACCTTTCGTAACAATCCAGATGTCATTGGATTGTGGGTCTACCAAAAGGGCTTCTGCATCACGAGCCCCATCGGCATAACGAAAGGAAATTCGGTCTACCGGACCAACTGCTTCACTTAGGCTTTTCGGTTCAGCCAACCGAAACACATAGTTCATTTCATTCTGGGATTGATTATCCCCAATATCCCCTATATAGAGGTAGGAAACACCAGCCTGTGGACCAGGTCCAATGGCGATCTCCTCCCAGTCCCGGTTACTGATTCCGGGGATGGGTATGCGGCCAGCCAATGTTCCATTTGTTGCCAGCAGATTGAGTTGTGCGGGATTACCACTGTCCTCGTTTACCCAAAAATGGCCAGCTATAGTTTGAGAAGCGGCCAGCCCCGAGGCTTCATCCAGTAGACCTGGTTCAACCGGAATTCGTTGAGGAATTGGAACAAATTGGTCCCGGAAACTTTCTTTTACAGGAGGAGAACAATCCAACAGAGTAGCTGACAATATGAGTAGGCCAATGAGTTGAGTCGATGTCATTGTCTTGTTCGATCGATTAGGTTCAATAGATGGATTTGACTTGTTTTTTTCGCGATGTAACTCAGAACCAGGCCATTTGCGGAAACTGGCTATCTGGCCCTGAGTCCTTTTTATTTACTTGGCCTTTCGAATTGATTTCCGCAGAACCAAGTCCAGGCATTGCCTTTTTCTCCTTCGGGAAAGGTTCGGATGTCGGCACGAAAAATGACCTCCATAGCCGGCATGACCTGATTGATATTAGCGGTGCTACCCACCAGGGCGATGGCCGAAAAATCGGCGGTTACTGTCAGATCAAACTGAAAAT
>NZ_MKUD01000059.1:42403-49165 GCF_001898575.1 Spirosoma sp. 48-14
ATAACTCATCGGGTTTCCAACCGCGGAAATACTCCATCTCCCAGTAAAGCCTTGGCCGTTTTGCACTGTGTAGTGCTGTATCCAGTAATGGCCTTAGTTCCTGATAATCATCCCAGGTGATAGAATCAGCTACTTTCAACGCCAGGTATCCAGGTTTTTCTAACAATATTGCATACATAATCTGTTGTGTTTTATGCCATTAGGCAGGCAGCCTTAGCATCTTGGAATGTCTAAAATCATTTAGTCAAAAATCTGGCTTCTGCTGTCTCCGTTTAGGTACCTGTCAGTGGTCTCGGGGTGGTACGAATTGAATTAACTTGGCGATTGTAAACACATTACCCCCTTATTCCAGTACCGAAAGATTATTAGATTCACGTTGACAAGTTGACCTATCCTATTGTGAGCTTACGATGCCAATGAGATAGGATAGCCCCTACTAAAAACGATTTCGCCAATTTGCCTTTCCCCCCTTTTCTCGTGCAAAATGCTAGCATTCAGACCCGTTTCGTGGCTTCAACGATCAAACTGAATTAATACAGCGCACTACTATAACCTCGCGGTATGCATGAGAAAGTCTATTAACCCAAAAGGATTGTTAGACTTACGAAAAAGGATTAAATGGAAAAACAAATGGCCCTTATGTGCAACAATGTTGCACATAAAAGAAAGGATATACGAATCCTATCCTAGCCTAGTAGAGGTGGCTGCCAGTTGGTCAGCGAGGGAGAAAGCCAATGGGTGTTAATTGAGCCGAAACAGGCTGTCTGCCAGATCGTCAAAGGGCGAAAGCCAAAAGCAAACGCAGGCAATGACTCCAGCACGGTACCACAACAGCTGCAGACGCACAGGGGAGAACAACTATCCCCGATGGCCTGGTGGAGGGGATGTTGGTGTAAATCGGCAGCAATCGCTGTTTGTTGCTTATCCGTCCGTGCCAAAGCGAAGCTATCAGTACAGGGAAGTACCGAAAGAAGCAGCATGTAGGCGCACAACAAGCTATAAAACAACGATTTCATAAAGTAAAAATACGAGTATTTTACGTTCAACGGGTAGGTATAAACCGAGATGCCGGTAAAAAACTTATCAACAGCCTCCTGACAATGGATAAGTCAACTCGGTAAGGAACTTGTTAGCGTAGTCACTAATACTTTTGCAACGGCCTCCCCCTTGAAATATTGTCTAGAGATTTACGCAGCCCTAGATAGCCTCCCACCGAATTGGAGAGTAGTTTACCACGATCCCACCCAACGGATGTCGAAATGTGGCATCGTCCCAATCCGGGAAACTGGATAGGCCCTGAAAGCTTCATTAAGACAGAGAGCTGACCTGTACCCACTGGGTAAGGAATATCGTAGGTGCCTTCATTCATACTATAGGATATCCTCGACTGCCATTGAAGCTGTTGGGCAATCCGGCCTGATACGCCCAGGTGCCAAAGCGAAACCCGATTATTGGCAATGGCCCTGGAGGCAGGAAGGGCTGGATTTACTTCCGTTTGAGGAGTAAGGAAAGGTGTACCGATCGTTCGGTTTAAATAGGTCCATCCATCCTGATACTGAGAGTGATTGAAATAGTTATTTCGGCCCCGTCGCTTTGGGTCCTCGATCACAAATTCAGATCCACCCTGACTCCAGGTCGACAGGAACTCCAGGAGAATTCGATCGATCGTAACGGGCCCTTTTCCAGGTTTTCGTTGTAGCCGAATTCCCTGTAAACCATCAATGATATTGGTTAAATAAAACAGGGCTCCCGTTTCGTATAAATTTTGCCGGTATAACAATAGATTACTTGTGCCCAGGTTAATATCAATCCCACCATCGAATGAGCCAATGCCATTCCCTATTCGGTTACCCTGATCGATGGAAATGACACCTTGGGTTGGTACGTAACCCGTTCCATACGAAGCGGTAATAACCCGGAAATAAGCCTTTAAATCAGAAGCAAAACGTCCATCCGAATTATCCGATAAACCTGGAATACCAACCAGACTTGGCGCATAACCGCCCCATTGCGCTTCGTGATTTCCACCGAAATAAATTCTAACCCGAGATGTTTCTTTCCCCAATCGTATGTATAAGGCTTTCTGATGGAGGTAACTTCCTTTCACGAAGCTATTCGCAAACCAGCCGTGATTATAGAGGGCATTGATGGCCACAAAACCATGGGTAAATCCAAGCGGCACATAACCCATGGTTCCCAATTGGATCTTGGGTAGGGGCATTGCATTCCCCGACCAACTGTAAGACCCGGAGGTTAAGAGCGTATCGACGATTCCGACGATTCCACGTTTTCGTCCTGCGTACAGCTCAACTGGCCCCCAACGTACCTTCAAATAGGCCTCTGGGAGCTGCAGTTGGGTCTGAAGCCCTGACCTTCCAACTACTTCCAGACCATAGCCCCAGTCAAGGCGTTTAACCGGTAAAAGACTATCGGATTCCTGACGTCTACGGTAGTCTCCATAAAGCCCCACTCGCACCATGGCCGTTGACCCGTTTATAGGTACGATACCCGATTGGTTGGCTCGTAACCAGAACGGTACGGCCCCTGTAACAAGATAAGCACCTGCTTCCACGTAGGCCTCAGTTGGCCGAACCAATGAAGGCGACTGGGCTGTTGCAGTTGATAACCAACCCAATCCACAGGCAAGGCAAATACACTTCATTTCAAGTAAACGTGTTAAGCTGTTTTGTTTTGATTTTAGGAAGCTTCTAATCAAGTCTATTGGGTGATTCGGCAGGAAACCTAGCAGTCTACCAGTGATGAAAAAGATTCGATTGTTGATTTGTATAAACCCGAAGTAGCGCTACGTATTAGGGATAATTTCTCCAGCAATATTTTACTATGGACCCATCCCGATCAAGACGCGTTTAACGGCTGAAAAAGTAGGAGAGCGTACCCAAATCACATACAGTCCGGGTATTAATCCGGGTAGTTCCATCACTTGCTGCTCGGCCAGACTCGATACCTTCACATGGGCCATTTCCTGCCCGGTAAGTGAATAGATTTGAATGGTTGCATTAGACAAATCTTCGCGGGTCTCAATGGTAATGCGTTTGGTTGGGCTTGGGTTGGGATAAACGCTGAGCCCCTGGTTCGATTCATCGATCGTATAGCTAAAACCGGACGAAACAGGAGAGGAGCAGGTTAGCGCACCATCGTACCGGATAAAAGCCTGCGCGAAATACGTTCCCGACCGCCTGGCTTTCAGCTTTGGAGTTTGACTGGTCGCCGTATCCAGGTCAACGGTCCACTGATAATAGTCACCGGGAATTGCCCCTGTCGATTCCAGGGTAAACGTTCCCGCCTGCTGGATCAATGGCGTACTGGGCAGCGCTTTAACATCGACCCGAATCGGATTTGACAACGGGGAAAAACATTGATTCCTATCCTGAGCACGGGCGGAATAGGAACCCGACTCGGATACACTGATCACTGCACTGGCATCACCCGTCGACCAAAAAACAGGCCATGGACTGCTTGCCGTTAATTCCACGCTGGAGCCGTCACAAAAGATGGTTGGCCCAGCTGCCATCAGGGTTGGTACGGATGGGAGTGGATTCACCGTTAAGGAAACGGGATTAGACGAAGAAGAAAAACAGTTAAATTCGTTCTGGGTGCGGACGGTATAACTACCACTTAAGTTAACCGCAATAGAGACAGTCGTTTGGCCTGTACTCCACAAGTAACGCACGGCCTCACTAGCGGTCAGTGTTCGCTGCTGGTCCGCACAAAAGGCACTACTACCATCCGACGTTATAGATGGTGTTGGCGGGAGTGGATTGACCAGCAGGGCGATTGGATTGGAAGGCGGAGATGGGCAACCTGCCGCATTGAATACGATCACGCTATAATTTCCCGATTTGCCTACCTGAATTTGACGGGATCTTTCTCCTGTATTCCATTGATAATTAGCTTGCACTTCAGCCATCAATAGGGCTGTTTCTCCCTGGCACATCGTTGTGGATCGGCTGGCGGTTATAGCCGGTTTAGGAGGCAATTCATTCACGATGACCTGAATGGGTTCGGAGGTAAACAAACAGCCACTGGCGTCAGTTAGCTGAATCTGAAACTGTCCGGTGCTTCTTACCGTCAGGACTTTCGTGCTATCCTGAGTTGACCAGCGAATCGGTTCAGTGTATAGGGCCTGTAAACGAACACTATCCCCTTCACAAAATGTAGTCGGTCCTGTAGTGGTAATAGTCGGTTTAAAGGCTACCCGTACCATTGGTGTTATTAGCACATTCCCATTGCTATCCTTAACCTTGGCCTGGTACAGGCCAGCACCCTTCTGTATCATTGGACTATTTTCGCCTGTGTTCCAGGTTATTGACGAATAATTACCTACAACTCCGATTGCCAACTGATTGCCATCTGTGCAGTCAATTGTTAAGGCGGGAGGGGCTATACTCAGTTGAGGTTGCGCCCCCTCAAAGAACCGATCAGACAAACTCGAATTCCAGGCCTGGGCAACCTCAACTAAACCAGCCGGATCAAAGTGTACATCATCATAGGTCACCTGGGTCCTGGGTGGTCGCTGACGAGGGATTTGAATGCCATCAGTATTAGGACCTGCAAACACATTAGGCACGGTGGCGATCACTTGATTTTGAGCCGCAATAATTCCCGGCCTTCCCCCAATTCTGTCCCCAGTATAAGAAGCACGTGCGACAACCCAGGGTACATCCTTACCCGTTTCCCGCCTACTTCTGTCTATGAGCGCTTTCAAATCCGCAGCATACGCATTGGTAGTTGTATTGATAAAGTTTTCCGCTTCGCCCTGATGCCATAAAACGGCGCGTATACCCAACATATGGGTATAAAACTGTAGACAGGCTCGTAAATTTGCATAAGGCTGCCCCGCTTCATAAAAAGCCCCTGATTCGTAAATGCTTTCCGTTCGACCAGCTTCAGCACTTTCCCGCCAATTCTTTATGGCCGTGCCTTCATAAGCCGCGTTGAAAAATAAGATGGGTACGTTCAGGCGCGTGGCTAACATATCGCCTAACCTCCCCCAGCACCAACTACCCAGGCCTCTCGGGGCCATTCGTTGACCCTGGTTCAAATGGGCAAATTGCCGCAACACATCTATAGGAGGATCGAGTGCTGATTGAGCAGAATCGAAAAAAGTAAGTGCATTCACCCGATCATCCGTTGCACTTGCCATATCGTCATACATACCCTGAGCATTGGATTGGCCCGCAACAATAAACACCTCCCCAACACCAATACGCTCCTGGCGTGCTGTGGCCACTTCCTGGTTCCTGAAAATACCTCGTATCTCCAGATCATACCACCCGCCCGTAGCTTGAACATTTCCCGAGAAAACGCCCCCAGCAGGATTATCATCCAGTACAGTCCAGTCGGTGGAGGTTCCCTGGTTATTACGGGCCACAAGACGTGCCTCCAGGCGACTCATGGCCTGGGTAATATAGCCATTGATATGGAGTGTTGCTTTGTTGTCCAGCGACCGCTGAAATACAGATCGACTGCTGGGAAAATTAATTACAATTTGGGCGAGGCCACTTGCCGGAAACAACCCTAGTAATACGGCTACCAGCCAAATATTGCATTCAATACAAATGTTGTATCGTTCTTTGATTTCTGAAATCATTAGGACCAATTGTGGAGTGGGCTGTCTGTTTCAGATATGGTTAGGTTTAACCCTAAATCGTCTGAGGCCTACAATACGTATTGACAAAAGCCGGTTCCGGATAATTAATGATTTAAACGTTTACTTGTTACTGAGGAAACCATTGATCTGTCAATCAATTACAATGCTGTGCACTGTACAGGTTTGTAGTACAGCTTTAAGTAAAAAATCGCCCACAATGAATGGGAAAGGTTTAAATGGGTTCACAGAAAATAATCAGGTTCCATCCTGTTGGTGAGTGCTGGGTCTACGATTGCAAAGGCTTTACCCTGCACACCTTAAAGCGTGTAATAGGTTTGCGGTGTTGCTTGGTGTTCAGGCAATGGAAGGTCCACCAGCTGATAAACACTTCGCTCTATTCCCTGGGCGATGGTATGAACCGGCGTGTCAGTGGGACGGTTCTCGAAGGGGTCCTGCAATCGGATCGCGCTTTTCTCGATCAGAAAAAAAGCTGCCGCAATTACGGTTACGACCGGGACTTCGATAAAAAATAAATCCTCCACAAAGCCAAACGGAAGTAAGGCAGTAAAGAGGAGAATAAATACCTGAAGGTAAAACGTATAGGTTTTAGGAAATACGGTATTTTTTATTCGCTCGCAACGACCCATAGCGTCGGTCAGGCGACTTAGGGTCGAGTCGAGTTGTATCAGCTGGAAATCTGTTAAGTAGCCTTCCTGATACAACTGACGGAACTGATTGGCGTGCGCTTGGAGGATGGCCAAAGGCGGGTGAACCGGGTTATGGATTTGATCCTGGGCCGGTATATATGCATCGAGTAAACTCTGGGTTGGTTGCCCCCGTAACGAATGGCCCAGGACATAACACCACCCGACTTGTCGGCGGGCAGCTACTCGGCTAATTTCAATAGACTTCTCTGGCAGGAAGGTGAGTAATTGCCGAATCAGGGTTCGGCTATCGTTGACGATACTTCCCCATATATTACGAGCTTCCCACCAGCGTTCATACGATTGATTGGTTCGGAAGGCTAACAGCAGGGAAATCCCGGTTCCCAGCAAAGCCGGTATCGCGATCGGGACCGATAGAATTTCTAAGCCAATATAATGGCGAAGCACAAACAGGAGATTGGTCAGAATAAAAACGCCGATCGTTTC
>NZ_MKUD01000059.1:49196-58163 GCF_001898575.1 Spirosoma sp. 48-14
TTCATTGATCAAATAAGCAATCAAAGCGTTGGGCATGAGTCCTATACCCTTTTGAAGGTCGTTGAATTTAGGAGTACTGGTTGATTAACCTACGATGAACAGTCAGCCTAGGATACATAGTACCTTAAATTCAAAAACGAGTCCAAAATTGCTATTCTGTTCAGTGCATTAATAAAATTGGTCTTTGGCATTACAGGGTGGTTAATGTGTTTGTACATTGATTCTGGCGTTCTGGCTGAAGAGCAATGTGGCCGATGGCAAACCGCTTTTCCAATTGGCGGGCTGCTTCAGTTATGCGCTCGGTAAGTAGTTCATTAGTGAGTGCATCCCCCACCACCACATGCCCGCTCATCACAATGATCCCTGATGTAAGGGTCCAGACGTGTATATCATGCGCATTTCCAAAGCCAGGAATGGAATTAATGACCTCTTGTACTTCGATTAGATTAATGTCATCCGGAGAGGCCTGTAGTAGAATATTGACGGATTCCATCATGAGTTTTAGCGTCCGGGGTAAAATGAACAGACCGATTACGGCACTAAACAAAGGATCAGCGTAGTACCAGCCAGTAAAGGTCATTACCAATCCGGCGATGATGACACCAACTGAACTAAGCAAATCACTGACGACTTCCAAAAATGCTCCTTTTACATTCAGGCTCTCTTTCGAACCCTGTCGCAGTAAAAACAGGCCATAGAGATTAACCAACAAACCGATTAATGCGACCAGCGTCATGCTGGAGCTTTCCACAGTGGGCGGATTCTGAAAGCGTTGATAGGCTTCGTACAGAATGTAAAAAGATATTCCAATCAGCACTAAGGCATTCAAAAATGCGGACAGAATTTCTAACCGGTAAAATCCAAAACTCCGGCGAGCGGTAATCGGCCGTCGACTCATCCAGGTGGCAAATAACGCTAAGCCCAACCCAATGACATCCGTTAACATATGAGCCGCGTCCGACAGCAGGGCTAGACTGCGTGTCCAGTACCCGGCAACGACTTCGACAAGAAAATAGGTGAAGGTGAGCGCAAAAACCAGCCGTAAGTTTTTATTGTACCGACTGGCAGCCGAACCTTGATTGGGGTCGTTTTGTGCAAGCATCGTTTTCTAAGTGTCTAAACGCGTTGATCGTCAACCATTAGCTTTTCGATCAGTAACATCAGAATATGAATGACTAAACCATGGATTTCCTGAATCCGATCAGCATATCCGCCATGAGGAACCCTGATTTCAACGTCCCCCTGGCCGGCCAGTTGTCCACCATCCTTGCCGGTGAGTACAAGAGTTGCCATGCCTTTTGACTTAGCCATTTGAATGGCTTTTCGGATATTAGCTGAATTGCCACTCGTAGATAATCCTACTAAAACGTCCCCTGAACGGCCCACTCCATCTATAAAGCGGGAGAATACAAATTCGTATCCATAATCATTACCCACACAGGTTAAATGGCTGACATCTGATAATGCCAGTCCTGCCAGCGCAGGACGCTCCCCCCTATATCGTCCGGTTAGTTCCTCCGCAAAATGCATTGCATCGCAATGAGACCCACCATTTCCGCAGGTAAATATTGTTCCCCCTGTTTTTAAGGCATTTACCAGCAACCGGGCCGCTGATTCTATTGTCTTTAGATTCCTCGGATCGTTGATGAAGTTTTCCAGGACAAGCTGAGCTTCTGTTAATTCAGCTCGTATTAAGGTTTGCAGTGTCTGTTGCATCGTGTTTGTCTATGGGTCTTCACTCCCTATAAGAATCCGGATAACGTATTGATGCTAAACGCAATAATAACCGTGTTAAAAGCAAATGATAACACGCTGTGGGCTAGGGTTAACCGCCGTATGGAGCGGCCCGAAATGGCCACATCCGATACTTGGCAAGTCATTCCTATCACGAAGGAGAAATAGGCAAAATCAAGGTAGTCCGGTATGTCATCTCCAGGAAAAGCCAACCCTCCCGTACTATTGGCATGCCCAGGTTTATAGTATAGGTGGGCATAATGCAGGGTAAACATGCTATGGATAAGTGACCAGGAACTTAACACCGTGGCCACTGATAAAGCAGCATGTCGAGTAGTTTCGTTAGGAGATAAGCCTTGTATGGAGCCCAACAAGGCAACGACAGCAAATACACTAACAAAAGCCCCGGCAATCGTAAGGAGAAAGATAAGGGGGCGGCTTTCATCTTCCTGTTGCGCCGTTCGCCTGGCATCTGACCAGCCAATGATGTACCAGACCAAAGAGAGTGCCGTGCACGTGTATACAAGCCAACCTACTAATAGTCGAGTTTGCCAAACGAAAAGCTCCTTGCTTAGAAACCAGATCAGGGTAGCCACACTTAAAGCAAAGGCGGAACGGAAAAATGCCGTATAGGCCCGTAATGAGCTGCTTAGCGGATTCATCATCTATTAGTTGAAATAAACCTAATGGGTTGCATTACCTGGTGCTTTCCTATTTGCCTTATTCTCGATAGAAACAAGGTTGGCCCGAATACAATAAAACAGGATCACTCAGGTTCTGCCGGACTCATCGTCTGGATTAAGTGTAAAAAATAGATAGACACTAAAATCCTGTCCCGATCGGTCAGACCGTTCAGGGTGAGCACTTACCCGTATAGTTAAGTGCTCCCAAACGGCAAACCTTTGGTTGGTAATAGCTTCCACAGTGAATGGTCCAGTCGAGACAAAATCAATCTCTTCGTTCCAGATAACCAGCTCTGCTTCATCAAGGACGGTTAGCAACAGCGGCATCTGGATCATGGCTTCCCCAGGCTTCTCTCTGACCATTGAATCGATGCGAATGGACTTGATGCCATCCCGGACGTGGACCTGAAGTTGATTGCCTGTTGTGGTTAACTGGATTGAATCGGCCTTCATCCTTTTTTTACTGAATAGGCCAATAATCGTAAGGCATTGAACACAACAACAAGCGTTGACCCTTCATGGGCAATAACCGCTGGACCAATTCCGGCAATGCCCAGTATCGTCAAGGGAATCAAAACGGCTACCATACCCAGACTGATGTACAGGTTTTGACGAATGATGCGACGAGCCGATCGGCTCAGGCCGATGGCGAAGGGTAATTTTTCGAGCTGATCCCCCATCAGGGCTATATCGGCCGTCTCCAGGGCGACATCAGAGCCAGCAGCACCCATAGCAATCCCAACTGTACTTTTTGCCATGGCCGGCGCGTCATTGACACCATCTCCGACCATCGCCACCTTGCCTTCACCCTGACGCAGTTTTTGCACAGCCTCCACTTTCGCTTCAGGTAATAAATCACCCATTGCATCGGTCAGTCCGACTTCTTTAGCGATGGCGTCGGCAACCCGTTGATTGTCACCAGTTAACATGATCATCCGCTCAATGCCAAGGTTTTTTAAATCCTCCAGCGTTTGTTTCGCTTCTGCCCGTGGCGTGTCCATTACCCCTAAAATACCCAGGAAACGGTTGTCCAGCTGCACAATCATGGCCGTATGCCCACTGGCTTCCAGCTCATCGGCTCGCTTCCGAACCGTATCAGTTAACGTATTGTTTTCTGAAAAGAGTGCTTTATTGCCGATATAGACGGGTTTCCCGGTAAGTGTTGCCTGAACTCCACGCCCGGTTAATGCTTTTATATCCTTAGCCTCTACGTTTTTTACCGCCCGGTTTAATTTTTCTTCCCCGTCGGTCACAATGGCCCGTGCCAATGGGTGATCGCTTAATCGTTCGACTGCAATGGCTACTTGAAGGAGCTCCTCTTCGGACCCATCCAACGTAGTCACCTTGGCCAATCGGGGTTTGCCCTGAGTTAATGTGCCCGTTTTATCGAACGCTACGGCGGTAAGTTCACCCAAATCTTCCAGTGGACGACCTCCTTTCACTAATACCCCATCACGAGCTGCGCGGGCCACGCCACTCAGCACCGCAGAGGGTGTAGCAATGGCTAGAGCGCAGGGACTGGCCGCAACCAGTACAGCCATTGCCCGGTAAAAACTCCTGGAGAATGGTTCATCAATAACTAGGTAAGCAAAACAAAGCACAACCACCAGAATCAATACACTGGGTACAAACCAGCGCTCAAACCGGTCCGTAAACTGCTGGGTGGGGGACTGTTGTGATTCAGCTTCATTGACCAATTTAATGAGTCGGGCCAGGGTGGAGTCACTGGCAGCCTTGGTCACGTTGATTTCCAGGACAGAGGTTCCATTAATGGTCCCCGCAAACACCTTATTCTCGGGTTTAGCCCGGTCAGGATCAGCAGATGATTCAAGAAGCGCCTGTTTGTCGACCGGAACACTTTCACCCGTAATGGGAGCCTGATTGACAGGACCGCTCCCCTTCACCACGACACCATCGGCAGCAATCTTGCTATTGGGCTTCACAATAATCACGTCCCCCACAACTAGGTCGGATACATCCACTTCTTCCGTCGCGTCGCCCCGGCGAACGGTGGCTGTTTTCGCGCTTAGGTCAGCCAGGGCTTCAATCGATTTTCGGGCACGGTTCATGGCATAATGCTCCAGGGCATGACCAATACTGAACAGTGCCAGTAGAAGAGCTCCTTCAGCCCATTCTCCCAGGACGCCTGCCCCTGCAGCAGCGACCAACATGAGAAAATCGATCTCGAACTTTCCCTTTTGAATGGATTCAACCGCTTCTTTGGCCGTAAAGAATCCGCCAAAGAAATAGGCTAAACCATAGAGGGTTAAACTGGGCCAGGTTGGAATACCGTCTATATAGGACAACCCAAATCCGACGCCTAGGCATACGGCGCACAAAATAGCAAATAGTAGCTCGGTATTTGGCCCAAAAAAGCCACCATGTTCATGGGTATCTCCCTGCTTGTGGGCATCTTCCCGGTCATGTTTACCAGGAGAGGATTGATTCGTGGACTGCGTTTTCATTGGATTCGTTGTTGTTAAAGGGTTGTTATAGTTTGGCCGATTACCTACTACCGATTGGATAGCCAGATACCATCGGGATTTCTTCGAATGGGCCCTGAGCTGTTCATTCGGAAAGGTTCGAGAATTATACGTATCCAGATCGGTTATGATAGTCCGTAAACTGGTTTGCTGACGGTCAAACTCAACCTGTAAACCGCCGGAAATAGTCACATACGCTTCTAGAATACCTGGCCATCGCTCCAATTGCCTGGCTATCTCCTGAGCCTGATCTGCCGTTTGAACCCCAGCAATCATCCCGCTATAATGACCATAACGTTGGCTAATCGAAGCTCCGGCCAGTTGGGCCTCTAACTGAGCCATTCCTCGGCTGATCAAGGCCGGGTCAAAGTGAATGGACACATAAAAGCGTTGCAAGCTCAAGTCCCGGTAAATGTAGGCCCGTATGATGCCTGTCCGTTCACGCAACCGGCCCAGGAGCCGTTCAACACATTGATCCTTAAGGTTTGGAATCCCTGGGAGCAGAAGCAGTAAGTCAATATGAATAATGTCCATTGGGCTGTTGCATACCTGTTCACTCACCTTGGGCAAGATCCATCATCGATTGACTTACCAGCGACACAAATGAGCGATACCTGCCTGAGGTATCGCTCGACGATGCATTAATGGGCGTGTCCCTCTTCTTCCCCGCTTGCCGCTTGCAACTGCGATAGGATAGCAAAAGCCCCTTTTTTGACAACCTGGGTTTTGCCAATATTCAGCGTTGACGGTAATATCACTTGAGAATAGCCTCCTTCTGTTACACCCCGACGAACGGGAATACGCCGAAAGGTTGTCCCGTGCTGCTCCGTTTCGCCAGCTTGGTGATCATGTTCTTCTTTGGTGGAGTGTTCTTTCTCTCCAGCCTCATGTTCATGCTCCTCCGGCATTTTCTCATCAGTAATGACAAAAATGTAGTCCTTCCCTTCGGCTGACACGATGGCTTCCTCTGGCAAAGCTGTCACCCGGCTTTGGCCCAGATCCAGACTGGCTTTGATAAATGTATTGGGAGTCAGACGGGCATCGGACTGATCCAGCCTCGCCACCACACGGACCGAACGATCCGTATCTATTGCCTGGTTGATATAGGTGATACGCCCTGAACGTTCCCGTTCCGGTTCGTTGTTGAGTCGAATGCTCACTCGTTGACCGGTTCGTAGCTGCGGTAAATCCTTTTCAAATACGGTTAGTTCCGCGTATAATCCCTGATTGCTGGTGATGCGGGCAATCACATCAGTGGGCTGAACATAACCGCCTGCTGATACCAATACATCTGTCACGACACCGTTCACGGAAGCCGTTAATACATACGTGCTACTAAATTGCCCCTTCAGAGCCGCTTCGGGTGACAAGCCCACTAACTGGATACGGTGAGCCAATCCTGTGACCCGCGCCCGCGTGGCTTTCAAATCAGCACTGGTTTGTTGAAGGACCTTAAGTGCACTAACATTTTCACGGCTAAGCTCCTGCTGACGCGCCAGTTCAAGTTCCAGGTAAGCTAACCGACTGCTTGTCTCGGCATAGTCCTGCTGCAATTGCACCAGGTCTGGGTTTTCCAATCGAGCCAGTAACTGACCTTTCCGGACTGGCTGACCCACCAATAAAGGAATACTCCGCACAAATCCCCCTAGTAAGGCCGTCACATTCAACTGGCTCTGGGCGGGAACGGCTAAGCGGCCATTTACCTGTAAAACTTGACCCAGATTTCGGTTTTCGATGAGCCCTGTTTCAACATTACCGATCTTAATCTGGTCTGTAGACAATTCGACCAGATCAGTCGGCGCTTCTTTATGTTCTTCTGCGGGTGCTGTTGCCGATTTACTTTCTGTTGAAGCAGACGGTTTTGACTGGCAGCCCATAGCTCCATACAGGAGCCCGATAAGACAAATTGCAAGGTATTTTTTCATGAATGCAAAAGATTGGGGTTCCTTATGGTAAACCCAGTAGTTGTTCCAGGGCGATAACGGCCTGGTTGTATTGGTCGATGGTGGCTAGATAACTAGTTTGGGTCTGGTAGGAGCGGGTCAGTGCCTGGGTGTATTCCAGGTAGTTGATTTCCCCGGCGCGGTAGGCTTTACGGGCTCCATCCGCCAGCTGACGAGCTACCGGAAGACCCGTCTGATCGTAATACGCCAGGCTAGCCTGCTGCTGTCGGATTGTTTGTACGGCGGTCGCCAGATCTCCCTGAAGCGTCCGTTGGTTATAGCTCAGTTGCGCTTCCCCAAGTTGCTGACCGATTCGGGCTGCTTCAATCCGGGCCCGCTGGGCTTTCTGGAAAATCGGAATGGACACGCCTACCAGTACCCCTTGAAACCGTTTTCCCCCATCATAAAAAACCTCATTATTGCCTACCGTTTGCCGACCAATCAGTGATTGGTTAAAGTAACCCACCGAAAAATCGGGGCGCAGGCGAGCCTGTTCCACGGCAATCTGTCGACTAGCGATATCAACCTGTTGCTGAAGGAGGGCAAGCACCGGATTCTGCGCCAAGGCAGAATCCGACAGGGTGGGGATGGATCGACGGGACAAACCACCGGAAGGCAGTGTTAATGGGTTAGTTGTATTAAGCAACGTTTGAAGCTGGTTCTGGGCAATCGCCTGATCGGCTTGAGCCACGGAAATCTGATTGCGCAGTTCCCCCAGCAAATTATCGGCAGTGGCCAATTCCAGGGCAGTTCCTTCGCCCGTTCGTTGCCGGACCTCGGTGGCTCGTCGAAACTCGACCAACAGACTATCCTGAGTTCGGAGCATCCGAGCCCGTTCCGTGATATAGGTCAGACCGTAATAGATCCGCTTGACTTGTGTCCGTAAGTCGTTCCGGGTAAGCTGAGCTTGTAGTTCAGCCCCTCGAACATTAGCGTCAGCCAGATTCTCTAGTTTTTTGATTAATTTGATATTCGGAATTACCTGTGAGACCGTCAGGTTATTATCCCAGTTTAGCGAATTGTACTGCCCGCCCATCCAGGAGACATCAGTTCGCCCAATATCACGAGCCGTCTGACGACTGGTTCGCTGCAAGGCCGTGTTCAGCGCGCTCACCCTGGTGGAGCCGTTTTGTAACTGAGCTTGCGATAAGGCCATATCCAGGGTTAAGGGCCCGGCTGGGACGGGCTGGGCTATACTGGAAAGCGATCCCCCTACACCCAAAGCAACGGTAAGCAACCACATAGCCAGCCGAGGTGTTGTGCTATTGTTCTGGGGAATATCCTCCGCTTTACGACGACCAAAGTTGGTTTGTTCCCACCAGTACAGACAGGGTAGCACTAACAGGGTCAGCAGGGTGGCCGATACAAGACCTCCAATCACGACGGTGGCCAGCGGCCGTTGCACCTCGGCTCCGGCTGTGGTTGCCAATGCCATGGGCAAAAATCCTAGTGAAGCCACCAGAGCTGTCATCAAGACCGGCCGTAACCGTGTAGCAGTACCTTGCAAAATTCGATCCCGTAGCGTTAAATCAGTTTCGACTTTCAGGTGATTGAATTCTCCGATGAGCACAATGCCATTCAATACGGCCACACCAAACAGGGCAATAAAACCTACCCCTGCCGAAATACTAAACGGCATATCACGCATCCACAGGGCAATAACCCCGCCAATGGCTGATAGAGGAATCGCTGAGAAGATCAACAGGCTTTGGCGAATCGAACCAAACGTAAAAAATAGCAGCAGAAAAATCAGCCCCAGTGCAACGGGTACGGCAATACTCAACCGGTCTTTGGCTTCCTGAAGGTTTTGGAACTGCCCCCCATAGGTGAGGTAATAGCCAGTCGGCAGCTTCAACTGTTGATCGATCTTTTGCTGAAGCTCATTAACGACGCTTTCCACGTCCCTTCCGCGAACGTTAAAGGCAACTATGATTCGGCGCTTAGCATCTTCTCGCTGGATTTGATTGATGGAGTTCTGAAAGGAAACTTTAGCTAACTGACTAAGCGGAATCGTTTGCCCATCCACTGTCGTGATCAACAGATTTTGGACATCTTCCAAACGCTGACGGCTTTGGGCTTCCAGACGAACGACAAGCTCATACCGGCGCTCCCCTTCGTATACTG
>NZ_MKUD01000059.1:58180-64256 GCF_001898575.1 Spirosoma sp. 48-14
ACGGATAACCCAAACCGTGCTAAAGCGTCCCGGTTAAAGGATACGACAATCTGTGGTAATCCCGACACCTGTTCCACATAGAGATCGACAGCGCCGGGAACGGTCGATGCGATGCGCCCGATCCGGGCGGCATAATCAGCCAGAACGCCTAGGTCCTCTCCAAACAGTTTAACCGCAATGTCCTGCTTTACCCCGGATATTAACTCACTAAACCGCATTTGAATAGGTTGCAGAAAGCCAAAACTTACACCAGGAATCTGTTTGAGCTTATCCCCCATTTTATCGGCCAGTTCTTCGCGACTTTTGGCGGAGGTCCATTCGGATCGATCTTTCAAAATGACCATTAAATCAGTAGCTTCAATGGGCATAGGGTCCGTTGGAATTTCACCCGCACCGGTTTTACCAATGGTTTCAATGACCTCTGGAAAGTTCTTTTTTAATACTTTCCCTGCCTGCAAGGAGGCATCGGTTGACTGAGAGAGCGAGGCCCCGGTCATAACCCGTGTTTCCACAGCGAAATCGCCTTCATCGAGTTGAGGGATAAACTCTCCCCCCAACCGGCTAAAGATCAGCATAGCCCCTACAAATAACGCAACGGAAAAGCCAACCACCCACCCTTTATGGTTCAGTGTCCACCGGATAGCCGGCTCATACCCCCGGTGAAAAAAGCCAATGATTCGATCAGATATCGTTTTGGTTCCTTCCTTAATGGGTTTTTTACTTAACAGCAATGCGGAGATCATAGGCACGTAGGTGAGTGAGAGGATAAACGCACCCAGAATAGCAAACGCAACGGTTTGTGCCATCGGCCGGAACATTTTACCCTCAATGCCGACCAAGGCCAGGATGGGCAGATACACAATCAGAATGATGATCTCACCGAAGGCAGCAGACGAGCGAATGCGGCTGGCCGATTCAAAGACTTCATCATCCATTTCTGCCTGCGACAAGTTGTGCCGGTAGTTTTTAAGCGCAATGTGATGCAGGGTTGCTTCCACAATAATGACAGCCCCGTCGACAATAAGTCCAAAGTCGATGGCACCCAAACTCATCAGGTTTCCCGAGACACCAAAGAAATCCATCAAGCCGACGGCAAAGAGCATAGCCAACGGTATGACGGAGGCTACCACCAAACCCGCCCGCCAGTTGCCCAGGAGCAGCACCAGGACAAAAATAACGATCAGCGCTCCTTCAATCAGATTTCGTTCTACGGTACCAATCGCCCGGTTGACGAGTTTCGTCCGATCCAGAAACGCGTGAATCTCAACGCCTTCGGGTAGGGATTTCTTGATCTGATCGATTCGCTGCTTCACATTACCAATTACCTGAGAGGAATTGGCTCCTTTAAGCATCATCACGATGGCACCCACCACTTCTCCTTCCCCGTTACGGGTCATGGCTCCGTAGCGAATGGCGCTACCAAGCTGAACGGTTGCGACATCGCTTACCGTAATAGGGATGCCTCCTGGTGTGCGACGGACCTCAATTTTGGCAATATCGGCGAGATTCGTAATCAGTCCTTCGGATCGAATAAAGTAGGCATTCGGCCGCCGGTCTATATAAGCGCCACCCGCGTTCTGGTTGTTTTTTTCCAGCGCCGTAAATAACTGGTCCATGGTGACCCCAGCAGCCCGCAAACGCTGGGGATTGACAGCGACTTCATACTGTTTTAGCAATCCACCGAAACTGCTCACATCGGCGACACCAGGGGTTCCCAGTAATTGTCGACGGACAATCCAGTCCTGGATGGAACGTAATTCCATGGGCGGATAGCGTTTTTCAAATCCTGGTTTGGCGCGAAGCACATATTGGTAAATCTCGCCTAAACCCGTGGTAACGGGAGCGAGTTCGGGTTCCCCTGCATTAGCTGGTATCTGGGAGCGGGCCTGTTGCAATCGCTCAAAGACCTGCTGGCGGGCGAGGTAGATATCAACCCCATCCTTAAGGACGATGGTTACGACAGAAAGACCAAATCGGGAAATTGATCGTACCTCCAATAGATCAGGTATGGTGGC
Organism: Spirosoma sp. 48-14; assembly: GCF_001898575.1. GTDB lineage: Bacteria > Bacteroidota > Bacteroidia > Cytophagales > Spirosomataceae > Spirosoma. The sequence goes on from NZ_MKUD01000059.1 coordinate 60,196, forward strand.
CATAGTCTGTTCAATGGGAAAACTGATCAGTCGTTCGACATCCAGCGCCGAAAGGGCTGGGCTTTGGGTGATAACCTGTACCTGATTATTGGTGATGTCGGGAAGAGCATCGATGGGTAAACGGCTGAGGGATACACTACCCCAGATAATCAACCCCACCGTGATGATTCCCACAATCAGTTTGTTCTGAATGGAAAAACGGATGATGGCATCCAACATGATTTGTATAAGCTAAGATGGAACAAGCATAAAGCGCCCTCTTTGCAACTTTGTTGCATTAAATAAAAAGGACGTACGAATCCTAACTTAGCCTAGAAGGGGTGGCTGCCAGCTCGACAGGGAAGGAGAAAGCCAAAGCGTGCTTACTGGTGCGAAACAAGCCGTTTGAAAGGGTTGTAGTGAAATAAACCCAAAGGCAAACTGAGGAAGAGCTTCCAGTACGGTACCACAGCAGCTACACACACAAAGGGGGGAACAGTTATCTCCAGTAGCCTGATGAGGGAGATGTTGGTGATTATCCGCTGAAATCGACGCTGATTGTTTATCTGAGCGTAACAAACCGAAGCTGTCGGCACAGGGAAGTACCGAAAGAAACAGCATGTACGCACAAAGAAAGCCGTGAAGCATCGAATTCATTCGGCAAAATTAAGCGTAAACTAAATGCAACGGGTAGTCAAAAATTAGATAAGTACAAATTAATTTGAAAACGTTGCTTCCATAGCTACTTACTCAGCCGATTCACCTGATTGTTCTAGAAAGTCATATACCCTCTTCCAAGCCGGTTTACCCACATCTAGGTTTGCTTACACCCTGATGCACAGGGTTTACTGGGAAAACCGGCCGGGGTGGGCAGCTAATAGCCGATCCTGGGTTAGGGTAGCTAATTGAATCGTGTCGGTCCCGTCCCCCTTGGAGAGCAAACTCCCGTAATGGTTGTAGAGGAAAAAACCCCGACTCCGTCCACAATGCCGGCAAAGGTGTAAGACGAATACTTCTTTACCCTGATATCGAGCCTGATGAACCTCCCAGCCACCATGAGTCGATGGCCAACTATTTACCTGTTGAATGAGTTGATTCAGCCAGCGAAGTTGACGGGTTGGCTGCTTACACCAATGGGGATGCACAGGTGGTAAACTGGTTAGATTAATCAGAAAAACCAACCTCAAATAACTAAAACGGTTCATGGCAACTGGGTTTAGGAGAGTAACCTGCTTATCAGGTGGCCTTGGATTGACCCACGGCTTGATTACAGCTGAGATGGCTGCAAAATAGGCTTTCCCGCTTTGCTGCTAAGATCTCCTCCCCAGTTAATTGAGTTGGCCGGGGAGGAGACGTGCCTTTAGAAATACGTCGAAAAACCAACCTGAAAACCAGCGGTACGAACAGGGGAATTGCCTAATAAATCGGTATCCCACTGGTATCGGTAATTGGCCCGAATAACGGTTGTTGGAGATGGACGGAAACTGATCGCCGGGACAACCGACCAGAGTTCGTCGTAAATATTTTCCCCTGTTTCCTTGAAGGTATCGACATTGTAATCAACCCGTTCAACCCGAAGCGCGACATTAAGGGAGGCTGTATTCCAGCCTAATAACCGTCCGCGAAGTATGGGATGGACAACGTCAACCCAGCCACCTTGCTGTTTGCGACCAAACTGCTGGGTATACGTCGGGGGTACGTTGATATGCGCCCAGACCCATTCTCCCGTAATAAAGGTTCTTGAGGGTAAGGTGGTATTAAAATCAACGGCCCAAACATCCACCCGGCGACGTTCATCTAACACCAAACCGTCATCCTGGAATTTATTATACAATCCGCCCATCCAGGACAGCCCAATTTCGCCAACCTTGCGTCGTTTTAGGGCGGTCTTGAGGGTGACTAGGGGGACCCCGTTGAAACTTTCTTCGAACCGATTGGGACTGGCTTTGGATGCTGGTAAAAAAGTGCGGTTCTGGTTATTGGCGATGATTTGGTCGTCAAATCCATTGGTCAAATAGGCTTCGTAGGCCCACACCCAATCACGGGTGTATTTTTTACCATACACACCAAAGCCCACATTGCTCCACGTAGAAGGAATGATGCGTGTCGAGGACAGCGGACGATCAACAAATTCCCATTTTGGGCCATCGTGGTTTTGATTGAATGAGCCAATTGGATTCATAATAATCCCGCCACGCAGATTCAAAAGCTGATCGAACTGTATATCCATTGCCGCAAACTCGATATTGATTTCCTTCGTCCCATCTTCAAACTCAATCTCTGACAAAAATTTAATTCGTCGATTGATTGTAGCAGCCAAAAAGAGGGTCATTCTGCGCATCTGAAACGAAAGGCCTTCGGTAATTCCGTTCGTTTTCATGTATTGAGTATTGGCTTCTAAATAGCCCCCCACAGAAACGGGTAACTTACCGGTCGATAAAAAGGGGCGATCGTAGGTTGCGTCCATGTTCAGTTTCAACTGTTGGTTCTGACTTCGGTAGGTGGTATCTCGACCAAAAAGGGTGTTCATCGCTCCACTCTGAGTGGAATCGACCTGAGCTACTGCGGGTAGTGTGGCCAGCAGGCTGTAAACAAGTAGCTTATAATTCATCGTCAGGCGATGTGGATGATGATCGTTTGAGGATCGGCTGTAACACGGTAAGCCGTCAGGCTCTTTTCTGCAGGTCCTTCTAAGACCTTGCCAGTTGCGTCATATTCACTGCCATGTGCAGGACAGGTCAAATGCCCATCATGGGCGTTAAGCTCATTGCCCTGATGAGAGCATTTCATTAACACCGCCGAATAATCCGTGTCGCTTCGGCGGTAGAGATAAATGGGAAACGATTGCCCTTTTACTTCAACCAGGACAAAAGGACGTAAGGTGACGTCCCCTTTTTTAGAAACGATCTCAAACTCTTTTCGACTGACTTCGATGGTGTTACCTTTTAAAAGGGGCATTTGGGCATAATACACACTTTTACAGCTGGACAGCAACGTAGATAAGCTGATGGCGCCCAGGCAGGTAGCTCCGCACGTTTTTAAGAAGTTCTGACGAGTGATAGACGTATTCATGGTCATAATAAAATCAGGTTTAGTGGATTATAAAGAGTCAAGAAATAATAGGAGCTGTTCCCGTTCAATCGCTGTTAGTCGGATATAAGCGGCTACAGCTTTGGTTGCCTCACCACCATGCATACGAATTGCCGCGTCAACGGAACGAGCACGGCCATCGTGAAGGAGAAAGAGCTGACCACCCTGCGAATTTTTCGATAAACCTAATCCCCATAAAGGAGGAGTACGCCATTCGGATGTTTTGGCTATGCCTTCCGTATAACCATCGTCCAACCCCTTGCCCATATCGTGTAAGAGTAAATCTGTATAAGGCGCAAAGGTCTGATTTGAGAGTACGGAAATGTCTGATTGCGCAGTGGTCCATTCGGGCGTGTGACATCCGCCACAACCCACTTTGAGAAAAGTTTGCTTACCCGTTACGACATCGGCATCGGTGGCATTGCGTTGAAGAGGCACTTTTAGCGTGCGTAAATAAAAGACAACGGCATTCACCGTCGAACTGGCCACCTCAGGGTCTGGAACACCATCACCTGCTTGGCCTGATACAGCATAATTGATCGGGTCTTCTGGATCGAACTCTGAGGTAATGCCCATATCTTGTTTATAGGCATTGACGGTTTGTTGGAGTAGATCAATGGCTGCCGCTTTTTTCCCAAATCGTCCGATATAATGACCATCCTTGGGTTTATGAAACCATTGGGGTTTGAAATAATGCGGAGGAACTATCCAATTTGGTACCCCAGATATACCATCCCCATCTCGATCATCTGGATCTGCTTGGGCCAGGATTTGTGCATCGGTCAACGCAGCCAGGAGTCCAAGCCCGGTATTGGCAGGAGGCATAAACCGTGACGAGGTGGCACCGGCTGGAATTACTTCGGCGGTTAAGCCTGGTATTGCACGATTTTGCAGCTGCGGACCGCCTTGGTCCATGAATTTGTTGCCGGTCTCATCGGCCTGCCCAAAGCGGGTTAAGGTGGTAAACGGGTGCCCTTTGCCATCCCCTGTGT
>NZ_MKUD01000059.1:64286-100149 GCF_001898575.1 Spirosoma sp. 48-14
AGATCGTAAAGATCTCATCATTGAAAGCCCGGTCGCCCCGTAGAAATTGGAGATTTTGTTCAGGTGTAAGCTCCCCGATCGGCCCATCGAGTAAATCTTGATCAAGTTGAGCATTTGGGAGGAATGAATTACAGGCCACAATGCAGAATAGGCATACAGATAGGACCAGATATACGAAGGATATCTTCTTCATAATTGGATATAATAAGGATATGAAAGGGGTAAACGCAGTCCAGAGGGCTTGCTGAAAAGCAAGTCATTGTGCTGCATAACCTTTTAGAACAGAAGTGCTTAAATCAAGAAAGGAAGTCGAGACGGCGGTCCACGCTGTCCGTAACAGAAGAATGGTAACGTGATGGTGTTCTGACGAGGTTGTCGGAAAACAGGCGTTACGTACGTAAAAGGAACGGCAAAGACAAATTGAAAAATAGGTGTATCCTCGTAGGGAAGGTTTGCCGTTGCCGCTAGCCAATAAAGCTCGTTAGACGTATGTTCATTTGGCTGAAAAGGCCCTTTGCAAAACGGATTGTAGGGGTGTGTATGGACGACAATAGTTCCATTTGATAGACGATGTGCATGTCGAAAAACAATAGCACTGCACTGGATGACCAAAAATAGGCCAAACAGCGCTCGGGCTAAGCGTTCACGATGTAAGCATAACCAGTCGATCATTCACAAACGCCGTATCTCGCTATTCATCAAGGGATCACAGGCTGATTCAAAGATATTAAAATTATAATGGGAATGATTTAATTTATAATGACGGTACGAGGGTATATCACTCAGCCTTTAGAATACTTGTTGGCTAATTGAAATTTTCAGGAGGCATTTTCATGGAAAATCACCCCAAACCAGACGGTACAACGTAGGGTTATGGTTGCCAGATTACTTTTCCATTGATGATTTCCCGTCGACCGTCATTCCAGTTTAGTTGAATTGCATACGGATATAAGCCCGGTTGTGCACCTTGCCAAAGGAATATATTCTTGCCGATTAATACCGGAATAATCGTTTCCAGAATTCGGTTGCCCCTTTGGTTGAAAATCATCAATCGGGCTTCAGCTGGTAAATTTTCTCCGGAACAGGTTACTTCAAATTTGGTATAGGTTGTGGCTGGGTTAGGATAGGTTTTTACTACAATTGGTTCATTCGATTGTTGAGTGTTAATAGTGAGCATATAGGGAGGTTGCGTCCGATTTCCCGCAGCATCCTTACCCACAATAACAAGTTCATAATTTGTGTCTGGCTTAAGTACCAGATTGGCCTTTATGTGTAATTGATTGGCTGATAACGACCTAATTGCCAGCGATTGGGCAGGAATTTTTTCCTGGTCACAGTTCTCGCAACGTTTTAGATAAATTTCAATGGAACTCGTGTCCTGGGGAGCTAACGGGTTCTCATCCAGCAAATACAAATCGATGGTCGAATTCGTACCAACTATCGATTTGTTTTCTTTAATTGAGCCATTGATAAATACATTGAGCGTGGGGCTCACTAAATCCGGCAAGCGATTGACCGGGTAACTACTACTGCCTTCAGCATCGGCCCAGTCAATTTCCAACGATGCCTTATTATTTGTCTCATCGAGTTCGCTGACCTGATTGCCCGGATCAATTACCACCTCTATCTTCTTTAGCGTTTCATCCCTTGGGATTGTATAGATCAACGTATCACGATATCGATAGGCCGCAGCCCGTAAGCTGGTCGTTTTGGCACCGAATCCATTGGTGTGCGTTATGGCTATGGAAATCGATTGACCATCCACAAATCTGCCTAGATTAACACTTGGAATAACGACCTGAATAGAGTCGCTTGTTTTAAGGGTACTACCGGCCACCAACGACTGTATGTAAATACCGTTTGGGTCGACGGCATAATCGGGGTTGAGTAATGGGTAAATACGTAAGGCAGGATCACCCTGAAGTAACATCTCTAACGTAACAGAAACATCGTAGGCATTGATATCTTTCTGATCCATTTCTGCAATCACCTGTTGCTGAACTTCCCCAAATGGACTGCCTAACGTGGCTGGGTCGTTGTAAAGCAGAGCATACAATTTGTTTAAATAGTTGGTCATTGGTTGTTCAAAACTCAGGTAGGAATGGGCTAATATTAGGGCTGATCCTTTGTCTGGTGTTAGTAACCAATCGGTTGATAAGGTGTTGAAGGTGGAAAAAATTTCACCGACACCACATCCATTAAAGACCATGAAGGGGTACGCTTTATTTCGATACCCGTTCTGAATTGGTGACGCAAACCCAAAATTCATATCGGTGATGGCCGGACCCGAGTGACCGAAAAACGTAATAAGACCAACCCCATCATTTACCAGGGGGGCGATCGTTATGTCTTCAACTTCCTGAAAGGCATTTTTCTTGCTGAAGGCACTAACCTGACCGCCCAGGGTACCGTTTTGGAACACATCTCCCAGCTTAGCGAGTGCTGACCGTAAACTTTCCGCTTCTCCAGGTGTTTTCCCCCCGCTTATATGAATGATGTGTTTCCGCCATACTCCATTCGGTTGTGCATGTTCATATTGCTTGATCTTCTCCAGGTAGGTCATGACCTGTTCATTGGTTGTTACGTTCAAACGCCCAGTTGGGATCGAAGGTGTGTTCATTGATTGCCCATGCAGCCCAGCGGTAAGTAGGATGTCCGAACCTGGATAGCCATAGGTTGGTACAAGATCCTCTTTGGTTGTTTTTATGAGGTAAGGGTAACTACACGCCCTTCCCACCAGTAATAAATTGGTAACGGGAGACTGGCTCTGAATGAAGTCGGTAAATCGGCGAATCGCTAAAGGCCCTTTTTCCCCATAATTAAACTGATCATATAACGAATCGGCTTCAACGATAAACGTTTTATAACTTCCCCCTGGCATGGACGAGCGATAAGCCGCATACGCAGTAGCTGACGGTTTGAGCGTAGTATGCGTAATCAGCAGATAAGTTATGTCTTTAGGAAATGCTGATGCGAAGTTCACCGACTGAATGGCAGACGGTTTGGCAACCTCATCACTCACTAAAAGTTGGCGAGTACCTATCAGTCCATCAATTGTCACTTGCTGTTGACCACCTACAGATTCAATGGCCATGCGCCGGCAGGTTGCCTTATCGGTAATATCATAGACAACCGCGTTGGCCGGAGCGTTCTCAATGGCTATGAGCGCCTTCCCCATCGAATTGGCCGGTATTCGAAACACTTTCGAGCGTAGTCCCAACATGTCTATCCGCTGGGGATACGTCAGTTTTACATACGTAATGGAAAAATTAGAAGTGGTATAAAATCCGGCAGGTTTATCCGGCCTGAATTGAAGATCAATGGTCTCATTCTGAATGGACGTTGGGGTAATCCCAAGTTGGAACGTCCGGCTGCTAAACGCGTAAAAGGATAGCGTTGTGACCGGTGATCCTCCATTGGAATCCCTGTAAACCTGAACGGTGTGTTCTGAATTGTCGCGTCCATTAACCATGCCCTCGATCGTAATAGGCGAATTGAGAAGAGCTCTGTTGGTTAAAACCAGGCGAACGCGTCCAATTGAATCGGCAGTCAATAAGGAACCCGACCAGCCTTCTCCGGGTTCATAGTAGCTTTGCTGGATGTAGGGTTCTAGCCCTTTCAGGTTATTGAATGTATAGTCACTAGTAAATGCCTGAACGCTTTCCTCTATATGAAAGGGCTCGGGTTTCAAGCCCTGCGAGGCTAGATTCAACATAGGGATACGGTTACCCAATTGCGCTGGGTTACTCGTTAAGAAATAATAAGCCTCGTCTGAAAACAAGGTTTGGTAGGGATGTAAACGCTTTTGAGGTCTATACACCAGCGAATCCAGACTTCCGTCGTTTCCTTCTGCATAAAATTCGATATAATCGTCTGGGTTGAATTCGCCGTCTTCCTGGCCAACCATATGGATGGCTATTTCCTGCCCCCTGAAAAAAAGTTGTAAATGGGAAGGGTTCGTCTGAAGTATGGCAGCATTTACCCGCTCAATATCCTGATAGGATACTCGATACACACTCGGTTTTTTAATGGTGAACTTGAGGTACTGTTGCCCAGGCTTTATCCATTCGTTCCCAAATCGATTCTGGGCATGAAGTAAGACAGCAAACAGTAAAAAAATAGCGAGAGCTACACATTTTTTCATGCGATCCGAGACCTATAATTGAACAGAAGATTATATACCCAAATGATATGGGTTTGACGTATTGGCAAGGAATATCAATGAAACCTATTCACCCTGTGAGATACAGGTTCCGGATACCGCGAGGGCACTTCTCAAGTAAAACAGCCTCAAAAGAATTAATAAGGGAGTTTATGTATCAGAAATACATACTGGCAACGTTAATACCCAGAGATTCGTGTACAGGTAACTAAAAGTTCATACTTTCAGGTTTGTCCCGTCGCCCCACATACAACGGTAAGCCTTGAAGGGAGGTGGGGCGTTATAGTGTTTAAATAGGAAAGAATGTAAGTTCAACGAATGTCGTACATTTGCCAGTATGGGACGCTTATTCCACTCAACTATTTGCTTTTCGCTGCTCTTAGTGACACTTTTTCCAGGAAATGAGTGGAAGGAGTGGGTAAAAGTCCCGGCATTCTATCGCCATTGTCAAGGGCATCGATCGCCTGATTTAAATACATCCTTGCTGGCAACTCTTTGGGAGCATTACTGGAATTTAAGTAATCCAGATCCTCAAACAGCCGATCATCAGGATATTCCTTTTACAGAAACCAGTAAACCAGTAGGTGGAGAATGGCTTACCCTTGGGCATAATAATGATAGCCCCATCTATCCTTCCTTTTTTTTACCCCTTCAGCCAGCCCTAGCGGGCCATTATCCCTATATTTTGCCCAGTGAGCAGGAACCGTTTCGTTGCGTTTGGCAACCACCTCAATTAAGTTAACTTCCCCTTGCTAGTCCTCCGTGTACCATTCAATGGTCCAGGGGTGTTGCGCTATTCCCTAGCTCATCAGGTTGTAGTGATCAAGGGCTGGGTAAGTTTAGTTCCTAGCGCTCCAGGGTTCATCATCCGGTACGTATAGACTTTGTAAAGTCGTACAACGATGATTGGTATAATTAAACCGTACACACTCCATCTGCGTCTGGAGGCTGGTGTATTCACTCTGATCAAAGAGTAACCAGGCGTACCAATTCTTCTATTGGCTGACGGGCAAATCGCATGCGACATTCTGGCGTAATGGACTTATCAACACAGCAATCCGAATTTTCTTCCTAGAAAAACTAAATAGGGTAAGGTTAATTACAATTTGCTCGGATTGGAAAGCGTTCAATTCCACCAATTTGCCGATGGATTCGGACAGGATTCCAATGGTTGAGGCTATGCCCTAAACTAAGTTATTCCTCTTCGTACATTCAGGTAGGTAACATGTGTCGGATGGTCGTTTGACATAGATGGCTATATCCAGGAGGGAAATTTTCTGCCAAGGTGATCCAGAATTCGCGAGTCACTCCTCAAACAAATTTCATCCCCAACTTACAATTGTGCATTCATGCTTTTCCTTATACATCCCATTCAAACCCTGGTTCGACGGCTCATTTACCGGGGAAAAAAGCTATCAAAACCCCTCCTTAAATGGATGGGTTTTGATGTCTTAAACCGAGCTGATACAGAAAATTTTCTACAGCCCTTTCAGGTCTACACGGTTCCAGCCAATCCGCTTTCCTTACCGGCTATAGTTGATTTTGGAAAACCCGAGCAGAATGTTTTTAAGGAAACGGAGGCTAGCGTGGTCGAGAGTAAAATCTGGAAATTGACTAACACTGAGAGACGGGCAACTCAACTAAGCAATGGGAGTATATTGATTGATACTAAAATCTTGGAGACGGATTATCGGGGCAGTCAGCGTTTAGTCCATAGTATCTTATCCCGGTCGAAACGCCTACCTGTATCAGCCAACACACTGATCGCACCCTGGAGTCATTATATGGATGGCATCCAATTTAGAGGGTATTATGATTTTGTGCTGGGCATTGCCAGTAAAATCTGCCGCCTGAAACAGGGGCTCTCCCCGCTGCAATTTCAGGAGACAGTTGTTGCCTATCCACTTCTGCATACTACCTATGAACACGAGTTTTTAGGGTTACTGGGCTTTCATCCCCAGCGGATTTTAGATAGCCGCGTTTACGATGTTAATTTTCAAAATTGTCTGATCGGCAGTAGTGGTCACTGGTACTATCCAAACCGAGCCGATATTGTTTTGTTGAAGTCACATTTGGAACAGGTCCTCCTACCTAAAGTGGAGACACGTGATCGACTTTACATCAGACGATCAGGCAGGCGAAGAGTCCGAAACGAACCAGAACTGCTGGCAATGCTAAAAAAATATGAGTTTACCATTATTGACGATAAGCCACGTACAATTCGTCAACAGGTAAGTTTGTATAAAAATGCCTCAGTAATTATAGGGCCTCATGGCGCTTCGTTCACGAATTGCATATTCTGCGAGCCAGGTACACATCTGATTGAGTTATTTTCCCCGGCTTACCGCCCTGATTATTTTCGATATATCGCCCACATTATGGGATTAACCTATTCCGCTTATTGCTATGGGAGATTGACTGCTAATCCAATGAGTCAAATGGATGCAGATATACTGGTATCAGTGGATGAGTTAGAGCGGGGATTAGTTTCCTTGTTCACTACGAATCGATTGAGCCAGGATGTTTCCTCGGGCCGCTGGCGACACGGTTGATTCATACTTTTTTATCTGCGGTGAGTAGGTGACTACACTATTCACCTACTCACCGCGTACGCACGAAACCGCCAAATCAGGTATGAAAGTGTTTTTTTTTCTTTGTTTTTTAATGATTCCAGGGGTCAGTGTCGCACAATCTGCCTCACCTGCCTTTGGTTTTCAATATGATCTTAGTCCAACTGTTTGGGTGAATGGAAGGAATTTGCGTAATCCCTGGGTCGGGGGCTTGAATGCAACTCAATACGCAACTGTACGCCTAAACGATGATACACGCGATGATCTGGTTGTTTTTGATCGAACAACTAGTAAAGTCACTACCTTCCTGGCTACTGAAAATCCTACTGGTAATGGAGTGGTCTGGCAATATGCGCCCGAGTATGAAAGTCTATTTCCTGCCATTTCTAGCTGGTTAATCATGGTTGATTATGATGGCGATGGACGAAAGGATCTGTTTACGTTAGGCGGAGGTGCCACCCGAGCCTATCGAAATGTCCTGCAAAACGGTTTAATATCCTTCCAGCTAACGGCTGATCCGATTATGACCATAGGTTTTGCGGGCAGCCAGATACTCTATACTGGATCTACGGATTTACCGGCTATTCTCGATTATGACGGGGATGGGGACGTTGACATTCTGTCGTTTGATCCAACGGGCAATTTGATTGATTACCACCAGAACATGAGCGTTGAACGAACGGGAAAAAAGGAGGGTCTGGATTTTCTGCGAACCAGTTGCCAGCTATGGGGCCATTTCTTAAAAGAGTTCTGCAACGATTTTACGTTTGGCATTCAGTGTGATGGTTCCACCATTCTATCAAAACCGAGTGAAAGAGGATCGAGGGTTAAGCACGCTGGCAACACAATGACTATACTGGATGTGAATGGGGATGGAAAGAAAGATATGTTGTTCGGATTTGTATCCTGTACCAACATTGCCGTCTTATATAACTCGGGAACCAACGATGAAAACGCGAATTTTACTGCTTTCGACAGTCTATATCCCGCTCAGAACCCAGTCAATTTTCCGGCCTACGCAGCCACGTTCTGGGAAGATGTGGATGGGGACGGTATTAAAGATTTACTAGCCTCCACCTTCAGTGACATGAACGAAAACTACGCCTACGACTTTAGGGCATCCGGTTGGTTCTATCGAAACGTTGGTACGAATCAGTTACCCAGTTTTCGATTAGTGCAGAAAGATTTTCTTCAGGATACGATGCTTGATTTAGGTGAAAGCGCAGCACCAGCTCTTGCTGATCTGGACGGGGACGGGGACCAGGATTTATTGATTGGCTACAGTGGCATCCGTTCAGGAACAACATATCGGGCGGGACTCTGGCATTTTGACAATATAGGGACGATCCAGCGTCCAGCGTTTACACTCGTGACGACCGATTACCTGGGCTTAACACATAGCCTGGGATTAAGCGATGTTGTTCCTTCGTTTACGGATGTTGACGGAAATGGTAGCGTTGACCTTGTAGTGACAGGAACAGGCAGAAGTGCTGAAATTCGAGTTTTTCTGAATGCCGCACCGAAAGGTTCAGCGGCTGACTATAAGTCAACGAACGTTACACGATGGCCTAATCCAGGAGGGCAGATGATTCCGGGGGAGCGTATAACTCTATTTGATGTAGACCGGGATGGTAAGGTGGATCTATTGGTAGGAAAAAATGATGGCACGATTCAATACTATCGGAATACGGGTACCACTACGAATCCGGTTCTACTGCTACAGAATCAAAATTTTGGGGGATTTACAAACGATAATTCCTATTACGATCGGGCACGGTCACTGGTAATTGCTGATCTTAACGGTGATCGGAAGAATGAACTTATTGCGGCATCCACCAATGGCCGTATTCGAATTTACCAATTCCCGGAAACGGTAAATCAATCCCTGACGTTGCTAGACTCATTGCCCTCATTACTCCCTCCAGGTAAAGGCTTGATTGCCACAGTAGCTGATTTGGATGGGGATCAGTTGCCCGATTTAATGGTTGGTAGTGTGGCTGGAGGGGTACGATACTTTAAAAACACATCTCAAAAAATTCTCGTCACTGACCTTCCAGAGGAAAGAATAGGCCCCTGGGCATTCCCAAATCCGACGGATCGGTTTATAACTGTTAAACCTCCTTATTCGGGATGTTTGGAAATATTTTCGCTAACTGGCCAGAGGATGTTAGTAGTTCAGGATGTAAATGCTAGTATTGAAACCACAGTTGATCTAAAAGGACTTATTGACGGTATATATATGTTGCGACTATCGAGCAATAATCATGCTACACAAATCCAGAAAGTGCTTATACAATCAAATTAACTAAATGAGTGTATTCAATCCGTCCATCTAAGCAGAGATTCTCTGCATTTCATTGTCTTAAACTAATTGATCAAACTAAAAGGACGTTTGATTTCCCTTGCACTCTTTTCTTTACTACTAAACAGGTTTTATTCAGCAAAAGAGTACATGTCGGAAATTTGCCGAAGCGTCCCGCGACGGCGTACCGTGCCCGGCGGCAGCGGCCTTCCGCCTATTTGTTTGGTTAGGCCCAAAATTATTTAAAACAGTTTCAGGTGTGGGTCAAGGTGAGTCGTAATAGCAAATCGTTTTTGGACAGATTAATCGAGTTCAATCCCGAATTGCTTGAAGGAGCTATTTATATCGATTGTCAAATTCTACTGTATAAACTCGCTGGATGAGTTAACGACGGATCATTCATTGGGTAGAGTTGCCTTGATTTTACAATTCTGAAAACTTTCTAAATAGGAAGTCACTATGCCAACAATACGTTCAGTATTAGATAAGGCTCTTCAGCAGGAGTTTGAAAATCCTCCCCTGTTGAATTATACTCAACGAAAGATTAGTTTTAGTGTAGACGAAGTATTAAGACCTGTTTTACGACAGTTAGAAACACCTGTGAACCAAGTGGGCTTTTTACTCCAGCTGGGGTATTTTAAGCTAGCCTCTCGTTTTTTTACCCGAAATACATTTCGAGCAAAAGATTGGGCCTTTGTGATTAGCCGACTCCAGTTTACAGAGATGCCAATCCGGATTCAGGACTATACCGATTCAACGATGCGTTATCACCGCCAGTTGATTCTAAGCTTTTGTGGAGCCGAACCCTTTCGAGGTAGGATTCAGTTGCATTGTCAACAGGAATCTGATCGATTAATCGAAAAAGGGCTCCCGTTACAGGTTGCGTTTGGTAGCCTTTGTGAGTATCTCCGCAGCCACCGATGGGAAATTCCATCCTATTCTAAACTAGCGGTTTTAATTCATAAATCAGTTAATCACTTCCAGGCTTCAATCGAGGTGAAGTTAAACACTTACCTGCAACCTCATCAAAAAAAACTTCTCAATGATTTATTGGATCAACTTCCTTCAGAAGATGGGGTTACACCGACTAACTCTCCTTTACTGTTAACCCAGCTTCGGGATACCGATGAATTACTGACTATTCGGGCGATCCGTCAGAACGCTGTTCAGTTACGGCACTTGAAAGACCTTTATTACCAATGCCAGCCTGTAATGCAGGCACTTAATCTGCCAGAAGGACTCGTTGAAACATATGCCCTCCAGCTCATGCGAGGTAGGGCCTGGCAGGTTAAGCTTTGGAAAAATAGAGAACTCTATCTCCTCTGTTTTATTGAATATCAATATTTTTATGTCAGTGACGTTTTGATAAAAACTTTCGCAACAGCTGTTCAAGAACATATTCATCAATGCGATCGTAAACGGGAACAGCATCGATTATCCAATTACCAGCAGAACTTAGAGCAACTTCGAACAATCTTACTTTGCTATATTCAGCAGGCCAAATTGATACAGAGCCGCCAGGAGAAAACAACTGATGTTCTGTTTTCATTTATTGATGCCTTATCTGATAGGGATCAGCCAGCAACCCAATTATTTCTTCAGCAACTACCCTATGTAGAAGACCTGTTTGAGCAACTCAATGATCAGGTAAAGGATATAGATTATTTGGAACGTGTGGAAGCTGAATCGCTGAAACTACAGGCACGGGTTGGTGATATCATGCGCCATGTAGAATTTCAGGTGGAGGCTCATGCAACTCCTTTAAAAGAAGCCCTCCTCTATTTTCAGAAGCATCAGGGACAATTGGGCGAAAATGCGCCAATCGATTTTTTACCAGTAAGGATTCGATCAGTAATTAAAAATCAGAAAGGTAAATTACGGGTAAGTCTTTACAAAGCCTTGCTGGCTCGTCAATTGATGCGAGGCTTAAAGAATGGGTTAGTTTATGTTCCAACGTCACATCAACACAGATCAATCGATGCTTACCTGATCGATGAGCAGCAATGGCAAAACCGAAAATCGGATTTGTTACAGCAGGCAAATATGTCCCATTTGACCCACTGGTCTACTGTCCGTGAACGCTTTGCCCTTAAACTGAAAAAGCAACTAAGGGTAACAACCGATCGAATACAATCCGGGAAGAATCAATATTTTGAAAAACGACGAAACAATTCCTGGCGCATAACCACGCCTACTCTGGCAGAGCTTGAGGACGCCGATATTGACTTGTTTCCTCAAGACCGGATCATTTCCCTATTTGAGATTTTAGAAACGGTCAATCGAAGCTGTGACTTTCTGAATTGTTTTGAGTCGGCTCGCAGTCGTCACGGTCCCCAGAAGCCATCCACTTCGTTATGTTTTGCCGCTATTATGAGCTTAGGCTGCAATTTGACGACGGATAGACTAGCCAAAGCGTCTAAAAATATTTCAGCGTCTTCGTTGGAAACCACGGTACGCAATTATTTTAACTCGGCAAATTTAGTACAAGCCAATAATCAAGTCAGTAGCTTAATTGAGCGTATAAGCCGGTCTGGGCTAATTCCACACCTCGATTCCGATCAGCGCACCGCAAGCGATGGTCAAAAATTTAAAGTTATTTTCAATTCAATTCATAGTACCTATTCCGGAAAATATTTCGGAAAAGATAAAGGCATTACGATTTATAGTTTTATCAACAATGTTCATAATTTATTTTACTCAACTGTATTTTCAGCCTCTGACCGAGAAGCCTGGTATGTGATAGATGGCCTGCTTCATAATGATGTAATCCGCTCATCGGTTCATACAACGGACTCTCACGGGGCAACCGAACCAATTTTTGCCGTTTCCTATTTACTTGGCATTGATTTTCAACCAAGAATGAGTCATGTATCTCAAAAATTAATGTACTCCATGGATAATTTGGACATGAATCCTTTAGAACAAATTGGTTGTACGATTGGTCCACCTGTCGATGAACGATTGATTGAGGTACAATGGGATCGTATTCTAAAACTCCTGGTTACGTTTAAATTGAAACATAATCTGGCTTCATTGGTGATGAAACGGTTGAATTCATATGCTGTACATAATCCGTTATACCGTGCTCTTTCAGAATTAGGCAAACTGGTCCGCACCGAGTTTTTGCTCCGTTACATCGATGAGGAGGAACTTCGGCATCAAATTCATCGGCAACAGGAAAAGATGGAAAGTGCACAAGCCCTGAGTCGAGTGGTAGCTTATGGAAATAATGGCGTTTTAAATTACGCCAATCAGGAGGAACTCCAGACGATGGAAGGTTGTAAGCGACTTATTACAAATTCAATTATCTGTTGGAATTATTTGTACCTAAGCCGCCTATTATTACAGGCTAATGAAAGTGAGCGCAAGGTATTAATGCGCATTATACCTCGAAGTTCTCCAGTTGCATGGCAACATATCAATTTTCATGGAGAATTTAATTTTGAAGAAGATTCAATAAGGGACCCTTTAGAACAAACTTTAGATGCAATTTTCTCTTTTTAGGTGAAATAGGGCTTGGAACTATTTACAAAGTTAAACTTCGGACTATTCCTATAATTTATATTACAAACTATTGAATATCAATTATTTAGCTGTATTTCATTGGGATTTTACCCGAAACTTGCTGCAAACCCTAATAATGAGGATATTAGTAAGAATAAATCCGTTTCTTTACTAGCACAAAACTATAATTTTGCTATTTAAAAGGATAAAATTAGTTACTTCTTGTCAATTTAAACGCCAATAATGGGTACATATAAACACTATATGGAAAAAAGTTTCCCTCCTCTCTTTCTATTTAATAATATCAAAACAAAAATTTTGACTGTACATAGCATAACTTACTAATAATTAGTAAGTTATGCTATCAAAAACAAGTTTTAGGGGGTGCTATTACAAGTTTTAAGTGGAGTTCTAAGTTTTTATGCAAGACGAGTTTGAATTTTGCATATAATACCCATTCTCCCCCCCTTTTCTACGTATTCTTTTCAAGAAAAGGGGGACTATTTACTAAAATCACACCAATATTGCCTTTTCTAGAATGAGAAAAACAAGTTCATGGTGGTGTTCTTAACTCAACTACAAGCTAAAACGTGCTAGTTATAATTATTACTAAATAATAGTATTGATAAATAAAATATAGCCTATAGGTTACTAATAATAAACCGATTATTTACTAAAAAACTCTTTAAATATCCTAACAATTAGCATTTTGGTAGTTTATAACTACTGTATTCTGATGGTGACCAACATTCGTACGAATAGGAGATATTTTCATTTTGGCACTCATTGATAGTTGAAACCTATATGAACAATCTCTCAAGCTGTTTTACGAAGTCAATCCCATTAATGTAACGGAATTGCATTCCATTACGCAAACCGTTCCACTCCCACACGCCAGCAACTGTAAAAAGGGCAACGAGTTGACTACTCGCTTGCGCATCGACATTCTTTCGATTTAACTTTTGCATAATAAATCTACCGATACCCATCTTGATATTAGGGACGATTTCTTGCATGTTAGCGACGTTGTTATCAAGTGGAACAAACTCATTTCTTTCCCGCATGAACGCTTGAAGAATATCAAGTTCGTAGGTCGAAAATGTTGTTAAAACCGGATCAGTTTTACCATCAAATGTGCGTAAAATACGAAGTTCGTTTCCATCAAAAGTCCAATCGAATGGCTTAGGTTTTCCAAGTGTAAACATATGATGATAATCATCATCATATGTTTCTGCTAGATCAGTTGATATCTGCTGTGGCATTTTTGAGGGCATATGTTTCTGTTTCAAAGACTTACCATATGTCCATAAACCACGGTCTAAAATAATACTTTCAAGGCCTGTTAAAGTTTTTTCTTCATTAAAGAAATTGCGAAAGTGTAAATAATCACTCCACTGGTTAGACGCAATTCTAGGTAACTCTTTCCCGTTTGTCGTTACGTAAATATATGCTCGGTAAACATGCTGGTCGTAGAGAGGATAAATATCAGGATAGACGCAATGCATAACAAAGAGTGTCCATATAAAACCGAAACCCTTTCGATTGCGAAGATATTTTACTATTTCAGGTTCAGTTGTGGGAAATTCAATTGGAATTTTACTAACGATATCATCGATATGTTCATTAATGTATTCCCAGTTATGCTTTCCAACTGGCGTATGATTATCCCATCTTGCAGTTACACCGTAACGAGTGCCTGTTTTGTCAGTATATATTACGCGTTGTTCTTGTTGCCGTAGACTACCGGTTTTCCATGCTCCAAGCACAATAAATTTCTCCGCATGATTGTGAATGTATAGAAGAAGTTCTCGATAAACTTTGTCAGGATAAGTTAGTAAGTCATACCCATTGGCCCAATTGATAACGTTATCTCTTGAAAGCATGGTTGTCAAGGAAGATTATACGCTAAGATAAAATGACTTTTATATATTGGTAGTTGCAATCTTTATAGGCCGGTTAGCTCATGAAAATTATTTCATGGAACATTTCATACTAATGTCGGCTACTCCCCTATTTTAGGGTTAAAAATACATTTATGAAGTTTGCTTCTGCAACTGACGAGCATATTCTATAATTTCGTTGCAGACTTGGTTTAAATCGACATTCTTTGTATTCAGCTTATTAACTAGTTGACTCAGGTGCTGTTTCAACTCTTCGGTCTTGCCAGCTTTTTCATTTTTTACTGTTCGGCGGGATTTAGTAATTGTATTTTGTTGCTCCTCGGCTTGATTTACTGCTTTTTCTAGCTCAAATTGATTCAAAATTGGCATTGAAAGATTAACC
Source organism: Spirosoma sp. 48-14 (assembly GCF_001898575.1). GTDB lineage: Bacteria > Bacteroidota > Bacteroidia > Cytophagales > Spirosomataceae > Spirosoma. The sequence continues at coordinate 79,108 of NZ_MKUD01000059.1, forward strand.
AACTTTCCCAATTGCTGTACTAAGACTTTATCTACTTTTAGTTTTCCTGACAATATTTCCTGTTTGAAAGATGGGTCTAATAGCTCTAATCCTTGAGCATATGCCGCATCGCGTTTAATCGTTTTTTCACTAACATTAAACTGCTTCCCAAGGCGATTTGCTGTTGTTTGTTGGCCCTCCCCTCCTATTTCTGGATCATCATTTTGAGTTCCTTTTGCGGCCTCTGACTCATAAAGGTCATTCTGACCCTTTTGATTATCTCTACTATATTTACCCTTTTCCTGCTTTTCTCGTAAATACCGGAGGCCTCGCAAATAGGACACCTGTTCAGGAGCCAAATTTCGCCTACCCAGTTGATTATCAATCATAAAGAACTTCACCTGCTCAAGCGAAGGGAAGCTCATTAGATGTACTTTAAAATCTAAATGATGTTTCTGACAAATAGCATATCTATTGTGACCATCAATAAGAATATAGGCAGTTGCAGTCGTTCCTAAATCTGGGACATTATCGCCTGTTGTCTCCCATACAAGAAGTGCTTCTCGACAACCGTTCTGTAATATGTTTTCCTCTAACTGCTTATACTCATCTGGTAACAGTGGGGGTATATAGGCAGCTAACTCAGGTAAAACGACAATATGTTGTTTAATGTCCTCATGACGCAGCAAACTTTGATCTTTTATCATTGTTTTTGCATCCAAACCTAATTGATATTTCTTTGCCATGAATAGGTCAATATAAAGGGAACGGTTTTGATTATTCTATGCAACACGTTGCCCGGTTAATTCTAAAGCCAAATTTCGGTAATCGACTGCGCCATGTGAATCTTTTGCATAAGTAAAAATGTCCTGCTGTGCTATTTGGGACTCTTTTAGAGCTACATTTAACCGAATCTCCGAATTGAAAACCGTGAAATTTGTCAAGACTCCTCCTCGAATATAATTAAGCATATCTCTGTGTACATTCAATCGCCTATCGACTAAGGTCAAGACTATACCCTCTACCGTTAATTCATGATTAATACGATCTCGCACCTGCATAATGCGCTCGAACAAGTTATTAATCCCTTTCATAGCCGATGCCTCCGGCTGAAGTGTAATTAAGCACGAATTAGAAGCAACTAAAGCCGAATTAGTGAATATATTAAGTGCGGGAGGACAATCTATTAGAATATAATCATACTGTGATCGTAATCCTGAAATTACATTCTTAAGCTGATTGACCCCTCCTACCGCCTGGACTAATTCCAAATCGGCATTGGCTAATTCTAAATCGCTCGGTGATAAATCGAAATTGTTACTGATTGATACAATCGGCAATGGTTCATTTTTTAATAATGAATGAACTACCTGCTTTTGTGGCTCCTCTACACCTAATACTTGAGAAAGATTGCCTTGTGAGTCTAAATCAATAAGTAATACTCGATTACCTAAAATCGACAGTGCCTTTCCAAGGTTTAACGTTGTTGTGGTTTTACCAACGCCCCCTTTGTGATTTGCTATTGAGATCACTTTTGCCTTACGGGCTGAAAAATCGACGTAACCATATTTTTTAAGAATAGGGTATAATGATCCTAAGTGTTTTGCATTAAGAACCCTCCCACCTGCCAAGGCCTTTGTAAGTGTAGTTGTAGGTATACCTGCTTCTTGTTCAATAACCGAAGCTGATAGTGCTGGATTCTGATGAAAAAACGTAAGTACGTCTGAGTTGGTGATCATAAGCCCAATAGCTAATATTTGTCCTAATATTAGGACAAATATTAGCTATTGTCAAGTAATATGGACTAAATGCTATAATAGGGATGAATATTTACTAATAAATTTAAATCTATGCCTTAATTATGAGTAAAAGCCCGTCTAATTACGAGTAAAGTACCGTCACGGGAATTTTACATTTCTAATTTTTACAAGACAATAGAAGTTGCCTGCTAACTTCTTTTTCCGAAATTTTTCAAAATAGCTCGCTATTAAATTAATTAGCTTAGCATTAATAATATTTACTCTATTAATAAATTAAAGACGCTGTAACTTCCTGATAACCAAATATTTATGAGGGTTAATTACGAGGAAACTACCGTTAATTACGAGGAAACTACCGTCTAACTGCGAGGAAACTACCGTTAATTACGAGGAAACTACCGTCTAACTGCGAGGAAACTACCGTTAATTATGAGGAAACTACCGTACCTACGAGGAAACTACCGTTAACTGCGAGAAAATATCCGTATCTACGAGGAAATAACCGTGAAAGGCCTTTTTTTTCTAAGATTGCCAAACAGCAATGTTATATAAAGTGGTGATTTAAAAGCTATTGAAGATTATATCTGTTCAGCAGTATAGGGTAACTACATATTGCGAGTAGAAGTACGCCAATACTTATAATTTTCAATGAATTACGAGGAAACTACCGTTAAAAGATTGCTTTTTTTACCCCTTTAGGCGCAATTCAAATGAATAATAAATCTATTGCGAGTAAAGTACCGTCAAAATTATAGCTTAATCATGTCCTGAATTAAGTAAAGCCCTTTATTCTTTATTCAGATATTAAGTAGTTCGCAAAGTGACGGGCTTTTACTCGCAATTCATCAAAACAATGCTGCTAATGCTTGGTAGTATTGTAAAAAATCCTCAAATTGAAGGATAGCTTGTAGGCTCAGGAGCTTTTTCTAGTTTTGTAATAAGACTCATATTATATGTCCAAAAGTACTAGGGCTGACGATTCTCAAACCGAATTATTCAGCAACGATTCAGAGTTCCTAGAAGCAGATAGGAGGGCTACGACTCGCCAGATACGGCAAGATAATATGGTTGCCCAGCATAACGACTTAGTTCGCGCTCGTTATGAAATGTCTTTGCTAGAATCACGTTTGTTCGTTTGTCTGCTAGGAAGAATCGATAGAAAGGACAAAGATTTTGTATTATGCCGTATTCCTGTCTCTGAATTATATCCAGATGAGAAAGTAGGAGGGAAGGCATATTCACAAGTACGTGAAGCTGTGGTTCGATTAGCCAGCCGGGTTATTCATGTAGAAACTAGAGATGATCAGGGCAGACGGGAGATTGTTAGTAACCCGCTAATGGCAACTTGCCGTTACAAGGAGGGCTCAGGATACCTAATTGCTCAATTCAACAATTTCGTAAAACCATATCTATTAGAACTTCAAGGTAACTTCACTGTTGCCGAAATACAAACCCTGCTAGGATTTCGGAGTTTTTATTCTTACAGGCTTTATTGGCTCCTCAAATCTTCGGCCTTTCACAATGATAAAATAAAGCTGGAATTAGCTGCCCTTAAAAAAACGTTGAACCTGGAACAACGCTATCAAAATTTTGCCGACTTCAAACGCTTTGTTTTAGATATTGCCAAACATGAGCTGAGTATTACAGACATGGCTTTTGAATATGAGCAGATCAAAGAGGGGAGGGCTGTAGGCTCCCTACTTTTCTATCTGTTACGGCCAGCTGTTATTGCACAAGATGAGATTAAGCTTCCAGAAGGAACCCAGCAAACATTAACTGAAATAGGGATAAGCTTAAAATCCCTTAATGAGATAAAGCTACGCTTTCAACAGGAGCAACTTACGGAAGACTATTTACGATTTGTAATTAAGTATTATCAGGAGGCAAAAAAGAATGGTCGAATCAAATCATCAGCAGGAGCTATCTATAAAGCTTTAATGACTGATCAACTAAACCAAGAGTTTAAAGCCTGGAAAGCTGAACAACCTGTTTATCAGGCACCAAAAGCAGCACCAAAAGCCCAGAATGTGGAAGTAATTGATTTAGAGGTATTAAAAGAACAATTCACAACTTTACAAGGAAAAGGTCTTTCTGAATACAACACCTTTGATGAATATTTAAACTGGATGTTAAGTCAGGAAGAATATGATATGGATATAGTTAATGGAAAAGAGGTATTAACTTATACTGAACTAAAGTAAGTATAGCTACATATAAGGAGGTTTATTGATGTTTGCTATAGCCAATGAAGACGTTTAAATACTTGTCATATAAAATTTACAGCAACTAACATATTTAGAAATAGGATACATATGCATGACATATTTGCTGATTAATTTGATTTAAATACGCCAAAGTATTGAATCAACAGAGGATTTGACATCTTTAAAATCATCGTTTTCCTCTTGCAACCAATATTGTAAAAATAATTTGTGAATAGAAGCTATATCTTCAGCACGGTCGGAGCCATATATTATTTTAGATAACTTGGCAAATTTTTTCTTTGTAGAACTTAAGGAGGTTAATTCTCTAAAATTTTTCTCTTTTTCTTCCTGATTATTTATCGTAATTTGAATTAATTGTTCAGCTTTTTTTTCACTCCATATTATGTCTTCAGGTATCTTCTTTGGAAGATAAAAAACATTGGATAAATAATAGTCCAAATATTGTTTTTGAAGCTCTAGATGCTGTGCTTGGTTTCCTCCGTTTTGGCCTCCATCAACGGAAAATGTGATTTTCTCCCTTGTTTGTTCATATATCTTATTTTGGAGAAAAGGTATAGTTATGTCAGTAGTATTAAAAAAACGCCAATTATAATGTGGTTGTGTCGGTGTCTGATCTCCATCAAAAAAAATGTAAGTTCTTGATTTTACTTCTCGACAATATATAGTCGCAAATTCTTTTTTTATTACAGTTTCACCACCAGGATTAAATTTTACTGTAAATATATTTTTTACATCATCCCCCATTTTAGATAGAATACCATTAATAATTTCTTTTGCTAATATATCTTCAACGATAATATTATAATTTTCCTCAATAGGGAATTCTATGTGGTAAAAAGCCTGTTCAGGTGTTAAATTTTCTTTGATTGAAAATCTACCATTCGTTGGATTTTGATAAAACGCTTTTATAGCTTCTTTAGGTAAACCTTTTACAATCGATGGCGAATGGCTAGTTAAAATTATTTGATGTTTCTTCTTTTTTATTTGATCTAACAGAAAAAGCTTTAAGCGTGATTGAGCCCCAGGATGAAGCGATACCTCTGGTTCATCAAGTAAAATCAATGAATAATTATTAGCATCTAATACTTTTAGAACTAATTTAACAACTGCTACTTCGCCACTACCAGCAAAGGCTTCCGAATATTCAGCATGGGAGGCTTTAAATATAACAGAATAACCTTCATTTCTAAAAAAGGAATGCTCTAAAAATAGAGCTGAAAGGTATTCTTTACCTAAAATAAAAGATATCCAACTAAGTTCTTCAGAAGATAAATGTCTTAGCTTTTTATTGGTTGTTCCAGACTTTGTACGAAAAGATTCTACTTCTCCAGAAAGAACCCTTTTTAATGGTATCGATTTTTTTTGAATAAACTCTTGCTTGTTTCTTGATTTAATGCCTTTTACGTTGCCAAAATAAAAGTACTTATCAAATGCACTTAATTCACCACGAAAGTCAATGTATATAACCTCTTTATCAATAGGTTTGTCACGACCTTTTTTGCCCTTTGTTTTTGCCATGCCTGCCCAAGTTAATGGTCGGCTAGTCTCCCAATAATTTGGATCTTCTCCCCTTTTTATCCTTGCTTTTATTACCTGTTTTACTTCATTTCGTTCGTTTTTGAAAGAATACCAAAAGGAATGTCTTTTTTTTTGCTCATTATAATAGGTTATAGGGTCAATTTTGGTGTCAAACCAAAATTCGTATGGAGTATGATTTATTGGGGCGCCAAATAAAGCATGAAGACATGAGCTTTTACCGCAGCCATTTTGACCAATAAAAACTGTAAGTGGAAAAGGAAAATTTATTCGGGTATTTAGATCAATATTCCGATAAAAAGGGAATTGAATAAAATCAATATACTTTTTTATTTGATTATGTTTCTTGATTTTATCTACTTCAGATATTAACGATTGTAAATTACCGTCCATATAAGCATTCCTCTATGTTATATTGGTGTGTTTAGGAGTAGAATCTAAAATTTCATCTTGCTCACTGGATATTGGGATGCATCTATTGTAGCTGATTCCTAAGTTTCTTTAGATATTTCCAACCACTCTTTCCAATGTTGTTTAATTGATGTGCCTATTGCTTCTGAAAGCTTAGGTGGAACCGCGTTTCCTATCATAGTAGCAATTTTACCTTGGTTAGAAGAATAAAACACATAGTCTAGGGGAAAAGACTGAAGTGTAGCTCCTTCTCTAATTGATAAAGCTCTATCTTGTTCTGGGTGAGAATACCTACCAGTACTTGTATGTAAAAACTTTGTAGTAATTGTAGGAGAAGGCTTTTCCCAAGATAATCTACCATAAACATCGTAATGCCCATTATGATGTTTATAGCATTCTAGCTGTAATTCATCATCATCTTCCCACGCTCTTCTATCTCCTCCATTTTTTGGCGTTCTTTGCACCCTTTTTAAATTTAACTCTGAAAGTTTAGCAGCTGTATGCTGGAAATTTGTTTCATCCTTTGTTCCAGCACTTATTTTATAAAACTTTTCATAGTTCCCTATCGCATTAAATACCGTCTCAAGGTTATGTTCACTCGTATTCTCTTCAGGTAATTGAATTTTTTTATTTGAAATCCTACTGGCTAATAAAATAAATCTATTTCTATTTTGTGGTACACCAAAGTATTTAGCATTTAAAACCTTCTGATCAAACTTGTAACCTTCTTTGATTAATGCAGTTTTAAATTTATGTAAAGGGCTACCGCTTTTAGTTTCAAGACCTGGTACATTTTCGATAAAGACAAACCCAGGTCTATAATACAATACGAATTCTTTGAAATCATCTAATAGTAGTCGACTTGATTTCGATTTAGTCTTATCTGATTTTAAATTTGAATAATATTGACAAGGACTGCATCCAACAAATATTAGATTGTCCTCATTTCTTTCTATAGGTAATAGCTCTTTTAGCTTTACAGGCTCTAGATTAGAGACATCTTTGTTTACAAATTTAACATTGTTGTTTGTTTCATATGTTTGCTTGAATTGTGGATCAATGTCTATACCGCCAAGTACCTTGATACCGATTTGTTTAAAACCACACGTAACTCCCCCTGCACCACAGAAGAAGTCAACTGCCTTTAAGTCAGCGTATTGCAATGCTTCTTTTACATCAATCATACTACTATATATCACATACACAAACTTATAACATTTTGAATTATGTAGTTTCACAAAGTTTATTCCATGTAAAAAATAACGCTTTAGTATGTGAAGATCTGCTTTAATCTACTTATGTTCTTTGGCAATCTGGCTCTCATTAGTTAATTACAAATTTGGATTACCCCTAATTGTTGATTGTTACTCCAATTTTTCCTTACATTGTTGTGACTAAATTATTCGTGTCGTTTCACGCTATTACCTTAATAAGTTTTATGTCGGACGTAATGAAGAGAGAAGTAGGGTTAATTATAAGGGAGGCTCGCAAGCGTAAGTCATTAACACAGAAAGAATTGGCTGAACGAATTGGCGTTACCAAAACTATTATTACGAACTATGAGGCAGGTAGACAGAACTTAACAATTGACACTTTACAAAAGGTCGCTGACGCTTTAGGAGCTGAACTTAAAATTTCAATTGTCTAATTTTTTTACATCGTAAGGTTTGATATATCAAATCTTTTTCTTAGTATTGTATTGATAATCAGATAAGAGTACGTTTACATATCCACTAAGCGTAGTTGATATAAACAAAAAGTTCATAAATAAAAAGCCCCTAACGCTGACATCTTGGCGGAAGAAGCGAAGGGGCGAACGTCACACTTAACTATATAGTCAAATGCAAACGGTGCAAAATAACGCTGTTTCTAACAGCCATGCAAACCCCTATGAGCAAGTGATAAGCTTGCCACTGGTTTCTACGGGTGCCTTTTACGCCCAGATCGAGATACTTCGCAATATCTACCTGCTGACCAAAAACCCCTATATGCTCGCCCAGAATGGTCGCTTACTTGCTGATGAAGTACGCGCTCTTTCGCTCCAACTTGAAACCCTGATTGAAGAGTTAGATCCGAAGATTAAAGAGGCTATAGTTTCCTACTCAATAGAAGCTGAATAGTTTTCCATGAATAGCAAACGATTGGATAAGGTTGTTTCAGTAAGCAACCTTGTCCGACTTATTCGCCGGATGGATGAGTACGAAATATGGAAACGGGCTGTATTCGTACGGGATAGATTCACCTGTCAGCAATGCGGGGCTAGAAATGGACGCAGGCGGGTTATTGAGGCTGATCATATCGTTAGTATTACCTTGCTTGTCAGAGAAAATAAGGTGAATAGTATAGAGTCGGCTCGTGTTTGTAATGCTCTTTGGGATGTAAACAATGGACGAACCTTATGCCATTCATGCCACGAACAAACGGAATCGTACCCGCTACGATTTATTCAAAATAGGTAGAGCTTGATAAACTGCTCGTGCAATACGGCCTGCCCATATACAATACAACGGATCATCAACCATTTCGAACAAAATCATCACTTGACAGTTTTGTTCGAAATGGCTTTCAAAAGTCAAGCTTCAAAGAAAAATTACCTGTCTAGGCCCTAGTCAATTAGTAATTTGACAATTTGGAATGAGTAAGAATGCAAGGCAATGAAGGGGGGCTATTGACGTTATTTTTATAAAGATTAATCTATTTTTCAATCTATTAAACCACAATACTTGTTATGGAAACTGCACAACGCTTTCAGCTCTCTGTTAAAAAGACGGTGAAATCACGGATGGTGAAATCAACTACGAGTTCTAAAAACGCTGTTAATTGTGGTGCTAGTGGAGGGACTATTGTCAGCACAGTGAGCTTCTAATTTTTAAACTTTCTTATTAAGGCAGAAGCCCCGTTCAGTCAGTTGGACGGGGTTTTATATTAACATCTAATGGCGAAACCCAAGTTTGGTCATCACTCCTTTTTCGGAGTTAGGTTACCTTTTCGTCCAATAAATCATCTTATTGATTTCTTGAGTCTTAGCAGAAAGCAAGGGGTATCTGATTCGAGACTCCTGTTAAAGTCATTGCTCGAAGCCGTTTGGTCCGATGAAGCAATTTTTTTGTCTTCGACAAACTTGCTTAAATCCTGGAACGCTGCAAAAGACAATATTCTTGATATAGACCCGGCTTTAGAGTTGGCTTTGTGGCGCTATGTCTTTAGGTGGTATGGAAGGTCAACTCCCTATGGTCTTTTTGCTGGTGTGGCCGTTGGGACAATCGGAGAAGAAAGAATCATTCGGTTTGATGAAGCGGCTTGGCAAACTAACAGCCGTCCAGATTCCACAATCATCACGGAAGTTGGTAGAACATTGGCCCAGGATAAGCTATTGCGGTCTCTGTTGAATTACAGCTTGAATAATAGCTTATATAAAGTTGCTGGTCAATTCCGATTTTCAGAAGAGATAGGAGAGCCTTCTAATTCTAAGATCGTATTATCATCATTAGCAGCTACCCCCGACTTAGAAAAGCTTGTTGATTATCTTAAAGTACACAGCTCCGCAAGTTATTCTGAACTGATCAATCTTTACGGAAATGATTTACGGGAGGAGGTCTCAGAATATATAGATACGTTAATTGATAATCAATTTCTGTTCAGTAATCTATCAATTCCGATTACTGGGGGAGATATGGCAACATATCTGTTAGAGCTGACAAACCGCGTATCTTTTAATTCGCCCTTGCTTGATGGGCTTCGTGAGGCACAAACTTTATTAACAGACAAACAACTAACTATAGAACAACTTACTAGGGCTCAGAAGCTTTTAGACCAGGTCGTAGCTCAAACAGATTTTAATCTTAAGGACTCAGATTTATCAATTCAAACAGATCTTTTTCTATTTCCAGATCAATTACAGCTCGATAATTCAACCGTTTCACAAATTGCCGACCAATTTAATGCCTTGGTGCCTATCCTAAAGATTAAGCAACCTTCACCTATCCACGATTTTTGCCGACGGTTCAAAGCACGGTACGACAAACAAGAAATTGATTTATTAACCGCTTTAGACTCTGACGTAGGGATAGGATTTATTAATGACACGTTGGCTAATTATCCGATACTTAATGAAATACCTTTTTCCACCTCAAACCCGTTTTTCCCTCCGCCGACGGCACTCGACCAGTTCAAAGAAACTTTGTATAGTCGGTATTTATTAAATGGGAAAAACGAGGTTGAATTGACGGATAGGGATATTATTCCTTTTACTGAGCAAATTCATCAAAGTGAATTGCCCCCGTCTTGGTATTTACATGGAGAGCTATTTGAATGCAAATCAACCAATAAGGAAGACAGCCAACAAACAGCAAACTGGCGATTTCTACTTAATCCGATTTCTGCTTCGTCCTCATCTTTTTTCTTTGCACGCTTCTGTGATGGTCATGAAGGACTTAAAAAGTCAGTTGAGGAAATGTGCCATTGGGAACAAGATCAATACCCTAATGATATTTTGGCCGAGGTTGTTCACCTACCACCAAAACCTATCAGAGCTGGAAATGTAGTTAAAAGGCCAGCTTTACGACCGTTTGAAATTCCATATATTACGCCTGCTGGGGTTTCTCAAGAGAATACAATCCTACTGTCTGATTTACTTGTATCGGTCACAGATGATGAAAGAATTCACCTGCGAAGTAAAAAAACAGGTCAACGAGTAAGACCAATGCTCAGTACAGCACATAACATTTCATTTGGCGATGAGGTGTATCAGTTTCTAGCCTATGTGAGCAAGTCTGAAAATGAAACATTAGGTTGGTCTTGGGGTACATTAAGCGAACTACCTACACTTCCAAGATTAGTGTACCGTAACCTAGTCATAACACCTGCACAATGGACAATTAGAAAGGATGCTCTACCGTCAAATTCTGCACCGTCTGTTGAATTGCTGCGAACCATATATGGACTACCCAGATATGTACTGTTCATTGAAGCAGATAATAAACTATTACTTGACCTTGATTTTGAACCAGCTCAACGAATACTTTTACATGAGGTTTCTAAAAAGCAAAAAATTCTATTAAAAGAATGGTTTGGCGAAAAGTATAACCCTTGGTTAATAAATGGAGACAATCAATATGTTTCAGAATTAGTCATTCCAATAAAAACAACAACCAATCAGCCGCTAAAGAAGTCTTATTTTTTTGCGAAAAGTTTAAAAAGCGACATTGAAAGAAATTTTATACCTGGTAAAGACTGGCTGTATTTAAAAATCTATGCACATGAAAATTCATGTGATGAAATACTGGTTAATTCAATTCAACCGCTGTATCAATTATTTCGTCAAAAAAATTGGGGTGAAAAAATGTTTTTCATCCGCTATGCAGATCCTGACAATCATATACGTGTACGCTTTAAAGCCAGTAATAAGCATTACAGTGATTTACTGACAGCTTGTTATGAAGAGCTATCTACTTATTTAAAGTCCGGGTTGATCTACCGTGTACAGCTCGATACTTATCAACGAGAGATTGAACGATACAAGCCAAATCTCATAGAGTATTGTGAGTCAATATTTGACGCCGATAGTCAATTTATACTAACTATGCTTGCTGAAAATGATTTATTAAATATTGATAGATTCAAGTTAGCAATCCAGAGTAATGATACGCTATTATCCGATTTTGGTTTTTCGGTAGAAGAAAAACGAGTCTTATGCCGTCATTTACAATTGTCGTTTTTTGATGAACAAGGAAAAACTAAAGAGGTAAAACAAAAACTGAACGACTTATATAGGGAGTATTCAAGGGACTTTTTTTTATTGTCTGATAATAATGCAATTCAAATTAGAAGCAGTAAAATTAAACAAGCAGCTATACCTATCCTTCAATACTATGACTCTAATCTATCAGATACAAGCTTTCTTACTTTGGTTGCAAGTATATTGCATATGTTCATGAATCGTGTTTTCGAAGGCCAGCATAGGAAGCATGAGATGGTAATTTACCATTTCATGGCTAGACACTATGAGTCAGTAATTGCCCGAAATAAAAAGACTGCACAGTAGTAGAGTAGGGGAGGGATTGCAACAATGCTATTATCTTATAAATACCTGAAACAAGAACTAAAGTAACTGGCGATATATTGTAACCTTACTATATTGTTGGCCTGAAATTATTTTATAACAAATTAGCCTTAAATATTTATTCACCCCCTAGAACAAGTCATTCACCCCCTCGTCAATTAGATTTACCCGTTTACCAACTTTTCTAAATCGGTAAATTATATCAACGTAAATTCGGATAATATTTGAATTCCGGGTAGTATAGCCCATGTAGGACAAATAAGCAATTAAGTAGTGTAAAACTGTCTGGATAAAATGGAAATAGGAAATTCTTTTGAATATGGAAATGTAATAGAATTAATAAACAGAGCATACTACATACTCTTAAAAGATGGATTCGTAGATGAGGCTACCGCAATAGCAGATTTAAGCTATATCATAAGTAGAAGGGTAGAGCCAGAAGTTGAGAATCCATATGAGAGTTTTGGAAGTCAAACAATAGAATATATTAATCGTTCTAATCGCCTTGGCAATTTTATAAATGAAGATTTTACGGAAAATTAAATTCTAATAGTATCTCGATCAATGATTTAAATATAGCTTCAAAATATATTAAATGCATTTATATATAATTAGGAATTAGCATACATGTAACGACAGTATTGTTTCTGCTTAATAGATCAAGTTCGACAAAAAACATTTACAATAAAGAATCCTGTAACATAGGGGAATGATTTCTTAGCAGTCGGCGCATTAGACTATAAAGCTCCCTTCTCCTGCGGATTCGGCGAAAATAATGTTTCCTTTTGTAAACATTAGCAAGAGGAAAGAGGTTTGATACTTTATAATGATGTCCTAAACTGAGATAAGTTATTGATTATCAGGTGTTTAATAAAATATAAAATAATAAGTTACCAATTATATTAATGCTATCTCATTGATTACCAGAGGTAAAAATAATTATTTTCATAATTATGAATAAGTACAAAACAATCAGTGTCAGTGAAGATACGTTCAATGAGTTTGAGCGTATGGCCAAGAGTTACAAGCTAACGAATAAGGCTCTTATTGAGGCTATGGTGATGTATTTTAAAGTTAGCAAAGCAGACCCTAGAAACCCAGAAACAGATAATCCTACAGATGCTATTAAAGCACTAGATCGCAGATTAGTGACTTTCATAAAGGAACAAGAAAAGAAACTATTGATACCTATGAAAGATGCGATCTTTGAAATAGCTAGTACAGAAGGAATGCCAAGGAGGGAGGATTTAAGAATAGTGAATAGTAATGTCAAAAAGATTATTACTCACTTAAATATTAAATAGCTTATGCAGACAAAGTTTGCTAGTCCAATTAAAGGCGATAATAAAGGTAGTAGTGCTAGACTAGTAACTTATTTAGAAAAAGAAAATGCTGATAAAGAATTATCAGAGCAAGAATATTTTTTTTCTGCTGATAGAGATAAGTGCAACAAATATGAAGTAATTAGCCAAATTGATAATAATGCAAAAGGGCAGGGTTTAGAAAAAAAAGATGATCGCTTTTATTCTATAATTGTCAGTCCAAGTAAAAATGAATTGGCTGAAATGGGTGATGATTCTCAAAAGTTGAGAGAATACACACGGAACGTAATGGAAAACTACGCTTCTGGTTTTTGTAATAATAAAGGTGAAAATAGAAATTTGACAAGTAAGGATTTAGTTTGGTACGCAAAAATAGAAACAGAAAGAAAACATAATTTTGATTCAAATGAAGTGAAAGAAGGTTTAGCTAAATCTGGCGAATTGAAAGAAGGTGATCAACGGCATATTCATATCATAGTTTCACGTTGTGAAGCACGTGAGAACAGACATGTGTTTGAGGCTGATAATAGCCAGAATAAAGAAAAGACAACTCAACTAAGCCCGATGGTGAAAAATCAAAAGATCTTCAGTAGAGATAATTTTTATAGAAATAATGAACAAACATTTGATAAGCAATTTACTTACCAACGCAATAAAGAGGAGACTTATGATTATTGTAATGCTTTAAAAAATGGGACAAAAAAAGATTATGAGCAAGCCCTACAGAAAGATCAAATTAGGCGAAGTAAAGAAAAAGAATTAGTGCAGAACAGGCGGATAGGGATGAGTATGTAAAACTTTAACTTTTTTAAAGATGGATTTCAAGAAAAGAGATAGAGGAGTAACCTCAACTATTAAAAATATTGCTCTTGCGATAGTAGTTTACTTTGTATTGGCTGTTGTTGTCGGAGCGATGAAAGGGATATTGCCCGGTGTTTTATTTACTGCAATTTCATTTTTATTAACCCTATCATTAATAGCCTTTATAGTTTATGAACTTTTCTTCGGAAGAACAGAACCAAAAATTGAAAAGGATCGTGAAGTTGCGTCGAAACGTACAAACAGAGAAGTAAATGAGTCTGTGTTTACATTAAGCACAGTTCATTCAGATATGCCATCTATGTTTTTAACCAACCCTTACAGAGGTGTTTTAGTAATTGGCGGTGCCGGGTCAGGTAAGAGTGCGAGTATAATTGAGCCTATTATTATTCAGTCAGTACAACAAGGTTTTGCTGGTATTTTATACGATTTTAAATTTCCTTCTCTAGCTAAAGTTGCCAAGTATGCCGCTGATACATACAAAAGCTCTGTAAAGCTTTATTACGTTGACCTTGAGAATTTGTCAAGGAGCCATAGGGTAAATCCGCTACAACCTGAATTGATGCGCACACAAAGTTATGCCGATGAATATAGTAAATGCATTCTTAATAATTTAAAACCCGAAAGCATACAGAAATCAGACTATTGGACAGATGAAGCGTCAAGTTATTTGACAGCAGTAATCTGGTTTTTGAGAGAGGAATATCCTCAATACTGCACCCTACCGCATGTAGTTAGCTTAGTGTTAGAAGATACTATTAAAGTAGTTGAACTATTGTCAACTAATGCAGAAACACGCGGTACAGTAGCAAGCCTACGGGGAGCTATTGAGCGTAATGCTGAGGCTCAAGTTGCAGGTATTGATTCAACCTTAAAAACGGCTCTAAGAAAGATTAATACAAAAGAAATTGCATGGGTACTATCCGGCGATGATTTTAGTTTGAATATCAATGATCCGTTAGATCCTAAGTTTGTTACGCTAGGTAACTATGACGGTTTACGTGGCGTTTTTGGCCCTGTGCTTGCTCTCATCGCTACGGTTGCGCTTAAGCAGATGAACCAGCCCGGTAAACAAAAAAGTGTTATCATTTTAGATGAAGCCCCGACGATATATATTCCAGGTCTTGAGCATATACCAGCTACGGCACGCAGTAATAAAGTCGCTACCGTCTATGCAGCACAGGACTTGAGTCAGATAGAAAATGCATATGGGCGACTCAGAAAAGACACGTTGGTTGCAAATTTAAGTAATCAGTTCTGGGGGCGAGTAGGATTGGTTAGTACAGCTCAGTATGTGGCTGAGTTATGGGGTAAGCATGAGGTTATAAAAACAACTCATAGTGTAGGCAAGAGTAGTAACGGAGTGACTATTTTCAGTCAAGCTTCCTACTCAAAAAGTAAGAGTGAAAGCCTTCATGAGCAACAGCGGATTCAAATCAATGACGTTACTGAATTAAAAGAAGGGGAATTCTTCGGGCAATTAGTTGAAAGTGACTACAGTAGTTTTAAAGCTAGATTTCAAGTGCAACAGTTAGGAGACGTGCCGGATATTTTACCTTTTCAAAATGTGACAAATGAAGAATTGAAGGAAAATTTCTTGCGTATACAGTTGGACGTTCAGAGTATTTTAGATAAGGATAAGCCGTCTGAAGTTACTATTGAAAAAGACGATTTCTAATCTGTTATTTATGAAGATTCAAAATTCAGATAAGTCAAATACTTGCGACTCGTCACTTAAGGTAAGCAAACCTCTGTTTCTTCACGTAAATGCAAAAGACAAGGCTTTTTGAAATCAGAGCCGTTGCAGGATTTTTTTAGTGAAGATATTGCCCTGTGGAAAGATACCCGTACCTGCAGAAGGGTCAAGGTATTGAACTGGCGTAGTACCTAGGACATTGGCTAGTTCCTTTCCAACTTGCTCAACCAGTTGAGGAGGGGTATAAAATCCGGACAATACATTATTTCGAATTCCAGATATATAATCCTCCGCGCGGTCTTCGGCGGCCTCGTTTAATAATTCGTGCAGTTGTTGAATACCCGGTCGCAACTGATTATCGAGCGTAGTGGTCCAAAGTCGATCATCTTGAACAGGCAAGAGCACAGCTTTGAGTGCTCCAAAACCACTATAGGCAGATAGAATGGTTCTTTCTTCGGCACTAGCTTCTGATTGTAGGCCTGCTTTCTGCTGCTGATCGATTCGAAAGGCAATGCGCAATGCCTCTAAGTTAGCTGCCAGGTGTGTACGGTGATTAAATGCCATTACCGATATGGTTTTTACCGAGGTAGTCCACGAGTAATCCTACTATGTATGCATCAGCCAATCGAGATGATGGCTGCGATAGAAGCGGCATAAATTCCTCAACAAGCTGACCAATATGAGGAGGTTGGGTGAGTCCCGGAAAATCGGCAAAATCCGTTTGAAGTATATCCTTTAGTCGACTGGCAGCCTCTAGAATAGGGGTGATAGTTTCTACCATCACGGATTCAGCAATGTCAAGTGCCTGATCAATGGAATGCCCTTCCCGACGCTGTTCTTCAAACGACTGCTGGGCCGCTTGTATCGATGAATTTAGGACGTCGATTGATAGCGGCAAATCAGCCGTCAGTCTCCTAAGGCGAAGCACAAAATAATCTGTTTCCATATCTATAGTTGTCCGCGATAAGCCCGTGTGATTTGGCTAAAATACAATAAAAGATAACCCAGGGAATAGGTCATTTACCGTCCAGGGACGAACACATCCATAGCTGGGACAAACACGATCAAAGAAGAAAATTAACGAGTGAACGGGAAGTCAAACTCCTTGAAATTTATGAATTTCAGCTATGTTTCAAGAGATGGGAAGGGGCCTTTTTATGACTCCTAAACAACTTCTGATTTACTAACAGGCAATAGTAAATACTCATACTCTAAATCTCCTGCCTTTTGCCGCAGGAGATTTCTATTTTTGGTGAATGAATAACCCTCACATTCTCCCTGGTGCCTTCTTAGGCAAGTCAGGTAAACTGTATATCCGTGTTCGTAAAGTATTGCCTGAAGGCAAAGATTTGTACACGACACAGACGGCGGTTTATCCTTCAATTGAGTCTTATAATAACCGCTCGGAAATTCCTCATTATGTTGAGCTTACTACTGTGGCCAATGACTATCAATCCACTGTAATAGTCAATATGGATTCATTGACCATTCGGATTGACATATAAGAGAGATAGTATTTTGTTGAAAGTAATTGGAAACTAGCGTACTCCCTATTTATTATTTTCCAAGCGCATTATAGTTAGGATGTTCTAATTGGCCTATTGCTGCAATTTTTGCACTATCAAAGAGTACCTTCATCGCATCAAATAGTTCTGATACTAAATCAAGAATTCCAATACCCGCAGGATATGCAGGAGGTTTCCCATAGATAAACGTATAATTGTTGCCTTTGAACACCTTTGTCTCGCCAGCTGTATTTTTAAAATAAACTCCGCCGGTGTGAATGGTATTACGAATTGAGCTTAGAAGTACGAACAATTTGCATTCTTCTTTGGTCCAATTATTTTCAGTGTCATCATAGAGGTTGGCGATTAACCTAGGTATTGAACTGCCATCATAGATATCATGGCCGGTCAGGCTTGCATTTAATGTTCTAAAAACTAATTCTGACTGAAATAATGCGGCTTCCACAATGAGCTCGACAGAATTCTGCATCAAATTTTCCATATATAAATAGACTCTATCTTGATCATCAGCAAATAAACTACGACTTTCCTCCGACCCTCCCTCCAGATATCGCTTGTTAATGATCAGGTTTATGTGCACAGTAGCGCACTGGTTGATCATATTAGTAAAGAATGAGGTTCTTATATCTCGGTCAGAAAAAGCATTGTAGGTTTCTTTATGCGCTAATGCCTGATCAAAAAGTTGCTCGACTGTAGTAGTAAGATCCATATTAAGAGAAATGGTATTGTGGTAATTTATATCAATTAGGCAATCAATTTTTCGTTTAAAAAGAGTGCATTTTTATATAAAGAAACTCTCTAATTGGCAATTATGATGTTGCCAGAAAATATTATTTTTATATTCTGTCTGCCCCTATTATTTATGAGTAATCTTCCTGCACACATCAAAGAATTAGAACATATTCGAGCATTATTGAATCACCCTGCTGTGGATCACCTTGATATAGAAAGGCGCGTAAACAAGGTCTTTCGTCAAATTGGCTATGGTCGTCGACCGTTTACTTTCAATTTCGAAGGTTTATATCGAGCAGCTTCCAAAGATCAAGCTACATGGTTCAATGACCCGTCTGGCCGTCCACTCCCCGAAAGGTTATATTGTCCACCTTCTAGACTAGCTCCATTAGGTCGCTGCAACAAGGCAGGGCAGTCAGTATTTTATTGTTCCACTGAAAATGGGGTTCCAGTGTTTGAGGTTAGGGCTAAACTAAATCAAACGGTTGTCATTTCTATTTGGGTTAATAGGATGAATGCATCAGGAGAAATGGAAATCCCGATTAGTATAAATGGCCTTGTTGTTGGTGTAGAAAAAATTGTCAGTACATTACCTGATGGGGCATGGCTCAAAAACTTTCTGCTGGAAAATGATGATATCTACAAATCAAGTACTCCATCCGCTGTCAGGGAAGTAGATGCATATATCGGAGAGTTATTTACAGAATCAACTGAGAATGTTAAGAATCTGTACTGGTTCACCAGCGCAATTGCCAATGTGCTTCTTTATAAGTTGCGAGACCCGGAGGGTGGTTCAACTTTAGATGGGTTAATATATCCCAGTGTTGAAAGTAAATTCTCAGGACAGAATATTGTCTTAAAGGAAGAATTCGCTGCCACACACCTAAAAATCCTTGGTGCTCCAATGTATAAAGTCATGGAGTATGATGCTGACCAATCACGCTATAGCTTGAGGATTTTAGGAGGACTGGGGAATGATAAGAGTGATGGGTCACCAATTTGGAAGAAAACTCATCCCAAATATGGGGATGCCCGATACACTCTTTCACCTGAAACCCAAACTTTACCTTATGATTCAAAGGCAATTCTTGCTTACGAAGATGAAGAGTAAAGTAAGTACAAAAAAGTTAACCCTTATGAAAAAAAACGACTTCAACCGCATTGAACAGCTCCATGAGCGCATTCAGGAAATGCTTCTGAGCCAGCTGCCAGCAGACCTGGGCCACACAGCCAGCATTGGGTTTCGAGTGCCCTATGGTCCGGCTCACTTCTACGTACCACTTATCATAGAGTTGACACCAGACAATGCCGAAGATGCATTCTCGGTCAGTTCGCTACAACGAGGATTAAGCGTTCCGCCGATGAATTGTTATGACGTGACTGTAGAAATGAACGGGGCAGGAACATTCCTCAAGTTTTACATTAAAATCCCAAATCAGCTTCAGGAAGACATGAAGGTTACGGTCGACGAGTAGCCTGTTATTTCATTTTTTGCTATTGAAACACACAACTTTACACAGAAATATACAAGTATATGTGAAAGTAATTTTACTTTCAGTATTGTCTATAAACTCAGTCGAGTGATGGCATTTTTAGTTTCGACGAATCACTGTAGAGGTATGACTGCTTTTCTGTCATACTAACACCCTCAATAAATCGAGCAACCCGATAAATCTGCTTATAACCTACTTTGATACGCTCCTTTTTAGCAGGCAGGCTTTTCTGTAAAATCACATCACAAATCATCGCATCTTCTACAAATTCTACATTCCAGATCGAATCATAATCAAGAAAGAGTGGTGATTGCCACCACCGCGTAACTTCCCTGTTTGTTGGAGGTAGAATATCGAAGTAGTTGTTGTAGAGCCAGTAATGAAACCGCACGTCCTGTATGTCGATTAACATCTGTCTTAGAACCTCGGGAAGTATTGCCTCATCATGATTGGTAAGTTGTGGGTCAGATCTACCAAAAACTTCATTAAACTCTTTCCGCTGCTGGGCTAATTCGTCTTCTGTTAGTGGTAACGATCCTTTTTTCATATAGATAAAGGTAAGGTATTTATGGGTCTTATTTTGCTTTGATATAACCTTAAATATGAACCGTATAATATTTTTGTATTATAATTTTTTGGTACTTATAATATTTATTTGTTATAGTTGCAAAAACGGTCCACCTGGCAACTATGGTAGTAGAAGATGATATTCTAATTACAGATGAGATTTTTTTATTAAAACCGCGCCAATTAGATCCTAAAAAGATTGGCTACCAGAATACTACCGGATTTGCTAGTCCTGCTAATACCCATTTCAAGAGGGCAATCGACTTGAATGATATTTGCGTCATAAATAAAGATGCGACATACTTCTTCAAGATGACGACTGAAGCAATGAAAGGACTAGAGATTCGCAAAGGGGATAGACTAATTGTTGACTCTGAACATGAGGTGGTGGACGATGCAATCATTATATCCTGGGTACAAGGAGGATACCGGGTTCGACAAGTGAAGTTTTGTGACCATTATTTAATCCTGTATCCAGCAAATCCAGAGTATACAGCGATCCATGTCTATGAAGGAGACCAATTTCATTTTTTTGGCGTAGTCACCTACGTCATAAAAGGGGTATTGCCATGAACTACCCCGACTTGATTTTGCACATCGACTGTAATTCCTTTTATGTAAGCTGCCTATCCTCCTTTGACCCTTCGTTGATCGGCAAGGCGGTGGTTGTGCTCTCAAACAACGATGGTAACGTAATTGCTCGTTCCGCGCTGGCTAAGGCCATGGGCATTAAGATGGGGGTGCCTTTTTTCAAAGTAAAACACCTAGTCAAAAAAGGCAAACTCATTTGGTTTAGCTCCAATTATGAGCTTTTTGGCGATATGAGTAATCGGGTTATGAATGTACTTCGCCGGTTTTCGGATCAAGTTGAAATTTACAGTATCGACGAAGCATTTGTGGGGATGCAGGGGTATT
>NZ_MKUD01000060.1:0-35345 GCF_001898575.1 Spirosoma sp. 48-14
ACAGATGGGCTTTTTCATTACCGAACCCAACGGGGGTGATTATTTGATTTCGCTCAAGAAAGATCGTAGTCGCTCCACGAACGAAGTCATCGATGACTTACGAAGCAAAATAGAAGCCACCCAGCCCGGTCTGACCGTTGATTTTGGTCAGGTAATCGGCGATATGCTCGGCGATTTGATGAGCGAACCAAACCCCGTCGAAGTAAAGGTATTTGGTGACCAACCTGCTGAACTCCGTCCGCTGGCCGACAAAATCAGTGATATCGTGACCCAGGTGCCCGGTACGGCTGATGTCTTCAACGGCATCACCATTGCTGGTCCCTCGGTAGTGTTCAGCCCCAAGTCCAGCGCCTTGCTCCAATACGGCCTGACACCCCTCGACCTGCAAAACCAACTGACGACCCGGCTGATGGGTAATGAGGTCGGTAATATTCTGGAAGGCAATCAGTTTATCAAAATGCGGCTAAAATATCCGGGTACGGGCAGCGATTTACAGCTTCTTAAGCAAAGCCCTGTTTTTACCGCCGATGGCCGCAGCCGACTTCTTTCCGACTTCGCCAACATACGCGTTGATTCGGGTACGGCTGAGATTCAACGGGAAAACCTGCAACCCATGGTCTCCGTCACATCCAGTCTGGCTAATCGCGATTTGGGCAGTGTTATCAAAGAGATTCAACAGAAAGTAAGCAATGGTGTAACGCTGGCATCTGGTCAGCATATTGAGTATGGTGGGGCCTACGCTCAGCAACAACAATCGTTTCGCGAATTACTGCTCATTCTTGTTTCAGCTTCACTGCTTGTGTTCATTGTATTGCTGTTTCTATTTCGTGATTTGAAAGCCGCCGGGCTCATTCTGTTCATTTCTATCCTCGGCGTTTCCGGGTCTTTTATTGCCTTATATATCACCCAAACTCCACTCAATGTGGGTAGCTATACGGGCATTATCATGATTGTCGGCATCATTGCCGAGAACGCCATTTTTACCTTTCAGCAATTCTCCATTCACCACCAGACGGCCCCGGTTGCTGAGTCGATTGAGTTTGCTATTTCGGCTCGGATTCGCCCTAAACTGATGACAGCCACCAGTGCCATTATTGCACTGATGCCGTTAGCCTTGGGCATTGGCACTGGTGCTCAACTCCACCAGCCGTTAGCCATTGCCGTAATCGGTGGTTTCTGCGCTGCACTGCCGCTACTACTCCTGATTTTTCCTGGTCTATTACGATTAGCGTATAAAGATGAACGAGTTAATTAACCGATTGTAACACCAATAAACTAAATCAAAGTTGTATGAAAACAGTCTGGATTTCTGCAGTATGCCTGTTTGTAACAGGCTCACTCTTTGCCCAGTCGGCGAATTATCACCTCGTTAAGAAGACGACTATCGGGGGTGAAGGTGGCTGGGATTATCTGCTGGCCGATCCCGTAGGCAGTCGACTTTATGTTTCGCATGGGACTCAAGTTGAAGTGCTCGACCTAAAAAGTCATGAGAAAGTAGGCGTCATCACCCCCACCCCTGGAATTCATGGAATTGCCGTTGTGCCGGGTACAGCTGTTGGCTATACGACCAACGGTCGCCCAAACACGGCTACCATGTTCGACACGAAGTCCCTGAAAGCCCTGAAAGAAATTCCGACGGGTAAAAAACCGGATGCGATTATGTATGACGCTTTTTCGAAGCGGGTCTTCATCTTTAACAACGAAGGAGCCAGCGTCACTGTATTAGATGCAGCTACTGGCAACGTAGCGGGTACGGTCGAATTGGGAGGTGCGCCCGAAGCCGCTGTCAGCGATGATCACGGAACGATTTTCGTGAACCTGGAAGACAAAAATGAGATTGCTGTTTTTGATGCCAGGTCATTGGCGGTAAAGCATCATTGGAAGTTAGGCAAAGGAGAAGAACCGACTGGCCTGGCTTTTGACAAACCTCATCACCAATTGTTCAGTACTTGCAATAAGGTCATGGTTGTGCTGGATTCGCAATCGGGCAAGGTGCTGGCAGAAGTACCAACCGGTAGCGGAACGGATGGAGCTGTGTTTGACAGCTCGACAGGATCGGCTATCAGTTCCAACGGCGAAGGCACACTAACCGTTGTGAAGGAAGTAAAACCAGGAAAATTCGAAGCCATCCAAACAGTAACAACAATGCGGGGTGCCCGCACGATCACCATCGATCCATCGAGTCATCACATTTTCGTAACAACTGCGGAGTATGGTCCAGCCCCAGCCGCTACAACCGAAAATCCACACCCTCACCCTGCGGTAAAGCCGGGTACGTTCATGGTGCTCGAGTACACGGCTAACTAATTATCAAAAGATTACACAATCCCTTAACTAGTGAGCAAAGCTGTTCTAGGTTAGGGGATTGTGAACCCAACTTCGAAAAAGACCCTACCAAGGTTCAATTGGGAACGTTAAACCAAGATACAGGAAATCACTCCGGTTACGAAATCGATCATTGTGAGTAACTTGATCTGGATTACTCAGGACCATTTCTGTACTTATCCATTGATAGCCTACCTTTAGCCTAAGTTGGTCTGCCAGACGAAACCGAGCATAGACCTCTGTACTGAGCATTCCGTAATCATTATCCCCCAACAGCCGCAGACTAAACCGATGAGGAGTTGCCGTTTGCATAGCGTAGGCTCCCTGAAAGGGTTTCAGGCTGCTTCGACCTGCCGAATCGGTCAGCGTAAAAAGACCTGTGGAAGAGCTCACCAGACTTGTTCTGGATTTGCGAAAGATGGTAAAGCCTAATAGATCCAGGCTCGCTCCCAATTCCAATCGACCCAAGTGTACTTCTGTTCGAATGCCAATCGTAAGCGCGGTTTGCCCTACCTTATTAAATCGGATGGTATCCATATTTTGCTCCAGCAGTGGAGTAAACAAAGCACCTAATCCCGTTTTGCCCCGGGTTAATCGTGCTGGAGCGGTGTAATAATCCAGATTTTGCCCGTAAAAACTGGATAGCCGTCCGGTCCATCCGATAAAAATGGTCTTACTCTGGGCCAAGCTGATCAACTCGTAATAGGTTAGAGAGGAATTGATGGAGCCGCTCTTAAAGGCAACGCCTACGTCAACGCCCCCACTCAAGCCGTGCTGGGCAGTGGGCTGACTTAGCGCGGGGACGACCATAGTGATTAAAAATCCGAGCGCGAATAATTTTCTGCTCAAACTAAAAAGAAGAACCGGCCTATAAGTCCGGTTGTTGCTTGTCTTCATTTCTACAATGCGAAAAACTTCCTATCTACATTAGTTAACCTTTCTATTCTTTAGTACGTACTCGACGGGCAAAAGGTGGGGTATTGATGACCAAATGACGAAAATGGCAAGACTACTGAATCCGGTAGCCTGTGTCATTGAAGCTCAAATTACGGGTCAACTCTAAAGAAATTTTGAAGTTTTCGTCGCCTTAGTTTAGTCGAAGATTACTTGCCAAATGGCTCAAGAACTCAAGTTGTTTGGCGAGTAACTAACCCCACTATTTACCCATTGTGTGCGTACTTATAAGTGGGACCATCTGGGAGGCTAACCCCGGCTTTTTGAGAATCAGCTGGACCATTTTTCACTTGCCTTATCTCAATGGATGACTAGTCAGGGGAATCGTCGAGCACACTAAAAGCATAAATCCGAATGAAAAATGAAATAGCCCAAACAGACGATGAAAATAGTGACCAGAAGTATCTACCCTATCTTGTCTTTTTGGCCCGTGCGCTATTGGCCTGGGCTTTATTTCGGTATGGCTAAGCCAAGTACGGTCAACGTTTTTTCTGGATTTGGTAACCCGTTTTCGGCTACAATTCCTGGCATCGAATGCTGGCCTAAACATCATTACGCATGAACCGAACCGTTTGGCTGATCGTCACCTTAATGGAATTAAGTCAAATTGGCTACGCACAGCCAGCTGACGACTGGCATCTTGAGAAAGATAAAGATGGTATTCGTGTTTACTCACGGCATTTGACCGGTAGCCGTCTAAAAGAATTGCGCGTACAATGCACCTTTCAGGGTACGCTATCGGCCCTGGTGGCTATGCTCTCCGACGTTGAAAACTATCCGAAGCTCATGTACAAGACGAAAACCGTCAGGCTCTTGCGTCGAGTGAGTGAGACCGACCTGTATTACTATATTGAAACAGAATTACCCTGGCCCGTCGACAATCGGGATATGAATGTGCATTTGACATTTTCACAGGACCCACTCACGCATACCTTGCAGATCCGGATCATCAAAGCCCCCGATGAGGTTCCTCCCCAGCCCCACGTTGTCCGCGTAACTGAGTGGTCGGCCATCTGGCAGGTGCACCCGGAACCCAATCAGCTGTTATTAATCGAGTATCAATGCCGCGTTGATCCGGGCGGAAGCTTGCCCGCCTGGCTTATCAATTTAACGGCAGCAAGTGGGCCCTTTGAATCGTTTAAACTACTTCGAAAAACGATACTTGACACACATTATCAGGGCCGTAGATTTAGCTTCCTGGCTGAATAAGGTCACTGCCTATTCTGATGACTACGTTTATTTCCCCAGTCGATAAAAAATCTGGAGATTGGCTCCCCAGGAAAGGTCGTCCCGTTTGTAATCAACCGGTCGAAGTTGTGGACTGATAAAGGGCCCCGCTCGGAACTGCCACTTTCGCCAGGATCGTTCCAGAGCAGTGCTCAGTAGGAGGTTGTCGATAGTGTGCGTATGCTCTTTACTGCGAGTTAACTCGTGTTCAGACGATCGGCTGTTTTCCCGATAGTCAAAACTAACGGCACTTCGTCCCCAAAGATTTAGCTCTGTGCCAAGTCCTAATCGTAGCCCCCATTGCCGTCCAAATGGGTAATGATAAGCTATCTGGAAGGGAATCTGAACGAGTAACGTTATCTGTTGAATATCCTGAATGGTCGATGACAAAGGAACCTGTGACGCATACGTTTCCCGGAAATCCACTTTTTGATGTTCGTTAAAGTCCTGTTCGTCCCTGTAGTGAAAACCCTGATTATAGCCGAGTTGTAATCCAGTCTGAACGCTCCAATGGCGATTGAGCATGATTTCACCCAGCAGGGCGCCCCGCGCCTGGTCGCTGCCGCCCACTAGCCCTGCTCCTATTCGGTACTGTGCGTTGGGAACGGTCAAATTAGGCATCGTCAGGTGCCAAGTTCGACGGGGAGCTTTACCGGATACTTCGCTTTTAGGAACGATTAGCGATTGACTGGGCGAAATGATCGCCAATCGATTTGACGTAGTACGCGTTTGCTGACTAATTAACGGTTCGGCTATAATCAATTGACGATCTATAGTTGACATTAATTCACTCGAACCAGGATTCTCTGGAATGGCGGGTGTAAATCCTGTTGTTGGCGGTCCTTCAATTTTTCGTTGCTTCTGCCTGCGCGAATGATTCATTGCTAATCCTTCATTTCTAGTATTACCAACAGGTGTTTGCCCTTTGCTAAGGTCAGTTTGCCTTCTAACAGTTGAGCGATGGGTATTTGGCCGGGTAGCCGGTGACAGACTACTAGTTGGAGAATGGCCTCCGACCTCTTCAGTTCCCGTAGGTATTGACTTCAGTAGTGTTTCTGATCTTGTAGTATTTTCTGTCTTATCCGTAGCTGAATGATCTCTCGAAGCAGGTGGCAAAGAGGCTACTGACTCATCAGATTCTGTGCGTACCTGATTGAATCGTTCACGTCCTTGACTTCGCTGATTATGGCTAGGCGATGGATTAACCATGACCTGTTCAGTAGACCTTGACTCTATACGAGGGGGAACTAACTCTGCTCGACTAGAAATACCTCCCTGTACAGGCTGGGGTAATTTCGGGTGCTCCATAGCTATCGAACCCATAGGCTGAGTTTCCGTTGACTTTCCCTTAGCTGACTGCGCCATGGTATTTTGGCGGCTGGTTTCTGCTAAGGAATCAGGCAATGCGATCGACTTAATAGCATTGCTCGATTGGGTAATGTACACCGTGTCACGGATAATTTTTTCACTGAATGCAGGTTGATCAGCTGGACGATGAACCAAGGAATCGAGAGATGACTGTAAATGAGTATTCCGATAGTTTTGGAAAACGTTATACGTGATTGAACCGATTAGTAGTAGACCAATTCCCCCATATAGCAATAGCTTACCCCAATCTAAACCAAGAAATCCAGGTTTGTTGGCGTTCACGAAGCTTTGTATACGTTCGACTTCACCGGGATCAACCTCGGCGGGCAGGCTCAGCAATTTGCGCCGGAATTCCTCGTCAAATTGATCAGTTTTCATTGAATCGGTTTTTGGGCCAGGTATACTGCTGATACAAGGCCGGATAGTATAGTTTTACCATGTGTTGCAATTTACGACGGGCATCACGCAGGTTCGATTTAGAGGTTCCCTCTTGAATACCAAGCAGATCCGCAATTTCACGATGAGAGTAACCTTCTACCACAAACAGGGTGAAAACCATACGGTAGGCGGGTGGCAACTGTTGCACCATCGCCAGAATCTCTTCCCCCGAAATAGCCGCAATCACATCGTCGTTCCAATCAATGACTTCCAATTCATCCAAACCAAGTTGGTTTGTCCACTTTTGCCGTTTCCGGTAATAATCAACCGCCGTATTGACTAAGATAGTTCGTAGCCAGGCTTGAAAGGGCTGCGTTGAATCATACCGTTCCAGGTGCGTAAATACCTTTAGAAACCCTTCGTTAATTATTTCTTCCGTTTCGTGTGGGTTGGCCGTATAGCGCTGACAGACTCGTTTGGCAAAGCTTAAAAACTGGCTAATCAGGGTCCGCTGCGCCCGGTTATCACCAGCCCGACAGGCCATTAGCACGCTGGCCAGATCATCTTCCGAGAAGCGGGGGTTCTTTTTAAACAACAAAAGCTGCGCAGATTACAGTGTGACCAACCATTTATCAGTACGAAGACTGTCTGACTAAAGTGGGGTGGGAATCTGAAGTTTTTCTGAAGTTTTTTTTGAGAAGCTACCCCACCAGCATGCTGATCGCTCCGTACTAGTCAGTGAAGAGTATTCAATCTTTATTACTAATTTTTTATGAACGCAACTCACCGACTTAGTGGACTCGCCTTGTGTATGAGCCTGTTGAGCATGCCACTTGTATATGGCCAGGACAACATCATTCTGAAAAACGGCTCTGAAATTCAAGCTAAAGTGCTGGAAGTTTTACCCGGCCAGATTAAATACCGCCGTCAGGATAATCCTGATGGGCCGGTTTACACGACTGGCACTTCAGATGTTTTATTGATCAAATATGCTAACGGTACCAAAGATGTACTCAATCCGTCCGCCAGCCGAGCCTCACGCATGGTACCTAATGCTTTACCGCTCACTGGGTCTGGAAATACCAATGCAATAGGTACGCCAGCGATCAATCGATTGGGCTATCATACAGGCCTGTTCAGCCGGTATTTTACCAATGGAACCGGTGAACGGGTTAATAATTCAGTCGTACATACCTTGCTGCTTGATCATCCCGATGCAATGCAGGCGTATCAGCGAGGGCAATCCCTTCGCCATTGGACCTATGCGACAGCAGGTACTGGTATTGCCTTAATCGGCGCTGGAGCGGTAGTTGCGCTGGTAGGCGACGGAAGCTTTGGTGGCAATGAAGGCCATCGTCGAGACACTAGTATACCCAATTCAACAACTGACCAGAACGGGAAAAGTGGATCTGACCGGCATGGTGATTTTGGCTCGACAGAAGTAGGCGTAGCACTGGCCGGAGGTGGGGTTTTACTCGGTGTGGCTGCGCTGATCCTCGATCACCGGGCTACGGTACAGTTTCGACGAGCCGCTGACAGATACAATTCCACACAACCAGCCACCAGCCTCCGAATCGGACCGAGTCAGCGCGGACTGGGCGTTGGTCTAGTCTATACATTTTAATGCCAATTCTACCATCCCGCCGGATATGCCCATTCCGGCGGGATCTTTCATAAATTTCCTCCTGTCTATGCGCGAAATCTCTACCCGTTTTTTCTAATCTAATTTTCATTTAACGGTTGATTTACGCATGAAAAACACATGGTATGTATTGCTGCTCGGGGTGACAATCGCAGCCTGTTCGAAATCAAATGATCCCACGCCTGATGCGGGTAGTCAGGTAGCAGGAACCTATACGATGAGCTATGTCGAAGCCGACTCGGCAGGCGTCGTTTTGTATAAATACACGCTTCCGGCCACCAATACAGCGGGCACTCAAACCTTATCAGGCTTACTGACGGCTCGGCGTGACTCGGCCAATGCCGTCTTTCTGACTCAAACCATCAAATTAACGGGGCAAACTGACCAAACGAGCGTCATTGGTGAGATCAGCCTGCGGTCAAATGGATCGGGATACGATATGTACCTGAGTAATCAAAAAATCGGGACGGCTGATGGCAAAACAATCAGTATTGACGATCAACAGACAGACGCTACGACGGGTACAAAGTACAGGGACGTAATTACTGCGGCTAAATAGGTTCGCTATTCATCCACCAAACGTGACTATTTCTCCCTTAGCCCATGTTACAAGCGATTGCCTTAGATTCGGACACCAATGCGCTAGATCGACTGAATTCGTATTGTCAGCAACTGGATACGCTTGTCCTTACCCAAACGTTTACCGATCCCTCCCAGGCTCGTCTTTATTTACGGCACCAACCCGTTGATTTGGTTTTGATGGATATTCAACTGCCCACTGAATCAGGTGTGGCGTTCTGGCAATCCATTCGAAAACAACGAAAAGGCCATAATGAGCTTGGTATACAGTCGTTGCCGATGGTCATATTTACGACATCAACCCGCGAATACGCCCTGGTTAGCTATGAGTTGGAGGCTATTGACTATCTACTAAAACCGTTTGACTTTACCCGGTTTAGTCAGGCCGTTCAACGGGCCGTTACGTATCGAAACGGGCAACGAAACTCCTCTCCTCTACCAGCCTATCTGGCTGTGCGGGTTGATGCG
The DNA here is from genome assembly GCF_001898575.1 of Spirosoma sp. 48-14. Taxonomy (GTDB): domain Bacteria; phylum Bacteroidota; class Bacteroidia; order Cytophagales; family Spirosomataceae; genus Spirosoma. The sequence continues at coordinate 8,942 of NZ_MKUD01000060.1, forward strand.
GGATTAGTTCGGATAAAGCTCACTGATATTGCGTGGATTGAAGCGGTAAGCAACTACCTGAAAATTTACCTGTCGGACCAGCGATTCTTGCTCGTGCGCATGACGATGAAGGCTATTCTTCAAGAACTGCCTACCAATGACTTTATTCGTGTCCATCGCTCCTATATTATTCCCATTCACCGGGTACAGGCGGTGCACAATAAGCTCATTCGAATTGGCGAAAAACAAATCCCACTCAGTAGTAACTATGACGAAGAATTTGTGTCGATTTTACGAACGTATCAGCCTTCGTCCCAGTTTTCGGCCCTTTCGTCACATAGACAATCGCCATTGCAACAGACTTATGGGATCGTCCGTACTAGCTAGAAAAGAAGGTTACCGCCAAATTTAGTAAAACAAACACAACTAATAGTCTATGAAACATTTGCTTTTGGCCCTTACGACGGCCTTATTACTTACAGGTATCATTGCAGCCTGCACGCAATCCAATGTAGACCCGACATCATCCACTCTAGCCAACGCCCGCATTGCCTCGGTCACTAGCTCCTCGGCCGTAAGCGGAACCTGCGTGAAAGGGAGTAGTGAAACCGTTGTCAGTGCGTCAAGTCTACCAGCCGCCGTGCTGACTTACCTGAGCACAACCTATCCAGGTTATACGTTGGTACAGGCTGAACAGGGGACAAATCTCAACGGTGGAGCGACATATTATGAAGTCAAGTTTACTTACAACGGTGCAACGAAAGAACTACACTTTGACATGACGGGAGCCGTCGTGGCTGAGAGTGCTCGCGGAAAGGGTAAAGATAAAGGCGGGTCAGGCGGTAACTCGGAAGTAGTCATTACCGCTGATAAGTTACCAGCGGCAGCACTGACTTATTTGAGTACGAACTTTTCGGGTTATACACTAGTGCAGGCTGAACAAGGTACAAATAGTAGTGGAGCGACCTACTATGAAGTCAAGTTCACCTACAACGGTAAAACCAAAGAGATTCACTTTGATGCCAATGGCGCTTTGCTCTAGCGGGCAGTTTTTTCATACGTTCGGTTTTGTTTAGGAATTAGGTATCGCTAGAAACGCCAGGTCGCTTGATCTGGCGTTTTTTTAAATAGACATCTTACTATATTGAAAATTAGGTAGTTACAATCCCATACATCTACGTGTCTTTTGTTACTAACCAATCGCTTATGACTACGTTCACCCACCTTTGCCGATACATAAACCAGCAATTTACCTTACCCGTTGCCGGAATCAAATTGTCTCACCGCTTGCAAAAAGATTTAAGGCTGAACGAAATTGAAGTAACGGAAGTTGTCGTTTTCCTGGAATTATTGTTCGGGTTGACCTTACCTGATGAAGCGCTAACAACGTCTCTTTCAGTGGGACAATTGTGTAAACTCATTGAGCAACATCCAGCAAAAGAACAAGGCGACTCGGCCTTTCTGATTTATCGAAATCCCCGGCAGGTATTCTCCAGAGCCAGTTAATGGGGTATTCGCGCCTACTAAAATCCAGTTCTATGGCTTTCCTAAGAAGATGGTTTTCAGTCTATCGGTTCTTCAGCAGTATCTGTTAACCAAGCATGGCATTCTCCCGGAACGTGTGGGTTGGCACACGCAGTTCGGGCACGATTTAGGGTTGAACCAATCCGATATTCAGTGCCTAGTGGAAGAGATCATACAGCTCATGAACGGAGCGATTTACGTGGATACAGATCATCATCTCAACGAAGTTTTGGATTTGGCGATGTATGTTCTGCTTCGATCCAATCAAGAACTCACGCGCTTGCCAGACTCCGATCTAACCTTTTCCGCTTATTTGTCCAAACTCCCCAGTTCAGCAACTTCAGATTGTTTTAAGTTTTCCCCTTTAGCTTGCCATACAGGAACGTGTAGAAACTGCTTTTCAACTAAAAAATCGGACGGTGAGTATGGAACGTAATGCTGTATCTCAAGCAATTGGCCTGCTTTTGTTTATTGTCTTAATCAGTAGTTTAGGCATCCATGGATGCCAACCAGTTATTTCGGTGCCCAGGGCAAACTCAACCCCAAAGGGCTTACCGATCAAAGAACTCTCTAATAGTTTGACGTTTTTTGCGATGGGTGACTGGGGAGTCTACGGCCAGTTACACCAGCAATTGGTAGCCAACCAGATGGAAACCTACGCAGCGGAATTGGCCCCCACATTCCTCATTTTGGCCGGTGATAATTTTTACCCGGCAGGGGTTAGCAGTAATACAGATCTCCAGTGGAAGGTGTCCTTTGAGAACGTCTATACCGGTCCGCACCTACCGTCCTCATTCTACATAGCACTGGGGAATCACGACTATCAGGAGAGTGTCCAGGCGCAGATTGACTACGGCCGTCAACATACTCGCTGGTTTATGCCTTCCCGGTATTATACGCAACGGATAGCCATCAACAAGCAGAGTGCGCTGCGGCTAATCGTCATTGATACCAATCCATTTGTTCAGGAATACCGGGCTAATACAGCAACCTTTCCCGACATCTTGCAGGATACGGGAAAGCAGGTAAAATGGATTGATAGTGTACTGGCCAATGCCTCAGAACCTTGGAAAATCGTAGTCGGTCACCATCCTTTGTATTCCGTGGGGGGCGATCATGGCAACCAACCCGAATTACTACAACAACTTGGACCGCTGTTAAAGAAATACGGCGTTCAATTGTATTTGTGTGGCCACTCTCATACGCTCCAGCATTTGGCGCCAGTAGGTCAGACAGACTTTATTATATCTGGGGGAGGTGGAGCTCCTTTAGGACCGATCGCCGATTCAACAAAGGCCCAGTTTGCTCGGTCGAGTGGTGGCTTTTCCGTCTTTTCGCTGAATACAGACAGTTTACGCATGGGCTTTATCGATACCAACGGAAAACTACTTTACCGTTGGCAACGAGGCAGAACTCGGTAAACTCAACCTCTCGTAGCGTCAATCAATATCCCGGCGATACGTTGCCAGAAATCCGCCAATTGCCACTACTGCAAACGTGAGTAACCCAGCCCACACGTAGCCGTTAGTCCAATTGGTTGCATTCGCCTGATCGCGGATAGCGAGATACACCCAGAGGTAAGGCGATACGTAGCTGTAGGCCCAGGATTTGACAACAATACCAATCACGCTGACGAACACGCCAAAAGCGGCTGGAATAATAAAATTGCGATACCGAAAACTTAGGTAAAACTGGATGGCTGTCATCCCGAGACCAATCAGGAACGTTTTCACTACGTTTCGCACCAAAAACCAACTGTCCGTTGACGGATCGATGCCTAATTCCGGTTTCAGCCAATAGAGCAGCCAACCTGCTAACTCCGTACAAAGAATCAATCCCAATGTGCTAATAAGAAATAAGCCCACAAAAAAGAACAGCTTACTGAAATAGATGCTCCATTTGGGGAGAGGTAAACTGTAAATATGTTTCCAGGCGTTGGCCTGATGTTCCAGCGCCGTGACTAGGGCCGACTGCAAACTGATATACATCGGCAACATCAGCATCGTCCACATCACTAGCATATGGAAGATAAAATGTTGCCAGGGCGTGTGCGATTGTCTTACCCGGAGAATATCATCTCCATTTACCGCATAGGCCGTTATGTCCAGCCCTGCCGTCAATAGAGGCACAGCCAGCGCAAGCCAGAAAACCAGTGTATGTCGGGCTTTACGCTGTTCTACCTCTACCCCACGAATTAAATAGCCAACTGAAGCATCTATCATTTTTTTGCATTGGTTAAGTTTAAAAATAAATCTTCCAAGTTATTCCGCTGGGTCTGTAGACCATATACGTCGATGCCTTGTCCGACCAGGAGTTGATTGATTCGGGCCAGCTGACTAGGCTCATCAACCCTTAATTCTACTCGTCTGGATGCTGTTTGCTGAGCCGTATAGGCTGCGCTCGCTAGCAAGGTAATCGCTCGCTCAGGTTCAGACGTTTGGATGACGACGTGGGATGGATGCACCTGTTGAAGCTCTTCTGTCGTTCCCTGAAACAGCAGACGACCTTGGTTAATGATAGCCAGATGGGTCACTATTTTTTCGATTTCGCTCAGCAGGTGCGATGAAACAAAAATCGTTTTACCCTCGTCCCGGTTGAGCCGTAACAGCAGGTCCCTCATATCGCGTATTCCAGCGGGATCGAGACCATTGGTGGGTTCATCTAAAATCAACAGTTCTGGATTATTCAGCAGACTCATCGCTAGACTTAACCGCTGTTTCATGCCCAGTGAGTATTCCCGTACTGCCCGGTGTGCATCCGCCGTAAGCTGAACAATGTCCAATACCTCATCAATGCGCCTTGATGGAACCTGAAGCAGCAGCCGGGTCAAATTCAGGTTGGCATATCCTGACAGGTGAGGATACAAGGAAGGTGATTCAATCAGCGCTCCAACTCGCCGGAGAATCGACAGCCGATGATCGTTGATGGGCTTGCTAAATACAGAAATGTTGTTTTCAGGAGAGCGAATTAGCCCGAGCAAGAGTCGGATTGTCGTGGTTTTTCCCGAGCCATTCGGTCCCAGAAAACCGAAAATACTGCCCTTCGGCACTATTAACGATACGTCATTAAGCACAGAACGATTGCCAAATGAATAGCTAAGGTGAAGCGTTTGAATGATGGATGTCAACATGGTTCTCGCTGGTTTCGGCTCAAAACAATCCGATCATTTCCAGATGAAAAAAGGAATTTGGCCAATAGGTAAAACGCATCGACCAACTCCCAATCTGCCTCGTTTAAAAAGTTCGTCGATAAAAAAAGCCAGTTAAGCGATAAAAAGTAACGGTCAAGGGTAAACGTATCCGACCTTAAAAGAGAATTACTAAACTCGTACTCAAATGGCTATTCTTTTTCCAAACGACCGTTTCAAAGGACTACTGCACTATGGCCTGCCGATGCTACATGGCCTGGGTTGGTTGTTCTACGTCAGTATGGTTCTCTATGTCGTCATACCACGGGTGAGTTTTCCTTTTTTTGTCGCGTATCACGGCTGTTACCTGCTAAGCCAGGCTATTGCTTTCTACGCAGCTTACCTCTACACAGTCCCCCAGTTGCTGGCCAGGCAAAAATTTATTCCCTTTTGGTTAGTTACCTTACTACTGCTGGTTGGACTGTCGGCCCTAACGGTGCTTTTTTACAATTGGATGAGTCACCAAACGTCAAGTACTGAATTTCAGGCTGCTCCCCTCACGTTCCAAAAACGAACACCAGCCCGACTGTTAGGCTTAGTAATCGTGACGGGCTTAGCCCTGTTCAGTCGGCTTGGTATTGATTGGATTACTAACAGACAGCAACAGACAGAGCGCGAAAAAGATAACCTCCAAATCGAACTGGCCTTTCTAAAAGCGCAACTCAATCCGCATTTCTTGCTGAATACACTCAATAGCCTGTATGCTCTCGCCTTAAAGCAGTCCCCTCAAACACCTGAGGTGATTATGAAACTCTCGCAGTTGATGCGGTATTTACTGTATGAAACAACTGATGAACGAGTCCCCTTAACAAAAGAACTGGAGGCTATTCAGCACTATATCGATTTACAGGAGCTGCGCTTATCAGCCCCGAAGGCCGTTTTAAAGGCGTCAAGAGGGCCCATAGAAACCACCCAGCTTGCGCCATTTCTCCTGCTGCTCCTGGTCGAAAATATGTTTAAGCATGGCCGATTGCCGATGGACATTGAGTTAGTAGTGACCGATCACATGTTGCATTTTCAGACCCGAAACCGCATGCGCGATCCTTCCCTTACTGATTCGGTAGGCGGTATCGGTTTGACCAATTTACGCCGACGGCTTGCTTTATTGTATCCGTCCCGGCACGAATTAGTCTGTACCTCGCAAAATGGTTTTTTTCACGTATCGTTAACGTTTAACTGGTAATCTTAGAAACGTATGATCCGATGCATTGCCGTCGACGATGAAGTGCTAGCGCTGGAAGTCATCGAGAACTATGTTGAAAAATTACCGGACCTGGAGTTGATACGAACCTGCCAAAGTGCCTTGAGTGCGCTCCAATTATTGACGCAAACCCCTATCGATCTGATGTTTTTAGATATCAACATGCCGGACTTAACGGGGCTACAACTTTTGCGTACCCTAAAAGACCCACCCGCTGTGATTCTGACAACGGCGTATCCGCAATATGCTTTGGAAGGCTTCGAACTGGATGTTGTCGATTACCTGATTAAGCCGATTCCATTTGACCGCTTTGTCAAAGCCGTTCAGCGGGTAAGCAACCGCCTGCAAAATGCTGAGCCTGTAGCCGATAAGGCCATCGAAACAGCGTCGGTGGATGAGCCGGAATACATCTTTATCAAAACGGAATACAAAACTGTTCGAATCGATGTGAAGGACATTATTTATCTGGAGGGGATGAAAGACTACGTACGCATTCACACCAGCCAAACCTGGCTAATGACGCTTTTGTCCTTAAGTAAGCTGCTGGAAAAATTACCTGCCCGTCAGTTTGTTCGAGTCCACCGATCCTACATTGTCGCGGTAAGTCGAATCGATAGCCTCGAACGTAACCGAATCCGCATCGGTCAGGTGCAACTTCCCATTGGCGAGTTATACCGGGACGAATTAATGAAACGAATTGGTTAAGGCATTCTGCTCCTAACAGAGAGCTTTTTTGATAGTTCATTTGGCTGCTTTTTCTAAGGCCAAGGCCATCTTAACCGCACTATAAGCATTTACAATCCCGCCGGTTATGGATAATGTACTGAAGGGTACTTTCTGCTTTGACCCAGGTTGATTCACTTCCAAATTAGGTTTACTGGTTGATGTCAGTAAAATGTCTTTAATCTGAGCAGACGTTAGCGAAGGGAAATACGACCAGAGTAAAGCGGCCACACCGCTTACTACGGGAGTCGCCATGCTTGTCCCCGATTTTTCGCCGTATTGATTTCCCGGCAGCGTCGATACGATATCACTTCCTGGAGCAAATAAATCGACCGTATGCGCACCATAATTTGAATAGTATGCCACCAGTCGTTCATCATAGAACGGTTTTGTCCAACCCACCGTAATAAAATTACTAGCCTTCTGACCATTGTTGTACTGGGCAATCGGATAATGATTGGCCGTGTCATTATTACTGCCATCATTGCCTGCCGCATGAAAAATCAGCACGCCATGTGTTTCCGCATATTGAATAGCAACATCGACCACTTGTTTGAAGGGTGAAAAGGGTTTTGAAAAACTTAAGTTAATCACCTTAGCCCCATTTCTGACGGCGTACCGAATAGCATTTGCTACATCCTTATCCCGCTCATCTCCCCGGCCCGTAGTCGCCAGGATGGGCATAATCAACACGTTATCAGTAATTCCCCTAATGCCAATCTGGTTATTGCGTTGGGCTGCAATTATACCCGCAACGTGCGTACCATGCGTTAGATTGGGTGTTAGGTTAAATAGCGGACTACCATAATGTTTCTGAGTCAGATTACCTGGGTCATCCCCTATTCGCAAACTTGAGTTGTACTGAAGATTATAGGTGTAAGCCAGATTGGCCGTATCCGTTCGGCCCTTAATGGCCTCTAAATAGGCTGCTTTTGCTTTCTGATATATACGCCATTCTCGTTTCTGATCAGCCCGTAGTAGACTGGAATCAACCTGATCATATTTGGTTTTCCAGAGTGAATAAATATGGGTTATTTCCGCCTGTTCATGCTCTACTGTACTCCCATCTTTAGCCCCCCTAAAATTCCAACCGTGGATATCATCTATATATCCGTTGTGATCATCATCCTTCCCATTGCCCGGAATTTCAACTGTATTGGTCCAGATTACCTGTTTCAAATCTTCATGCGTAATATCCACACCATTGTCAATCACGGCGACTATGACAGGCTGAGACTTCCTACCCGCCAGAAGTTGATAGGCTTTATAAAGACTAATACCCGGAATCGAATCATCAGCCAGGTCACGCATATACCAGTCATTCGGATAGTGCCGGCTTGATCGGCTGTTACCTCGTTGGATGGTCTGAGCCTGTATTGCTTTACCTTCTGTTACCAGGATCAGGGCTAGGTACAACCCATAAGAAATTAATGGCTTCATGGTTTTGATCGTTTATCAAAACTGATCATTCTGCAGAAGCCGAAAATGAAGCCATCGACATATACCTGATTTCACCGATCAGACGGGTGAAGGCATGGGTTAAAACTAAGTAAAGGATATAAAATCCAGGTTTCAGGGGGTACTTTGGTCTATTGGTCGACTTTTTCTACACAGAAAAACGAAAAGTTGTAAACTTGCTCATACGATGAGCCTGCTCGAGCAACTAATTCTATTTCATAAAACGCATCGGATCGTCAGTCATATCCTTTTCTGGCTGAGTGTACTACTAGTCGCTACGCTAACCGATAGCTATCAGTCTCATGAACACTGGATTCCGCTCACGACATTTTCTTATTATAGCTTAACGCTCATCACCCAAATACCCACAGCGTATTTCTTAGCCTATTTTATAATTCCCCGTATTTTAACAAGCAGGCAGTATCTTCGGGTAGTCGTTTATTTTCTCCTTGGCCTATACATCCTCTGCGCACTTTCCCGACTCATTTACATCTATGTACGGGAGCCTATGGTGGGTATTCCTCCCAATAGTACGGAAACACTTGGCGAAATTTTGACGAACCTGCCCAAGCTATTTTATATCTATTTTTTTCAAAACCTTTCCCTGGCCGTCGTTTTTTTATTTGTTCATCTTTTAATCCGTCAGTATACTACCCAGAAGCGGACGCTGCTGTTAGAAAAGCAGAAAACAGAAACCGAATTAATGCTGCTAAAAGCGCAGTTAAACCCCCATTTTTTATTTAATACGCTCAATAATATTTATACCTTATCCCTGCTAAACTCCCCGGCAACCTCCGATTCTATTGCTCGTTTAGCTGACATATTGGATTACATTTTATATCGATGTACGAATCCATACGTTCCACTTGACAGCGAGATTAAGGTATTGAGGGATTATATTGAACTGGAAAAATTACGGTACGATGAACGGCTTCAGGTGACCTTCACGGCTTCAGTAGATCAATCCACTGACATAGCCCCCTTAGTTCTGTTAACCATTGTCGAAAATGCGTTTAAGCATGGTGCCAGCAATGATCTGGGAAGCCCGGTAATTACGATTGATTTACAGGTGGCTAATGGCTTGTTCGTTTTTAGTGCGGTTAATTCTGTGGCGCCAATCCAGGTTACTAGTTCGGATCAGGAAAGGGCTAAAATTGGTCTGGCTAACTTAAACCAACAATTAGAGCTACTCTACGGAAGAGCCTATCAGTTGCACATCAAGCAAACCAATACGATGTTTGGGGTTACTTTGCAGATCGATCAAAATATGCAAGCGCTTAGCCATGAAAAAGATTCGGTGTCTGCTAGTCGATGATGAACCCTTAGCCCTAGCGCTGCTCCAAAAGCATCTCAGCCAACTGGATTTCATGGAAGTGGCAGGGACCTGTTCCAATGCCGTCAATGCACTTGAGCATTTAAACCGACAAACCATTGATTTGATGTTTCTCGATATTCGGTTACCAGCCATCAGTGGCGTTGATTTTCTAAAGACGTTGCGCCATCCCCCTAAAACGATACTGACGACTGCTTACCGCGAATATGCTCTGGAGGGCTATGAATTAGACATTATTGATTATTTACTAAAGCCTATAACGTTCGATCGATTCTTTAAAGCCATTGAGCGCTATTTTCGATCAACCAGCCAGCTTACGGCTCCGTCAACCGAAGATGTTATGCCTTTTATTTTCATAAAATCAGCTCATAAATACATGAAAATAAACACGGTCGATATACTCTACATTGAAAGCCTAAAAGATTACATTAAAATTCAGACGAGGGAAAAAGAGATTATCGCTAAATACAAAATTAGTGATCTGGAAAACGAACTGACGGCAAAAGGTTTTTTGCGTATCCACCGCTCGTATATCGTAAATCTTAAAAACATAACCGCCTTTACGGCAACCGATATTGAAGTTGACGCCTTTGAGCTTCCCATTGGTGAAAGCTATAAAGCTTATTTATTTAAGCTACTTAATAAAATATCCTAGTTGCCAATTGGCATACCAAGGGAAAACTACTTTGAGAAGAAACATCAAACAAATTATATTATCACAGCCCCAACTTACTTAGAAATGAATCTCGATACGTTTCGGCAATAGGGATTTCCTTATCTTGAATAAAAACCCGATTTCCGTCAATGTGATGGATCATTGATTTATTGATCAAAAAGGATCGATGCACCCGGATAAATAAATCACCGGGTAATAAGGCGATCAAAGCAGAAAAGGCCATTTTAGGTAAAAAAGTGGCGTTGACCGTTACTACTTTTGTATAGTTGCCCTGGGCTTCAAGGTAAAGACAGTCTTTATACCCTATCCGGTAAATTTTACTTTCAGCTTTGATAAAAAAATACGCTGGCTGGGCCTGCGAACCCAGTTCGTCAACCGACTTTGGTCGCCCTTGTAGCTTTTCTTTTGCTTTGTCTACTGCCACAATAAATCGCTCCAGCGAAAAAGGCTTAAGTAAATAATCGCAGGCAGCTAACTCAAAGGCGGTTATAGCATACTCTTCATAAGCTGTTGTAAAGATTACTTGGAGCGGCTGTTTTACCGTGTTTAGAAAGCTAATACCGGTGAGTACCGGCATGTGAATGTCCAGAAAGATCAGGTCAATTGACTGGTTTGCTAAAATCGTTTTGGCTTCCAGTGCCTGACCGCATTCGGCAACGATGTGTAGTTCTGGAAGGTGGTTACAATAGGTTCGGATGATCGTTCGGGCGACCGGCTCATCATCGACGATCAGGCATTTGATCATGGCGTTACGATTTTATTTTTACCCGAAGCTCTACGGTATAGACGTCATTGGCGGCCTCTTGCTTCAACTCATAATCTGTTCCATACACTAGGTCCAGCCGTCTAAGCGTATTGGCTAGTCCAACCCCTGATTCTTCGTTCAGTAATTGATCACTTTGATTTTCAGACTGATACGAATTGCTCACTGCAAAACAGATAAAATTATCGGAAACTTTTAAGGAAATCGAAATCTGAATCTGTGGCACTAGCGTGTTTTTGGCATGTTTAAACGCATTTTCCACAAAAACGATCAATACCAGCGGAGCGATTTTAATTGTGTGCCCGACAACGGGTGCTATATCCATTTTCAGAAGGAGCCGATCACTGATCCGAATTTGTTCAAAATCAACGTAGTTTTGAATATAAGCCAGCTCCTCAGCCAGAGGTACAAATGGCTTTTTGGCACTGTACACCGAATACCGTAAGAGGTTCGACAGCTTCAACAGTAAAGCGGGTATCCGTTCATGCTCCTCAATCGAAATGCCGTACAGATTATTCAGTACATTGAACAAAAAATGCGGGCTTAACTGGGCTTGTAATACCTTGAATTCACTCTGCTTTTGCTCAGCCTTAATATGAGCCTCTTGTAATTCCTTTTGGAGGGTCGCCCGGATTAGTTTTAGTAACATGCCTATAATGAGGCCTATCAGAAAAAAAGGCATGATGGAGATTCCCAACTCCCAAAGTTCGGCGAAGGGATGCTGAAAAACATACCGGACTGCTAGCCACTTAAGAACCAGTATCCCTAAACTCGATAGCAGGGCGTAGCCTATGAACGGAGCGAACTGCTGGCGCAGATACCACCGACCAAACAGCCAGCGCCCCGTATAGATGCAGAGCAGGAAGAATAAACAGTCGATGGTTGTAGACCAGAGATTCTCGAACCGATATCCCTGCCAATGCATCAGATACACCCCCATTCCCAAACCGGCCAGAACGGAGAGTGAGAAAATCAGGTGAACGGTTAGCTTCTTGCCGCTCAGGATCTGCTGAACAGTTTTCATGGGTCAAAGATCGATGAATCTGATTGCCGACAAAGTTCGGGTGACCATTGCCTCTACCCGGGGGACGGAATACTACTAATCGGGGTTGGAATGGCTCATCCACCCGAACGAACCGTCTACATCCCCTTTCACCCTATCCATCCCCTAAACTTGGGCGTATTCTAAAGAGAATAGACGTTTGGGCCTGATTCTTCACAAACACGACTGTCCCATGAATCGTTATTCGTTTGTGTTGCTGATACTTTTGGCAACGCGTCCTTTCCTTGGTAAAGCCCAGGTCACTAATGGAAAAATCAGTGGTCTGATCCGGGATGCTCAAAATAAAGCCCTCCCCGGTGCTACCCTCATCCTTCAGCAAAGAGCAGATTCTACCCGTAAAAAAGCAAGTCTTTCCGATGCGGATGGTGCTTTTGATTTTAAAAACCTGCCTCAAGGCGACTATGTGCTGAGTTGCTCTTATGTTGGTTTTCTGCCCTACAACAGTGGCCTTCTTTCCATCACCGAAAGCCAGACTGTTTTACGTTTGCCCGTTATCATCTTACAGTCTTCAACGCCAAAGACACTAAATGAGGTCGTCGTCACGGCCAAAAAGCCGTTGATCGAACAAAAATTAGATCGAACCATTGTCAACGTTGATGCGATGCTGACCGCAGCGGGTAGCCATGCGCTTGATGTGTTAGCTAAAAGTCCAGGTGTGATGGTGGGCGCCAATGATGATATTAGTTTGAATGGAAAACGGAATGTGCTGGTGCTCATCGATGATAAGCCCACCTATCTATCAGCTCAGGACCTGGCCTCGTACTTACGATCCTTACCGGGCGGCTTACTGGACAAGGTCGAATTGATCAGTAATCCACCGGCCCGGTATGATGCCGCTGGAGGAGCAATTATCAATATCGTATTGAAAAAGAATCGAGCAGCCGGTTTTAACGGCAGTGTCAATCTGGGTTATAACCAGGGCGTATACGGTCGGCAAAACCATTCGCTCCTGTTGAATTATCGAACGAAACGGGTTAACCTATTTACCAACAGCAGCTATACACTGGACCAAAACTTCAGCGACGAGACCTATAGCCGCTATTTTTATACGGATGCGGGGTTATTGCAGTCTACCATCCAGCAGACCAGCCGGTCAAGCTATGTATCCAATGGCTGGAATGGCCGGATCGGCATGGATTATTTTGTGTCGCCCAAAACTACCCTCGGCATCCAGGTTACGGGTTCAACACGCCCAAGAACTGACCGACTCGATTATACCAGTAACCAATACACTAGTTTGACGCAACTGGATTCGGTCGTCAGGGGATATACGGATGGTCGCTACCAATCCACTAATTCCGGGATCAATTTGAATCTATCCCATAAATTCGATAGCACGGGGAAACAACTGACAGCGGATCTGGACGTTTTACAGTACAAGGCCAATACGGCCCAGCTAGCACCCATCAATACCTATTTGCCTACCGGGCAGTTAACCAGCTCACAGGATCGGGCCTTTATCATTCCTTCCTCGGTTCAAATTATTGCCGGTAAACTCGATTATACGCAGCCGATGGTGGGCAAAGCCGAGTTTAGCGCGGGCCTGAAAACAAGTTTGGTGATGAATGATACTGAATCAGGTTGGTTCAACCAGACCGGTGATGGTATGAAGCAGGATTACGGAAAAAGCAATCATTTTCAATACAGGGAAACGATCAATGCGGCCTATGTAAACCTGAAAAAATATTGGTCACGCTGGGCTATTCAAACGGGCTTGCGCCTGGAGAATACCCAGTCGAAAGGGCATCAACTGGCCAATCCAGCTTCGGTGGATACCACGTTCCGTCGACACTACACCTGGCTATTCCCGTCACTGTATCTATCTTATAAACTGGACAAGAGCGGAGATAACACGCTCGTAATGAGCTATAGTAAGCGGATTCGGCGGCCTGGCTACCAGCAACTCAACCCGTTTCTGTTTTACCGGGATCGTTATTCTTATTTCGGTGGCAATCCGAACCTAATTCCTGGCCTGGGGCAATCCATTGAACTTCGCTACACCTACAAGCAACATCTCGGGCTCACCTTCTCCTACAGTTGGAATAAAGATGGGATTGAACCAATCACGAAAGCTATAGGGGATCAGCTTATTACCCGCTACCAAAACTTTTCTCAGAGCCGCTTTATGGGTATTATTCCCAACGTATCGGTGTCGCCCACGAACTGGTGGACGCTTAACCTCAGCGCGGTCCTGTTATCGATTCGAAACCAGGGGCAGGCTGATGGCGTCTCGATTGATCAGCCCTCGAACCTTCACGAGATTGAAACGGTCAATCAGTTTAAACTGGGCAAAACCTGGAATGCCGAACTGACTGGCTTTTTCCCAGGTCGTCAATTCTTTGCTCAGTCCAAAAGTGAGTCGATTTATACCATAAATGTAGGGCTTCAGAAAACGATGCTTCAGGGGCAGGCAACGATGCGTTTAACGGTCAATGACATTTTCTACACGATGGTGATGCATGGCCAAACCGTAGCCTTGAATCAGGTTTCGGCATTCTACTCCCGTCAGAGTGATACGCGCCGGGTGGGAATCTCCTTCCTGTACCGATTTGGCAAGGAGGCAAACGCTCGAAAACGAAATACGGTTGGCAGCGCCGAAGACGAGAAGATGCGAACGAATTAAGATCAAGTGTGAATACGGGCCGATTTATGGAATACGTGAAGGAATTGCATCTAAAAATACCTAAGCAACCCTTCATTTAATAGGCATCGTATGCTCGACAATTATTTTCGAAGTGCCTGGCGCAATCTAAAGCGTCATAGGCTATCCTCATCGATTAATCTGCTCGGATTAGTGGTCAGTATGGCTAGTTGTATTCTGATTATCCTCTACGTTCAGCAGGAACTGAGCTACGACAGTTACCACCAAAACGCGAACCGCATTTTCCGGCTAACCACCCGCTTGACCGTGGATGGTGGCAAGGAAAATCACACCGTCTGGACACCGAATTTTATCGGTCAACAAGTGCAGACGGACTACCCCGAGGTAGAAAAGATAATCCGCCTACAAGCCAACCTGGGTAAAACGTCGTTTGAGGTAGCGTCAAAAGTGCCACGATTCGTAAGCCTCGACCAGATATATACTGTCTACGATCCGGCCTTTTTCCAGGTATTTACCTATCCCTTGCTGGCCGGTGATCCGCAAACCGCCCTGGTCCGGCCTGGATCAATGGTCATTACGGAAAGTGTAGCCCGGAAGTTTTTTGGTCCGGGCTGGCAAGCAGGCAAAGGCGTACTCGGTGAAGTGTTGCAATCGGGCGGAAACACCTATCAGATTACCGGCGTTCTGCGCGATCTACCGCCAAATACGGACATGCCGTTCCAGATACTGCTTTCCCAAGAGGCCGGGAAATTAGAGAAACAAGCGTGGTGCATCACCTATGTCTTGTTTAAGCAAGCAGCCAGTGGAGAAAGCTTTCCTCAAAAACTGGCTCAGATTGCCCAAAAGATACAGCCTGACTTTGCCAAAAGAGGAGGACACATTGACTTCGCGCTGGAAAATCTAAGGGACATCCACTTGGGTGAACCAAAACTGTTCGACACCCCAAAGGCGAATCGGTCCTATTTGCTCGTATTCTCCCTGGTAGCTGGATTCCTGCTGCTCATCGCTTCAATTAATTACATCAACCTTTCTTTTGCCCAATCGGCTGGACGAAGCCGGGAAGTAGGTATTCGTAAAGCGATTGGAGCGGGTCGCTTCCAGTTACTAGTTCACTTTCTAGGCGAATCGTTCCTGCTGACCGGAGTAGCCCTATTGCTCTCTCTGCTATTGGTGATCTTGCTGCTACCTATCTATAACGAATTAGCCGATACGCATTTCACACTGGTTTCACTATTGACTTGGCCAATGGCAGGCTCATTGGGGGCTATTTTTGTCATCATGGGCGTTCTGGCTGGTAGTTATCCGGCCTTTTACCTGGCTTCGGTTGAGCCGGTCAAAGCGCTGAAAGGCAAACTTCGCCTGGGTGGAAAATCAGCGAAAGCGTCGGTAGGGCAAGGACTGATGGTGCTCCAGTTCACCATTTCGGTCGCCATCATTATTGGTACGTTGATTGTCTACAAGCAGTTACGCTATCTACAGCATAAGAATCTAGGCTTTCAACGAGAACAGGTGCTGGTGGTTGACATTCCCCAAGCCGCAGCCAGCGGAGCCATATCCACGCTCAAAAAAGCCCTTTCTGGTTTCGCTTATCTACGCGGGGTAGCACTCATTGGCTCCAATTCCCTGCCTAGTCAGGATATGAATCTGTCGGCGTTCAACCTGGAAAAGGATGGAAAAATGCTACCGCTCCCTCAACGCTCCATTGACATAGACGAAAACTACCTGATTGTCTTAGGCATTCCCCTGGTTGCTGGTCGAAACTTTACCACTTCAACACCTAATAAAGAGAAGGGTGGAGATATCCATGAAGTGCTAGTCAACGAAGCCCTGGCAAAGAAGATGGCTTGGGGACCCGGACCAGAAGCAGCTATCGGGAAGAGCCTCAGCCAGGGACCCATTGGCCAGGAAACATGGCGTGGCCGGGTGGTGGGCGTGGTTAAAGATTTCCATTTTCAGTCTCCCCAGAAGCTCATCGAGCCGATGGTGTTGCAGAATAATGCGGGGCAATTCGCCGAAAAAATGCTCGTGCGGTTATCCGTTGGCCAGTTACCCGATCAAATCAGCCTGGTCGAAAGTCAATGGCGAAAGATCGTCCCGAATCATGCCTTCGATTTTACCTTTCTGGACGCTACGTTTGAGAAGCAGTACCAGCGGGAGCGTCGTCTGGCAACGATTTTTACTTATTTTAGCCTGCTTACGATTTTAGTGGCCTGTCTGGGCTTATACGGATTAGCTTCGCTAGCCACTTCACAACGAACCAAAGAAGTGGGTGTTCGCAAAGTGATGGGTGCTAAAGAGCCTGGTTTAATTTACCTGCTATCGAGGGAACTTCTGCTATTGGTCGGGCTTGCTATTCTGCTGGCGAGTCCGCTGGCTTGGTTTATCATGAACCACTGGTTGCAGGACTTTGCCTACCATGTTGCTATTGGCTTAGAGGAGTTTGTGCTGGCCGGAGGGGTCGCCTTTTTCATTGCCGCTCTGACCACAGGTTATCATGCCGTTCGGTTGGCGCGTACGAATCCGGTAAGGGCTTTGCGGTACGAATAAATACGCTAGTTAGGACGGTGGGTGATCATTAGCAGAATCTCAACCTGATGACCATTAAAACCTACTACGGAGTGGGAAGAATCAATCCTAACTTCAAAAATGCTTCAGATTCTAGGGATTCTTTTGCTAAAGTCAACCGTTCTAATCTAGTTATGTGGTGGATTTATGCCTTACTCTCAGCCTTGTTTGCCGCCCTGACGGCCATTCTGGCTAAAATCGGCATTAAAGGCGTCAATACCGATCTGGCTACGGCTATTCGAACCGTCGTCATTTTGTTTGTAGCCTGGGGATTGGTATTCTGGCGGGGTGGCATTGATACGTTGCCTTCACTTAGTCGCCAGAACTGGCTGTTTCTGATTTGTTCAGGGCTGGCAACAGGGTTTTCCTGGATTTTTTATTTTAAAGCGCTTCAACTCGGGAAGGTTTCGCAGGTAGCTCCGGTCGATAAGCTGAGTGTGGCCATCGCCATTATTCTGTCAGTTGTGTTTCTGGGCGAAGTGCTGACATGGAAAGCGGCTCTTGGCGCACTCCTGATTATCGGAGGAACGCTGGTGTTGATTCTTTGAGATAATTCGTTGAAAGAATCGCAGAAATTTCTCCATAAAAAAACATTTAAGCATAGAACTTCTATGTATATTTGCCATACATTGTACATCGAGGTATGGCAATTCAGGAAAACCCAAACAAAGAGCTTGTTGCGGCAGCTATGGTGCCACTTGTGCTATCAATCCTGACCCAACAGGAAAATTATGGCTACGAAATTATTCGACAGGTACGTGAACTCTCCGGCGGGAAACTTGACCTGGCCGAAGGCACACTATATCCTGTGCTTCGTAAGCTTGAGCAGCGGGGCTTAGTCGAATCGTTTTGGCAAACGGCACAAAATGATCGCCACCGTAAGTATTATCGTCTGAAAGAGCAGGGCCGGGAAACGCTGGCTGCTGAACGTACACATTGGAACCTTGTTAACCAACTTCTCCAACACTTATGGACTCCCAATCCCAGTTTGACCTAACAACAGCCATTCAAACCTGGACCAGCCAATTTGAGCAATCCGGCAGTTTCACCAACGATGAGCTTCAGGAATTAACAAGCCATTTGCTGGATAGTATTGACGCTTTACAAGCCAAAGATCTGAGCCAGCAGGAAGCTTTCCTGATTGCCAGTCAGCGATTGGGGTCAATCGATCTCCTTGATCAGGAGTTTACGAAACTAAGTCGTCCAGTCCCTCAACAACGGGAACCCGTACTCCTTTTACTCGGAGCCCTCTGCTTTATTTTTAGCAGGAATCTAAGTGAAACAATCACAGGGTACGGGGCTGTTTGGTTTGCCAGCTACTTTGGTGATACACGAATCACCTTATTGCTTGATGTTAGCGTATGCCTGGCAACGTTAGTCGGTCTGCAACTGGGAGGCATGCGGTTGATCAGGCAGAACCATCGAGTAGGTCAATGGTTTTTCCATCAGCTTAAACAGCGCCCTATTGGGTTAACAGTGACGTTAGGAAGTCTAGTGGGATTAGCAGCCTTAGGTGCCTACTTCGCTGAGCATAGATTTGCCGATTTAGTAGCGATATCCATTCAAAAACAGTGGATCAATCAGCAGTTCAACCATATTCACCACATTTGTTGGTTAGGATTTTATCTGACCTGGCTGTTAATGTTTCTACAAGTAGTACTCCCTTATGCAACCAACCAACGCTTATTGGTGTGGTTAGAGAAAGCACCGGTAGGCTGGCTTGTTATAGCCGGTTTGTGCGTGTTTACCTGTTGTTTAGGTCTAAGTATAATGGGCATGCGCATAATGGCCCCCGAAGATGGCATTGCCCGCTTCTATATAAGTGCTGGCGTCTGTTGTCTGTTAAGTAGTTTTGCACTAGCTGATTCGCCCCGTTATAATGCCATTAAGCGCCTACTCATTTGTATGGCTCCCCTTTTTCTATGGTATGTACTAGCGGTTGGCACTGCTGTAGTTTCTGAAGAAAGGCCTTCCTATCTTCTATTGGATTGGTTTCCAATCAAGTTTTTTGTGTCAGCTATTGTTGGTGCGCTAACGGGTATGTGGTTAGGTGTATTGAGAAATCGTAGCCGAGCAATTGTTTAATAGAACTGGATTATTAATGCATTCAGGATAGCCACCATAAACAGATTTACAGAATTACGACCACCCATTGGTTCTGTTGTGTAGTTTAACCGATTAGTGACGAAGGCCATACATACTGGGATGAATGCAGAGTATTAATGTAAAAAGGACTTCAGAACTCTATCTCTTTACATAAAAAACAGGTGGTTTCAGGCGGCAAATTGTGTCGCCTGAAACCACCTTGATGAAGCCGAAAATTACTTGGTTACCTTGAACGAGTCGAGTTCTTTTCCGTTCACATCAATCTGACGAATCGTCAGGTTTTTTCCGTCTACATCAGCGACGGTGAGTGAGTGTACGTTCGAAAAAAACTTATCCGTAAATCGCTGCCACGAGTCGGGGTCGTTATTCTGCTCGGGATTATACAGCGTTTGACCACCTGCACCCGTCACCAGGTAAATGATGCCCCTGGGATTGGTGTTGGTTTTCCCGTTAAAGGATTTGTCGAGTTTCCATTGGCCGTTGACTACCCGTCCGCGAGCCATCTTAGCTCCCATGCTCGACACTAACAGAACGCCTTTTTTATCAGGAACAAACGTCAGCGGAAAAGAACGCTGGTAGTTATGTACGTGCCCCGTGAAGACCACATCGACCTTACCCGCTTCAAAGATTGGTGACAGAAGCCGGGTATGTTGCTGCTCGTAATGCTCCCGCGCCGAGTTGAAACCGGGGTGGTGGAACATCACAAATCGCCAGGTAGCTTCTTTAGCGCTGGCTAAATCAGCAGCAATCCAATCCTGCAACGCTTTATCGGTGAAATCAACGTAAGGATTCGAGTCGATCACCGTCCAATGAGCGTTGCCATAATCGAACGAATAATTCGACATTTTCAGATAAGCCTCTCCGGCCGCATCGGTAAATGCTTTACGATTCTCAGCCGAAGCCGTCATCGTTGGTACAAGCGGGCCACCTTCTGTACCCGTTATCCCGTTTAGGGGCTGGTTCCAGTAATAGTAATACGCCAGCGCATCAGGGTATTTGTCAAGATCACGCGTATCGGTATCGTGATTACCGGGGGCCACGATCATTGGTACCGACCGTAGTAGCGGTGCCCCTGTCGTATCGACCTGATTAGCATTATAAATTGGCCAGAAGCGGGAACGATACTCGGAAATCAAGCCACGTTCATACACAATATCGCCCGGAACGACTACGAAATCCGGTTTCGCTAAATAGGCACGAGAAGCCAGTTTTTTCTGGGCTGAAGTCTCTGCACCAATATCGGCAAACGCAACAAATCGGTACGGCTGGTCAGCCTTTTTCGAGGCTTGGCCTTCAGCCGTAAACACGACCTTCCCGGCTTTCAACACCCGGTAGTTGAACTTGTTGCCTGGCGTCAGACCAGTTAAAGCTGTCTGGAAAACCCGGTGCGGTTCAATACCAGCCACGGCCACTCGAATCGAGGTAGGCATGGCCGTTTTCTTCCAGGAACCATTTGCATCCACCTGGTATTCAACTGTCCAGTCGTTACTGGTTTCTGGGGCATGCCAGAGTAGTTGAAGAGTTTCGGGTGAGGGTGTTCGTCCGATCTGGAGATAGGGGCGCGCAATGAATGGTTCGTCCTGCGCTGAACAAGTTTGCGTCAGAATCATCTGACTGATCAGCAACAGAAGTACGAGGGTATGTTTCATCAGGCTTAGTTAGTGTAGATTGCCCTTTCCATTGCTTGGATAACAACCTACATCCGTACTTGGTGGCGTGATTTCGGTGGAGCCATACCGCTCGCTAACCGGCACCACTGTCAATGGGCTAAAGCTGGTCGTTCCTTTGCCAAGTGCAGGTGATGTAGACTGCAACCGGAAGTTCCACGTCCCAACAAAGCTGGCATCGGCTATTTTTTTAGTGGCTACGTAAGGCAATGGGAAGTTGACGAACAACGGGTTGTTTTTCTGAACGACAGCCGAGCCATCATAAACTGCTCCTGGTTTGTAGCCAGCAGGTAAGAACGATGATGGTGCGGGAATATCGGTCGTCTGCGGTTTGGTATAAAAACCCGTCGGATAGATCTGGTTCGCCATTTTCAGTGAATCGACGTAGTTGTAGTTATAGCCATATTTGATATTGGCCGTATCGGCAACAACCAGGGCATTACCTGAATAACTAGCCGAAGCTCCAACCACCCGTGGACCATACTTACAATCGACCATCAAGTTATTGTAATACGCTCCTTTCGCGCCGTTTTCAAAATTGAGCGAGCCGCCACGACCATCCGCTGATCGGCGGTAACCGTTGGCGATCAGCGTGTTATTATACATCAGGATATTGGTCTGAGGCTGGTTGGTTGCCTGTCCATCGTTCGACGCTTTTGGGCCATTGGTGGCCATGCCGATGACCAGGTTGTAGGCAAAGTTACCTACGGTACCGCCTTTTACGTTCCAGGCTTCGCCCCCAGTAAAACCACACTTCTCGAAGGTATTCCGCATAACATTCCACTTACCACCAAACGGACGCATCGGATCGTCAATGGACCCATACACCCACGAATCTTCCAGAACCACAATGCCGTCAGAATTTTTCGACGTAAGCGTATAGGCATTAGCACCGTTAGCCAAAAACGATACGGGGGAAGTGCCCAGTTTACCACCCCCAAAATCCAGGTGGGTCCATTTGATGATAATGTTTTTAAACATGGTTTCCCCCGCGATACCACCCCAATATCCTTTGTAAGCGGGGTCGGCGGTAGGGTCAGAACCCAACGTTTCGTTTTTGACAGCTACTGAACTAGGAACGCTGAAATAGATCGGTTTCGCCTGGGTGCCCAATGAAAGTAGCGAGCCTTTCACCACAAAATACCAGGCTCCCTTCCCATCGAACAGGACTTTAGCGCCCGGCTGAATCAGTAGCGTATCGCCTTCGTTGATGAATACATCGCCCGTTACATTGTAGGTCGAGTCAGCTTTCAGCGTTCCTTTGATCGATCCCTGTAACGGTGTTTTGGTACTTACGGCCTGCCCTACCTGGTAGAGAGGAGCCGAGACCTGCACATTTTCGGATTTGCTGCAACTTAGCAAGCCGGTAAATAGGCTGCCCATCATCACGACGGCTAAGAAGCTCAGTTGGATCTGACGTTTCATTCGAGTTGATTGTTAAATAAAAAGTAACTGATTGATTGGGAATTAGTGTTTGTAGCGCAGGCCCAGTAAATAGCTCTGCTGGAATACATCTTTCTGTACCGTAATCCGGTCGCTGCGATCCTGATCGGGATAGCCGGTTAGGGTGTTAGGGCGTAGTATATCGACGATGATTGGATTGTTCAGCAAATTGGTGAGCTTGGTAAATACGCTCAACCGACCGCCGTGGAAGCGTTTTTCCGCCGAGAAATCCACCTGCGACGTACCCCGCTGCCAATAGTCGAGATCTTTGTAAGCCGATACGATATTGATCCGCTTGCCGGTATAGACCCAGGCCAATTGGGCATCGAAACCAATCTGCTGATTTTTATACATCAACGACAAGTTGGCAATATGATCTGACTGGCCCTGGAGTGGCCGGGTTTGTTGCACGTCGGTTACCACAGTACTGCCAGACGCATCCCGCCCATACACCCGCTTGCTGGTGGTGATACTCGATTTTGTATAGGTGTAATTGCCCGACACGCCCCAGTTGCTGAAATACTTGGCAAACACCAGTTCCGCCCCGTAGTTGACAGCCGTACCATAATTGATGGGCTGGTACACAATGTTGTTCTGGGCCAACTGGCTAAACCCGTATTCAATCGGATTCTGGATGTTTTTGACAAAGGCACCGATCAGGACTTGCTCATTCCCTCTTGGGAAGAATTCATAGCGCAGGTCGACGTTATCAGCCACCGTATGTTTGAGGTTGTAATTACCCGATTCGGTGAAAAAGTCGCCGGGGAACGAAGCGGGTACGATTTCAAAATAACCGGGTCGGCTAATACCCCGGAAGTAGGAAAAACGCAGGTTTTCACGGGCCGACAACTGGTATTTCAGGTGCAGACTGGGCAAGAAATCCAGATAACTGATAGCCCCCGTTTTGCCGGTGGCGGTGACTGGCAACTGCGACACATACGACTGGTTCGTGTTTTCAGCCCGCACGCCCCCGACTACCTGCCAGTTACCCCGGCTAAACTTACCCTGAATATACCCAGCAGCGATCTGCTCCTTGGCCGAATAGTTATTGGCGTTCGTACTATCTGGATACGCATATGAGTCGGGACGGAACGAGAAAATGGCTTTGTCGACGCTGGTAAATACCTGCCGATCACCACCGGGTAGCACCGTCGATAAGGAGTAATCGTTGTAGTAATTATCCCGAGCCTTATCCCGGTACATACCCCCTACCGACACATCAAACGTTGGGAATAGGTTATAAGTCAGATTTACATAGCCAGCCAGATCGCGGTCGTTGTTGCGCGTCCAGATATAGCTCATGTCGTTGATGTACAGCGTCGATGTAGATTTTCCATCCGCTCCCTGGCTGGTCCGGCTCGTCACCGAAAGATCAGTCCAGCTTGGTGTTTGACTTTTCGCCAGCGAATACACCGCCGACCAGTTCAGTTTCAGTTTGGGAATAAGTGCATGGTCGCCCTGGAGCGTAACGTTATAGATGTTCTGGCGCCGAAATACCGACCGATCAGTGGTGGTCACATCGCCGATTTGCACTAGTTGATTCCCTAGCACCGTGCGGTGTTGCTTGTCATCCAACTGCATGAACAGTCCGTACAGGCTTAATTTATTAGCCGACGAATTTCCAGTTCGATTCAGGTCATAATCAAGTTTGAGGTTGACGCCCGTTCGAGCCTGCTCGTTTGAATAGGTACGCTGCTCCACAAATTCGAAGATGGGCGTGTTCGGAACCGGGTCGGGCGAAGGCTGGCCGTACAGCCGTAGAAACGAGGATTGACTACCCCGGTACGTATGCTGATAGGAACCGCCGACTAGAAAACCCAGTCGTTTGTTCAGTAACCGATTGCCAATCGAGAGGCTCATCAGGCCATTGATGGGGAGTGGCACATCCTGGTACTGCGCTGTTCGGACGGAAAAATCACTTGGTTTAGCCGCATACCGATTGCTGCCCGCCACTTCAGAAGGTGAGCGAAAATTCATGCCCGCCGTGCTGAAGCCCGAAAATGGACGACTGCTGAACAATTGGCTATATCCACCCGAGACGGTTGCATTCACCACCAGATAATCCGGTGCCGAGCGCATGATCATGTTCATCGAACCGCCAATGGCATCACCTTCCATATTGGGTGTGAGGGCTTTGACCACCTCCAGTCGTTCCAGTAGATCGGCCGGAAAAATATCCATCGGCACGAAGCGGTTCTTGTTGTCCGGGCTGGGAATTTTAATCCCATTGACCAGCGTATAGTTATACCGACGATCCATGCCCCGGATGATGGCAAATTGACCGTCACCCGTCGCATTTCGGACTACCGATACCCCCGAGACACGCTGCAAGACATTCGCCACCGTCACGTCGGGTAGTAGCGAAATGGCTTTGGCACCGATGATATTGAGGACATTATCGGCTTTCTGTTCAATTTTGCGGGTGCTGTTTTCACTCTCCCGGTCGCTGGAAGCCGTCACCACCACTTCGGCCAGGTCGCGACTGCTTTCCGCCAGGGAAAAGTTTTGAACAACTACCCCGCTCGTTATAACAACCGTTTTCTCCATTTTCTGGTAACTGACGTATTGCACTCGACAGGTGTAGGTTCCAGCGGGAACGTCTTTGATGTGATAGTTACCGTCTAATCCAACCGTACCGCCGTATTTGGTATTAGCCAGACTCACTGTTGCTCCAATGAGTGGTTCGCCCGTACGAGCGTCCATCACGGAGCCTTTCAGCGTAGCGGCTTGCACGGTGAGTGATCCAAGTAATAGCAGTACTAGGTAAAGCGTAAATTTCATAGCTATGGTGTCAAATCGTTCGTATTCATTAGTTGCCCTGCACTATAAGCGGCTCAATGTGAAACAGTCCGAGCGTGGCTGGATTGATCGTCACTTTCACGGCATGGATATTATCTTCTCCGAAGAGTTGCAGCCGCGTGAATCTATCGAGCGCCTTCTTCTTGCCACCTTTCACGTAGATCGGTTTGTCGACCAGAAACACATGCGAATCGCCGTTGACCAGTAGCACTGGTTTCTTAAACTCCTCAATTCGAGCCAGCAGCTTGTCTTTCAGGGCCGTGAACGCATTGGCTTCTTTAGCGTCCTTTGCCGGATTGTACATATCGGCCTGCGTGAACAGCACGACAGCGATGGCGTTGCTCGTTTTCGCCTGATCGAACACCTCATCGATCCAGGCTAGGTTCGCCTTATTGCGATCATAGAATTCGGCATTGTTGCCCTTCGGATCGGGGTAAAAGTTGTTGTTGGTGCCTACGATGTGGACTGTTCCGAACTGGACATTACCGTAGTACCAGCGGTTGTTCTCCACGTATTTGGCAAACGCTGGATTTTTCGACTGCGAGACCATAGGAAGTTTCGCTTTCCCAAGGCTGTTTTTTCCGTCGAAAAACAGTCTACGGATTTTGGCCAGTCGCTCGTCGATATCATATTTACCCGGTGCGTACTTGTTGCAATCAGTCCACTCATTGTCGCCGGGGGTGTAAATCAGCGGCTTGTCAAACTGGTTGAAATAGCCGTGAATCTTCTGAAAATACGCATCCGAACAATCCGTCTCGCTGGACTTGATATCGCCCACGTGTACATTGAAAACCTGATTCTGTTTGTTGACGTCCCGAATCAGATTCTCGAAACGGCCGTAGTCTTCAGGCAAATTGTAGGGCATATCGCCGAATGCTACAAAACTGAACGGTGCCTGATTCGTATTCGACTGCGCCTGACTAAGGAATGGGCAAAGCGTGGCCAGACAAGCCCCCAAAAAGGCTTTATGCAAGAAAGACAACATGACTAATTGGCTAAGTTGCGCGACTGCTTACTGCTTTACCGTTGGTCCATATACGTACACGCCGAATGTGCCCGGTACGAGCGTTTTGCCATCGGCCTGATAATCGGCTCCGCTCAGGTAAATGCGGTGCGTTGTCCCCCGGTGAACCATTGTTTTCTGGCCCGGTTTCGTCGTCAACGTCTGAACAATCGAATACGTGTCGGCAGAATCCTGATGGATAATCGTGACATTACCTTCCCCATTGGACGTCATGATCAGCTTCAGTTCTTTCTCGTAAACCACCGCATCCACACCGCCACCGATTGGCAATGACTGAACGATTTTTCCCGT
>NZ_MKUD01000060.1:35402-48600 GCF_001898575.1 Spirosoma sp. 48-14
CCACCAGCCGGTGCTACGGAATATTTATTCTTGACCTTGAGCGTCTTGGCGTCAATTTCGAAAATCTCATTTGTGTCTTCGTTGTTATTGAAGATGCTCCCTTTCTCGTTGGCTACCGCAAACTCCGGCGCACCACCCATCGTTACGGTGCCAATTACTTTGTCGGTTACAGCGTCAATGGCAACGGCATCACCACTGCCATTGTTGAACACAAAAATCCGCTTCGTTCCCTTATCGTACATGACCGCATCGGCTTTCTTTCCGGTAACAGGTATTATTTGCAGGACTTTAAAGGTGTTATAATCGAAAACCGTGATGGCATTATCCGTTCCGTTGGTGATGTAGCCTTTGTTTAACTCTTTCGCCAGACCAATTCCATGAACGCCTTTCAGACCCGTAATCTCGCCAATCTGTTTGTTTGTCGTTAAGTCAATAACGTGTACCCGATCGAAGTGCGAGACGAACAACCGTTCGCGTTCGCCATCCATTTTCAGGTAATCCCATTTGCCATCGCCGGTAGGTAAACTGATTTTCTCAATAAAGGAATACATAGGCGTAGTTTGCCCGATAACTTGTACCTGGCTGGCTCCGACAAGGCAGGCAGCGATCGTGATTTTCTGGATAAAAGAGACCATAGGTTAGTATAAGAAAGGGAAACTTGTTTCGATCCTTTTCGTCTGCAAACTTATAGACTATTTCCAAGATATGGTGAGTCAATATTTTAAATTAATTATTTGATAATAAGCACTTTACAATTAATTAATATTGATTATTTATAGAACAAAAGCCATACCCGATCGACTGCTTTTTGGGGCAGGTCTAGCGAGTATGGCTAGGATATGGTGGGTTTGGCTAGTTGCTGAAGTCCACGTTGGGGCGTTCCATTTTCCGTTGGTTGTGTTTTACTGCATCGCTGCCAAGTGGCATCATGCGTACAAATGTGATGGTCAATTTTGAAGCAAATCTGAAGTTGATGCAGATTTGATCGGCTTCTGTCAATAAGTCAACTTACCCCTCTATTTATGCTGAACTAGTGGCCCCATTAGCCATACAGCTCATTCCACAAAACCAGGATCGGAGTCAACTTCAAAGTCTCTTCAGAATGCCATCGTTAGTTTGTGTTCAGTACCCTGCGCTGGCGTGAGCACTTTCCCAATGACGACAAACCAACTCCAACACCATATTCACCATCGCTTTGGTCGATTGGCCAAACACTTCCCCAGGTTTGTTGGCTGGCTGGCCGAACGGCTGTCGACGGACCATTTTCGAGGATTGCCCCTAACGGTTCTTGCTGGGTTAATGGTCGTCAACGTGATGGTACTCTCCGAAATTACCGAAAATCTGGTCAACTCCGAGCCGATGGTTCAGGTCGATCACGGATTCACTCAATGGCTCTTTCGGGAGCGGAGTACACCGGTTAGCCAACTACTCTATGCGCTAACCTGGTTGGGCTCGGCTTACGTAACAATAGGCCTAACCCTGATTGGATCGTTTGTTTTATACCGTCAAAAAAAAGGACGCAACATGGTAATCCTGTGGATTTTGATGGCAGGTGTCGGCTTGTTTGTGCAGGTTGGCAAACGAACATTTATTCGGGCACGACCGACAGAAGTGGCCTATTATACTGAATCAGGCTATTCCTTTCCCAGTGGCCATTCGGCTACGGCCATGACCCTTTATGGACTATTGGGCTATTGGCTTGTCCGTGGGCGTCGCCGGATCCAGAACCAGTGGCTGGTGGGCATCTGTGCTATTGGATTGATTTTAGTGGTTGGGTTTAGCCGAATTTATTTAGGTGTTCATTTTTTGAGCGATGTGCTGGGCGGCTACCTAGTTGGTGCCTGCTGGCTAATTGTCGGTATTGTACTCACCGAATGGCAGCGGACAACCCATTCGACCCCTGTTGGCTAGCACTCAAGCCTTGGTTTTATTAACCAGTACCCATATGTTTTTATCCGGTTTGCTTTTATTTGGCTGTGCTCTATTAGCGTTTTCACTCAGCGCGGTTTGCGGTGGCGGAGCCGGTCTTTTGTTGTTGCCTATATTAGGCTCCCTCTTGCCGGGTGCCCAGGTTCCGGCTGCGCTATCCATCGGCACCGTTTCCAGTTCGATTTCCCGCATCATTGCCTTCTGGTCGCGTATTCGCTGGGATATCGTGGTTTGGTTTGTGCCACCTGCCCTACCCGCCGTATGGATTGGCGCGAAGCTGCTTACCTATATCAATCCGCTCTACCTGGAACTGTTGATGGGCTTATTTTTGATGGCCAACCTTCCCTTAATTTTTCGTTCCACAAAAGAATTAGAGGAAGTTCATCGGTTACCAAAAGTTTATTTGGCCTTCATCGGACTCGCAGCGGGTATTGTTTCAGGGCTTACGGGAGCCGTTGGATTGCTATTTAACCGGTTCTATCTCCGCTACAGGATGACTAAAGAAGAAATCGTAGCCACCCGGGCGGCTAATGAGATTATGCTGCACGGGGTCAAGCTGGTCTTATACGCATCGTTTGGATTACTAACGGGAAAAGCACTCTCGTTGGGGGCTGTGATTGCCGTAGCGGCCATACTTTCTTCCTGGGGCATGAAATGGTTACTGCCCCGTTTGAGTGAAGGACTTTTCCGACGGGTTGGTTATGCGGCCATGGTGGTTTCGGGCCTGAGTTTATTTACCGAAGCCGCTGGTCAGGTGGTAACGAAAGCCCCTATTGATATTGACTATTCGCCCCTTGCCAATGGCATGAGCACGCAACTACAGTGGCGGAATAAACTGTTTTCGCTGGAGTTTGAATACGATGAAGGTTTCGAGTTCGAGCACACGATTCCGCTCAGTGAACTCCCTACAGACAAACAAATTGAAGCGAAGAAACTCAGCCAGGGAGCCAATCACGTCGTGTTGGAGGAAGTCTTCGGTATTGATAAACATACGTACGAGATCTATGTCTATCGAAAAGGCAAGCTGGAAAAGTTTGACATGTAGTGCCCCTATCCCTACGCTCCTCCCAAAAGAGCACTTACTAAACTGGTTCCTGAAGTGATGAACTTCAGGAACCAGTTTAGTATACGGTAAAGTTGAGCTTATAACGTGAATTTCAGTGCCAGATTTACAATCCGCCCTTCCAATGGTGCCCAGATAGGCCGGAAGGTCGGCTGTACGGTCGGATTAGTACCCAGCACAACCGTTTCGTAATTAGCCTGTTTCACATTAAAGATGTTCTCACCATTGAGTACCAGTCGCCAGTGGTCGTTGTAATGATATTCAGCGGCAGCAGCAAAGAAGGTATAATTAGGTACTTTCTGGTTGTTGTAAAGATACTGTGTACCTACATAGCTGGCTTCGACACCAAACCGGAAATGATCATTTTCCCAGGCTATCGTAGTGGAGAACTTGTCCTGGGGAGCCAGTGGCAGGTAGGTATTATCAGTGGGGCCGTTGCGACGGGCGAGCGTATGGTTATAGCCAAAATACAACTCGTATGCTTTATATTCGAGCCGAACGTAGGTGTCGGTTCCAACGCTGAAGATATTGTAAGGCGCATTGATCAACTGAGTGTAAGCCCCCAGATTACTCGATAAGCTGGAAAACGCCGACACCACGGGTGAGTTGACAACGGTGTAATAAAGCGCCTGATCAACCTGCACCGAAAACCCACTTTCAAAGGTTTTGGAATACGCAATATCGATGTTGGTACCCACAGACCGCTCTGCCTTCACAGTCGCGACATCAATAGGTAACAAACGTGGGAAAATCAAACTAACATTTAAGGCGCCGGGTGTTTGGTTGACAAACAGGTTCGGGGTTTTGTAGCCCGTTCCCACACTCAGGCGAATCGTCCATGGATCGGATGGTTTGAGTTTAACTGATAGGCGAGGGAGTAGAAAACTCCCGAACGTATTGTGATGGTCGAACCGAAGTCCGGCCTGTATCGCGACCTTTTCACCCACTTGCCAGTCGTCCTGCACAAATCCACCAACGGTGTTGTAGGTATAATCGACCAGACGGGTACTGTCAGGATTTTTGCGGAAGGCTTCGAGGGTTAGGTTGGCACCCACAATCAACTGGTGTTTACCAAAACGGGCTAAATCATTGGCTTCCAGATAAACCGACGATTGGCGACCATCGGACAGTTTCTGATAATCCGTGTTCTGCCGGTGGAAGGTACTAACAGCCCCTTTGACTGTCAGGACATTGGTTTCTGATGTATTGTGACTGGCATTGAAATCAACCGTATGGCGCTGTAAGTCGGTTACGTTTTTGTAGGCGTTAGGTTCTGTACCCTCAAGAGCAGGCAGATATCCACCGGTACGATTTTCAGTGGTAAACGCATAGCCAATATCCAGCTTAGTATGATCCGTCGGGTTCCAGAAAAATTTGGGGTGGAAATTAAACTGCTTGATGCCGGGACTATCGGTAAACCCATCACCAGTTACATCGACCGCCTTTTGATAGGTATAGCCCGTAAAAAGCGTCAAACCGGTTTTGCCATAACGCTGCGAATAGTAGGCATTCAGATTGGTTTCTTTCAGATTAGAGTGGTTCAGAAGGGTTGTAAATTCAGGCGTTTCGGAGTGCGGTGTCTTCGAGACGATATTAATCATACCACCAATGGCTCCTCCGCCGTAGAGCGTTGATACGGAGCCTTTCACCACTTCGATCTGCTTTAAATCCAGCGGTGGAATCTGTAAAACACCCAGATTTCCCGAAAAGCCTTCATACAGTGGTAAGCCATCGCGCAAAATCTGGGTGTATTTCGGATCGAGTCCCTGCATCCGAATGGCCTGGTTACCGTTCACGGCTGACGTCCGTTGCACATGAATGATGGAAATATCACCCAGGATACTACTAACATTGCCCGGTACAACCGCACTTTCTTCATCCATATCTTCCTGGCCCAGCACCTCCACTTTAATGGGTAGATCCTCGATGCGTGAGTTGGTACGGGTGGAGGTCACGGTCACTTCGTCCAGCGATTCATCCTGACTATGGAGGCTAAAAACGAGCGTATCACTACCCATTGTAAGTGGAAACGATTCGGTTTCATACCCAACGGCACTGACTGTTAGCGCCGTTACGCTAGCTGGCGTAGCGGGTATGGTGGCCATCCCGTTCACATCTGTTACAGCACCTACAACCGGCTTTATCGAGGATGGTGTCCGAATGGTTGCCCCGATAATGGGTTGGTGCGTGGCACTATCTTCAATCCGAATCAGGCGGTTGGATTGGCCAAAGGCCGTTGTTACGACGAGCAAGAGCAAGCCAAAAAGAATAAGTTGTTTCATCAGCGGCAAAATTTACCCGCAAGTTTCGTTGTCAATTATGAAGCAAATTTGAAGTTGTCCTTTTTTGCATTTACGAATCCGATCTGGAATGAATGTTCTTGGTTTGTCTGTTCATACTGATAGGTCAGTGGCATTCCGTATCGATCGTAAATTTGCTTAATAAAGGCCGGTCCTATACCTATCAGACCCTGGGATGGTCTGAATTGGACAACGGTCAACGCAATTTCCGTCCAATAAAAGGCTGTTATCTGTCATTTAATGGACAAGCTAAGATGTTGTCAGTAAACATCTTAGCTTGTATTTTAGCAATCAAAAAATTAGACCACGAAAACCTCCATTATTTTTAGAACATGACCGTCGGTGTATCGTCCGGAAAAATGTTGACCGTTGTCTGATCCTGAAAATAAGTTGTCAGTTTTTGAGTCAAAAAATATTGGTTAATCTTAATCCTGATATAGCGTTGTCAAAGTAGATAAAACGGATTGACTTACCCAAACTGGCCTTAGTCTCGGACAACTTTTGACCGTTTATATACTTTCGGTTTCCAGTACTTTTTCAGTGGTTGCTCGCTCTGATGAGCCATCACTGGGGTCAAGTAACCACAGCTCATGTGGGGCCGCAGATGGTTATAATTGTAGATACTTTTATGAACCGCTTTCTCAGCCTCCTCAAAAGTAACGAACACGCGGTTCAGGCGGAAATCCGTCTTTAGGATTCCATTGACCCGTTCAGCGATGGCGTTTTCATAAGGGTCTCCTTGCTGAGTCATACTAATCAAAATGTTCGCCCCTTTTAACTTGCGAACGTAGTCAAAACTACAATATTGGCTGCCTCGATCAGAATGATGAATCAGTTCCTCTTCCCTTTCCAAATGGGTTGATAAGGCCATATCCAGGGCCTTTAGACTGCCTTCTGCCGTCAAGAATGGATGAAGACAATAGCCCACAATCAGCTTTGAATACGCATCGGTTATCAACGACAAATAGCCAAATCCTAAACCAATATATAGGTAGGTAATATCACTGACCCAAACCTGCCTGGGAGCATTTATAGCCCTACCAATGAGCAAGTTAGGGTATCTTTGTAGACGATGATTGGAATCCGTTGTTTGTGGTGTCTGTCGACCCTGACGGATAACCATAGAATGAT
The DNA here is from genome assembly GCF_001898575.1 of Spirosoma sp. 48-14. Taxonomy (GTDB): domain Bacteria; phylum Bacteroidota; class Bacteroidia; order Cytophagales; family Spirosomataceae; genus Spirosoma. Next base: position 41,826 of record NZ_MKUD01000060.1, read on the forward strand.
CGTATAAGATCTTGTGCAACTTATCACGACCTAATTTGATACCACTTTTGGCTAAGGGTTCTGCCAGCAGAAGATGTAATTTCCGGGTTCCTAAACCAGGTACATCTCGCCGGAGAGCAGTTACTAGGTCCAGTACCAACATCGCCTGGCTCACCGATCGCTGGGAGCGTTGTTTTCTAGCGTGAAAAGCTTGTCGGCTCACACCAAACAGTCGGCAAAGGCTTCCGACACTCACCTTTGCTATCTCGTTCTCACGAAGGTTTAAGACCGTTTGGTGCCAGACTTTTTTCTTATTGGTACATTTAGTTCTTTTTCAGCGGTCTCAATCATCGTGTTAAGTGCCAAGATTAACAGATTGGCCTGCTGCAGAGTCTGTTCCAGCTCCTCGTTGCGCTGTTTGAGAGCTGCCATGTCGCGTTTTTGTGCTTGCTTCATGGCGGGTAAAGTTAACAGGCCCGTCTTCATCTTCTGACGATATAGTTGCACCCAGCTACGAATTGTATAGCCGCTGTGAATGCCTAAATCTTCCATCACTTGGCTAACTTCTTCACCGCCGAAGAGGATGCGAAACACGGCTGTCTCCCGGAGTTGTTCGCTGTATTGAAAGCGACTCAGCAGGTCGCGAATGTGGTCTTGCATAGTTGTCAATTTTTGGTGAAAATTGACAACCTATATCAGGACAAGACATTGCTCCTTCACCAAAGGATTGAAAGAGGATACCTTTGCCGTTTCCTCCTAGATTCATTACTTGCGGTATAAGGGGCTACTCCAATACGTCTAAACATAAAAATAAAAAGTGGACTATCTAGCGAATCTATAATCTGGCTTCTGGTAATTCATTAATCTTTTCTCTATACGAGCACCACCGCTACCAGTCATAAGCTAACTCGGTTCCCTCTAATGAACCTTTTAGCAAGTACCGTGTTTATTTATCAATCACCGTTATTAGTATATTTCAAATATACTAATAAATATTCTTGTTAACATTTGGTTTGGATCTTTAAAAATGCGCTCATCAATAAAACAGGCACGTCTGCTACAAATGATGGCGGAAATTGATAATCACGCTATTATTTTATTGGATAAACAAGGAACCGTTGAAACCTGGAATAAAGGAGCCGAAAAAATAAAAGGGTACCGGGCGAACGAAATAATTGGGAAAAACTTTAGGGTCTTTTATTCCGATGCGGATGCAAAATCCGGCTTACCAGAGCAACTATTGGCCCAGGCCTCTTCTATGAGAAAGGCCTGTCATGAAGGGTGGCGCTTGCGGAAAGATAAAACTAGATTTTGGGGTGATATCACCATCACCGCTTTGTATGGTCCCAATGGTCAAGTGGTTGGCTTTGCTAAAATTACGGAAGGTTATGTATTTCACTATTAAACAGTGGGATACATAACAAAAGAAGCTAAAAATATTTAAATGAAAAAGTAAAAATATAAGTAATTAAGCAATCACGCAGAATTAATCTTAATTATATTTCGCTTAGCTAGTTCCGAGAAGTCAAGCTTATATTCTTGCCCAAAATTGCGGATAATGACAAAGATAGCTTTCTTCAAGCATGCCCACGATTTGTAATCCACTTTCTTCAGCCAACGATACTTGAGCGACTTCCAAACCAATTCGATCGGATTCAGATGGGGACTATATGCCGGTAGAAAGAATAAATACGTATCCTGTTGCTCCCAATTGGCTTGCTGCTCATAGACAGCCTGACAGCGATGAATCGGCCCATTGTCCAACACAATCACCACGGGTTTAGCATGATCCTTAGTGACAAAATCGGCAAAACAATTCACCACAAACTGACCCGTCAAGGCCTTTTCGCTATGATAAATCGTCAACTGATTATCGAGCCTCAGCAACCCTAGCAGATTAAGGCGTTTGGTCGAAATGCGAGCGGGTAAACCAAGCCGATGGCCTTTCTGTTGCCAGCCATAGGGCACATAAGGCTGCATAGTTAGTCCTGTTTCATCAGCAAAATAGAGTTCAATTAGCCCGCATACCCACAAAGTGAGTAAAATCTTCCAGCGTTCTACCCCGTCAGCATAAGCTATGGGATCTTGAAAGGGTTTAGTGGTTCGCCGAAGTCGGTGCCAAGCGTAATCGTTTTTTTTAGAAACCGCTTGACCGTATCCCGGCTCATGGATTGGCCCAGGGCTTTTTCCAAATCCGTCTTGATGCGCCCAGCATCTTGATAATGGGTGGCTACAGCCTGTTTCAAGGCTTGTTGATGAGCAGTATTGGTTATGCTTAAGATGGTTCTACGCCCCTGGCCTTTCTGGCGCATCAAGCCCACTACCCCTTGGTTTTGCCAGTTTGTGAGCCAACTGCTCACGCTGACTTGGCAGACTTCTAACTCAGTCGCAATGGCTTTGACAGACCAACCTTTGTGGCTCCAAAGCAGCGCCTGGCAACAGCGTCGAAACTCATGTTTAGAATGGTACTTGATTCCCTCTCGCAGCGTGATTTGCTCTGACTCGGTTAGTTCGATACAGCGTTTACGACCCATACCGAAAGATAATGATTAAACTTAAATTTGCGTGATTGCTTATTTAAGTGAAAAACTAATGGAACTAGCCCAGGTCTATCTTTCCTTTATGATATTTTGTACTTTAAGAGTATATTGTCCACTCTAACTGGCTAAATCGATGAGTTAGCTGCTGAACGTTTAGCTGGGATAATTTAGTCGATCTGGATCTTACTAAGGCGGTTTGATCAACTACTGGGTCGCCGATGGGCAACCGGTGCGCTTATTGAATTGCCTTGGTGGGGTTTACCGCCGGGCGGTACCATCTCTTCCCTTTCCAACGTACAATCCGGTCTGCTTTCAGTGTTCATTTTGGACGATCTATCTTGTTATTTTCACATAACATAAGATAAGTGACTGTTGCAAAAGTAAATCAGTATACAATAAAAGTGATCAGGTATTGGTAGAGCGATTACCATTCCGCCTTGTTCAACGGGAGTAAAGCGCAGATACTTCTTCAGATTATACGCCATAGCTGCCACATACATCACTTTAGCTGCGGTTTCTCGACTTCTCGTATTGATTTGACGAAGCCCATAGTAATTGATCAGGCTTCCTAACACGGGCTCGACCGTCGCTGAACGGATACGCATCATGCGCTTGCCGAACCGACTCGATAACCGCTTCATCATGCGTTCATAACAGGCTTTGTAGTAGGTGTGATGCAGTCGCTTTTCCTTGGCTTTCTTACCCTTGCACTGCTCACTTAGGGGGCAGCCCTTACAATCGGATGCTCTGGCTAGATAACGCTTCTTGGGGTTGCCTTGCTTATCAACCACCAGTCGATCAAAGGCCAATCGTTTACCCTGACTACAGATATAACTGTCACTAGTTATATCGTACGTAAAATCTGACCGATCGTCTTTGTACTTACCATGAGGGGGAATAAAGCCATTGAGACCTCTATTTTCTAGATATTCATAGTTTTCTCCCGAGCTATAGCCTGCATCAGCCACTATGTTACTCATGACTATGCCAAAACGCTTCAAGCGGTCCTGAGTCGTATCGACAATGGGTAGTAGGTTACGGCTATCGCGACGGTCGGCAGAGCCTGCCTGAATATGGGTAATCACATGTTTAGCGGCATCAACGCTTACACTCGTCATATAGGCTAACTGGCGAGGCTTCCCCGTCTTGAAGGCAATGCGGGCATCGGTATCAGTGGGGCTGTAATGGGTGAGATTGCTCAGAAGCTGTCCCGATTTGTTAGGGGTAGCTTTCTGAATATTACCATGAAAGCGGTGAATGTGCTGTAAGCGATCCGCAGTAGTGGTTAGCCGAGGAGTGCTTGGTTTACCTAACGTAGTACGGTTTTCATCAGAAGACCAGATGACAGGCTTTGGCTTCAGCCGACTCATCGATGCATTCGCTTTAATATACGCTGAATCAACCACTTGAGTATGGCCACTGACGAGTCCTTTGTTGACGCACAAACCCACGACATGGGTGAAGCACGTTTCGAAGACCGAAACCGGAATGCGTTGGCGAGTCCGTGACAAGGTGCTGTGCCAGGGTAGAGACTGTTCTAATTTATAGCCTAAAAACGAGCGGATGCCTAGATGCAGATTAGCCAGTTCCAGTAGCTTACGGTCTGATGTAATATTCTCAAAATGACCAACCAGCAATAATTTAACAAACACCACGGGATCAATAGATGGCCGTCCTGTCGTGCTATAAAAAGGCTCAAAAAGCGGCCTTACGAAGCTAAAGTAGTTGCTGGTAGAAGTGGTGAGCAGGCACCAGTTTCACCAGCGAAGTTTGGATAGTATGAGAGCCTAGCATAGCTCTATAACTTGTCAGATAATCAATGAGTTACATAATAACCGCTACTTGTTAAAAAGATTATTTACATCACGGAAGTACTACTCACTAATACTGGGTTAATACGACTTACAAGCGTCAAGTATAAGTCCGAATGAGTTAAGGGCAGTCGAGGTATATTTTCCTCGATCTATTTGGCGTGCCCAAGTATCGTAGTCTATATCTTTGGAAATAAATGCCCAATATTCAATGCACGTAGCAAGTATATAGAAGCTGTCATGATGTAGCCACTCAATCCATTCCTTATCCTCATGATTTTTACTTAGAGCTTCAAATAATGATTGATCGCCTTGATTGAATCCTGTTCAGAATGTACAAAAAGGGTCATTAACAAGTATAGAGCCCCGTTGAAAAGGAAAACCGTATCACTATCAGCTTCAAATTCGAAGTGATTTACACGCATATAGTCAGCATTCATGCTATTCCTAATTTAATAGTCGATACAAAAATAGGCAGTGTACTTTTGCAACAGCCACAATGGTTATTTATCAAGGCTTTGTAAAACACAATTTAGTATTAGATTTGAGTCATATATTTTAATGCTTGTTTTATAATATTCGTCATTAATATTTACAATAAAGGGATGGGCTTAATATATTTTCGCATTTCATTTACATCTATTTTATTAATAGCATTTGGTCCATACTTTTCCATCTTTTCTTTGTAAGCATTTTCGCCGGCTATTCTTGCTTGTAAAAACTCTAAGTAATATGCCTTGTTTATCGTAGACATTTTGCTATCCTTTGGAAGGTACTTCGCCAGTATATCAGCATATTTCTTAACTGACGATTTTGGATCTTCTAAAAAAACTTTATCTGACATTATAGTAGTTTCTAGATAACGAATTTGATCCGAATTATCATTTGCATAGTAGCCGAGAAAGCAGTGTCCAGGTACAGTAACCAATACAGTCCTAAGACCTATTCTTTTAAGTATAGATGCAAATAGTACCGTTCCATCTACACAATTCGCCTGACTGGTTTTGAGCGAGTTATCAAATGTTCTTACAGTTTGTGTAAACAGTCCTTTATTCTCGTTATAACCAGTATTATCTGTTATACTGCTGTATTGAAACCCTTTCTCATGTAGTACTCGCCAAAGTGCTGCTACCTGTAAATCGGTAAAAGGATCTCCCCCTTGATACCCCCAAACAGCATCAATCATCTTAGTGTTGAGCATTTGTTTTAGAATTTTATCAATATCAGGATGATCTTCATTTACATAGCTTGCAAACATATAGTGAAATTTAGTAGAGTTATATGCGATAATACAGTCATTTACACTTCTTAAATTTATTGTAGCTAGTTTTTCGATTTTTTTGCCAGTATTTGGATCTGTTAATCTGAAATAGATATTTAACGGAGCACTATTTTCATGTTTTATAAGTGCTTTGTAATTCCAAGCTATTTTTGGCATAAACATTCTGTTTTTTAGCTCATCACAATTTATGTAGCCACTATCTATCGAAAAGAATTCTTTATCACTAGATTCAATTTCCCACTTCAATATCACTTTCGGAATTTGGGTACTAATATTAAAACCTAAAGAGCTACCCATATCTTCGTTCTTTATTCCTTTATAACTCGCCCAACCAATTACAAATGAAGGAAATATTTGATTATCGAATTTAGTTACAGGTGACCAAGTTAGATTTACAAAATCACCATTTTCAATAGATAATTTAAGTTTTTTATTTATACCGACCTCTTCTCTGCTCCTATAATCAGGTATTTGCCTATACCTTATGTTAGCAGATGTGTCTTTTGTCCACGTCTTCTTAATTAATTTAGCCGTATTCTTTATTTCTGTTGACGTACTTTTTACTTCACGTGCAGTATTTCGAACTTCTCTCGCGCTTTTTTGTATATCTTTAGCGCCTTTTTCTATCTGCTTCCATATTTGGGCATAGGATGTATTTACGAAGGCGATAATAAAAATTATCTGTAAAGATTTTCGTAACAAGAATACTAGTGAATTTGATTTCATACGTTTAAAAAATGTGTGGAAGTTGGTGTCGTAGCTCGACGAATCTTAATAATTTTTCTGAAAGTGATGGGCTAGATATACTCAAAAGACAATTTTATATCAGAATTAACTATGTATCAACCCCTTACCTTAAAATTTTCCCAATATGTTGTATAGTCAAACGATATAATAACCCAGAAGCCGTTTTTAGGGGTACTTTACTTGCAGTTGACAGGGGCAATCTACGGCTATTCCCTTAACATAATGCGAACCTTTCTTCTCCCTTTCCAAATTACAATTCGGCCTATTTTTACGACTCGTATGAGTAGGTTGATCTTAGAATAATCACATAACATAAGAATGATTATACAACACCCCGTATGCTACTGGAAAATCTAGTCAAAAACCAGTATGAATACGTATCTTAATGATTTATTAGGCTATAAGAAAAAGAAAAC
>NZ_MKUD01000061.1 GCF_001898575.1 Spirosoma sp. 48-14
CAGGATGCACAGGTCATGCCCAATACCGGAAAAGCACTTTTAACCGTAGGAACTCCGTAACCTAAATCTTTAATTGCCTTAACAGCCTCGCCTACGGTTTCATTGCTATCTACTGTAATCGCTGCCCTTCGGTTGTTCAGCTCTACTTTATGGGTTTCTACGCCTTTTACCTGTGCAAATCCCTTTTCAACGATTAATGCACAGTGTTCGCTTTCTACATCCTCCAATGGAATGTATATATTTTCTCTGTTTGTCGCCATATTTGCCTGCTTTAATTTACAATACAAAATTGGCTATTATATTTATGGGTACTGTTGTGAAATTTTGGATTTGATTTGTAAGATTTACTTACACTTTATCCAACGGTTTTCTTTTATCCTCTTTAATCTGTTTGAAATGGCTTGGTGTTAGCCCGGTAACTTTTTTAAACTGGTTACTCAAATATGCCACGCTCGAATAATTTAGGCGGTTCGCAATCTCACTTAATGACAACTCATCATACACCAACAATTCTTTGACTTTCTCCACCTTTTGGGCGATAAAGTATTTTTCAATGGTTGTACCCTCTACCTCTGAAAACAGATTGGACAGGTAATTGTAATCGTGATGCAATTTGTCACTCAATACATCGGAAAGGTTGGTTTTTACATCACTATCCTGATGGTGTACCAGGTCAATGATAATGTTCTTTATCTTTTCTATTATCCTGCCTTTTTTATCGTCAATTACTTCAAATCCTAATGGCTCTAAAGTTTTGGACAAATTCTCTTTTTCCAGAGATGTTATTTCTTTGGAAAGAATAACTTCGCCCAGTTTTATATTTTTAGCATCTAATCCCAGTTTTTCCAATTCGTTTTGTACCACCATAATGCAACGGTCGCAAACCATATTTTTAATAAAGATTGTATTCATATTTATTTACTGACTACGTTTAGTATTTAATACATAAGCAATAAACAAATTTACAATTTAAGTTTAA
>NZ_MKUD01000062.1 GCF_001898575.1 Spirosoma sp. 48-14
GGTGTAAAGGTTGGAAGTTGGTTTCGTTCAGTGAAGTGACTCGCTCACCATCAACCCCTGTTGGCGTTGGGTGTAGAGCCAAGCCGAAAAGCGTGTTTGGCAGGTCGTGTGCGACAGTAAGCTCGTCCCGAAGGCGGGCGGTTTAGGCTCGTTAGGCGGCTTCGGTTGACAAGCCAACCGTCCCACAATGCGGGCTTTGACAGATTAGGCAGTTTCCCCGCGACAGAGGAAACGTTCCAGTTATAAGATTTCTACTCACTGAATAAAATATGACGGAGCAGATAAGTCAGCTTATTGAGAGTGTTTTTATTTGGTATAGCAAATCTTTGGAAGAATATTCTCGTCGATTGCCCGTATCACCTAACACTGACCTGACCAAGGTTCCAACCTTGTTGAGGGGCCATTACGAGGTTATTTCTCCAATGCTTTATGAGCGCTATAAAATGTTCGGAACTTGGTTATGTGCACCTTACGGTGACTGGCTAAGTTTGGAGGATATGGAAGGCTTATGGATTGACTGGAGCGAGGTTAAGCCAGAAAACAGTTATGTATACTCATTAAAAGTAAATTCTGAAGTTTGGGATAACGATGTTATCCGCTTATTTAGACCGGAGCGAATATCAGCTTTTGCTATTAATACCGAAAGTTACGAGCGAGTATATTTAATGTGGTTTGATAGTATAGCAATAGTCAGTCAGTTTCTAAGCGGCTTTACAGCCAAAATAACGTAGCTGGTCAAAAGCGGGATGATTTATCAACAACTCCCGTTTTACCGGTAAGATGCGCATAAATTGTTCCAGTAGCAATTCGTTGTGTAAGACCGTCTTATACTCCCCCAGCGAGAAACGTCCTGATGCGCTTGATAGGTTGTCCGCTTTGGCCACATTCACCGCCGTTAGCGACGCATTCAGATGGTAGTCCAGCCGCTCGACACTCCGGGCCTGACACTGGGTTAGCCCCGTATGTTGTTTGGCATCCCGGAGTAAAAATTCTTGTTGGAAACGCAAGCGGTAGTAGCGAACCAACTGCCAGGCACATAAATCGCTATCGGTCGAGAAATAGAGCTTGTAGTGCATGGGCCAGCCCAACACGTCGAGGTATTGGGTATAAGCTACTTTCAGCTGCCTCTTCAGAAAAGGACAATAAAGTACCGCTGAGTAGATCCGCAATTCACGATCCTGATAGGCCAGTTGAAAGTAGTTGAAGTCCGGCTTATGCCAGTCGACATAGGTACCGTATTGCCGGGGACGCCCCCGCTGCCCAGTAGGTTTACCCGCATAGAGATAGCGCAGGCGGGCATCACGCCGTAACAAACTGATAATAGCCAGTCCAGTACGCTGGGTCACAAAGTCGATGAAGGGCTGCTTGGCAAAGTAGGCATCTACCGCTAAGTAGGCACTCAGCGCTTGACAATGAGTGACTTGCCAGACAACCACCTGGGCGTAGTGCTGCAATAGGGTGATGTCCTTGGCGATTCGGTCAGCTTTGTGGGGACTTTGCACCGCATCCAACTGCCAGGCGGTATGGCGTTCTACATCGATCACTGACAGCACACTGGCTTCCAATCCCCAAAGTGTCTGTTGGGCTGTGCCTGACCAGAATTGGCTTCGCCCGGGTGTGGCCTGACCTGATTTGGGCAGAAAGGTGGCATCTAGGGCTAGTACAAAGTGCCCCGATCCATAGGTGTGGATAAGCTGTCGGTTGAGGCTGGCAAAATCCAGATAGTGGCTAAACTGGTCACGCATGGTATGCTCACAGTAGTGCTGGGAGTGGCGGGCCAATTGGGTAAAGTTGAGTCGGCCCTTGATGGCCAGAAACAAGCCTAGTATGTGGGCTAAAAAGCGACGACGGGGCTTGGTAAGTTGGGCCGCTTTGGCTACTATTGTGTCGATAAGGGCTTGCCCTTGCATAGGCGTTGACAGTTTGGAAGGTGAGATGTCCAAATCTACAACGCCTTTTTCTAATCTAACAATCTCCCCAAATACTGACGGACTATTAAGTATAGAAGAACCTGAATTATGGGTATACAGTTCAGATGGTGTAGGCCGCTACAAAAATTTAGCTGTTTTTCTGAAAGCATTACCAGTTGAAGATTCAGCAGCTTATGAACCTCATTGGATATTAGGCTATAATCAATAAGTCAAAAAATTTAAGTTAACTTTTGTTCAACATGGGCAGGCTTCCGCTGACAGGATGCACGTCCCGAGAGCCAAGTTGGCAGCCCAACAAACAGAGGGTGTAAAGGTTACAAGTTGGTCGCGTTCAGGGTAGTTTTGCCCTCATCCATCAGCCCTCTGGGGCGTTGGGTGATCCGGCCAAAGCTGTTAAAAAAGCGTGAGTGCCGTCGTTCTGGCGACAAGCCGCCCGGCTCGAAAGAGAGCTTTGGGTTTCCATTTCCGGTTGGTTTGCGACAGTGTAAACGCCCTAATTCGACAACGTGGCACCTGAGTGACAGGGCAAACGCCTTAGTAAGATAGTCAAGGCTGGCAAAGAATCGTAAAACGAGAGGTTTACAGTAACTTTTTCGAGATGTTTTATTTACATTTGACCTTCTTCGAGAAATTCATTCGCATTAGCAATTTCCAATATGATTAGTTTCAACTTTGGCGGGATAAAGTGGACAGGAATGACAAATAACCTTATCAATATTACTTTCCCCAATAAGGAAAAGGATAAACAATCTCAAGGTGAGACTTCTATTCCTGAGTTAAAATCAGCAGAAAGCCGGAAATACACTGATTATAAAACTCCACTTGGAGGAAGTTCGATTGGCATGATTAGTGAATTTGAGAGCGATATAAGAGTATACCTATTTATCGAAAAGTCAAAAGAAGGGTCCGCATGGAATCTAATCGCCCCAATAGTTAAATGTGTACATACTGATGAAGTGTACGATTTTGATATTAGCTGTTTTGCACTTGAAGGTTGTGGAGGTGGATTAAGTAATACAGACTCTATATTTTATCATGCATCAAAATTAAAGAACAAAGGATATAAGGTATATATCACTTCAAGAGTGATTGACAATGAGCTGTTAAAGGCATATCAGTACATAGATAGTAATATTAAATTGAAAGACTTGCTTGAAAACTCTATCAAACTTGTTAATTATAGGAAAAATGAGTTCATCTATATTCACAAGAAATTTAATGAACTGGCTACTAAATACGGAATATTAACAGTTTAGGACGTCGCTCTGCATGGGTGGGTTGTCGTTTGACAGGCGATAACTCGATAAGTTAACAAATTACTTCCCGCCTGTTTTCCGTAACTTCGGTGTATGGAAACAGGTATTTACATTCCCATCATCTCAGATTACGGTTTCAAAGCCACTTTCGGCAACGAAGCCGATAGTTTATTCCTCCGCACAGCCTTGCAGGCACTCATCAAGTCTGCTACGCCTATTCGGGAAGTTCATTTTGACAAGAACGTATTTGAAGCGTTAACTATTGACAGTCGAAGCGGTATTTTTGATTTGGCCTGTACCGATGAAAACGGCAGTCAGTTCATCGTTGAAATGCAGTTGGGATTGGCTCCTCATTTTTTGCAGCGGATGAAGTTCTATGCATTACATAAATTCAATACAGTGGTAGAGCGGGGCGAGTTTGATTATGCTAACCTGCCCAAAATATACGCCATCGCTATTTTGGCTAAGAACATTCTGCCAACCGCTCATTTTCATACGGTTGCCAATCTGCGAAGCGAGACCGGTGAAATCATTGATACTCAAATGACGTTTATTACGGTAGAATTAGCTAAGTTTAACAAGCAAGTAGCTGAAATTGAGACTGATTTAGAAAAACTGGTTTACACTATGAAGACACTTCACACGACCGAACCTACTCAATATCCGGCTTTCTGGAACGAGGAATGGCTAAAACGGGCGATTGATGAGTTGGACACGCGCAAAATGACTCCGGAAGAGCGGGCGTATTTTGCTCGGGTGACAGCGGCCAATGCCGAAGCGGTCAAGGCCGAGAAACAGAAGATTCGGGAAGCTGTAGAACAAAACGAACAATCTATAAAAGCGGAAACGGTCAAAAATTTGTTGGGCTTGAACCTTTTGAGTGCCGCTCAGATTGCAAAAACCGTTGGCGTGACTGAAGATTTTGTACGCAAGCTCTCCGTCGACAGGTAGCACGTCCCGAAGTCAAAGTTTGACAGCCCAACCATCCATGTGTGTAAATGTCTCCCTACGGTCGTCATCAGCACATGGAGGTGTTGGGTGGTCCGGCCAAAGCTAGTGCTTCCATTTTCAGCTTCCGGGCGACAGGCGGCACGTCCCGTAGCAAGGCGGTTTTGCGCGTTAGTCGTCTCCGGTTGACACGAGAATCGCCACAATTATGCAGGTTTGGTTTCCATTTTCGTGTTTCGTGGTACTGTCTTTCCATGCAAGAAAAATGGTATAATTTTTTCAAGATTCGACAAGTTTCTCCATATTTGCTAT
>NZ_MKUD01000063.1:0-247928 GCF_001898575.1 Spirosoma sp. 48-14
AGGGTAAGGATGTACTGACACAAAACCCCGGTTACTAAGCTTTTTATATTGATAATGCAAAGAGGCCACTCGTGATCGAGTGGCCTCTTTGCATTATCAATATAAAAAGCCGCACAGGTAATTTCTTTAGAACAAAACATAAAAATGCTAAAGCTAATCATGAAACACATATCTGTCGGGTACTAATGAGATACCATCAACAGACACTCACAATAGTGTCTAACGGCCAACGTAGAGCAACCGAGACAGCAAGCAGTGCCTAGAATCTGGAGATAAACCAATCTGAGCTTAGCAAATAAAAGAAAGAGTAACGGTTAGTCAGGTCACAATGGTAGCTATACGCGCTGCTGAATAATGCTACAACAATCATTCGGCCTTCCCCTTGAACCCACTTATATTCTCTTCTGTTATCTCTATAGTATAGGTTATACACGAAAACTTATAGCACTTTACTACTGAACAAACTGATTAAATGCTTTACCCAAATACCTTAGAGGTTAAACTAGGTTTTGATTCTATCCGTGAACGACTTAAAGAAGCCTGTGTGAGCCCATTAGGGCAGGACTATGTCGAAAAAATCCGATTCACGGATAATGCCCAACTAATTGATAAGCTACTCCGCCAGACGACTGAATTCAAGCAGATTGTTCAGTACGAACCTGATTTCCCGAATAGTAATTACATCGACGTTCGCGCACACCTGAGTCGTGCCCGTGTAGAAGGCCTCGCCCTAACCGAAGGCGAATTCTTCGATCTTAAATTGGCTCTTCGAACGGTTCAGGACTGTTTGCGCTTTTTAACCCGACATGGTGATGCTCATCAAGGCGATACGAAGCGTGACGAAATCGGCAACTTCCCGTTTTTACGAGAATTAGCTGGCCCCGTTAGCCTTGACAAAAAACTGACCGATTCCCTCGAGCGGGTTATCGATGACCGAGGTAATGTTCGGGATTCAGCTTCGCCAGAACTAGCCAGTATCCGTCGACGAATTATTGGCGAGCAAGCCAATCTTCGTAAACGACTCGACAGTATTCTACGGCAAGCCAGACAAAATGGCTGGATACCCGACGACCTTTCCCTAACCGTACGTGGTGGACGACTGGTCATTCCGATTGCTGCTGAACACAAACGTAAGATTAAAGGGTTTGTTCATGATGAATCGCAGACGGGTCAAACGGTCTTTCTGGAGCCTGCCGAAGTTTTCGATGCCAACAACGAAATCCGTGAGCTTGAGTACGAGGAACGGCGTGAGATTTACCGGATATTATTGGCCCTGACTGATCAAATCCGCCCACATCTGGATGACCTACGCAAAGCGGTTAATTTCCTGGCTCAAATTGATTTCATTCGGGCAAAAGCCAAATTAGCCGTTCAGTTGGATGCTTCCATGCCCAAATTACTGGAACGTCCCCTTGTGAACTGGACCAATGCCCGGCACCCCCTACTCTACCTATCGTTCATGAAACAGGGAAAACCAGTGGTTCCCTTGCAGGTTCGACTGGACGAAAAGGCCCGAATCCTCATTATTTCCGGGCCAAATGCCGGGGGTAAGTCGGTCGCTCTCAAAACGATTGGCCTGCTGCAATACATGCTTCAGTGTGGGCTGTTGGTTCCTATGGATGATTACTCAGAAATGGGCGTTTTTCAGAATTTATTCATCGATATTGGCGATGAACAATCACTGGAAAACGACCTGAGTACGTATTCATCACACCTGACCTCCATGAAGCAGTTTCTGATTGGAGCCAATAAACGTACCTTGTTTCTGATCGATGAATTTGGTACGGGTACAGAACCTGGTCTGGGTGGGGCTATTGCCGAATCCATTCTGGAAGATCTGGCCAAATCAGGGGCCTACGGCGTCATCAATACGCACTATACTAATCTGAAAGTCATGGCCGATAAAACGCCGGGGCTGGTCAATGGAGCTATGCGATTTGATGGTGAACACCTCGAACCGCTGTACCAATTAGAAATTGGCCGTCCGGGCTCATCATTCGCGTTTGAGATTGCCCAGAAAATCGGATTACCGAAAGGTGTAATTGACCGGGCGAAGGAGAAACTGGGGACGCAGCAGGTTAACTTTGAGAAACTACTGAAAGAGCTGGATATTGAAAAACGGGTTTTCTCCGAAAAAAATCTGGAAATCAGCATTAACCAGCGCAAACTTGCTCAGCAACTTGCCGAATATACAGCCCTGAAAACTCGTCTGGACAACGAACAGAAGAAGATTGTTAATGAGGCTAAGCAAAAAGCGAAAACCCTCGTCCAGGAAGCGAATCAGCGCATCGAAAACACCATTCGGGAGATCAAAGAGAACAAGGCTGAGCGAACAGCTACCAAACAGGTGCGACAAGAATTAGAGCGCTTTGAGCAAAAAGAACTCAAGCCAGAGCCCATCCTGGTTGAACTCCCAAAACCCCTCGAAGATGAGTTCGAGAAGGATAACGGTGCCATCGCCGTAGGAAGTTACGTTCGGATTAGTGGGCAAAATGCAATCGGGGAAGTCATATCGCTTCGGGGAAAAGATGCTGAAATTCGCATTGGTGACCTGAAATCGACCGTAAAACTCAACCGTCTTGAAAAAGTCAGTCGAAAAACGTTTAAAGACGCGACCGAAGTCCGTGATGACAGGCCTCGAAGCCAGGGCGTCGATATGAACGAAAAAATGCAGAACTTTAGCTTTAACCTCGACATTCGGGGCAAACGTGGCGAAGAAGCGTTGGGAGAGGTCGATCGTTTTTTCGACGACGCGCTCATGCTCGGCTACCCCGAATTACGCATAGTACATGGTAAAGGCGACGGTATCCTGCGAACCCTCGTTCGAAATCATCTGCGTGGCTATAAACAAGTAGCCCGAATGGAAGATGAACACGCCGACAGAGGTGGCGCAGGTGTGACGATTGTAAAAATGAAATAATTAACCCGTTTACGGTCTTTGGAATAGGGTTTACCCTCTACATTCTGTTTTGTCAGCCCACAATAAACCGTATACTAAAGACCGTATAACCTTAAGTCGAAGCGATGAAAGCCGTAATTTTTGACATGGATGGCGTGCTGGTCGATACCAATCCACACCACCGAATTGCCTGGCGCGAATACTATCAGCGAAATGGTAAAAGCCTGAGTGATGACGACTTTGTTCAGTATGTTTCTGGTAAACACAACAAAGATATAGTCGCTCATTTGTTTGCCAATCAACCACTTACTCATGAAGAAATCATTCGGCTGAGTAACGAGAAGGAAGCCCTGTTTCGGGAGCTATATAGCCCAGTGATTACACCCGTCGCCGGTTTAATACCATTCTTACAAGCCCTTCAATCCGCTGGTATTCGAATGGCAGTGGCGACTTCAGCTCCCGTTGAAAACCTTGATTTTGTTGTCGACACATTGAATATTCGGCATTATTTCGATGCTTTACTCAACGAAAGCATGGTCAGCCATCCTAAACCCGATCCGGAGATTTACCAGAAAGCCATGGCAATGCTCGGTGTAGAACCCACCGAAAGTGTCATTTTTGAGGATTCGATGACGGGTATTCAGGCCGCAAAAGCATCGGGAGCAACCGTAGTTGGCATGGCTACCACCCAAACGCCCGACGAGTTACGCTTATTCGTAGACGACACGGCCCATGATTTTACCGAATTAAGTCTTGACCGTATTCAGCGGCTAGTTAAAGTTTTTTAACAGCATTGAACAGGAGGAATCAGTATTTTTGCTGATTCCCACATCAGAAAATGGGTTGTCATTTGGGGTCATACTTAGTCGTAACCCGAAATACAGACCATTAAACCTTACTTGATTAGCCTAGTCAAACCAAACACGTATTATTCGGTTCGCGATGCTCAAACAACTCCTTTTTTGTCTTTGTCTGGTTGTATTGATCAATAAATCAGACACCGTATGGGCTCAGGGGAAATACGTAATTGGAACGGTCATTGATCAAACCACCCAAAAAACAGTCGACAAGGTTTTTGTCGTCAATCAACGTACGCGCCAGCGAGCTCGTACCAACGCATCAGGGCGATTCTTTCTGACGGTCCAACCCGGTGATTCATTGATTCTCACCAGCCAGCTTTACAACAGAGTCGGTATTCGATATGATGGTTCCGATAACCCAACTATCGTTGCCAAAGCCTTACCGCCTATGCCCTACCGAGTAGTCGATCTAGACGAAGTAACGGTGACCGGGAAACGCTACGAAGAAGTAAAGCGGGAAATCAAAGAATTACTTGATGAGCCTGTGGCGACTAAAAAAGTAAGTGGTGAGCAGGCATTCGACCGAATTGCCGATGGTGCCGGGGTGACCTTACTCTACGAAGTGTTCGGAAAACGTCCTAAGTCGGACCGGAAGGCGTATTATATCATGCAGCAGGACCGCCGTCATGAGCTAGCTCTCGAACGGTTCCGGCTGCTGGTCGAACAATCGACCAACCTCAAAGCCGATGAGATCGACCGATTCTTCGATTTCTGCGACCTCGACGAAGACTTCCTTCTTAAATCCGAAGACTACGATTTGATTAATACCATTCAACAACTCCGGAGTCGTTATCGCCAGGGTATGACACGCCCCAGCCGACTGGCTCCCGATCCTAATCAGTCGGCGCCAAAGCCTCGTCCGTAATCAAAACCGTTACAGCATCGCCTATCTGGATGCTTCCGCCTTTCAGCACGCGGGCGGTTAGTCCACCATGACCACGCATGGCATTATAACCGCCGGGGCCCAGAGCCGTTTCCATTTTCGAACACGGATGGCATTGCCCGGTAATCTCCAGAACAACATCACCAATCTGAATCTGATGATCTTTAAGGGCCGACAGATTCAGTCCCGAAACAACCAGATTTCGACGCAGAAGTGCCGGATCAACCTGATCATGCCCCGTTAGTGAGGCTACAACGGGCAAGTACTCTGCCTGAATAAGTGTCACATGCCGATTTCCGCTGCGACCGCTGTAATGATCGCCTAACAGGCCTTTCTTTTCTGACACCTCGACGGAATCAACCACATTCATGAACGCATCCCGTTCAGGTCGTAGGCCAATCCATTCTAACCGACCCGAACGGGGAAAAGTCTTGAGTAAGTCTTTGATAGTCTGCACCGGGATTTAGCTGATTTAAGGATTAAAGGGATTTTGTAAAGAGCTAATCAGAAAACAGCTCAGAAACATAATCTGTTTTATTAATTGCCATTTCTCAAGGCTTAAATTGCTTAGAAGCAAAATCCTGAACATCCAGAAATCAGTTAAATCCTGGTTCGGATTACCCGCCAAACTTCAACGTCGTTCCAATCCGGAAACCCAACCCCTGGTATTTGGCATCCTGCCATTGAGAGATAACCTCTACCCGGAAAAACGGAAACACCTGTGGAATCAGTCCGTCCAGACCATAACCTACTTCAGTATAATTCTTCGATGCGGGGGTATAGAGGTAATGCACAAACAGGTTCTCTTTCAGGCCAATGAGTCGTACCAGCGTCAACTGCGTAATGAAGAATTTACGAAACTCAGCCAGCACATGGGCTTCGGCAAACCGTTTGCCGGTGCTATATTGATAGTAAGGCAGCAGCCGATACGTCGAAACAGCATCGCCCTGCTGAAAGAAAAACTCATTACCGGCAAAGTGCTTGAAGTCCGGGAAATACACCTGCCGATCGTTGACAAAGGCTCCCGCACTTAATTGATAATTCAGTCGGCTCCGAATTCCCGTTTCGAACGAGTGGCTAATGGTGGCCTGTAGGAAGTCATAGTCAGCGTCGGCCATGCCTTTCCGGTAATTCAGCGTTAATACAGGGGCATCGTTGGCGCGACGGGCAATGCGTCGGCCATTCCTGATGATGTATTCCGTTGATCCTAAACGAGCCGAAGCCGACAAATTAAGTACCAATGCGTTGTGTGTTGGGAAAGCGGTGCTGGTCACTTCGGCATTGTCGGGCCGATTCGGTGTAAACGTACGGTTACGCCAGTCGATCCACGGTTTGAGGTCTTCCCGATAGTTGGCCAGTTCGGTACGTTGGGCATATTCCAGACTTCCCGTTACCTTCAGTCGGTCGTGAAAGGGCGAGGCATTGACCGTCAGATTCAGATAATCTTTCTGATACAGCTTGATAAAATTCTGCTCGAACAGCAGCGTTGTCAACGAGTTTAGAAAGGGGCTGATCGGATTATCGGGATTGAACTGATTCAGATACCTACCGCCTGAAATCCCTAGTTTCGTGTTTCTATACTGATACCCCAGTTGGCCGTACCCAACGAACTGTTTTCGGCCAAACTGGTAACGCCCTGTGCCCCCAACCGTCCATTCACCGAGGGGAATCTTCATAAACCGATGTACGGAATCCACTTTAGGGGTATACCGCAGATTCAGCGCTCCTTCGAGTGTATACCCCTCCACCGTATTGTATTCAATCCGTTCAATAGGACTGGTATAGGCCAACGACGTTCGTTTCGCCAAACGCCAGGTATGCCCAAACAGCAGACGATCGACACCAAACGTTTTCTTTTTCTTGTTCTTGTTAAGGCTGTCCTGTCGGGTGCTGTCGGCTTTTAACTCTACTTTGGTTTTTATCTGGCGAATCAGGCCCAGGCTATCCGCTTTGTTGTAGCTTTTAATTTCAGCCGTCGTTAGTGGAACCGATCGAAGCGAATCCCAGAATGTATTGGAACGTTTACGGGCCATTGAATCCACCACCATCGAATCATTCCGCACAACGGCCACATCTTCTTTCCGCTTTTTCCGGGCTTCTTTTTCCTGTTTCTCGTACTCTTTGACCATCTGGCGCAGGTTTTTGGTCGAAAACTCCTTTTGCTTCTTCACCAGTTCGTCCAGTTGTGCGCCTTTGATCTCCCCCTTCGACAACGTTTGCGTAGGTGGTGCTTTCTTTTCGTCGGCCACTTCAATATCCTCTACAAAGGCCGGATTGACCACGAACTCGCTGAAGGTCAGGTTTCGGATGTAGTACCCTTCAGCCTTTACGCCCAGATAGGAACCTTTACCACTATACCGTTGATTAACAGGCATCCAGACTCCCTGAACAGGGCTGCATAGGTGCCGGATTATAAATGAAATCCCAATATTGTTAACGGTTTCCAATTGCAGGCTATGGATGGCCCAGGTGTTTTCCAGAATGTAGATAGTCCCCCGAAATACGCCCTCGCCATACTGACGGGGAATAACCTGAATTTTGCTTACTTCAACCGGCGTGCCGCCGGGGCCCGTCTCCCGAAATGTTCCTTTGTATTCGAACTTGTAATAGGCAAACGCTTTAGGCGATAAAGGGGATACCGTTCCGGCAATGACCGGATCGTAAAAGCTGGCGTTAAAAAACTGGCTTGGGTTCAGGAAATCCCCCTGCGAATTCCGGTTGGCAATTATCCGCTGCCGATAGGTATTGGGCTGGCTGAAGCTTACTTCCGAAATCGTTTCGTTCAGCATCGGGACACCCACTTTAAAATTGGCTTCACGCTCAGCTTCTTTCAATTGCTTTTTGAACGCCATCTCAGCCAGATTCGGTAAATCGGTTACTGTGATTGACGACTTGGTGTACACTCGGGCCTTGAATCGCTGCACCTGAAGCTGGTGAAACCGACTTTTGGCAATAGCCCGACGCATAATGGTATACGCAGGATCTTCGTTGCCCGCTTTGGTCTGTACCTCTGCCAATCGAAGCGCCTGTTCTTCGAGTGTGGCATCCAGTGTAGTAAACCCTGCGGTCACCTCCACCGATTTCTGAATAGTCTGAAAGCCAAGGTACTGAAACACAATCTCATAGTTGCCTGGTGCCAGCCCGATTTCATAGCGCCCTTCGGCATTTGTGATGGTTCCATTTGGCGTTCCTTTCACAATCACGGCGGCAAACGGCAACACTTCACCCTGCTTGTTTTTGACGGTACCCCGCAGTCCGGTACTACCACTTTGTGCCAATACGGCTAGCGAACAGATGAGAAGAAATAAACTTAGTATGATTGATTTCATGCAATAAGGTGTATTCTGTAACGAATATAGGCAAAGGGGCTTCCTTCTTATAGGGAAGATGCGGATATAAATCGATCGGTTGCCTGAGCTGGCTGTTAAAAAACTTTAACGTCTTTGCGTATCTTGGCCGTAAACTACTATCAACCTGAATACTATGCTAAAACTGGTACGCTCACTCGTCAACTTTCTTACACTTTCTCTAACACTCATCACCTCCATTGCTATTGCTCAGCCTTCCGTTGTGCTGCCCGAACGCGAACGGGCGCGGGTTGTCGACGAAATCCTGGAAGATCGCTTCGCCAATCTGCTTCCTCAACTGATGCGTCGTGAAGGGATCGATATGTGGATCATTATCTCCCGCGAATACAACGAAGACCCGGTATTACGCACCATGCTACCCAGCACCTGGCTCTCGGCCCGTCGGCGAACAATTATGGTTTTCTTCGACAATGGGAAGGAACGTCCCGCCGATGCGATTGAAAAACTCGCCATTGCCCGCTACGACGTGGGAAACCTGCTCAAAGGTGCCTGGGACATCGACGTTCGACCCAACCAGTGGGAAGCGCTGGTCAAGGTGATTGAAGAACGGAAGCCCAAAAAGATCGGCCTGAACATGTCGCCCAACTACGCTCATGCCGATGGTCTTTCCTTTACCGAACATGACGAATTTCTGAAAAAGCTTCCTGCCGATTACCAGAAACGAGTTGTATCGGCCGAGAAACTGGCCGTTGGCTGGCTCGAAACCCGTACCGAAAAAGAAATGGCGATCTATCCGCTCATTTGCCGGTTATCGCACCAGATTATTCAGGAAGGATTTTCGGAACAGGTAATTCAGCCGGGAGTGACGACTACCGAAGATGTGGTCTGGTGGTTTCGGCAGCGCATTACCAACCTCGGACTGGATACGTGGTTCCACCCAACGGTCGATATTCAACGCGCCGATGCTGAGGACTTTAACCACCTTCGCACCTTCTCAAAACGCCCTGACAAGCAGGTGATTATGCCCGGAGACCTGCTCCACGTTGATTTTGGCATCACCTATCTGCGTCTGAACACCGACCAGCAACAGCATGCGTACATATTGCGCCCCGGCGAAACCGACGTTCCCGAATCGATCAAAGCCGCTTTCCGGCAGGGCAACCGACTACAGGATATTCTGACCGAGCAGTTCAAACTGGGCAAAACCGGCAACCAGATATTGCTGGCAGCTCTGGACCAGTCGAAGAAAGAAGGCATCAATGGCACCATCTATACGCATCCGATTGGCGTTCATGGGCACGCTGCCGGGCCCACCATTGGCCTGTGGGACCAACAGAAAGGCGTTCCCGGCCCCGGTGATTATCCCTTATTGGCCAATACGGCCTACTCCATCGAACTGAATGCGGCCGTCGAAATTCCCGAGTGGAAAAAAGTAGTACGCATCATGCTCGAAGAAGACGGCTTTTTCGACGGAAAAACCTTCCGCTACATCGACGGCCGCCAAACCGAAATCTATACCATCCCCAGAAAATTAGGCTATGTGAAGTGAAACATCGGCTGTTATCTATAAATATGCAACCAATATATAGGTAAATGCTCGGCTCTATACGATATTAATAATCTTATTAAATATTTACATAGTACAAATAAATCCAAAAAGTACTGCAAAAATTTCGTATATCTAGAAGTTATGCGTCAACTTAAAAGCCGACAACGTGAAAATGAGAAATTACATATTGACAATTTTAACCTTGGCCTTTTTCGCTTGCTCGACAGACAACAAAACGACAACAGAAAATTCAAATATTATGCTTAAACTTTATAAACTAATTGACAACCAACTCTATTATTGGGAGACTTGGGACAAAGACGAAAAAACTGCAATTGTCCATTGGGGAATTGTTGGACAACGTGGACAAGACAAAGAAGTTAAGGGCGGACTTTTTTCAAATTTTCGTAAAACTGTTCAAACAGAAATTGACGAGAAGCTAAAAGAAGGCTACGCAGAATTCAATGAAGACAATATTGCTTTTTTAGAAGTCGAATATAAAATTGACGGCTTTGGAACAGACCAAGACCTTGACAAGCGACATAAACTTGAAGAACACTTAAATGAACTATTGGGTTGGACAGGACTTGGACACGTTGATGGTGGAAGTATTGGAAGTGGTACAATGGAAGCAGGTTGTATGGTTGTGAACTTCGAGATTGCTAAAAAATTAATTGAAGACAACTTGAAAGGAACTGAATTTGGTGGCTATTCAAGAATTTATCAAATGGACAAAGAATAAAAGCCGACCCGCATAACAAGGTATTGCCAAAAGCGGGGCTGAACGACTTCGATTGGACATTTGTGCAAGGTATTCAACAGCAGTACTTCTATTCAACTTTTGTGCTAAAAATCCGCCACATCGCCAAGCCGAAAACCGTTAGGCGAAACGCAGAAAATAGTTACTGCAAAATTTTCGTAAATGCACTTCACCTAACAGGTATTGCCGCAATAAATTGCTAGGCAAACTACTGCGGCAATACTATCATTAGCCGTCATTTTAAAGCGACACCAAAATGAATATAGAAGAATTTAAAAATAGACTTGACACAAACGGACTTGGTAAATATTTTGACAAGTTGCAACCACTTTTGCGTAACACGATTAGACTTTACCAAAAAGCAACAGACGAAAACAATATTTCTATTGGACAGACAAAAATTGGTGGCAGACCAGACTTGCCAAAAGAAATTTCTTGGGTAACTGAAAATAACATTGTAGAAACGACAGAAAAAAAGTTCTTAATTTTCAACAGTAAGAAAGAAGAGGCAAAAACAAAACCACTTTCTTTTATTGCTCAAATTAATTTATCTGAAACTTCACTATTTGACAAAGACAACTTATTACCAAGCACTGGACTTCTATACTTTTTTTATTCAGCAGAACAAGAAGTTTGGGGCTTTGACTATATTGACAAAAACAAGTTCAAAGTAATTTATTGGAACGGAGATATAAAGCAACTTTCAAGAGTTGATTTCCCATCAGACTTGCCTGAATATTCTTGCTATAAACCTTGTTCGGTTGACATTGCATCAGAAATAAGTTTACCTTCATATGGACACGAAGTTTATGAAGATTTTGCAGACGGAGAAGATGATATATTTTGGGAGGACGTTTATAATGACAGAAATCTAAATAAACTTTTAGGCTACTCAGACAACATACAAAATGAAATGGAATTAGAGTGTGAACTTGTAACTAATGGACTTTATCGTGGAGACCCATCAGGCTACAACGACCTAAAAGTAAAAGCACTTGAACCAAATGCAAAAAATTGGCGACTGCTTTTGCAAATAGACAGTAATGAAGAAAATGAAATGATGTGGGGTGACTGTGGGCGACTTTACTTTTGGATAAAGAAAGACGACCTTTTAAACAAACAATTTGACAAATCTTGGTTCAGTTTACAATGCTGTTAGACAAAAAACGAACGGCTAACATCGGTTTGGCAATAGTGGGGCAGACAGTTGTAAATTCAGCATTAGTAACTCTATTTAGCTTTTGTGCAAAAAGTGGGCAGACGTTTTTCAAAAGCCCCGCCATCGCCAAGCCGTAAACCGTTGATGGCAAGTGTAACAGAAGGCAATAACCTATAAAACAATGCAGGACACATTATTTGACTTTATTTCAAAATACATTACTATAACGGAAGAGGAGAAGAATGCAATCCTTTCTTTAGACCTATTTCACTCGGTAAAGAAAGGGACGATTTTACTCAAAGAAGGACAAAAATCGAAAGATAGCTACTTTGTCCTGAAAGGTTGTATTCGAACCTATTATGTACTGGATGGCGACGAAAAAACGACTGCTTTCTACACAGAAATGGAGGCTTTAACACCGCCTTGTGTCATTAGCAAAACTCCGTCCGACTATTATATAAGTTGTGTAGAAGACAGCATACTTCTGATTTCAAATACGGATATGGAAGCAGAGGTGAACAGCAAATTTCCAAAGTTTGATACCATGTGTAGAATCCTATCAGAAGAACTGTTAGCCAAACAACGAATTGACTTTGACGAGTTTAAAACGTCTTCCCCCGAACAACGCTACCTGAACTTACTACAAAACAGACCAGACCTTATCCAGCGTATTCCACAGCATCAATTAGCAAGCTACTTAGGTATTAAACCCCAATCGTTGAGCAGGCTGAGAGCCAGAATTGTAGAGAAAAGTAAGGGATAGGGTTCATTTCTTAACTTAAGTGAACGACTGATGGTACCTCACCAATCTTCCTTTGCATTATCGTTTAACAACAAATTGATATGCAAAAGAAAATTTTATCGTTCACGTTGACCTTATTGATAGCAGGCTGTTTACACGTTAAAGCGCAAAATACCCGACAAGACAGTACGTACAAACGGTGGTTCGTTGGGAGTACGCTCCTGATGTTTGGTAATTTGGATAAAGTAAACAGCCCTGAGTTTATACAAGTAAATGTTGGTTATCGGATAACCCCTCGCGATGTTGTTTCCTTTGAATTTAAACGATCCATTTATGCCTGGCCACTAGGTATCCCCTGGGGCCCTTCATTTGATGCACCAGGGCTAAACTATCCCGGCCATGCCCGCATACTTGCCCCTACAGTAGCCTACCAGCGTTTTTGGTGGAAAGGAGCCTATACATCTCTCCATGCATTGAATGCTTTTGAAAAATATCTGGATGAGACTAATAAAAAGATCGGAAATGGATACACCCTATATCTGACCTTTCGTTTGGGCTACCAGATTAAACTATTTAAAAACCGTTTCTTTTTTGAGCCATCTATTGGATTAAGTTATTGGCCCATAAGAACCAATGTACCCCAATCGTTTAAAGCCGTAGAAAATAAATGGCCTAACTACTTCCCCTGGGAGCCTGGGCTTCATATTGGGTATAATTTTTAGTCATAAAAGCGTCTAACGAAAGCCGTTGATTGCACGAATTACGGGCTTCCTAAACTAGTATACGCTCAGGAATTTTCTAAGATAACCCCGAAAGGCAATCCGATTCCTTTCTTAACTTAAGTGAACGATTTCAGGTCTAGTGCCAATCTACTTTTGCATGAACGTTTAAGATCAATTAAAACAGACATGCAAAAGTATATTTTATGGATTGGCTTAGCCTTAGTGTTGGCAAGTAGTTTACGGGTGAATGCACAATATGCCAGACAAGACAGTACGTACAAACGGTGGTTCGTTGGGAGCACGCTGTTTTTATTGGGCAATCTGGCTACTACAAACACTCCCGACTTCGCGCAACTCAATGTAGGATACCGGATTACAGGAAAGGATGTACTTTCTGTTGAACTAATAACCTGGAAATATGCCTGGCCACTTGGCATTAACCCATTTTTCAACCAATCATATGGAAAGCCAGAAGAGAAATTCCCAGGGTATATAAGAGACTATGGTATTGGCCTTGCTTATCAACGTTTTTTCTGGAAAGGTCTTTACGCAGCAGTCCACATAATGCCTATGTGGCAAACCTTTGTGAATAACAACGGTGCTAAGGTGGATAATGGTTTTCATATTTTCAACTCGTATCGAGTTGGTTATCACATAAAACTCTTTAAGGATCGATTGTTTATACAACCATCACTTGGTATTGCTGGCCGCCCTTATCACACTAAAATGCCTGATGGTTTTACTGTAAAAGATGACAAGTGGCCAAAATACACCCCTGAACCAGGGCTACATTTCGGCTATAACTTTTAGTTGATGGCCTCGATAAGGACCTAACTGTAATGCTCCTCCATCGTCAATACTTAAACCGTTAGCGGCTTCTTACTGGGCAAAGCATTCCAACAGTAATTCTTCTTGTATACTGGCTTTTTTAGTGGCATAATCTCTTTATCGCCCGCCTTTATGCAAACTAAGGAAGCCGCTCAGAATGAGGCCGTCAGCAGCCCGTACCGGAACTATGTTCTGGTAATGCTGACCCTGGTCTATGTCTTTAACTTTGTGGACCGGCAACTCCTTGTGATTCTCCAGGAATCCATCAAACGGGACCTGCACCTGTCCGATACGCAGCTTGGGCTACTCTCCGGGTTTACGTTTGCGCTGTTCTATGTTACGCTGGGTATTCCTATCGCCCGTTTTGCCGATAAAACGAATCGTCGGAACACGGTAGCCGCGTCGCTGGCGATATGGAGCGTCATGACGGCCTGCTCGGGCCTGGTGCGGAACTTCACTCAATTACTGCTGGCCCGTATTGGCGTAGGAATTGGCGAGGCTGGGGGGAGTCCTCCAGCCCATGCCATGATTTCCGATTACTTCCCTCCCGAAAAACGCTCCACAGCGCTCTCGATTTACTCAACTGGCATCTATTTCGGCATACTGGTCGGGTTTTTAATGGGTGGCTATCTCAACCAGCATCTTGGCTGGCGCACCGCATTTTATGCGGTGGGGATACCGGGGGTTATCTTCTCATTGCTGTTTTATGCGACCGTGAAAGAGCCTCGGCGCGGGGCTACGGATTTAGGCACAACTTCACCCCACGAATCGCCCTCGTTACGCGAGGTATTAAAGCGGTTATATGCTACCAAAACCTTCGTTTACCTGGCGTTGGCCACAGGCTTGCACGTCTTTTGCATCTATGGCCTGACGAATTGGGCACCGTCGTTCCTGGCGCGGCTTCACGGCATGAAAAACGCAGAAATAGGTGCCCTACTGGGTCCCATCTTTGGTCTTGGCGGAGCATTTGGTTCGTTCGCGGGAGGGCTTCTAACAGATCGGTTTGGCAAGACCGATAAACGGCGGTACCTGAACATTCCGGCCTATGCCATTATGCTCTCGATTCCCTGTGCGGCTGGTGCTATTTTTTTTCAGAATACAACGTTTTCGATTGTTTGCCTGGGCCTGACCGCATCGCTTCACAGTACCTATCTGGGTCCTTCGGTGGCAATTTCGCATAGCCTTGTTCCGGCGTCGATGCGGTCGCTTACCTCCGCCATTCTGTTTTTTGCCCTCAACTTCATCGGCCTGGGGTTTGGTCCGCTGGTTGTCGGAATGATCAGCGATGGGCTGGCTCCGTCGCTGGGAGCCGAATCGCTGCGCTGGGCGATGTCGATTACGATCCTGATCAGTTTTGGCTCAGTAGCGCTCTTTTTGATTGCAGCCAAAAAGCTGACCACTGATTTATCCTGATACGCTGACTGAACATCCCTCCCTAACCAACTGACTATGAATCGCTACGTTTCCATTGCATGGCTGCTATCCTGCCTTCTTTCGTATACCTACACGGCGAAGGGCCAGCCCAAAGCTACCGTTTTGACCGAAGCTGCTCCTGCGGTAGGTGGCTTTTCTGCCGATCGACTGGCCCGTCTGGATGCGGGCATGGACGATTGGGTAAAACAGAAATGGGTGAACGGTTCGGTGGTGCTGATCGCCCGTCACGGCAAAATCGTGTTCTACAAAGCACACGGATATAATGACCTGACCAAAAAAGTACCGCTCGACAAAAATGGCATTTTCCGAGTTGCCTCTCAGACTAAAGCGCTTACCTGCGTGTCGGTGATGATGCTCTGGGAAGAAGGCAAATTTTCGCTGGCTGATCCGGTTTCCAAATTCATTCCATCCTTCGCCAATGCCAAGGTGCTGGCGACATTCAATCCAAAAGATACTACCTACACCACTGTACCAGCTAAACGGCCTGTTACCATTCGCGATTTGCTAACGCATACATCGGGTTTGGGCTACCCAGCCATCGGTACACCGGCCGAAAATGCTATTTATGCCAAAAGTAACATGACGGGTGGCGTGGGCGTAAAAGGCCAGAAACTTTCCGACGCCATGACTCGCCTGGGGACTTTGCCGCTCTTTTTTCAGCCTGGCGAACAATGGCGATACGGCCTGAACATGGATGTATTAGGCTATCTGGTCGAGTTGTGGTCGGGTATGTCGCTGGAAGCGTTTTTTCAGAAGCGAATCTGCCAGCCACTGGGTATGAAAGATACCTATTTCAATTTACCGTCCGAAAAAGGCCCGCGACTGGTCAACTTTTTCCTCGGCGACTCCACCGGAACGATCCAGAAGCAGGCATCGGTCTTTGGCGGAGCACTCGACATGAATTATCCGTTACAAAAAACGGATTACTTTTCGGGTGGTGGCGGTTTGTCGTCTACCGTTTACGATTATGCCATTTTCCTGCAAATGCTGCTGAATGGTGGCGAGTATAATGGGGTGCGACTGCTGGCCCGAAATACGGTTCGCCTGATGACCATGAATCAAATCGGTGACCTAAACCCCAACATCGGCGATCATGCCCGCGACAATACATTCGGCTTCGGTTTTCTGGTCATTTCCGAAAATGGGAGCAAGTTTACCCCCAGTCAGGTAGGTACGTATTCCTGGGGTGGTGTGTTTTCAACGTCGTACTGGGTCGATCCCAAAGAAGATATGCTGGTGCTGATTTACCGACAAATGTGGGGACCATACGTGTCCAACACCGACAAAGCCTTCAAACCGTTGGTCTATCAGGCAATTAATGATTGATCGAAGCTAAGTAAATCATTGAAAATAGATTAGGTTGATTTTTGTCATCCCGGGGCAGAAGGGATCTCAAGTGTCGGAAAATTCGAGATCCTTCCTACGTCGGTATGACAAAAAATCGAATCCAGATAATCTAAACTACTCTAGATTGAACACTTGTACTACTTCACATTCACTGGTGCGCCATCGCGAATCTCCTCGCTGGCGGTCGAAACGAGTTGATCGCCTTCGTTCAGATCACCGAAGATTTCAATTTTATTGTCGGCCTCAAGTCCTTTCTTAACCGAAACCCACTCCGATTTTCCATCCTTTACCCGAATCACAAAGACACCCGTTGTGGAGTTGACCAGCGCGGCTTTCGGAACGATAAACGTATTGCTCTGCGTAGGCAGGGGGAGCGTCACTTCGGCAACCATACCAGGCAAGAGCTTTTTGTCGCTGTTGATCACATCGACCTCTACCCGCTCCGAGCGCAGCCGCTTGTCCAACGCGCCCGATAGCCGTTTGATTTTCCCCGTAAATGTGCGGTTCGGAAACGTTTTGACCGTAAAGCTCACCTCGCTTCCTTCATGTACATAGCCCGTATAAGCTTCAGGCACAGCCACGACCAGACGAAGGCGTTTCTGCTCGGTCAGCACAAACAGCGGAAACTCCGACCCTTTACCGGCAGGGCCAATGTAAGCCCCTGTACTGGCATTACGTGCGCTGATAATCCCATCGAACGGAGCCCGGATAGCCAGGTAGTTTTTGAGAGTCGCCACTTCCCGATAGGCAGATTTAGCGGCCTCCAGTTGAGCCAGGTCGGCATTCCGTTTGGCCAGTGCCTGATCGACATCATTTTTCGATACGGCTCCAGAAAACTTGCTGGCTTCCAGTACCCGTTCGTAATTGGCTTTGCTGGCAATCGAAAGAGCTTCCTGAGCTTTGAGCTTCGAGTCGGCAGAGGCCAGTTGTGCACTCAGTTCAGGCGCTTCGGCCTGTGCCAGCAACTGCCCTTCGCGCACTTCAGAACCCACATCGGCATTGAGCGTTTTAATAAACCCGCTCACTTTAGCATAAATATCCACATCCCGGTACGCGATCAGTTCACCGGGAATGTTTAGCGACGAAGCCAGTTTACCTTTGGTTAAGGCGAATACTTCGGTGGGCGCTGGTGCCGCAACCGAATCGCTTTCCTCTTCTTCTTTTTCGGCTTTACTTTCAGACGAATGGCATTGGGCAAACAAACTGGCCAGCAACAAGCCCCCAGCTAGGACAAACAAATTACGGACTGAGATTCGACGGTGCATGTCAATTAATTGTTACAAAACGGGAAACCGTTTCGATAGAATGAACGAATGGGTTTAATTCAGCAAATCCACATTCGTATAGTACTTACTCTCTTTATCTTCGGGATCGAGCGATACCGACTCGGTAGATGTTTTCTCCTGTACCCAGGCAAAGGCCAGCGGCAGAATAAACAGGGCGGCAAAGGTCGAGGCAATCAGTCCACCGATCACCGCACGACCCAGCGGAGCGGCTTGTGAACCACCCTCCCCTAAGCCGGAC
The DNA here is from genome assembly GCF_001898575.1 of Spirosoma sp. 48-14. GTDB lineage: Bacteria > Bacteroidota > Bacteroidia > Cytophagales > Spirosomataceae > Spirosoma. The sequence goes on from NZ_MKUD01000063.1 coordinate 18,016, forward strand.
GCCATCGGAATCATACCGACCACCATCGCCACGCTGGTCATCAGAATGGGCCGAATCCGAATCGAAGCCGCTTCCCGCGCCGAGAGCAGGGCATTGCCGTTCCGCATCCGAAGTTCTTCGGCATTGGTTACCATCAGAACGGCGTTGGAGATGGATACCCCTACCGACATGATCATGCCCATATACGACTGTAGGTTGAGCGTTGAGCCGGTCAGCATCAGTAAAATCAGCGACCCGAGCAGTACGGCGGGCACCGTACACAACACCACCAGCGAGACCTTGAACGATTGGAAGTTGGCCGCCAGCATCAGGAAGATAACGACAATCGCCGTCAGCAGGCCCGTTTGCAGACTGTCGAGCGTATCGATCAGCACCTGCGTCAGCCCCTGCATTTTTATGGTTAAGCCACGTGGTAATTCGCCCAGCGAATCGATGGCTTTCTGCACGTCGCGAGCGGCTGTCCCCAGATCGATATCGTTCAGATTGGCTGTGACCGACAGTACCGGAATCGCGCCAATATTGTCGTTTTCGCCGTACGAAGTGCCTTTCTGTAAGGTAGCTACATCGCTCAGTACCGGCCGGTTGGCATTGGGTAATACCGGAATTTCGCCCAGATCATTGACACTCGTCATTCGGTTTTCGGGCACCTGAACCTGTACGGTATACGTCTGGCTGGATTTGGGGTCGATCCAGACACTTTTCTCAGTATACCGCGACGACGATGTAGCGGCAATCAACGAGCGCGAAATGGCCGAAATATCGGTGCCTAGCTGAGCGGCCCGCGTCCGGTCGATATTTACGTTGATGGTTGGGTATTTGGTGGCCTGCCCAATCTGAACATCCCGCAGGTAGCGGATTTTATTCAGCTTCGCAATGACCTTGTTGGCATACTCCTCGTTCTGTTTCTTGTTTTTGCCCGACAGTTTGACCTCAATGGGCGTAGGCGACCCCTGGCTCAGAATCTTATCCGTCAACTCGATTGGCTCGAACGACAGTTTGACATCGGGCAAAGCCTGCTTCATGCTGGCCCGGAACTTATCCTTCAGCTCGTCCAGATCCACATCATAGTCTTCGTTCAGGCTCACCTGTAGCACCCCTTCCTGCGGCCCCGCCATAAACAGGTAAATCGGGCTGGTCGAGAACTGAGCGCCGTGCATACCAACCATCGCCGAGGTGATTTCAATATTGTCTTTGCCAACCATCTTCTTCAACACATCGATGGTTTTCAGCATGGTTGCTTCGGTTTTTTCGAGTCGCGTACCATCTGGATTCCGCAGGCGAACCTGAAACTGATGCCCGGCTACTTTGGGCAATACATCCCGCCCGATATTCGTGATGAGCAGCACCACAATGGCCATCGAACCCAGCACATACGTGGTTACAATCACTTTCCGATAGGGCAGAATCCGGCGGATGAATCGGGTGAATCGGCTGCGTAATCGTTCAAAGTAGCTGATTTTACCATCGTTATTCAAATCGTCCCGCTCGGCCAGTGCCTCTTTCGACCGCAACAGGGCTTCTTTTTCGTAGTGACCATTTCCGTTGGTCGATACAACCCCATGTTTGAATTTGAGTAATTTCCGGCCTTTTCGTTTCGGAGCCTTGCCATTGCTGACATGCGTATGCTCTTTCATCATCCAGTTGGCCAGAACGGGTACCAGCGTTTGCGCCATCAGGTACGATGTGATCATCGAAAAACCGATAGCCAAGGCCAGCGGCAGGAACAACGCACCGGGTATGCCCGTCATGGTAAAGGCCGGAGCAAATACGGCCAGAATACAGAACAGAATCAGGAGTTTCGAGAAGGCAATTTCTTTACAGGCATCCCAGATCGCCAGGGCTTTCGGTTTGCCCATGTCCATATGCTGGTGAATATTCTCGATGGTCACCGTACTCTCATCGACCAGAATCCCGATGGCCAGCGACAGACCGCTTAGGGTCATGATGTTGATCGTTTGCCCAAATAGCGACAGGAACAATACCCCCGAAATGATACAGGTCGGAATGGTGATGATAACGATCAACGCCCCTCGTACATCGCCCAGGAACAGGAGTACCATCAGACCCGTCAGAATAGCCCCAATGGCTCCTTCAGTCATGAGACTCTCGACCGCGTTGATGACGTAAACCGATTGATCGAACGTATAGGTCAGCTTTACGTCTTCAGGTAGCAAGGCCTGGAAACGGGGCAGGGCGGCTTTCAGATTCTGAACGACTTCCCAGGTTGAGGCATCGGCCGATTTAGTGATAGGCAGATAAACCGACCGCTTGCCATTGACCAGCACATAGCCCTGTGTGATATCGGCCCCGTCTTCAATCGTGGCTACGTCTTTCAGGTACAGGTTTTGTACGGTGCCTGTATAGAGCGGAATATTGCCAAAATCCTCGATGTTCCGAACCGTAGTGTTGGCCGGTGTGAAGTAGTTATAATCGCCAATCCGAACGTTTCCGGCCGGAGTAGCTGTGTTGTTGATGCGTAAGGCGGCTACCAACTGATCGGGAGTAAGGTTATGCGCCCGCAGCAGCTCGGGATCGGCTTTAATGACAATCGAGCGGGCATTTCCGCCGAACGGCGCAGGCGATACCAGCCCCGGCACCGACGTAAACCCCGACCGGATGTACACGTTGGCCAAATCCTGGAGTTCGTTGTTGGTTCGTTTGGGACTACTTAACACCAACTGCCCTACAGGTAGCGTAGAAGCATCGAACCGGAGAATAAAAGGCGGCTGTGAACCGGGCGGAAAACTGGACTGAGCCCGGTTCGAATAGGCCGATACCTCGGCTGCCGCCTGGGCCATGTTGGTCCCTTCGTAGAAGGACAGTTTCAGGAGCGTAATCCCCTGAATATTCTTGGTTTCAATACTTTTTACTCCCGATACATAGAGCAACAGGTTGACGTACTGTTTCCCGAAAAACGACTCCATCTGGTCGGGTGTATAGCCGCCAAAGGGTTGGGAAATGTATATAACGGGCAGGTTCAGATTGGGAAAAATATCAATCTTGATCGTACGTACGGCCCCAATACCAAAGTAAAACAGACTGGCAACAATCACCAGAATGGAGATCGGTTTTCGTAACGCAGCGCGAATTAAATCCATAGTCTATTAAAATATTCTTAAATACAGACACTATCGCGTTTCATCCACCATTCTGGACTTTTCCAACGAACCGATTACTGCCTGATTTGACTAAAAGTCAATTTTTTCCACGATCTATCCCATACAAAGAATAGTACTCTTAAAGGTAGTGAATTTGGGGTTGAAATTTAGTCATCAGATAAGGCTCTATTTTCAGCCAATTCCAAAACAACACCAAATACAACAAGCTGGATTACAGCATCTACATAAGTAAAAACACCTACGATTCCTTGCTTATTTTGAGTTCGGCAAAGGGGGTAAAAACCTGTCTAACTGTTTGCAAATTTCTTCTGCAATACGTGTGTTTTACCCTTCCGAAGAATAAGGGATCTCGAATTTCCTGAGACTTGAGATTCCCCCTGCATCGGGAAGGAAAAAACGCCATTGCCATAAAAATCAAAACAGGTTCTTCTAAAAAGCCAGTTGCTTCCCGGTTAATTACCAATCTAGTTTGGACGACAAGATAAACTCTGGCAAATAGACATAAGTCCTGAATTTATATTCTACACAAGAAATCTATAAACAAATAATATTTTTATATTTGAGTAAATCACGTAATATAATTTTAAGCAACAGTGATTTTATTGGACTTCTACAAGACGCTTCTTTTACTCGCATCCTTCTCGACTTATTCTGGTCTGCACCTTCCTATACACTTGCGCTAACCGTTTTTACCAACAACTAACTCGCTCACTGTAATGACGTTTCCTAATGAGAACTTTTTACTAAACCGTATGTCGACAGGTGATGAAAAAGCATTCCGTAAACTGTACGATTTTTACCGGCCCGATCTGTATCGCTTCGTGTTTAAGTTCATCAAATCCAATGAGCTGTCGAACGACATATGCCAGGAAGTATTCATGAAAATCTGGGAAGACCGCTGGGCCATACAGGAAGTCAGTTCATTTAAATCGTACCTATTTACTATTACAAAAAATCACACCTTCAACATGCTGAAACGTGCGGCTGTTGAAGATCGGATCAAGGGGGAAGTTTTACGGAATTACACCGTCTCCAAAAACGATACGGAAGAAAGTCTGCAAGCCAGGGAATATCAGCAGTTTTTGCAGCGGGTGCTGGACACTTTACCCCCGCAGAGTCGGGAAGTTTTCAAACTATGTCGGCAGCAGGAAAAGAGCTATGACGAAGCTGCACAGATTTTAGGCATATCGAGTAGTGCGATCAAAAAGCACATGGTTCGGTCGATGAAAGTGCTCAAGTTTGCGGTCGAAAAAGATATGGGGATCGCCTTCAGTGTTTTTATGCAACTGCTGGCGCAATCGGGCGATTGGCTGCCTGTGTTTGAAGCCTGACCGATTGTCCCATACCGGCGAAACAGGTAACATCCCCATGGCTATAGAGGCATTACTTCCCCAGAACAGCTTCTGGCCAATAGCCTGTTCATAGCGAAGTGTGGTATATCAGGAAACGATTCCTATATCCTTACTTAGCTGTGTCTCCGCATGGGAAACAAATCTATTTCTTTTGCTATGCTCGTGGTGGGTCTGTCGCTCGGAACCGCCTGGGCCATTCGCGGGCAGTTTGGGCACGAATACGGTGCCGCCTGGGCGGGCGCTATTGGTTCTCTGAGTGTTCTGCTGGTGGCGAAACGGACTGATTGGTACGCCCGTTTTTTTGCGGTCACGCTGGCGGGCGCTATTGGCTGGGGGATTGGTGGGCTGGCGAGCTATGGCATTGTGGTAGGTTATGGCCGCGATACCGAATTCATTAATGTGTTCTACGGGCTAACCATGCTGTTTGTGATTGGGGGGTTGTATGGGTTTATAGGCGGTGGACTGTTTGGCCTCGCCCTGACCGACTCGCCCACCAAGCCCGTAAAATGGCACGAGGTGATTGTTGAGATGGTGGTTGGCGGGGCGTTGTTCTACTTCTTCCTGATTGAAGAATTCGACTGGCGAATGACACCCCCTCGTTCCGAAATGTGGGCCGTTTGCTTTGGAGCCGCTGTAGCCTTAACCTGGTACCTGGTCCGTCAACGATACGACTCGGCTTTACGGGTTGCTGTATTCGCGGGTTTAGGCGGGGGATTCGGTTTTGCTTTCGGTAACTTTCTTCAGGTACTCGGCAATCTGACCGACATCAAATTTAATTTCTGGAATGTCATGGAGTATTCGCTGGGCTTCTTCGGTGGCCTGGGAATGGCCTATGGTACCCTGACTTCTGAATGGGAGCCGAACGAACCGACTCAACCTAAACGCCAGATCTGGTTCCCGTTGTTGATGGTCATGCTGGTGATTCCGTACATTGTATGGCAGCAATCGTTTGAACTAGAGCGCCTTCAGGACATTTTCAGCAAGATCGACGTATCGCCCGACAGTCCGGTTATTAACGCAGTTCAACTGGTTTCGCTGGGTATGGTTCTTGGTATGACCGGCTGGTACTGGGCTCGATTTTACCAGAACAAAGCCAACCCGGCCTCGTACTCAGAAAATGAAGTTTTTGCCCTCTTTCTAAGCTTATTGGGCCTGTATATTCTGTTTAGTCTGTTCATTACGGGGGCCTTTATGAGCGGCTATCGCATTGAGCAGTACTTATACATCGTCAATTGGCTGGTCGTCGCCTTCCTGATCAGAAAAGCCCATCCCGTTTTCACGCATAGTCGTTTGGCACCTAAACAATGGGCGATCAATTTTGGAGTTGTCCTTGTATTTTTCGCGTTGCTTACGACTGTGCTTATTCATTCGCACGGCGAATTGAAAGGTTCACACAAGCGCTTTGGTGCCCCTCCACCTGTTGAAGAGTCACAATAGTAAGCGTTTTTTGTCATTGCAACGAAGGAGCAATCTTCGGAGAAGGCGTTTCTGTTGTCCCCAAAGATTGCTCCTTCGTCGCAATGACAAAATTACCGCACGGCTCAACGATACTATTTGCCCGATTTTGGAAAATAGCTCGCTTCGATCAGTTCTTTTACGTCCTTGAATTTTTTGTTAGGCTTCAGATACTGGGCCAGAAAATCATAGATTTTCATTCGGCTTTCCTTCGCCCCATATGAATCGATCCGGTTGAAAGTATGGCCGCCGGGAGCCTCTTTGTAGATTTCGTACTCGAACTTCTTGCCTTCGGCTTTAAGTGATTTAATCAAATGCTCCACCTCCAGCACGTTTACATCCTCGTCGTTGGTGTTGGTATGAATCAGAAGTGGAGTCTGTAGCTTGTGGGCCTGCCAGGCTGGAGAGCGTTTCCGGTATTCTTCAACATTCTGGTCGGCGGTTTTGCCCAGGTGATAATCAGCCGAATAGGCATCCCGGTAGCTCTGGCTTTTGTAGCCCATCCGGGCAATCAGATCGCTTACAGGCACTCCTGCATACCCGACTGCATAATCGGAAGGATGGTTGAACAGGTTGAGCAACGTAATCATGCCGCCATGACTCCAACCCAGAATACCGACCCGTTTTTTGTCGATGAAGTCGTAGTTTTCGAGCATGTAATCCCGGCAGGCTTTGGTGTCTTCTACTTCCAGGCCGCCGTAATCGATGAGCTGGTAAAAGCCCTGGCCATAGCCCGTACTCCCCCGATAATCAGGCGCTATGACAACGTATTCCTGCGCGGTTAGCTCTTTGATAATGTGGGCGTAAGCCGTATTAAAATTGCTATGCACACCCCCATGCGGCAACACCAGTAACGGGTATTTTTTCGACGGATCAATTTTGGTAGGGATAAACACATAGGCCGAAAAACGAACGGGATTTTTTGCACCCTGACCCGTTGGGTTTTTGATAACAGCCGGAGGAGGCCCCGTAATTATGATCTTATCGACCAGTACGGCATCGCCCAGCCGCTGCGACCAGGTCAGGTCGTCGATGGTTTTATCCAGGGCATCAAACTGGTGTTGCATACTGGCTAACTGCCGTTGCAGCGCGGCCACCTGGTTCTGATTACCTTCTGAATTTTGAGCCTTCGTCGGGCCATACAGCAGTGTTCCCACAAAAAGAGAGAGAACGAGTCCGGTAACGTTTTTCATTGGTTGTAAAAAAGAGGAAGATGTAAAAGTGAGTTATACGGCATCCGAAAGGCTGCTGAACGTAAAATCACGAATGCGTAAGGGTGGCACCATGCAGCCCCGCGTGCGTTCAGGAATACCGATGGCTTCGAGGTTGTTGAGCATGATAACCGGACTTTCGTTGAAGCGGAAATTTTTAATCGGGTGCTTGATCTGCCCGTTATCGATGTAGAATGTCCCATCGCGGGTAAGGCCCGTGTAGAGCAGGGTTTGTGGGTCCAGCCAGCGCGTGTACCAGAACCGGGTGACCAGAATCCCTTTCTCAGTGCCTTTGATCATATCGGCCAGCGACTGTGTTCCGCCTTCCATGACAAAGCCAGATGGTTCGGGCAAGGGTTTAACGCCTTTCTGCTTCGCCCAATAGGGTGAGTACGACATATTTTTAACCACCCCTTTGTCGAACCAGACCACCTTTTCGTACGGATAACCATCGCCCGAAAACGGCGAACTCGGCACCTGCGAATCGGTGGGGTCGGAGTAGATCGTCACCCGTTCGTCCAGTAGCTTTTCGCCCAGGCGTGTTCCTCCCCCTTTCTTGCTCAGGAAACTTCGGCCTTCGTCGGCAGTACGGGCATCCATCGCCCGCATCATAAACTGAATCAGTTCGCCAGCCGCCAGCGGCTCCAGAATAACCGTGTATTTACCGGGTTCCAGGGCAACGGCCTTCTGCGAAGCGCGGGCTTTCTGGATGGCAATATCGGTTAAGGCGCCCGTCTTGAGTTTGCTAACGTCGTTGAAATCGCCCGCAGCATAGCCAGAACCCGTCCCATCGGGTGTACGAATCGTCAGCGAGAAATTGGCATTGGTGCTTTTATGGTAGCCGAATAAGCCTTTGCTATTGCCGATGGCGTTGAAGGTCGCTGAATCGTCCAGAAATCCCGCGCCACTCAACTGACTCGCCATAATCGACTTGATACTGGCCCCGGCCAGCCTAGCCCGATCGGGCGCTTTCATCCCAGCCGTTGTTTCGACAAATGCCTGTGGACTGGTGTAGGTTTGCGGTCCCGGCATAGGCATATATTCCGGGTTCTCGGGTGCCAGACGGGCCATCTCTTCTGCCCGACGGACTGCCTTTTCGAGCGAGGCCTCATCAAACTCGTTGATATCAGACGTTCCGATCCGTTTGCCCAATACAGCCGTTACCGATACGGTCAGGTTGTTAGTCGCTCCGGCAGTAGAAACAGAGTTCCGGGCAAACCGGATATTTCCGGTCCGACCTCCGTTCAGTTCTACCTTCATTTCGTCGGCTTTGGAATAGCTCAACACTTTATCAATGAGCCGTTTGGCTTCTTCCTGCGATAAAATAGCCATGTGTTTTTGTGGAGTATTAGGAGCGAGTAGTGAGGAGCGAGAATGCTGGCGCAAGCCAGAGAGTAGGCGTCAGCATTCTCGCTCCTCACTACTCGCTCCTAATACTATTTTTTTAAATCTTCCGTCCGGTGTTGATTACGTTTACGCCATTGAAACGGGTGGTAGGGCAGCCGTGCGAGACGGCACTGGCCTGCCCCGGTTGCCCTTTACCGTCGAAGAAGGTGCCGAACAGTCGGTAGTCGTCTTTATCGCAGATGCGGGCACAGGAATTCCAGAACTCCTGCGTGTTGGACTGATACGCGACATCGTCGAGCATACCCACAATTTTGCCCTCCTTGATTTCGTAGAAAAGCTGTCCGCTGAACTGGAAGTTATACCGCTGCTGATCAATGGACGAAGACCCCCGACCCAGGATATAAATACCCTTTTCGGTATCTCTAATCATATCGTTAATGCTGTATTTACCTTCCGATGGCTGGAGCGATACGTTCGGCATACGCTGAAACTGAACACTATCCCAACTTTCGGCAAAACTGCACCCCTGCGACTCGGTTTCACCCAACAGATGCACCTGATCGCGGGTCGCCTGGAAATTGACCAAAATACCGTTCCGCACTAAATCCCACTTTTTACAGGGAACGCCTTCGTCGTCGTAGCCAACCAGCCCCATGGTGTTAGGCTGAATTTTATCGGCGACCAGATTGACGATCTTGCTGCCATACTGGAAGTTTTTCGATTGCAGCTTTTCCATCGTCGCAAAGCTGGTACCGGCCAGATTGGCTTCGTAGCCCAGCACCCGATCCAGTTCCAGCGGGTGCCCGACGGATTCATGAATAGTCAGGCCCAGATTGGACGGGTCCAGAATCATATCGTACTTACCAGCCGGGACTGATTTGGCCGAGAGTTTTTCCTTAGCCTGCAAAGCCGCTGCCGTGGCATCCTCGATCATGTTGTAGGCATACCGATACACGGTTGGCCCGTTCGGGATCACGATTTTTTCGGCTGGATTATCCGACAAATACTCATAGCCCATCCCGATTGGAGCACTCAGCGCATCCCGCGACTTGAACCGACCTGTCTGTCGATTTACGGCAGAGACCGTAAAGGTTGGCCACATCCGATGCACATCCTGATCGATATACGAGCCATCGGTCGAGGCAAAGTATTTCTGTTCGTTGACAAAAAAGAGGTTCGACGTAACAAACGAAGCCCCATTTTTCAGAGCGGCCCCGTTCACGTCCATCAACAGATCGATCTTTTCCTTAACCGGAATTTCGAAGGCATTCTTCTTTATAGGTGTTTTCCAGGTCTTTTCCCCTACACCTTTTTGTGGGGCCAGCACGACGGGCTCCCGCTGAATTTCGGCGTTGGCTTTCGCCATATCGACCGCCATGACAGCACATTCGGCAATGCTTTCCGGGGTCATGGTATTGGTCGAAGCAAATCCCCAGGTTCCGTTGGCAATGACGCGTATCCCAATCCCGTATGACTCCGAATTGACGATGTTCTGCACTTTGTTTTCGCGCGTGAACAGGTACTGACGCAGGTATCGACCAATACGAACATCGGCGTAGGTAGCTCCTTTGCTCTTCGAAGCGTTGAGTGCGACATCAGCCAGCCGCTTTTTGACCGTTACGTCCAGTCCCGGATTCAGTAGTTCCTCCGCCGAAATCCGGTTCCCGGCTATCAGTCCGGCAGGCAGCATGGTTGCCCCAAGCCCAAGACCCGACAACTTGACAAAATCACGTCTTTTCATACGATTACTTATCGCCTGGATGGTAGATTTTTTCGGCGTGTTTGTACACGTCGTCTTTGTAGAAATAGATCTCTTTGTAAGTGCCGTCAATGTAACCTTTCACCTGATCGAGGTAGTGGGGCGAAGTCGGGTCAGAACTGGCGCCCCCCGTCAGAATGGTTTTGGCCCGAAGTTTATCGCCGAACTCGACGGCGGCCACAAACGTATTGCCCGTAATGCCGTATCGTTTATGCGTTTTGGCCGTTTTCCGGCTCACATAGGCATTCAGCGACCCCATAAACCCTGGCGTAGCCGGAACGCCCCAACTGAGTTTCTCATCGCTGGGTTCCGAATCCGCTATCCGCTGAAACCGATTGTCCATACCCCAGGCAACCTGCCAGGTTCCAAACTCTTTTTCGAGTTCAGCCACCACCTGCGCTAAGGCGGTAACCTGCTCTTTCGGGGACAGAAATTCGGTTGTGACGGCAGCCCCGTTGGTTAGCGAATACTGTTCTTCCGTGGTGGCGGGCTTTGCCAGTCGGGCCATGTCGAGCTGGATAACTTTTTCCAGCCAATGCACCGTAAGTGTAGTAGCTACTGAGTTGGTATCGGTCCGAAAATTCCAGGCTTTCAGCGTTTCGATGGGTTGGGCCAGTTTAGCCTTAAGCGAATCACCCACTGTCGCGTAAGCCGCTATAAGACCGGGGATGAAGCGCTCACCACTGGGCAGATAGGTATCGTACGATGCCTTGATCACATCGTCCATCGTTGCGTTTTTCAGTGGTGTCAACACCTTGACCGCATGAACGGCGCGGGGTGTATGCCCATCCGGCAACATGTAGGACGGGAGCTTGTTTAGCATCTCTGTATTGAGTTCACCAGCACCGTATAAAGGCGTTGAGTTACAGTTCTGTAGCCAGCCATTGGCCGGATTAATGTAGTGCGGAAGCTCCGTCAGTTCATGTGTTCCCTGCCATTCGGTAGCCGAGGTGGTGCCATCGACCGGACGACGCCAGTCGAGTAAGGGGTTTTTCTTCGGCACGAAATTGCCGTGCCAGTACGCGATATTGCCTTCCTTGTCGGCATAGACGATGTTGCTACCAACCATTGCCCGCGCATTGATAGCATTGGTGAATTCCTTCATGTTTCGGGCTTTCATTTTCAGCCAGTGCATCCCCAGCAGTTCGATGTTCGGTTCGTAGGTTTTGAGTGCAATCCAGCGGGTGGCGGTCGCATACACTACCGGGCCGTGATGCGTGCGGTAGGTCACAAATTTTTTGGTTGCCCAGCTATCGCCTTTCTTGTAACGGAGTTCAATGGCGGTACTATCAACGGGTTTCCAGACGCCATCGTAGCGATACATCCATTTTCCTTTTTTCCATTCCACATCCTCAGCGTATAAATCCTTGGCGTCGGATAGCGAAACCGGGTGCATCCAGCCCAGCGACTCGTTGAAACCCTGAAAGATGTTGAATTGCCCCAGAAACGGTGCCCCATACGAATTGAGCCCTTCGTCGCTAACCAGATGAATTTCAATACGCCCGTAGTATTCTGCGTGTGGATTGATGAAGAGCATCGCTTTTTTGCTCTGCGTACGGGAAGGCGCCAGGGCGAATCCATTGGAACCATCATTCTTGGGCGGTTCGGCGGTAAAGCTTCGGCCACCCGTTGCAGGCTGAGTGGCTTCTTTCAGGTAGAACGCTTTAAAATCAGCTTCGGTAACATTACTCCCCCCCATAGCCGGAACGTTGTTCATCAGAATCATCCACGGAGCAACCCGGTTAAGGAGTTTAGGCTTTACAGCCGGATGGGTGATCAGGTAATAGTTGATTCCGCCGGCGTAGGCATCGCACAGTTTTTTGAGCCAGTCGGGGGTTTTCTGATACAACTGAACGGCCTGCGTGGAGTCGATAAACATCCGGGTCCACAGGTCCCGATAGATAGCCCCTTCGCCTTCCAGTTCAGCCGACCGACCCAGCCGCCCAATCAACGACGTTTCGACCTTATCGAAAAACTCTTCGCACTGAATGTACATTTCGCCGAATACCGCATCAGCATCGGTTTTGGCGTATACGTGCGGAACGCCGTACGTATCTTTGACAATCTCAATGCCTTTCGCCTGCTTTTGCAGTGCCTTTACTTCCTGCGCCGAAAAAGGAGTCTGAGCCAAGGCAGAACCGACACCCAGACAAACAGTGGCAAGAACTATGTAGATTTTAGAATGCATTACGGATCAACATTTTTTATTCGCATGATTGATAGAAACTTTCGACAGGATTTACAGAAACCACAAGATTTAAGGATCAGAACCTAATCCTGTGAATCTTGTCAATCCTGTCAAAAAATTACTTAAAAATGGTAACCGATTCAAACAGGCTTGGCGCTGAACGTGGGCTGTTTGGATTTGAGTTAAGTTCATTCTGCGAATAGATGAACCGACCGGGCAGTTGGCTCCCGTTGTTGGGCTTCAGCTTGACGCCCAACCCTTCAGCACGCGTGCGACGCTCGTCGTTCCAGCCCATGTGCTGGCCGTAGAAGGTTACGTACCGCTCTTCCAGAATCTCACGCAGCAACGCCTTATCGGCAGCAATCCCGTCCTTGTTTTCGATGCCCCCAGCCTCAAAATCGGCGGCAACGTAGGGGTCGTATTTGTAAGTACCAGCCACTTTATATGTAGCATGCAGGTAGCCCCCACCATTCAGGAAACTCCGGTAGGTATTCAGATGCGCCAGTGCCGCGTCGAACCCTTTGCCCGAACGCAAAGCCATTTCGGCCAGTGTCAGGATATTTTCCTGGTAGGTCACAAGCGGGAAGCTGGCATCACGGGCAAAGAAGCCCCGGTTTGTTGTGGTTGTCAGGGTATTGGGCTCGATTACCCCCGGTGCGTTCACGCCATTTTCCAGGTAATAGAACTTGAAGCGGGCCGTTTCGTTGGTTTTAGCATTTCCCCGATACGTAGTCGTTTTGGCCGGGTTAAGCAGTTCGGCGTTGTAGGCCCCTTCAGCCGTGATGCTCCCCGCCCGAATGTTGGTCAGGAAGCTGTAATTCTGGTTTTCGTTGGCACTGGCCGTTGTCCCGTGTGGCGAATACATGGAGTTGGCATAGGTGCTTACTCCTAACTGAGCCGCTGTGTAGGCTTCGTTGTATTGCTTAAGATCGGTGTATAGACGGGCTTTCAGGGTATTGGCAACCTGTTTCCATTTCGTGAGATCACCTGCAAAAAACAGGTCCTTTGTACCAACCGTTCCGATACCCGATTCAAGGTCTGCGATACCATCGTTCAACTGAGCAATCAGTTTTGGAATCAGCTCGGCCTGGGTCTCAAACCTGGGATTCGGATATTTCAAGGTATTGGCGGTTTCGGTAAAGGGGACATCACCCCAGAGTTCGGTAGCCGTGCTAATGTTGTGGACCTGAATGATTTTAGTGATACCGGCCATAACCCGGTTGCCCAATTGATTGGCCTTGTCCAGTGCCCGCACCGCATTTTTGTTGGTTCCGGTGAAGAACAGGTTCCAGTCGTCGTCGAAATTGGCAGCGGTAATCTGATACTGCCCCCAGGTACCAAACTGCTGGAACGCGCCAAACCCATAGCCTGTCCAGACAATGGTGAGCCGGCTGGCCATCCCCTCCTGCGAAGCGATGTGGGCAACTTGTGTCCCGGTAAAAATATATTCGGCCGAAGCGTCGGTAGGGTTGTTGGGGTCCTGGTTCATATCCGACACCAGCGACTCACAGGCAGAAGACGTCAGCCCAATCAATACGGCAAAAATGGCTTTATATCGTAGTTTCATGGAAGTAATAGGTAACGCGGGTGGAAACCCGCGATTATAAAGTAAACGATCGCGGGTTTCCACCCGCGTTACCATTAATAGTTGATTTTCAGGCTAAGCACCAGCGATTTGGTGCTGGGATTATTGAAATAGTCGACCCCACGGGCATTGCCTACGCCCGATACGTTGGTTTCGGGGTCGATGCCCACCACCTTCGTCCAGAGCACCGGATTCCGGGCTGTAACGGCGAAACTGACCGATTCAAGTTTGGTTTTCTTGCGGAACCCGGCTGAGTTAAGTTGATAGCCCAGGGTAATCTCCCGAATGCGGGTCCAGCTTCCATCCCGTACAAACTGTTCCGTCAACTGCCCTGAGTGCCCACCAATCGATGTGTAGAATGACTGGTCCAGAAGCACCGGGCCTCCGCCATAATCTTTTACGTTACCACGAAGGGTTGTACCCGCTTTGAACAGCGTCCCGGCGTAGTTGTACATGTCTTTCGATAGCGTCACTTCATTGCCCACATCGGCATAGGTACCAAAATTGACTAGTACGCCACGGGTTCCTTCGTAGAAATCGCCCCCCTGGAAGGTCTCGAACAACACATTCAGCGACAGTTTTTTATAGGAGAGGTTCGTACCAAATCCACCACGCCAGTCGGGGTTAGGATCACCTACAATGCCCAGCGTGGTGCCCAATTTCGGGAATCCATTGGCGGTCAGATTCATAGAGCCATCTTCATTGCGCTGATAGACACCGCCATAGAAAGACGATAATGCGTCGCCTACATGTGCCACCGTACTCAGCGCCCCGCTGGTGAACGTGATGATTTCGGTACCGCCAAGACTGGTTACGCGGTTTTTGTTACGGCTCCAGTTCGCAAATACATTCCACTGGAAATCGTTCTTCTGGAGTACGTTCAGGTTAAAATCGACCTCCATCCCTTTGTTTTCCATACTCCCAGCGTTGGTGTATTTCTGGCTGAAGCCCGTTGAACCGGCCGATGACACTTGTAGCAGCAAATCACGAATCTGGTTCTGGTAATAGGTATAGCCGATGGTCAGTTTGTTTTTGAAGAGCCGCAGATCGCCCCCGATTTCCCATTCCGTTTTGCGTTCCGGCAACAGGTTCGGGTCGCCCTGTGTAGCACTTTCGACGTATGCGCCACCGTAGCCCGAGCTGGTTAGTGACGTACCCCAGTCGGTAAACGAGGCTGCAATATAGGGGGTGGTGTTCCGATAGGGTTCGGGCTGAATACCTACGATCCCATACGATGCCCGTAGCTTACCAAACGACAGTGGGGTGCCCCGGAAAACGGGCAATTGGCTAAACTGCCAGGCCACATCCGCCGATGGGTAGTAAAAGGTCGATTTTGACGCACTTCCGAACGTTGACCCCGATTCGCTGGCCAGCGATCCATTGACATATAACTGGTTAAAGAAGCCCAGATTCAGTGTAGAATACAACCGCGCTGTCCGACGATGCGATTCGGTATTGAACGGATAGTTGTTGGCGGCAATCGAGTTGGCGAAATTGGCAGGGGCTTCTTCCAGAATGAAGTTATTCATGGTACCGCCCAGCAGGTTGGACGTCCGATCGTTGATGTTGAAGCCCAAAATCAGCGTGCTGGTTATGTTCTCGCCAAAATCTTTGCTCGCCCGGCCAATTACGTCCAGGTTCAGTTCTTTTTCGGAAATAATCCGCTGGTCATACGTACCTGCGCCCGAATTTTCGACCGAGTTCACCGGGTTGTTCGTTACCCGGCGGTCGCTGAACATATCGATCCCACCCCGTGCCGTGATGCTAAACCAGTCTTTGGGCGTAATGACCATTTCGGAGTTCATAATCAGGCGGTCCACTTCCGAGAAGTTGGTCAACTCGTTGATGGTCCAGAGCGGATCGTTATAGCTTGGGTTGGCCGAAGCACCCAGGTAATTCCGGTAGGCACGTTGCCGATTCCGAATACCAGCCGCCGTTGGCGACGCATAATAGGTTCCTTTCCAGTAGCGACTGTCGAAATCGGGGGCAGACCGCAACATCCCCAGATATAACGCACTGGTGTTATCGCCCTTCTGAATCCGGTTGGAGGTTGTCCGAATGTAGTTGGCATTGGCCGACGCCCGGACAATGTCGTTGAACTGACGCAGTGCATTGAACCGAACGGAGTTCCGCTTATAGTCGCTCTGCCCGGAAAAAATCCCTTTCTGCGCCAGGTTACCCAGACTCAGGTAGAAATTCCCTTTGTCGTTGCCTCCGCTTAAGCTAATGTTGTTGTCAAGGTAGGTTCCTGTCCGAAAAACCGCATCCCGACGCGCTTCGTTGAAGGTTTCTTTTGAGTTCTTTGTGATGATGGGATAAAACGTTTTGCCCTGATACGATTCAAAGCGAGCCCCGTTCATGTTTACAACATCCTCGCCCCCTGCCCGATTGGCGATTTTGTCGCCCCAGGAATACTGTGTGGTGGGGTTGTAAACGCCAGCCGTTCCCTGCCCATAGGCTTCCTGAAGGGGATGCAGTACATTGACTTTATCGAAAGAAACCGTTGAACTGAAACTGACATTCAGCTTGTTGTCGGTAGCGCCCCGCTTGGTCGTGATCACAATAACCCCGTTGGCTGCCCGCGACCCCCACAAACCAGCCGCCGAAGCGCCCTTCAGAATCTGCATACTGGCAATGTCTTCCGGGTTGATGTCGTTTAGCCGCGACTGTTGGGCAACGCCACCCCGTGAATCGCCCGTCGTGCTATTGCTCATCGGTACACCGTCGATAATAATCAGCGGCTGGTTCGACCCCGTAATGGTATTCTGGCCCCGAATCTGGATATACGAACCTGCCCCAGGATCGCCGGTTGAGCGCGAAATCAGTACGCCAGCCGCCTTACCCGCCAGACCGTTGATGACTCCTGTTTCGCCAGATCGCTTGATATCTTCCGGTTTAACGGCCGACAGAGTAGAACCCAGCCGATCTTTTTCCTCCTTAAAGCCCAGAGCCGTAACGACCACTTCATTCAGGATTTTGGAATCAGGGGCCAGTGCTATGTTGATCGATGTCTGACTACCTACCTTAACCTCCTGCGATACATACCCTAGAAAGGAGAAAATCAGCACGCTCTCCGGCGATGGTACACTGATGGAATAATTGCCATCGGCATCGGTTGTTGTACCAACTGTAGAACCTTTAATGGCGATGTTGACACCCGGCAGAGCAATCCGGTCTTCCTGCGCTGTCACCTTCCCTTTGACTACGATAGCCACCTGGTCGGCTGCGTTAGCCTGACGAGTTGCTTTTGACGCATCAATTCGTTTTGCCTGCCTGATCTGGTCTGCATGATCTCCTTTTTCCGCTGATCGGGTATGGGCACCCGCTGTGGTAATCAGCGAAGCGGAGACCATCAAACACCCTAAGGTTCGGATTCTCCTTTGTAGTGATAATCCCATTGCTTTTTTTCTAGTTTATTGGTTGTATGAATTGACAAAAGCTTGGTTCACCACGCCCTTGACGCAGGCATGGAAATAGCGAGAAATGACAGATCGTTATCGTACAATCTACCAGACTATCAGGGCGATGGAAGCGGCTATTTTCAGCCACTGGCCCCAGGACCGAAACCCAGTACCCGACGTTGATTCAGGGGTTGTCTTCTGGATAAGGTCGGCTTCCCGGTCCATATAGGTTCTGGCCAGTTCGTCCAGCTTCCCTTCCCTGAGCAGTTCCAGAAATACCTCCAGTTCCTCGTCCGTTGCCTCATTGGCGAGGTACCGTTCCAGTAGCGTTGCCATCATCGTTTGCTCATCCATAAGGTTTTTGTTAAGTACGCATAAGACAATCGACACCCCGGATACGGGTACCCCTCACATTAAAAATTTTTAATCTTCGGGCAAAAAAAAATGCCGAACTCATGAGAGTCCGGCATTTTTTGACATTGAAGCTGTTTTTAAACGTTTGTTTTCTGACTTGAATCCCCCTCACTGTGGTGTCAGATGCTCACATCTGACACAGAGGTTTCTCAAAACCTATGGACATACTGCCACGAGGTTTTGAGAAACCTTGCTGTGTCGGTTTTAAGAAACCGACATCACTGGGCATCAACTAACTATCTTTTCCTCCCTGTGCTGTCAGATACTCTCATACCCTCACCGTGGTGTCAGATGCTCAC
Organism: Spirosoma sp. 48-14; assembly: GCF_001898575.1. Lineage (GTDB taxonomy): Bacteria > Bacteroidota > Bacteroidia > Cytophagales > Spirosomataceae > Spirosoma. Next base: position 36,146 of record NZ_MKUD01000063.1, read on the forward strand.
ATCTGACACAGAGGTTTCTCAAAACCTCGTGGCAGCAAATCGATTACCCTCTGTCAGTGTCTGTTCTGCTACTGTAACACGTCCATTACGCACGGCTTTATCTCAGGCAATACATATAAAAAATGCCGAACTCCTCAGAGTCCGGCATTTGCCTCAATTGTATGGTTTTAACCGACGACTACGCCAGTCGGTTAATGCAGTTCAGATCTTCGAATGCTACTTTCAGGCGTTGTACCATGCTTTCTTCGCCTTTACGCAGCCATACACGAGGATCGTAGTACTTCTTGTTTGGCGAATCGGGGCCTTCGGGGTTGCCCAGTTGCGATTGCAGATACCCTTCTTTCGCTTTGTAATAGTTCAGCACACCTTCCCACATCGACCATTGCATGTCGGTATCGATGTTCATTTTCACCGCACCATAGCGGATGGCTTCGCGGATTTCTTCGCGGCTGGAACCCGAACCACCGTGGAATACGAAGTTCACCGGCAGCGGACCCGTACCAAATTTCTCCTGAATGTATTGCTGTGAGTTGTGCAGGATGATTGGCGATAGCTTCACATTACCGGGCTTATACACACCGTGTACGTTACCAAACGCAGCCGCAATGGTGAAGTTTGGCGATATTTTGCTCAGTTCTTCGTAGGCATAGGCTACTTCCGAAGGCTGGGTGTATAGTTTTGAATCGTCGACATCGGAGTTATCGACACCGTCTTCTTCACCACCCGTTACGCCGAGTTCGATCTCCAGCGTCATGCCGATTTTGGCCATCCGCTCGAAGTATTTGGCGCAGATTTCGATATTTTCTTCAATGGGTTCTTCCGACAGGTCAAGCATGTGCGACGAATACAGGGGCTTGCCGGTTTGGTCAAAGTGTTTTTCACCAGCCGCCAGCAACCCGTCGATCCAGGGCAGGAGTTTCTTGGCGCAGTGGTCGGTATGCAGGATCACCGGAACGCCATACAGTTCGGCGACATGGTGAATGTGCAGGGCACCCGAAATGGAGCCTGCAATGGCTGCCTGTTGCTTATCGTTGGGCAGGCTTTTGCCACCATAAAAAATTCCACCACCGTTCGAAAACTGGACGATAACCGGCGAGTTAACAGCTTTAGCTGTTTCCAGAACAGCATTCACAGAGTTAGTACCAACGACATTGACGGCCGGAAGGGCATAGTCGTTTTCATTCGCATGACGAAAAATTTCGGTGACACCTTCGCCGGTCACAACGCCGGGGGCAAAACGGGCGGCTACTTCGCTCATAATTAGGTCTAAATTTGGATTCGTTCAAGAAATAGTTTACCGAAAGTGCGACCGGTTAACCTATTTGGTTTTCAAGGGTAAAGTTGGGGATATTAGCCGAATTTTGCTACTATTCATTCATTTTGAGGATAGCCAAATGGTTGTCAGCGAATTACTTCGATAACGCCTTTCCGGGTAAATCCAGCCGGGTAGAACGAATTTTTCATGGCAAGCCGATACACATATAAGCCCGTTCCAACGGGTTGCCCTTTAAAGTTCCCATCCCAGGTCGACCAGCCTGCCGAAACGGCTGTTTCGCTAACGCCTTCGTACACAGGTTCTCCCCAGCGATTGAAAATAGTCAACGTCATGCTTTCTGCCCCGGTACTATACACTATCAGGGTTTCGTTCATCCCATCCCGATTGGGGGTAAAAATATCCGGCACATACGCTATGGGCGGAGTTGGCGGGCAGTTGGAACTCACACGAACCGAATCGCTTGCCTGACACCCAGCCGACGAGCGCACGTTGATCGTATACCAGCCGTAGTCGTTTACGCGCAGTACCTGTTCGGTACCGATGATTCTACCCGCTTTCAACCAGCTATACACAACATCAGGGAGTACGCCAGCCTCCAGACCAATCGGGTCGGCAGTGGCAAAACAGGTGTCGATCTGGTGGATAGCCAGTTGTAGTTTCGGATATGGGTTTAGCGTCACCATCTGCGAGTCGCGGCTCACACAACCCGTTTTCGTGCTACGGGCTGTTACGGTGTATTGCCCATTTTGCCGAGCCAGAAGCGTAGCGCCCGCTAGTGAACGGCCATCCGGCAATTGCCAGCTAAAAGCATCCCAATCCGAATTGGGAGTGGCCCGGAGGGTAAGGGTATCTCCACAGACGGTTTGGGTCGAGGTAACAAACCGAAATGGGGAGGGCCGGGTAAAACTTGCCGTAACGTCTTTTTCGGCAAAGCAGGAGGCATCTTCGGCACTGGTAACCCGCACCCGATACGTTTGGGCACCGTTCACGTTCGATACGATCAGTGAATCCTGCCGTTCGTTGGATGCATTGATCCCAGGGCCAGTCCATTGCGGTATTCCACCTGTTGCATGTGCATTGAGCCGAACTTGCCCACAGAAATCCGGGATAATCGTTGCGGTTGGATTGACTTCAACCAACACAACCGCCAGTTCTTCAGTGGATGTCATGTGAATGTCAGCACATTTACCTTCCCGAACTTTTAAGAGATAGGTACCTGATTTTTCGGGCTTCAGGGTTGATGAAGTTGCTCCGGTCACCGCTGTTCCATTCAAATACCATTGATAACTCAGGTAATTTACATCCAGATTCTGGGTTTTGGATGAGAGCAGAATGTTGTTGCAACCACCCAGCTTAGCCAGTTCGATATTTACCTTTGGCAAAAGTCGGGGAATGGTATCGACATTGAAAGGCAGTCCGGCCATAGTCGTTCTACCGCCCAGAGGCACGGCTTGTGAAACAAGGTCGCAACCAGCGCCTACCTGATTGGGCTGGTTAATTACCATCAGATAATCTTCGCCCGGCTGCGACCCATAAATTTTCCCATCGGGACCAATTTGCAACGCCCCTACACCGGGCGACGCGTTTCGCTGCGCCTGCACATTCAGGGTTGCTGTGATAGCAAGATCACTAACTCGTATCTGATAGACTTTTTTACTCGACAGGGTCGACAAATAAATCAGAGAATTGTCGGGCGAGAACTCAAGTCCATAGGCGCCAACTGTTGCAGGAACTTCCAGCTTTCGGGCATTTGAGATAGCCCCAGCCTGATTATCGAAATCGAATAGTTCCAGAAAACCGCCCTCTACACTATCGGAAACGGCAACAGCCAACAGTTTCCCATTGTGCGACGGTTTCATATACCCCTTGCTCTCCCGGTGCGGACTACCTGCCCGATACAGCGACTGATGTACCGAACCTACGTTATACACTTTAGGTGTAAGAATAAGCCCATTATCGTTGAGCAAATACACCCGAAAAGCGTTTGTGGTCAATTCATGCGTGATAATCCAGTGATTCAGGTTGTTGCAATGATAAATGGTCGTGATTTTTTCGGACGATGGCGATAGTAGCGGTTTATTCTTGGCGGTCAGCCCACCTAAGCCGCTATTCAAATTCATGCTGACTATCGAATATTGGATACCCGTAGGTTGATCGGAACTGGCAACGGAAAAAACATAAAACTGGTCGCTACTATTCTGATAGGGAACAATCAGGGCCGACTGGGTGCTCCGGCTACCCCCTCCCAGATTGACGGCTCCGGGCATAACCTCATGGTTTCGGCTCCAGATGGTGCTGCCGTCGGTGTAAAACAGCAGTTGCCCATTGGCATCGGACTGGGTAGCGCACCCTTCCATCGAACGGAGTTGCCCATTCGTTACAGCCTGAGGAGCCCCTCCATTAAACGTAACCCCTGCCCCATTTCCAAAATACCAGTTGCGGGCATTGGCGGGGACCTGCCCTCTTACCGAACCGACCCAAAGGCCATTTGCCAATAGGATACCAATCAGGAAGCCGTTAAAAAGAAAAGCCCGAACACGTAGACAGGAGTTATTCCATAGTTTCATAGGTGTGCACAACGGATGAGTCAAACAGATCCGCAGCCCTCTTAGGTGTACAGCGTCAGCGGATCAGGCCAAGGTTGAAATACACACATGACCTGGTTATTACTCAAATCGTTGCAAATTTTAATCTCAACGTTATGAAACCCTGGAGATTACTACAGGGAGTAAACCATCAGGGAGTCAGATAGCCTTTACACTATCCCTCTAATCGCTGCTGTGCTGCGGATGTAACGGGGGCAAAAAAGTTGATCAGATTTCCATCAGGGTCGCGGAACAACAGCGAACGGTTGCCCCAGGGCATGGTCGTTGGCTTCTGCACGATGGTATCCCCTAGAAAATCCGCCAGTTTTTCGTATTCATTATCTACATCCTCAACACGAAATTCAATAATAACTGACCGATTGGTAGCCGATATAGCCACATCGTCTCCACCAAATAGCGGGATTGTGCGTATGCTTCCGATAGCCAGCGTAGCCAATGGTGTTCGTAACTCAGCAAAATCATCGGTGTACCGTGTCACAGGCATACCCGTAACCTGCTCATAAAATGAAACAAGGCGGTTGAGATCGGCGGTGATGATCCGGGCAGAAGAAAAATTCATTAGTGATAGGTTTTTAATTGTATGGTGCAAAGAACTCTTCGCTCACTGACAGCGGTGTGTCAGTAGCAACGGTCGATTTGTGGACATGTGCCGCTTGAATTGCAAACAATTGACTAGCATCAGGTAGCATAGAGCAATCTGAACCGTACCAAAAAAAGAGCTGGTAAACCTCATTTTTTCCACCAACTTTGGGCAGAGAAACCAAGACCTTACCTCTTTGAAAACACTCTTCTTCTGCCCGATGTGGGGCATGGAAAATCTATCGTATTCAGAAGCTGCCAAACGGGTGAAAGCCGCAGGATACGACGGCATGGAAATTGCGGCTGGCCCCGGCAAACGAAAAGAAGCCACACAGGTCATGCGCGATCACGGTCTCGAACCGATTTTGATGGGCTTCGGTGGAGGGAGTAATTTTGCCGAGCACAAGAAAAAATACCACGATGATCTGCTCGACATTGCTTCGTACAAACCGCTGTTCATCAACGTCCATACGGGCCACGATTATTTCACCTTCGAGCAAAACGTTGAACTGATTCAGGCAGCCGCCGATGTACAGAAACAAACCGGCGTTCGGATTCTGCACGAAACGCATCGGGGCCGTTTTTCGTACAGCGCACCCGCCATTCAGTACTACTTACTCAAACTACCCGATCTGCGACTCACCGCCGATTATTCGCACTGGGTCAACGTGGCGGAGTCGTATCTGGCCGATCAGGCGGATAATGTGGCACGCGCCATTGCCGTCAGCGACCACATTCACTGCCGGGTAGGCCAGCCCGAAGCCCCACAGGTTACTGACCCCAGGGCACCTGAATGGAACGATGCGCTCGAAACACACGCCAAATGGTGGGATGCCATTCGTGACCGACTCCAGCGGGCCAATGCCTCACAACTCACCGTTACCTGCGAATTTGGCCCAGCCCCGGGTTATCTGCCTACGCTACCCTATAGCAACTTGCCCGTTGCGAGTCAGTGGGACATCAATGTCTTCATGAAAGACTTCCTGAAAAAGCGTTGGCAGGTATAACGAGTCAGGGATTTCGATAGAACAGTATGATTATTGCTAGATAGATTTCGGTATTCGATTCTGGGCAAGCAGTTGCATCAATAAAAAATCTGTACCGCAAGGGCGCAATAGGCGCAAAGACCCGATTAGTTTGACCCGCTTTACGCCTATTGCGTCCTTGCGGTTAAAACCAGAAGGCTTCGCTACAGTTTGTCCTATATGTCACCAGAAACTATACGTCATAATTTGTACATTTGATTCTATGCTTCGAACGCTCTACCTAGTCTGCCTGGTTTTGGCCGTTGCCGGTACACCTGTGCGTGCACAGCTGGCCCAATCGCTACGGCTTGAAATCCCCTCAGACCCTAACGAAGCCGAAGCATTCGACGTAACCCCCCTAAACGACAAGGGACTTCTGGTAACCATCCGAACGGGTGCCTTCTATGACAATACACCTGCCAACCTGAACTTCCAGAAATACGACGTTAACCTGAAGCTTCTCTGGAAAGCTCAATTCAAACAGAGCGGCGACTTTTCCCCTGTATTAGACTGCAACACAGACCAGTACGTGTATCACCTGTTCCGCGACTACGACCGGGGCAAGTTCCAGTTTCTCCGGCTCCACCTCGAAGACGGCGTTATTGAAACCTTCGAAGGCAACCTGATCGATCAGTTCGATGTCCAGTATTTTAAGGTGTTGGGCAGTCAGGCCTATGTAGGTGGATACCGACACGGCCGCCCGGTAGTGATGGCGTTCTCGTTCTTCGACCAGTCGGCCAAAGTGCTTCCGGGTATGTATGTGAACCGGATGGAGCTGAGTGGGCTGGAAATTGACGAATCCCGCCGGGAGGTCAACGTACTGGTTCATTCGCTGAAACGGCACTGCCAGTTCTCGATCCGAACCTATAACTACGATTGCAAACTAGTCCGTACCCTCGATTTCGACGGTGCCGAAAAGAGCCTCATTTCGGGTAAGCTGCTGCCCGTCAACGAACATGAGTCGTTGTTGGTAGGCAATTATTCGACGGATTGTACCCCCTACTCCCAGGGCATCTACGTGACCCATATCCACCATGGTGAACACGCCGACGAGGCCAGCAAATCGATTCAGTACATTGAATTTTCGCAATTGCAGCATTTTTTCGACTACCTGAAACCGCAGCGTCAGCAGAAGTTGCTGGCCAGAGCCAATAAAAAGAAGGAGGAAGGCAAGGATTACAAGTTCCATTACCGACTGCTGGTACACGATCTGCAACCCACTCCAACGGGGTTGACCCTGGTGGCTGAAGTGTATTATCCGCAGTACCGGGGGAGCACACTGGCCTATGGCGGCATTGTCCGGGGCACCGATCGATACGAAGGCTATCGGTACACCCATGCGTTTATCTGCGGCTTCAACAAACAAGGTAACCTTCTGTGGGACAATTGTTTTCCTATTAAAGAACTCCTGAGTAAAGAGCTTATCGAAATGGTTCAGGTGTCGCACCAGGGCGACCGGATGGTATTGGCGTACCCGAACGATGGCGAAATCACAACGGAAGTGATTCAGGAGAGCAAGGTGCTGAAAGAAACCGAAAAGTTTAAACTGAAAACGGCTACCGAAAATGAGAAGGTTACTTTTTCGGCCCAGGATAACCTCATGGCCTGGTACGATCGGCATTTTCTGGCTTGTGGTTTCCAGAAAATAGCGCCATCCAAAACATCAGGCAGTCAGCGCGAAGTGTTCTACCTGAACAAACTGACCTACACGGAAGAGAATGCGGCCCAGCCTGCCAAATCGACCAGCGCTAAGACCCGAAAAAACGACGGATCAGAACGATAATCAGGTTCAGGACTACGCTCACCACAATACAGGTCACAATGGGAAAATAAAATCCACCCCCATTTTTCCCTTCCATCCGAATATCGCCTGGTAAACGGCCCAACCAGTGGAGTTTATCCCCAAACAGGTAAACGATAACGCCCACCAGCACAATAGCTGCTCCGATCAGCATGATGTATTTTCCTACAGTAGGGCTCATATGTAAGATTTCTGTTCAAGACAAAAGCGAAACGACCAACTGCTATTTCAAAGGTAAAATCCATAAAATAGTTCTGTCGAATCATCTTTCTTTGTCTGGAATTCATTCCGTTATAAGCTCCCGACAGTATAATCTACACAGATAAACCTGAAGCTCAATAAACGATTCTTTTCCCAAATGCCTCCCTTGCTGACAGCAAGAAGCCCAACCACCCCCCTATAAAACCGCCTACTATCGATTCGATTGAAAATGTGCTCAACAACCCATCCATCTCTTGCACGAATACCTGGCAAGCTTCCGGCCAACAGGCCAGCATTCTGAAAGCATCTCCTGGTATTGCCCTAACATCTATTTAGGGAAAGCGGGTTTGCCTATCACTTACCTCTGACTCCAATCACTGAAGGAGTACGGACACCCGGAAATGTTTCGCCACTGACATACACCCACAACCCCTGCCAATAAACGACAGGTAAGGTTACTCGGGAAGCATGGGTACGCTCTTCGCCCAGATACGTCCATTCATCGGATTCGGGCTTATAGATTAGCATACTACGAATAATACCGGGGTGTTTGGCGGGATTTTTCCAGCCAGCCGTTACGGCATCGACACCACCCCAGAAAAAGAACTGATTATCATTCAGCAACGGAACAGTACCACCACCCGCCGACATGCCTCTGGGCATTGGGGCCAGTTTCTGCCAGGTCAGCAAAGGAGTATTATTGTTCCGCTTTAGCTGAATCTGGTAGGCATCCAACAGAATGTCTCTGAATTTATTTCCTTTTGCGTTAATACCCTGCGTTTCGCCACTGAATAGGTAGCCCTCCCCATGGTAAACACCACAGATAGGAAAAATTCTGGCCACCCCTGAAAACGTGTTGTTTGGTTGCCAACCTGCTTTCAGATTTTTCAAATCCAGGATAAGACAGGTAGACATTGGTGGTGACGTAGCGGATTGATTACCACCGATCAGGACAATCATATCGTCGACCAGGAAACCGCCCATTTGAGCCAGCGGATAGGGTAGCGATGGGTAGTTGGTCAGCACTAAGTCTGTTCCATTCCAGGCTACGCCCACTACCTGATTCAGATGCTCGTTCGGATTACTGCCGCCAATGACAATCAACTGATTATTGTAGGTAATGGATACACCATAGCCACACGCTCTGGGAAAATTGCGGGTAGATTTTATCCAGCTCTTTTTTCCCGTTTCCAGTACAAAAATATCGTCGTACCATTTTTTCTTACCGCCCTCCCAGGGTGGAGCATCGGGGAAATTGGCACCCCCGATAGCAATAATAGCCCCATTACTTACCCCGGCAAACATACCCGCACGCCCTTTGGAGTCAGGTAATAGCGGCAATGACTCCCAGCGAATTACCGACTGAGCCAGCCCATTTTTTGTTACAAGCATAAGAAAAATCCAGTATATCAGATGGGTTGTTCGCATCACTAATGTTCCTTTTGTGTTACAGTAATACGCATAACGGCCCCCGGACCCGGCTCGTCATAGCCACCAGTTACCAACAAAATCTGCTTATGCCTGCTCCATTCTATAAAGCAAAGATTACTGGTTAGCGGCAGTTGCGTATCGATATGGAAGTCTAAACGCCCGGTTGCATCCATTACCTGAATAGCCTGCATCCCATAATGGGCTACCCATACGCGGCCATCGGGGGCTACGGCTATACCATCGGGGAGGTTACGGGTTACTTCGCCAGACCGATGCTGCGGCAACTGAACAAAAACCGCTGACGTATTTCGGGCCACGCCCGGTTCGCTCAATTCGACGGCCAGAATCCGATTTTGATAGCTTTCGGCTATGTACAGCACACGCTCATCGGGCGAAAGCCCCAAGCCATTGGCGTAGTCGACTCCCCTGACTACCAGCCTTTCCACCCCATCTATTCCTCTGAAAAATACGTTCCCGTCACCCCGGATCGAATCGGTAAAATAGAGGTTTTGCTGGCTATCCAGAATCAGGTCGTTGGGCATATGAACCGTTGTCCGGGCGATCTGGCCCTTCACCAGATAATCGATAAAATTGCCCATAGGATCGAATCGGGCAATACCCGCCTGTTGACTATCGCAGATCAAATGGAATCCCTCCGCCGACACCACCTGACCGTTCGGACATACAGTATTGCCCCATGGCTCAACCGTTCCATTCTCGCCAACCGTACCGATCATTCCACCCGATAAAGTCGTAAAAAAACATCGACCATCCCGGTTTACGACCGGACCTTCAGTATAAAAAGGAAGGTCAGCTAATTTCTGAACGGTTACCTGCATCGTCGGAATGGTTAACGTCTTCGAAAGGATACATGGGTTTTCGGCGGTGATGGTACGCGAAAAGCGTCATATCGGCCTGCGTCACACCGGGCGTGTCGACCTGCACGATGGTCGGGCAAACCGATGCGTAAGCGGCTATGGGTGCGTTGACGCCTTTAGCAATAATGCCATTGAAGGAGGCAGGGGCTAACCCAAAGGTGGTCAGCTGGCCTAAGCTGTATGGCGGAGTCCGGCGACTTGTGAGCATGAGGGTATTGCCGATCAGGGTTTCAACAATGGCCGTCTTGCCCATGTTGTAATTCACAAACCCACCGTGTTTAGGTTTATCTTCCTTAAACAGGCCATCGCTTAGTTGGCGCAGAATCACCTCGGTCGACCAATTTCCCTGCGCCGTGTTGAGCGTGATCGGGAAACGGTCGCCCGGTGAGTAGCTAAACGCTACGTTTACAGCATTGGGATCGGCCAGGCAGGTGAATACGTTCGTAAAGGACTTATTCTCCAGATATTCGATCAGTATCGTACTGTTGCCGGGTCCGCCACCGCCTACGTTATCACCCATATCCAGCAGCAATACGGGCTTTGCCAGACCAGGTAAGGTCTCATATACCTGCTTGATACTCGTTTTTTCGCCATTGAACGATGCCCGTCGATCCAGTACATAGTCGCTTAACCGATGGGCTACCTCTTGCAGATCGTCAGTTGCCTTGTCAAGATTTTGTGCGTCAGCCACCAATATAAAGCCAGATCCCATCTCGGCTACATCAGCATACGGAAATCCGAGCAATAAGCTGGCCGACACAAAGCCTTTTTCACCTGCCCATTGATTCATACTGGCGATCAGACTTCTGCAAGGCTCCTGCGATGTATACTGCTGCTCAATGCTGATCGCCAGCGGCAGTTGCACCAGCTTTTGCAGCGGATTGATTTCTCCCCGCAATATCCTGACCATCAACTGGGCCGCCTTGAGTCCGGCTATTCGCTGATCGATATGTGGATTGCTTGCATACGCCACTAATGCGTCGGTTGCTTCGGCCATAGCCGGGCTTACATTCGCATGGGGGTCCAGCGTTCCTGTTATGGGTATATGCGGCCCTACTTTTCGCCGAAGTTCCGTCAGCCAATGGCCGTCCATGTCGGGGTATCCCTCGGCAACGCCAGCGCCGTGCGGTACTACCACACAACCATCAATCGGACCACACTGATCAAGGTGGCGCCATAGTTCAGTCAGTATGGCCTCATAGGCCCGTTTATCGATCATGCCGCCTGGTGTGGCCATTGTATAAAACACGGGAACCAGTTCCATATCGTCGGCTGCTGTGATCACCTCAATTACGCCACTGATCTCGTGATGCGCTCCGGCGTATTCAGCCTGTATCTGATCGCCAACCAGCCAGAAATTGTCCTGAAAATCATCCAGCGTCGTGGGCATATCGATAAACGTATTCGTTTCATGATAAATACCCATCAGGGCTATGCGCTTTTTCATAGGGCAATCACAGCATCGACTTCAAATTTCAGTACATCGCCCAGGCAGCCAATGAGTGTGGTACGGGCCGGAAATGGTTCACGGAAGTATTCTCGGTAGATGGTGTTGAACTCCGCCAGGTCTTCCTGTCTGCCCACATAATTACGGACCTGAACGGCATCATCCAACGTGGCTCCGGCTGCTTCGACAATCCGTTTCAGGTTGTCGAATGAACGACGGCATTCGCCCGAAAACGTATCGGTCACAATGGCGCCTGTATCATCAACGGATGCTTGGCCAGAAACGAACAGGTAGTTGCCCGAAATGACACCGGGCGAAAAAGGCAAGTGACTTTGGGGAACCTTACTACCGGTAACCACCGTCTTTTCTGTGCTCATAATACACCAAATTTTAGATACGCTTCGGTCGCTTTCATCCCGTTTTTAATGGCATCACGCGTTACGTTCTCGGCCGATACTTTGTTCAGAGCTGCCTGAATCACTTCCTGCTCAATCGCCTTCGGAACGACCACAATACCATCTTCATCGGCCATGACAATATCACCGGGCGAAAAGCGGACGCCGTCGATCTCGACTGTTACATCCATATCGATTACCCGCTGCCGATTCTGACTATCGTAAGGATTTTTGGACGTGGCAAAAACAGGAAACTGCATTTCCCGCATTTTGTCGATGTCGCGCACCCCACCATGAACAATTACCCCGACACAACCGCTGTTGCGAGCCGCCGTCGATAGTAATTCGCCCCAGATACCGGAGCGGTTCGACCCACCCGCAGCCGCAATCAATACATCGCCAGGCTGGCAGCTATCCACGGCCTTCAGTTCAAGCTCATAAGGATTAGGGTCTACGTCGTACATATCGGCCCAAAGGGTGGTTTTGCACCGACCTATCAGTTTAGAAATACCCGTGTAAGCCGTAAACGGGATACGCGTGGCCTGGTGGGTATAGCCCATCTGATCCAGTACATCACTCAGAACAGCCACATACAACTGATCGCTTAACTCATTTAGACTCATCATACGAATCACTTAGTTGATTTTTCCTTTCCATGTCTACCGACGGTTTGACCTTATATAATAAAGCGGCCGATATAAGCAGAGCAACAGAGCCTATCCGAAACAGGGTACTCAGATCCAGGTGGGCATCCCGAATGGCCCCACCAGCATAGATACCCATACCGCCAATGCTGACCGACACCATATTGATAATGCCGTATCCCGTGGCCCGGTAGCGCTGGTCGACGATGAGGCATAGAATGGGCATCATGTTGGCATCGAGAAACGTACGGGTAAATGCGTAGGTCGTAAACCCGATAATCGCCAGCGGAAGTACCTGCGTACTACTAGCTAAAAACACAGCCGGAGCGGCTACGACAAGGCCGATGATCGGTACTAGTAATCGGCCTTTCGGATGACTACGGCTCCAGCGGTCGGCCAGGAAACCGCCCAGAATCACGCCCACCAGCGACGCCGGATAAAAGTAGCCCGTAGCATAAACCCCGGCCATACGTTGGGTTAGCCGGAAATGCTCCTGAAAATAGGTGGGTAACCAGCCCGCAATCATCCAGGTAACCACGCCCGCAATTCCCCAGAACCCAATGGCCAGCCAATAGGATCGGTTGCTGAACAGAATCCGAACAGCCTCGCGCATGCCGATATTTTTTTCCGGCAGGCGATCATCCTGAACAACATCGGGTTTGCGATCCCGCAACGTAACCAACAGAATAAACGCGTAAATGACCCCCACGATGCCGAACACGAAAAAGACGTAGTTCCAGGTTCGGTCTTCGGCCAGCCAGCCGCCAATAAAGCCAAGGCTTTGCCCAATCATAATGCCACCCATGTGGATACCCGTCGCCAGCGAACGACTGTTTCCCCGATGATAGTCGGCAATCAGGGCCAGGGCCGCCGGAATATAACAGGCTTCACTAATACCCATTAGTGCCCGCGTTAGCAAAAGACCTTCGAAGGTAGTCACGTAGGATGTCATCAGGGTGACCAGTGACCAGACGAATAGACTGATAATGATGACCTTGCTGCGGCTAAACCGATCGGCCAGAAACCCTGAGAGCGGACTTAACAGGCCGTATATCCAGAGAAATAAAGAGGTCAGTAACCCAAACTGGGCCTCGCTCATCGGTATCGACTCGACAATGGATAGCCGCATGGTCGTAATCATCATCCTATCCAGGTAATTCAGGCAGCCGACAACACACAACAGGGCTACGACTACCCAGGGATAGATTGATGACGGAAAGAGTCGTTGTTCGTTCATAGCCAGAAAATCACTTACGATATAAACTGCTCGATACGACCGAGCCCTTCGGCTATACTGATCGCCGATACGTCTGGTAATCCAAAATTTCGTTCCACGGCATTCATGTCTTTAAAGCCGCTACCTGTTATCGGACAAACCACCACATCCGACGGACTGAGTTCCCCCAGTCTAAGCGCCTGAACAACCCCCGTCAATGCTACGGCTCCAGCCGGTTCACCAAAAATACCTTCCCGACGGGCCAGCTCCTGATGCCAGTTGAACACCTCGGTATCCGTCACCACATAGCCCCTCCCCCCCAACTGTCGGCAGGTATTCACCACCTCGTTACCATCGATCACATTGGCTACCTGCAATCCACTGATTCGGGTGGTGGAGTAGTCGACCGGAATGGCTTTCTCCTGCCCCCACCGTAGGGCCGAGGCAATGGTATCGTTGCCTTCGGGCTGCACACAATGTACTTTGGTGGCTGCCTTCGCCGATACGACACCCCGACCCATCGCCAGGGTAAGCCCACCACCACCAGCGGGCGAAAATATATGGTTGGGTGCCTGGGGCAACTGTTCCATGATTTCGTACACCATGGTCTGTACCCCCTGCATGGCAGAGGGGCAGTAGTGAAAGGCACTAATCGGCAACGGAAGCTGGTGCATCTGACAGAGTTCAGTCAGTTTGGCAAATACATGCCCCGTGACCTGGGCACTTTTCCCGAAGTCGCTCACCATCAGAATTTCGGCTCCGTAGAGCTGCATCTGGCGAATTTTCGGCAGGGGAGCGCCATCGACCACCACCAAAACGCACTGAATGCCAGCCGCTGCACAGTATGCCGACAAGGCTGCACCGGTGTTTCCGCTGGAGGTAGCCAGGCAAACAGTCTGCCCAGCCGCTCGCATCTGGCTCACCAGTACCGACGCAAACCGATCTTTGTACGAGCCTGTGGGATTCAGGTTTTCCAGCTTGAAATAGAGATGGTCAAGACCAATAGCCTTACCAATGTAGCGTGACTTGACCAATGGCGTTCCGCCTTCGCCCAGATACAGGCGGCTGGCATCAGGTACCGGCGGTAAGTGCTCCGCGTATGTCCAGATTGTTTTCAAAATTCGTTGGGCAATTGCCGTTTTTTTAGCGAGTATCGGTTGAAGTTGGGACTGAATCCACCATCGACCAGCAGCGTCGTGCCGGTTATGTACGAGGCCGAATCAGAGGCCAGCCAGCAGATGGCGTCGGCTATTTCTGCTGGGGTAGCTCCCCGGCCCAGCGGTACAAAATCGACCAGTTCATCGATCAGTTGCTGGCTGATATTCTCGCCATCTTCGCTTCGGTAATCCCGGCTTAAGGGGGTTTCGACATAACCGGGTGCTACGCCCACCACCCGAATGCCACTTCGTCCGTAGGTCGCTGCCGTTTCCCGAATCACGCTCTCCAATCCGCCTTTGGCAGCAATATAGCCCGTCCCCATCCCCGACGGTCGTTGGGCCATCATGCTGGTGACGTTGATGATTACCCCCGGATTACCGTTCGTCTCCATGACTTCAGCGACCCATTTGGTCAGAAAAGCCGGGGCCGTCAGGCATACCTTCAAGGTTCGTTCCCAATCGGCCAGTGACAGCGTTCGCAGGCTTTCCAGCGTTCGCCAGGCAGCGTTATTCACCAGCACATCGATACGCCCCCACTGCGCTACGGTTTTCGAAACAATAGCTTGTAGATACGTACTATCGGCCAGATCACCGACCAGCGGCAGGCACTCGACTGCATACTGATTAGTTAGCTCGCTGGCCAGTTGGGTGAGGGCATTTTCATTCAGATCACTTAGGGCCAGACCATACCCTTCGGCGGCAAACGCATGTGCTGTAGCCTGGCCAATGCCACCAGCCGCCCCCGTGATTATGACTACGTTTGACTTACGCATAGAGTACGATTTTACCGGGTTTCGAAATAGGCAAAATTCCGCCCAGTGCGTCGCCCTGCTTTACGTTTACCAATTCCCGGCGCAAAAACGCCATCCCATCTTTATCGCAAAAAACCTCGACCTCGGCGCCGTTGATAACATCAATGACTCTCCCCCAACGATCTCCCTGCTTAACGTACTGGCCTAGAATAACCTCACCAACAAAGATTCCATCAATGGGCGAAGGCATCATGGCCTGCAAATACCCGCTATTATCGCGGTAATCTTCTACCCAGCACACTTCCAACTCCGGTTGGGGGACATATGTAGCGGCTACCAGACCGATCAAACCCAGTACGTTGATACAAGCCTGCTGATAAGCCTCAATTACCGGTGTTCGAATACCCGTTCCTCCGCCATATTCAAGGTAAATGGCGGGAATACCCGCGTCGCGAGCTACCGACAAGGTTCGCCCTTGTGGAGTAGGCTCGGTTCCCCACACAATGGGCAGGCCACAGGCCCAAGCCATGTTACGCTGCCTATTGAGAATCACTTCGTCAGGATGTAGCATATATCCGGCCAGGGGCGAAATGTCGAACATAACCCCGCCCGTGTGTAGATCGATCAGATAGTCAGCCGTTTCGATCAGCCTGCTCAGATCAGAGGCTACTCGTTCCGTTATGCTCCCAATAGGGTTTCCTGGACAGGTCCGTGCCAGATCCAGTTGATCATCACCACAGCGAGCACTTCGACGAAAAGCAGTCTGGTTGGCGACACTGACCAGTGTAACCGTGCCCTTTTGCAATTCATGAGACAAGCGATGCCAGAGCTTTTCAACCACCAGCATGGGTTCGTACTCATCGCCATGCACGCCCGCAATGAACAATACATGCGGCCCCGGCTCTAACCCGCTGATTACACGCGTCGTAAATAGCTCCATCTACTTATTACATTACGTGATTGAGCGAATTGGTGACTGCGTGAAAACGGAGCCATGCTTGCGTTCGATCACTTGTGCACACATGGTTCACTTATACAGCGATTTCTGGCTCATTTTGCGGATCTGAAGCACTGAGAGATGCGTTTTGGCAGACTGGCTTCCGGCGCAATAGCCCAGCAGTACATCCTTAGCCGTGAAATGAATAGCCGTGTAGCAATACCAGCCGTCAGGATCGGTTTCAATATCCCGGATGTGTTTCCAGGATTTCCCCTCATCAGATGAAACCGCGATGGTCAATGGGGTACGGGCCCCTTTGTGCCAGGATTTGTCGGTGGTTTTGTTGTTATTCCAGACCATCAGCAGATCACCCGTCGATGGGATGCGAGCAATAGATGCGGGCGACAACGGCGAATAAATAGTCGTATTCTGAACAGCACTCCAGGTTTTACCCTGGTCAGCCGAAAAGCTCATGGCCTGAAAACCCTGATCGGCCCGAATAAACATCATGATCCGGCCATCCTTCAGCTCAATCAAACCGGGTTCCTGCGTCACAATCGATGCGGGGTTCGGCACCGGTTCGCTGGTAGTCCAGGTTTTACCTTCATCGTCTGAAATGTAACTAAACAACGTAGCCTTGTTTTCCCAGGCTGTTTCGGGCGTCCGATGCAACGCCACGGCCATCATCAATCGACCGTTTTTCAACTGAATCACCCGGTTGTTGTTCAGTACGAAATAGCCTTTTTTATCCGTGATACAAGCTACGGGCTGGCTCCAGGTCTGGCCCTCATCCGACGAGGTCCGCATCATCGGAATGCAGTCCATTGTTGAATTCTTCTTCAGGTAAAACAGGCCAATCTTACCACTGCGTAAGCGTAGCAGCGACACCGACATAACATTCATATCACCCTCGCGGTCCACAATGAGTCGATCCTGGGCCGACCAGGTTTTACCCCCATCGCGGGAATAACGACCAGCCAGATAGGCCGGGGCATGATCGTCGGTCGATTTGCCAGTATAATGCGAATAGATGAAGAGAAGTCGGCCATCGTTGAGGGTAACAAAATCACCCTCGCTGTTGCGCGGATTGTTATCGCCGGGGTCCAGCCGAAGTACGCGTTCGGACGTATCATCTGTTTTAACTCCCTGAGCCATAGCAGACGATACCAACAGAAAGCTAAGCGGGAAGAGCAAACCCCATATTGCCGGCATAAATAATTTTCCGATGTGTTTCATCATGTTGTGTAAATCAATAAAAATCGGCTTCGTTGAACGCAATGCGCAGATCGCCCTGCATGGTTGTGACCCATAATCGACCCGGACTTACTTCAAAAATGTAGGGGTAGGCAATCCAGGCTTTGCCCGTGTCGCGGTTCTGAATTGTATACGACTTGGCAATCACCTTGGGCTTACTCCAGGTTTTGCCGTCATCGTCCGAAAACGCAATCGACAGTTCTTCGCGGTGGTTGCTGGCGGCTACTTCCGAAAACTGCCGGTCGCCACCCCGAAACGGATAGGTAGTTTTGCCTTCGGGGAAACGTCGATTCCAGAGCAGGACAAGTTTGCCATTAGCCAACCGCTTGAGCTGCCCCGGTGCCGAACTGGCATCAATAGAGGTTGGGCGAATGGTGGTCCAGGTAATACCTTCATTATCGGAAAAAGCCTCCCAGAAGGTCCCCCAGTTGGTGCGCATCAGTTGCCAGATACGCCCATCCTTCAACTGCTCGATGGTCGATTCGGTCACTCCGCTATGATCGCCAATACCGCCCAGATCAATAATATTGGATCGCTCCCAGGTCTGACCCTCGTCGCGGGTCGTGTAGGTCAGTACGGTATGGTGTCCCGGATTGTGGCGCATCATCATGGACGTAAAAATCACATTCCCGTCGCGGGTTTCGATCATGCTTCGGATAGCACCCGTGTGCTCAGTATGCAACCGTTTTGGCTCCTGCCAGGTACGCCCACCGTCCAGGCTGCGCATAGCATAGGTCGGCAGAATGGCCCCGGGCGTATCGGAAATCGTACGATCCCATTTCCAGCCACTCCGTTCGGCCAGATTCAGAAACGCGAAGATGAGTATACCACTTCGGGTTTTAAGCAGAGCCCGTTCGCCTGAGATGTTGAATTTGTCGGGTTTGGCGAATAGCGGATACGATTGCCAGGTTTTACCTTCATCCTTACTAATCATGCAGTTCTGCCCGTCGATAGCAACCACATGCCCATCGGCATTTCGGGTAAACGGCCCCATCAGAAGCCCTTTCATCTCATCGACGTTTTTGGGAATCCAGGCACCTGTGGCTGTTATCTTACCATTCTGTTCATTGAACACTACGGGCTCCTGCGCCAGGCAGCCGCTAATGGTCAGCCAGAAACAGATATAGAATTGCGCTACTTTAGTCATCTTCATGAAAATAATTCGTCGAAAATTATTCACTGGTGATACCACTCACTACCGCCATTTTATCCAGAATGAGCTGTACGTCTTCCGCTTTCCAGGGTTGATTCCCCAAACCTAATGGGGGATTAGGCAGCCCCACATCGATGCCATGTTTCATGAGCATGGCCTGCTGGAAAAACGTCCAGGCATTCGGCAGAACGGTATGAATAATTTCCTGCAAGGTCAGCATAAACCGCTTGCCCAATTCAACATTCCCAGCCTTAAACGCCTGATATACATAGGCACACTCTTCGCCCCAAAGGTTATAAAAGCTACCGATAGCACCAACAGTCCCGCACAGGGCCGACTGACAAAGTAGCTCATCGGCCCCACTGAACAAAATCAGGTCGTCGCCCGCCAGAATGTGCATCAGACTGATTTCGTATAGATTCTGGGTGGTCAGTTTCATTCCCTGGATATTGGGCAAAGCCAGAAGCTGCTCCAGATACGTCCGGGTATCACCCCCGAAAATACTCTGGTTCCCAACGTGGTATGGAAAGAACGGAATCTCGACCGACGAACTAATGGCTCTGTAGTGAGCTAATGCCTGCGCCGTTCCCCCCTGATAATAGATCGGCGCTACCGAAGAGATACCATAGACACCAGCCTTGGCAGCCGCCTGGGCCAGCCGAATCGATTCGCGGGTATTAATGGCACCCACCTGCGTCATCACCGGCATCTGGTTACCGACCAGTTCCATTACCTTTTGGGTAACTTCGAGTCGCTGCTTCTCGGTGAACAGGACCCCCTGTCCGGTCGATCCCAGTACATAAATCCCGCCTAATTGCTGGTCGATAAATAACTGGACAATTTTTTCCAATTCCGCAAAATTAGGCGCGCCATCAGGATGCACGGGTGTAAGCAAGGCAGGCCACACCCCTCCTAGTACTGATTTGTTAAACATGTACGTGTATTTAAACTTGTCGAAATAGGCTACTATGTTGATGGTCAAGGGTATTTTTCGACAGGATTGACAGGATTTCTTAAGAAAAGTATTAGCAAAAAAAATCTTGTAAATCTTGTAAATCCTGTTAATCCTGTCAAAAAAAGAGATTAGTACCCAGGGTTTTGCCTGATCTTATTTTCAAGACTGAGCGTGTTAGCTGAAATCGGAAAGAGCAATAAATAATCTTTTCCGGTACGGTCTTTTAAGGAAGCTACTTTGTCGAATGCTTTATTGAAGCGGACCAGATCCCACCAGCGTTTGCCTTCCAGCCCCAGTTCAAGCAACCGTTCCTGCAAAATCACCTCATCGTTTTGCGCCTGCGAACCGTTGGTAAACGGATGAGCGCTGACTTTACTCCCATAAGCCCGGGTTCGTACCTGCATGATTTCGGTAGATGGGTCCTGACCAAGCGCATTCTTGACTTCGGCAATCATCAACAGAATATCGGCATACCGATACACGACATAGTCGTCCAGAAAATAGCGGGTTCCTAACTCGACCATCCCGTTGAATTTGACGGCAAACGCCCCGTAGAATTTCGAAACGCCACTAGTAGCCGTATAAATCTCCCGGAAGGTTCCGTTTTTACGCTGATCGTCGTCGGTAAATTGCGAACGGAATGTGGCAGTGGGTGCCCAGAAATTCTGACCAGCGGCTACACCCAGAGCATCTGCTACATCACTATTAATGTCTTTTGGTACGTAGGCCGGTGAAAAATACATGTTCGCATAATCGTTGTCGGTAACCTCATTCCGTTTGAAGTTAATGGCGAAGATGATTTCCTTATTGCCCTTGGTGGTGTAGTCGAACACATCGTTGTAATTACTCAGCAGGGACACATCCGACGACTTCACCTGGTTGAGTGCTTCCAGCGCTGTAGTGAAATCGGCCGTTCCACCAGCCAGTTTTTTTGCCGTCCACAGATACACATCTCCTTTCAGCGCATTCAGGGCAGGTTTACTCCATACATTTCGCCCAGTCGGGAAGGTGTTATTGGGGAACAAGGCCAGGCTTTTATCGATATCACTTTTGATCAGGGAAAACACATTCGCCACCGACGACCGCTCCCGTTGAACCGAAGCGGGATCGAAATTCTCAGTAGGCTCGGTCACCAGGGGGAGTTCACCCCAGGTTCTGACCATACAGAAGTAGACGTAGGCACGCATGGCATAGGCCTGCGCCAGTGTGTTGTTTTTGGTAGCTTCCGACGTAAATGAAATGGTTGGTACGTACTTGATAATGAGGTTAGCGTGGTGTATAACGGTGTACATACCCTGCCAATCGGGCCCGGAATTGGTCGCGTCAAGTTGGTTCAGGTAGAAAAGATCCCGGCCATCCAGCCCCTGTACACCCGCGCCAACCGTTTCACTGCGGGCTTCGCCCCACAAAAACAGGTTCCTACTCGCCTGCGTCCGAAGATTAGCATACATGCCATAAACACCCCCAGTCGCATCATCCTGCGTTTTCCAGAAAGATGCGTTACTGATGACACTGGTTGGTTCCAGTTCCAGATTATTGGTACAGGAGGTTATGATAGCTCCCAGCAGCGTTATATAGAGAAGTCGTAATTGATTTTTCATGAGTGTGCCGTTCGTTTAAAGCGTGACATTCAAACCCAACATAAAGGTCCGGGGCAGTGGGTAGCGCCCTCGGTCGGTACCACCTTCCTCTGGATTCAGCCCTTTGTAGCCCGTGATATAGCCTAGATTCTGCGCGGTCAGGTTCAGGCGAACCCCCTGAAGTTTAGCTACACTGGCCAGTTTTTTAGGGAGACTGTACGATAGGGAGACTTCCCGAAAACAGAGGAAATCACCGGATTCGTAGTAGCGCGAATTGCTTCCGTTGGCCCCCGTAGCATTGCGAAACAGGTTGTTTTGCGCGTTCTGATCAGCCCAGTAATATTTCGGAACCTCCGTCTGATCGCCCGGCTTCTTCCATGACTGAAGGGCTTCCTTCGAGATGTTAATATCTCCCTGAAACTGCCCGATCATCTGGGCGCGGGGATAGTTGAAAATAGTATGTCCCGTTGTGTAATCGGCCCGAGCGTAGAAACTAAGACCCTTGTAGGTCAACGTATTCGAAAAGCCACCCGTCCAGGTGGGGTATGGATTGCCTACATACACCCGGTCGCGGGCATCGATGGAGCCGTTGCCATCGGCATCCAGCCAGATCACATCCCCGCCGTATTTGGTGCGGTTGCTCCGGGTAATCAGATAGTCGATGGGCGCTTTGGCTGCTTGCTCGTCGGTGGCATAAATCCCGAGTTGTTTATACGAGAACATATCCCCAACCCGACCGCCTTCCTGCAAACCACCTTTGTAGACGTACGATTTGGTGGCATCGTCCCAGATTTCAATACCACCGATCCGATTATTGGCGTTGCCATTTTCGGGAAGTTTGAGTATTTTCTGCTGCGTTTTGGTCGCATTCACTGAAACAACCCATTGCAGTGCTGAGTTAGACGGTAATACGCTGGCCCTCAGTTCGAGTTCGATCCCTTTGTTTTCGAGACTACCCAGGTTGGTACGCACACTGGAAAAGCCGGTCGATAAGGGTAAGCTCAGGTCGGTCAGCAGATTATCGGTTACCCGACGGTATACATCGATAAGCATACTGATCCGGTTGTTCCAAAGGCCAACATCGGCTCCCAGATCCACGGTTTTCGAGCGTTCCCATTGCAGGTTCGCATTTGGCAGAATGGTGTTGGTGATAGCCGAATTGCCATTATACAACGATCCGACGCTATACTGGCCCTGTGCCTGAAAGTCGTTCAGGCCCGCAATATTGCCATTGACACCGTAGCTGGCCCGTAGTTTCAGCCGTAACTTATCCTCCGAAATACTTTTCCAGAAATTTTCCCGATGCAGGTTCCAGCCTACAGAAACCCCCGGAAAGAATCCCCACTGATGCGATGCTCCCAGATTGGAGGCTCCATCGTACCGGGCATTCAGCGACACCAGGTACTTGTCCATATAGTCGTAGTTGATCCGGGAGAAATACCCCACCAGCACCTGACGACTTTCGTAACCCGATACCGACACTGGCGTTGCCGAAGCATTCAGCGTTGGTATCAGATCGGACGATGCCCCCTGACCAGCCGCGCTCAACCCCGTCGTATCCCTCTGGTAATAAGAAAAGCCCAGTTTGACCTCCACATTATGAACGCCCTGAATCAATTTGGCATAGCTGAACACCCCATCGGCCTGGTACTGCGTCCGCTTGCCATACAGGCCCGTAGCCGCACGGGAGGTTATATACGACGTAGGCCCATTGTAATAAGCCTGCTGAAACGAACGGCCATCGCCACTGGTTTCATAAAGCGAAAGTTGTGGATCGAACGAAAGACCGGGCAGAATTTGCCAGTGTCCACCAACGGCCATCGACAGGTTGGTAGTCAAATTTTTACCTTTCAGCTTGTTTAGATAATACTCTGGGTTCCCGAGCGACATGGCCAGACCGGGAGCCAACGAACCATCCTCAAAAACGTATTTGGTCGTCATCGGAACATCGAGTGAACGTTCGAAAATACTGTTATTAGAAAACACCTGGTTATTCCCCGACCGGGAGTACATCATCCGACCAAACAGTTTTAGTCGATCATTGACCAGCAATTCGCCGTTCATGTCGAAGTTCAGGCGCTGGTAGTTGGTGGTGATGACAATCCCCTGCGCATCCATATACCCCAATCCGGCACTAAACGTAGCCTTTTCACTCCCGCCCGAAAGCGACAGATGGTGATTCTGGGAGATAGCCGTTCGAAACAAAACATCCTGAAAGTTCGTCCCTTTGAAGATGATCGTTTTGGACGGATCGGCCGGATCAGGCATACTTTCCCAGCCTTCGTTCAGCTTATATTTGTTCTGATCGGTCAGGTATTGAGTCGTAAAGGCGGTCGAGTTCGTTAAATCGTTACCCGTTCCGTAGCCCGACTTTCCTGTCAACTGGGTCAGGTACGTAGCGTTTCCCGAAACCTGTGCCGTCGCCAGAACGCCCAGCCGCTGGTAAGTCAGTAAATCTCGGGCCGAAGCCAGTTCATAGCCCTTCGCCAACTCAGACGATGACAGATTGTACTGATAATTGACCCGCAACTTGCCCGTTTTACCCGACTTGGTCGTTACGATCACAACCCCATTGGACGCCCGCGCTCCATAAATAGCAGTCGAAGCAGCATCTTTCAGCACCTGCATGGATTCGATTTCTTCGGAACTGATGTCGTTCAGGTTAGGGCGAATCACACCATCGATAATATAAAGTGGAGCCGCCCCATTCGGGTTATTGATTGATGTGCCGCCACGCAGAATCACACGGGGAGCCGCGCCGGGTTGTCCCGAAACACTCTGTACCCGCACGCCCGCAATAGTCCCCTGTAGCGACGAAGCTGCATTTTGATACGGTATGTTTTCGAGTACCTTATTATCGAGTCTCGAAATAGCCGTTGTCACCTTATCCCGAGCCTGCGTGCCATAGCCTACTACCAGCACTTCGCTCAGGTTCGTAGATTCGGGCTCCAGCGTAATGTCCAGCGTTGTCTGTGCAGCAAGCGTTACTTCGCGGGCCTTATACCCTACAAAGCTGAACACCAGCGTTTGGCCAGAAGCGGCCGCTATTGAGAAGTTCCCTTCGGCATTGGTAGTTGCCCCGGTTTGAGTCCCTTTTACCAACACACTGACGAACGGCATGGGAGCCTCATCTTCCTTAGAACGTACCGTTCCTTTCACTAATTGCTGAGCCATCGACGGTATACACGAACAGATTCCGACGACAACCAAAAGAACTAGCGGCAATGTTGACTTTAGCTTCTTTTTCATCAAGATAAACGTTTTGGCATACATTGTTTATTCGTTAACTCGGTCAATAGAGGAAATTTTCTTCTTAAATTTATTTGTAGGACAAATGTAATGATCCTAATTAATTATCAATGTAATTGTATAAAAAAATAAATTTTTAATCTGACTTTCTTCCCAATGCGCTATCTTGCATAACCTTTATCGGGAAACTGTATGTCTGTCACCAAATTAGATACCCTGGAGCCGCTGGAAAGCTTGTCGATGACTGATCGAGTCGAAAACAGTCTTAGAGGCTATTTCACCGAGAATGGCTTTAAGCCAGGTGACGCGCTGCCCAATGAGCAGGAGATTGCTCAAAAACTCAACGTTAGCCGGAATGTAGTCCGGGAAGCCCTCAGCCGGTTGCGGATGCTGGGGATGGTCGAAGCCCGGCCACGACGGGGAATGGTCATGGCCCAGCCCGATCTGCTGGTTGGTATTGAGAAAGTATTGAATCCAGCGCTACTCAGCCAGGACAACCTCAAAGATATTTTTGAGATGCGGCTTATTCTGGAGATGGGAATTCCGGAGTTTCTGTTTGCTCGAAAAACGGAGAAGGACCTGAATGAACTGGACGAGATCCTATCCCGGCAGCAAGACGCCACGACGGTAACCAAAGAAGAAGAAATTGCCTTTCACGGCAAACTGTATGAAATGACGGGCAATGATGTGTTCAAACGGTTTCAGACTCTGCTCATGCCCACCTTCGATCATGTTTTTACGGGATATTACGATCAGGAAAAAAAGATTGAAATCGCCAACCCCATTACGCATCACGACCTGGTTGCCATTCTGAAAACCGGCACTCCCGACGAGTTCCGCAAGGCAATGTACACTCACCTGGCCGTTTACTTTGCTTCAATTATTTAAAGCAGGTTACTGGCCGGTCAGTTTTCTATACATGTAGCAAGGTTGAAAAATTAAACTACTGAGCATAGCATACCTATATTTAATCCCTATTCGCTACTACCTATGGGGTCGCCGTTGTGAAGACCTCCTGACCATGAGTTTGGTTTTTAGAACATTGCCTACCGAAGGCATCTGGCCACCGGGGTTCTTAATCATATTGATTAACAGATTTGCTGCCGTTTGCCCCATCTCAAAGGTAGGTTCGGCTACGGAGCTTAAAGGAGGATTTAACAGGGAGGCAATCGGTAAATCGGCAAATCCAATCAGGGCGATCTCCTGCGGCATGGACAGACCTAATTCGTTAATGGCAGCATGACTTCCTAACGCAATGGCATCGCTGGCGGCAAAAATACCATCGGGCCGATGGGGCCTACTTAGCAGTTCCCGGGTAACGGCTAACGATTCTTCGGGGCTAAACGGTAAGGGAATAATCCACTCATCTACAATCGGGCGGTGGTGACGTTGCAGGGCAGCCCGGTACCCATCAATCCGCCGTCGACTCGTGAGCAGGTGTTCAGGCCCTGACAGGAGCGCAATCTGCTGACAGCCCTGGTCAATCAAATGCTCCGTGGCCATATACGCCCCTTCAAAATCATCGACAGACACGCTAGGTGTATCGATGTCTTCACAAACCCGGTCAAAAAAAACGATAGGAAAACCACGGTCACGCATCGCCTGGAAATGCGCAACGTCTTTGGTTCCCGTTGCAATTGATACCAGTAAACCATCTTTCCGTTGCTGGAGGATATGCTTTACATTCAGAACCTCCCGCTCGTAACTGTCATGGCTTTGGTAAATAACCACCTGGTATCCCTGCGCGAAGGCAATATCTTCAATACCCGCAATGACGACGGCAAAAAAAGGGTTGGCTATTTCGGGAACGATCACTCCGATTTCCCGGCTATGACTGCTCAGTAAATGCAGGGCCGCTGGATTTGGATTGTATTCCAGCCGTTTCGCCAGTTCGATTACCCGTTGCTTGGTGGGTTCGCTGATCTCCCAACTATCCCTCAAGGCTCTGGAAACAGTGGAAATGGACAGGTTCAACTCTTTAGCAATGTCTTTAATCGTCACTTGTTTCATTACGAGCACTTATAAAAATAATCCTATTTCATTAACAAACGACCCAAAGTCATTACACGAAGCGGTCACTGCTTAAATCTGATTTTGCTTCCTGGCAAGCCCTGAACAGGCACCCGAAAACAAGGTTTACGCAAAGGTTCCCGAGAACCTTTGCGTAGAAAAATACATCTATTTTCGGCTTTTTTTTTGGTTTTCTATCAAACTGGACTCTACCTTTTGAAAGATTTCTTTACATACTTCTGCATTGGTCGGCCGATTGGTTCGCTATTTTTTACAATAACTGAAATGTGAGCCTATGATCCCTGCCGAACAAACAAGACGAAGAAGTACGACAAAATGACTTAACCTAGTCGATACCGGATTCTTTGCCCGGCCGTTTTAACTCGCTTAGGAAACGATACACCGTCTAACTTGACACGAATGATTCAGACTACCCAGTCGAAGGGCCGAATTGGAAATTACCGCTGGTTTATCTGTGCCATGCTGTTTGCCGCTACCACCATCAATTACCTGGACCGGCAAATTCTGGGCTTGTTAAAACCTACCCTGGAGAAAATTTTCAGTTGGACGGAATCCGATTACAGCTATATCGTAATGGCTTTTACGGCAACCTATGCACTGGGGCAATTGCTCTATGGACGCGTAATCGACCAGATCGGAACCCGGCTGGGCTATATTATTTCGGTGAGCATCTGGAGCATCGCAGCCGTTATGCACGCGTTCATTCGTACGACCGTCGGGTTTGGCCTGGTCCGGGCTTTGCTGGGTATAGGTGAATCGGGCAATTATCCGGGAGGGGTAAAAACGGTGGCGGAGTGGTTCCCCAAAAAAGAACGGGCGCTGGCAGTCGGCATTTTTGATTCGGGCTCCAACATTGGTGCCTGCGTGGGCCCTATTCTGGTGCCTTTCATACTGGCGCTGTACGGCTGGCAGATGGCGTTTATTATTACCGGCTCGCTGGGCTTTATCTGGCTGCTTGTCTGGCTTTTCGTTTATGAAGTCCCTGCGCGGCAAAGCAAGCTGAGTCGCGCCGAGTACGACTACATCCATAGCGACAACGACGTTGAAACGCCTTCGGCAGGAGGTTTATCGTGGGGGAAGCTGCTGCGTCTTCGGCAAACCTGGACGTTTATTGTCGGCAAGTTTTTTACCGACCCCATCTGGTATTTTTTTCTGTTCTGGCTCCCCGCCTATTTCAACGCGTCGTTCCACCTCGACCTGAAAAAGCCCAGCCTGCCCCTGGTTATCGTGTATACGGGTACCATGATTGGTAGCATCGGTGGAGGGTATCTGTCATCGTGGCTGATTCAGAAAGGGTGGCCCGTTTATAAAGCCCGTAAAATGGCGCTGCTCGTATCAGCCATTGCTGTCGTCCCTATTCTGATCACACGTTATACAAACGATATGTGGCTGGTCGTATCACTGATCAGCTTGTCTGTAGCGGCCAACCAGGCCTGGAGTGCCAACATTTTCACCATCGTGTCCGACATGTTCCCCAAAAGGGCGGTGAGTTCGGTGGTTGGATTGGGCGGTATGGCCGGGGCTGTCGGTGGGGTATTGTTCGAAAGCCTCATCGGATACATTCTGGATGTTTTCAAAGCATCGGGCAACATCGTCCTGGGCTACAACATCATCTTCCTGGTGTGCGGCAGTTCATTCCTGATCGCCTGGCTCATCATCCACTGGCTTACCCCAAAAATGGAGCCGGTAAACCTCTGAACTATTCCTAACCTCTAACCCGACTCAACCGTGAATTTCATCCGAAAAACTGAATTATACGCTCTGGATTAATCGCTTTGGGCGCGCCAACTGAGCACTGGCGGAATCTGTGATCAACAGGTTAATCGTGGATTTGCAGGGAAATTTTACCGCTAATCGATAGCGGGCTGCTAAACACGTCCCTAAAGAGCCAGACTCAGCTACAGTTGGTACACAGTTGCCTATAGGTCATTTACCAAATCATTGTACGAAGCCGGCGAATCATCGCTTTTTCTAACCCGGCCAACTTATGAACGCTTTACTCCTTAGTACCCTCATCGCCCTATCTACAGTAGCCAGTGCTACGGATTTCAACGTGTTGACGTTTGGAGCCAAAGGGGATGGCAAAACCGACAACACCACCGCCATTCAAAAAACCGTTGATGCCTGCGCGGCATCGGGAGGGGGCCTGGTGATTTTTCCCGCCGGTAATTTTCTATCCGGCACCATCCAGCTCAAAAGCCATGTTGTACTTCACCTGTCGGCAGGCTGTCAGCTTACAGGCACGACCGTACTGGCCAAATACCCTTATCAACAGCATGGATTCAGGTTTTACGGGGCCGAATGGGCCAGGCAGAGCTTAATTTATGCCCATAAGGTCGACGATGTAGGCATTGAAGGGTATGGCACCATCGACGGACAAGGGGCCAGCTTTGTCACGACGACCTTGAAGAAACCCGACCGCTACCGAAATCGACCTTACCTGCTCTGGTTCATCGAGTGCAAAAAAGTCAGGGTCAGCGGGATCACCCTGCGCAATTCGGCTTTCTGGATGCAGCATTATCTGGGCTGCGAGGATGTGAGCATCAACGGCATCAGCATCTGGAACCACTCCAACAAAAATAACGACATGATTGACATTGATGGCTCACGAAACGTGACCATCCAGAATGTCAAAGGCGACTCGGACGACGATGGGCTGACCCTGAAAAGTACCTCTCCCCTGATCACAGAAAACGTTACGGTGATGAATTGCGTACTGAGCAGCCACTGCAACGCCCTGAAGCTGGGGACCGAATCGACAGGGGGCTTTCGGAATGTGGCCATTACCAACTGCGTCATCAGACCATCAGCTCAGAAAACCACCATCTACGGCAAACCGGCAGGCATCAGCGGCATTGCCCTCGAAATGGTAGACGGGGGTGTCATGGAAAATATATCCATCAGTAATATCGTGGTGGAGGGTCCCGAAGTACCGATTTTCATTCGCCTGGGCAACCGGGCCCGCAAGTATGACGAACAGGCGTCTATACCGGGTACCGGACGCGTCCGCAATATCCGCCTGTCGGGGATAACGGCTACGGGAAGCGGCCAGACGGGCTGCTCCATCACAGGGATCGAAACGGCGAAACTCCACGAGATCAGCCTGAGCGACATTTCCATCGACGTTGCAGGCGGGGGCGCTGCCAGCGACATGATGAAATCGGTTCCCAGGCTGGACGATCAGTACCCCGAAGGGACTATGTTCGGCATGCTGCCAGCTTATGGTTTTTACCTGGCCCACATCGAAAACATTCAGCTCAGCAACGTACGCTTCACCTGCCTTACACCGGACAACCGGCCCGCTCTGGCACTGGACGATGTTCGTGATTTCGCACTGGATCGGTTAACCATGCCCACTACCGCAACAGCCGCAGCAGCCGTGTATGTGACAGGCGATAGCCGGGGAGCGATCCGTCATAGTAAAGCTACCGGCGCTGCCAAAAGCTTTGTCGCAAAATCAGGAGCCAGCACGCAGGTAAAACTGATCGAAAACGACCACCCACAGATACGCATCACCGAAACGAGTGTTCAATGAAACGAATCAAGGCCATTTTGCTGGGTGTGCTGATCGGTTCTGGACAGAATCCAGCCGCGGCTACGACTGTTCCGGTATTACCCTATCCACAGCAGGTTACGGTGGGCGACCCGCTCCCGCCAATCGGTACGGCTATTGCCTTTACAGGCTCCGGTCTCGAATCGGGTGTGACCAAACGACTTGCAGCAAACTGGCAACTGGCAGGCCTAAATCAAGCAGCACAAGCCCTTCAGCAGACCGTTACCTTGATTGTATCCGGCAAATCGGCCAAAGCCAATGCGCTGGTCGACGCCTACACGGCTGGCTGGTCCGGCAAAGTGGGGGCCGAAGGCTACGTCCTTGTCCTGAATGCCCGACACAAATTCATTGCCGCCAACACCGAAACCGGCCTTTTCTACGGTCTTCAATCGCTGAAACAACTCGTCCGTTCAGGCTGGAATCAGGAGATAACGATTACAGACTGGCCCTCGTTTGCCAATCGGGGGATTTATGACGACATCAGCCGGGGGCCAACACCTAAAGTCAGCACAATCAAAAAGCAGATCGAACGGCTGGCCGAATTAAAGATCAACTCCCTCTCGTTTTACATTGAGCATGTGGTGCAGCCCCGCTCCTACCCCGACTTTGCCCCTGCCGATGGCAAGCTGACGATGGACGACATTCGGGAGCTTTCGGCCTATGCGGCCCAGTTTCATATGCAACTGGTAGGCAGCTTTCAGTCGTTCGGCCATTTCGCGAATATACTGTCGCAGCCCAGGTATCAGCCGATGGGAGAAACGTCCACGATGATTTCGCCACTCGATCCGAAAGCCAGGGCGTTTCTGGCGAGTGTCATCACGGAATTATGCGGTGCATTCAACGCCCCCTATTTCAACGTTAACTGCGACGAAACATTTGATCTGGGCAAAGGCAAATCCAAAGCGTACGTCGATCGTGTGGGCGTGGCGAAGTATTACGCTGACCACATCAAATTTCTGTACGACGTAGTTAAAAAGCAGCACAAACAACTCATGATGTGGGGCGACATTGCCCTGCAGCACGAAGAGATTCTGGACCTGCTGCCGAAAGACATTATCTACCTCACCTGGGAGTATGGCGATCAAAAATCCTACGACACCTGGATACAGCCCTTCGTGAAACGGGGGCTCCCCTTCGTCGTCTGCCCAGGCATTGTCAACTCTAATCGGCTCTTCCCCGATATGGTCATGGCCCGAGGCAACATCAACGGTTTTCTTAAAGCGGGTAAGCAGGCAGGTACAGCGGGCGTTTTGACAACCATCTGGGATGAAGGGCCTATGTGCTTCTTCCACAGCGACTGGTACGGCGTATATACAGCCGCCGAAAAAAGCTGGAACATCAGCCAGGCCGAGACAGGCTCTTTCAATGAGCGGTTCGAGCGTACGGCTTACAACACAGATAATGGGAACTACGTAAAAGCGCTGTTCACCCTGATGGAGCTTCGCGGCATTCCGCTGACATATAACCTGGCCGAGCAGATCTGGCTACAAAAGCTCCTGCCCGACAGCGGAAAGAAGCTCATTATCAACAATCAGGATGTGCCGAAAATTCAGGCTATCGTCAATACGGGCCTAACCTACATCAGGACCGCTGAGCCGCAATTGAATCGTACGGACGCACAGTTTCTAGAATTTACCCTGCAACAGTATCAGTTGCTGATGGACTCTCGGCTGCTGCTCGCTCAGGCTGCCGATACATACCGAACTGCCCAGAGCCAGCACCATACCGCAGCTTTACAGGCCACAATACAGGCCATTGAGAGCTTGCAGGCCCGCTATCAGTCCCTGAAAGAAACGTACCGCAGCTTGTGGGAAGCCGAAAATCAACCCTATTACCTGGCCATCAACCTGAACGGGTTCGACGGCAAGATTACCCAGTTGCAACAGCTTACAACCCGGCTGCAAACCCTCATTTCGTCATCGCCCCCTCTACCCGCCATTGCCGCCGTCGGGCTGGATATCAAAGCCAGCAATGCCTTCTACTTCCAGAACTGGCTCCTGACAGGGCCGTTTAAAACGCCGACGCCACCCCGTTTTCTATATTCCGAAGACCCTGCCTACAACGTACCACCCAAGCCCGGCGATATGGCCCAGTTTCAGGGCAAGAGCTATCGCTGGCAGAAATACATCTCCCAGGAAGGCGGTATTGTCGACCTGAGTGACTACTACAAAACCGCTTCCGGAGCCGTGGCCTACGCCTACTGTTCGATCACGACCGATAGTGCTCAGGCTGTTACAGCACAGGTAAGCGCCCAGGCAGCAGAGCTGTTTGTCAACGGAGTTCAGGTAAAACCCGGCAACGCCGTCGATCAGGACGAAACACCCTTTGCGCTCAACCTGACCAAAGGCGTCAATCATGTACTACTCAAATTACCGGCGTCGGCTTCCTGGAATTTTGCCTTTCGGCTGGACACCCGGAAACCCATCACCAATCATAAACACAAGTATTCCCTAAATGCCAAAACGTCCGTTCATGAAGCCGACTAACCGATTGTTAATCATAGCCACCTGGATGGTCCTGGGATCGCTGCCAGGTGCCCATGCACAGGTAAAAAAAGAGGTTGCTGTAAAAGCCATCAACGATATGGCAACCTACATATCGACTACCATGCTCGACGAACAGGGTAAATCGCGCTGCGATTACAACCTGACCGAAGGCAAGTGGTACCCTTATGAAGTGCCCTGGCATACCGGTCAGGCGGTGTATGCCATGCTGGCAGCTTATAAGCAAACCAGAAATCCGAAATGGCTGGCGACGGCCCGAAAAGCAGGCGATTACTGGATTAGTCTGCAAATCAACGATCATCCCAAACTCAAAGGTATGCTGGGGGCCGTGCATGGTGACGCTATCGGCGATTCGACCATCGTGTTTGCTACGATTTCTGACGGTACACCGGGCCTTTACGAGCTGACCCGCGTGACAGGCGACAAAAAGTATGCGCAGGTAGCTACCACAGCGGCTGAATGGATGCTGAAGAACATGTACTACGCCGAAAAAGGCGTTTGCTACGATGCCGTCGATCTGGGTACGGGTGTGGTCGAGAAAGAACATAGCGAGTTCTGGAAGGGCAAAAAAGAGCAATCGCTCTACGACGTTTCCCGGCCCAACACAGAAGGCTGGCTCTTTCTGGACGCTTACGAATTCAATAAAAACAAAGCCCTGCTGGACGCCCACCTCAACCTGTCGAACAAGGTGGTCGAGCTGGAAGAGAAGGGGTTGTGGATGCAGTTTACGCCGAACTCCATCGAAGAAAAATCCTTTCACCCCCGCTTCAATCTATGGTATGCCGAATCGCTGATCCATACCTGGAAAAAAACCGGCGACAAGAAATACCTGGAAGCGGCTGCAGCTACGGGTCGCACCTACGCTAAAGCCCAGCAAAAAGACGGCACCATCTTTTACGTGAACTACATCGATGGCCGGGCTCCCGACCGGAGTTCGGTGACAGGCTCGGCCGTAGCCATGGCGGGCATCGTCTGGATCGAACTGGCGAAGGCAGGCTATACGGAATTTCTACCCTATATCGAGAAATCGGCGACCTGGGTTGTTCAGAATCGGTTTGGTATGGATCATCCTGACAAAAACCTGCGCGGTGCCATTCTGGAAACCCGGATGCGTAGCCGTAAGGACAAGATCTGGCTCGTCAATCGGGATATAGGCACCAGCTTTTCCATCCGCTTCCTGGTCGACTATCTGAATTTCAAGGGGCTCAACTAGCCAACTTTCCCTGCACATCTTTTCCCCACTCTATACCAAACGTATCTTCTATGGAACGCTGTACTGTTCATTTTCTTCGATCCACCTGCCTGGTGGCTCTGCTGCTAGCCCTATGTTTAGTATCTGCCCATGCACAAACCAAGGGGATTATCCGGGGTAAAATTGTGGATGAGCTGGGGGGCGCATTACCGGGCGCTTCCGTACGCATCAAAGGCACAACACAAGGTACGGTCACCAACCTTACCGGCGACTACACCCTTAGTGACATTACCCCCGGTACTATCAATCTGGAAGTCTTTTACATGGGGTTTCAACCATACGACCAACCCGTTTCGGTCACTACCGGCGAAACAACCGTCCATAACATCACACTGGCCAGCACCACAACGATGCTGAAAGGGGTGACCGTTACGGGCATTATGGAAGGCCAGCAAAAGGCGCTGAACCAGCAGCGGAATGCCGACAACTTCAAGCAGATCGTGTCGGCCGACCTGATGGGCCGTTTCCCCGACCTGAATGTGGCCGAATCCCTGCAGCGGCTCCCCGGCGTAACCATTGGCCGGGAGCAGAACGAAGGGTCGACGGTACAGCTGCGCGGTACGCCGGGCAACTATACGAACATCAACATGAACGGCGAACAGATTATGGGCACCCAGGAACAGGGGCAGCGAAATGCCCAGCTAGACCTGATTCCGGCCAACGTACTGTCGTCGATGGAAGTGGTGAAGACCCTGACGCCCGATCTGGATGGGGATGCCATTGCCGGAGCCATCAACATGAAAACCCCAACGGCCGTTAGCCTGAAACCCCGCATTTCGATTGACCTGGCGGCTGGCTACAACAAGCTACGCGACAAAGCGAATGGTATCGCGAACCTGAGCTATAACCAGCGTTTTTTCCAGACCGACAAAAGCCCGAACGGCAAACTGGGCCTAGCGCTGTACGGGAGCTACTACCGCACCAACAACGGTTACGATGAGATCAACGCACAGGTGTGGCAGGCCAAGGATTTCAATGACGGGCAGGGTTCGATTCTGTTCCCAACCGACATCCGTATCGTTCACCTGAACAACCTCCGCACCCGCAAAGGCCTTACTGCCACAATCGACTACAGCTTCAATCCAACGGCTTCGCTTGTTTTCAACGCGACCTATACCAATCTGGATAACGACGCGGACCGCTACCGGAAACGGACGCGGATGCAGACAGCCAATACCACCCGCACAGCCGATGGTGTCTACACAACAACACGGGGGCGTGGCTACAACGAGTACCTGAACCGAAGCATCGACAACGGCAACTTCAACATGAGTCTGGAAGGTGAAAAACAGTTTAGTCGGCTCAAGCTGGACGGGGGCTTATTCTATACGAAGTCGTTGCTCGAACAAACGGCCAACTCGTACAACTACATCACCGGAAACGTACCGCTGACAATTTCGCAGATAGCCGGTGATTATATTCAGGCGACGGGGTCGACGGATGCCAAAAACAATGCTTCGCTTTATACCTACAACACCTACGAAGCGAACAACTACAACAGCGAAGGCACCAACTTCGTAGCCCGCCTGAACGGCACGTACAACTACAAGATCGGTGCGAACGATGCGTATGTCAAGGCAGGTTTCAAGCTGAAACGAATGCACAACAAACGGTATCGCCCCAGCTACAGTACAGCCACCTACAACGGCCCGGCGGCTGCGGGTAATCTGACCAACTTCCTGGGCGAAGCCGAACTGGATGATCAGTTGCTGGATGGTAATCTGACCTTTGGCCGGGCCGTCAATGGCGATGCGACCATCGCTTTCCTGAACAACAACCCTACCTATTTCCCGGCCAATGCGCTGGGTAACCAGGTGGCCGTCGACACCTATTTTTACGATGCCGAAGAGAACGTTACGTCGGGTTATGTCATGAACCGGATTCAGTTCAGGAAGGTCATGCTGCTGGCCGGGCTACGGTTCGAACGAACCGGGGTAGACTACAACGCGCGGCTCGTCAATCAGGACGCCAATGGCAATCTGACCTCGTCGGTGCCGACCAATGCCGTCTACAACTACACGAAGTTCCTGCCCAACGTACAGACTAAATTCGATCTGGCGCCCAACACCATCGCGCGGGCAGCGCTGTCGTTCGGCTATTCCCGTCCAAACTTCAACGAACTGGTTCCGAGCCGGGTGGTTAGCATTCTGAACGCTACCCTCACCGACGGCAACCCGGACCTGAAACCAGCCGGAACTACGAACTACGACGTTTCTATCGAGCATTACCTCAAAAACCTCGGTATCCTCTCGGTAGGCGGCTTCTACAAGCACATCACCAATTTCCAGTACAACAGCGTGGTAACCCTGACAGGTACGGAGTTTCCGGGCGCTGACAATTACCTCAACTACCAGTACTTCAAAACCTATAACGGTGATGTAGCTACGGTGTATGGGCTCGAAGTAAACGCCCAGACGAACCTGACGTTCCTGCCGGGCTTTCTGAAAGGGTTTTCGCTGTACGCCAACTACACGTACGTGTACTCGAAAGCTGATGCGCAGTTGCGCAAAGGACTTCGGTTGCCGGGTCAGGCCGACCATACCGCCAACGGTTCCCTGTCGTACACCTACAAAGGCTTCACCGTACAGGGCAATGTCAACTATAATGGTGCCTATACCGTCCTGCTCGGGGTCAACGATGCCAACGATGTGATCCGGGCCGAACGGGTTCAGATGGACGCCAATGCCTCCTACCGGATCACCAAAAATCTTACGGTCTATGCCGAAGGGACCAATCTGCTGAATGCGCCACAAACAGATTACCTGGGCATCCGCTCTCGTCTATATACCAAGCAATTCTACGATTATACCGGTCGGGCCGGCTTCAAATATCGCTTTTAACAACCTGAGGGCCGGACATTCAACCAGCCCGGCCCTTTTCTTTCCGTATTTCATAATGGACCAATTTACTGTAGACCAGCTTTCGGTCGCTGTTTATCCTACTCGCCAGCAAATGGGCCAGGCGGCCGCCAACGATGCCAGTGCCTGCATCCGTCAACTGCTTGCGGAGCAGGATGAAGTAAACATCATATTTGCGGCTGCGGCCTCCCAGAACGAATTTCTGACGGCTCTCGTGGCGGCTCCTCAGATCGACTGGAACCGAATTAATGCATTCCATATGGACGAATACACGGGTCTGCCCAAAGATCACCCGCAACGGTTCGGCAATTTTCTCCATGAAAAGATATTCGGCAGGGTTCCGTTCAAACAGGTCTTTTATCTGAACGAAAACAGTACCGACGACGAAGACGAATGCACCCGATACAGTGCTCTGCTGGAAGCCCACAGGACGGATATAACGTGCATGGGTATTGGCGAAAACACCCACCTGGCCTTCAACGACCCACATGTAGCGAACTTCAACGATCCGTATCTGGTCAAAATCATCGACCTCGACGAACCGTGTAAACAGCAGCAGGTC
The DNA here is from genome assembly GCF_001898575.1 of Spirosoma sp. 48-14. Classification (GTDB taxonomy): domain Bacteria; phylum Bacteroidota; class Bacteroidia; order Cytophagales; family Spirosomataceae; genus Spirosoma. The sequence continues at coordinate 73,442 of NZ_MKUD01000063.1, forward strand.
AACGAAGGCTGTTTCGCATCCGTTAGCGAAGTGCCGCCCATAGCCTATACCCTCACCATACCTGCCCTGCTTCGGGCGCGGTATATTTTCTGTATGGTACCGGGGGCCAACAAAGCCGCTGCTGTTAAGCACACCCTAGTGGAAGCCATTACCGAAAAATACCCATCAACCTCACTGCGTACACACCCTAACGCCCGGTTGTACCTTGATGAAGACAGCGCAGCGCTGATCGAAAAAGGTATAAACGCGTAACCAGAACCCGGTTTTAAAAATCATCCCTAAACGGGCCTTCTGCTGAGTAGATTGTCGATGTATCTGACATTGACTGTCTGTTCAGCAGAAGGCCCGTTTTTTGCTTCGGCCGTATAAATTGCTCAGCCCTTCCGACTCGCTAAACCCTGGAATGAACCCCCGAATTGGAGAGCCATAAACGGCAAATCAGAAAATAAACGGTGGAGTGTTAAAACCGGCAAACACTTCGCTTAAACAAGCTGTTGAACTGTTTCAAAATCCGCCAAATCTACCTGTTCTTTGCACGTTCGTTCGCTACACAGGCAACGGGTGTAACATTACAGGCAGACGAATTAACCACCAGGATCACATAAACCGTAAGCAGTTTTAATGAAAAACTATTTAGTTGTTGGGCATAGCTCTGGCATTGGGAAAGCTCTCTCTAAAAAATTGGCCGAAAGTAACCAGGTAATAGGCACGTATTACAAAAACGAGGTTTTGTCTTCTCAAAACGTCTCTTCTCATTACTTAAACGTACTGGACGACCAGCCAGACTTCAGCTTTCTGCCCGAGACACTGGATGGATTAGCCTATTGCCCTGGCGCTATACAGCTTAAACCATTTGCCCGGCTAAAAGAAGATGACTTTATTGCTGATTTCAAATTGCAGGTATCAGGAGCCATTAAAGTCATTCAGCACTGTTTACCGGCCCTGAAAAAATCAGAAAGCGGCAGTATCGTCCTGTTCAGTACGGTAGCGGTAAAAATGGGCTTTACGTTTCACAGCCTTGTGAGTACGAGCAAAGGCGCTATTGAAGGATTAACCAAAGCGCTGGCAGCCGAACTCGCTCCAGCCATAAAAGTCAATTGCATTGCTCCATCCATCACTAATACACCTTTGGCAGGCAGCCTTTTAAATACCCAGGAAAAAATCGACGCCAATGCCCAAAGACATCCTCTGAAAAAAATAGGCACGCCTGAAGATATTGCCACTATGGCAGCCTATTTATTGAGCGATGAAAACTCCTGGATTACCGGGCAGATTTTTTCTGTTGATGGTGGAATAAGCAGCATTCGATAACGTCATTTTTCCAGTTCGGGGATGTTTACGACCGTATACCGTGAGATTTTAGAATCGATTGACCAGATAGACCCCATACGATATGGCCAGACACGAAACTATGTGGATGGCGCTGTCACGAAGCTATCACCCTATGTTTCCAGAGGAGTAATCAGTACCCGACAGATCGCCCAACACGTTCTTAGCAAAGGATTTACACCTGATCAAATAAGTCCATTTTTAAAAGAACTGGCCTGGAGAGACTATTTCCAGCAGGTCTGGATCGCCCAGGGTGATGCCATTGATCATGACCTCAAGCAGCCACAGGAAAACGTAGAACACCACCAGACACCCTCTGCTATTCTCAAGGCCAATACGACTATAGAAGCCATTGATACAGGCATCAGGGACTTGTATGATACGGGCTATATGCACAACCATTGTCGAATGTACGTGGCTAGTATTGCCTGCAACATCGCCCGAAGCCATTGGAAAAATCCAGCCCAATGGATGTACTACTATTTACGGGATGCCGATTGGGCAAGCAACGCACTTAGCTGGCAATGGGTAGCAGGCAGCAACAGCAACAAAAAATATTTTGCTAATCAGGAGAATATCAATCGCTACGGCTATACGAATCAGGAAAACACGTTTTTAAGTAAACAGTATGAAGAGTTTCCATTAGAGAATATTCCATCTGAGCTAGCAACAACTGAATCATTTGCTCTACAAACTAATTTACCCGTTACAGAACCGCCCGTTATTGATGATACATTACCGATTTATGTTTATAACTTTTACAATGTAGACCCCGCCTGGGATGCACACGTAAAAGCCAATCGAATTTTACTACTCGAACCCAGCTTCTTTAAAAAACATCCAGTCTGTGATAATACGATAAATTTCCTTTTAGACTTATCGAAAAATATCGATGCTATACAAATCGTAGTGGCTGAATTTGATGAACTATTGGCAAATCGGTCAACACCAATCCACTACAAAGAGCACCCGACGACCCGGCATTATAAGGGTATACAGCATGAACGGGACTGGCTATCGCCTATCGTTCGCGGGTATTTCCCGTCGTTTTTTGGTTATTGGAAAAAACTGGAAAAGCACTTACCAGCGTTGCTGAACGTATAGCGTCTGTCCGCAAAAGGTTGTTCAGGGATAGCCGTTGCCATTATGAAACGTGTAAAAAAAGAGAATCTGCCCTATAAAGTCTGTATCGTCTGCAACCGGCCGTTTTCCTGGCGTAAAAAGTGGGAAAAAGTCTGGGACGACGTTAAATATTGTAGTGATAAATGCCGAATGAATAAATGTAAGAGCTGAATAGGCAGACCTTTCGGTTTTGAGAAACCACATAGGTCAGGTTGAAGAACCTGACACCACAGAGGCAACCCGTCAGTGCGGGCAGATTCTCAAATCTGCCCCAGTGCGGTTTTGAGAAACCGCACTGGGGCAGATCAACCGTTCGGTTTTGAGAAACCGCACGCGTCAGGTTGAAGAACCTGACACCACCAAGAAAAAAGACGGACCCGTCAGTACGGGCAGGTTGAAGGACCTGACATCACGAAGGCAATCAACATGCTAAAGACCTGCTTTATGGAAGGAATGCGCAATACAACCCCATAATGTGCAATAAGTATAGTCGTATGTGCTATTGAAATGCGACCATCTCTACGATAAATACAATATTTATTACCCCCAGCTTGCTTTTCATTAAACTATTTTTTACCTTTGCACCAGATTTTCTAAAGCGACATCCGTCGCGTCTCTGTTTCTCTCCTTTTTAACACGCTGAGTTAGGTCTGACAGAGCTTATGTACGGATGTACAGATGGGTTTCTGGGTGGACGCTTCATTGAGTGAAGTTTTTGCGCGTGGGCTAATCGTTGAATCGGTCATAATCAGTACGTCGTGCGTCGGCACACTGGTTTGTTGTCATCTCCCCTTTGAAGAGGTTAGGGGATAGTTGGGGGCCTTTGTTGGGTCGTTGGGCAGCTTCGTTGGGCAATTCTCGCAGTATCGCGCCGTTCACCGGCATACACTCGTCTTCGCTTGGAGAGTTTTAACTCTTATATTCCAGGTTAATGAAAACGAAAACAACTAAATCCGCTGATCAGGCCGATCTGCTGGATATTGAAAAAATTGCTACCGAACTGGCAGCACAGGCCGAACCTAAAAAAGCAAAAACCACTAAAAAGAAAGCAACACCCGAAGACGAGCTGGCTCCTGATACCGCCGTCGAAACGGTAGCAGAAGGAGTGGCCGACAAAGTAATCATCGTAGCCGACGAGTCCACAACGCCTGCTACCGAAGCCCCTCAGGCAACGGTTGAAACTACACCTAAAGCGGATCCTAACCAGATTTTATTCTCTAGTTTAGATATTTCGGACGAAATTCTTCAGGCCGTAACGGATATGGGTTTTGTGAGCCCATCGCCCATTCAGGCTGAAGCCATCCCTCCTATTCTGGCAGGCCGCGATGTGATTGGTCAGGCCCAGACGGGTACAGGTAAAACAGCCGCGTTTGGTATTCCGGCCCTCGAGCTGATCGATGTTCAGGACCGTTCGGTTCAAACACTGATTCTCTGTCCTACTCGTGAACTGGCTCTACAGGTAGCCGACGAAATTCGGAAACTGGCCAAATACAAGCGTGGAGTTCGCATAGAAGCCATCTACGGAGGTGATTCCATCGAACGCCAGATTCGCTCCCTCAAGAGTGGTGTCCATATCGTGATTGGTACACCCGGCCGGGTGATGGACCACATGGAGCGCAACACGCTGAAGCTCGACAATGTTAAGATGATGATTCTCGACGAGGCCGACGAAATGCTGGACATGGGCTTCCGTGAAGATATTGAGAGCATTCTGGACGACATGCCCGAAGAACGGCAGACAATTCTGTTCTCGGCTACCATGTCGAAACCCATTATGCAGATCACGCAGAAATTCCTGCAAGATCCCGTTCTGGTGAAAGTGGTTAAGAAAGAGTTGACCAACACCAACATCGAGCAGGTCTATTTCGAGGTGAAGCCCAAAGCAAAAGTGGAGGTGATGTGTCGGCTGATCGATACCTACGACCTGAAACTGCTGCTGGTATTCTGTAACACCAAACGCAAAGTAGACGAAATCGTTGAAGATCTGCAAATCCGTGGCTATCAGGCCGAAGGGCTTCACGGCGATCTGCGGCAGGCACAACGGAACAACGTCATGAGCAAATTCCGGGCAGGTACGACCAGTATTCTGGTGGCTACTGACGTTGCAGCTCGCGGTATCGACGTCGACGATGTGGATGCGGTGATCAACTTCGATATTCCGCTCGATGAAGAATATTACGTACACCGGATTGGCCGGACGGGCCGGGCTGGTAAGTCGGGCCGGGCGTTCTCGCTGGTCGGCCGTGACGAAAAATTCCGGTTCCGCGAAATCCAGAACTATACCAAAGTTCGGGTCGAAAAAGGTGTTATTCCGTCGTTCGAAGATATTGTGGGTATCCGCAAAGCCCGCTTCATCGAGCAGCTTCAGCAAACCATTGCCGAAAGTAATGACCTCAATCTGTACGATGACCTGCTGACCCAACTGCACCACGCTGGTTTCTCAACCGAGCAAATCGTGGGCGCGCTGGTAAAACGTAGCATGGGCATCGAGAAAAACGAATTTGCCGACCAAAACCTGGGTCTGGACGACGACCGTCGTCGGGAAGACCGCCGGGATCGCTTCGGTGATCGCCGGGGCGAAGGCCGGGATGACCGTCGTGGTGGTCGTTTTGGCGACCGGGATGATCGCGGAGGGCGCTTTGATCGCAATGATCGTGGTAACTCACGCTTTGGCGACAGAGACCGCCGTGGCGACGGACCGGACCGGGGTGGTTTCGGAGATCGTCCACGCTTTGGCGACCGTAATGACCGGGAGCGTTCATTTGGCCCACGGGATGGTGGCCGTGGCGACGGACCAGGACGTAATGGCTATTTTGATAAAGACGACAAACGTCAGCCTCGTGAGCGGGAAGCTAATATGACCCGCCTGATGGTAACCATCGGCCGTCGGGATTATGTACGTCCGGGCGACATCGTCGGGGCTATTGCGGGCGAAGCCAATATTCCGGGCAACAGCATCGGCAGCATCGACATCTTCGATAAATTTACGTATGTCGACGTACCGAAAGATGTAGCCAACCGGGTTGTGGATGCTATGGAAGGAAATACCATCAAAGGACGCCGGGTAAACATTGAAGTTGCCCGTTAACCGTTGATTTTTGATCATAGAAACAGGCTGGGAGGTTCGACTTCCCAGCCTGTTTTGTTTTGGGGCTTACTCCGTTTATCATTCAGCAATACGCCTGTTCAGAAACGGACAAACGTTGTACGGTTTCGGACAGAATTTATCAGCCAAACGGCCCAATCTGGCCAGTTTAGGCCGTTTGGAGGCCATGGCACAGTAGTTGACCTTGTTAGCTGTGCTAACAAACCTTAATCGTTGATGGTCCTGTGATGGTCCTGCCATTGAAAAGCCAGTACACAGCGGTAAGCAACGTTTTGCGACCTGGGCTGTCTTTGTGCAGTAACTCGTCTGGATGTCTCCACAAAGACCTTCCTAAACCCTTAGCCCTATGCTCAGCAATTACCTAAAAATTGCCTTACGAAACCTATCTAAAAACAAGGCTTATTCAGCGATCAACATCATCGGGCTGGCAGTTGGCATGGCCATTGCGATGTTGATTGGTCTATGGATTTACGATGAGCTGTCGTTCAACAAATTCCATAAGAACTACGACCAACTGGCCCAACTCTACGTCAATCAGACCTTTAATGGCACTACGGGTAGTAGCCGAGCGGTTTCGCTCCCATCGGCCAATACGATCAAAAACAACTACAAAGCTGACTTTACAGCCGTCGCCCTGGCTTCATGGAATTTTGGCCATCTGTTAGTCAACGGCGACCGGAAGATCAATAAAGAAGGTATGTATGCCGAGCCGGAGCTACCGAAGATGCTCTCGCTCACCATGCTCAAAGGCGACTATGCCACGGCGCTAAAAGAACCTTCGTCCATTCTACTTTCCGCATCAACGGCCGAGGCTCTGTTTGGCAGTGCCAATCCACTTGGCAAAATCGTTAAAGTGGATGCCAAACGCAATATGAAGGTGACGGGCGTTTTTGAAGACCTGCCCTTCAACTCCAATTTTTATGAAGTCAATTACTACCTACCCTGGAGCGCCTACCTGGCCGACGAATCCTGGGTAAAAGAATCACTGCAACAGTGGGGGAATCACTCATTCCAGTGCTACGCCCAGATTGCCGACCGCGCCGATATGAACAAGGTGTCGGCTAAAATCCGGGATGTGGAGAAAAAGCACGGCTCGGAGGGCGAAAACCCGGAATATTTTCTGCACCCCATGAGCCAGTGGCACCTGTATTCCGATTTTAAAGATGGCAAAAACGTAGGTGGCGGGATTCAGTTTGTCTGGCTGTTCAGCCTGATCGGTGTGTTCGTGTTGCTGCTGGCCTGTATCAATTTCATGAATCTGAGCACCGCCCGAAGCGAGAAACGGGCCAAAGAAGTGGGGATTCGGAAAGCGGTAGGCTCCCTTCGCCAGCAACTGATTTTCCAGTTTCTGAGCGAATCGATGCTGGTCGTTTTTTTCGCGCTGCTCATCGCCCTGATTATTGTTCTGATCGCGATACCCTCCTTCAATGACCTATCGGGCAAGAAGGTCGGCATTCCCTTCGCCAACCCCGTTTTCTGGTTACTGCTCATCAGCTTTTCCCTCATCACGGGTTTCCTATCGGGCAGTTATCCGGCTTTGTACCTATCGTCGTTCAATCCGCTGAGTGTCCTGAAAGGAACATTCCGGGTGGGTCGCTGGGCGGCTCTTCCCCGCAAAGTGCTGGTCGTGGTTCAATTCACAGTATCCATCACACTCATCATTGGTACGCTCATCGTATTCCGGCAGATTCAGCACGCCAAAAACCGGCCGGTTGGTTATGATCGGTCCAATCTGCTGCAAACGTCTCTCAGTCCGGGTACGTATGGGAAATATGACCCTCTGCGGGATGACATGCTTAAGACGGGTGTCGTGTATGAAATGAGTCAATCATCGAGCCCCACCACGGGCGTATGGTCCAATCAGATTGGGTTCGACTGGGAGGGTAAAGACCCAAAATCATTACCCCTGTTCGGTATCGTGGCCTGTACGCATCACTTCGGCAAAAGCATCGGCTGGCAGATTCTGGAAGGCCGCGATTTCTCCAAAGACTTTTCGACGGATAGTTCGGCGTTTATACTGAACGAAGCTGCTGTTAAACTGACCGGACTGAAAAACATCGTTGGGAAAACCATTCGCTATAACGGGAAGCCAATGCAGGTAATCGGCGTGGTGAAGAATATGGTGATGGAGTCGCCCTATGAGCCTATCAAACCCACCATTTTCCTGATCAATTACGGCTGGGCGAATGTGCTTACGATCAAGCTTAAACCGAATGTACCTGTTGATGATGCGATTAAGCAGGTCAAAGCCGTATTCAAAAAATACGATCCCGATACCCCGTTCGATTTTAAGTTCACCGACGAAGAATACGATGCCAAGTTCAGAACCGAAGAACGAGTGGGCAAACTGGCGCGGGTCTTTGCTGTCTTAGCTATCTTCATTAGTTGCCTTGGTCTGTTTGGACTGGCTTCGTTCGTGGCTGAGCAACGTATCAAAGAAATTGGCGTTCGGAAGGTACTGGGTGCATCGGTTTTCAGCCTGTGGGGGCTGCTTTCCAAAGATTTTGTACGACTGGTCGCCATTTCATTCCTGATTGCCACGCCCATTGCCTGGTATTTTCTGGACGACTGGCTTCAGCAGTACGAATACCGCACATCCATTTCCTGGGCCGTTTTCGCCTTGTCTGGTCTAGGAGCCACCATGATTACCCTAATGACCGTTAGTTATCAGGCCATTCGGGCCGCTTTAATGAACCCTGTAAAATCGTTACGAACGGAATAATTGTAGAGACGCAACACCTTGCGTCTCCTGACCGGATGGCTCTTTAACCGGATGGTTTTGGCTGACACTAGGTGTTGCTGACGCATAGGAGACGCAAGGTATTGCGTCTCTACCACAACCCTCACACTCTATGCTACGCAACTACATCAAAATTGCCTGGAGAAACATCTGGAAAAACAAGACGTTCTCCTTCATCAACATTCTGGGGCTGGCCTTGGGCATGGCCTGTAGCCTGCTCATCATGATCTGGGTGCAGGACGAACGCCATATGGATCACTTCCATAAGAACGACGCCCGGCTGTATCGGGTGATGGAAAATCAGCACTATGTGGGCGTTATTAATACGTTTCCATCAACACCGGGGATTCTGGCCGAAAACATCGTAAAAGATATTCCTGAAATTCAGATGGCAAGCCAGATGCTTTGGGAAGAACAAACGCTGTTTACGGTAGGCAATACGTTCGAGAAAGAAAAAGGGCGTTCGGTGCAGGGCGATTTCCTGACGATGTTTTCGTTTTCGCTCAAGGAAGGCGACCCAAAAACGGCCCTCAAACGACCCGATGGACTGGTTATCAGCCAGAAACTCGCCGACAAATATTTTAAGGGGCAGAACCCGATGGGCAAAATCATTCGGGTCGATAATACCGACGACCTGATGGTGACGGGGATTCTAGCCGATATTCCCGAAAATTCATCCCTGAAATTCGATTACCTCAAAAGCTTTGATCACTGGCTAAAAAACAACAAATGGGCCAAAGAATGGGGCAACAATGGTCCGCGCTGTTATGTGATGCTGGCCAATAACACATCGGTCGAGAAAGTCAATACCAAGATCAAGAACTACATCAAGAGCAAAAATAAAGACAGCAACGTAGAACTGTTTTTGCAGAACTACGGCGATTCGTACCTGTTCTCGAATTGGGAAGGCGGGGTGCAGAATGGTGGCCGGATCGAGTACGTACGCATCTTCTCAATTGTTGCCATTTTCATTCTGGCGATTGCCTGCATTAACTTCATGAACCTGGCTACGGCCCGTTCGGTGAAGCGGTCGAAAGAGGTAGGGGTTCGGAAGGTAGTGGGAGCCTATAAAGCCAGTCTGATCGGGCAGTTTCTGGGCGAGTCTATGCTCATAACGATGCTTTCGCTGGTGTTTTCGGTCCTGATTGTACTACTAATTCTGCCTGTTTTCAATGAGTTGACCAGCAAAAAGCTCTCGCTTGACTTTTCCGATCCTACCTTCCTCCTGCTATTGCTCAGTTTGTCGGTAGTGACGGGGCTTGTGTCGGGAAGTTATCCGGCTCTGTTCATGTCGGCGCTCAATCCGGTAGTTATTCTGAAAGGCTCGCTGAAGTTTAAGTCGAGTGCCACGTATTTCCGAAAAGGACTGGTTGTATTGCAGTTCGGCCTGTCGATCATGCTGATTCTGGGAACGTTGGTCGTGTACCGCCAGATCAACTATATCCAGACAAAAAACCTGGGTTACGATCGCGAAAATCTGCTGTACATGCCTCTGGAGGGCGACCTGCAACGCAATTTCCCATCGTTCCGGCAGGAACTGGAGCATCAGCCGGGTATTAAATCGGTCACCTGTGCCCAGTCGGACCCGCTCGAAGTAGGTAGCTCTACCCAGGGAGTACGCTGGCCCGGAAAAGATACGACCCAACTCATGCTGTTCAGCCAGAACGCTGTTTCGTACGACTACATCAAAACGATGGGGATCAAATTGCTCGATGGTCGCGATTTTTCGAAAGACTTCACCACCGACACCAGCAACTACATCATCAATGAAGCCTCGGCCCGAAAAATCGGCTATAAAAATCCGGTCGGCAAAGAATTAACGATGTGGGGCCGGAAAGGGAAAATTATCGGCCTGATGAAAGATTTCCACTTCAACTCACTCCATAGTGCCATCGAGCCCCTGATTTTACACTTGCAACGTGGCAACGACACCACCCGAAACTGGGGGACGATTCTGGTACGTACGCAGCCCAACGAAACCAAACAGGCTATTGCCAGCATGGAAACGCTGCATAAGAAATTCAACCCGCACTTTCCGTTCAAATACCTGTTTACCGATCAGGAGTTTGGCAACCTGTATAAGGCCGAAAACACGGTCAGCAAACTGGCAAGCTACTTTGCTTTCCTGGCGATTTTCATTTCCTGCCTGGGTCTGTTTGGTTTGGCTGCGTTCACTGCGGAACAACGCACGAAAGAAATCGGCATTCGGAAAGTGCTGGGTGCCAGCGTTCCCAATCTGGTCGGTATGCTATCGAAAGAGTTTATGCTGCTGGTACTCTTGGCTGCTTTCATTGCTTTTCCGCTGGGTTGGTATTTCCTCAATGGCTGGCTCGAAAAGTACGCCTACCGGATCGAACTGGCCTGGTGGTACTTCCTGGTTGCCCTGGTTGGAGCCATGCTCATTGCCCTGATAACGGTCAGTTTTCAGAGCATCAAAGCCGCCTTGCTGAATCCGGTCAAATCCTTGAAAACGGAATAACCTGTAGAGACGCGATCCCTCGCGTCTCCCGTGCGTCAGCAATAAACCATCCAGCCGAAGAACCATCCGGAAAGGAGACGCGAGGGATCGCGTCTCTACAATGGTCACAAAGGCAGTGAGCCACGCTGCCTTCAATTATTTTGTTCTGCCCGCTAAAAATTCAGGTTTATTGACCTATGTTCGTTGCCAATCCCACGACTTCGTTTTTGGACTATGAGGCAACTTATCGCCGTTTGTATTGTACTCTATTTTTTTAGTTCATGCACGACTAAACAGCAAACTGACAAAACGGAATTTGATGACTTAGCTGTTTCCGGGCTTTCTGGCAAACAACTGGCGGTAGCCCACTGTAGCCGTTGCCATGCATTTGTAAGTCCTGATGCATTGGCCAAAGCAAACTGGCGGGATGTGCTCCCCGCTATGGGCCATCGGATGGGTATCTATAGTAGTGGCACCAGACCCGACAGTTTGTTTGACGCGGGCGAAAGTGGCGAAACGGTTCGTGAAGCTGCTATTTTTCCGGAAAAGCCCACACTAGCTAAAGATGATTGGCGAAAGATAGAACGCTATTATCTCAACAACGCTCCTGATACCATCCTGCCTCCTATTCGCAAAACGCCCATTCGGATTGGCCTGAAGCATTTCAAGTATAGAGAAGCTTCGTTCGCAAATCGGCCTGCTCTGACTTCAATGGTCAAGATTCTGCCCGATAATCATGGAATCGTTTTCGGAGATGGCAAGCCCAGGCGTAACAACCTGACGTTTCTAACCACCGAACTGACGGAGAAGTATAGTGTGCGTTTGGCTACAACCCCGATTCAGTTTGACGAAAAAGCCAATGAGCTATACCTGACCACCATCGGGAAAGGCGTTTTTCCGACCGATGCCGCCAACGGATCATTGACCCGCCTGCAAAAAAGCGGGTCGGGGCCGGGCTATCAATCAGAGACGGTTGCTATTTCCCACTTACGCCGACCCGTATTTATGGCGTACGGCGATTTGACTAAAGACGGATTTGAGGACGTAGTAGCCTGTGAGTTTGGCAACCAGACCGGCCAACTGGCGTGGTATGAAAACGATAAAAAAGGTAGTTACACCAAACACGTTTTACGAGAAAAGCCGGGAGCAATCACTGCCATTATTAAGGATGCCAATCGGGATGGATTGCCCGATATTTATGTGTTGATGGCGCAGGGCGACGAAGGTGTTTTTCTGTACGAAAATCAGGGAGGAGGTACATTCAGGGAAAAACGATTGCTCACCTTCCTGCCGCTCAATGGGTCTCAACATATTGAACTGGCCGATTTCAACAAAGATGGATTTGACGACATTGTCTATGTCTGTGGCGACAACGCCGACAAAACCCCGATCTTAAAGAAGTATCACGGCATCTACATTTTTCTAAATAACGGGAAATCAAACTTCACCCAATCGTACTTCTACCAACTGAATGGTGCCTATAAGGCCATGGTACGAGATTATGACCTGGATGGCGATCTGGATATAGCCGCTATTTCGTTTTTCCCGGATTACCAGCGCTACCCAACGGAAAGCTTCATCTACCTGGAAAATAAAGGCAAGCTAAGCTTCGTCGACTATTCGTTTCCTGAGGCCACCCGAGGAAGATGGGTCGTCATGGATGCGGGCGACATGGATGCCGATGGCGATATTGACCTGGTGCTGGGCTCGTTTGTCTATTTTATCCCGCAGGGCGATACGACCGGACTAGGTAAAAAGTGGCTTTCAGAGGGTCCTTCGGTCATCGTTCTGGAAAATACGACCCGGTAGATGTTTACGTCGAAAGCTCTGGAAACGATACGAGGAGGGACGAAAGGAATGCGATTCCCTCCTCTTCGCCCCCTTGCCTGTCTTTTATTGATTCACCATTTTCTCCAGCACAATTTCATATTGCTTGTCAGTTGCATTGTAGCGGATGGCATAGGCGCTGGGGTAATAGCCTGCCGGTGCTATTTTCTGAGGCTGCTTAATAGCGATGTGCTCATGAGTCGCTTTCTTCAGATAATCGACCGTAATCATGGGCTCGTAGAAAATAACATCCCCCTTATTGCTTCCGTATAGGAACGTCTTGGTGAAGGTCTGACCATTCAGTTCGGGGCTGGTAGCATCGACCCAGTGGGCACCCATCATCGGCACAGGTCCGGCACTTACATAATTCGCAGGCAGATAAGCAGCATCCGGTGCTTTGCCGATTTCATCCATTTTGTCCGGCGTCATGGTTAGCCGTTCGGCATTCGTGATTTTGTAGAAATGGAAGTCGAAGTGCGGAAGATTGTAAATGCCATCGGGTTCATGGCCGTGTGGCATATACGTTACATAGGCATGTTTGAAGGGCGTTTTACTACCCTCGGCAGGCAGGTCCAGAACGAGTTCTGCCATATCGGAAGGCAAGCTGTTCAGCGCACTTTCCGAAACAACGATACCCACTTCATCAGGATTTTCGTTGCCATCCAGCTTAACGAAGGTACGGGCGGTACCCTTGCCCAACGTCTGCGTGGTACCATAGTGAGGTGCCGTTGGGTCAGGAGTGGTAACCTCGTCTTTTTTGCAACCCGTCAATTGTAAGGTAACAGCCAGCAAGGGTAAAGCAATTAGATAAGCAGTTTTCATAAAAAGAGATTATTTGTTGTTTAACAGCCCAAAAGTAGCGGGGCTCTCCAGGCTCGCTGAATGCTTACCTCTGCGAACTGGCGATTCCACGGCGTGAAACGGCCAAAGCGGCAAATGAACTGTTCGACTAGTGTAAGCTTTTATAGGTAACTCACCGCCTGAAACGCAAACGACCCGATTACCGATGAGGGTAACGGGCCGTTCGTGAAGTATCCCGATCGTTGGTTTGTTAGTTGTTATCGTCGTCAACGACCTCGCCTGATGCTGTTAACCCGGAAGCCGTTTTGACCAGGCGCACAAATTCGCTCCGATACCCTTCCGAATCGTCAGTCAAAGCACCCTTTGCCAGTTTAACAACCTGTCTATAACGCGCTGACCCTTTGTAAGAAGATTCACTCAATAACAGGCCAAATTCAGCCACAGCAGCCGCAAACCGGAAATCGTTCGTTGCCCGGTCAAAGGATACCGACTTCGTTTTAACCACCTGTTGCAGTTGCCGACTAACCGAATCGGCAGGTTGCTTATATCGAACTTTGAGCGTCAACAGTTCGCCCGATTGAGCCGATGCTTTGGTATCAACCAGTGTCTGGTATTTCAGTGAGTCTGTTTTTGGGAGATACTGACTTTTCGTACCGGCAGGAATCAGTTCGTAAAGCGCCGTTACACTATGACCAGCTCCCAGGTCGCCCGCATCTTTCTGATCGTCTTTAAAATCTTCGTTGGCCAACCGTCGATCTTCATACCCTAACAGCCGATACGCCTGCACATACGCTGGGTTAAACTCCAGTTGTAGCTTGACATCTTTGGCCACCGTAAACAGCGTGCCGCCAAACTCATGAATGAACACCTTTCGGGCTTCGGGCAGGTTATCGATGTAGGCATAGTTGCCGTTGCCCTTATCGGCTAACGTTTCCAGATGGCTATCTTTCAAATTACCCATGCCAAAACCCAGTACACTCAGAAAAATACCCGTTTTTCGTTGCTGCTCAATCAGTCGCTGTAGCTCGCCCTCGCCCGAAATCCCCACGTTGAAATCGCCATCGGTAGCCAAAATGACCCGGTTATTGCCGTTGGGGATGAAATGGTCCTTCGCCACTTTATAGGCTAATTCTATACCGGCTCCTCCGGCGGTAGAACCTCCAGCCTGCAGTTGGTTGATCGCATCCTTAATCCGCTGCGGCTGATCGCCCGACGTTGGTGGCAACACTAACCCAGCCGCACCTGCATACACCACAATAGCTACACGGTCGACGGGGCGAAGCTGATCCGTCAGCAAATTAAGCGAGGCTTGAACCAGAGGCAATTTATTGGGAGCACTCATAGATCCCGACACATCCAGCAGGAACACAAGGTTCGACGGAGGAAGCTGATCATTTTTGACACGACGCGCCTGAAGGCCGATCCGTAGCAGTTGCAGGCCAGAGTTCCAGGGCGATTCGGCTAGTTCAGTCGTGATCGACAGAGGGGCTTCGCCAGTGGGTTGTGGGTATTGGTAACTGAAGTAGTTGATCATTTCCTCCAGTCGGACCGCATCTTTCGGTGGCCGCTGTCCATTATTGAGCAATCGGCGGATGTTGCTGTATGAAGCCCGATCAACATCGGCAGAGAAGGTCGTAACAGGTTGCCGACGAACATCCAGAAACCCCGTTTCCTGCATGGCTTTATAGCTTTCCGTCGATGGGTTTGGCAGAGGATGGAAAGATCTGGGTTGAGCGCCCATTGGGGCAATACTACCGGTTATGCTTCGTCTGACCTGCGTTTTATAGCCCGTCACAACAACTTCGCTTAATACCTTGGTATCCTGGGCTAATTCGACATTGATCGTTTGCCGATCGCCAATCGCAATCTCCTGGCTCGCGTAGCCGACATAGCTAAATATTAGATGCGTATTACCAGCGGGAACCTCAATAGAATAGTGGCCTCTGGCGTCTGTAGTAGCTCCCTTTTTTGTGCCTTTAACAACGACTAACACACCAGGCAACGAATCGTGGGTGATCAAATCGGCTACTGTTCCAGTAATGGTACGCCCCTGATTGGATTGGGCGTTGGCGCAGGTGATCAGCCCCAGTAGCATCCAGCATATAACGAGATTTTTCATGATCGATGGAATTTAGGATAGTGCACATTCTGGTTTCCAGAACAGATACAATTTACACTAAAAAAAGTACACGTTGACTCACAATCCCATTTTCTGATTCGCTGTCAACGCAACTCTATTGGCCAGCGATTTTAACGAACGGCCTTCCAGCCAGTTGATGCAAGTGACTCTATTTTTCCACAAATCGTTGGAACGAGTCAACTCCGGCTGACCACAACATACATCATCCCCTTTTCATCACTCATTTCCATTCACTTCATCTGGTCAAACTTCCGTTTCACCCATGAGCTAAGTGGCGGTCAGACGAGCGGCCCGCAACTTTGAGCCAGCAAACAACAAATACTGGCTCAAACGCGCCATTCATCATGAAGATTTTTATCGCCTTTTTCCTCTTTGTCAACCTCCGCGCTACTGGCTGGGCTCAGTCTGTAACTTACCGGGGCGTTGTGATCGACGGGCAAACTAAAGAACCCATACCCGGTGCTACGGTTCGCCAATCAGGATTCACTGCCGGAACAAGCACGGATGCCCAGGGGCGTTTTACGTTGACTACCCAGCAGGCCGTTGATAGTCTGGTTGTGAGCACAATGGGTTATCAGGAGCGTCGGATAGTCGCATCCAATAACCTTACCATCGCCCTGAATCCGAAAGTTGAAGACCTCCAGCCGGTGGTTGTAACGGCCAGCCGGGAAGCTCAGGCCCGCTCGGAAGCACCGGTAGCCATCAGCCGGATTTCGCCAACCATGTTACAGGAGACAAAAGCCGTGAACCTGTACGAGGTGATCAACAAAACACCCGGCGTGGTGATGCCCAATCTGGGCAATGAACAGCACATGATGGGTATTCGGCAACCGTTCGGCACCAACGCTTACTACCTCTATCTGGAAGATGGCTTACCTGTACGGCCAATGGGCATTTTTAATCACAACGCGCTGATCGAACTGAATTCACTGGCAATCAGCTCCGTGGAAGTAGTAAAAGGTCCTGTCTCGTCGCTCTATGGGCCCGAAGCGGTGGGTGGAGCGGTCAATTTCCTGACGCACCGGCCTACCGCAGTGCCTGTTATTCGCGTTGGCGTGATGGGCGATGGCTGGGGATACCGTCGGGCACAGGCTGGCGTAGGCGGAATGCTGACCAAACGACTGGGGGTTTTCGTTGGCACGTCGGTAGCCCGGCAACGCAATAGCTGGCAATCGCAAAGTGATTTCGATAAATTCTCCCTGAATCTTCGAGCCGACTATGCACTCTCCGACAAAACACGCCTGATAGGAACCACCACGTATAACCAATATCACTCTCAAACGGGTGGTAGTGTCGATAGTGTGGCCTACTACAGCCGAACGTATACCAGCACAACCGATTTCACCTACCGCGATGTGATGGCGTTCCGGTCACGGCTGACGCTGGAACACCAATGGGCAACCCACAGCGAAACGGCCATAACCGCTTTTTATCGCGATAATAGCCTGAAACAGAACCCAAACTACAGCATTCGCTGGAAAACGGGCGCCACTACAGCCACGGGCGAAATCAACGAAAATAGCTTTCGTAGCTTCGGGTTGATGGCCCAGCACAGCCAGCGATTTACCTGGATGGACAGCCGATTGCTGGCGGGCCTTCTGTACGATAACTCACCGAACACCTACTACGCCTACCAGACCGAATTGCAGGCAGTGTTACGCCCCGATGGCCGTTCGGTTGAGTGGTATAATCAGGTGCGGAAACTGCCCGACCAGTTTCTGAGCCGCTACGAAGCCTCGATTTATAATACAGCGGTGTATGCCCAGTACGACTTTATGCCTGTATCCCATCTGCGGTTATCGATAGGCGCACGCTATGACCGGATGTCGTTCGATTATACCAATTTTCTGGACAAAACAACGGGCAACAAAGCCTATAATCAACTCACCCCCAAGCTTGGCCTGACGTATGACCTGGGACAAGGGCGTGGCCTGTATGCCAACATTAGTCGTGGGTTTTCGCCACCGGGGTTGACCGCCATCTTTCGTAAAAATACAGCCGCAGCTACCGATCAGCCTCCGTTTTATTACAACCTGCAACCAGCTTTGTTCACCAATGTAGAGCTGGGCGGCTGGGCCTCCCTGCTGAATCGGAAACTGAATATCGACTGGGCTTTGTATCAGATGAACGGCCAGAACGAACTGCTAAGCATCCGCCAGCCCGACAACTCGACCGACTACCAGAGCGCGGGTCGTACCCTTCATCAGGGCCTCGAATACAGCCTGACCTACAAACCAAACAGCCAGTGGTTTTTCCGATTCGGCGGCACCAACCCGGTCCATCGCTTTATCGACTTCGCACTGAGCAACAAACAGTCCGATGCAGTACAAAATCTGGCGAATTACGACATGCCACAGGCCCCACGCTGGGTCGCCAATACGGAACTAACCTACAAACCACGCTGGGCCAAAGGATTACGGCTTGCTATGGAGTGGCAGCGAATCAGTACCTGGTACCAAAATCAGGTCAACACGGTGCGCTACGACGACCGGGGGGCTTTCGGAGCCAGGGGTGTTAGCGTGCTAAACCTGCGGACAGGTTATGCATACAAAGGAATCGAGTTGTACGCCAACGTCCTGAATTTAACCAACGAACTCTACGCCAACAACGCCACCCGTGGCAATGCCGCTACCGACCGCACCACGTTTACACCAGCCGCACCGCGCACATTTGTCATTGGCCTGCAATACCAGTTTACGGGAAAATAATCAACCAATATGAAAACTACCTTCCTCTTTTTCAATCTGTTTTTTACGATTCTGACTGCCCTGGCAGGTCCACCTAGTCCGTCACTGACCATTTCTAAATCGTCGTTTCCCCGGCTATTCACCGACCAGAATGGCAATCCGGTTCTTAGCTGGATTGAACGAACGGATGCTAATCTGTCGCTGGTCTACCGCGTTTCTACCGATGGTGGAGATACCTTTGGCGAGCCTAAGCAGATTTTGTTACCGCCATCGACGGCAGCACATGGCGAAGATGTACCGAAATTAATTTTTAAGCGGGATGGGACCCGGATGGTTGTTTTCAGCCTGCCGAAACCAACGCCAGAGGCTCTTCGGGCCGGGAATCTGCTCTATCAAACGTCGACCGATCAGGGTAAAACCTGGACAACGGCCCAACCCGTTCATCGCGACACCACAGCCGGTAAGAGCCACTCGTACGCTGACCTGACCCAACTACCCAATGGCGAAATTGGCCTGATCTGGCTGGATGATAAACTTCCGGGTAACGAAGGGCGTAGCGTCCGGTTTACCCAGACATTGGCTTCCGGCGGTTTTGGTCCCGAGGTAATCGTCGATTCCAACGCCTGTCAGTGCTGCCGCCCTGGTATAGCGGTCGATAAACAGGGACGCATCTACCTAACCTATCGCGACTGGCTTCCTACCGAAACCGGCCCCGGTGCCCGCGATATTAGTTACGTTGTATCGACAGATGGGGGGCAGTCGTTTTCAAGGCCAGCGGTAGCCGGATATGATAACTGGCAGATCAATGCCTGCCCCCACTCAGGCCCCCAGTTATTCGTGCGCGACGAGGCTGTGTATGCAACCTGGTATTCGGGTGCCAGCGGCCACGAAGGCATTCGGCTGACTCGGCTGGACAAGCTCCAGTCGCCCGAACTCATCCTGGGACCGCAACGGACGCATCCACAACTAACCGGCTGGGCCGACGGTCGATTGGCGCTGGTTTGGGAGGAGCTGATCGGCGAAGCACCCAATGCCTACCATCAAATCCTGTTACGGACGTATGCACCTGATGGAAAATCCAGAACCGTTGCGCTGACCGCTCCTGGTGAACTGACCTCGCTGCCTGTACTTCTTCCAACTGAGAAAGGGCTACTGGTGGCCTATCAGGTGTGGCATGGTCAGGATACCAGTGTGACCCTTAAGCAAATTTCTTTTTTTCAACCATAAACAATCAAATCCAATGAACCTAATTGCTCTGGCTCTTGTAGCCGCCACAACCCTTACCGGATCCGTCCAGACTGGGTCCATCGACACGCCTAAAGGCGACAAAAAACCAGCTACCACCATTCACTACGGTGAAGCTGTAAAAGCGGGTAATGGAACCCTGCGCTCATTTGTGCGCACCGACGAAAAAGGGAATCCAACCCAGTTTGGTGTAGCGATTTCGGAGGCTACGCTCAACAGCCTTTCTCCAGAAATGTCGCACTGGATCATCAGTCCGCCTAAAGAGGCCGACAAAACTCTGATCAAGCACGTTGCTTTTGGCTGGATGCCACATGGTCACGAACCGGATGGCGTTTACAATGTCCCGCATTTCGATTGCCACTTCTATTACACCTCCAGCGAAGAGCGGGATGGCATTCAGCCGAATGACCCTCGCTTTGTGAAGAACCCGGATATGGCGTATCTGCCCCAGGGATCAGTACGAGACGCAGGCGTTCCGCAGATGGGTGTCCACTGGATTGATCCGACTAGTGGCGAATTTCAGGGGAAACCATTTACCACGACGTTTATCTATGGTGCCCTCGATGGGAAAGTTACGTTCCTGGAGCCTATGTTTACGCTGGCTTTCCTGAAAAATGTAAAGGATGAACGTCTGCCCATCAAGCAGCCGCAGAAGTTTGAAAAAGCGGGTTTTTACCCCACCGAGTATCGGTATGTATACAACGCAGCCGAAAAACAGTATGAGGTGATTCTGGAAAATCTGCAAAGCCGCCAGTAAACCTATCAGAAAAAGCAAGGAACACCTGGTTGCTGGGTGGTCCTTGCTTTTTCTGGTTAGTGGCTACCTTCAACCAACTTACCATCCTGCTCCTGAATGATTTCCTGGTCGATGAGTCGAGTGAGGTAGTTCTCAATACTCCAGTCGCCTAAACCATAAATTCGATCCGTCGACAACCATTCACCTACGATCTGGCGGGACGTTTTAGGCGCTGCCTGAACCAGATTCAGCAATTGGTTTTCGATCATCGACAACCCATTTGCTCCTACCTGTAAACGAGACAGATGCGCCTGCAAGGCTTCGCGCAGGAACCGCAATCGGCCAAAATCTCCCGCTATTATCTGGTTCAGGGCCACCACATCCGAGGCAGCATAGGCAGCCCACACACGAGCCGCCAACCTCAATTCAAAATCGGTCAAGGGTTCGGCCTGCGGATACAACGAAGCCAGTTGAGCACCCGTTAGCTGGCCAAGTCCTTTAAAATCGGAAATACCGTCGAACTGATTGATGGATACTTGTTTCAATACGGTATTACCCCGTTCAGCACGCGAAAAACGAGCCAGCAAAAAGACCAGATTGATCTGGCAAAACAAGTCGTGTTCAAACCAGAGTATAATCTGATCGTAGGCGTTGGGCTGATAAATTTGGTCAAATTCGGCAACTACTTTCTGCTGATAGGTATCTGTTTCGTCTCGCCGATCGCCAAACTCAGCACGTAGCCAGTTTTCGCGCAATTTCCATAAGGCAGTATCCGGCTGCGTGGCATCCAGCAATGGTCCTTCGGACAGCATTTCGCGCCATATAGCTAGTTCGCCGGGCAGGCCAGCTTCTGCAAACGAATAGGCTGTAGCATCGCCATTTAATACGTGCAAGATTTTTTCCATTAGTCTGTGTTGTTAATTTAAACTCTTGTTCTCTACCAGTTAAAGATAACCTCCTCCGCGAAGAAATCCTTGTGAGTCAGCCATTAAACAGGCAAATACACCCAAAACGTGGCCCCTTCACCGGGAGAACTGGTAGCCGTAATAGCGCCCCCATGCGCTTCCGCTACACGCTGGCAGATCGCCAGTCCCACACCTGTTCCGGCATATTCGTTTTTACCATGCAGGCGCTGAAAAACCTGAAAGATGCGATCTACATACTGGACGTCGAAACCGATCCCTTTATCACACACACTGACTTCATGAAACAACGTAGCAAGGCTGGTTGGCTTAACGGATTGGGGGAGTTCATTTCGTGGCCGCAGGTCGCTTTTTATCTGCACAAATGGACGATGGCCGGGTTTATTAAACTTCAGGGCATTGGCAATCAGATTCTGGAAGAGCTGCCCCAATTGCGAAGTATCCCCGTTCACCATCGGTAAACTATGGACAACAATCTCGGCATTCTGCTGACTAATAGCCCAGTCGAGTGTCGTCAATACATCGGTTACTACGTCAGTCAGAGAAACTATTCGAAAATCCTGGGGGCTTAGTGGTGTTCGTGAATAAGTCAATAGATCCTTGATCAGAATCGACATGCGAGCCCCTGCCAGGTTTATACGCTGGAGATAATCGCTGCCGGTTTCGGTTAGTTGCCCATCCAATTGATTTTCCAACAACGTACTGAACGACTGAATTTTACGCAGCGGCTCCTGAAGGTCGTGGCTGGCAATGTAAGCGAACTGTTTCAAATTCTCATTCGATCGGTTCAACTCGTCAATCTTCGCTTCAAGCTGGAGTTGCAGTTGCCTCAACCGAGTGAAATCGGTAAAGTGAATAACCACCTCGTCGTCCAGCTTGAACGTACTCATCAGATTATACAGGTCAAGCCCATCTTTATCATAATGGATTTCAAAGGTGAGCGGTTGACCCGTTTGGTAGGTTTCGACGGGATTAGTAAAACTTACTGTTTCAAAATAGCCCGGAAACACCTCTCCTACCCGTTTCCCCTGCAACTGGTCGGGCGTAGTGTTCGCATAGGCGGCATACGCCTGGTTGGTCAATCGAAAGCGAAAATCCACAATTTCGCCATTCTCGATTATTGGCTGAAGAACCTGCAACGGCTCCTTTAACAAATTGATAAGGGTTTGCAGGTACTCATTTGCCTGGGCCACTTCCATCAGTTGTACCTCATGAGTCACATCCTCAACCGAATGAAGGATATAGGCCAGCTCACCATCAGGCCCTAAAACGGGTTTATTGACCGGTCGCCAGGCACGCCCTTCCAGCACACCCGTATGCGTATTAAGCCACTGATGGCGCTGGTCAGCCATTGCGTGAACCTGTTTGGTTTGCAACACCTGCCATAGCGATTGCCGAAGCTGATCGGCAATGCCATCATGATGTCCATCGCTGAAGAACGAATCAAATACACCACGCCCAACCAGAGGTTCCCGTTGCAGGTCGAGTGCCGCCAGGTAATCGTCCGACACAGCCAGAATCGTGAAGGTCGGTGCATCTGGCTTAAGTACCAGGTGCTTACCAGGCATCGCATTAAAAAGAAAAACAGGGATGGATTGTCCATCCGGGTCATTTACAGAAAAAGGCATCATCAAGAACCATCCTGGTGGGTTTTAATGATCGTTAAGCATTAGCGGGTACGGCAGGAGCGAATCAAAAAATAAAAGGAAACACCTATTACCGATCTAAAATTATAGGCAAAATAGTTATTTACCTAAATCATATGTACAAAACACCATAGACTACGATTTAAAAGGAAGACAGAAACCATCCTATGCCTATTTGGTATTGCGAAAAGTCTATAGACTTTACAACGGCGACCTTCATTGCTACGCGCTGAATTCGTACCTTGCAGAAAAATTAAGCCTAGATAGTACGTACACGATTCGCTCATGAAAACCAACCGATTTTTAGTTCTTTCAGCGGCTACCCTGCTGACCGTAAGCGCTATTAACACCACCTTCGCCCAGTTAAAAATACCAGCGGCCAGCCCCTCGCAAACGACCAAACAGAGCTTTGCCCTTGGCGAAATCACCCTTGAGTACTCTAGACCTGCCACGAAAGGCCGGGCCATTTTCGGCGATCTGGTTCCTTTCGACAAAGTATGGCGTACGGGCGCCAATGCAACCACCAAAATCACGTTTTCGAACGACGTAAAAGTGGGAGGTAAAGAGGTCAAAGCCGGTACATACGGTTTATTCACGATTCCTGGTAAGTCGAGCTGGCAGGTGATGCTATCGAAAGATTTGAACCTGGGTGCCAACGTTGCCGACTATAAAGTGGCCAATGAGGTGGCACGGGTTGAGGTAAAACCGACAACCTTACCCTTCAAAGTAGAGACGTTTACCATCAACATCGCCGATATTCTACCCAACTCGGCAACCCTGGAAATCATGTGGGATAAAACCCGTGTAGCTGTACCGCTCTCGGCCGACATCGACCAAACGATTACCCAGAACATAAAGGCGTCGATGGCCTCTGAAAAACCCGCATACTTCGAAGCGGCCAGTTACTATTATGAAACCAACCGGGATTTGCCACAAGCGCTGGCCTGGGTTACCAAAGCAACGGAGCAAAACCCGAGCGCTTTCTGGATCATGCTGTTGAAAGCCCGCATCGAGCTAAAAATGAACGAGAAGAAAAACGCTATTGCCAGTGCCCAGAAGACAGTCGAACTGGCCACCGCTGCTAAAAATGGCGACTATGTTAAAATGGCCAACGACCTGATCGCCAGCGCCAAGAAGTAGTATTCATGTAGTATCCGTACTTAAAAGCAGACCGGAGCACCCCGGTCTGCTTTTATTTTAGCCCTATCCAGCCCAGCTCTCGCGGTCAAGGCTGCGGTACTGGATGGCTTCGGCCAGGTGTTCTATTTTGATTTCTTCACTACCCGCCAAATCGGCTATAGTGCGTGACACCTTCAGAATACGGTCGTAGGCACGGGCCGACAATCCCAGTCGTTCCATGGCCGTTTTGAGTAATATCCGCCCGGCATCGCTGATTACACAAACCTCCTTAACCATTTGCGAGGGCATCATGGCATTGGAATAAATACCAGCATTTTGCTCGAAACGAGTCGTTTGAAGCGCCCGCGCCCGAATGACCCGTTCCCGAATCACTTCGCTGGACTCAGCAGGGCGGTTGGCAGTCATCTGATCGAACGAAACGGGCGTCACCTCAACATGCAGGTCGATCCGGTCCAGCAACGGACCACTGATTTTAGCCAGGTACTTCTGGACCACACCCGGTGCGCAAACACACTCTTTATCGGGATGATTGTAATACCCGCAGGGGCAGGGATTCATACTGGCAATGAGCATGAAACTGGCCGGGAATTCCACCGCCCATTTTGCCCGTGAAATGCTTACTTTGCGGTCTTCGAGCGGCTGCCGCATCACTTCCAGCGCCGATCGTTTAAATTCGGGCAACTCATCCAGAAACAGTACCCCATTGTGCGCTAGCGAAATCTCTCCGGGTTGTGGAAAACTGCCACCACCTACCAGTGCGGCATCAGAGATTGTATGGTGTGGGGATCGGTACGGTCGGGTTGCAATCAAATTTGCCTTTGCCCCCAGCTTACCAGCCACCGAATGAATCTTGGTTGTTTCCAGCGCTTCCTGCAACGTAAGCGGTGGCAGTATGGTTGGCAAACGCTTCGCCAGCATGGTTTTACCGGCTCCGGGAGGACCAATCATGATGACGTTATGCCCACCAGCAGCCGCAATTTCGAGCGCCCGTTTGATATTCTCCTGCCCCTGTACATGCGAAAAATCTACGTCATAAGCATTTACCTGAGTCATAAACAGATCGCGTGTGTCGCTTACCAATGGGGCAATGTCTTTTTTGCCGTCAAAAAATTCAACGGCTTCCTGCATGGTCGATACCCCAATGACATCCAGATTATTGACGATGGCGGCTTCCTGAGCGTTTTCGACGGGCAGAACGAAGCCTTTATAACCCCGTTTTCGGGCTTCGATTGCGATGGGCAATACGCCTTTAATGGGCCGCAGTGAACCATCGAGGGCTAACTCGCCCATAATAACATACTCCTCCAGGCTGCGCTGAACGGTTATCTGTTCCGATGCCTGTAATACACAAAGCGCTATTGGCAAATCGTAGGCTGACCCCTCTTTCCGAATATCGGCTGGCGCCAGGTTGACAACAACTTTCTGTCGGGGCATCCGATAGCCAAAAAACTTCAGCGATGCTTCCACACGCTGCTCACTTTCTTTAACGGCACTATCGGGCAGGCCCACTAAATGAAAATGCAATCCCTGGGCAACAACAACTTCAATGGTAATCAGGCTGGCATTAACGCCATAAACAGCCGCTCCAAACGTTTTGGCTAACATACTGGGGAACAAGTAAACGAATCAGGTCTATTTGTTTCAAAACTACACCCTCCAGAGGCAATAAAAAAGAAAGGAGAGGTTTAATGTATTTCAGGCTCGCCCCCGGCAAAATAAACTGATTTCTGAAGGGCAAATCAATCGGTTCGGCTTATCTTCGTACAGGGCAAATCAAGCACCGTAATTCGTACCCTATTACTCAGTATGTCTTTATTTATTACCTCGTTGAATTCGGGGAGCAATGGAAACTGTTATTATGTTGGCAATGAGCAGGAAGCCGTCCTGATCGACGCCGGTATCTCGTGCCGACAAACCGAAACCCGCATGCAACAACTGGGTTTGTCGCTTCGAACGGTCAAAGCCATTTTTGTATCGCACGAGCATTCCGACCATATTATCGGCATCCCGCAACTGGCCCGAAAATACCAGCTTCCGGTTTTTATCACGCCCCACACGCTACGTCACGCCCGATTGCCTGAAAAACTGTTCCCGATTCGCCCCTTACGGGCTTATGAACCGATACAGATTGGTGACCTGAGCATTACCGCATTCCCGAAATTGCATGATGCCAGCGACCCGCATAGTTTTCTCGTCAGCTTTCAGGGTACCAACGTTGGTGTTTTTACCGACATCGGGGAGCCGTGTGAGCATGTTATTCATCATTTTCGGCAATGCCATGCTGCCTTTCTGGAAGCCAACTACGACGACGACATGCTGGAAAAAGGCCGGTATCCCTACCACCTGAAACGCCGGATTCGGAGCGAAAAGGGGCACCTGTCCAACCAGCAGGCACTGGATCTTTTCCTGGCGCATAAACCATCGTACATGAGTCATGTGCTGCTATCGCACCTCTCAAAAGATAACAACTCCCCACAACTGACCCGCGACCTGTTCACTCCGCATCTCAATGGCACCGAGCTGATTGTAGCCTCGCGCTCTGAAGCCACACCGATTTTCAGGATCAATGCGGAAATCGAAAATTCAGTAAGCGTTTAATATAGAGCATATAAGGCATAAAAGTTAATTCCATTGCTTTTACCCTGTAGCTATCTGAAATGCATATTCTGACCCAACAAGCTATCAATATTGTAAGTCAAAAGCTTCACTTACCCATTACAGGTCTTGAACAAGATTGGGATATTGAATTAGCTGACTCATCCAGAATAGATGAGTTCCTTACTCTATTTAAACAGGATAATAACCTGGATAATGAGCAAAAGTATGTACTGATGGCACTTATCTTAGCCTCTTGCGACGATGCGTTACAAGAAGGAAAAGCGCTTTCAAGAGACAGTTGGACATATATTGAATGGGTTCTAAAAACCCATTCAATATATCATGCTTTAATAGATTATTGGGGTTTACCAACTTCAAAAAATGAAAACGATCTATTTGCCTTAACCCCTTATATTCGAGCTATTTATTAGCTTGACAACAAATTGTTACACAAATAGATAGCTTTAAACGTACTTAGCAACCAGGTGTCCTATAATGGAGTCTAGGTTTAATCATTCTTCTTTAATTATAGATTTTTTAGACGTTGATTTTAACAGCGATCAACTAAGTAATAAGTTTAAGCCAATGGTTGATAAAGTCTTGTTTAGTCAGGATGGTTCTTCTAATAGTGACTGGATTGTTAGTTTTTGGATAACCTATAACAACGGTAAACAGCTTCTGATTAGTAGGAATAAATTGGGCACTTTACATAGCCAAAAGATCAAGGAAATCTATATCGCTATTCCTATTCCGTCAATAAATATAGTTTCTTGGGGTGTAGAAGACAATCAATACATATATGGACCTGATCACTACCACACGATATTGAAAAACTTTTGGGTAGAGCAGGTCGATTTCAATCTATTTTCTAACCGCACTGACTGTATATATGATTGTTTGAGAAGGGCAATTCAACGAGCTTTTTTTGAAGGTTTTACAGTAGGAGGCATCAAAGTGAAGGATAGATTAATATAATCTGATGGTTGTTTTGACTTTTGCAACAGCCACTAAACTTATGTTATGTAGCTAATCTAGTTTACCATTTTCAAAATGATAATGCTCTTGGCTTCCACTGGTGAATTGTTGAATAAAACTGGGCTTAGATTGCTCCTCTTTTTTTATCTCGAAGTACCCATTCTCAAGTGACCAATCATAGATGCCTATATCGAGTGGATACAAGGTAAGTACCCCAGAAAGTTGATGCTGACTAATCCAAGATTCAGCCTTGGACTTATCAGTGAACACACCACTGGAGCACCGACCACCTTCACCGTGAAAGACCCAAACCCCCGTTATATCTTCCATTTTCTGTTGTATAATCTGTATTGCTATTGCAAAAGCCCAGGATCGGTTGATGAAGCTTAAAGCGTGAACCCTTTTCGGCTAGAAATTGTGTCATCACTGAAAGCGATGAGGATTCAGTTCTTTACCAACTTCTGCAATAGCCCCTATATGGTAAACCCGACGATGATGACGCTTTAATCGTCATCATCGTCGCCTTCTTCGTCGTCATCATCCATACCTTTGCCCGGACGAACGAATGCCCCACGACGAGGAGCGGGCATGACACTCTTCGGTCCACGGACTGTTTGCCAGACAATCTCGCTGAAGATCAGATCGTCGATATCGTCGGGATGGGTCAGGTTGAATTGCTGAGACCGTTTCGAGTTGTAATTGACCGCTACATTTTTCTCGTTCAGATCGATGCCCGCTTCGCGTGATTTGAAGGGGGTAGCATCCACTTTTTTCGAGAAGCAGCGCCACATGGGCGTAGCCGCTGCGTCGTACTGGCTCATGGGTTTCAGCCCTAAAATCAGTTCGATAGTTCGCAGCATCCCCGAGGTCGAATACATGGTATGATCGACAAACCCCCGCTTAACAAACCCTCCAGCCACAAACGCAATGGATCGGTGGGCATCGACGTGATCAGGACCATTCTGTGCGTCATCTTCCAGGATAAACACAACCGATTCATTCCAGATAGGACTTTTCGACAGATGCTCCACCAGTCGACCAACGGCCAGATCATTGTCGGCCACAGCGGCATCGGGCGTGGGTAATCCGACGCGAGCACCCGACGTATGATCATTGCCCATACGGATGGTATTCAGTTTGGGGAGGTTGCCAGCCGCCACCAGCTTATCGAACTCGTTCTCCCAGGCTTCTTCCCGTTTTACGTCCAGATACCCCAGATCGAACCCTTTAAAATCGGGGCAGTAGTGTCCCTGCAAAACTTTATCCTTTGGTTTTTCGTCAGTAAACCAGCCGTAGCTTCGGTACGAAACTCCGGCCCGCTCGCAGTGATTCCAGATGAAACCGTCTCGCGGGTAGGCAATCTCTTTCTGCCCTTCGTAATCGTAGGTACCACCCCGGCCGCCATAGCTGGTCACCCAGTTTTTCTCGACGTAATCGTTCGCATACGCTGCGGACGACCAGTTATGCCCGTCGGCACTGACTTCGGCATCAACGTAGAAATTATCAAGCAGCACAAACTCTTTTGCCAGGGCATGTTGGTTCGGGGTCACTTTCTGTGGGAACAGGCACAGGCTGGCGTCGCCGTTTCCTTCGGACATATCGCCCAGAATCTGGTCATACGTCCGATTTTCCTTGATGACGTAAAACACATACTTGATCGGTGATTTGTCGCCTACCCGCATCGGGATCGGGTTGCCGGGTTCGCCTTCGGCCTGAAGCTCTTTACGTTTGGTATAGGGCGTATTGGCATACACCAATCGCGAGTAAGCAGACAACAAAACCGCATCAGGCTTATCGATAATGGAAAGGGTTCCCTTGAATAGTCCCGCGATGTACTGCACCGGCCCCGGATTGGCTTGTGGGTTAGGACCAACCTGCTGTGGCGTTCGCGTACGAACGGGGTTCGGCCCACGCGGATTCGCCTGCGATGAAAACCCTTTTCCGTTAGTTACGAAGATTTTTGATCCAATGACTTTAACGGCCGTCGGATACCAACCCGTTGGAATAAAACCGCTGGACTGGCTGTGCCCTTTTCGGGTTATATCGAAAACCGCCAGACAGTTATTATCCGCATTAGCAATGTACAAGGTATTTTCATCGTCGCTCAGCGTCAGTCCATTCGGCGTAGTACCCACGGGCGCATTCGGGAAAAGTGATGCAGTGAGGGTTTCGATGACCTGTCGTTTAGCCACATCGATCAGGGCGACAGTATTGTCATTCCCATTGGCCACAAACAAGTACTTCCCATCGCGGGTCAGCAACAGGTCGTTTGGGTTTTTGTTGGTTGCAATCCCGGTCGTTATGGCTTGCGTGGCGGTATTGATGACCAGCACTTTTGCCCCGCCCCATACCGACACAAACAGTTCCGTTTTATCGGGCGAGAGCAGGCAGGTATACGCAGCCGCTCCCAGGTTCAGTTTTTGAACTGTTTTTCGGGTTTTTGTATCGACAATATAGAGTGAGCTATCCTCTTTCGTGACAACGTACAGCCGGTTTTTAGCGGCATCGACACACAGTCCTGCCGGAGAAATTTTCACCGGCCACGGCTTGCCCAAACTGATCGGTTCATCGGCTTGCAGATCGCCGTTGCTAAGTTTATACACCAGAATTTTATTATCGTTCCCGCCCGATGCATAGACCCATTTTTCATCATCGCTGAAGGCCAGTCCGAGGTAGGCTTTCCCGACTTTAGCGGTATCGACAATCTGTTCGGTTTGAGCATCGATCAGGGTAATACTCTGCGTACTCTGCCCATTGTTGGTAACGGCCAGGTATTTCTTCGATGGCGATACAACCAGATTAAGCGGCAGATCGTCGAGTTTGAGGCTGCGCCCCGGTGGGGTCAACGCCCAGCCATTGGGCAGCTTCACCCGCGTAGCTGCCAGTTTTTGGTAGGCTTCGTTCTCTTCGGAGGACGAAACATTTCGTCGGCAACTGCTGGCCAGCGTAAGAGCCAGCAGCGCACAGAGGCTGTAAATAATACCGGAACGAGTAGCCATGATTGACATGCGTTAAGAGGTGATCAAATCTAAGGAGTTGGTTCGAGTTAGCAGTTTCCCTGCTTGAGAACCCGTGCGGTCAGATTCGCCAATCTGACCCAGCGAGGTTTCTCAAAACCGGACAAAAAAGCATCACTCGGTTTTGAGAAACCTCGCTGGGCGGGTTTAAGAACCCACCCTCACGCACGTGATGCAAAATTCATCCTGTAAATCTTGTGAATCCTGTCAGAAAATTAAAATCTAATCGTCGTCGTCATCTTCCTCCTCGGCTCCTGCCAGTTCGGCGGGGTAGCGTTTTTTCCCTTTGGCGGCAAACCATAAAATTCGGTTCAGTAGATCATCATGTCCACGGTCAATCTGGTAAAATCCATGCTTGATGGACTGGTTGGCAAACCGAAGTGCTGGCCCTTTCAACCCGGTTGGCGATGGGTTCATTTCGGCCAGATTGACCCGGTTAGGCTGAACCTTGTACGTAAAGGATCGGTCGGGCTGATCCGTGAAGCAGTCGAACATAGGTAAGGCCGTTGCGTCGATCACATTCATGGGTGGTAATCCCAGAATCTGCTCCATCGTTCTGACCATCGATGTCTGGTTATAATTGGTATGAACCGTTTTCTTTAAGCGGGAATACTGACTGACGATGTACCCTGTTGTTCGGTAAGCAGACATATGGTCCCACCCCGCCTGAGAATCGTCTTCCGTAATAAAAATAACCGTTGATGCGGCAAAGCGGCTGTGTGTAATGGCGTCGACAATCCGGCCCACTGCCAGATCGTTATCAGCTACCATGGCCCTGGGTACGGGAAAAGCAGGATTCAAGCCAGATGTATGGTCGTTGGGCAGCGACATCACCATCAGGTTCGGCAGATCGGCATTGGGATTCGCTTCAATTTCCTTCAGTTCCTTGATAAACGCATCGGCCCGCATCTGATCACTGATGTTCTCATCGTCGCAACCTGGAAAGTCCATCGACAAATAGGGCCGGATGCGCGAAATGGTCGTGGTATTCGTATAGGAGAATGGCTTGCTCTCCTGACGCATCTGGTAGAGATTTTTCCAGTTATACTGTTTGCTATCGAAATGACAGGTACAGGCTTCCCCGTAGAGCCGAACGGTTTTACCGTGATCAAGCGCGTTATTCCAGATCAACCCTTTTTTGTCGTATACCAATGCATCGTACAACACATGGGGGTAGCTTCGAAACCATGCCCGGACGTTCTTTTCGGTATAATCGGTCACCATAGCGGCACTGGCCCAATGGTGGCCCTCCGCCGACGATTTGCCCGATACGTGGTAGTTATCCATGAGCAGATAATCGCGGGCAATCCGGTGCTGGTTGGGCGTTACGCTATCACCGAAAATACAGAGATCGGGCATTCCTTTTCCCTCCGGCATGTCGCCCAGTACCTGGTCATACGTCCGGTTTTCTTTAATGATGTAGAGCACATGCTTAAAAACTGATGGCTCGCCAATACGCTCAGGAACGGGCCGTGGGGCCACATTAGGCCGGGGAGCCTGTTCGGTCAGCGACAGCCGAAACTGAAGGCTCTGCTGTTTGACCTTTTCGGTGTAGGCGTTTAACTGGCTCTCCGTTGGCAAAGGAATAAACGAGATGGACGCCAGTTGCTTGTGCGAGTTAAAGGCACTCAACTCCTTTTTGTTCAGCTTTCCACCCTGCCCACCCTGATCGACAGGATTCGCAATTCGGGGGCCAATTGCTTCCAGATTCGTTACGTAGAGTTCACCGTTGTTGAGCACCAGCCCGGATGGATACGCCTGCGTTGGAATGTACCCTTTAATCTGATGGTTACCTTTACCATTTGTTGAGGCAGTCTTCCCCAGCGAAACCACACAGACAGCGTTATCCATGCCATTCGCTACGTACAACGTTGTTCCTTGCGGATCGATAGCCAGTGCGTTGGGGGTACTGCCGATGTAGCCATTGCCCCGGTTGAATAATCCGACAAAAATGGAGTCGGTCACCTGTTGTTTTTGTGCATCGAT
The DNA here is from genome assembly GCF_001898575.1 of Spirosoma sp. 48-14. Taxonomy (GTDB): domain Bacteria; phylum Bacteroidota; class Bacteroidia; order Cytophagales; family Spirosomataceae; genus Spirosoma. The sequence goes on from NZ_MKUD01000063.1 coordinate 105,918, forward strand.
AACCGACACATAATCGCTGTTACCATTGGCTACGTACAAAAATCGACCATCGGGGCTACTAATGATGGCGTTGGGGTGCAGACCGACCGACAACTCCGTTTCTGGCCTGCCCTGTTGAAGCTCAATCACCGAAACCGTACCCCGTGCCATTGCTCCCGTTTTTGGATCGACGTAGGCACTCCCCCAGGGAACACCCGCCGTTTCAAAACCATTGGTGAGGTCAGGCACCGGGCCAGCCCAGTTAGTTACGTAGGCTTTTTGTCCGAGCAATGTGAGCCCATATGGGGCAACGCCAGTCGAAGCCGTCCAGATGGTGTGCTGATCCCTGACCCGGATTTTTACGAGCTGATTATTGCCGTTAAGCACCGTATACAGATATAACTCGCCCGACTCTTCCCGAACAGCCACTTCATTCGGCAGGGCAATAGTAGCCGGAGCCAGCGGCTCAAACGGAATCGTCCGAACCAATCGGGCGCGGGAGCCGTCCCAAACTGCCTGCACCACATACGAATTGGGCTTTCCGCGCCCACCGGCACCCCAGAAAATATAGGTCGAATCGTGGTGAACGATGGCTTTGATCCCTGAAAACGAACTCATACTCCCGCGCAGGTTCGAGACTTTAGCATACTCCCAGCGAGAAATAAGCTGATGGGCTCTGGCATCAAAAAAAGCCACGCCATACCGATCCTCGACCGCTAACGTTTTACCATCGGGAAGTAATACGGCATCCAGGCTATGGTTTTCCTGGCTCGCATCTCCAAAACTAACCGATTGCCCGGCCGCATCGATAATCCGGTTATAGGGCATCAGGAAAGGCGATTTCAGATTGTAGAGTGTACTATCATCCGTTGCAGTTTTATAAGCCGATGGCCCGTAGCCAGATGAAGGGCTCAGCGAATGACGGCATCCTTGCAGCAGGACGCACAAAAACAGGGTAACCAGCCAGTAGAGAAGCGATGTAAAGTAGGTATTCATAAAACGCAGTTTCCAGCGGAGCCAGAAAGATAGCCAAAGAATCGCTATCCGCTGGCAAATCGCAACGATACGCTTTACGATTTAATCGTATGAAAACATAGATCTACCCACGTCTGTCAAGGAAAACTGATCAGGAATATAGTTTACCATTCATCTGGAGATTTTCTGCTTTACCAGTGTTTGTAAACGAACGATTAGTTTACCCATAGCCGCTTTATCATTCGCCAGAAGTACGCAACCGCTGTTGAGTTCCGGAAAGGCAGAAATATGCGACGTAAAGCCCGGTGTGCTGCCATTATGCTGAATATCCCGATAATTGTCTACCTGACGAACACCCCAGCCCAGGCCCGTACTGTTTCGCGTGAGCTGATGCGTCAGGAGAATAGCTTGATCTTTTTCGGCTAGTTGTGCCAGCATGTACCGCACCATATCCACAAGATCAGCGTGAATATCCCCAGCAGCGCCAAACAAACCCTCATCCTGAAAAAGAATCGGTCGACCATTTTCACTATATGGGGTTGCCAGTTGCCTTTTATCCTCGTTGACCAGTTGGTAGGTTGTATGAACCATACCGAGCGGACCCGTGATATACTGCCGTAGCAACTGGGCATACGACTGATGATACACTTTTTCCAGAATATGTCCTAGTAGGGCCATACCCCAGTTAGAATACATAAACTTATAACCCGGTACTGTATCCAATTTTATAGACCGTAATGCCTGGTAACATAAAACGGAGTCATAATTCGCTTCAGGCATTAAGGGGTTATACCCTCGCTGATCACCTATATTAGCGGACATTGCGGGTAACTGAGACGTATGATTCGCTAAATACTGTAACGTAATCGGATGATCGGCATAACTCAAATTAGGAAATTCCCCAGGCAAATAACGCCGAATATCGTCCGATAAAGCGACTTTGCCATCCAGCACAGCCTTGCCTAGAAGGGTAGCGGTAAACGTCTTGGTAATCGAGCCTATTTCGTAAATTGTTTGTGAAGTAGGCAGATGGCCACTTCCTTTCTGCGTTTCACCGTATTGATACATAGACACTTTACCAGCCTTTACCAGCCCAATGGAAAGTCCGGTTGCTCTGGGGTCACGAAAGTAATCTCGTACCAGGCTATCCACCGACCGATCCATATCTGTTTTCAGTGGATTATCGCTTTGTACCTGAGGAGCAACGGCCGATAAAGTAATCGGCACATTCGATAAACCGAAACTATTGAATCGTCGATCAGGTGTCACTTTTAAGAAGAGAAGCATGTCCCTGATTTCGAATTGCAGATGATACGAAATCCCACCCTTAGTCTCTTCCTGCGATACCACGGAGATAATATTGCCACTATTGCGATTGCTCTTCAGGTAGCTAACCAGTCGATCTTCCGAAATATGGTTGGAGAAGGCTGTATCAGCCAACTGATAGATACCTTTGAAATCATTCCGATTGAACCGGGCAATAATCGAATCCCTTACCGAATTATAGACCACGGAATTGACCTGGGCAACCGCCGGACTGAAACGAAGTAAGCCGATAACAAGGATACAAATTCGATAAACCATACCGGAGAACAGATTAAATTGTCTTATCAAAGGCAGCAGAAATCACCAATGTACCCCCAATGAGTCAGTCACTTATCAAATTGTTGCACAGCACATAGCCTCTCGCCCTGATTAATTCTTTATTATTTTTTTCTGCCTTTTTTAGCGTAACGTTAGCCATTTCGCATGATCGGACACTTTTTACCCCTTTTTGCCTCTGTATCAAGAGCATTTTATACGGAATAAAATTTTGTGGAACATTCCGTGGAACATTTCTTGCTTTCGTGAAAACTATCCGGCATCTTTGGACCTGCAACGTACAGACCGATGGGTAAAGTCATTGCTATCGCCAACCAAAAGGGGGGCGTCGGTAAAACTACAACAACGATAAATCTGGCCGCCAGTTTGGCCGCCCTCGAATTTCAGACGCTCATTGTTGATGCAGATCCTCAGGCGAACTCTACGTCGGGACTGGGATACAATCCGAAGGAAATCGAAAACAGTATTTACGAATGCATGGTCGAAGGTGTTCGGCCGCAGGATGCTATTATCCAGACGGATTTTCCGAACCTGGACCTGCTGCCTTCCCACATCGACCTCGTAGGTGCTGAAATCGAAATGATCAACCTCCAGAATCGGGAGGATAAGATGAAAGAAGCACTCGGTAGCCTGCGCGACGAGTACGACTTCATTATCATTGACTGTTCGCCTTCGCTCGGATTGATCACCATCAACAGTTTAACGGCTGCTGACTCGGTTATTATTCCGGTTCAGTGCGAATATTTTGCGCTCGAAGGATTAGGCAAATTACTGAACACGATCAAAATCATCCAGTCGCGGTTAAATACGCATCTGGCCATTGAAGGCATTCTGCTGACCATGTATGATTTGCGGGTTCGGTTGTCGAATCAGGTGGTAAGTGAAGTAACAAGTCACTTCCAGCAAATGGTATTCAATACCATCATTCCGCGCAATATCCGGCTAAGCGAATCACCCAGTTTTGGGGTTCCGGCTCTGGCTCAGGATGCCGACAGCAAAGGAGCTGTTAGCTATTTGAACCTGGCCCGTGAGATTTTGATTAAAAATGGCATGATGCCACAAGAAGCTTAAAATATGTATGATGTATGATGTGTGATATATAACGTATATGGATGGTTGCTCACTTACAGTAATAGATATCCTATAGTATATATCGTATATCATACATCCTATATCATACATCTTTACGCATGGATAACACCAAAGCACCGAATAAGAAGATGATAGGATTGGGCCGTGGCTTAGGTGCCTTGCTGCACGATACCGAAGCGGTCAACCGACAGTCGAAACCGTCTCCGTACGAATCCATCAGTACGATGACTGAAATCAGTCTGTCGCTGATTGAAACGAACCCCTTTCAACCTCGTACCCGATTCGATGAAGAAGCGCTCCAGGAACTGGCTGATTCGATTCGGACGCAAGGCATCATACAACCGATTACTGTTCGGCAACTAGGCAAAGAACGCTATCAGCTCATTGCTGGTGAACGCCGTTTGCAGGCCTCCAAAATAGCCGGCCTTACGCATATTCCTGCGTATATCCGCACGGCCAATGACCAGCAAATGCTGGAAATGGCGCTGATCGAAAACATTCAGCGCGAAAACCTCAACGCCATCGAAATTGCGCTCAGCTATCAGCGGCTCATTACCGAATGCAGTCTGAAACAGGAGGAACTGGGCGAACGGGTAGGCAAAAACCGGACAACGGTCAATAACTACATCCGATTGCTGAAGCTTCCGCCCGTGATACAGGCTTCTCTTCGCGACAATAGAATTTCGATGGGTCACGCGCGGGCCATTATCAACATCGAAAACCCTGAAACACAAATTCGACTTTTTACGAAAGCCGTTGATGAAGAATGGTCGGTGCGAAAAGTGGAAGAAGCCGTTCGGAATTTATCCGATGGAATTGAAGAAACCAGTAAAAATCGCCGGATAACGTTACCCAAGCAGGAAATCCGTAGCCTTCAATTCAAGCTATCCTCTTTATTTGGTACCCGCGTGTCGATCAAAGCCGATGAGAAGCATAAGGGCGAAATCAAAATCCCGTTCACCTCACAGGAGGAGTTGGCCAAAATCCTGGAAGTACTGAATTCTCAGAGTTGAACGCATCGGTTAGTCGTGTTAAATTACCTTAAACGGGTAGACCAACGAATCCAGGCCAATGGATTCGGACGTTGTCTATGTATGAATTCATTATCAACTTCATGCATTGCTGCACTGTTAGTCGTCTTAACAGTTGGCTCGCTCTTTGCCCAAAGCCCAGCTATTAAACCTGCTCCCACACCAGCACCAACGGATTCGACCCGACAACTCCGCTCTGCTTCCGACTCCATACCGACGACCATCCGCCGAAATGGCGTTCGTGTAGGCACCTCCATCCTGACTCCCGAAAACGATTCAACGTCACTGGATCGCCCCGATACTGTTCGGCTAACGGCAAAGCAGGAGCGTGAGATCCACAAAATTGTACCCCGTAAAGCAACCATGCGGGCACTTGTTCCGATCCTGGCATTGGGGCAAGCCTACAATCGGCAATATTATAAAATGCCGTTTGTATACGCAGGTTACGCCGTTATGGGATACCTATTCGTCAAATACCGGGGTCTGGCTCAGGAAGCGGCAACAGGCTATCGACGACTCCTGTTCGGCGATGTAGTAGCTGGTGCCTATAACATTGGACTTGACACTGGCATTTATCCCTCCAATCTGACTGGCGATCCTACTCTGGTAAGTGCTACATACGTCAAACCAGAGTATGTCGTCATTGGCCCGTATCAATACCGTTCGGCGACGGGCGCCAAAAATGCGTATGATACCTACCGACGCTACAGGGATCTAAATGTTTTATTATCGGTGGCACTTTATGCGGTTTCAATTGTTGAAGCCAATGTAGCGGCCCACTTAAAAACTTTTGATTTATCCGACGACATTTCCATGAACGTCGAACCCAGTGTGCTACCTACCCCCGGTGTTGGCTTAGTCCCCGGTGTTCGGGTAGCGTTTACGTTTAAATGATATGAATATACTTCTGCTTGGCTATGGCAAAATGGGTAAGACCATCGAGCAAATTGCGCTCGACCGGGGTCACCAGATTGCGGGCCGTATCGATGCTGATAACCACGCTGACCTGGCGAATCTAGAACCCGACGATGTTGATGTTGTCATAGAATTCAGCTCGCCCGAATCGGCAGTCGAGAACCTATCGTACTGCTTAAAACGTGGCTGGCCAGTCGTTTGCGGAACAACCGGCTGGCTGAGCCATCGCACCGAAATCGAAGCCCTGTGCCGTGACAATAAAGGCGCTTTTTTCTACGCATCGAACTACAGCATTGGTGTCAACCTGTTCTTCCGACTGAACAAAATACTGGCGCAGTTTATGCGGAATTATCCATCGTACCATGTGTCGATGACCGAAATTCACCATACCGAAAAGAAGGATGCACCTAGCGGAACCGCTATTACCCTGGCCGAAGGTGTACTGGAACAATTACCCCACAAACACCGCTGGGTAGTCAACGAACCCGATAAAGAGCCCGCTATTGTGGGTGAAGACGATATTGAAATCAAGTCGCTTCGTGAAGGTACGGTTCCCGGAACGCACATTGTTCGGTACGAATCGGATGTTGACCGGATCGATATTAAGCATGTAGCCCACAGCCGACAAGGGTTCGCACTGGGAGCCGTTGTAGCGGCCGAGTGGCTCGTTGGGCGTGAGGGCGTATTTGGGATGGACGATCTGTTGGGGATGCTGACGGAGCCGTCTGCGCGGTGACAAATGATGAATGATGAAATAAAACCATTTCATCTTCGTAATTTCGTTGTTTATTCCAGGAGTAGCCGATTGCCTTCTACCTCAACATCGATAATTTATAATTCATAATTCATCAGTATTGAACGTGTCTGAAGTTAAAACCAAGGCCGAAGCACCGGCTAAAACCAAGAAATCGCCCATTCGGGAATGGTTCGATTCCGTCTTATTTGCGGTTGTAGCGGCTACGCTTATCCGGTGGTTGTTTATGGAAGCGTTTACCATTCCAACACCTTCGATGGAAAACAGCCTGATGGTAGGCGACTTTCTGTTTGTGAGCAAGTTGCACTATGGCACCCGTACCCCACGGACGCCTTTGCAAGTGCCGCTGACGCACCAGAAAATCTGGGGAACCGATATTCCCTCTTACAGTACGCTTATTCAGCTTCCGTCTTATCGGCTGCCGGGTTTTACGCACGTCAAGAACGGCGATGTAGTGGTGTTCAACGTACCGCCCAAATACCTCAACGACAACATCGATTATCCGGTCGATCTGAAAACCAATTACATCAAACGGTGCATCGGTATTCCGGGCGATGTGGTTGAAGTACGGATGCGTGAGGTATTTGTCAATGGTAAACCATTTCCGAAACCACCCCGCTCAGAACAGAAATACTTTATCAAAACGACCGAAGAGCTGGATGATACGTTCTTCCGTAAGTACGACATCGTAAATGACTACCGCGACCCCAATCAACCCACCGAAAACTGGAAACCGCTGGTACAATACGACGATTCGACCAAAACACAAAAGCTGGTAGGTTATAGCCTCAATACAACCGAAGAGACAATCGCCAAATTCAAAGGGTTTGACTGGGTGAAAGGTATTGAACCCATGACCGAAAAACCCGGTGAAGCGGCTCCGATGATTTATGGAGCACCCACCTTCAAATGGAATCACGACAACTTTGGCCCGCTCACCATCCCGAAAAAAGGGGTTACGATCCAGATCAATCCACAGACCATTGCGCTGTATGGTCCGGTTATTCAACTCTACGACGGTAACGAAAAAGTTGAGCTCGATTCGGCAAGTATCAAAATTGCGGGCCAGCCTATCAAGTCGTATACGTTCAAACAGGATTACTATTTCATGATGGGCGATAACCGCGATAACTCCCTCGACTCACGGTTCTGGGGCTTCGTTCCCGAAGATCATATCGTTGGGAAGGCTGTCTTCGTCTGGATGTCGCTCGATCCGAACCCGGCCAATATCTGGAACAAGATCCGCTGGAACCGCTTGTTCCGAACGATCGACTAACGAACGAGTCAGGCAAACAAACGGTCAGCCCCTGGTTTTGTGCATAGAGCCACAAAATCAGGGGTTTATCATACACGCAATCTGGTGACTCTTTTGTCCGTTCTAAGTCCGAATCTAAAACGTTTTATCCCCGAAGCATGCAACAGTTATTACTCCAACGTCGTCGTACCAGCAATTCGATAAGGCTTCTGACCTTAGTGGCTTTATTACTTGTCCAGGGAAGCACTCAGTTGGCCGTGGCAAAAGGCAAGGAAAAGTCGTCTGCACTTCGGGCTCGTTCGGCCAAAAAACGGCTTTCGGCCGCCACTACTAAACGGAACCATTCATCCAAAATCCGATCCGTTAATCATAAATCGGCCAAAAAGGTAGCGGTCACCGCCAGAACAGCCGCTAATGTAACGTCGATAGCCCTGATGGGGCCTAAATATGCCCATGTGACCGTTAAAGATCAAACCTTGGGAGGGGCTGTTTACTATCTCGCTTCGGGACACGGTGGCCCTGACCCCGGCGCCATTGGCCAGTATGGAAAGTATGCGCTGGCCGAAGATGAATATGCCTATGATGTTACGATCCGACTGGCCCGTAATCTGATGGAACATGGCGCCACCGTCTACATGATGGTTCGTGACCTTAACGATGGCATACGCGACGGGAGCGTTCTGAAACTGGATCATGATGAGGTTGCCTATCCCAATCAGCCCATTCCCTTAAACCAAACGCTACGGCTCCGTCAATGTACAGATGCCGTCAATCGGCTCCACAGCAAGCATAAAGAGCGGTATCAACGCTTCGTAACGATCCATGTCGACAGCCGGAGCGAAGGCCAGAATATCGATGTGTTTTTTTACCACCACGAGAATAGCAACGTAGGGAAACAACTGGCCAAACACATCCATAAAAGCTTCAAATCGGGCTATAAACGGAGCCAGCCGGGCCGAAGCTACCTCGGCACCGTATCGGACCGAAGCAGCCTATACGTTGTTCGGAACAGCCACCCACCCACCGTTTTTATTGAGCTGGGCAACATTCGCAACGATAAAGATCAACGACGATTCCTGCTGGCCGATAACCGACAGGCCCTGGCCAACTGGATCTGCACTGGCCTGCAAACGGATTATACGACGAGATAATTTACCATTCGATTGGCGGTAAGCCTTTGCTTTCCAGATAGGTATTGGCCTGACTGAAATGTTTGTTGCCGAACCAGCCCCCGTAGTTGGCTGCCATAGGCGATGGATGCTTGGCTTTCAAAACCAGGTGCTTTTTACCATCGATCACGGCCCCTTTCTTCTGTGCATACGCTCCCCAGAGCATGAACACGATGTGTTGTTTCTCAGTCGAAAGCAGTTTGATGACAGCATCGGTAAAGGTTTCCCACCCTTTGCCCTGATGCGATCCAGCCTGGCCAGCCCGAACCGTTAGGGTAGCGTTCAGCAGCATGACCCCCTGCCGGGCCCACCGTTCGAGATTACCCGACTTCGGAATGGGTTTGCCCAGATCGTCCTGAATTTCCTTGAAGATGTTGATCAGCGAAGGTGGCTTGGGGATACCATCTGCTACTGAAAACGCGAGTCCGTTCGCCTGACCTTCACCGTGGTAAGGGTCCTGCCCCAGAATCACTACCCGTGCATCGTCGAAACTGCATTTATCAAACGCGTTGAAAATCAATCGGCCGGGCGGATAAACCCGTTGCGTATTATACTCGTGCCGTAGAAACTCCGCTAATTCAGCAAAATATGGTTTGTCAAATTCGGGCTGGAGCCAAGCTTTCCACGATTCGGCAATGGATACATTCATGAATAAGGAACTGATAAGGGTTATTTGAGATTATAGACCTAAACCAGGCGCAAGCGGCTCTCTGAAATTTTTTCGCCAACGCTCTTGCGTAACAAAACTAATCAACTTAATTTTCGTTCTTAGGTTGCAAACGATACTAAATTTATGGTTTCGTCAGTCACAGAAGGCGTAAAAGTTAGCGTGAAAACAGAGTATCAGGCCGACTACTCCAGTCCGCTTCAGGCTCACTATGTATTCACCTACCGAATCACGATTGAAAATGCCAGCGACTATACCATCCAGTTGCTTCGGCGGCATTGGTTGATTTTCGATTCAAACGGAACAATTCGGGAGGTCGAAGGCGAAGGGGTTGTCGGGCTACAACCCGTATTGGAACCGGGCGAAGTCCACGAATATGTATCAGGCTGCAATCTCCGGTCGAGCATCGGCAAAATGTCGGGTACCTACCTGATCGAACGAATTATCGATGGCAAACAATTCCGTGTAAACATCCCTGAGTTTACGATGGTCGTGCCCTATAAATTGAATTAATAATGAAAAATGCATAATGGATAATGAAAAGCGAATGATGTGCTGAACTGCCATTGTTCATTTTACATTCTACATTATCCATTCCTTATGTTGCTTCCTTACTTTCGTTATTTAAGTCGCGCTCGCGACGAACATTCGCTGCATTCACCATTTCTCTTCTCGCTGTATACCCAGGTTATTCGGCCCAGGAATGGCTCAAAAGCAGTTTTTCAACCAATTCAGACGCTTCGAAAAGAACTTCGAAAAAATCACCAACTCATTACCATTACAGACTTTGGCGCAGGCTCAAAAGTGAACGCAGCCCGGCAACGTACAGTTGGTGATATTGCTCGTAACTCTCAAAAACCAGCTCACTTTGGTCGACTGCTGTATCGGCTTATTCACCGATTCGAAGCCCGGACGATTATCGATCTCGGCACCTCGCTTGGTATTACGACAGCCTACTTAGCCGAAGCAACCCGGTCCTTTCAGGGAAACGTTCTGACGTTTGAAGGGTGCCCGGAAACAGCGGCTATTGCCCGACAGAATTTTGCACAGCTTGGCTTTGACAATGTATCGCTGGTTGTTGGTAATCTGGACGAAACGCTGGCTCCGCAAATTGCTGCCAGTCCACCCATCGATTTTGTGTTCTTCGATGCCAACCACCGATATGAACCTACTATCCGCTATTTTGAAACCTGCCTGACCAACATTCATAACGATACAGTTTTCGTATTCGATGATATTCACTGGTCGGCAGAAATGGAGCAGGCATGGGCCTATATCAAGGCACATACGTCCGTAAGCATTACCGTCGATCTATTTTGGGTGGGGCTGGTTTTCTTTCGGAAGGAGCAGCCAAGGCAGGATTTTATCCTCCGCTTTTAACAGGCGTTTAACAGAAAAGTGCAGAAATAGCGTTATCTTTCGAAGGGCTTTTTGGCCTGAAACGGACTATGAACTTCCTGACTTATACCCGCTTAGGCCTTTGCATTGGGGTGTCGGCTATCCTGCTGAATCTGGTATCGTGTAGTAAAACGACAACTGATTCCCCCACACCTACCGAAACGGCCACCTTCGATCTGATTCAACAGAAAATCTTTACCCCATCCTGCGCGCTATCGGGTTGCCACGCATCGGAGAAAGATGCTACGTTTATTCAACACGGGCTGGTACTGGCCGAAGGAGTTGCGTATGCCAATCTGGTTGGCGTTGATCCGAAAAACACGAATGCTAAAGCCGATGGTCTGAAACGGGTGAAAGCCTATGCATCGCTGGAAAGTCTGCTCTATCATAAACTGAACATTTCGGCCAGCCACCACTCCGGGAAATCGTATGGCAACCAGATGCCCTTGGGAGGGAATACATTGCCTGACGGCCAGATCGAATTCGTCCGGCGATGGATTGAAGCAGGTGCCCCCAAAACGGGTAGTGTTGTCGATGCAAACCTGCTGGCCGATAATACGGTTACCATAACTCCCTACGAATCGTTATCGGTGCCCGCTACCGGAACTGGCTATCAGATGGCGGTACCCTCGTTCGATATTCAGCCAAATTTTGAACGGGAACTGTTCACTCGTCGGCTGGTGGGCAACACAACCGATATTTACGTAAATCGGTACGAAACCAAAATGCGGAGTGGTAGCCATCATTTTGTAGCCTACGATTTTTCGAATAAAAGTCTGCTTCCTAACCTGAACGACATTCGTGATCTCCGAAACGCCGATAATTCGCTCAATGTTGTAACGGCCTTGAGCATGTCAAACCATGTTTACCTGGCTGGCTCTCAGGCGCAATACCAGAATTACGTTTTCCCGGAAGGTGCGGCTCTACTCATTCCGGCTAATGCGTCGCTCGACCTAAACTCGCACTTTGTCAATAAAACGACGTCGGTCATGAAGGGGGAAGCACAGATTAATTTGTACACAGTTGATAAATCGAAAGTGGTCAATGTGGTGCAGACGTTAAATCTGAGCAATACGAATCTGAATATTCCGGCCGGGAAAACGGTGACACTGACCAAATCCTTTACGTTCGACAAGCCCCGTAAGATTCTGACACTGACCTCACACATGCACCAGTTGGGAACGAAGTTTGTGATCAAAATTAAAGGCGGCACCCGCGATGGTGAAGTGGTATTCACCTCAACAGACTGGGCCCATCCCGACATTGTCACGTTTACAACACCGATTGCCCTCAAGAAAGGCGAAGGGCTAACATCAGAAATCACCTATACGAATACCACAGCCAAAGATGTTAGTTTCGGCCTGACGAGTGACGACGAAATGGGCATCATCTTCGGCTATTACTACGAAGATCAATAGTTTTTCTTCGACAGGATTTACAGGATAAACAAGATTGGATGAGACAAATAAATCCTGTTTATCCTGTAAATCCTGTCGATAACTTGCTGCATATGTTTGGCATCGACAATTATCTGGCCTTTCTGGTTGCTGGTATTCTACTGAACATCACGCCCGGTTCCGATACACTGTATATTCTGGGGCGAAGTCTGTCGCAGGGAAAGCAGGCGGGTATTTATTCGGCGTTGGGGATTTCGGCGGGCTGTTTTTTTCACAGCTGTCTGGCGGCTTTTGGGCTGTCGGCCATCATCGCAGAGTCACAATTGGCCTTCGATGTGATCAAATATACAGGGGCGGCCTATCTGGTCTACCTCGGCCTGAAGATGTTGCTGCATCAAAAAGCGACCCTGGCTATTCAGGCTACCGACAAAGCTCATAGTACTGGTAAGCTGTTTGTATCGGGCGCCTTGACCAATATCCTGAACCCGAAAGTTGCGTTGTTCTTCCTGGCCTTTCTGCCTCAGTTTGTTCAAAAAGAATACAGCCATGAGCCGATTCCTTTTCTGGTGCTGGGCTTAACCTTCACCCTGACCGGAACCCTCTGGTGCATTCTGCTGGCCCTGTTTTCGGCAAGCCTAAGTCATCGTCTGAAAGAGAATCCGACTGTTCAGCATTGGTTCACCAACGTTACTGGCAGTGTGTTTATTCTGCTGGGTCTTAAACTAACGCTGGAGCAGGCCAAGTAGGTCAATTAAACCGTTTCTTAACAAAACAGCCTGAAAGCAGTAAGCTCTCAGGCTGTTTAGAATACCCCATCTTAGAGAAAAATCAGATATACTGATTGATAATACTTTCAAGCCACTCCTGCTTACCGCTGCGCATCTGAGGTTCGCCATTTTCCAGCGTATAGGCGCGCAGGTCTTCCAGCGTCAGCGTTCCTTCTTCAAAGGCTTTACCCTGACCACTATCGAATGATGCGTACCGTTCTGCCCGGAATTTGAGGTAATTGGACTCTTTCAGAATGGCGTCGGCAGCGATAAACGCACGAGCAAAGGCATCCATACCGCTAATGTGCGCAATGAACAGGTCGTCTATATCGGTTGAGTTCCGACGTACTTTCGCATCGAAGTTGATCCCACCAGGCTTAATCCCACCGGCCTGCTGAATTACCAAAGCGGCTTCAACGAGTTCGTAAATATTGATTGGGAACTGGTCGGTATCCCAGCCATTCTGGTAGTCACCCCGGTTAGCATCGATACTTCCCAGCATACCCGCATCGGCGGCTACCTGCAATTCGTGGTCGAAGGTGTGGCCTGCCAGCGTTGCGTGATTTACTTCAATGTTCAGTTGGAAGTCTTTATCGAGTCCGTATTGGCGCAGGAAACCAATAACCGTAGCAGCATCGTAATCGTACTGATGCTTGGTTGGCTCCATTGGCTTTGGCTCGATGAAGAAGGTTCCTGTAAAGCCTTGCTTACGGGCATAGTCCCGTGCCATGGTCAGGAAGCGGGCCAGGTGCTCTACTTCCCGTTTCATGTTGGTGTTCAACAACGACATATAGCCCTCGCGACCACCCCAGAATACGTAGTTCTCACCACCTAGCGCAATGGTTGCATCAATGGCATTTTTCACCTGCGTACCTGCATAGGCCAATACGGAAAAATCAGGATTCGTTGAAGCACCGTTCATGTAACGGGGATTCGAAAATACGTTGGCTGTCCCCCAAAGCAGTTTCACCCCACTGGCAGCCTGTTTCTGTTTGCCATAGTCAACAATGGTTTGCAGGCGTTTTTCGTATTCTGCCGCCGACGAACCTTCATCCACCAAATCAATATCGTGGAAGCAATAGTAAGGAGCGTCTATTTTGGTGAAGAATTCAAAAGCGGCATCCATTTTGAGCTTGGCCCGTACATTGGCGTCGCTATCCTGATCCCAGGGAAATACACGCGTACCGGGGCCAAAGGGATCGCCCCCCGTTCCACAGAAGGTATGCCAGTAACTGATCGCAAAGCGCAATTGCTCCCGTAATGATTTACCGTTTATAATCAGTTCGGGATTATACCATTTAAAAGCTAAGGGATTTTTGGATTTGGGGCCTTCGTAGGCAATAGCGCCAATGCCTTTGAAGAACTCCTGGTCGCCAAGCGTGATGTTCGACATGATTCTGAAATTGGTTAAGCGTTAATTTTCCAGCAATTTCTATAGTGTAAAGTTGACACTTATTTTTTAATTGTCAAAATGACAATTAAAAAATAAGTGTCTCTGGCTGATGCTATATGTTTCAACAACATAAAGGCTTGCTGGAAAGAGGCAGAAGACCCGTTGATTTTACTCTATACGCCCGAATGAAAAATACGGACGCTTACAGAATGGTATCTGTATTCGGTATGAAATTCAGGAAAGAATTGGTCAACTGGCCATATTTAACCGCATCGACCTGATAGTAATACGCGCCCTTCTTGGAAAAGCCCTTCTGCTTCTCATCCAATTTAATGAGCAGTCCCGTTGAGAGAATTTTACGGCTGAAGTTCCGTTTATCGAAGTCCGTATTATAAATAGCGTCGTAGAGTTTCTTGAGCTGAGGAATGGTAAATTTTTCGGGAAGGAGTTCAAAACCGATTGGATGCTGGGCCGCTTTATATCGTAACCGCTTAAGAGCCAGGTCGACCATATCGGCATGATCGAACAGCAACGTAGGCAGATCGTAAATCGAAAACCAGCGTGCCTGAAACGCTTCAGACAGGTTCGATTCGTAGTCGGCTACTTTGACCAGCGAGAAATAGGCAACGGAAATAGTACGGACAATGGGATCGCGGTACGGATCACCAAAAGCATGTAGTTGTTCGAGATACACGTTGGTCAGGCCCGTCAGTTCGAACAGGATGCGGGCAGCTGCCTGTTCCAGACTCTCTTCAGGCTGAAGCCAGCCACCCATCAGCGACCAGGTACTCCCTTCGATACCCCGCTTTACCAGCAATACCCGGAGGCCTTCCCCATCGAAGCCAAAAATAATGGAGTCTAATGCCAATAAATAAGGTCGCTGCTCTTTGTATTGCTCTACCATCAACAATGTTATTCGATTCAGGTCGGAAGGTTTTAAACCTGCAAACTACGGAAATTTGGCGGCTTTCTTTAAAAGAAATAGAAGGCCGATTAATCTACCTGTCGTTTACGTTTATACTCTTTACCGATCTCAACAGAGGTTTCCTGCGTTCGATAAAAACTTTCGGGTGGACCGAGGTAACTGGATTTTAAACCGCCAACGTCTACTACTATCTTTTGAAGCACTACGGCCGGGTCTACCATCCAGAATTTCAGCATGTGTTCGCCGGGTTTGGCAAGTGTATGCTGTGACATCAGGATACGGATGTTATTCGCGACCGATTGCTCCCAAACTTTATTCGTTTCGCCCGCGTGTATATCAATTACCTGTGGCTTTTCGTCATCGAATGAAATACCGAACCGTAACCCTTTGTTCTCGTTGACATTAAGTGTTGGCGACAGATAGGTATACACTCGTACCTGGCCTGTATCGGCGGCATAGATACGGTATTCCAGATGAGGGGTTTGGGCAGTAAGTTCTTCCTGACTGGGCGATGTAACCGGCGAAATCATCATGCCAGCCCCAGTACGACCAATATCCGGCACCGACTCCCAATGAATCGAATCGGTATGAATCGCTTTCGTATAATGAGCCGCTTCCATCGACACATAGCCATCACTCGCCAGGAAACCATTCATTTCGGTACGCTTCGGCCAGACAAGGTTCTCTACAACAGCCTCGATCACAATAACCTGACTACCATTGAACCCACTAACGGTAATTGGAATCCGGTGGGTACCGATGGGCACTTTTTTCCAGTCGAGAACACTGACGGCTATCCGCTCCTGGTCCGTTATTCGACTTCCTGAAAGAACTTTCAACCAGGAAACGGGGGTTTCAATGGTACAGGTGAACGGTGTTTTGCCTCGATTGAACACGTCGAAATAAACGGACTGGTTCTGGAACGAATTGATAACAGGCAACACCGGCTTTGTCGTTGCTGAAGGCCACCAGTCGTCCGACCCTTCGACAGCTACGCCCATTTCGTCTGTCGTTGGATCATCTATTATTTTCACATCGGGCATGGTGTTTTTGTCGGGCTGTTGCCAGTAGGTGTAGCCAATGTGTGTTTGGTCCATCAGGTGGTGCCACTTGCCATTAGCCAGAGTATCGTTGTAATAGCGCGTAATTTGGGCGTCGCGCTCGAACAATTCCTTCGCTCGTAGTGCCAGTTTATTCGTCAGTATTCTTCGCTGCGCAGCATACTGGCGATTTTTGGCGACGGTTACGTATAATTCATTCAGATTGGCACAAGCACGTACCGGATGCAGCACAAGCTGGTAATACGCAGCGTGATAGGCTGCTGGCAGGTCGTTATAAATCTGTTCGGCTTCCCGTAGCAGCGCGTTATACTCATTCACAATGGTCTCGGCTTCGCGGTAGTGGGTAAGGCTATACGTATCGGGCGAAAGTAATTCAGGTTTTCGGCGGCTGTTGTAGCTAGTGTACTTTTGAAGGATGCGGCCAACAGCCCGAGCGTGTTTCGGCCCAAACTGGCGCTCAGCCCATAACGACGCATACGTATCCAGCCGTTCGGCAGGCCATTGGTCGGGTGCCCAGGCGTAGTCCAGAAAAAACTCAATCGGAAATTCCATTGGCTTGATATCACCGACGTTTACAATCCAGATACGATCGACCCCATGCTCATAGGCCAGATGCATCTGTTCCCAGGTACGGGCAATAGGACTGGTATTGAGCCATTTGTAGTTCCGGGGTCCACCCACATAATCGAAGTGATAATAGATGCCATAGCCGCCCTGCCGTTTAGGCGAACCGACAGCGGGCAGTTTGCGAATATTACCCCAGTTATCATCGCAAAGGAGCAGCGTCACATCGTCGGGTACCCGCATGCCTTTGTCGTAGTACGCCTGCACTTCTTTGTACAGTGCCCAGAGTTGCGGTGTCTCAGACGGATTTTTACGTGTAACATCGCTAATAATTTTACGCTGATCGGTCACAATTCGCTCCAGCAACGCAATGTTGCTTTCCCGGCTCATGGGTTCATCGCCATCGCCCCGCATTCCGACGGAAACAATACTCTCATTCGTTCCCATCCGCCGAATCCCCTCTTTCCAGAATTCACGTAATGCCGCTTCGTTTTTCTGGTAGTTCCAGGGGCCTTTACCATAGCGTCGCCATTCGTCATGGGCACGCATAAGAGGTTCGTGGTGTGTCGTACCAATCACAACTCCATATTCGTTGGCCAGATACGGATTCAGGTTATCATCGTCATAAAAAGCACTTCCCCACATGGCAGGCCAGAGGTAATTGCCTTTCAGGCGAAGAATCAGCTCAAACACTTTCTCGTAGAACCGATGGTTAAAACCACCGAATTTCTCCTTTGCCCAACCTGATAGTGCCGGGGCTTCATCGTTGATAAAGATGCCCCGGTACTTAACGGCGGGGGTTCCCTGGGTATGACGACCCGGTAATACATACAGTGACGACTGCGGACTCACAGGAACATCGGCCCACCAGTTCCAGGGCGAAACACCGATCTGAGCCGATAGGTCATAAATACCGTAAATGGTTCCGCGCTTATCGCTTCCGGCAATGACCAGTGCCCGGTCGACACCCGGCATGGGATTTTCTACAATCTGTGTCAGAAACGTCTCCCATTTGCCGACGAGACCAGCTACATCCAGTTTCTTTACCTGAACCAGCCGGTCAATCAGAGTGCTTTTTCCTACTGTGCCAACCAGAACAATTTCTTTGGTATAGAGGTCTTTGTCCGTTTTCAGAATGGGCAGGCTTTGGGTTACCTGATGTATATCGGCCTGCAAGTTTTTCAGCGCCCGCACAACACCAGGATACTCGCCCGTACTGGTCATGAGTGGCGTTGCTTTCCCGTAGGCCACCAATGCAAAATAGCCCGCTCCGTTCTGATTAGCCACATAGGCCCTGGTGTCGGTAGCCAGCGTGAGTAGAGGAGACAGGCAGACAATTAAAATGATGAAAGTAAGTCGCATAAGAAACCGATCTAAAACCTCCCTCCTGCCAACCGACAGGAGGGTGTCTTACGTTAACCTATGATTAAAAAAACTGGGTATTACTACCTTTCGGTAGCACCTAAAAGCGACTATTCGGCTAGTTATAACGATAGTGCTTCACTTTTGACTAGACGACTTTCTGACAAAGCTGTAAAGATGGCTACCTATTTTCGACAATAATGTAGGTTGCAGGTACGGCATCTGTCAGCCAAACGCCATTTTCGGACTGGTAAAAAATGTACCCGGTGGCTGCCATTTCGCCCGCTTTTATAGTGAGAATAATAGGCTTGCCATGACGACTCCCAACCGTAAAAGCCGTTTGTTCATCAGCACTTAGATGTACGTGATGGCGATTCATCTTTTTCAATCCTTCAGCCCTGATCAGCTCCAGAAATCGTGTCGCCGTTCCATGGTACAGAAATTGGGGTGGCTGTTTTTCGATATACCCTAAATCGACCTCAACTGAATGCCCTTGATTAGCCCGTATCTGGCGTTCATCCTGACTAAAGGCAAATCGCTTTTTGTTGTTGGTCTCCACAAGATAGGCTAGCTGTTCTCGCGTGATTCGATAGCCTCGCTGGT
This sequence comes from Spirosoma sp. 48-14, assembly GCF_001898575.1. Classification (GTDB taxonomy): domain Bacteria; phylum Bacteroidota; class Bacteroidia; order Cytophagales; family Spirosomataceae; genus Spirosoma. Next base: position 124,827 of record NZ_MKUD01000063.1, read on the forward strand.
TCAACGTTGCCAGCAGTATATCGACATCGGTCCAGCCCTGTTCATTGAGGGTAATTCCAAGCGTATCGGGTTTATGACGAAGCACTAAACTGAGAAATTTGCTCACACGCTGAGCTTCCATATCGGTCAACATCAAATCGAATCTGTTAAATCAAAACAGGCTCATAGTCCCTGTCCATCACTATCTGACTGAAAGTTAGTGGAATGTCTATATTTTTTTACTTTTGTGCCGCGCAATTCTGAACCCGCGCTCCAATGCCCCGGCAAAGCCATGTAATACGAATCGACACTGCACTTTTCTAAAAAGCCTTCGCTCCGAAGGCCGTGTGTTATCGTATTACCTAAATTTTTGAAACATGGCTTTATCAACCAAGTACGGGCGAACGTACCACTATCCCTTTTCGCCTGGCACCACCAGCGACGACCGTATCAACTACGATTATGCATCGGATCTGGCTCACATTCAAACGCTTATCCATACTGAAAAACTGGACGGTGAAAACAACTGCCTGAGTCGCTACGGCGTTTTTGCCCGCTCTCATGCAGCTCCCACCACATCGCCCTGGACCAGCGCCATTCGCCAACGGTGGGAATCGATTCGGTATGACCTGGGCAATCTGGAAATCTTTGGCGAGAACCTGTTTGCGATCCACTCCATTCGGTACGAACGGCTGGAAGATCATTTCTTTGTCTTTGCCATACGGGAGCATGATGTCTGGCTATCGTGGGAAGAAACGCAGTTTTACGCCCATTTGCTCGATTTTCCGACTGTACCCGAAATAGGGAGAATCACCGCTCCGTTACAGGCCAACGACATCGAAGCAGATGTACGTTCGCTGGCCAGCCAGGGAAGTCGGTTTGGCTCCGTCGATGCCCAGACGGGCGAATCATGCACAATGGAAGGAATTGTTTCGCGGGATTCAGAGTCGTATGCCGTAACAGCGTTTCCGAATCGGGTATTCAAATATGTTCGGGAAGGGCATGTTCAGACGAATGAGCACTGGACCCGTAGCTGGAAACGCGCACCATTAGCGTCGGAAAGGAGGAACGTATGATTTGGCAATTAACTGACCGAAAAAGCTGGCCCGATTTGCTGCGCCAGTTCGATTTTGTCCGCGACATGGTAGGTGTTCCGCAAGACCCCGTTCATCATGCCGAAGGGGATGTAGCCGTGCATACCCGCATGGTGCTGGAGGCCCTTGAATCGTTACCGGGCTATCGGGCATTACCCGCCGACGAACAGGCGATCCTTTGGGCAGCTGCGCTATTGCATGATGTTGAAAAGCGTTCGACAACCGTGCAGGAAGATGATGGACGAATTACTTCTAAAGGCCACGCCCGCAAAGGCGAACGAACCGCTCGACTACTTCTATATGATGCGTATCCGACGCCTTTCGTTCAGCGTGAAGCCGTTGCCAAACTTGTCCGTTATCATGGGTTGCCGCTCTGGGTATTTGAGAAAGGAAGCCCACGTCAGGCACTTTTGCAGGCCAGTCTGGAAGTCAACACGGCCTGGCTGGCGCTGCTGGCTCGCGCCGATGTGCTGGGGCGAGTCTGCGCCGATCAGGACGAGTTGTTGTACCGGATCGATTTGTTTGAGGAGTTCTGTCGGGAGCAGGATTGCTGGGGTAAACCGTATCCGTTTGCGTCAAATCTGACCCGGTTCCACTATTTCCGACGCGACGATCTGGCTCCCGATTTCCCACTTTACGACGATACCAAAACAACCGTTGTCCTATTGAGTGGCTTACCGGGCGTGGGAAAAGACCATTACCTTTTGTCGCACTATCGGGATTGGCCAGTGGTTAGCCTGGATGCTTTCCGGCGGCAGTACGGCATCGACCCGTTAGATCGGAAGGGAACAGGCCGGGTTGTCCAGATGGCGAAGGAACAGGCGCGGGCCTATTTGCGAAGCCAGCAACCATTTGTCTGGAATGCGACCAACATAACCCGGAATTTACGGTCCCAGTTGATCGACTTATTCGTGACCTACGGTGCCTGGGTGAAAGTGATCTACCTGGAAGTACCCAACGCCCGTCGGGCCGAACAGAACGCGAATCGTAAACATCCCGTACCCGAACCAGCCGTTAGCCGTATGCTGGAGAAGCTAGAGATTCCGGCTATCTGGGAAGCCCACGAGGTACTCTATGAAGTAGGCTAACGCTCGTCCGCGAGTGCATCGCGGACGAGCTGAAACGATGAGAAACTACCCCTGCTGTAATTTTCGCTGCAACGTTTCCAATTCGAGCTTTCTGGACTGATAAAAGCGATGCTCCCAACCGCTGGCAAAATTGACCAGTATGAAGAAAATGACCAGCGCGAATGCGAACCATAGCGGCTTCCCTCCTTCCAGCAGACCAGCTATGATCAGTAAAGCAATGGGCAAATTATTCCAGCGCATGAGTTGGGAAAGTCGCACCTGATAGGTTGTCATGGCAATGGCATGGTCCAGTTCGCCAACCAGCGAACGATCAAACCGATTCTCCCGCTGTAATCTACGGATTCGGCTTACCAAAACGGCCAATGCGGTAATCAGCATCCAACCTGCCAGCAGATACATAAATATAGTACTGCCCGCCTTTGACGCCGTCAGGCCAAATAGCACACAGCCTGCTCCGGCATTAACGACCATCAGGAGCCATTCGCTGGCATTAGTGATATGGCTGGCCTTCGCCTTTTTCGTATGAATGCGGTTGTGCAGCGCATCTTCGTTAATCATGTACATAGGGCGTTGATTTTGCGAGTCCCAGATTTTTTGCAGTTCGTCAAATTCCATATGGATTCAGTTGTTTTGATCGGGCAATGAGTTGTTTCTTGATTCGATTAATCTTCACGCCCACATTCGACTCCGTGATACCCAGCATGGATGCCATCTCTTTGTAACTAAAGCCATCCAGCAACAATAGGGTAATGGATCGATCGATTTCATCGAGTTTGTGAATCTCTTGGTAGAGCCAGTTCAGGCGCTCATCGGGTGGTACTTTGGCCTCCTGCAAAACAGCCTGAACCGTGTCGAGCGATTCGCGGCTTTTCGCATACTTTTGCTCTTTGCCGACCCACTTAATAGCCGTGTTGAGCGCAATACGATAGACCCAGGTATTGACCGACGACTCTTCCCGGAAGGTGGGAATGGAGTGCCATACCTGAATCATTATCTCCTGAAACAGGTCATCCTGATCCATGGTTGTTGCTGCATACGCCCGAATCACCTTAAAAATCTGCCCTTTATGCTGCTGAAGCCACTTGCCGAAAATGTTGTTCTGCTCCGATTCCGTCATGACTTCCTTGGTTTACGCTAATTAGTACGCATCAGGCTTTCATTTCTTACAGGTCGGAGCAAAATGATATACACTATATCATTCTTAAACAACAAACGCGAAGCCAGAAGACTTCGCGTTTGTTGTTTGGGGATAACGCTATTATTGCTCGTCCGCGATTGTATCGCGGACGAATGGAGAACACATCTACCGTTTTTTCTTACCAGAAAAGTTCCGGTTAAACGTTGGTTTACCCGACTTTTCTTTTTTGGGTCCACCCAGCAGCTTATCGGCCAGATCGGGGCGGTTGAGCTTATTCAGGCGGTTCCGAATCCAGTCTTTGTATTCAGGTTTGTACCAGAAGAAGTAACGATTTTGTGCCTGTTTCTCATCCCGTGTTTTGGCCGTTTTAACGGGTTTCAGCGTGTACGGATGCACACCTGAATAGTAGATCACTTCAGCCACGGTCATGGGTGTGGGCGTGAAATCCTGCACCTGTTCAAGCTGAAAACCCATGTCTTTGGTTTCGGCCGCCAGGTTGGCCATGTCCTGCTCTTCACAGCCGGGGTGCGACGAAATGAAGTAAGGAATCAGCGGCTGCTTGAGATTATGCTTCTCCTGAATCTGGTCATATTTTTTCTTGAACAGCTTGAAATACTTGAACGATGGTTTCCGCATAATCCGCAGGGTATCGTCGGCCGTATGTTCAGGAGCCACTTTTAATCGACCCGATACATGGCGCGTAGTCAGTTGCTCCATGTATTCGTCGTGGTTGCCGTCCTCGTTGTTTTTGTTGAAATCATCGACCAGCAGATCGTACCGAACACCCGACCCGACAAACGCTTTCTTGATTTTCGGATGCGCGTCGACCTGACGGTATAACTGCGTTAGAGGCTTGTGCGAGGTATCGAGGTTGGAGCAGATAACCGGATGGATACAGCTTGGGCTCTGGCAACGAGCACAGATCGACTCGTCTTTCCCCTTCATCTTATACATGTTGGCCGAAGGGCCACCCAGATCGGAGATGTATCCTTTAAACTCAGGGTGTTTCGTAATCTCTTCTACCTCGCGCATTACCGATTTTTCACTCCGCGACGCAATGAATTTACCCTGATGCGCCGAGATGGTACAGAAACTACAGCCACCGAAACAACCCCGGTGCATATTGACCGAGAATTTGATCATGTCGTAGGCTGGAATCGGTCCCCGTTTTTTGTATTTCGGATGCGGTAGACGAGTATACGGCAGGTCGAACGATTTATCGATTTCGGTTTCGTCCATCGTTTTGAACGGTGGATTTATTACCAGCACCTGATCGCCAACCTTTTGCGTAATCCGGTTCGCCTGCCACTTGTTCGACTCGACCTCAACAATCTTGAAGTTGGCCGCGTATTTGATTTTATCGTTCAGACACTCCTCATGACTCGATAGCTCGACCGTGTTCCAGTTGTTGTAATCCCGCAGTTCGGTCTGTGCATCATGCATGAATGCCACCTGATTGATATTCCGCATGGACGAAAACGGTACATTTTTCCGAACCAGTTTCAGAATTTCACGTAGTGGCTGCTCTCCCATACCGTACACCAGCATATCAGCCCCAGAATCGACCAGAATCGACGGCATCAGCTTATCCTGCCAGTAGTCGTAATGGGTTACCCGACGCAGGGACGCTTCAATACCACCCAGCAGAACAGGCACATCTGGATACAGTGTTTTCAGAATGTTGGAATACACAATGGTCGCGTAGTCGGGTCGGAAACCCGCTTCGCCACCGGGCGTGTAGGAGTCATTGGAGCGCAGGCGTTTGTTGGCCGTGTAATGGTTCACCATCGAATCCATACAGCCCGCCGTTACGCCAAAGAAATATTTAGGGCGACCAAATTTCTTAAAATCGCGTAGATCGTCTTTCCAGTTGGGTTGGGCAATAATGGCTACGCGAAACCCTTCGCTTTCCATAATCCGACCGATAACGGCCGTTCCGAAAGCCGGATGGTCAACATAGGCGTCCCCCGACACCAGCACAATATCCACTTCGTCCCAGCCTCTCTTGTCAACTTCCTGTTTTGTGAGCGGCAACCAATCGGTAAGGGGTCTTTCCAGCATAAATACGTGAGCTAATCTTTCTGAAAACCACCGAATCGGGTAAATGATTCACTCGAAAGCCGTTCTTAAAAGCTATTGCCAATAGAACGCGGATTATTATGATCTTTATGATCAGCACTGATAAAATCATAAAGATCATAATAATCCGCGTTCTATTGGCACCGATTCCCCTTTCATCAAAATTGCGTATTATCGTCTCTGCTAAACCGAAAACAACCATGAAGAACGCTCCCGGACGCCGTCAATTTCTAACAACTGTTACAAAAGCTGTTGGCACGTCGCTCCTGATCAATACACCTTTTCTAACAAAAGCAGGCTCGTCAACCGCAGCCCCGTTTACCGTTGGGCAAGTGATGGACCTAATTTTGAAAACGATACCCGGTGCTCCATTTCCCAAAACCGTCGATACCCTGAAATCGGGTAGCCCATCCCAGACCGTTACGGGAATCGTATCAACCATGTTTACGACGGTTGAAGTAATTGAAAAGACCATTGCCGCCGGAGCCAACTTTATCATCGCCCACGAACCGACATTCTACAATCATCTCGACGAAACCGACTGGCTCAATAATGATCCGGTCTTTAAACACAAACATGACCTACTGACGAAAAATAACATCGCTGTCTGGCGATTCCACGATTATTGGCATTCCCACAAGCCCGATGGTATTCGGGCGGGGATGTTGTCGGCTCTAGGCTGGGAGAAACAGGTAGACCCCGAAAATCCACAGGTTCTGCTACTGCCATCAACTACGGTCGGGCAGGTTATCACCCATGCCAAGCAAAAACTGGGCATCAAGCAGGTGCGGATCGTTGGGGATACAGCTCAGAAATGCCAGCGCGTGTTGCTGTTACCGGGTGCTGCGGGTGGCCGGAATCAGATAATGGCCATCGAAAAAGCCAAACCCGATTTGGTACTTTGCGGAGAAGCCAGTGAGTGGGAAACACCCGAGTATATTCGTGATGCGCGTAGGCAGGGACAAACCATTTCGCTGGTGGTGCTGGGACACATTATGAGCGAAGCCGCTGGAATGGAATGGCTTGTTTCGTGGCTGCAACCTAAAGTACCTGGTGTAAAGGTCAGCTACATTCCATCAGGCAATCCGTTTAGCTACGAATAGTTTTTCTCACCCCAACCTCTCTTCCGTTTTGAGAGAGGTTGGGGTGAAGGCATTACTGATTGAACTGAATGCTTTTCAACTGAATAATACCGTCGTTGGGTTTGTCGCGCTTCACGACAATCACATACACATCATGGCGGCCCGTAAAGGGTGTGTCGAACGTACTGGTTACCTGCGCAGTCTTATTCCAGGCCCCTGTCGCTTTATACGGTACCCGGCTTACCACAGGACCTGCATACGAATCCAGCCGTACTTCAATTTCACCATCCTTATCCTGCGATGAATAGTCATACGTCAGCGATTTGATAGTCGTCATATCAATGCCTTTCAGCAATACATACGATTTATGGTTACCCGCACTCAGGTTGTTGCCAAATCGGGGGAATCCGACATAGGCATCTGCATTGATCGTTTTGACATTAGCACTACGCAGCGTAACAACTTCAGAGCCCGTTAGCGGCCCAACTGCCTTAGCGCCCGGTGTGGATACGCCTTTATCCGTATAGGATGCCAGGATGGTGTATTGCCCACGAGCCTCTTCGGGTTTGTGTTCGTTCAGGGCCAGACTTCCCTGCAATGGAAGTGTCTTTTGCTTACGGGCGTCGGTCAGCGAGAAAATATATTTCACCATTTCCTGCGCATCCTGCACCGGAATTTGGGGATGGGCACTCATCAGGTGATCTTTACTCCAGCTTCCGCCACCGCCTTCAATGATCTTCTTCGCCAGTCGCTCTACACTGCCCGCCTGCCCTTTATACCGATCGGCAACGGCCAGGAATGTTGGACCAACAGAAGGCTTGTCGATGGTATGGCAGGCTTTGCAATCACTCCCTGCAATCAGGGTTTTTCCAAGTGAACCATTCCCGACCATCGCCAAATCCTGGTGGCCCTGCTGGGGTCCCAGAACAGGTGTCCCTCGTGGCTGAGCATTGTATTCGTAAACAACTTTAATACGTTTCGGATCAATCTTGCCGTCTTCCTTATCGGTTACTTTGACAGTGTAGGTAAACGGTTTACCTTCCCAGAAGAACGACTTGTTATCTGGGGTTGCAATCACGACATCGGGTTTTGCATTCCCCACTTTCACGACAATCGTATCGGCTCCGACCAGACCTGTTTGATCGGACACCCGCAGAATGGCATTGTAAACACCCGGCTGGGTATAGGTGTACGTCGCCATAGGTCGAGTAGCGCCAACCGTTTTGCCATCGAACAGCCACTGGTAGGTCAGTTTGTCATCTTCGTCCAGGTCCGTTCCGCGTCCACTGAATTTCACCCGCAACGGAGCTGGGCCAATAGCTTCCCGAATAACCGGTGCATTGCGCCCATCAGAAGTCAGGTACGACCGGGCATTGAATTGAACCATTGCGAGGGAATCAACTACATTAGCCCGAACCGTAGGAGGACGGCTCCCTGTATTGTATTCAATTTTAACCAACCGGGCATCGTCGTTATCGGCACCATATACCGAGCCATATTCAAGCATATACATCACCCCGTCTTTGCCAAAAGCCAGGTCGATAGGCCGCCGGAAATCGCCGTTACCAGCCATGAAAGGTTCGGTACGGACGTAATTATCGTTTTTGTCGATGCGTAGAGCCATTACCCAGTTGCGCATCCAGTCGAAAATAAACAGTGCCCCATCATAGTATTCCGGGAATTTGTTTTTCGACGGTGAATTGGGATCGTAGGTATAAAACTCACCCGCCATCGCACTTCGTCCACCCTGCCCTAACTCTGGGAACTCCTTCGAGGCTGCATACGGGTACCAGATCATGGCCGGATTTACGGGCGGCAGGTGTTTCAGTCCCGTACTTTTGGGCGAATCGTTCACTGGGTCATTTGGATCAAAACGAGGGCCAATCGCATTGGTAGCAAAATCATTGGCGGCATACGGCTGACTGTTACCAATAAATAACGGCCAGCCAAAATTGCCCGCTTTTTTTGCCTGATTAAATTCGTCGTAGCCCCGTGGCCCCAGCGTACTGTCTTTCCCCGCATCTGGCCCGATCTCACCCCAATAGAGTACCGACGATTTAGGGTTCAACGCAATACGGTACGGGTTCCGCAGGCCCATCGTATAAATTTCCGGCCGAGTCTGTGCGCGGTCCGACGGGTCGGTACCTTTCGGAAAAAGATTGCCTTCGGGAATGGTATACGTGCCATCGGTCTGGGGCCGGATACGCAGGATTTTACCCCGCAAATCGTTCGTATTGGCGGCAGTACCACGTGCATCAGCGGCTAAGTGATCAGGCCGGGCATCGATCGGTGCGTAACCGTTCGAGGGGAAAGGGTTGGTATGATCACCCGTCGAGAGGTACAGGTTGCCTTCTTTATCGAAGGCCAGCGAACCGCCGTGGTGTGCCCCCGGCTCAGCGATACTGGGCACTTTAAGCAGCACCTTTTCGGATGAAAGATCAATCGTATTGTCGTCTTTCAGAGTAAAACGCGATAGGTTATACGACGGGTCTTTATCGAACGGGGGTGAGTAATACACATAGAACCAGTGATTGGCAGCAAAGTTCGGATCGAGGGTAATCCCCTGTAAACCATGCCCGAATTTGGTGGGTGCGTCGAACTTATGAACAAGCTGGTGCTTGTTGGTCTTCGTGTCATAGACCGACAAATTGCCACTACGCTCGGTAAAGAAAACCCGGCCATCGTTGGCAACCGCCACTTCCATCGGTTCGTTTAAGTCGTTGACCAGAACCGTTTTCACGAACCGATTATCCTCAGGCATCACCACTGAATATGACTTACTGTAATCCAGCGGCTTACCACTCCCCATTACCCAGTTGAGCGCTCCCAGCAGATGCTGCACAAACAACGGCTCCGTAAAGCTTTCATCGGTATGGCCTCCGCCGGTATAATACGCCCGTCCTCCATCGAACTCATGATACCAGGCGATTGGGTGGTTGGCTCCATTGATTCCACCGTCGTAGGTATTTTCGTCCAGGTTAGCCAGTACGTGCAGATCCGTGTAGAGTGATCGATAATTATACCATTCGTCGGTACGCTCCCAATGGTCGGGAAGCATATTGGTCGACCCATGGCTCTTATCGAGCACATCGACCGTTGCTTTCCGCACGTTGGAATTGCTGGGGTGACTGGCAAAGTAGCCCCCAGCCAGTTTATTATACCAAGGCCAGTCGTATTCGGTATCGGCAGCCGCGTGGATGCCCAGATAACCGCCACCTGCCTGAATGTATCGCTCAAAAGCGGCCTGTTGCACCTGATTCAGCACATTACCAGTAGTACTAAGCCAGATCACCGCCTGATAGTGCTTCAGACTATCATCGTTGAAATAGGCGGCATTTTTGGTGGTATCGACCCGGAAATTATTTTCCCGGCCCAGTTTCTGAATAGCGGCAATCCCAGACGGAATAGAGGTATGGTTCCACCCTTTCGTTTTCGAAAAGACCAACACGCGTTTGGGCACAATAGGCACGGATGGCGTTGGAGCTGCCGCAACCGTAGTCGTTGAGGTCGTTTTTGTGACTGTGGTTGTGGTAACCGTTTTTGGATTACTGGCACAGGCATACAAGCCAGCCGCAGCACCTAGAGTAGCCAGCCAGCGAAGTATAGGCTTAGGAGAGTTCGTTAACGTAATCATAGAAAAGGTAGGTTGGGCCTTCGAATCGGTCACAGATCGAGACTCTTTTTGAGCCAAATCGATTAGCTGGTTAATAAGCAAATTGGCACTGCAAACTACCTGTGTTCTGTCTTTCGTTATCCGTTTCGGTAATCAACAGCCATTCAGGTGAAAATGCTACTTAGGAAGAATTACTTACTCCTTAAAAAGCTTTTTGGTACTGACTTTAATCATGTAAGCAAAAGTTCGTGTATGAATCAAGCCTGTTCATGTATTATTCAGCCTTGTTAATAAACTCATCAAAAACCGACTTCCATTCTACTTAGTCAAAATTTATTTTTGTTCATACTGAGCTATGTAGGCCACCTGTATAAGCTATTGACTATAGCTTATGAACCTCAGGTAGCCGCATTCAGCCCACCGTTTTTACTATGGAAAAAAGACTGACTATTGCAAAAGGCCATTACCGATTCGACCCCAATGCTGTTCTTTACTTAACTGGCGATGCCAACTACTGCTATGTGCACATGCTCAATGGCGATATGATTTTGACAAGTCGTACACTGAAGTGGTTTGAAAAGCAGTGGCCCACCTTTCTGCGGGTCCACAAGCATGCGCTTGTCAATCCACAGCATGCGTTTCAGGTAAACAGAGCGTCTCGGCTCACCTCGCCCAGCTACCTGATCATGCGCGATCAGACTCAGCTTCTGATCTCCCGTCGGCGTTTATCGGATGTAGTTGAGCAGTTAAGTCCACTGCATAAAATCGTTTATGCCAAACGGCATCGCACAGTCATGGTGTGCTGAGATGAAGTCAGTGGCAGCTATTTGGTTTAAGTCGTAGCCCCACCTTCGTTTTAGCGTAAAGCATTCCAATCCCGTACACATGAAACCTGGTAGTCAGCGAGCCGTTTTATTCAACAGCTTTCCGGCTATCAGGTTTACCTACATGGTCTCCTTTTGAAGCGTCGACAGACGCCAAAACGCTCCCGACAAAGCCTCTCGACTATGAGGCTTTATCATAACCAACTGTACAAACCACTGTACGGGAGCATATTTCTGAATGCCGCCCCCTGCCTGGGGCCCAGAGCAGACTGTACATCAGGGAATACTCTACACAACCAATTGACTCATGTGGGCGATTAACCAGTGTATGTTTACATACGTTTAGGGGATTCCACAGCCGAACGCTTCTTTGTCGGCCCTTTGGGGTATAGAGCGCTGGCTGTTGCATGCGAGCGCTCACCCGGATTGATGCCAAAACGCTCCCGATAAATTCGAATGAAATACGACGTATTCTGATAACCCACCTGATACCCGATCGATTTGATCATGGATTTAGGCTGGCTTTTTATCAGTTCCTGGGCAACCTGAAGCCGTACTTCCTGAATAAACTGATTGGGTGACAGTCCTGTCAATTCCCGAATACGCCGGTACAACTGACGTTCACTCAACGAGCTTGTTTCAGCCAGAAAATGAATCGTCAACGCTGGATTGGTCAGATTATTCCGAATAAGCTGCTGAAGGGTGTCAATCCACACTGCATCCTGATCGGAGGTGGTCTCCGCCAATAGATCCGCTTCGTCGGCTAACTGATTGAGTAAACGAGCCTGCTCTTCGGCCCGTTCGATCAGATGCTGACTCCTTACCAGTAACTCGGTCTCGTTGAATGGCTTGGTCAGGTAATCGGCAATACCCAGCCTAAGCGCCTGTAGGCGGGTCTCCAGGTCTACGCGAGCGGTTAGCAGAATGATCGGTATATGAACAAAGGTAGTATTGGTACGCAGTGCATTAACTAAGGCCATACCATCAACTTCGGGCATCATTATATCCGAAACAATCAGATCCGGAAGCTGGTCGGGTGTTAACTGATGCAGTAAATCGAGTGCCTGCCTACCATTCCGGGCAATCAGCAGTTCATAGTGTGGCGATAAGACTGTCTGAATATAGAGCAACATATCCACATGGTCTTCTACAACTAATACCGACTTACCTGTAGCCAACAGAGCCATTTCTTCCCGTGTATTCAACCGTACTAAAGCTGGTATCGCCAATTCGCCAGAGGGAGGGGGGATGACTTTGGCAGGGCCGACTGAAACGTGTTCAGAGATCCGACGATCCGGATAGGTGATCGTAAACGCGCTTCCTTTTCCCAACTCACTCCTTACCTGGATTTCGCCCCCCCAAAGCGTACAATACTCCTGACACAACGCCAGCCCGATACCTGTACCCCCTCGCACGGGATTATCGATCTGCTTCGACTGGAAGTACCGCTCAAAAATATGCGGCAGATCATCAGCATGAATACCACTACCCGTATCGACCACCCTGATTTCTGCCAGTTTATCCGTTTTTGAAAGCTGAACCTGTATAGTACCTCCTGTCGCGGTGTAGTGGAGAGCGTTGGCCAGCAAATTCCGCAAAACCGTTTCCATTTTGGGGGAATCCAGCGGCATCCAGACAGCTTCATCCAGGCCGGTAGCATACAGATAAACGCCCAGGTACTGCGCCTGGGTCATAAAATTATTGACCGTTTGACGGACAAGCAACGCCAGGTCGGCAGGTTGTTCTACCAGTTGAGCCTGCTGATTATCCAATCGGGTCAGGTCGAGCAGATCATTGACCAAGGTTAGCAACTGGTTGGTATTGCGGTTCATAACACTCAGCAACTGCTGAGCTGATTCATCCGTCACACGGCGGCTCAGGTACTGAATAGGCCCTAGCAGCAGGGTTAATGGTGTGTGTAGTTCATGCGACACATTGGCGAAGAATCTGGATTTAAGGGTAACGTTGGCCTGCAAATCGGCGGCCTGCTGTTCAATAATGGCCTTATCGCGTTCGATAATCGCTTTATCTTCCTCAATCTGGGCCGTTCGGCGAGCGACTTCTGCTTCCAGGTGAATCTTATCGCGCATCAGTTGCCGATTGCGCCATCGAAACACCACCCCGATGCCCACCATCAGGAGCAGTGTACAAAGCAGCAAAAACCAGGCACGCAGATACACCGGCTTATCGACAATAACAGGAACACTAAGTAGGGGCGATGCCCAGTTCCCATGGCTGGTCTGCGCTCGTACCTGAATGGTGTAACTACCAGCAGGCAGACTATTTAGCCGCAGCTCCAGTTGATCCTGCACAACCCACTTATCCTGCCATCCCTTGATCCGATACCACAATCGTGCCTGCCCTATATAGCGATAGTCCAGTAAGGCGAACCCCAGCGTAAACAGCCGGTCACTGGCCGTCAGGTGAATCTGGCTATCCTCCCGAAACTCAGCAAAGTGATTGTCCATCTGTCCCGTTTCAGTATTCAGCTTCTGGTACTGTGTCAACAGCAACGGAGCCTGACTTGACTTACTAGTCGGAATCTGATCTGGGTAAAAGGCCGTAACCCCATTGAGCCCCCCAACATATAATCGACCATCTGGAGCTCTGTAATGCGAAATCAGGTTAAACTCCTCATCGGCAATCCCATCTTTGGTATGGTAGATCTGAAGCTGATGGGTTTTACGATGGAAACTCATCAGTCCATAATTGCTGGGTAACCATAATCGCTGATGACCATCTTCATAGATGGCGTAAAGTGTATTGTCCGACAAGCCTTGTTTCTGGGTAAACGACGTATAGCCACCCTTGCGTCGATCCCAACGGACAAGCCCCCCTCCGCTGGTGGCCAGCCAGTACACGGTTGGCTGTTCGGGATCGGGATGAACAAACGTGATATGATCGAACGGCAACGAATAAGGGGCCGCCATCTGAGCACTATACCGGGCCTCAATACCCTTCAGCGTATCGAGCAGATACAAACCCGACGATGACGTAATCCAAACCTTTCCGATACGCTTATCCGGGAAAAAGCCATTAACCCGGCTACGGGCCAACTCCGAAAAACGATTGTAGCGGGTAAAAGCACGCACCACCTGGCGCCGGGTATCAAAAAGAGAGATGCCCTGCTGTTGGCCCACCCACAGGGTTGCATACCCATCAGGCCAGATCGTAACACAATTGTTATCGGCTGCTGGCAGCGCGAAAGGTGTATAGGCATACGTTTTAGGGTCGATCCGAATAAGCCCCTGCATCCCTGACCAGAGCGTACCATCCCGGTCCCGAACAATAGGGCACAAGTCTAAGGCATACGTCCAGGAAGCAGGAGCCCGTTGAAAAACAAACTGGCCCTTACCTGTCTTAAGATCGACCAGTTGGGTTTCCCGAGCATTTACCCAAAGCTGGTTTCCCAGTTGCATCATACCCCGAATAGCCTGCCGAACAGCGGTAGGATTACCTGTGGCGGGTTGACTGAGATACCGTTGAAAATAGTTTGTTTCCAGAGTCAGTAGCAGCACACCATTGGTTGAACAAACCCAAACGGCTCCGGTCCGATCAATAAAAACGTATAAGAATTTCTGAATACTTTCCATCGAGAAACCCGACTTCGACAGATCGAAGACAATCCCCTTCTGCTCATGCCAAGCCAGTAAAACATGGGGACCGCAAATCCAGAAAAGGTTGTGGTGAGCGTCGTAGGAAATACTCAGGTCGGCAAACGGAGGATGGGCCTGCCGGGGAAAAAGATCCCGGTCCAATCCAATAGGCAGCGGAGCTAATTTCCCATCGGGGCTCAGCCGATACAGGAACGTTTGGAGCGGAGGAGTGCCTGCTTCTGGTGGATTACGGTCCAAGAGCCGTTGCAGATAAATGTTTCCCGTACTATCCTTCCAGATGGGTCGCAAGTGCATCGGCAATACGTGTCGCTGGCGAATGCGGCCCGTGGAATCCAGTTCCATTAATTCGCTGGACGAATTGGCCTGGCTCAGGCTAGTTGGCTGCCCCACCAGCAACGTTTGCTGGCTGGTTTCATATAGCGATTGGCCAAACCGACCGACCAGAGCGGGATGCTGATATAACTTCCGGAAACGACCCTTCCCGGTATGCCACCACAGGGTTCCACTTTTGGTTCGAACATACTGAAACCAATTGGCGGCCGATGGAACAAAATCATAGATAAGCTCCATCCGGGCATTGGCAGGTAGGTTAAACGCATCTTCGACCTGCTGTGGCCGAACGGCTCCGGCCTTCAGAACGCCTTGCCTGCGACTGTCCGACACCACATTGCTGGCAAACCATAAATTTCCCTCTCGGTCGGGCTGTATAAATTTTACATCAGGGCTGACTGATTGCTGCGTCGAACGAAGCAAGGGAGGCATGGGCGTAAACCGATGGCCATCAAAGCGATAGGCATTATTAAACGTACCGACCCACATAAACCCCTGTCGATCCTGCCCCAGCGCAATCACTTGTTTATTAGGCAAGCCCTGTTCCAGAGAAAAGTGCCTGATACTGGCCACAACCGGCAGTTGTTGTGCCTCTACAACGGCACAAAGCATGACTCCTAAAAGGCACAAAGCAAGGGAGTTGGTGTAGACCTTAATAAACGACTTCATCTGGTGCGGTCACGACGAGTAGCTCTTTCCGTACTTTACTCACCATCTGGCTAAATTAAGTAGCCAACACCGATAAATCAATCAAGACAGCGAAAACCGGCCTGACCAGACTATGTCCGGCAGGATTTTACGATCAATTGGCAGGATCGGACTATCGATTGGCAGGATTGGATGTGCTGGGATTACGTCCTTTGTAGCTGCAAACCTCACGCATGCCTTTACCCGAATTACCTAGCAGACAGCCACTTGTGGCGAACTCTTGGCTGTTCGTCTCTTTGCTTACTGATTCGCCGGCTCAGTCTCGCCAGCACACCCATATTAACACCGTACGCATACGCTTATCATAACCACCTCTCTCTCACTATGCTTGCTTTTGCAATTATCACACACACTAATCAAGTTGAACACCTAAAACATCTGAAAATACGCAACGCCTGCTGGTTTATAGCCGCCCTTATTTTGCTGCTGATTTATGCGCCAATCACGCAGGCCCAGGATTGCCCCTCGCTGACCATTACCGCCAGCCCTTCGCTAACCATTGCCAGCAATAAGTCGGCGAGTGGCAATGTAGCGGCTATCACCGGCACGCCCTGCAAGCTGGTGGCTGAGGGGGCTACCAGCTACAAGTGGAGCACAGGAGCCAGTACCAGTGCCATTTCGACTACAGTAGCCGGTACTTACTCAGTAACCGGTATCACGGCGGGATGCTCGGCTACGGCCTCCGTGCAGGTGGTGGTGGTAGCTCCCGCTGCCTTTGACCCCGTTTTCCCTTGCGGTATCACAGGCAACTGGGTTCCCAATTACCTCTTTTTTCACGCTGATGGAACCAACTCCTACACCTTTGCCCCCGGCGAAACCATCTATAGTTTTGGGGCCGACCCGGCCGGGGGCTGCAAGTCCCCCAGTACCATCAGCCCCATCTATGCCACCCTGCCTTCGGTAGCGAAAGTGATTGCTCCGAATGCGATGTATGCCTATTATGTTACGTCGTCCACCCGTACCGATGGAGGCTACTCTTACATAAGCAAAACCTGCCAGAAGGTTGGCCCCCTGCAGTACCTTGCAGGGTCAGAACAGAAGTTTTCGATTGATACACCCGGCGACTACCTCATCACGTTTACCAATGGTACCACCCGCACGCTGACCATCTCACCAACGGCCGTACCGGCAACAAGCCCTTATACGGTGACGATGCTATCAGCAGCCATACCCGATGGTACGTTATCGCTTACGGCCGTTCCGGGCAGTACGGATCTGCTGGGGGATGTGACCGGGCTTCTCAATGGCGGTACGCCGGCCACACAACATGCCTACTACCAATGGCTGGCCGGGGGGAATGTGCTGGATCAGACGCTGGCCCTTTCCACCAATAGCTACGTGGTATCCAGCCCCATCTGGGGGCAAACGTATCAGGTAAAGATTCGCTCTGCTGATGAAAACATCTACAGCTATACCAGTTCTCCACCTGATCCCTGTGGTGTTCCGACCGCAGACGGTATCATCATCAGCAGTGGCTTTACAGTGCCGTATCCGTCGGCGCAGGTCAGTTCGGCTACGGCCTGTGCGGGTAGTGTGCTGAGTTTGTCGGCCAATGTACCTTATGGTACGGCTCCGTTCAGCTACACCTGGGCGGCCCCGCCAGGTATTACCCTGGCCGACCCAACGGCCAGCCCAACCACCGCAACCATTAACCCAGGGGTATCGGGTGTGCAAACCTTCACTGTTACCATCATGGACTCGACCACACCTACCCCACAGCTCACTACCACCACTGTCAGTGTTACCGTCGTCTCGCCCCTCACCATCGCGGCCCTGCCTTCACTGACCACCACCGCCGGGCAGTCGGTCACCCTGACCGCATCGGGCGGCCCCACCAGCTACCTATGGAGCGATGGCAGCAGTGGTGGCAGTTTAACCGTAAACCCCACCAGCACGACGTCTTATTCGGTAACAGGTACCTTCGCCAATGGTTGTTTGGTAACTGCGTCGGCTTCGGTCAGTGTGACCACCATTACAACTCCCACCGGTCCCGACCTGTCGCCCATCCTCTCCCTGCCCGATGCCCAGTTCGACAAATCACCCGGTGCTTTCAAAGACTTCGTCATGCAGATTCAGGAAGTGGGTGGGGTGGCCACCTCTACCGGTTCAGTCACCATAACCGTGTCGGTCCCGACCGGCTACTCCATCAGCTTCGATGCCAACCTCTCCCAGATCGACGTCTCGGGTGGCTCCAATAACCCCGTAACAGTCAGCAATTCCGCCTGGCAACTCATCAAGCAAGTCGACAATCAGCAGATCTCGCTGAGCCTGAAAGCAGGCCAGTTCATTGGGGCCAACGAGCAGAGCAATGTCGGCTTGCGGTTGGTGCGTACCACAGCCAACTCAGGTTCGGTAGCCAACATCACCGTCAACGTCAGTAACGATCCGGGGCAGGGCTACGACATCAAACCAGCCAACAACGTCTACGCTCGAATCATATCTGGTCTTTAACCGATGCAGGGGAATAGCCACTCTTGTCTATTCCCCTGCCTTTTATCCTCATCTAACGCTTATGAAACAATCGCTACGCACCAAAGGCGCTCACATTCGGTTCGATCAGCAAAAAGTCCTCTACCTCACCGGCGAAGAAAACTATAGCCACATTCACCTCACCAATGGCGAAGTGATTTTGATGTCGCGCACCTTAAAGTGGTTTGAAAAACGCTGGCCCTCGTTCGTACGAGTCCACAAACACACCCTGATCAATCCCCAGCATGCGTTTCGGGTAAAGCGGGCTGCCCGATTAACCCTACCCAGTTACCTGGTCATGCGGGATCAGAC
This sequence comes from Spirosoma sp. 48-14, assembly GCF_001898575.1. GTDB lineage: Bacteria > Bacteroidota > Bacteroidia > Cytophagales > Spirosomataceae > Spirosoma. The sequence continues at coordinate 143,160 of NZ_MKUD01000063.1, forward strand.
CCAACTGCTAATTTCCCGTCGGCGGGTAACCAGGGTGATCGCCCAATTAAGCTTTATGCCAGAAATAGGATACGAACGTCAGCCCTATCTTTTCCAAGCAGATGCAGGAAAAAGAATTCTGATTCCAGGCGCACCTAAAACCAACTCATATAGGGATGCGGGGCAAATCAGACATTAATCCGACTTCTCTTTTTAATACGAATCCTATGCCTCTTCTAACAATCGGTTAGGCCAGCGGAATACTCGCTTTATCAGCCTGACCAATGACGAACTGACGGGCTTCGTCATACTCTTCTGCCGTGCGAAGGTGCTCCAACATCAGGGGGACTTCGCGCGGTAAAGCCGTTACATTACGGATGTACGTTTGATAATCCATCTTCCCCCGCCCCGGCATGGTTTCGGCAAAATGGCCATCTTTTCCGTAAATATCCTTCGCATGGACGGATACGATCCAGCGGCCCAGCTTCTGGAATGTTTCGTTGATGAGGGCCGTGTTGTTGTAATAGCGTGCCGGACTGTTGATGATATTGGCAATATCGACATGGGCAGCAAAGGCAGGTCGATCAATGGCTTTAATGAACTTCAGATAAGAATCCGGTCCATCGGGTAAGCTCCAACCCATCATTTCGAGAGCGAATCTGGCCCGTTTTGGCTTTACGGCATCGATTATTTTCCGGCAGTTTTCAACCGTTGCGTCGATGTATTCCTGGGTCAGGTTTCGGGCATCAGGACCATCCCATTGGGTAGGGTTGAACGACCCGGCAATGTTTACACAGGTCAGCGCACCGACCGCTTCGGCCAGTGCCAGTCGTTCTGTCACGTAATCCAGGTTTTTCTTCCGTTTTACCGCATCGGCCTCCAGCATATTTACCCACGCTCCCACCTCAGCGATAAGAACATTCTGGGTAGCAAAGGCTTTCTGAATGGCATCAATCCGGGTCGTATCCGTGAGTTCTACCTTCGGAACGTAGGCCGCGCTGTAGCGTAACCGGCGATGTTCACGGGCTAACTCGTCGGGATCATCGCTTTTCAGAAAAACAGGCCCGCCTAACCGCAGCGGGTTTTGCTTCGTCGTTTGATGGGCAACGAACGCAGGCAGTAAGACACTACCCGCCAGCACGGACGACGATTGCAGAAATTTACGACGGGAGAGGGAGGCCATAGGGTTACCGATCAACGTTTTTTACCATTTCCCAGCCAACGTAATGCATCGATCAGAAAGCGGTTCTGGGTTTCGCTACTAAACGACGATGAAAGCTCCCGGTTGGTTTTCCCTTCGTAATCGATGTCGTTATGACCCATGTTTACGTAAACCATTTTATATTTTTTGTTCGTCCAGACCACCGGATAATACCCGCTATGCCAGATTTCGTGGGGTTTGGGTCCCGTACCCAACGGAAAGCTGGTGGAATCGATCGACATGAGTATGTCGATGTTTGGATTGGTTTTCAGATCATTCGTCCAGCGATACCACTCATTGGGAGCCGCTTTGAAGGTTTCGGGCAACCGCTTCGTAGCCGGGTGTTTTCGATCTTCGACCCGTAAAATAGCCGATGTAGGTCGCCAGGTGTTACTTTTATACGATCCGGCCCCAATAAATTCGTTGTGGTACCAGTCCCAGTTCTGCGGGTATTTGGAGGGTGTTAGAGCGAAAGCAGCAAAATGAAAACCTAACCAGCTCCCGCCATTTTCCATGTATTTCTGAAAGGCTTCCCGTTGGGCTGGCTCGTCGGGTCGGGTGTCCAGAAACAGGACAACCTGATAGGTAGCCAGAAAGGCCGGATTCAGATTATCCCAGTTGCTGGTCGAATCATACGAAAATCCATATTGCTCACCCATCTTCGGAAACCACCGGTTGGCTTCGTGCACAAAGCTGATGTGGGCACGGTCGTTTTGGGCCGTATAAAACGCAATAACCCGGAATTTGGGATTTTGCTGGGCCTGTAATCCGGTTATTAGCCAGAACAGGCACAGAATCAGACTATACGCAAGTTTTTTCGGAGAAGATGCCATGACATCAATTAACACATTCCTGGTATCTGAATACCTTAATCGACGGTTTCTACTCCATTTTGAGCACACGCCCCACTTCTTTATGATACAATCGGCCAATGGGCAGTTCCTGACCAGCTATATCGACGCAACTGGGTGTGTAGGCATTGATCTTGTCGACGGCAACAATGTAGGATCGGTGAATGCGCAGAAAACCAGCGTCGGGCAGCATCTCCTCCAGCGAACTAATGCTTTGCTTGACCACTAATGGCTTGGCAGACGTTGTCACAATTTTGACGTAATCTTTCAGGCTCTCCACATACAGAATATCGCGGATAAACACTTTCACCATCTTACGGTCGGCCCGGAAGTAGAGAAATGAGTTTTCGGGCGTAGCCGTTATAGGCTTTTCAACTGCCGATTCCGGCCCGTTGTCTGGTAAAGCCGCTCCTATAGCTCTGGGCTCAATCCGCATAACTTTCGACACCGCCCGTAAAAATCGCTCAAACGAAATCGGTTTCAGCAGGTAATCAACGGCATCCAGTTCGAATCCATCCAGGGCGTAATCCCGATAGGCCGTGGTAAAAATAACCTTGGGTGGCTGCCGCAGACTACGCACAAAATCGGTGCCGAGCAGTTTGGGCATTTTTATATCTAAAAAAAGCAGATCGACGGGCATCGACTGCAACACCCCGAATGCCTGAATGGCATTATGGCACTTACCCACAATAGTCAGACCATCGATCATCGCAATGTGTGACTCAATCACAGCCAGTGCCGGGGGTTCATCATCGACCAGTAAGCAACGTATTGGAGGCATGGAAAATAACTAGGTAGTGCGAAACAGACTAGAAAACGGATCAAATCAGGCGGTTTCTACCAGCTGAGCAGCGGAGGTGGCAGGCATTGTCTTCGTGGATTGCAAATCTAAGGTTAGTAAAACCATGAATGTTTCTTCTTCTGCCACAATTCGTAAATCATGCCGATCTTCATAAAGTAGTTGTAGCCGCTTTTTTACATTCTGAAGCCCTATTCCTCCCCCATGACCATCTGTTCGCTCCGGTAGTTCGCGGCTATTGATTACCTTAAATTTCAACTGATTACCCTGAACCGACAAGTCAACATGCATCCAGGCCTGCTCCAGTTGTTCGCTGGCGCCATGTTTAAACGCGTTTTCCAGAAAAGGAACCAGTAATAGCGGAGCAATCAGTTTAGTCTGATAATCGCCGGTAATACTAATTGACAAATCGAGTCGATCACCGTACCGAAGTTGCTCCAGCCCGATGTAATTTCGCATGAAAGCGATTTCTTTCTGGAGCGGTACCTCAGGCGCATTGCAGTCGTAGAGCATATAACTCAGCAATTCAGATAATTTCAACACCACTTCGGGCGAATGTTCCGATTTATTTAAGGTTAATCCGTACAGGTTATTCAGCGTATTGAACAGAAAGTGCGGATGCACCTGCGATTTCAGCAACTGCAACTCGGCCTGTAACTTTTCGTGCTCGATCTGTTGGTATGCTTCCTGTTTCTGATACCAGATTTTTACCAGTTTGATAGCTACCGCAAACCCTGCAATGGTCGTAGCGCCACGCATCCCCGCCATCATAGCAAAAAAGAAGCTGTTGCCCGAATACCGATTGAAAACCGCCATACGGATCGGATACACCACAAACTCGGCCAGAACTGCCGATATAGCAGCTGTAGCGATTACCAGCAGTATGGTACTCAAGACAACGATCCAATATCTTCCCCGCATCAGGTAACGCGGAATTACCCAATACATCAGCGTGTAGGACAGAAACATATGGGCGGGCATGAACAGGATCGAATCGATGCCGGAAACTGTAAACCCTTTCAGGAATGCCAGCGGCCACGCTACGCCTTCATGAAGCAGGTAGTTGGCCGGTAGAAATCCGTACGTCAGCGTAAAAAAGATCATCCAGACGGTCCAGAACAATCCGTGCCGAATCAATCGCTGGCGGGGTTGATTAGAGAAGACAAATTCTTTGTTCAGGCGTTGCATAGCTCATCCAATTACCTACCCGAAGATAGACAAACAGAGCCGCTTCACCTACCGAACGATTCGTTAGTCGACAGACGACAGGCTTCCGTCGCTGAACGGCTCTGTTTCGCCGGAACTACCATTCATAGACGGATAGCTGACGTATAGCGATAAACGATGGTAAACCAGCGAATTTCCTGGCAGCCAATTGATTGAAGCAGTACGTTTGATCCAGTTAACAACAAATCGAAACACACAAGCACAAACCAATGAACACACGTAAACACCTCTGCCTAACCATTATTGGTCTTTTCTTCCTGGCTGCCTCATTCGGAGCACAAGCCCAGTCATTGAATACGTTCACTACACCACAGGATGGGTTCTGGGTAATCGAAACGACCCCGAAAAGTAGTGTATCAATCGTTCGTTTTTATACCAACGACCAACGTCTGATTTATCAGGAAACCATCAGTCGGAAGTTGAATATTCGTCGCGTACAAACCAAGAAACAACTAAACGTTGCGCTTGAACAGGCTTTATTTGTTTGGAATGCTACCCATAAAGTCCCAACCGACCGTCAATGGGTGGCTATGCAGTTCGATAAATAGTTTGGAGAGGGCAGTGCGTAGCGTAGTACCACCTGTATATTCCTGTCGTATCAAACCGCGTACTCGAAACTTCAAACTATTTTTTTCAGAAAACTTTTTAACGTAGCGGGCGACCAGTTGAACTAGTCGCCCGCTACTTGTTTCTCAGATCAGGCGTAGGGTAACCTTATTCCGCAGCCTGCGATGTTACCCCTGGTTTATAAAATGCTTCGACCAATTGCCGGGCCCGAACCGATGGGTGATCATTCTGCCAATCGATACCATCGAAGGCGGTTAGTTTGGCAGGCTGGTCGTAATACACCTCACTGAGATGCTTCGCCGTGATCAGATAAATCGGCGAATTCAGTTCCCGACTAAAATAGTACGTATTCCACCCTGCCCCGGTAATGGTATTGGCGGGCAAACTGTAAATAATTACCCGATCAGCATGTTCAACCCGATAAAGCTGGCCATCGACAATCCGGTAATCGACGCCAAGCTTGCGTTCACCCCATAAAGTAGCCATAGACAGTTTAACCTCCTGCTGGTTGGGTTCATCCACTTTAACCACCGGCTCAAACACTTCATTTTTAAGCCGATAGCCTGGCTGGCCGGTGTCGAACCCATCGGTTAAGGTATGTGCGGCAAAATCGGAAGCCGACCGATAAATTCCATTGTCAGGAAAGGATACGCGTTGGGCATTTTGTTGGCCCAGAACAGAAAATGGCAATGCGGCAAGCACTGCAAAAACAATCGTTTTCATACTCATTGATGATTAAAATGAAACAAAAGAATCAACCCACTCAGGAAGTGGCAACCTGTTTACACGGTTCAGTAGCTTTGTATCATCAATCGGTTCGGGGGCGGTTATAAGCAGCTTTCCGCCTGCCCTGCAAACTTGAGTCGGTCAGATTAGGCTGATCTAAAAACGACTTTAACAATCCATTAAAAATTAAGTAGTCTGCCGGGCCTGCCCCCCTATCGGCCGGGTAAATCAAAACACCCAGCGGCTTTGTATAGAAACCTCTCAACTCTATGCAATCCAACAGACGCACGTTTATCAGGACCCTGTCAGCGGCTTCGGCAATCGTCGCAACGGAGGGCCTCGCCAAGCCATTCGGCGCTCCTGCCTACATTCCCAATCTGATGAAAGTTAGTCCGAACGATAAAATCCGGATTGCAACCATCGGGATGGGGATTCAGGGCAATTTTGACACACGGGCGGCCCTGCGTAACCCAGACATTGAACTGGTCGGAGTTGCTGATCTATACACGGGTCGGCTCGAACACGCCAAAAGCGAATACGGCAAGGATAAAACGCTGTTTACAACCCGCGATTACCGCGAAATTCTGGCCCGCCCCGATGTCGATGCGGTGCTGATTGTAACCCCCGACCACTGGCACGACCATATCACCATAGCCTCGTTGAAAGCCGGAAAGCATGTGTACTGCGAAAAACCGATGGTCCAGCACCTGAACGAAGGCAAAGCCGTGATTGATGCCTGGAAAAAATCGGGCAAGACCATGCAGGTCGGTAGCCAACGCATCAGCAGTGCCGCCTTTCAGGAAGCCAAACGGCTGGTCGAAGCGGGCGAAATTGGGGCCATCAATTACATTGAATCGAACAGCGACCGTTTCAACGCCATAGGTGCCTGGAACTACTCGATTCCACCCGATGCCTCACCCCAAACCGTCGACTGGGATCGCTTCCTGGGCGATGCGCCGAAACGACCGTTCGATGCCACCCGGTTCTTCCGCTGGCGGAACTACAAGGACTACGGCACGGGCGTTGCGGGCGATCTGTTCATCCACCTCATTACCGGCGTTCACTTCGTAACCAACACGCTGGGGCCAACCCGTATTTTCTCGTCGGGCAATCTGGCCTACTGGAAAGATGGCCGCGACGTGCCTGATGTGATGTCGTGCATCATGGATTACCCCAAAACCGACCAGCATGAGGCTTTCCAGATGGTACTCCGGGTAAACTTTGCCAACGCGGGGAAAATCAACAATGTCACACGGATCATCGGCAACGAAGGGCAGATCGAGTTTTCGGAAGATAACCTCATCATGACCAAGAAAAAGTTACCCATTGCGCCCGGCTACGGCAATTACGATAGCTTCTTTACCTTTACGGAGCCCGTTCAGCAGGAATTTGTCAAACAATACGACGCCAAATATCCGCCCGACACGCGAACCGCTGAGCCGGTAAAAGAAGTGAAGTTTACCGCCCCAAAAGATGATGACGCTCACGCCAAACACTTTGGCAACTTCTTCGAAAATGTTCGTAAAGGTAGTCAGGGTACGGTCGAAGATCCGGTATTCGGCTTCCGGGCAGCTGCTCCTGTACTGGCCTGCAACGAAAGCTATTTCGAACAAAAAGTGGTGTATTGGGACCCGGTTACGATGACGCAGAAGAATCCCTCGGCTCCCGCATCAGGAAAAAAGAAACCGTCTGTAACGGCTTCGTCAAAAATGGCAGCGAAGAAATCGTAATGAAAAATGTGTAACTAATTTTTTCGAACCCCACGGGCCAATAGAATGTCAGGATTAGACGCTGTTTGAGTTCGTGGTGGCAGGTTCTTACAACCTTGCCAGGGCAGATTTAAGAATCTGCCCTCACTCTACCTAAAGTAATACAGCAAAGGCATCATAGATTCGTAACTGAACGCTATGATGCCTTTGCTGTATTCCGTACCTGTTGCATAGCCATTCGTAATTGTTGCCGAACCGTTTCGACAGGGATTCCCAGCGAACGAGCGGCTTCTTCGGGTGTGCAGTTTTTAAATAAAACCATATCCAGCAGTTGCTTTTGCTGGCTTTCAACAGCATTAGTCGGTAAAATAGTAAGGACCGCTGCCTTACTTTCTCCCCACATCGGACGAACAACCTGCCCTGCTTCGGTTAACTGAAGTGTAGGCCTGGATACAGAAGTACGCTCCTTAAGAGCATCCAAAGCCGTGCACCGGGCAATTTGCAGGAGCCATACAAATAGGGGTTGTTTGGTGGGTTTAAATTGAGGCAGCTCATAACGGACTTTACTAAACGTTGCCTCCAGCAGCAATACAGCTTCTGCTTTCTCAGGAATAATTTTGTTGATTACTCCCAGCAACACAGCCGCATACCGATCGTAGATCGCTGAAAACGTTAGTTGATTATCGGATTCCGACTGGCCCAATAATCCCTCCTTCCGCGAGAGCGTAATTGGGATTCTCATATGGATATAGGGAAAAGTTATTCATGTTGATCAAATACCCCTTGGGTCATTACGGCAGAATTAGCAGGTCATATATGAAGCTTCTTCTTCAGAACACCATTAGCGACTAACATTTTGTTCAGCATTAAGTTTAATTATTTTTTTTTGTGGTTTCGCTCCTCACTCTTTTCTGCCCTTTCCCTGAACAAAGTAGGATTGCCATGCGGTTCGTTTGTACCTTTGAACCTGCATTCAATCAGACTTTATGAAATACAAGAAGCACGTTTTCATTTGTAATAACCAAAAGCCTGCACCCAAAAAGTCGTGTGGAGAAGCCCATGGGAACGAATTAGTCGATGCATTTAAAGCAGCTCTGGCACAGCGTGGATTACTGAAAGAGATGCGGGCACAACGAACTGGCTGCCTCGATGCCTGCGCCTTCGGCCCCAGTCTGGTCGTTTACCCCGAAGGTACATACTATGGGAATGTACAACTTTCTGATGTCGACGAAATTGTTGACAGTCATCTGGTGAACAATCAGCCCGTCGAACGATTAAAGCTGGACTTTTAACGTTTACAGCGTTGGGTATACGGTTCCTGGTAAGCTGAGTAGTCAGTCTTACTCGCGAAAACCATATACCCAACGCTGTAAATTGAAAACGACGTTCCATGTACAAACACCTGTTTTTCGACCTCGACCATACCTTGTGGGATTTCGACCGGAACTCAGCCGAGTGTATTACTGAGCTTTTTGACACCTTCCGACTGGCCGATCTGGGTATTGAGTCGGCAGCGGAATTTAGTCGGCACTTTATTGCCGTGAACCGAAAGCTGTGGGCCGACTACGACAAAAACCTGATTGAGCACAGTTACATCCGGCAGCACCGATTTCCGATGGTATTTCGGGCATTAGGCGTCGACGAGTCGGCGGTTCAGGCCGACCTGAATGCCGAATACCTGAAATTGCTTCCTTACAAACCACATCTATTGGAATCGGCCCGCGATATTCTGGACTACCTGCATGGCCGGTATGTGATGCACATTATCACCAACGGGTTCGCCGAAATTCAGGCAATCAAGATGAACAGTTCCGATATTGCTCACTATTTCGTGAACGTAATTACGAGTGAGAAAGCCAACGCCAAAAAGCCTGATCCACGGGTATTTGAGTACGCAATGGCGATCAGTGGCACAACAGCCGCCGAGAGTTTGATGATTGGCGATAACTACGAGGCCGATATTCTGGGAGCTAAAAGTGTGGGTATCGACACGCTATTCTATAACCCGGCAGGTATCTCTGTTGCCGATAAACCGACCTACGAGATTTGCCACTGGAATGAACTCAGGGCTATTCTGTAACTATGTTTGCGGTATATTGTAAGCTCCCAACTAATCAAACCTATGAACTTAACGAATAAAACAGCCATCGTTTCGGGGGGAGCTTCCGGTTTAGGCGAAGCCACTACGCGCATGCTGGTTGCGAACGGAGCCAATGTGATTATTCTGGACCTGAATGATACCCGCGGACAGGCACTGGCCGAAGAACTGGGGCCGCAGGTACGTTTTCATCGAACCAACGTTACCGATGAGGCCGACGTTCAGGCAGCGATTAATCTGGCCATACAAACGTTTGGCGGTTTGCATATCAATGTCAACTGTGCCGGAGTAGCCGAAGCCCGTAAAACAGTCGGCAAAGTCGATGGTGTATACGGTGCGCACTCGCTGGCGGCTTTTCAGAAAGTAATTTCCGTCAATTTGATTGGTACATTCAATGTTATTCGGCTGGCGGCCCTAGCTATGGAGTCGAACGCACCTGACGAAGAAGGTGAGCGTGGAGTCATTATCAATACGGCTTCGGTAGCAGCTTATGACGGGCAAATCGGCCAGGCAGCTTATTCGGCCTCAAAAGGTGGCATTGTCGGAATGACCTTACCCATTGCCCGCGATCTGGCCCGTTCCGGGATTCGGGTCATGACTATTGCGCCCGGTTTATTCGAAACACCGCTACTCGCCAGCCTCCCCGAAGAAGCGCGTCTATCGCTGGGTCATCAAGTCCCGTTCCCGTCACGATTAGGTAGGCCAGGAGAGTATGCTATGCTGGCCAAAAGCATTATCGAAAACCCGATGCTCAACGGTGAAGTGATCCGGCTGGATGGAGCCATCCGCATGGCCCCAAAATAACGGTTCTCATTTTATAACACTTCCCCGATAACAAGCAGTTGTCCGACGTAACCATTTTGGGGTGCATACTGAGCGGGATCGGCGATTACCTGATTTCGTCGTTTAAGGATCGTGGCCTTATCCAGCTTTTGCGAATCGAGGGTTATTTCGACCGTATGAACCCCATCGGGAAGCGGTGGTAGTAAAATATAGTTAGCGCGATAATACGTACAGTACTCATCGAACCGAGGGAATACCATGGGTTCCTGTCCATCGACCACCACCCGATATTGCCCGCAACCTGGTCCCATGACGTCGTATAAGCCTAAACGAGTACCTCGAAAACGGACCTTTAGTTGCTCGCCGGAATTGGTCGCTTTTAATAAAGACGTAAAGCGGTTTGAGAGCTTCCTGGCTACCGAATCAGTAGCTGGCGTAATTACCTGCCAACCCGCCGACCGAGTAGCCCGCTCGCCACTGACCATCTGAGCATTCTCCCAGTTGTTTGGATAGAGAGGCCCTTTAAGTTGCCCTCGCGGTTTTGTAGCGGTTTTATCTAATACCCTAAAGGCCCGAATCAACGCTTCGGTATAGAGTCGATGGCCCGTTTGCGGATACGGATGCACGTTATCAGCCGAAAAAACCAGTTTGCCAGGATACTCGTCGGGCTTCCCACTGAAAACCAGTTCGCCCTTTTCGGCCAACTGCACCACTTCCAGCCCCATATGAATGGACGGAATCGCATAGTGATCGGCAATCGTTTCCATCACCGAAGCCGACAGCGGGAAATAGCCTTTTGCCAATGTAGGGGCCATAGGAGCCGACAGCGTGTACACAAAACAAATATCGGTTTGCAGATTGGCCTGCCAGATTTGCCGAACGATACCTTCCATCGCTAAAGCAATTGGCGTAGGCTTTTTTCCATTATCATTTACAGCAAACTCCACAAAAACCAGGTCAGGTTTATAGGCCAGAACCTGGTCCTTCAGCCGAAAAACGCCCAGGTCAGACCCTGTACCGCCAACGGCAGCGACAATCTGCTCAATACTGGATTTCGGATATTGCTGTTGAAACCACTTCAGCGATTGTTCCCGCCAGCCTCCTCCTGCTTCGGTAATACTCCCCCCCAAATACGCTATTTTGACGTGCTGCCCGGCTCTGACTTTTTGAAAGAAATAAGGTAAGCCACTACGTGGTCTGCATTCTTGAGCCTTCACCAGCGTATCAGGCTGCGCAGCGCTCACGGTGGCAAAGCCAAGCAGCAACAGAGCGTAAAAAAATGCCGTTTTTACCATATCGAAAAATTCAGGTCGATAGTACTTTCCGCAAGCCCCACCCAGGAACGCAACAAGAATGCCGCCCTATTGAAATCATTCTCAAAAAAAAAGCGACTTACGGAATCCGCAGGTCGCTTTAAGAAATAGCATGCATGCTACATTGCTTATTGCACAGAAACCAGCTCTATATCAAACCGCAATGGAGCATAAGGCGGAATTATATAACTTGCCGTAGTCGAATTTGTTACGCCCTTACTGGCATACCCCAACTTCGAGGCAAATACAATCGTTGCTTTTTCGCCTACCTTCAGTTTTGATAACCCCTCCGAAAAACCAGGTATAAATTGGGAAGCGGTCGACGCCAGGGTTCCCGTACCAGTACTGTCAAAGGCGGTCCCCAGTTTCAGGTTCGACGTAGCTCGAAGCAATTGGCCTCGGTACTTTATAACCAGCGTTTGTGTAGGACCGGGCGTCTGGCCGGTAGGATTCGACTGTGTTTTGATAAAACGTAAGCCTGTTGATGTCACCTCGGTGGGTGTCAGCTTCTGGGTGGTCAGGTACTCATCCATCTGCTGGTCTTCAGTACGCACACGATTGAGTCGTACATCAAACCGAACAGGCGAGTTGGCCGGGAGATCGGATGTTGACCCATTCCCAAACGCCAGAACCGACGGCATAATCATCACAGCCTGATCGCCTTCATGCATTTTTAGCAGTCCCTCTTCCAGACCCGGCAGCAGTACCCCCTGGTATAAATACCGATACATAGGTGTGCTGATATAGGTTGAATCCAGCAGGCGATCCGTAACCGTAACGGCCCCGCTCGAATTACTAGGTCCATACAACGCGTAAAGACGATAATTAAATTCTAGCTCAGTACCGTAGGTTGCTGTGAGCCCCGTTGCATTTACTTTCAGCGGAGCAAAGAAAAGGCCCGTATTGCTGGTAGTGCCGGTTAGCCCTTTAAGGGATGTATACGTATTAATATCAGCCATGTTGGCCTGGTAAATCGTATTAGGGTCCTGGCTCGGATCAACAACACTATTCGAGCAGGAAGCCAGCCCGAAGCTAACCAGAAGGCCGAAAAAGAAGAAAGGTAATGTACGCATGAAAAATTGAATTGATAATCGTTTTTGATCTTAGTTTATTTGGCCGAAACCACCGTAACCGTATATACTAACGGCGTATAGGGAGCTACCCGATATAGATACGTTCCATCAGTAGGTACGGTTGCTTTATTACCAGTAGCTGCATAGCCCAACGCCGATGGGAAAATAAGGATGGCCGATTCGCCCACCCGCAACTGACTCAGCCCTTCGGTATACCCACTCAAATTCTTTACATTGGCCCCTGTTGTATCGAAGTCAAACGCCGTTTTTGCCCGAAGCTGCTTCACTGTAGCCGTTGTGGTTATTACAGTTTTACCACTCACTGCGTCGCCCGTAGGATTGGTAGTCGTTCGAATCACGCGCACCCCGTTTGTCGTCGTGGTGGTCACTGTCAATTTATTGGCAGCAATGTATTCCGTAATCTGCTGATCTTCCGTCCGCGCCCGAACGATTGTTACATCATACCGAACAGGCGAATTTGCGGCCACTTTCCCATCCGTCGACCCTACACTCTTGAACGCCAGGCTGGCAGGCATCAACATGGCAGCACTTTCTCCTTCGTGCATTTTCAGAATACCCTCCTGCAAACCCGTCTTTAGCGAACCATTGAAAAAAGGAAAAAAGGTCGATGTTGTATTATAGGCAGTATCGACAGCCTGGGCTACAATAACATTGGTATTACTGGTACTACGCGTCAGGACCGATAAAGTATAGTTTAACTCAAGCTCTTCGCCCAAAGCCGGAACCACCGTAGATGAACTCGCTTTAGTAGTCACGAAATACAGTCCACTCCCCGTTGCCGAGAATGACAGCGGTTGGGTATCGATATAGCTTTGGATAACTTCCAGATTCGACGTATCTGCAGGATCTACGGAACTGTCTGAGCAGGAAGCCAACCCTACGATTGCTAATAGGCTCAAAATGAGTAACTGAACGTTAGGCATCAACACGATACAATATAGGAACTACGCTAACTGACCCCAAAACGTGGCAAAACGTTGGGAATATGATAAAAAGTTTTCGGGTAACTGTTTACAGAAAGCCGACTATGGCAACAATACCTGATCGATCAAATGAATGACACCGTTATTAGTGAGTACATCAGCCTGCTTTACACTCGACAGGGTGGCATTCTTGGCACCTTTCACCGTAATCTGCCCTGCCCCTACCGTCACGATCAGTTTACTGCCGCTTAGCAGGGTATTATAAGTTCCCGACTGAAGCTGATTGGAAAACACCGCCCCCGGTATAACATGATACAATAACGTATTGGTCAGGGTCTGTACATTGGCCGATTCAATCGCCGTTTTCGTATTGTACACCTTGTCCATCATAAAAGCGGCATCGGTTGGTGCAAATACGGTCACTCCATTGGCAGCCGTTGTGCTCGTCAGCATATCGACCAGTGCCGGGCTACTCGTACTAACGCGCTTAAGGGCTGCTGCCAGGTAGGTCAGATTCGGATTATTCTGGATAGCGGCCAGCATACTCCCTGTAGCCGGAACCAGCACCCGATCAATGGTGTGTATATATCCATTGGCCACCGTGATCGTGGTCTGAGTCAGTTTAGCGTTGTTGATCGATACCGCCCCATCGGTCGATTTGTTCACGAACGCAATCCCTTTACTGGCCATTTCTACCGAATTAGCGCCTGAAGGAATAGCACTGATAGCAACCTGACCATATAATACATGATATAAGACAAGTGCCCGCACCTGAGCCGGTGTCATAGCCCGAATCGATTCGGCTGTAATACCCGACGCCTGAAAAGCGGCATCGGTCGGTGCAAACAATGTCATATTCCCGTCTTTGAGGGCATCACTAACCCCGGCATAAGCAACGGCCGCCCGTAATAATCCGAACTGGCTGTCTTCCAGCAGTCGGTCGGTTATGGTTTGCGGCTCTGCAACAGCATCGTCACGTTTCTGACAGCCCAATGTGGCCAGCAGGATGACAAACACTGAAAGACGACGTAGCGACATCGAAAACGAAGTGTTCATTACAATGAATGGAAAAAATAGGTTCGTACCCAAACAACGTACCGCCCTACTTTATGTTTTCTATGGGCACAAAGATACCCAACAAACAACGAAAGAATGAACGTGTAAATCAGTGAATACAAGATGGCGCCTACTTTCAGGTTTCTATGGTTAAGTATGTCGCTTGCGGTCACCTACCTACCATTAGCACAACCTAATTGAGCTTTATAAGCACATATAGGTATAGAATCCGCTGGGTAATATCTGAAAATCAACAAAATAATCCGGTTGCACTGAGGCCGATCGCTTGGAATTCCCATTAATAGTTGCGTACTTCGTGTCAAATTATAACAAAATGCAAACAGGAACTGTAAAATTCTTCAATGAGACCAAAGGGTTTGGCTTCATTAAACCTGATGATGGTAGCGCTGATATTTTTGTACACGCTTCGGGTGTCATTGATCTTATCCGTGAAAACGACAAAGTAAAGTTCAGCGTCGAGCAAGGACGGAAAGGCTTAAACGCTGTTGATGTCGAGCGAGCTTAATTGTGCGATATACGTAGTAAGTCATAAAAAAAGCACACCCGCAAGGTGTGCTTTTTTCTTATAGTGGATTCGGGTATATAAAACGATAAGAGTAGATTTCTCAATCCACAATACCCCAAGAGTAACGGGTATCCCTTCGTTGACATCTTCCCTCGACTGGACCTATCGACCAAATTGAGGAATCAGGTCGAATCGTTTCGTTGCCTGTTCATCGCTCAAATACAGCACCGTTTTGGGCATACCTTTCACCAAATAGGGCTTTTTGGCCGCTTCGGCCTGTTGGCGTGCTACTTCATGCCGCTCTTTAGCCGTTAATTTCGAGTGTTCTCTCATAATATGTCAGGAACTCGTTAACCTATTGAATTCGCAAAGAGCTATTCACCAATTATCCTGGCTCATAGCTGTTTTTTTACCTGAATGGCACTCGCCCCTTTAGGTGTAGTCTTTATTTCGAAAATGACGCGATCATTTTCGCTGATTGGCTCGATTAATTCATTCTGATGAACAAAAACACTTTGTCGGCTTTGCTTATCCCGAATAAATCCGTACCCTTTTACCGGATCAAACCGAGTCAGAACACCCTCTCGAACACGTTCCGTTTTTACCTGATTCGATTGACCATCGGCGGCAGCATCCTGCTTTGATTCAGAAGGCCTATAGATAGGGGGCGATGACGACAAATTACCATTTTCATCCACATACGCTAACATCTGATCTAAGCTCTTGCCTTTAGTGAGGTTAGATTTTCTGTCTTCCCGTTTTTCTTGCTTTTGCAGTTTCTTCTTTTGTCTGGCTTTTTCTTTCTCTCGTTTGTTAAATGTTTCTTTGGATGTGCTCATATAGAGAATTTATAGTCCTGAATAGTAATAGTGGATTCAAAGTCATAACTGACCCGGCAGAAAAATCCCTGGTTCAATTGATAGCTGTAGCCCCATAAATGATCGCTTATTCGTTTTAGGATAGGCTGGGTTTGGGCTTCGCTAGCCGCAAACGGGATAAAAAACGGCATGAGTTGATGGCTAAAGGACGTGCTAGACCGTCAACTCAAAGGGAGCGGAAGGAGAAGTAGTCGATAAACAACTATTTTTTCCTAAAGGTATGTAAATTAATCAGAATATAAACGAATTATTAGGTGAATAGAGCCCATCAGACTAGAAATACTCAAAAGGTTTTCTGATTCGACGTATTAAAATAAGTTAAGACCCACTGCATGCTTCATCTCTATTCTTTTGATCTGATAGAATTTAGTAACTTTGCAGACTAGGCAGTCGAACATTGGCGATCTAAAGGCATATATCTTAATTCTTGTTAAAACGCCCCACTTGGGATGAAGGAACATATTAACCCGAGCAATCTGCCCCAGCACATAGCCGTTATCATGGATGGAAATGGACGCTGGGCAAAACGACAGGGAGCCGCCCGGGTATTTGGTCATCGCAGTGCCATCAAGGCTGTGCGTGAAGTTACGGAAGGATGCGCCGAACTGGGCGTAAAGTACCTTACCCTCTATGCGTTTTCCACCGAAAACTGGAATCGCCCAAAGTTCGAAGTAGACGCACTCATGACGCTCCTGGTCCATACCATTCGGGATGAGATAAAAACACTGATGAACAATAATGTTCGGCTGGCAACCATCGGCAACATCGATAGTCTGCCAACGGACTGCCGACGGGAACTGTCCGAAGCGATCCGCGAAACCAGTCAGAATACGGGTTTAACGCTCATTCTGGCCTTGAGCTACAGCGGCCGTTGGGATATAGTGGAAGCCGCTAAAAGACTGGCTGAAGATGTCCGGGATGGCAAATTGACCCCTGAGCAGATTGACGAAACGGCATTTAGCCACCATCTGACTACGGGCGATATCCCCGACCCAGAACTGATGATCCGAACCAGTGGCGAGATGCGTATCAGCAATTTTATGCTTTGGCAACTGGCGTATGCGGAGTTATATATGCCCGATGTACTCTGGCCCGACTTTCGGAAAATCCACCTGCACGAAGCGATTGTGAATTATCAGCAACGCGAGCGCCGGTTTGGTAAAATCAGTGAGCAATTGGTAAAATAAACCGTCTGAAATCCAACCCTGTAGGGTTAAATGGAATCTAATCAACATAATGAATGAATAATAGATAATGTAAAGTGAATACCATCTGCTGATGCGTTCTCATTATTCATTTCATATTATTCATTCACTTAACGTGAATACCAACTTGGAACACCGTATAAAAGTCATATTTGGAGCCGTTTGTCTGCTCATGAGCCTGCTACCCGCTCAGCTACAGGCTCAGGTACGCGTAGGTGTAGGTCGCGACACTCCGTCTGCACCCGCAGAAAGTAATGAACTACTCAATTATGCTAACCCCAAAGAATACGAAATTGTTGGTTTGACCGTAACGGGCACCCGCTACCTTGATCCCAACTCCCTGGTATCGTTGGCGGGCCTGAAAATGGGCGACAAAATCCGAATTCCAGGCGAAGCAGTTGGCTCATCAGTACGTAAGCTAATGGAATCAGGGCTGCTCGACAATGTGGAGCTGTTCGCAACCAATGTCAATGGAGAAAAAATCTCCCTTATGTTCCGCGTTCAGGAACGCCCCCGTCTTTACCGGGTCAACTTCATCGGCGTCAAAAAAGGGGAACAGGACAACCTGAAAGATAAAATCAAGCTTAACCTGGGTAAAATTGTAACAAATACTATTACCAAGAATACCCAATTGGCCGTCCGTAAGTACTTCGTCGATAAGGGGTATCTGAATACAAAAGTTAAAATCACGACAATTCCTGATAGCACGCGCAACAATGCGACCATGCGGGTATCGGTCGACAAGGGTCAAAAAATCAAAATTGCCAAAATCAATTTCGAAGGACTGGACGAGGTTGACGAAGATGCTGTACGGATGAAGATGAAGAGTACCAAAGAAATGCGCTTCGGCCGACTCTTCTCTCCTTCGAAATTTATCCCCAAAAAGTACGAAGAGGATAAGCAAAAGCTGCTGGAATACTATAACAAGCTTGGCTACCGCGATGCCGCCATCGAACACGATACCGTAATCAACAACGGGGGGCGCACCATCAGCATCAACATGAAGCTGAACGAAGGCCACCAGTATTATTATCGGAAAATCGATTTTTCGGGCAACTACCTATACACAGCCGATCAGCTCCGCCAGGTACTCGGTATCACCAAAGGCGATGTTTACAACCCTGAAGATCTGGAGAAGCGCCTGAACGGAAATCCAGGGCAGGACTTGAGTTCGCAGTACATGGATTTGGGTTATCTGTATTACAATGCCCAGCCCATCGAACGAGCTATTGAAGGCGATTCTATTGACCTTGAAATCCGAATTTTCGAAGGGAAACAAGCGACGATCAACAAGGTAATTCTGAATGGGAATACGAAAACCAGCGACCATGTAGTCATGCGGACCATTCGGACACTACCCGGTCAGAAATTCTCGAAAACAGCCCTGATTCGTACACAACGTGAATTGGCTACACTTGGCTATTTCGATCCCGAAAAAATTGGCATTAATCCTGTCCCACAGAGCGACGGAACCGTCGATATTGAATACTCGGTTGAAGAAAAACCCTCTGATCAGATCGAATTATCAGGTGGTTGGGGTGGTTACGTTGGTTTCGTCGGAACCCTCGGTCTGACGTTCAACAACTTCTCGGCCCGCAATATTCCGAACTTTAGTGCCTGGAAACCCCTGCCTGCGGGTGATGGTCAGCGGGTGCAGTTGCGCTTCCAGGCCAATGGTAGCCAGTATCAGGTATATTCGTTGTCATTTACCGAACCCTGGTTAGGTGGACGCAAACCAAACGCTTTTTCAGTGAGTGCCAGCCATACGGTGTACCGGACGTTCTACGACCCACTCAACCCATACAGTATCTATCAGAGTTTGCAGGGCCGTACCCCGACGGGTTCGTATACCAACACAGCCATTACAATTGGGCTAGGACGTCAGTTGAAGATTCCAGATGATTACTTCTCACTGACCAACTCCCTGTCTTATCAACGATATGACCTGAATAACCTTGACCTGTTCTACATTGGTTATAAGGATGGTATTTCGAATAACATTACGTTCAACACAACCTTATCGCGTAATAGCATCGACAATCCGCAGTTCCCAAGGAATGGTTCTTCGTTCACACTGAGCGGTTCGTTTACTCCCCCGTATTCGGCATGGCGCACAACAACTGCGGCAGAAGCTCCAAGAGATAAATACAAATTCGTAGAGTACCATAAGTGGATGTTCGATGCAAGCTGGTTCCAGACGGTATTTGGCAAACTGGTTCTGAATGCCCGTGCTCACCTGGGCTTCTTGGGTAGCTATAACAAACGCACCTCTATCGGTCCATTCGAACGCTTCGTTTTAGGCGGCTCGGGTCTGGCCGGCCAGGGTCAGTTTGCACTGGCACAGGACATTATCGGTCTTCGTGGGTATGATGATCGTAGTGTATACACAGCCGATTATGACCGGGCCGTTGATCAGACCTCACGCAGTCAGGGCGGTGTCGTGTATAACAAGTTCGTTGCTGAACTTCGTTACCCCGTATCGCTGAACCCGTCGGCAACCATCTTTGTACTGACCTTCCTGGAAGCCGGTAATAACTGGGCCAGTTACAAGCAGTATAATCCGTTCGATCTGAAGCGGTCGATGGGCTTTGGTGCTCGTATTTTCATGCCTGCTTTTGGTCTGATTGGTATTGACTATGGCTACGGTTTCGATAAGATACCGGGCGTTAAAGACAAGGCATCGGGTCAGTTCCACTTTACGATTGGGCAGCAAATCAGATAAGATTTTAGAAGAATTGACGTTAAATGGATTTACGAGTCTGGCTACCCGAGCGGTACGGTTTTTGTAACGGTTTGTTCGCCAATTGCTCATAAATCCATTTGACAATCAACACCTTCCCGCAAAAATTACCTGGCTCCTGATGAAAAAAGTCCTGTTTTTTGTATTTTTGTATGCTATTGCGTTGAGTATTCCCGCTCAGGCCCAGAAGTTTGGCTACATTGATTCGGAATACATCTTCAGTAAAATGCCTGAATATCAAAAAGCACTCAGCGAAATCGATAAGTTTGCTGATAAATGGTCAAAGGATATTCAGGATAAATACGTCGATATTGAAAAATTGCAAAAGGCGTATCAGGCGGAAGAAATTCTGCTGACCGAAGATATGAAACGAGACCGCCAGCGCATCATTAGCGACAAAGAGCGTGAAGCTCGCGAATACAACAACAAAGTCTTTGGTTATCAGGGACTTCTGTATGAAAAGAAGAAGGAGTTGATGAAAGCTCCAATGGAGTTGATAAACCGGGCTGTTGAAAAAATATGCCTGCAAAAAAAATTGGATTTCATGTTCGATAAAGCCTCTGATTTTGTTATGCTTTATACGAATCCCCGACACGATTACTCCGATTATGTGATGGAAGAACTGGGGCTGGATACTAAACCAATAGCTACCCCAACCAATCCAACCAACAAAACAACCATAGTAAAACCGAAGTAAGCTAAAACAACTAAAAATTCGAAATGAAGAAAAATCTCGTCATGGCGTTTGCTGCTGCTCTACTGATGGGCGGTTTAAACGCACAGGCACAAGCCCCAACGACAACGCCCACTACGACCTCCGCAGCGGGTCCGCTGAAGTTAGGCTATACGAACATTGATTACGTTCTGTCGCAAACTCCCGAAGCAAAAGATATTCAAAACCAACTGACCATCCAGCGTACGCAAACAGAAAACGAACTGAAGCGCATGCAGAAAGAGTTGGAAGACAAATACAGCGCCTATGAAAAAGGAGCTGCCCAAATGTCGGATGTGATTCGGAAAGACCGCGAAACAGAATTACAGAGCCTTCAGGCCCGTATTCAGGAGTTCGGCCAGACCTCGCAGCAATCGTTGCAGAGCAAGTATCAGCAATTGGTGAACCCAGTTGTTCAGAAAATTCAGAAAGCCATTGATGCGGTTGCCAAAGAAAGCGGCTTCCAGTATGTATTTAACCTGGACGCTGGCGCTAACACCATCCCCATTCTGTTGGTGGCTCCTGAAGAAAACAATATCACCGAGCTGGTGCTGAAAAAACTAGGTATCGATCCAGCTAAAGCCGCTGCAGCTGCTAAACCTGCTACAACGGGTGGTAGCACAGCCCCAGCACCCAAACCTGCTACACCAGCAGGTGGCACCGCTCCTAAGAAAAACTAAATTTCTTTCATCGAGAAAAGCGCTTTACCAACCCGGTAAGGCGCTTTTTTTATGCGCTGTACTTGACCTACGAATAAACCTACAAAATCTATTGACAAAATACTGGCCAAAAGCTTTGCTAAGAACGCGATAAAAGCCTTCAAAAAAGTCAATTATTTCAGGGTAAAACCAAGTAATACATAAGAAAAATCTTAAAACTGACGATTATCAACCGTTAGACGAAATCTTGGTCGTATTTTTGCGTTTTTTAAGACAGACTACCCTCGAACGTCCTTATGACCCGAACTGTCGGTTTAGTATCATGGCTGTTAGCAATCGTATGTTTCGGTAGCAGCTATGCTCAAGATTCAAAGCCACTACAACTCGTTTTCCCAACCCAGAACAACTGGAATATTGTTTCGGAAGGAACCCCTGTCCGGTTTGATCTCAAAGCTACTGGCTCCACGACGGATACCCTACTGTTTGCATTCGGCAGTGATCCTGTAGAAGGGATGCACCTGGATTCGCTGGGCCATTTTACGTGGACACCTGGCTTCGGCCTTGCCGACCGGATTCAGACCACCAAAACCTACCCCGTAACCTTTGAGGTTCGTAACAGTCATGGCCAGACGGCTTCGCAGACGGTCGATTTCAAAGTCCAGCACGTCAACCGCCCACCCGTGATCGACGAGTTGCGTCCGTTTTACGTAAGCTACCGAACGCAGAACACCTATAAGATGGACGCGCAAATGGTGCATGACGATGATGGCGACCCGATCGTGTTCATTCCCATTACGGATCAAATGCCCGAAGGCAGTAAGCTCTCGTCGCAGGGAGAATTGACCTGGACCCTATCGCTGAACCAGTTCAATCGGCTGAAGCAAAATCCGCAGTATATTGAGTTCTGGGTAGAAGATCAGCCCTCCAAAGTTCGAACCAAAGGCCGGCTCAAAGTAGAGGTGACGCAAATGGATCTGCCGCCTGACATATCTATTATTCCGAAAGAATCACATTACAAACTCCGCGAAAACGCTACCGTCAACCTAAAATTCTATTTATCAGACTTAAATGGCGATGATGATGTTTCGACCTTTGGCTTTTTATCGGATAACCAGAATATCCCCAAGTCAGCGCTGGTCAAGAACACCAACAACCAATACGAATTTATCTGGCAGCCGGGCTACGAATTCGTTAAGGACCCCTATGATTCGCTGAACGTTCAAATCACCTTTTATGTGCTGGATAAAGCCCAGAACCGGGAGGAAAAACGCATTACATTTACCATTCTGAATACCGTAAACGAGGCTGAGAAAGACCGCTATTACTATGCCCAATACCGACAGGCATTAGTACAGGCCTGGGGCCTTGTGGAGCAACTGAGCGAAAAAGAAGAACAACTTAAGCGCGATTACCGGAAAGCCAAAGGCGGCAAACGCAATCGATCAGTAGCCAACGCATCACTTGGTGCCATAACCGGTGTATCGCCTGCCATTACGGCCAATGACCCGAATTCACAAAAGATTATTTCAGCAGTTGGCGGTACGGCCGTCCTCACAATGGGTACCCTCGAAGCAACTGAAGTCATCGGAAAGTCGATGAAAGATCTGCTCGATCGCTACAATTATGTGCTGGGCAAGAAAAGCGAATTACAGAATAAGGGCGACGTTTTCGCACGGGAGTTTGCGCTCAAATCATCACGTCGTAATAATGAATTCATCAAAAAGCTGGATGACTTCCGTAATTCGATGAGTTTGAGTGGCCTGGTCGCACTTGAGTTAGATGCGAACTGGCAAAGCAAGAAAGACTCCTCCGACAAAGCCATCAAGAGGACCTTCAAAGACTTCACCCCGCTGGAAGAAACGCAGTAATCATTGGCCGTCTTCAGCTCGACTGATACGTCAGCGAACTGAAGACGACAAGCAGAAAACCGTAAACTATTAAGCAATTTCCACCGCAAAGGCAGCTTCAAACACATCGCCTTCGGCAACCTGCTGAATAGCTTCTTTTTGTTGAATGGGCTTGAGCTCACCTTCGCTATCAGCACAGCCTAACCAGGGTTCGATACAGACAAATGATGCGCCCGGTTTAGCCCATAGTCCTAAATACGGGAAATCGGGGAAACTGACGGTCACCGAATGATTATGCCGATCACTGCGGATGGCCACCCGGCGCGAAGCCAGATTTTTGAAAACCAGCGCATCCTGATCGAATAAATGTCTGGTCAGCGGCAATCGGCTCCCTTCGGTAGGGATGGGTTTGGTTTCTCCCGTAAAGTACCCTGCCGCCGAAAGCATATGCGTTTCCAGTGGCTCCTCCTTCTCAAATTCAATAAAATAATCTTCGTATTCCTCATTCACATAAAACGGAACGTTGAATGCCGGATGTGCCCCCACCGAAAAGAAAACCGTTTTAGTATCTTCATTAACAACCCGGTAGGTAATCGTTAAGCGAGGCCCTTCGATTTCATAGATTATCTGAAATTCAAAGGCATACG
Organism: Spirosoma sp. 48-14; assembly: GCF_001898575.1. GTDB lineage: Bacteria > Bacteroidota > Bacteroidia > Cytophagales > Spirosomataceae > Spirosoma. The sequence goes on from NZ_MKUD01000063.1 coordinate 166,700, forward strand.
GATAATGGACACGGGTACTACTGCTTGATCGCAACTGAAATACCGCATGGGTTGTCGATGACTCGATGGTGGTAAAGACCGACTGCCGGGTAAAGCCGTGGCGCTCAATTGGGTATGTTTTACCGTCAACCAGTAACTGGTTGTTCAGGCAACCGCCTACTACCGGAAACAGATTGGGGGCATGCCAGTTCCAAACCATCGGATCGGCCTGCCAAAGGTGTTCAATGCCACTTGGCTTATGCAAAATGGACGTCAGTTCGGCCCCTTTCGAGCGAATGGAGACGCGAATGGATTCGTTTTCTAGGGTTGTCATGGGGCCAAAAATAACAAAAGCCACCCAATAGTGGGCGGCTTTTGTCAGATTCAACAGCCTTCGGGAACTGAGTCTGTTGAGTTGGTTTAGAACCGGAAGTGCGAGAACGCCTTGTTGGCTTCAGCCATACGGTGCGTATCGTCCTTCTTTTTAACAGCAGCACCTTCGCCTTTAGCGGCTGCGATGATTTCGGCTGCTAACCGGTCAACCATGGTTTTTTCACCCCGCGAACGAGCGTACCGGATAAGCCATTTCATGCCTACCGCGACCTTCCGGTCTGCCCGTACTTCGGTTGGCACCTGGAAGGTAGCTCCACCGACGCGACGGCTTTTTACTTCGACTGATGGCATTACGTTATTCAATGCCTTTCTCCACGTATCGAGCCCGTTTTCATTCGTGCGCTTAGCCACTACATCGAGGGCATCGTAGAAAATTCCGTACGCCAGGCTTTTCTTGCCTTCGTACATCAGATTGTTAACAAATTTGGTTACGAGGACCTCCTTATATTTCGGATCAGGTAACACGTAACGCTTGGGCGGTTTCGCCTTTCTCATGTGTTCTTCAGATTTTTGGTCTTACTCTGCCGTGTTTTTCAACGGGCAGTCAATTTTTTAATGTATAATGACTAATGAACAATGTACAATGATGGCTGTTGCAGGCCATTTTTCATTATACATTTTACATTATTCATTCTTACTTTTTCTTACCTTTTGCTGGAGGAGCGCCTTTGCCACCTTTCGCTGGAGCCTGACCTGGTTTCGGACGTTTGGCACCGTATTTCGAACGGCTTTGCAGACGACCGTTTACACCAGCTGTATCGAGGGCACCCCGAACGATGTGGTAACGAACACCTGGCAGGTCTTTTACCCGGCCACCCCGGATCAGCACGATTGAGTGCTCCTGTAGGTTGTGGCCTTCACCTGGGATGTAAGCGTTCACTTCCCGGCCGTTTGTTAAACGAACCCGGGCAACTTTACGAAGAGCCGAGTTTGGCTTCTTCGGCGTCGTCGTGTACACACGTGTGCACACTCCCCGACGTTGCGGGCAGGCATCTAAAGCTGGCGATTTCGACTTGTCGATCAGCTTTTCACGCCCTTTACGCACTAATTGTTGTATAGTAGGCATTATTGATTTTGGTTACGAAAAACAGTCTTCCCGAATTTTGAGGTGCAAAGATACGGAAAAACTATTGATTGGCAAATGTTTTCGACTTACAGTTTGGGCTATACAGCAAGCTAACACACTATCAATTCTATGTGAATCCGCTATATACTATAAGCTCAAAACTATTAGGCCTGACCTACAGGTCCACCAAAACCACCGGAAGGGAACCGGAACGAGTCGTTAGGCTGGTTAATGCCGCCATAGGCTTCTTCGTACCGACTAATGTTTTCACGCAGCGCATCCAGTAACCGTTTGGCGTGTTCGGGGGTCAGGATGATGCGAGCTTTAACTTTTGCTTTGGGTACCCCCGGCATCAGCCGAATAAAATCAAGAATAAACTCACTATTCGAATGCGCGATCATTGCCAGATTGGCGTATACCCCTTCGGCAATTTCTTCACTCAATTCGACGTCGATTGCTCCTTCAGGATTTGGGTTTTGCTGCTGTGTAGCCATGCTATTTTATCGTTGGCAAATACGAATTACTAACTTAGTTAGCGAAACCTAATTGCTGTCTGTTTTGCTGGTTATATAAATAGTAAACGCTTGTATCACACGGACAACCTTCTGTAATTGGCTGGCTCTCCGACCAACTTTTTTGCAAAGGTACAGCATCTACCAGCTTTTTCGGGGAAATAATAGTTAAAACGAGTCAGACTAGCAGAATAGCTACACCTGAACCTAGTGCGGATTCGACAGCGAAAAGGAACTGTAACTAGGCGGCATACTCCCTTTTCGGGGCATCCATTGCTACTAAAAAAGGGGAACCTTCCGATTCCCCTTTTTTGGCGTTAAGCCATATCTAATATACAGTCGTCCTGTTCAACAACCGTACCTTCTTTGAGCTTGATCGTTGCGATTGTTCCTTCTTTCGAAGCCGCTACGATACTTTCCATCTTCATGGCTTCGATCACAAACAGGGGCTGGTTTTTCTTCACCACATCGCCCGGTTTAACCAGAATCCGCGTCAGGCGACCCTGTAACGGAGCCCCTACATCACCTGCGTTAGCAACCTTAGCATGTTGCTGTTTTTCGACCTTCGAGGCTTTGTCCCGTACCTTCACCTGACGGCTTTGCCCGTTCAGTTCGAAGGTGATCGTCCGCATACCAAACTCGTCGGGTTCCGATTTGAAAAGGAGTCGAACCAGAATATTTTTACCCTCTTCAATATTGATCAGGATTTCTTCATTTTCCTTTAGACCGTAAAAGAATGCAGGCGTTGGAATGATGCTAACGTTACCATACTGCTCATTGGCCTTATAATATTCGTCATAAACCTTCGGATACATCTGGTACGACAGATAATCTACGAAGCCATCATTAAGCGGGTATTTCTCCTGAAAGGCTTTGAAATCGGCATCGAAGTCGATTGGTTTCAGGTGGCTGTTCGGTCGGTCGGTGATGGGCGCTTCGCCTTTGAGGACTACCCGTTGAATAGCTTCCGGGAAACCACCTACAGGTTGCCCGAGAATCCCTTTCATCAATTCTTTTACCGACTCCGGGAACGACAGCGATTCTCCCCGATCAATCACATCCTTAGCTGTCAGGTTATTAGCTGTCATGAAAATAGCCATATCACCTACTACTTTCGACGATGGAGTTACCTTCACAATATCGCCGAAGAGCTGGTTGGCTACCGAATAGTTTTTCTTCAGCGTTTCGAACTTATCGCCCAGACCTGTTGCAATAGCCTGTGGTTTCAGGTTCGAATACTGGCCACCCGGAATTTCGTTCTCGTACACTTCGGCGCTGCTCGCTTTCATGCCCGACTCGAACGGATAGTAATACTCCCGAACGTCTTCCCAATAATTGGAATAGTCGTTCAGCGACGACAGGTCCATGGGGCATTCACGCTCGTGGCCCTGCATCATAGCCACCACCGAGTTGAAGTTTGGCTGGGAAGTCAGTCCTGATAAAGCACCCAATGCACAGTCAACAATATCGACTCCCGAATCAATGGCTTTCAGATACGTAGCGGCCTGAATACCTGCCGTATCGTGTGTATGCAGGTGAATCGGGATGTTTACAGCTTTTTTCAGTTCACGGACCAGCACCTCAGCCGATAAGGGTTTTAGCAAACCGGCCATGTCTTTAATTGCCAGCAAATGTGCCCCTTCATCTTCAAGCTGACGGGCCATGTCGAGGTAATACTGGAGCGTGTATTTGTGTTGATTCGGCGACAGCACATCACCGGTGTAGCAAATGGCCGCTTCACATAACGCATCGGTCCGTTCGCGAACGGCGCGGATACTCACTTTCATGGCTTCGACCCAGTTCAACGAGTCGAAAATGCGGAATACATCGATGCCCGTCTCCCACGATTTTTCAACAAACTTTTCAATCAGATTATCCGGGTAGGCCGAGTAACCGACGGCATTGGAACCCCGGAACAGCATTTGCAGAAGCATGTTCGGCATGGCTTCGCGAAGGGCCGCCAGCCGTTTCCAGGGACTTTCGTACAGGAAACGCATCGCTACATCGAACGTAGCGCCCCCCCATACTTCCATCGAAAACAGTTCGGGATGTTTTTTGGCAAACCCTTCAGCGGCTTTTAGTAAGTCCTGCGTCCGCACCCGCGTTGCCAGCAGTGACTGGTGACCATCACGGAAGGTGGTATCGGTATACAGAATTCCTTTCTGATCCCGCACCCATTCGCTGAATTTATCCCGGCCTAACTCTTTAAGACGATCACGGTTCCCTTTCGGGTATGGGCTGTAGGTATCGAACGTTGGAACAATCGGTGTCCGGAAAACCTTACTATCGTCTTTCTTTTTAACTTCCGGATTGCCATTCACGATCACTTCGGCCAGGTAATTCAGCACGCGCGACGAGCGGTCCTGTGGCTTACGGAAGTTGAACAGCTCAGGATGGGTTTCTATAAACGATACCCGTGCTTCGCCCCGCTGGAAAATCGGGTTACGGATTACGTTTTCGAGAAAGCCAATGTTGGTTTTAACGCCCCGAATCCGGAACTCGACCAATGCCCGCATTAGTCGCTGACAGGCGCCTTTGAGCGTCCGCCCCCGTGCCGAGACTTTTACAATCATCGAGTCGAAGTAGGGCGAGATTTTCATACCCGCATAGCTACTACCCTCATCGAGCCGGATACCAAAACCAGCCGCATTCCGATAGGCCGTAATTGTTCCAAAGTCGGGTTTAAAACCGTTGGCAGGATCTTCGGTCGTAATTCGACACTGAATAGCGTATCCGTTCAGCGGAATTTCGTCCTGATGATTGATGTAGATGCCATTGTCGGAAAGCCGATAGCCCATCGCAATCAGAATCTGCGTTCTGACGATGTCGATACCGGTTACTTCCTCAGTAATAGTATGCTCAACCTGAATACGGGGGTTAACCTCAATGAAGTAAATATTCTCATTTTTGTCGACCAGAAATTCGACCGTACCGGCATTGGAATAATTAACCGCCCGGCCTAGCTGTAGCGCATATTCATAGAGCTTATTTTTCGTTTCCTGCCGTAGTCCAAACGACGGGGCCACCTCGACCACTTTCTGGAACCGCCGTTGTACCGAACAATCGCGCTCATACAGGTGAACGATGCTTCCGTGCTGATCGCCCAGCAACTGTACCTCGATATGCTTGGGGTCTTCAATGAATTTTTCGAGGAAAATCGTATCGTCGCCAAAAGCGTTACGAGCTTCATTTTTCGCTTCGGTGAAGGCTTTGGGGAAATCTTCAGCATTTCGAACGACGCGCATACCGCGCCCACCGCCACCGGCAGCCGCTTTCACCATTACCGGAAAGCCAATGCGTTCGGCCTCGGTAAGCGCAAACTCCGGCGACATATTTTCTTCCCGCGAATCAGGGATCAAGGGAACGCCAGCCGTAGTAGCCAGATTTTTCGCCCGAACTTTATCGCCAAGGGCATCCATAGCCTCCGGCGAAGGACCAACGAATATGATCCCCTCCTCCCGACAGCGTCGGGCTAGTTTTACATTTTCCGACAGGAATCCATAACCGGGGTGAATGGCATCGATTTTATGCCGTTTGGCCAGCAAAATAATTCCTTCAACATCCAGATACGGTTTAAGCGGATCTTCATCGCGGCCGATCTGATAAGCCTCATCGGCTTTGTAGCGGTGTAGCGAATAACGGTCTTCATACGTGTAAACGGCAACCGTTGTAATGCCGAGTTCGGTAGCAGCCCGCATGATGCGGATAGCAATTTCGCCCCGGTTGGCGACAAGCAGACGTTTAATCGGTCGGATGTATTCTTTCATGGAATCTTAATGAAAGCGGCTTTTGGCTATAAGCCTGTCTAAAAACATGGCAAGATGGTTGAAAATTTTGAAAAAGCTCTCCTGTACCGTACAATCTTTGGATAATTTATCTTTTTCAGGAAATATTACATATAGTATAAAAAAGATGCGTTTGGCCCTGGTGGGGTTATGTGTAAATTGCCCCCAACTCCCAAATCATTTTTGGTCTGCGGACTGAGCCAGCTGCAGAAGCAGTATGACAACACCCAGCCCATCGCACATCGTATTATGCTTGCTCGACTACTGGATTACATTATTCATTTTAAGCCCCATCAGCGGTTCCTGGTTGGATTATCGGCTTCAATACTGGTCAGTTTTATGGTGCCTGATACCTTTAATTTCCCTGCCCGCAGTACGGTTGCCTGGGTAGCCTACGCTCTGACTTCCCTGCTGATTATGTGGATAATTATTACAAACGTACACCCACGCGAACTACCTAAAATCTCGCGCAGCGAAGACTCGAACCGTACTGTTTTTCTTATTCTGGTACTTGTAGCGGCTGTAGCCAGCTTAGTTGCTATCGTAGCCCTTCTGAACTCGGCCGATGAAAATCTACCAGCCAGCCTTAAACCGTATTACATGTCGCTGGTTCTGGTAGCAGTTGCCAGTTCGTGGTGTCTGGTGCATACCGTGTTTGTATTTCGCTATGCCCATCTGTATTACGGCAATGGCCTGGAGAAGGGCAAACGACCAAAGGGCCTGGAGTTCCCCAATGAATCAGAACCTGATTACCTGGATTTTGCGTATTTCTCGTTTGTGATTGGCATGACAAGCCAGGTATCCGACGTGGCGGTCAGTTCTAAGGCCATGCGTCGCACCGCATTAGCGCATGGCATACTGTCGTTTGGCTTCAATGCCATTATTATTGCCCTGACCATCAGCGGCATTTCTAAATAACCGTTGGGCCTTTAGTTGTTCAGGGCGAACATTACCCGCGTCGCTTGCCCCAGTAGAATCCCACCAGAACGAGTGCCAGTGTTACGGCCACTTGAAGGCCTATCAAGGAGTTGGTCATAATCACCACAAAGGGATCTTCCAGTGGGGTAGGTTGATCTGGACTGGGCAACACCGAGACACTTGTCCACAATTTCGTTATTGCAACAGACATTCTGGAAAATAGGATCACCAGCAGCAGCCCAAGGACGAGAATAATCAGGTTAGGAAGCGTTCTACTAAATCGTATTCGGCCTTCTTTTACCAGGAAAAGCAGAAAAGAGACGATCAGAAAAAGTGGAAAGACGACCCAGGCTGATGAAAGGACAAAATAGGTATCATACAGTTGAATATCGACACTGCCACCTACCAAACTCCGACCGAATATAGCCAAGCAAATCAGAACGCTGATGGCGAATGCGAGCGCCAACCAGAATAGCTCAATCAACGTAGGCCTGAACATAGTTCATCTTTAAACGATCCTAACATAGGACAGATGGCTCTTTACTATTCGTTCGACCGACGGTTGGCAGCTTGTCGTTTTGCTTTTTCGGCCTGTTCTTTTTCGTAAGCTTCCCGCTGCCGTTTGTCGGAAATCAGGTTGCGGTATAAGCCATTAAGTACGTAAATATCGTCGACCTCGTCGATGAGTCGATGGAGTTGTTCCCGAACCTGGTTGATATTCATATAATCTGCTGAGTAAGACAAATAACATTATCCGCAACAACGGCCCGCAAAAGTAGTATGTAAAGACGGTTTTTCTAGTTCAACGTCCACCCTTCACAGGCGGCTGGTGGTATATATAGGAAGTGATGGTTTAGCCTGCCTGATTCGTACTGAAAATCTAAATTTCAACCACTCACGTATATAGTTCAAACCAAGTGATGCAATAGCGGTTATACCTGCAGAGATCGTATCAATTTCAACAACATGAAAAAACAACAGCTTAAACCAGGCTTATCGATGTTGCCTGGCCAGTTAGAACCGGTATGGGTAGGGCGCCGTTTATTTTTACGCTATGCTGGTGCCTTAACGGCTGGCGGAATGCTTTTAGCAGCCTGCGGAGATGAAGAAAACCCAACTACAGTTACAGCGCCTGTCGATCTGGGTTCGGGCGATACGGGGATTTTGAATTATGCCTATGCACTTGAGCAGTTGGAAGCCGCTTTCTACACACAGGTTGTGGCTTCACCCTTTAGCGGCATGACCGATGCCGAAAAAACGTTGCTGACCGACATTCGTGACCACGAGATTGTACACCGCGAATTTTTCAAGGCAGCACTGGGCGCTAATGCCATCGGCGCGTTAACACCAAATTTTGCTTCGGTTAATTTCTCAGATCGGGCTAGTGTGCTGGGAGCCGCCAAAGCGTTTGAAGATTTAGGTGTATCGGCCTATAATGGAGCCGGAACCCTAATTACGAACCCAGATTATATTACGATTGCCGGAAAGATTGTATCGGTCGAAGCACGTCATGCTGCGGCTATTCGGGACTTGCTCAACCCAAAATCAGCTGATTTCGCGGGCGATGACGTCGTAGATCCTACTACAGGATTGGATGCAGCCAATGCACCAACGGTTGTCCTGCCAATCGCGCAGAAGTATGTTAAAACGCAAATCACCGCCAACAATCTTCCCAAGTAAATCGGAAACATATCATGAACTTACTAAAATTAATCGCCGACATCGAGCAGGTAGACCCCGAATTCGGCGACCGCTACAGCTTCCACTCACGTAGGAACTTACTTAAATTCAGTTCAAAGCTTATTGCTGCGGGCATTCCGGCTATCGTAGCAGGCACTCTCAATAAAGCGCTGGCTCAATCGACAACACCCTCACAGACTGCTATCGACATAGCCAATTACGCGCTGACGCTGGAATATCTGGAAGACGATTTTTACCGGATGGGCCTGGCGGCTCAGGGGCTCGTTCCGACCAGCGACCAGAAAGTGATTGCCCAGATCAGCAAGCATGAAACAGCCCACGTCAATCTGCTGAAAGCAGCGCTGGGTACGTTGGCCGTAGCTAAACCGACCTTCAAATACCCAACCGGAACGTTCACAAGCTATCCAACTTTCCTGGCAACGGCACGGGCGCTGGAAGATACGGGCGTGCAGGCCTATAAAGGTCAGGCAGCCGCTCTGGTCAACGACAAAGCCATCCTGAAAGTAGCCTTACAGATTCACTCGGTAGAAGCCCGCCATGCCGCCGAAATCCGGCGAATTCTGGGGCTCAAAAGCTGGGTATCTGACACAACTCAAACGACATTTACACAAGGCGGTGTTAATCTGAAAACGCTTCCGAACGTATCCGGTATTTCGGATGATAACCTTCGGGGAGCGTTTGACGAACCGCTAACCAAAGCACAGGTACTGGCTATTGCAGCGCCATTCCTTGGCTAAACGACATAGGGAGGCCGGGAAACCGGCAATGGGTGTCGGAAGGCATCGGAGATTTTCTCCGGTGCCTTTTTCTTTGATTGCCATTGCTTTACCCTTAGTTATATCTTTCTAGCTCAACGCTTTTGAATACACTATACTACAGCTATCGCCTATGTACAAATTGAGAGCCGCTTTACTCCTTTTTGGTTGTACACTTCTGGGTATGTCAGTTGGATCGGCTTTGACGCTATTAATTGTCTATTCAGCAGGCCATCTAAAGGAGATCAGCTCCTTACCCATATTTATCCAACAAGTTGCTCAACTGCCTAACGGATGGTATATTTTTATATCCGTTCAAGCTGTAAGTCATTTGTTTACTTACTTGATCCCTGCTTTAGTCTATTGGTATTTGTTTGAGCACCGTCGATGGGCTGATTTTCAAACTAACTCCTTAAAGGCTGTTTCTGGACTATGGCTAGGGCTTCTAAGTGTTATTGTTATTCTACCCTTCAACGAGTTAATTATCAACTGGAATCAGCATCTCGAATTACCTGGACTTATTGAAAATCTTGCCGATTGGATACATCGCAAGGAACAAGAAAGCACCCTGCAAACCAAGCTGTTGGTCGCCTTTAAATCAGCAGATCAATTATTGATTGCCATTCTCGTTGTTGGATTTGTTGCTTCAATCGGTGAAGAGGTATTCTTTCGAGGCATAATTCAGCGCTGGCTCATGAAATGGACAGTTAATGCTCATGTTGGCATCTGGTTAGCGGCTATTATATTCAGTGCCGTTCATTTTCAATTTTCTGGCTTTTTTCCAAGAATCTTACTTGGCGTACTGTTCGGCTATTTATACTTCTGGTCAGGCAATATATGGGTAGCCATAGTCGCTCATTTTATTAATAACAGTCTAATTGTTATTAATGCCTATATTCAGCAGCCCGCTTGCTTAGATCTTGGATTAAAGCTTCATACAAATAATTGGTTTTGGGCCATGCTGTCCGCTATTGGCGCAACAATTCTACTCTTTTTCTTTCAGCGATTAAATTATAGGCGTACGGTACATCTGTATTAAGAAGTGGTTTGCGTTCGTGGGGGCAGATTCTTAAACCTACCCCATGAGGTTTCTCCAAACCGAGCCAGGGAAGGCTACAAGAACTTTTACTATGGATTTTACCTCCAGCTAAATCCAACGCTTTGGACTGAAAACGAATCCCTTTTGTATGGAAAAAGGCATCCGTTCCACGTAATCCATAATGAAAAATATCGCCTGGATAATTGTGCTTATCACCCTGGGGTGCCGCTCAAACGACCCCGTTTTATCCATCAATCCTGCTCAGTTGATTGGCACCTGGACTAGTCAGTCAATTTCCGGCAGTGAAAAACCGTACACGCGATGGACGTTTGAATCAAATTACGTGTACGTTGTCGATGATGCATTGAAAAAGTGTCAGCCAGTTACCAATTTATCTTATTACAGATACTGGCTGGAAGGCGACAATTTAGTGATGCGGTATGAAGGTATAACGAATGGATTAGTCCCTATACCTGATATTCGTCGCCGAATTATAGCCATCACAGCCAATGAATTCGTGTTGGATACCCCTTATCAGGTACTCGAAAAATGCCCTTGATGCCTACCGTTTCGACTGGCAGATGCAGGACAATTAATTATACACGTTAAAATTTCTCCCATTCTAGCCCCTATAAACCAAGACGATATGCTCCATTACATCATCTGGAATGTTGATCCTGAAATTTTCCGTATAGGTTCCTGGCCAGTGCGATGGTACGGCTTGTTGTTTGCCACTGGGTTTCTGTTCGGCATGCAACTTATGACCCACATCTTCAAAACTGAACGAAAACCCCAAGCCGACACCGATGCGCTTCTGATGACAATGGTTCTGGGAACCGTCCTGGGTGCCAGGCTAGGTCACTTTCTATTTTACGAGCCAGCTATGTTTATTGATGACCCGCTAGGCATTGTTACCCCTCCTTATGGTGGATTAGCTAGTCATGGAGCCATCATCGGTATCCTTCTGGGCTTATGGATCTACTCCCGTCGAGCAGCCAGTCAGGCAACCGGGCAAAGTTTTCTCTGGGTAATCGACCGTATTAGCATTGTAGCGGCCCTGGGTGGGGCCTTTATTCGGTTCGGCAATCTCATGAATTCCGAAATTTTCGGTAAGCCAACTACCGTCCCCTGGGCTTTTGTTTTTGTAAGAGATCATGAGTTTAGCCAGGTACCTCGTCATCCCACTCAGATCTATGAATCGTTATCCTGTCTGATTTTAGCCATTGGGCTATTCTGGTTTTGGAGAACGTATCGTAACCAGGCGGCACCGGGGACCATGGCGGGTATCTTTTTGATTTGGGTATTTAGCCTGCGCTTCGTCTGGGAATTTTTCAAAGAAAATCAGGTCGCTTTTGAAGACAGCATGAACTTTAATATGGGGCAACTCTTGAGTATACCGGCCATTTTGCTCGGCTTGATTTTACTTTTACGAAACTTCATCCGACCCGCTTCTCTCATTCCCGTTGCCCTGGTTATTCAATCGTCAAGTCTCTGTTATCAATGCGATTATCAGTCGGCCTTGCCAGCCTCCAGCAAACCCAACGCTGAACGATGTAAGAACACCCTTTCTGACAAGGCCCTTCCCGGAAGCCGACCTGTTCAGGAGTACATAGCGAGAGTCCCAAAGCAGCTTTCTAAAGTAAGTTCATTCACCTAACCTTAGTTACTGGTTATCCTTACCACATCTTCATTCCTTTTACCGAAATTCGCTGGTCTAAGCGATTGTACATGAAATTTGTCCGTATTCTTTTAAAAGTCCTGCTCGGTCTGGTTGTTGTCATCCTGCTGTTTCTGGCCGTTAGTTTGGCCCCCGTCGATGAAACGCCTTACCAGCAAATGCCTTACTATACCCAAACCAAACAACGGCTGGAAGCCCTTCCCACTCCTCCACCAGCTAAAGGACCACTGCGCGCTGGCTGGGCGAAAGCAAGCATCACACCCTCCTACTCTACCCCAACAGGTGGCTATGGTGCGCGTAGAGGCAAACACTGGCACATTATCAGCGACTCCATTTTTGCACGAGCCATCGTACTCGATAATGGCACCACCAAAGTAGCGCTCGTTGGGCTGGATTTGCTCATCACCCCACCAACGGTGACCGAAGCGCTAAAAAAACGACTGCCCGAAGTGGGGCTTCGCTGGGAGAACGTGTACACAGGAGCGATTCACTCACACAATAGCATGGGCGGCTGGGCACCGGGTCTGGTCGGTCAGTTGATTGCCGGTGGATACGACGAGAAAATTGTAACCCAGATTACGGAGGGTGTGCTACAGGCCATTCGCGTTGCACAAATGAACATGGCACCGGTACAAATCGGTTACGGTGAAGCCGATGCTACGGACCATATCTACAACCGCATCGGCTGGTCGGGGCCGACCAAACCGCTTGATGGAAAAATCCACCTGCTGAGGCTAAAGAAAAATTCAGGCGAATCGGCGCTTCTATGCTCCTTTTCGGGTCATGCCACCCTGTTTGAAGACAGCATGTGGAACTACCTCAGCCGCGACTACCCGGGTTCGCTCGTGGATCGGCTGGAGAAGAAATCGGCTGATTTTGCGGTCTTTCTGGCGGGCGCCGTTGGCAGTACAGGCCCCGAAGCCAAAGGCAAGACCGATTTTCAGGAGATACGAAACTATGCCGGTGATTTAGCTGCGCGGATCGAACGAACCTTGCCAACTATCCCGCTTAACTCAGACAGCACCCTGGCCATGCTGACGCTACCCTTGAGCCTGCGTGAGCCACACCCCCGCGTAATCGGCAACTGGCGTGTACGCCCCTGGTTATTCTACGCGATCTACGGCGATTACCCGTCCGACCTGAAAGCGTTGCGCATTGGCCACACCGTTCTGCTCGGCACCCCTTGCGATTACTCCGGCGAATTCGTTGCCGACTTCAAACCACTGGCTCAGCAGAAAGGCGTTAACCTGATGATTACCAGCTTCGATGGGGGGTATATTGGCTATGTCACACCCGATGCGTACTACAACCGCCCCACCTACGAAACCCGCGATATGAACTGGTTCGGCCCCTACAACGGCGCCTATTTCGAGGAAATGATGATGGGGCTATTGAAGAAACTATAATTGCGTAACCATTGAACAGCCGTATCGTTGGTAATGATGCCATCATTACCAACGATACCCAAACCTAATTATGCCAGTTCGACTATTATTAATCACTGCGTTCATCATCACCATAGCTGCTTTCGTCAATCATACCGACGAGTCGGCGGTTATTCGGATCAACCTGATGGGGTATCGGCCGAACAGCCCTAAAATAGCCGTTTGGGGGAGCCTTAGGGAACAAACAATCAGCAGGTTTCAGCTTATCAATGAACAAACGCAGCAGCCTGTTAAAGAATGGTCGTCGGGCAAAGCGTTTGATGCCTACGGGCCTTTCCGACAAACGTATCGGCTCGATTTTTCAGATTTTCAGAAACCCGGTCGGTATTATCTTCAGGCCGAAGATGGTACGCGCTCGCCCAGCTTTCGGATCGATGAGGATGTGTATAACGGTGCGGCTGATTTCTGTTTGCGCTATATGCGCCAGCAACGCAGTGGCTTCAACCCGTTTCTGAAAGATTCCTGCCACACTCATGACGGCTATACCCTCTACGGCCCCATGCCCGACAGTACTCATATTGATGTAGTGGGTGGCTGGCACGATGCATCCGATTACCTGCAATACGTAACTACCTCGGCCAACGCCACCTATCACCTGCTGGCTGCCGTCCGGGATTTCCCGAACGCCTTTACGGATGCCTATCAGGCCAATGGACTGACAGGTTCCAACGGGCTCCCCGATGCACTAGACGAAGCTCATTGGGGGCTGGACTGGTTACTGAAAATGCACCCCAAAGAGGATTGGCTGTTCAATCAACTCGGCGACGACCGCGACCACGCAGGCATGCGGATTCCGAAAGAAGACAATTTTTACGGCAAAGGGCTGGAACGGCCTGTTTATTTTGCGACGGGCCAGCCGCAGGGCATGTTTAAATACAAAAACCGGGCTACGGGTGTTGCCTCTACAGCGGGTAAAGTGAGCAGTGCATTATCACTTGGCTATCAACTTCTTCGCAACTGCCAGCCCGACTATGCACAAACGCTCCGGCAACGGTCGCAATCGGCTTATCAGCTCGGCTTACAAAAGCCCGGTAATTGTCAGACAGCCCCTGGCCGTGCTCCTTATTTTTACGAAGAAGATAACTACGTAGACGATATGGAACTGGCAGCCGTTGAGCAGCTTAACCTTCTCAACGCGACAGGCAAGCAGGCAACACAACTTCAGAAAACAGCCCTGGATTTTGCCCGGCAGGAACCTGTTACGCCCTGGATTCTGAACGACACGGCCCGGCATTATCAGTGGTATCCGTTTGTGAATGTGGGGCATGGCGAACTAGCGAAAAAGCTTCCCGTCAATCAACGAAAAACGGTCACCGACTTTTACAAAAAAGGTATCGAAACCGTCTGGAATCGAGCCCGACAGAATGCATTTTACCGGGGTGTACAGTTTACCTGGTGCAGCAACAATTACACGGCTTCGTTTGCTACCCAATGTTTCTGGTATCGACAACTCACCGGCGACAATCAGTTTGTGGCCCTCGAACAGGCCAATTTCGACTGGTTATTCGGTTGCAATCCCTGGGGAACGAGCTTTGTGTATGGCCTGCCTGCCAACGCCGATACACCGAGTGATCCTCATTCGGCATTCACCCACCTCAAACAGTATCCGATTGATGGCGGATTGGTCGACGGGCCGGTGAAGGGGAGCATCTACAAAAATCTGATCGGCATTACGCTCTACCAGCCCGATGAATACGCGGCTTTTCAAAGCGACGTAGCCGTTTATCACGACGATTATGGCGATTATAGTACCAACGAACCTACCATGGACGGTACGGCCTCGCTCATTTACCTACTGGCCGCCAAACAGGCTGAACGACTAACCCAATCTACCAAAGCGACGAAACCGAAACGAGAGGCTCGACCTGCTCCCAAACGCCTTCAACCAACGAAATCTGACCCAAAATCGACTTATTTTAAAGGGGCTCGAATTCGGGGCGATACAACCGCCCGACGGCTGGCGCTGGTTTTTACTGGTGATGAATTTGCCGATGGTGGTTCTGTAATTGCCCGAACGTTGCAAGCCCATGACGTTCGGGCTTCGTTTTTTTTGACTGGGCGCTTTTTGCGGAATCCGGCATTTAGGGCCACCATCGACCAGTTGGCTCGCGAAGGTCATTACCTGGGGCCCCATTCCGACCAGCATCTGCTCTACTGCGACTGGCGCAAACGCGATAGTTTATTGGTCACCCATGAACAGTTTATTACCGACCTCCGAGCCAATTATGCTGCACTGGCTCGTTTTCGGCAGAAACCCGTTACAAAACGAATCTTCCTACCGCCTTATGAATGGTATAACGATAGCATTGCTGTCTGGACAACGGCCGAAGGTATCCACTTAATCAACTACACATCCGGCACGCTTAGCCACGCCGACTACACAACACCCGACGATCGAAACTACCGCAGTAGCGAGACTATTTTACAATCCATCCGTACCTACGAAACCAGCCATCGCAACGGCTTGAATGGGTTTATCCTGTTGATGCACATCGGTACCGCCCCCAGCCGAACCGATAAACTATATACGCACCTGGATACGCTGCTGACCGAATTTCAACAGAAAGGATATCAGTTTGTTCGTATCGATGCATTGTGACCCGGACCGAAACTTTACGCATGAAAGTGAGTTGATATAGCAGCCGTCTATTGCCTGACGACGCTTTACTCAACAACTGACTTTTCTTATGCGCACGGTCCTGATTTGTTCCACGTTATGTCTGGCGGGCTCCCTTTGCTTTGCCCAGGCCGATTCCTCGAAAGTTATTCAGCAGCCTGCAGATCGGCAGGTGGCGATTCCGGGTGTCGATACACCTGTATCGGGTCCGGGCCTTACAGCACAGGTGCCTCTGAATACGCCACCGCCACCACAAAACGGCCGAAAAAAACGGAGGACTCAGCCTCCCAGCGATCCACGGGCCTTTGGTGTAGGTATACCTATTGAAAAAGACAAGAGCCGAAAAGATACCCTCAGGAATTAGTAGTAACGTGGTTGGAAGCCCGCCATTGGGTCCCAATGGCGGGCTTCCAACCACGTTACTCGCGTTACTACTGCCATTAATTAGTCGGTTTATCGGGCAGGGGGGCCGATGCGTGGAATTCCTGATAAATCCGATGCATGTAATTGTCCAGCAGGCTTAAAATCTCCGCCCGATCGTCGGAGCGAACAATGACGCCAACGTGGTATTCTTTTTTCATGCGCCACCAGATTTCCGGCTCAGTAAATACCGACAGATCAGGCCATTGCTGCCGGGCTAAGGAGATGATCAACCCGGCATACCGGGCATCGTCAGCGGGTGGAATGTAGTGCTCTTTGCGCGCCATAGCGATTTCCAGTTTCGCCCATTCGCGCCAAAGATTCACGCCCGATGCCGCTTCCACCATCTCGGCAATGTTGGCGCCCCCCACGCGCGAGGATGTTTCCAGAAAATAGAGTTCGCCATCGTGATCGCCCCGGATGTATTCCGAGTGCGAAGCACTGTATCGCATGCCAAAAGCTGCCAGCACCTGGTCGTTGATCTGACTGAGGGCTGTATTTTCAGGAGTTCCGAGGGGTAAGGTAGCCGTTCGAAAAACACCCCCACCATGTGCTACTTCCATTGGGGTTGCCAGATACTGGCTCACCCTTGTAAAAACAGCTTTTCCATCCACCGACAGCGAATCGACGTGGTACACTTTCCCTGGTTTAAATTCTTCGATCAGGTAATGATGCCGTTTATCTTCCAGCAGGTGTATAGCCGACCAGGCTTCTTCCAGCGAATGTACTTTTCGAATGCCCGTTGTCGATGCTTCGGACCGGGGTTTCAGAAGCCAGGGCGATTCGGTCGTTTGC
Source organism: Spirosoma sp. 48-14 (assembly GCF_001898575.1). Classification (GTDB taxonomy): domain Bacteria; phylum Bacteroidota; class Bacteroidia; order Cytophagales; family Spirosomataceae; genus Spirosoma. Next base: position 183,803 of record NZ_MKUD01000063.1, read on the forward strand.
AAAAAAGCAGTAATAGCTTCGTCGTTAAACAGGGGGCTGAATGCCGGAACCCGAATCCCTGCCGATGCAGCCCGCATTCGCATAGCCAGCTTATCACGGAAATAACGAGAAGTTGTTTGCCCCATCCCATCGATCCGAAAGGTTTCTCGGATCAGGGCACCCTTTTCCACATCGAAATCATCCAGCGCCACAACCCGGTCGATCCGGCGCGAACGCATGGCATGGGCCAGACCAACGATCATTTGCTCCAGATCATTCGGTTCGTTGCTGGGTGATGGCAGGTAGAAAAATTCGTCGATTGCTTCATGAGGCCAGGCTTCATTAGCCAGTTTCTGATCGGTTAACAGATACACGGTGTTGCCCAACTCCTTACAGGCCCGCATAAATTCGTGTCCTTTAAAAAAAGTGGCAATGCACAGAAATGACAACTGGCTCATAGAGGACTATCGTTTATCTCACGGTTTTAGTTTACGGTTTATGGTAAGTTGATGCATCCGTCTCGCATTAACCAACCATAACCTGAAAACCGAACACCGTAAAAGCTGTTCTTATTTTCTCCGAAAAAGATACGGCCAAAAGATTAAATCACGAATTTTTCTTAGCGACTTTCTGCAATCAGCGCCTGTAAGTAGGATGTTAGTAGTCGGATGCCAAAGCCCGTGGCATTCTTTTGCGAACCAAATTCGGTGTCGGCAAAGGCCATCCCGGCAATATCGAGGTGCGCCCAGGCGGGATGGTTTTCCGTAAATACTTCCAGGAATTTTGCCGCACTGATGGCCCCGGCGACTGGCTTGCCACTGAAATTTTTCACATCGGCCACATCCGATTTGATGTCTTCTGTATACACATCCCAGATGGGCAGCCGCCAGAGGTGTTCGCCCGTCTGGTTAGCTACTTCGGTCAGTTTATTGGCCAGTTCATCGTTAGCCGTAAATAGCCCGGCAGCATGATACCCCAGGGTTGCAATAACACTACCCGTCAACGTAGCCAGGTCAATCAGCACATCAGGGTTATAATGACGCACCATGTAGCCCAGCCCATCAGCCAGAATTACGCGTCCTTCGGCATCCGTATCGATGATCTCGATGGTTTTGCCGATGTAGGAGGTAATCACATCACCCGGTTTGGTCGAGCGTCCGTCGATGGCGTTTTCCGTTGCGGGCACAATCCCGACTACGTGAATGGGCAGTTTCAACTTAGCAGCTACTTCTACCGTTCCCAGCACAGCCGCAGCGCCACCCATGTCACTTTTCATTAGGTGCATGTTCGACGAGGTCTTGATGGATACTCCGCCCGTATCGAACGTAACCCCTTTCCCAACCAGACCAATTGTCAGTACGTTAGTGGCATCGGCTGGTTTATAGTCTGTTATGATCAGTACTGGGGGTACATCACTTCCCTGGCTCACACTTAACAAAGCCCCCAGTTTTTGCCGCTCCAGTTCGGCTTTGTCGAGTACCGTTACACTATAGCCATGCTGTTTGCCCGAATTCATGGCCCAGTCGGCCAGTGTTTGTGGTTGTTTATAGTTGGCTGGGGCATTCATCAGGTCCAGCATCTGCCGTTGCGTTTGGGCAATGGCTTCGGCACGAATGAGCGCTTCCTGCGCAACGGTTTCAGTTCCGGGCGATACCAGTATGCTAAGTTGCCCCCCATCGGAGAAGAAAACCGGCGTATCAGGCTTATCAGTCTGGTATAACTTCAAATCATACCCGCCCCAGCGAACGCCTAGCACCACACTTTCGACTACCTCGCCCTCAAACTGACTTAAGTCAATCGTGACCTGCGTCGACAGCTTTCCTTTTTGGTCGAAAAAACACTTCCGGAAAGAGCGTAACCAATCCATCGCCTTCGGATTGGCCCCTACTCCAAGCAGATACGTTTTGAAGCCATCAGCTTTATAGACCGTAAAGACCTCTTTCGCATCCGCTTTAAAATCGCGTTGGAGAATGGGCAACGGAAGGGTTAACTTCTGAGAAAGATCGGTTAGCTGACTGGTCAAATCGGTCTGTACAACCGGAATGATCAAATCGCCTGTTGGCGGAGTTTGCGTTTGTAGGGTAATGTTCATGGGTAATAGTTTGGCAGTTCGACGTCAAAATTATCAATAAAACAGCCACTCCACAGCTTTCGGGAACTCCCGGCTCCAGTGGGCTTCCTGGTGCATACCCATTGGATCGACCGATAGATGAATATCGATTGGGTTTCCACCATACTGCTGACGTGCCAGTGCATCGCGAAACCGTTCAATATTAGGGATCATGTAACGTGACTCCTGCTCCCCTCCGTAGGCATAAATTTTCATGGATACGGGTGCTTTAAAGCGAATCGCATCGAAATAGATCTTGGGCGAAATCCAGAGCGAAGGCGAAAATACCATCAGTCGGCCAAACACGTTCGGATGCATCAGTCCGGCATAAATACTGATTAGCCCACCCAGTGAGCTTCCTCCAATACCCGTATGTTCCGCATCAGGCAAGGTTCGGTATCGGCTGTCGACTATCGGTTTGATGGCATGCCGAATAAAATCGAGGTAATACTGTCCTCGGCCCTTTCCGGCTCGGGTCGTCTGAAAAGTAAACTCCCGAATCCGACCTTCTTCGGCATGGTCAATGGAAACCAGAATTACCTCGTGATGGTGCCGGGCAGCCAGCAGGGCCATTTTCTGGTCGATCTCCCAGCTTCCGTACCCCGCTCCTCCCCCAAACAGATTCTGCCCATCGTGCAGATAAAGAACCGGATAGCGTTTGTCGCTCTGCGCGTAATCGTGCGGAAGCAGTATATGCACCCGACGCATCTGATGGATTTTAGGAGCGTCAAAAGTACTGCCAAGCAGTTCTATCTTAGGTAGCCACACTGGGTTGAAAGGCATGCCATACCAGCGCCAATGGGGTACAATATCCTGTTTCAGTCCGGCATCTGCCGAAACTACCCGGTTAGCAACCGACTCGCCAGAGGCATCCAATTCTACATGGTCCCAGCCGCCACGGGTGTATTTGTAGTCTACTTGCTGAGGAAGCTGTAGCGTGTTCGGGAACTCATACAGGTAATGCCCCGGCCCCACACACTGCATTTGAAAGCGATCAACATCAGGGTACCAATCACAAAAACTACCCGATACAAATACCGGGCGATCATCGTGAACAGGCGTATGCAACTCTAAACGTAACGACATACATTTAGAATCGGATACCTGAAAAGTTGGTTCAAAAACGGCTTAAAAGAGCTGGCAAAGGCCGCTTTTCGGGAGCGAATTCGATCAGGCTAATGCCCAGCGTTCACTGAGAGAGGTCACCATCGTTACTAATTCATTGTAACTGGCAGGTTTGGTCAGGCACTGATTGGCCCCGAGATCCATGCTCCGTTGCCGATCCGATTTATCGGACGACGTGGTCAGCATTACAACGGGCAATTCGGCGTAAGTCGGTGTACTCCGCAACTGGGTTAAGGTCTCGAACCCATTCTGCCGCGTCATGTTTATATCCAGCAAAATCAATTGGGGTATGGTATCGGCAACCGTTAAACGTGGTAATACCTGATCGCCATCCGTAAGCATCAGTACACTCACGGGCGTTTTCAGATCTTCAAAAGCCGAACGGATAAACAGACGATCATCCTCATCGTCGTCAACCACCCAAACGGAGGGCGGATTAACCGGAATATAGCTTGCTGACAGGTGAAAAGCCATGACTGGATTCGCGTTGAAATAAAGACGCTGATTAGTTGAGTACGTAGCAATTCACCGACTGATTACGGTGCGACAAGGGCCTCAATAGACAATGCAACTCCTATGATAAAGCGCAATTTTGATACGGATTGGGCTATACGATTATTTCGGGAATTGCATTTGGGTGGTTGGTGTGCTGGATATGGGCGGAATCAAATATACCGAACTACCGATTAATAAACTACTAATTACCTAACTATTTAACAGTTATTTAACTCAGTACAATATAAGCTCAGTCTACTTAACCAATTGGTAAGGTCTGGCTGAGAACGCAGTTCTTATTTAAAAAAAATCTAAATAAATTTTATACTTAGTCTAAATAGTAAATACCTTTGCAGGCGAAATCAGACAACCGATTGATTCATGCTAAAGCTTTTTCGCCTTTCACAACTTCTTCCTGTACTCGCGTTAACGGCCATCCTGGCCTCCTGTAAAGACGACGACGAAAACCCAACCACCGTCCGTCCTCAACTTCGAAAAACAGTTGATTACGCTAAGCTGACTGATACCACTACTTACGCCAACTTCTTTGTCGATGATAAGGGAGCCAAAACAGTCGATCTGACAACAGGTAGCACGCTATTGTCGATGTTCCGGGCAATCAATACCTACAACGGAACGGCTGCCAGTACGGGGGCTACACTCGACGCGACGACCCTGAAAAATATGTTTTCGAATACTGGCAACCCATTTTCGGGAACGGCCAATGCTGCATTAAACACCTCTGGTGTTCAGCTTCGGAACGTAACGGCTTCTTCGCTGTCGTCGGCCGATGCGGAAAAAGAGCGCCAGACGATCGAGGCTGCTTTTGGAGAGATGGCTACGGCTAGTAAATCGGCAACAGCCACCGCATCGGAAGGGCAGGCGGGTAAACTAGGTACCTATCTGGTTGATGCGAAAGGCATCGAATGGGCACAGATCATTCAGAAATCGCTCATTGGTGCTTTCCAGGTCGATTACATTGCCAATGTGCTGCTTAGCGACAAAAATCTGGCAGCTGATAATACGACGTTGGTAGCCGGTAAAAACTATACCCAGCTTGAGCAGAACTGGGATCAGATTTTCGGCATCATTACGGCAAACCCCGTTTACGGTTCAAAAGCGACTTCGACCTCTTCGGGCGAAAGCTTCATTGGCTCCTACATGTGGGAATACAATAAGGACGATTTCCCAAAAATTCACAAAGCCCTTCTGACAGGCCGGGCCGCTATTGTCAACAACGACCTGACTACGCTGAAAACACAGGCGACTTTCATCCGGTCGGCTATGGAAAAAGCGATTGCGGCTGCCGCTCTAGGCTATCTGGGCAAATGGAAAACGGCCGGAACCAACACATCGGCGGCAGCCCACGCGATGGGCGAAGGATTAGGTTTCATCTATAGCCTTCGCTATGCGAAGCTGAACAATGCGGACGCTACCTTCTCCGACGGCCTTCTGACGAATCTGGTTTACTCAGCCCCCAATGGCTTCTGGGGTTTAACGAATGCCAAAATTGATGCAGCTTCAACCGCTATCAAAACCAAGTTTAACATTCCTTAATTGCAAACACCCACTCTAATTCCAGACGCTACAGAGCGGTGTTTTTAATACCGCTCTGTCACTTTTTAAAACCTATGAAACAAGTTAGGTGGAAACAGATCGGCTCTGCGTGTATCCTGTTCGGTATGCTCTGGGCCTGCTCAGGTGGCGGAACCGATACACCGATGCCCACAAACCCTACCAATCAAGCCGACAGCGACCGGAAGGCCATGCTTACCAATATCGCTGACAACATTATTGTACCGGCCTACGCGAATTTTAAAACGAAGATGGACGCCATGACCACCAAATCGGACGCGTTTGCCGCTAAACCCGATAAGGCTTCTCTGGCCGATTTTCGGCAGGCCTGGGTGGATGCTTACACCGAATGGCAGAAAGTTGAACTCTTCGATGTGGGACCAGCCGAGCAGTATACCCTTCGCAATTTTTTCAATATTTATCCTGCCAATACGACGGGAATCGAAGAATACATTGCCGCTGGTTCGGGCTCGTTCGATGTGCCCCTTTCCTACCCTAAACAGGGTTTTCCGGCTTTGGATTACCTCATCAACGGTCTTGGCAGTACCGACGATGCGATTGTGGCACGATACACTACAGCCACCGATGCCGCCAAACGGATCGCCTACCTGAAACGCCTGACCACGCAGATGAACTCGGTGTTCTCGACCGTATACACGCAGTGGACAACGGGTGGCTATCGGGATACCTTCATCAACTGCACAGCCCTGAACGCGGGTTGCTCCACCGGGAAACTGGTCAATGGCTATGTGCTGAACTACGAACGCTACATCCGTTCGGGCAAAATTGGCATTCCATCAGGAGCTATGACCAACGGAACCGTATCGCCCGATAAAGTGGAAGCTTACTACAAAAAAGATCTTGCCCTAACTCTGGCCAAAACTGCGCATCAGGCATCTGTCGATTTCTTCAATGGCAAGAGCGTAAAAACCGGACAGGAAGGCCCAGGGCTGAAAAGCTACCTGAATAGTCTGGGTGCTAAGGATAGTCAAACCGGCAAATCGCTGGTCGATATCGTGAATGCCCAGTTCGATCTGGTCAATCAAAAACTCAGCGTTCTCAAAGCCAACCTGTCCGACGAAGTAAAGACTAATAATACGGCGGTTACGCAGGTGTACACGGAAATGCAGAAAGCCGTTCGGATGCTCAAAGTAGATATGACTTCGGCCATGAGCATTACGATCACCTACACGGATAATGATGGAGATTAATTAATGTGTACGGTTATGGGAATCGTAGTACGTGTAGACCGAGTCCCATAACCGTCCCCTATTGGCATGCCTGCTTACTTTTATAAAACAACACCAGCGGCTCCGCTGGCCCTTTTCAGGCTCCTGTTCGGGTTGATGCTCTTCGGGAGCATCGTTCGTTTCTGGGGAAACGGCTGGATTGCGGAACTGTACGAAAAGCCCCACTACTTCTTTCCATTCTACGGGTTTGAATTTGTAAAGCCACTGGGCCAGTACACCTGCGTTCTGTTTGCAATCTGTGGGTTATCGGCACTGCTGGTGGCCATTGGGTTATTTTATCGGGTTGCAATTATCACGCTGTTCCTGAGTTTCACCTACATCGAACTGATCGACAAGAGCACGTATCTGAATCATTACTACTTCGTGAGTATGGTTTGTCTGCTGCTCATGTTCCTGCCCGCTCATGCATACTTTTCAGTCGATGCCTACCGTCGCCGGACCTTGCTGGCCGATCAGATTCCGGCCTGGTGTATCGACTCGCTGAAACTCTTTGTTGCCATCCTCTATGTGTTTGCCGGTTTGGCGAAGCTGAACAGCGACTGGATTTTGCATGCGCAACCGCTACGGATCTGGTTACCAGCCCATAACGACCTGCCGATCATCGGCTTTCTGTTCAATTATCCCTGGGTACCCTATGTGTTCAGCGTATTTGGCTGCATCTATGATCTGAGCATTCCGTTTCTGCTCTGGAACTACGCAACCCGGCCGTTTGCCTATGTCGCTGTCGTTGTTTTTCATGGACTTACGGCCCTGCTCTTCCCCATCGGGATGTTTCCTTATATCATGATTGTGACGGGATTGATTTTTTTCTCACCTGCCTTTCATCAACGGATTATCAACCAGATCGGCAACTGGTTTTCGGCATCCTCCCAGTTTCTTCACCCCCGCCGAACCTATGCGTACTCGCCTGCTGTAAAGACAGCACTATTGGGGACTCTCACCATTTTTTTTACCGTTCAGTTGCTGTTCCCACTCCGCTACCTGCTGTATCCGGGCGAATTGTTCTGGACGGAGCAGGGCTACCGATTTTCATGGCGGGTGATGCTAATGGAGAAAGCGGGTTATGCCCAATTCACGATTAAAGATCAGCTAGGCCACCAAACCATCGTCAACAACAGTCATTTCCTTACTCCTTTGCAGGAGAAAATGATGTCGACTCAGCCCGATATGCTCCTGCAATACGCGCACCTATTGCGGGACTATTACGCGCAGCATGGTTTCCAGCACCCGGAAGTATACGTAGATTCTTACGTTGCCCTAAACGGTCGGCTTGGCAAACCACTCATCGACCCCAACACAAACCTGGCCAATGAGGAAGACTCATTCAAGCCTAAACCATGGATTACCCCATTTCATGATACGATTTACGGTCTTTAGTTTTTTTAGATTAAATCAGTTGACGTGTATTCGATGGTTCTATCAGCCACCGATTTTAATCGGTGGGTTGAGCGACGAGAATCTGAAACACGAACCGTTTCAACGGTTTAACACCCAGAAACCGTTGAAACGGTTACCCAAAACATTCGTTTTTTGTCTGGTCCCACAGCTAAAGCTATGGGCTACTAAAACGTTCTTATATACGCTGCTATTTAGTTGCTTTTTTACAGCCAATACATTCGCCCAATACCGCCTTACGGGTACGGTACGGGCCCGGCACGATAGCACTGTGGTGAAAGGCTGTACGATTTACCTGAACGACGGCAAGCGTAGCACGACTACCGATAGTCTAGGCCGATTTGCTTTTACCAATCTACCAACTGGCGAACACTTGTTGCAAACGACCAGCCCTGACTTCAAAACTTGCCGGCAAACGGTAATCATCCCGAATCAGGATCAGCACATAACGATCCTGCTCGCCAGTCGGCAGGAGAATCTGACGGAGGTGACGGTTACCGATAAGCAGTCGGATTTTGGCTTCACACGGATGCGCGGAGTCGAAAGCATGGGTATTTACGAAGGAAAGAAATCGGAAGTTATTTTGCCGGAACAACTGGTGGCTAATCTGGCGACCAACAATGCCCGTCAGATTTACGCCCGTGTGGCCGGACTGAATATCTGGGAAAACGAAGGTGCTGGATTACAGCTAAGCATAGGCGGTCGTGGCCTTGACCCCAACCGTAGTTCTAATTTCAACGTTCGACAGAATGGCTACGACATCAGCGCCGATGCATTAGGCTATCCTGAAAGTTACTATACTCCCCCCATTGAAGCCGTTGGACGCATTCAGATTGTTCGCGGAGCGGCCTCGCTTCAGTATGGTACGCAGTTTGGCGGGTTGCTCAACTTTGTCATGAAAAAGCCCGTAACCAACCGTAAACTGGAACTGACCGCCCGTCAAACCATTGGCTCCTTTGGGTTTTACAATGCGTTTACCAGCGCCAGCGGAACCGTAGGCAAGTTGAGTTACTATACCTTTTTCCAATACAAAAAAGGTGACGGCTGGCGACCCAATTCACACTTCACCAACTACACGGCCTACGCTGACCTTGATTACCACGTTTCGGAGCATACAACAATTGGTTTCGACCTCACGCAGATGAGTTATCTGGCCCAGCAACCGGGTGGCCTGACCGATGCCATGTTTGCCGACGATGCCCGCCAGAGCAACCGCGAACGCAATTGGTTTAAAGTCAACTGGACGATGCCTGCCCTGCATGTCGACCATACATTCAACACCAACAACGAAGTCAATTTGCGGGTCTTTGGCCTGAATGCGTATCGGTACTCGCTGGGTTTCCGGCCCAACCGGGTCGCCAGCGTCGACGACAACAGCGAGCGCGACCTGATCAAAGGCGATTTCCAGAACTGGGGCGCCGAAGCCCGGTATTTAAAACGCTATTATCTGGGGAAACAACAGGCCGTTTTGCTGGTCGGGAGCCGCTACTATCACGGATTCAACCATAGCGTACAAGGGCTGGGTAGTACCGGCAAAGATGCCGATTTTACCTTTATCAGCGATGCTCAGGCCATTACCTACGACTACCGTTTTCCGAACCGAAACGTATCGGCCTTTGCTGAGAACATCATCTATCTGGGCGAAAAGCTCTCGATCACGCCCGGCCTGCGCTACGAATACATCTATACTACGGCCGATGGCTTTTACGGCACCACGATTCGTGATCTGGCGGGTAATATCATCAGCTCGGCCCGAACCAGCGAGTACCGAACCAATGGCCGACAGTTTGTATTGGGGGGGCTCGGCATCAGTTATAAACCAACAAGTCAGCTAGATATTTACGGCAACCTGTCGCAGAATTACCGTTCCATCACGTTCAGCGATATGCGCATTGCAAACCCATCGCAGGTGATCGACCCGAACTTGCAGGATGAGAAAGGCTATTCGCTCGACCTGGGTATCCGCAGTACCCAAACAACGCTGTACAATTTCGACATCAGCACGTTCTACCTGAATTATAACAACCGCATCGGCGAAGTACAGTTCTACGACGAAAATCAGCGGGTGCTACGTCGGCGGGGCAACATCGGGCAGGCCGTCATTATGGGATTAGAGTCTTATGCCGAAGCAGACTTCCTGCGTCTGGCGAACCCGGCCAATGCCGATCTGAGTGGGGTTCTGTTTGCTAATGTAGCCTTGATTCATTCGGAATACAAAGCTAGTGAAGTGGCCGGAGTGGTAGGCAATCAGGTTGAATTTGTACCTAATGTGAACCTCAAAAGCGGGGTTCGACTGGGGTACAAAAACCTGAAAGCCTCCCTCCAGTACACCCACCTCTCCGACCAGTTCTCGGATGCCACCAACGCCCGTGAAGGGGGCGTGTCGGCCGTAATCGGCCTGATTCCGGCCTATACCATTATCGATGCCAGTCTGTCGTATCAATTCAGGAAATTTCGAGTGGAAGGTAGCCTGAATAACCTCGCCAACACCGTCTACTTTACCCGACGGGCTACCGGTTATCCAGGCCCAGGTATTCTACCTTCCGACGGTCGCAGTGTTTATCTGACCGTGCAGGTGAAACTCTGAGTCGTTACGCGTAGGTTGCCCCACATTGCCCGTATTGAAAACGGCAGGCAAATCGGCATTGGGGCTGGGCCGGAAAATGAGCCGGATATTCCGTTGTTTGGCGCCGATCCCGAAATTCTGAATGGCCGTGACCACATCGCTGTCGATAAAGGATGACTGGCTACCGTCGATTTCAATAATCGCGTTGTCGGGTATGCTTTTCAGCAGTTTCATCAACTTGGCTTTACTCAGAAACGACACATAATCGCCCAGGCTGACGTGAATTCGTTTGATGTCGCTATCCCACTCGGTCCGAACCTGGTGCGTGTTTCGGTAATGATCGCGCAGGATGAAGAATACCCCCGTCACCAAGCCAATGCCAATACCCGTCAGGAGGTCGGTCAGTACAACGGCTAACACCGTAACGCAGAAGGGGATAAACTTGGCAGGGCCCTCGGCGAACGTAGCTTTGAAAATATCGACCCGCGCCAGTTTATAACCCGTTACCAGCAGAATTGACGCCAGACTCGCCCAGGGAATTTTATTGAGCACCGATGGCAGCGTGACGACACAGACCAGCAGCAACGATCCGTGTAGTAAAGCCGCTAATTTGGTCCGGGCACCTGCGTTGATACTCACCGAACTCCGAACAATAACCGATGTCAGTGGAATACCGCCAATCAAGCCACTAATCACGTTTCCGATGCCCTGCGCTTTCAGTTCGTGGTTGGCAGGGGTTTTGCGTTTCAGTGGGTCGAGTTCATCGCAGGCTTCAACAGCCAGCAACGCTTCCAGACTGGCAACCAATGCAATAGCGATGGCTGATGAATACACCAGCGGGTTGTTCCACTGCGAAAAATCGGGAAAGGTAAATAGCTTAAAAAAGGCGTCCACGCTGTCGGGAACGGGCAATTGCACCACATGATTGCCCGACAATGCCCATTGTGGAGCCATGAGTTTCATGAGTTCGTTCGTCAGAATCCCAAATACGACGACGATCAATGCTGCGGGCACATTTTTGGCAAACGCCTGTTTTTTAAACGCTGGGCGTTCCCATACGTAAAATACGGTGAGCGAAACAATCGTGATCAGAATGGCGGTCAGGCTAAACTGACTCATGGCCATACGAAATTGCTCGTTCAGGTCAAACCCGTTGGGCTGAAAGAGCACCAGCCCTTCAGCCGCGTCGGCATCGTATCCAACCAGGTGCGGAAGCTGCTTGATGATCAGCATGATACCGATACCGGCCAGCATCCCTTTGATAACCGACGAAGGAAAAAAGTTGCTGACGTTACCAGCCCTGGCAAATCCAAATCCGATCTGAAACAGTCCGGCGATGCACAACGCCAGCAGAAACGCCGGAAATGACCCCAATGCTTCTATGGCACTCAAGGTCACAACGATCAGACCCGCTTCGGGACCCGAAATACTCAGCGCCGACCGACTAAAAATCCCGACGATAAGGCCACCCACGATACCAGCAATGATTCCGGCAAAAAGAGGAGCGCCGGAGGCCAGCGCGATCCCCAGGCATAGCGGCACGGCTACCAGAAACGAAATGGCTCCGCCCCGAATATCGCCCAGTTGGCTTTTAGATTCTATTGATTGATTAACGTTGAGCATAACTATAAGTCTGGTTGTATACGAAAAAATAGTGCCTGCCCTAAACAGTTAGCTCCGTACGAGGCATTTCAGAGCAACCGTTTAAGGCAGGACTTCGGCGTACCGACCGCTTACAACTCGCGGGCGGTCGATACAGTTGGAGGACCGACAGACTGCCGGGTCGACAGTTTTTGTCCGGTTGAGGTTTCTAGTTGCTGAAGGCGTTGCTCCAGCCGGACGGTTTCTTTATAAAGAGAGTCAGCCCGCTGGCTTTCTATTTCATACTGCGACCGATACTCGTTGGTAATCAATCGCTTCTGCCGATTATCGACATACATATTGTAGGCGATACAGGCTACGATGAACCCCCAGACGGTTATCCAGTTGATGTATTTACCGGAAGTTCTCCCTTTGACGTTTTTGTTGTCCATAGTTTGAAAACCGTTCATAGATCGTACGAAACGTTTCTGACAACAAAGTTCTCTTAACTAACCTAACCGTTCATTAAGGGTCAGTTAGAAGTTCATAAGAGGGCTGTTAGAAGTTGATTAGAAATCGATTAGAGCGACTTGGGTAACCGAACGGTAAAGGTGGTGCCCTGCTCAGGTTGGGAAACCACATCGATCTGGCCATAGTGGAGTTGAATGATCCGGTACGTTAGGGGTAAGCCGACCCCGTGTCCATGAATCCGTTTGACGTTCTGGGCCCGGAAAAACGGCTCGTAAATCTGTTTCAGATCGACCTCCGAAATGCCAATGCCCTCGTCCGCAAACCGGATCGTTACCCAGCGATTGTTGGCGCCTAACGTAACCTTTACCTGCTTTTTCTCCGAAAACTTACAGCCATTCTCCATCAGGTTGAAAAAGGCCGAGTAGAGCAGCGATTTGTTACCGGCGATGGTCAGTGAGGGTTGAATCGCTTCCACTTCGCCATCAAACGAGAACACGACCGAGTACTCTTCCTGATGGTTCATGAGCATCTGAGCGGCCTGGTAAATAACCTCATCGACGGCTACCTCGCTGAATTTCAAGGGCGTGGCCCCCAGACTCACCAGCGTCAGGTTGAGCAGATTATTGGTGAGTTTGTTCATCCGCTGAATCACATCCAGAGCCGCCCGCCATTTGGCTTCGTGTTCCTCAACGGTGCGCCGTTTCATAAGCGTCACTTCGATCTGGCCGGTAATGATGGTCAGTGGTGTACGTAACTCGTGCGATGCATTGGCCACAAAGTTGCGCTGTACTTCAAACGCTTCCTGCACCCGGTCGAGCATCAGGTTGAAGGTACGCGCCAGTTGGGCCAGTTCGTCCTGATCGTTACCCGCCGTTAGCCGACGGTTCAGGTTCGATGCCGTAATCTGATCGACCTCCTGAATAACTCTGGAAATGGGCCGTAGCGAACGCCCGGCATACGCCCAGCCTACCATACCGACTAAGGCCAGGCTACAGACCAGCCCAACCGCCATAATGGTGCTCAGGTGTCCCATTTCTTCAATGCCATATTGGTCGTAGGCCGACGCAACCAATACATATTCCTGCCGATTGTGCAGGTACGTAAACCCGACAATCTCAACTTTATTTTGCCGTAAGAAAATCTCTTTTTTCTGCCGGATACGGGCTACTATGTCGGTTCCGACAATAGCGCGTGACTGCGTTGCATACACGAGTCGCCCCTGCTGATCGTATACATTTATCTGCTCCTGGGGCAGAGCCGTCAGGTTATTCCGCTCGATAATCCGCAGTAAGCGTGTGTTGATTTCTTCTTCGTCCAGCAACAGTCGGGCGGTCGTTTTGGCCTTATCGCTCAACCGGAGGTAAAAATCCCGTTGCCGGAAGTATTCGGCGGTGGCATACACCACAAACGAAAACAGGAGCAGTATGGCCGCAACGACCCCCACAAACGTGAACGAAAGGCGCGTGCGTATTCTCATGATTTACTCGTCAGAAGCCTGCATAATGTAGCCGATACCGCTAATGGTATGAATCAGCTTGAGCGGAAAATCCTTGTCGATCTTTTTACGCAGGTAATTGACGTACACATCAACCACATTGGTACCCGTATCAAACGAAAGGTCCCATACGTGCTCCATGATATCCTGCCGGGTAAGTGCCCGATCCTGATTTTTCATAAAGAATTCAAGCAGAGCCAGTTCGCGGGCCGTCAGAAGAATTTTCTGGGCGCCCCGCTTTACCGCTTTACTCTGTAAATTGAATTCAAGATCAGCAATTTTAAGCACCGTTGGCTCCTGAACAGCCACGCCGTTTCGACGGTTCAACGCCCGTAATCGAGCCACAAGCTCCCGAAATTCAAAGGGTTTTACCAGGTAGTCGTCGGCCCCGGCATCAAAACCTGTCAGTTTATTTTCGGTACTGCCAAAGGCAGTCAGCATCAGAATGGGCAGGGTTTCGAACTTGTTCCGAATCATGCGGCAGAGGTCATATCCGCTGATAACGGGCAGGTTCACATCCAGAATAACCGTATCGTATTCGTGTTCGGCAAGTTGCTGGTTAGCCTCCATCGCATTGCCCGCAATATCGGCGGTGAAGTCGTACTCTTCCAGCCCATTCTTGATTAGCGACGCAACCTCCCATTCATCTTCTACGATCAAAATTCGCATAATGCCCTCCGATAGCGACTCACCTGGTCGCAGCGAAATTACGTGTTTTTGCTTAGACCTGTCCCATCTACACGTTACCCTTGTAATCCCAGTGATCGTTGATGACAACGCACCGAGCATTTTTACAAGGTCTCAGTATTCAAGGCTGGGCTGTATCGACCAAACCAAAACGCTTATCAACTCCGATGGTTCGTTTTTATCAAGATGTTCGTGCAGCCCTTCGGCCAGTTTCATAGCAAACAGGTTATTTTGGTGTAGAATACCCTCCGGCAACAACAGTTTATCAAAACAACCTCGACATCAAAAAATAACTCACAATCAACAACTTACACAAACACACATATAAACCAAGAAACCGCAAACGGGTCCATTTCCTTATTTACCTCATCATCGAAAGACAATTCCTGGTACAAACAGTTTCGGTTTTATACGTCTTTGACTTATCCAGATGTATTCAACGTATGAAAAAAATACTGATTAGTTCGACTTTACTTTTGTGCGTTGGCCTGATGAGTGCCCGAGCGCAATCGGCCAACACCGAAACCAACGCTGGGAAACAAGGCTCAACCACAACCAGCAACGCAAAAAATGCCAACAATGGCCAATTGACAGGGAAAGGGGTTCCTTACAACAAGGAAGCACAGCAGACGGGCAAATCCGCTACCCAAAAATCAAACCGTCCTATTCCTGAATCATCCATCAGTACAGAATCCGATAGAAGCTTACAGGACGCCGGTAAAATGTCGGTTGGGAGCCACAATCCCCGCCGGGACAACGAAACCCAGTTTGACAAAAAGAGAGGCAACCGAATCCTTCCCCGAACGGGCAGTAAGACCGATAGTAGCCAGCATCGCCGATAGTAGAATAGATAGTTGTAGGAAATTACTTTGTACGACCCCGTTGGGGTCGTACGTTTATGCGACACATTAGCCAAAAACATTACAACGTATCCAGCAGCCGAACAACGATCACAGCATTCTGTTTGTCTTTGCTTTGCTCATAGGCAACCAGCGTTCCTTTATCCGTCGACAGTACCGCCGGATACATTCCGTCGACAGTTTCGGGAGTCAGGTAAGTTGTGGGACTGACTTGTTGACCAGTCATCGTGCGCATCCCGATACGCTGCACAAACGACCCCATTTCGCCGGATCCATCTTTCGAAACCGACTCATCCCAAACCCATACTAACCGTCCGTTGGCAGCCGAAACCTGCGGATGTTTGGCCCGGTTTGTCGACACACTCGACACCAGTTTTTCGGAACCTAATCTAGCCAATCGCAAGCCAGCCGATTCTTCTTTGCCCGAAAACCAGGTTACCAGCAGATCATTGCCCACCTGTGCCACTACCGGCCCCGCGTGTGGGCAGGCCGCTACCTGCCAGTTATCAGCAAAAACAACCTGCGGTTTACTGAATGTTTTACCACCATCGGCCGACACTGCCGTACTCATATCACGAGCAGCAGGAGTACTTTTCTGAGTTGGTATCATATCCCGGTAGGTCAGGTGAATTCGTTTCTGACTATCGACAAACACGTTGGTGCGGCAGCATTGGCAGGCATTTTCATCGACCAGTACCGCCGGGCCAAATCCTTTTCCAGGAGTTGTCTGGGCAAATACGACCGGACGGCCTTCCTGTCCGGGCAATTTTTCATCGAGCCAGACCGCGCCAATTTCGCCATTCGGCAAGCGGGTAATATCGGCAAACGAGTGGCTCTTGCCGGGAGTTGCATCCTGATGCACAGGCTGGGCATCCGTCCAGGTTTTGCCACCGTCGGTCGAAAGCGTATACAGCAGGTCGCCCGCAAAACGAGACGCTGCGGTAGGTCTGGGCACTTCAAAAACCGCCAGCATAGTACCATCGGTTTTTACCGCTAGTTTGGGCATACCCTCGGCATGGACCGACAGTCCGGCGGGGGCTTTTACCCGAACTTTTTCCCCAAACGTTTGTCCACCGTCGGTTGAGAGAGAGAAGTAAAACGCAGCTTCTTTTTCGTTGAGTTTTTCAACCCAACTCAATAAGGGATTTCCGTAGGCATCGGTGGTCAGGCGCGGTACGGCTCCGGCAAACTGCGGGTCTGAGATAGCGGTTTCTTTACCCGGTTTTTCGGCCATTAGACCGATCAGAAGAAATAAGGTTAACAGGCTTTTCATAAGTCATTTTCGTTATTCGTCATACACAATCATTTTTCGACAGGATTGACAGGATAAAGCATGATTCGTATCGCAAAAATTTATCCTGTCAATTCTGTCAATCCTGTCGAAACCTTTTTTTATTTCCCCGAAAAACTATACTGCACCCCAATGACAAAGGTGCGCGGAGCTGCTGGCGTAAAGGTTGTTCGGTCGGTCGAGTTGTTGCCACGGGTGGCGTTGGTAGCATACAGCACATTCGTCACGTTCATGACATTGGTATATACCTCAATACCTTTCCATTGATAACCGAGTCGGGCATTGGCAAAATCGTAACCATCGTAACGAACGGTATTGATCTGGTTCTGATACCAGCCTGATACATGCTGCCATTCCATCGATGCCCGCAGATTTTTAGCCCAGGCTGGGTAGTAAGTCACTTCGGTGTTCCAAAGGGTACGCGGGGCTGACGGCATCTCTTTCCCGTTTACATTCTGAATCACATCCGACACGCGCTGGCTAAGGGTAAACTCGTCGAACCGATGTAGGGCATGTGTTCCGCCAAACCGAATAAATAGCTGTTTCGAAGGGCGATACGTAAGCCCAAGTTCAACCCCTCTGTGTAGAGTTCGACCCGCACTCTGGTAATCCGTCGAATTGTCGGGCTGGCGAATGCTGAGCAACTCGTTGGTGCCATTCATCTGATACAGCGCCACATCGACATACACTTTGTTGTTCAGCAACGACGCCCAGCCACCGATTTCCATATTATCGAATTTGGCTGGCTGGAGATTGTAGTAGAACAAATCTCCACTGGCTGTTGGTGTGGTTCGTTTCAGGAAGATCGACGTGAGCGCTGGGGGTGAAAAACCTTTGGCGTAATTGGCGTACAGGCCCTTTCCATTGCCCAAGTCATAGGTTGCTCCGATTTTTGGGGTTACCTGGCTGTATTCTTTGCTGCCCGTAGTTTTATCCAGCCCATTGGTATAATCGAACGCCATACGGTCGTAGCGCAAGCCCGCCGACAGGCGGAGTTTGGGCAAAGGCTCCAGATCATATTGCACATAAGCCGCCAGATTATGAATATCAGCCTTGTAGTTTGCCAGCTGAATATCAGGCCGTTCGGCAACCTGCGTATATTTCAACACCGATTTTTTATCGGCCCGTAGTTCGGTCGTTAAGTCCGTCTGATAGGCATAGTATGTATTCGGCGACAGATCAAGCGTAGCCCCGGCAATCAGTTTGCTATTCAGGAAATTCAGTCGCTGCGTATGCTGGGCAATGAATCCAGAACTACTGAAATCGTTGCTGTTGATCTGCCCGGTAGCGGTTGCCGAACCCGTTGTCCAGCGAATCGAATAGGCCGGATTCTGACCTACGCTATTATTCCGCACAAACGCCGTCAGGAATGACTGAGAGCCATTTTTCCAGTCGTGTTCGAGGGTCAGACGACTACGAAAGGAGACTGTTTTCCGATACGTAAAATCCGTTGTGCTGACATATTGCCGGGCAAAAAAGGCCGTACTATCGACGCTACCGCTGGTCTGTGAATTGTAATCGTTGTACGATAGGGTGCCGGTCAGGCGGGTTTGCGGAGTAAAAGCATATTCGAGTCGGGCGAAGTACGATGCTTTGTCGTAATTGGAACTGGCTAACCACGAATTCCGCTGACGGGCTACCAGGCCACCCACATAGATCCCAAACTTACCCTGCCGGGCCCCCGCTCCAAACTGAATCCGTTTATACCCCCACTGATCGAATTGAATACCGACTCGGGCCGTTGGCACAGCTGTGGGGCGCTGGGTGATAAAATTGACAGCTCCGCCCACAGCTTCCGGCCCATAAATCGACGAAACAGGCCCTTTTACGACCTCAATCGAGCTAACCGTAAACTGATTCAACTCCAGCAGCGCATTGTGATTAAACACGCCCATTGGCCGAATCGGAACCCCATCTTCCATGTAGAGGAAATACGCATTGGTGGTCATCGGTTGCCGGATGGCCATCATGTGCTGCTCGTTGTTGAGGTTTACCATTAGCACACCAGGCGTTTTGTTGATCACCTCGTAAATGCTGGTTGGCTTGGTATCCTCGATCAGTTTGGGCGACAGTTTCGAAATCGCAATAGGGGTTTCGGTGCGCAGGGCCGCTTCCCGATTGCCCGTAACCACTACGGTTTGTAAATCTTCCACAGCCGGTTCCAACGCAATCCGAATAGGCTGACCCGGGCTGATTAACACCTCCTGGCGACGATACCCTACGGCCGATATACGCACTTTTGACGGGAGTTGAGCCAGTGTAAAATGTCCGTTGGCATCGGTAACCACACCTGACTTACCATCTTGCCAGGATAGCGTTACACCTGGTATGGGTTCTTTGGTTTGGGCATCGAAAACAAGCCCTTGACTGGCGTTCTGTGCGTGAGCACAAAACGCGGCAATAGCCCATAGCCCACAGGCTACGAGGAGTTTATATGTATTCACGAAAGCTTAGTTTAAGTCTGAAAATAAACGGGTTACCAGACGCTGAGGAATGGTAAATGGACAGCCCCTGATGGACAAGACCTGCCAGACAGCTTATCGGGTGACAAGCCTAGGTAAGCTTCGTTAGACGCAGGGCGGGTGAAAAAATGAGGTAGCCGGAGCCGCGTAAACAGGTACTTCGTATGCCAGATGGGCAGAAGGAAGTAGCTCCGTCAAGGATGGCTGAAACAGGAAAGACAGATGATGATCGCAGAACAACTGCACGACGGGCGTATTCTGCACCCGTTCGGTCGTTTCTTTATCCTGTTTATCCTGCTGGGCTTTCAGCCGTTTCGCCAGGTAGCATTGCCCGTCACAATGGAGATCGGGTCTATCACGATTTTCGCATAGAACGCGGGCAATGTAGTCTTTATTGACCTGATAATACGCGATAGCCCCCCACTGACTGACCGTTGGCAGCAGCGTAGCAAAAACGAGGATATACAGGAGCGCATTTCTCACGACGGCGCAAAGATAAAGTTCGTTTGCCGTATATACTGCCCCACTGCCAAAAATCATCGATCCTGTTTGTGTACAAGGCATGCCTTGTCTATACAAACCCAATTGCCCAAATAGAAAAATCCCCTCGCAAACAACCCATTACAGGCCTCTGATAAGCGTTAAATTATACGAATAGCAGTAGAGCAATCAGGCACAATTGCTTATTTTAGCCGCGTATACTTTATCACGTTGTTAATACAATAGCAACTCAACACACGATAAAGTAACTCCAGTACCCAAGTACCCACCGACTCATGAAACGACTTTTACAAGCCTTCCTTTTGTGTGGGCTTTTTACGGCTGCCAATGCCCAGCCCATCGTCCTGAATGACCCTGATCAGATCTATTATCCTATACTTCATAGTTCTGCGCTTACAGTACGACTTGGATCAACTACCATCGATTCACTGTTACAACACCCAGAACGTTACCGCTTTCAACCCCTACAGGTCAAAGCCCTTCTCGATGGTGAGCATGAGCACTGGCTTCGCACCAAACTGGTTACTCCGTTAAAGCTGTACTTGTGGCCAATATTACCTACTGTAGATCACACGATTATATACGAAGTAGTCGATGGTCACATTTTGCAAACGATGGAGTATAAGCATGGCTTACTGGTTTCAAGCGATGGCTACTTGCAAACAAGACGTGCATGCGCCCTGTTGAGCCAGCCTGGCAAGAAGACCACCCTGTACATTAGGGGCAGGTACGGAATTGGCACAACTACGCTCATCGCTAACAACAAATTGCTTGTCTGGCTACACCAGGAGGATTTGTTCTTCGGTCTTTACTTCGGATTAGCCTTGCTCATAAGCCTGTACAGTTTGATGCTGTTTGCTCGCCTTCGGGAAAGGGAAAACCTTTTATACACAGTCTGGGTATTAACGCTTGCCATCACAACAGCTACCTCGTTTGGGCTATTATCCGAATGGCTCCCCTCCTTGTATGTGCTCCTGTTTGACCACTTAATCATTCTCTTCAGCCTGGTCCCCCTGTTGTCTATGGTATTTGCAATTGAATTTTTGCAAGTCCGTCAGCGATCTCGTCGTATGTATCGAGTGGGCCTTGTCATACTAGCCATTATGACTGTCATCCTTTTTACCTACAGCGACAGTTGGCTTTTAGGCACGGTTATAGGCTTAATGCAGATGCCTTACAGTTTGATGGTGAGCATCCTGGCTATCCGTCAGGGATTTAAACCGGCTTGGTACTACCTCATCGGCGCAATAATCGTATACATCGGGTCCTGGGTTGGACAAATTTATGCGATCAACTCATGGCCGGTAACGTTTTGGGCACTCCATAGTGTGCCAATTTCATCCGCGCTGGAAATTCTGTTTTTTACCCTGGGCCTTACCTATAAGGTCAACTTGCTGAAAAAGCAGCAAGACGAAGCCATTCAGGAACAACTACGGCTAACCCAGGAAAACCAACAATTAATCGAAACTCAGAACCACGTGCTGGAAGATAAAGTCGAGCAGCGCACTGCCGAGCTACAGGAATCACTCACAACACTCAAGGCAACTCAGGTCCAACTCATCCAGAAAGAGAAACTCGCCAGCTTAGGAGAACTGACGGCTGGCATTGCCCATGAGATTCAGAACCCCTTAAACTTCGTCAACAATTTTTCGGAGGTATCAGTTGAATTAGTCGAAGAGTTGAAAGGAGAAGCACAGGCTGGACAAACCGATGAAGTAATAGCCATCGCTACTGACTTGTCACAAAATCTGCAAAAGATCAGCCATCATGGCCGAAGAGCCAGTGCCATCGTCAAAGGTATGCTGGAACATTCGAAAGGAGGTTCAGGCGAAAAAGAGCAAACGGACCTTGTCCGACTAACCGAAGAATGCTTCAAAATCGCGTATCAGGGGTATCGGTCAAAACATCGGGATTTTAGCTGTGAACTGGTAACCAGCTTTCAACCAGACACCTTATTTATGCAGATGGTTACTCAGGACATTGGCCGCGTCGTGATTAATTTATTGAACAACGCTTTCTATTCGGTTCGCGAACGAAGTTTCCAGCGGTTAGAAGGCTATCTACCCCAAATCGGACTGAGCATAACCCAACGAAGTGGCTACGCCGAATTGATCGTTAAGGATAACGGCACAGGTATACCGGAAACTATTCGAGAAAAAATATTCCAGCCCTTTTTCACTACTAAACCTACTGGCGAGGGAACAGGACTAGGTCTCAGCCTAAGTCATGATATTATCAGCAAAGGGTATGGAGGATCGCTGGACGTAAAAAGTCAGGAGGGCCAGGGGAGCGAATTTATCATTCGACTACCAACCTAATAGACTCATACTCTGAACGAAGCGCTACTAGGCAATCGGCGCATAAACACTCCTGATATAGAGAATTAGCATACTCCCGTTGAGCTTCGGTCAGAGAGACGGCCTGACACTGGCAGAGGTTTATACTCCCTACCCGACATTCAAACAGTCGGCCGCAACGTGGGCAGGCCGTATGCTCATGCTTTGCGTTTTCGTTCACGGGCTGGTAACTCCTCCTCAAAAGCAATAAAATTGACGACTTCTTTCTGGCGGTTCAGAATGGGGCGAATTTTGACATGACACACATATGGAGTCTGATCTTTTCGGTAGTTAATCAATCGACCATTGATCGGCTTCCGTTTGCCAATTGCGTCGCGCATACGCTGACGAGTCGCTAACGAGGTGGCTTGTCCCTGCAAAAAACTGGGTCGACGGCCCACAGCCTCTTCAGAAACATATCCGGTCATTTTCTCAAAAGACTCATTTACGTACTGGATTAACTGATTCACGTCGGTAATCACAACAGCCTGACTACCAGACAGCAACTCCTCACGAAGAAACTTTGTCAGCACCCAGTCGTTCACTTTGGCTAGAGTCTGCCACCCTGCTTTTCCCTGCAATGGCGAAGACCTATCCCAGAACTCCCACCCTGCCAGTAAGGGCGTTTGAAGCGTAGGCCGGTGCTGATCGGCAAGTTGCTTATCGTATGGTCCACAAAAATCCATTGGTACAAAAGTACAACCTCCTTGTCGAAGCTCAATTAAAATCGTACAGGGTAAAGAGTCCAATCATGCCACATTTAGCGTGTTCACTACACTTCCTGATTTTGCGTTACAACTCATTGACAAGTCATAAACTAATTTAGAGGATGAATGGATTCTAATTTGTTATTATTCGGCAAGTAATCCACTAAATTAGGCAGATAACTACGCGTAGCCTATTTTCTTCTTTTTTGACTACCTGTTGCATGAACCCATAGGCTACTTTTGAATCGTGAAAGCGGTACTTTTTCTTTTGTCGGCCTGGTTACTCTTACTGTCAGGGCTTCCCTGCCCCGATACAGACTGCCATGCTCACGAAACCACAGCCGCCACTTCCCACTCAGACCGGGCAAATGGGCATACGAATGACCATAAAGCGCCCTGTAGTCCATTCTGCCATTGTGCTACCTGCCTGGGTTTTTCGGCTCCTCAACCATTTGGGTATCTTCTTCCCGAACATGTTAACGAGCCCACCCAAACTCAACAGCTATTCACCTATCAATCGCCTAGCCAGACCGATGTTCTGCTAGGCATCTGGCAACCACCCAAGTTGTAAGCGTTTTTCCTGGATTTTTTATCGGCTGGTCATCATCAGCCGGAATGTTTCCTTGTATTCTTACAAATTGGATGAAAAACCTCATTTGCTTTCTAGTCTCATTCCTCGTTTTTATTCATACAGTTGCTGGTCAGGATACCCTACGCGTCTCCGTCCGCCATTCGCTTACCAATCAGCCCATACCGGGCGCAACTGTAGTACTCATCGGTACCTCCAATGGTACTAGTACCGACCCCAACGGAGTGGCTTTGCTCCGCACGTCAGTAACAGGCCCTCAACCGATTCGGATTTCGGCCGTTAGTTTTCTGATGATAACGCGGTCGATCAATTTACCCCAGACCGACACGCTCCGAATCACCCTTGAACCATCAGAAGAAGAGTTGGCGGAAATTACCGTTTCATCCACCCGAACCGGGCGGAGCGTAGCCGACGAACCTACTCGCGTGGAAGTGCTGGATGCTGAAGAACTGGACGAAAAAGCTAATATGCAACCGGCCAACATTGCGGTTATTCTGCGCGAAAGTCCGGGGATTCAGGTTCAGCAAACGTCGGTGATGTCGGCCAATGCCACCTTTCGCATTCAGGGCCTGGATGGCCGCTACACGCAGCTTTTACAGGATGGCTTACCGCTTTACAGTGGTTTTTCGAGTGGGCTGAGTCTGATGCAGGTTCCTCCGTTGAATCTGAAGCAGGTCGAAGTAATTAAAGGCTGTCAATCAACGCTGTACGGTAGTGGAGCCATTGCAGGGCTGGTCAACCTGGTCACTAAGGAACCCACCCGCAAACGCGACCTGTCGTTTCTGCTCAATGGCACATCGGCGCTTGGGCTTGACCTGAATGGGTACTTCGCCCAGCGAAACGACAAAATAGGTTTCACGTTCTATGCTACCCGAAACCTGCAACGAGCCTATGACCCTAATCACGATCAGTTTTCGGATTTGCCTCAAATTGCCCGAACAACGCTGCAACCCAAATTATTCTGGTATCCCAACGCAACGGTAACCATCTCGGCGGGGCTCATCTGGTCCGATGAACAGCGAACAGGTGGCTATTTGCCTACCATCCGAAACGAATCGGCAGGGTATACCGAAGCCAATGATTCACGACGACTGGCCACTCAGTTTCGGCTGGAAAAGCGGTTTTCCAACGAATCGGTGCTGACGATCAAAAATAGCTACAGCCGTTTCAGGCGTGCCATCAGCCTGCCCGACTATCAGTTCGGTGGTCTCCAGCAATCATCCTTTTCGGAAATCAGCTATTATAAACACCATCCAAAATCAGACTGGATCGCAGGCATGAACCTATGGACCGATCAGTTTCATGATGAAAGCCCTGCCTTTAGCCCCACTCCTATTTATGGACAAGCCATTGCCGGGGCCTTTGTGCAGAATACATCGACAATTACCGAAAAGCTGAGCCTGGAAACCGGTTTACGTACCGATCTGGTTATGACTACGGTTCGGGCAACAAATGAAGCAACGAAGCCGCACCTGTTTTTACTCCCTCGGTTTTCGCTTCTGTATCGGGCTTCGGAACACTGGACCAGTCGGTTGGGGGGCGGTTTGGGCTATAAAGCACCCACTCTATTTACCGAAGATGCTGAGCGTTTATCCTTTCGAGGAGTCGATCTGCAATCGATCCGGCAGGATCAGACCGAATCGTCAATGGGCTTGAACTGGGATATCAATTACCGAACCGAACTTTCCGAGGAAACAACCTTATCCGTCAATCAGTTGTTTTTCTACACGCAACTGAACCGACTCACGGTATTGACGCCTACGGGAACCCGGTATGCCTTTCGTACCGCCGATGGCCACCTGTCGACGCGAGGATTTGAAACGAATGTTCGGTTGGTTTATCATGACCTACATACGTTCCTGGGCTACTCATTCATTGATACCCGACGTCAGTATGATAACCTGGCGGGACCGCTCCCGCTTACGGCCAAACATCGGCTCTATTTTACGACGCTATATGAAACCGACAAACTTAAAACGGGTTTTGAAGCTTTTTACTCAGGGCCGCAACAGCGAACAGATGGATCAAAAGCCCCCGATTACTGGACTTTAGGGTATATGATCGAGAAAAAATGGACGTTCGGCCAAAACACCAAAGGCAGCATTTTTATTAACTTCGAAAACTTCCTTGATGTCCGGCAGTCCCGTTTTGAACCACTGGTCACTGGCTCCATCACGCAACCTGTTTTCGTAACTGATATTTATGCCCCAACTGATGGTCGAGTGATCAATGCAGGGTTTAAACTAAAATTGTAACGTGGGCCTCTGGTCTGCAAGGTATAGCCAACAGAAAATTGAATGAACAGCTACGTGGGCCAGAGGTCCGCGCTATCTATGGCAAACGAACACGATCACCACGACCATTCCGGGCACCATCATGGCCCTACAGTACTAACTTCCATCAACCGGGCGCTCATTATCGGGGCTGTCCTGAATACAGTATATGTGGTGGTGGAATTTGGCCTTGGTTTCTATTACAATTCCCTGGCGCTTACCGCCGATGCCGGGCATAATCTGAGCGATGTAGCTAGTTTGTTGTTATCGCTGCTGGCCTTTCGACTGGCTCGCGTCCGGCAAACGCCAGGGTTTACCTATGGCTATCGAAAAAGTACTGTATTGGCTTCACTGACCAACGCCGTTGTATTACTGATCACGATTGGGGCTATTTTATGGGAAAGTATTCACCGATTTCGTCAACCGGAACCCGTTGCGGGGGGAGCAGTAGCCTGGGTAGCTGGATTTGGTATTCTGGTCAATGCAGGTTCGGCCTTGCTTTTCTTTCGGAATAAAGAGCACGATCTGAACGCCAAAGGCGCTTACCTACACCTGGCTACCGATGCCCTGGTATCGCTGGGCGTGGTCATTGCAGGGATTCTCATCGCCTATACCGGCTGGTTATGGCTCGATCCGGTCATAGGTATTCTGGTGGCCATTGTGATCATGGGTTCTACCTGGCGTTTACTGACTGACAGCCTGCGCTTGTCGATGGATGGGGTTCCGGTGGATGTTGACCTTGCCGATGTGCTGGCCGAATTACGGGCTGTAACGGGTGTGCAGGATGTTCATCATGTGCATGTGTGGGCCATGAGCACCACCGAAAATGCACTCACCGCGCACCTCGTGCTGAAACCGGGCCTCACCGACGAACAGATTGCCACCCTCAAACACGACGCCCGCCATCGTCTCGAACACCAGAAGATTAGTCATGCTACGCTCGAAACCGAAACGGTAGCTTCCGACGATTGCGAAACCGAGATTTGCTAAGCTGACAACTGATTCAATGTTGTGGGTTAAACGCCCTGGCGATAAGTAGGATTTCGGCGCTCGATTCTCTCCTATACAGTATCTTCCCGTAGCGGTTTCTGCTTTACTATGAAGTGGTTATCTTTACGAAGATCAAGTATGATCAGGACGTTTTTAATGAACAATCATGAAACGCAGAGAAGCAATCCTTCAGGTAGCCCTTACGATGGGCAGTGCCCTATCGGCCCCAACGATGGCGTCGATCCTCGAAGGTTACCAACCTCATCGATCCATCAAACGGCCACCCTCAACCTTTGCGCTGCAGGGGAATCAGGCGGCCTTGCTCGATGAAATTACAGAGGTCATTATGCCAAAGACCTCGACCCCAGGGGCCAAAGCCGCGAAGGTCGGCGAAACCATCCAGCTCATCCTGAAAGACTGTTATAAGCCTACTCAGCAGGAACATTTTCTGAATGGACTGAACGCCGTTGAAGCCGAAAGCCAGAAAACCTACAGCAAATCGTTCATCGATCTGAGTATAGAACAGAAAACAGCTATTCTGAAAGAATTTGAACAACGAGCCAAAACCGAAGCGAAGCAAAATCCGAAGAAGCAGGAGAAACTGTCGAAAGACCCCGAAACCACGTTAAGTGCCGTTGCCGCATCGGGCAGCGAACAGACGCAGGCCAAACTGGTAGATGCCGAAACAGGGGTGGTGGTGAAAGATGCATCCAAAAATGCTCCGCTCACTCCATTTTTCACGCTCGTCAAAGAACTGACCATTCTGGGCTATTTCAGCTCAGAAATCGGCTGTACACAGGCGCTCTCGTATGTAAAAATCCCCGGCCGTTACGAAGGCGTTGTCAAACTCAAAGAAGGCCAGAAAGCGTGGGCAACATGACATAATGAATAATGTACAATGCATAATGACCAATTTAATATCCATTATCCATTTTTCATTATCCATTCTCCATTAAACCAATGAACCTTAATCTTGACGCTAAAAAAGGAATGACCTACGATGCCATCGTTGTAGGTTCGGGTATATCGGGTGGCTGGGCGGCAAAGGAACTGACCCAGAAAGGCCTCAAAGTGCTGATGCTGGAGCGTGGCCCCGACCTGAAACACGTTACGGATTATCCGACGGCCATGAAAGACCCCTGGGAGTTCCCGCACCGGGGGAAAATCGAATTGTGGGCAGCCGAAGAATATTGGGCCAATGCGCGCTCGGGTGGCAAACCCGGTGAAGACCAGCGGCATATGTTCACGAAAGATGTCGAATTCCCTTATATTGAGAAGCGCCCCTACGACTGGATTCGGGGTTACCACCTCGGCGGTCGTTCGCTGATGTGGGGACGACAAAGCTATCGGCTCAACGAACGGGACTTCACGGCCAATCTGGAAGACGGACACGGTGTCGACTGGCCCATTCGGTATAAAGACCTGGCTCCTTGGTATTCGTACGTAGAGCGATTTGCCGGTATTTCGGGGAATAAAGATGGGCTGGCGGTTTTGCCCGATGGCGACTTTGTGCCACCCATGCAGATGAATAGCATCGAGCTGAAAGCCAAAGAAGGCATCGAAAAGAATTTCAAAGGTCGCCATCTGGTGATTGGTCGCCCGGCGATCATCTCCGTTGCCCAGAAAGTCCATACCGATCTGGGCCGGGCATCCTGCCAGTTCCGGAATCTGTGCGTGCGGGGCTGTCCGTTCGGGGCTTATTTCAGCACGCAGTCGTCAACCTTACCGGCAGCGATGAAAACGGGTAACCTGACAATTATTACGGATAAGATTGCCTATCAGGTTATTTACGACGATCAGAAAGGTAAGGCTACGGGGGTGCGCGTCATCGACCAGAACACCAAACAACAGCAGGAATACTACGCCAAAATCATCTTCCTGAACGCATCTACGATCAATACCGCCTGGATCATGATGCAGTCCACATCGAAACGGTTTCCGAATGGATTGGGCAACGACTCCGACCAGTTGGGCCGTAACCTGATGGACCATCACCTGGGCGCGGGCGCATCGGGCGAGTTCGAAGGGTTGCAGGAGTGGTACTATTATGGTCGCCGGGGCAATGGTATTTACATTCCCCGTTTTGCCAACTGGGGCGACGATAAACGGAAAGATTTTGTACGCGGCTTTGGCTATCAGGGCCGGGGAGCTCGGCAGGACTGGGTCGCGGGGGCAAGCAAAGAAGGCTTTGGTCCTGAATTTAAAGATAACCTGACTCGACCCGGTCGCTGGGAGTTCAACATTGGCGGTTTCGGAGAAACCCTGCCCGACCCTAACAACCGCATGCAACTATCGGCCAAGAAAGACAAGTGGGGACTACCCATTGTCGAGTTCGATGCAGGCTGGGGCGAAAACACCGTCGGGATGCGCAAAGCCATGATGAACGATGCCGCCGAAATGCTCGAAGCGGCCGGACTGAAGAATATCAAAACCCGCAACGATCAGGACAAAAATCAGGGTATCGGCATTCACGAGATGGGTTCGGCACGCATGGGCCGCGACCCGAAAACATCGGTACTCAATGCCTGGAATCAGGTTTGGGGCGCTAAGAATGTATTCGTTACCGATGGAGCCGCTATGGTGTCGTCATCCTGTGTAAACCCATCGCTCACCTACATGGCTCTGACGGCCCGCGCAGCCGACTACGCCGTTCGGGAGTTGAAGCGGATGAACCTTTAAACTAGAACTCAGCTTGTTATGCTGATGATCTGTGCAAATCATCATCAGCATAACAAGCTGAGTTCTATCTTTTTGTAATATCCTATCTTGCTAAAAAAAGCGCTTATGCAACCGTTGATGGAAAAGGCAACCAGCAAGCGACGAAGGACCCCGGCAGCTCCTAAAAAACAGCCCGTCGCGCTCGAATCGCTGGTCTATGAGGTGATGGACGGTCGGCCCCTGTATTACCGGGGATATGAAGATGTACTAGCAGGACGCAAATCACCGGAAGAAATTATGGGTTCGAGTTCGTTGCAGTGGGTACTGGTCTCCTATTTTATGCGTGTTATGCTTCGTCAGCTAGACGAGAAAAAATACTGGTTTGCCTCAAACGAAGCGGGCGTCCATCTGGATCACCGGAACAACCTTTCGCACGATGTAGCCATTTACGAACGAGCCGTTTTAACGCCGGATAAAATTAATACCCACTACGTAAGCGTACCCGCCAAAGTAGCCATTGAGATCGATGTAAAAGCCGATATTTCGAAAGTAGCCGACTTCAACTACATCAATCGCAAAACAAAGAAACTGCTGGATTTTGGCTCCGAAAAAGTTATCTGGGTATTTTCCAGCTCACAGCAGGTGATGATTGCCGAGCGGACAGCCGATGCCTGGCTGACGATGGACTGGCATCGCGATCTGGAATTACTGGATGGGCAACGGTTCAATATCGGACAGTATTTATCCGACGAAGGTATTACCGTGACCGAAGAATAGTTAGAACCGTAGTTTACGCAGGGCCTGATAAGCACCAGCCGTTACCAGCCCTCCTACCAGATACCACCCAATGGTCATGGCGGCTGTAGCCGGAGTGCGCTGCGTTGGTGTAGTTCCTAATCCCAGGGGGCCGGGTAGACCAACCGCCCCAACCCCCGCAGCCAGTCCTAAGGCAGCTCCGGTCACTAAGGCATCTTTCGGTTTCGACAGGCCAATCAGGCTATAGTAGAGTGTATTCGACAAGAGGTCTCCCCCCAACGCCCAGTCGTGTAGCTCATCGTCAGCGGGTGGCTCCTCGTCAACCGTATCCATAACTTTTTTGATCGCACGCATCCCCAGAATGTCGGCACGGGGTGCAGCTGGAATCAATCGCCGGGCCGATTCATGAAGAACGGTAAGGGCAACAGCCCCCAGCAGGCCGCTACCCAATGGCGATAGAATGGTTTTGTTTAGCTTTTTCATACCTGCTTAACCACGAACGTACGCAAATGTTAGGCATCGTTATTTACTGAATCGTATCTTCCTGCCAACAAACCATACCCCTTTCATAAACAATGACGTTTTTATTCCGCAACGACCAGCCCGAACTCGCCATCGACATCCTGCGCGAAGTGGGGCAGTGGTTGGTCGATAGCGATCAAACCCTGTGGGAAATCGATACGCTCACTACCGAAAATCTGCTGGACCAATACACAACAGGCAATCTCTATGTGATGTATGCCCAGCTTGGTGATACTCGTTCAGAGCCAGCTGCCGTGTTTATTCTTCAGTGGGAAGACCCGCTCTACTGGCCCGACGTCCCTCCGAATACATCCGGTTTTATTCACAAACTCGCCATCCGCCGAGCGTTTGCAGGACAAGACCTGTTTGCCGCCATCCTTGATTTTTGCCGAACTCAATGTTTACAACGAGGTATAAAAACCCTGCAACTCGAAACGGATGCCACCCGCCCCAAGCTGATGCAGTTTTACGAACGACATGGGTTTACCCCGACCTATCAGCGTCCGATGCATGAGTTTGGCCAGTCATTTCTCTGCCAGTTTTATGTGATGACCCTCTGAGCACGGTTCATTCCTTCCGCTATGTCGATACGTCGTTGGGTTCAGCGGGCCACTGTTTGCTCATGCGGCTCCACAAAACAGATCACTTTCCAAATGGGGCCTATGTAACCCTGATGAATCCTGATAATGTAGGCGTGTATGCGCCCTGCCGCTACCCAATAGGTGGTGAAGAGTGCGACAAACAAAATCGAAGGGAGTATTACATCGATGAACTCTTTACCCCCACCACACCAGCCCCTGCCTGGGCGAACTAATAGCGTTTGTGCGGTTTCACTGCACGCGAAGCAATCCAACGGCTGTAACGGGTCGGCCTGTAGCTGTTACGCCCTGTACAGTTATACGAAGGGTTTGAACCACGTCCGATAGCGGAAATACGACCTGGCTATGCCCCTGGCTATCGGTTTGCATCATTGGTTTCCAGTAGAGTACATCCCGACGATCGACCTTACCGGAAGGTGCTTCGGTTGCCTCGTAACGGGGCACATAAAACTCACGCTGAACCGTTGGATAGCCAATGATTTGGAGCGGTTTCATGCCTTTTTTATCGGCATTGTTCTGCTGACCGGGCCGAAACCGTTTCGTATAAAACGCAATGACCCCATTCCCTCCCCGGACGCCATAAATACCAGCAGTTGCTGCATTTTTCAGCACTTCAATTCGCTCTATATCGCCCGGATTGAATGGCAAAAGACCCGTTCCGTCTATATCCTGAACATTCATACCATCGATAAGGTACAACGGGGTGGTTCCACTTACAAAACTGCCCGTTCCCCGAATGCTTACCTTATAACTGCCATTGATCGGATTTTGCGTAACCGTAACCCCAGCAACACGTCCGCGCATCATCTCATACAGATTGGCAAACGGGGGCGATTTTTCATCAAACACCAGGGTGGCATCGGCACTGTTGTGTAAACTCCGACGCTGAATATCGTCAGGCCGTTCGTCGAACCGACGGGCTTTTACCGTAACTGCTTTTAATAACTTCGCCGTTTTGTCGCGATACAGATCGGTATCAGATTCCTGCCGGATACGGGCGGCCTCCAATTGTCCCCGCAAGGCAGTCCAGTTCGGCAATACCTTGTTCGTATCAGCATCCCACGACACATCGGGTCCTTCCAATACAAAATGAGCTTCTTTCTCGGGTAAATCTTTCAGTTGATGGTCGGTAAGTTGTGCCATGAGCTGAACGGTATCAGCAATGGCTAAACCACCCAGCCGAAACCGCCCTTTTTCATCCGTTCCGGCCGATTTCACAAACGATTGCCCCGGCACGGTTGACGCCAGAAAGATTTGTGCCCCGGCAACAGGCTGATTCTTCGGGTTAAGTATACGCCCCATGACCGACAACCCACCAAGCAGTTCGGTCGACGGTGTTCCACTTACCCGTCGCCAGCCCTGGGTTAGCAGTAAATCGTCCAGTGCCCGGCGGGTTTCGGGAGAGTTATCCTTGAGATAACTATTTGGCTGCTCTACGCGCCCCCGCAACTCGCCCGTCAGCAACATATGGGTTTGGATCGACGCTTCGGCGGTATCGTCGGGCACCTGGCTGGCATCCGTCACAGAGGCCGACAGGAAAGCCAGTGTCGGCAACCCATCTTCGCTCAGATTCAGGTTCAGGATAGCCCGTTCACGCGGTTGGTAACGCGACTTATTCAGACCGATAAGGGTTCGGATAGGCGGTAGTCGGTCGGGAATAAATACCAGCCGTTCGGCCTGTGGGCGAGCGGTCGCATCATACAGGGTAATCTGATGCATGCCCGCTGGGAGCGCTTCGGTAGGTAAGCTCACACGGGCCAGTCCATTTTGCAACAGAATTTTACGCTGATCGACCAGATACCCCTGTCGCTGAATCAGAATATACACCGAATCCAGCGGAGCCTTAGTTGTCGACGTAATGGTCAGGGCTAGCTGGGTGGTATCGGTGGTGGCATCAGCAGCCAGAAGCAATCCGCTCGATTCGGCTGGTGGCAACAGCACCATCTGATGCTGATTGTTATAAAGCACATCGGCATAGTATTTCTTATCGGCTTCGGGCGTCATCATAAAACTACCCATACCGAGTGCGTTGACCGTAAGCCGGGCGACTTCGGTGCCTTCGCCCGTAACGATCCGGCCTGTTGCCAACACCCCTTTCCCATTGGTATCGACGATTTTGATGCCTAACCGGGCCGGGAAGCCGATAGCCCAGCGCCCCCCTTCGGGCAGGATTTGTACATCCAATGGCTTGGTGACATTCGTTTCGGCCTTCGACAAGGTAGTCTGAAAGAGGTTATTAACGGCTATCATCCGCTCAAAAGCGGCCCGATGCTGCCCATTATCTTCGTCGGTATACGCCCGAAGTCGGTAGGCACCGGATGTCAGCGTATCGGAGAGCCTGAAATCCCCAGCGGCCCGGCCATCAGTAACCTTTAGCCATTGGTGATGAACCGGCTTCCCATCCGGTGTGAGCAGGTCAACGTGCATAGCCGTTTCGCCCAACGGGCGCAGATTGGTGGCCGGATCGAGTAGGTAAGCACTCAACCAAACCCGGTCGCCGGTGGCATAAAATGGCTTATCGGTATGCAGATACAGAACAGGAGCCAGATTCTGAAACTTATCGGTAAAGGCTTTGGCAATACGACCTAACCGGGCATCGGGAGGCATCAATCGGCCTTGTGCCACCACCGGAGCTACAGTTGGATCGGCATCGGTTTTAGCAGGTTGCCAGTCGCCGGGCAACAACCGCGACAACCGATCTTCCGAAAGCGAGCCATACTCTTCCATGCCGTTTGGGGATGTAACGGTTCCATCGACCGTCATCAGCAACTCCCCCGCTGGCAGCTTAATCTCCGAGTAGGCATAGCGCGCATCCAGATAAGGCGAGTAATTGGAGGTAGCGTAGGTATAAAAGACGATCAGTGTTGAAGGAGACACCAGCCGACGTTCAAACGGTAATTTCCCCGGCTGAATTAACTGTTTAATCTGTATCGGCTGAAGGTGGCCTTTGGTTGTACCCGCTGAAACAGACCCCGCCAGCATGGCCCGATTGTTTATGGAGCGGGCTATCGGAACGCCGATATTCTCCTGATATACCAGAAATCCTTCGCGCTCATACGTGCTATCGACCAGGCTGGCCATCAGGTGGCGGGTAGAGCCTTTATAGGCAATCATCCGGTTGCGCCGATACCGTCGAGCCTGGCGGTCATCAGCGGGTTTCAGTTCCTCGAACCGGGCTGTTCCGGCAAAATAGACTTTCTGGCTGGTGGCATCAAAATACATCAGGTCGTAATAGATCTTGTAGCCCAACGCCTGATTTTCGATCTGGATCGGTTCAGACG
The DNA here is from genome assembly GCF_001898575.1 of Spirosoma sp. 48-14. GTDB lineage: Bacteria > Bacteroidota > Bacteroidia > Cytophagales > Spirosomataceae > Spirosoma. The sequence continues at coordinate 218,357 of NZ_MKUD01000063.1, forward strand.
CCGTTGCTTTCAAATGGCCACCGGCTTCTTCTTTAAAACTAAGCGCGTCGCTATTGATAATCAGGCACTGTCCCGCGAAGGGCTCGCCCAGCAACTGACGCTTGAACTGTTTGAGATGCCGCTCCCATTTTTTCTGATTACCCCGAACCGTAACGGCCAGCAACGTCTGATCGCTGGGTTTTAGTCGAAAATGAGCCCGATTGTCCTGCCCTTCTTCCAGCCGAAATAGTTTTCGCTGCGGCTGATATCCGACAAATGAGGCCACAATTTCGACCGTGCCGAGCGGAACCCCGGTGAGTGTATAAGCGCCCTGCTCATTGGTGACTGTGCCGCGCGTGCTGCCATTGACATACACATTGGCGAAGGGCATTGGCTTACCTGTGGAGGCATCGACAACAAAGCCGGTCAGGGTCGTGGTTGTCGTTTGCGCATAGCTTCCTACTGTCGGCCCAAGTAGCAGACAGATCATCAACCAAACGGTAGCAAGTTGACGAAGCATGGGCAATCGAGGGGATTGATCAGGTAGCCATAGAAGACACAAGCTAATGAGTTTTACTCACGTTGTCAATGGGTTACCACTTCCAGTTGCTCACCCGAAAACGCAATCGCCCGCTCAGCAAACAAGGCTTTGGTTGCAGCCCAGGTAGATCGAAAAAGGTCGCTCTGCCGATAGGCTTCGAGCGCATCAGCCGACTCCCACAGGCTATAGGTCATTCGCACCGCCGGGTGGTTGGGATCACGCAGCAGTTCCAGGTGCGTATTCCCCGGAAAAGCCCTGATCTGATGTTTCGATGCATCGAAAATAGCGTGAAATGCGGGGAGTTTATCTTCCTGAAACGTCATCCGAACAATTCGTACAAGCATAGTATTTCGTGAAAAAGGAAGCGTTAAAAGTTAAAAATAGTTAGTTCTATACTTTTCATGTTTCATTCTTTACTCTTCATTACGATGCAATACCGAACATTTGGCCGAACAGGCTGGCAGATATCCGAAATTGGCTATGGCATGTGGGGTCTGGCAGGATGGACCGGCTCCGATAAACAGCAAGTACTGCAAGCTCTGGAACGTTCTGTAGAATTGGGCTGTAATTTTTTCGACACGGCCTGGGCGTACGGCGATGGTGTCAGCGAAGAGATTCTGGGGCAACTTCTGAAGGCCCATCCCGATCAGAAACTGTATGCCGCCACCAAGATTCCGCCTAAGAACCGGAAATGGCCTTCAAAGCCCGACTTTGATCTGAAGGATGTTTTCCCGGCCGATTATATTGTTGAATACACAGAAAAAAGCCTGAAAAACCTTGGCGTTGAAACCATTGACCTACAGCAGTTCCACGTTTGGGAAGATAGCTGGGCCAATCAGGACGAATGGCAGGAAGCGATCACCAAACTTACACAGCAGGGGAAAGTACAGGCCTGGGGTGTTTCGGTCAATCGTTGGGAGCCCGACAACTGCCTCAATACACTTCGTACCGGGCTGATTGATGCCGTTCAGGTAATCTACAATATTTTCGATCAAAACCCTGAAGACAATCTCTTCCCGCTTTGCCGCGAACTGAACATTGGTGTTATTGCCCGTGTGCCGTTTGACGAAGGTACGCTGACCGGCACCTTTACGAAAGAAACGACGTTTCCGGCCAACGATTGGCGTTCCACCTATTTCGTCCCCGAAAACCTCAACAGCAGTGTCGATCATGCCGATGCCCTCAAGCCGCTCATTCCGTCGGGAATGACTATGCCCGAAATGGCGCTACGGTTCATCCTGAGCAATCCCGACGTACATACCACCATTCCCGGCATGCGGCAGATTCGGAATGTAGAAGCCAATAGTGCAGCCAGCGATGGGTCTGGTCTATTACCCGAACTGTTGCACGAACTGAAAGGCCATCGCTGGGACCGCACTCCTACCGAGTGGAGCCAATAGGCAAACAGATGTAGTATGGAGGTATGATATAGGATGTATCAGGCAGATTGTCGGGAAGCCTATATCATACATTATACACCTTACATCCTACATCTGTTTTGCGCTTACATTTGTTCATGAAAATTTTACTGGTTGAAGACGAGCCTGCGTTGCTCCGATCGGTACAGCATTACCTTGAGTCGGAAGGCTATACCGTTACAACAGCCTTAACCTACCGCCAGGCTGCCGCCAAAGCGAATGATTATGACTACGATTGCGTATTGATCGACCTAATGCTACCCGATGGCAATGGGCTTGATCTGGTTCGCGAACTCAAACAGCGCCAGTCGGCAGCGGGTATTATTGTGCTAACCGCTAAGGATGCGCTGGCTGACAAACTGACCGGCCTCGATGCTGGAGCTGACGATTACCTAACCAAGCCGTTTCACCTTCCCGAACTCAATGCCCGATTACGGTCGGTACTTCGTCGACGATTGTTTGGTGGACAGGCTTGCGTACGGGCAGGGGATCTTACCCTTTGGCCCGAACAACAACGGGTGGGCATTCAGGGCGCTGATGTTAAACTTACCAGCAAAGAATACGAACTGCTTTTGTTCTTTGTTACCAATACCGACCGTATTCTCTCGAAATCAGCAATTGCCGAACACATCTGGGGTGATGCCATGGATGCTGCTGACTCCCATGAGTTTCTGTACACGCACGTTAAGAATTTACGCCGGAAACTGATAGCCGCCGGTTGCCCCGATTACGTTCAGACGCGCTACGGGGCTGGTTATGTTTTCTCGACACGCCCACTATGAGCCTGCTTGGTCAAACTGCCCGCTACCTGTTGCTTTCTGCCTTTGTCGTAGCCCTGATCGGCTCGGTTGGCTTTTACATCCTGATCCACCGAACCATCCAACGAGAGGTCGACGAAATTCTGATGAACCAGGTAGAGCAGGTAAGGCATCAACTCCGGGGACTGGCACCGAATGCCTTTTTACGGGCCGACTGGGACGACAATCCTCATATCGAACGCATTTCTTCCGCAAAACCCACTGGCCCGGTCTTTTCAGATCTTACACTTCCAAACCCGCTGGATTCTGCCGAGTTTTCGCCAGTCCGGCAGGTAAAAACGATCGTCACGGAGCATGGGGAAACCTATCAGATAACAGTCCGTCAGGCGTATTACGAATTCAACGAATTGGCCCGAATCATATCGGTGGGGGTGATCTGGAGTTTTTTACTGCTTATGGGCTTTTCAGTACTGATTGGCCTGGGGTTGTCGCGTCGGTTATGGCGCCCTTTTTACACCACTATCCAACAGCTTGGGCAGTTTCAACTGGAGCAAGCTACCAATCCATTATTTCCAGACAGCCGGATTCGGGAATTTGATCTACTGAGCCAATCGCTACAGACGCTGACACAAAACGTACGGAAGCAGTTTTTTCTACAGAAGCAATTCACCGAAAACGCATCGCATGAGTTACAAACTCCTTTGGCCATTGCCCTGACCGAACTGGATACGCTGATGCAATCCGACAATCTGCGCGAGGCCGATCACCTGCATTTACAGCGGGCTACCGATGCGCTCAGTCGATTAAGTCAGTTAAATCGATCACTACTGCTACTTACGCAAGTCGAAAACGACCAGTATTCAGCCATCGAACCACTAAATATTAGCCAATTGACAAACCAATACACCGACGAGTATGCGCCTTTTTTTGAACACAAGGGTATGACCGTCGAGCGAGCCATACGCCCCGATGTTGAACTACCCATGAACCCGCAGTTAGCAGGTGTTTTACTAAATAATCTCTTTAAAAATGCCGTTCGGCATGGCGCTCCTAACGGCCAGGTTCGCGTTGAACTAACCGATCATACATTACGTATCCAGAACACAGGCGAGCCCCTCCCTTTTGCAGATAGCCTGATTTTCAACCGATTCGTCAAAAATCCAGCTCGTCCCGACTCAACAGGCTTAGGTCTTGCTCTGGTCAAACAAATCTGTGATCGTTACAAGTTGGAGCTTCACTATGCCTACGACGCGTCAACCACTTTTCATGGTTTCCAGATCAAATGGAAGCCAAACTAATGCACGACAAATCAGACTTTTAACCAATTCTTAAAGTACTTTGATATAAATAATCATACATCTATTGGAATTTACTAACCAGATTGTCCGATTTTTGCTTCTGATGCAACGTTAACTGCTTAAATAGTCTAGTCTCTGACAGAATACTTATACACGAAGTTTACCAAAAGGGCTATTTTTTCATTTCGTACCACCGTCACTTATTCCTCTTTATGCATATCAATCAATACGGTATTTCTCCTGCTATCGTCAGTGAGCATTTTGATGATGAAGTCATTATCGTCAATATGAGTCGCGGCAATTACTACAGCCTTCGGGGGTCGGCTGCCCTTGTTTGGCAAGGGGTTGAAGCAGGAGCATCTCAGGACGTCCTTCTTAGCTACCTGGCAAACGCCTACTCGGTCGATGAAGCGGTTATTGGTGCCTCGCTCAACGCCTTTATTGAACAATTGGTCAACGAAGAATTACTAACGAAAGGCACAAGATCGCAAACGTCGTCTTTGCCAACTCGTACTGTATCCCAATCGTTTACGCCACCAGTGCTGGAGATCTATACCGATATGGCGGACCTCCTGACGCTTGACCCAATCCACGACGTTAGCCCGGTTGAAGGATGGCCTATCAAAAAGTAGATGATTACCAGCCCGCTACGTTAACATCTGAAGAAGCGTATTTTACTCAGTTGATAGCTGATCGCTGCCGATCATTTCAGCCACAATCGTCGGCTCGCTCGTTCGGCTTCGGTGCCCTGAACTTGCAGGTGATTTTTATTGGGGAAAGCAATCAGGATTTTTTCACAAAAGCGATTAGCCATCGGGAAGGCCTCTCTCAACCGGATGGATTAACCATTTACGTTGTCAATCATAAAACCTCCGGCATCATGCTTCCTCCCCCCTGCTGGGATTGGCAACAGGCGGATGGGCATGGGGTTATTCATGGACTGGCAGCGGGTTATAGTGGCACCTTTCAGCAGGATACCGGGGTCTTTACGTGGATAGCGCATACCGAGCGACTGGCCCTTGTGTGGGGGACTGATTTTGCCACATTACCGGAATGGGAACGTAGCTTTCCGTTTCGCTATGTACTGCATAAATGGCTTGAAGATCAGGAGCGGTACGTGCTCGTACATGCCGGAGCAGTGGGTACACCAAGCGGTGGGGTACTGCTGACGGGGCGTGGTGGTTCGGGCAAATCGACCAGCACACTTGCCTGCCTACAAAGCAGACTCCAGTATGCCGGTGATGATTTTGTTATGGTTGATCTGGATAAACTCTTTGTTCATAGCCTGTATAATGTTGCCAAACTAGACCCTGAAAACCTGAACCGTTTTCCTGCGCTTCAACCATTGGCCGACGATCAGACCATAGCGCCCGGTCAAAAACTGCAATTCTATCTGCATCAGCATTACCCCAATGTTGTGACGAAAGGCTTTCCATTGAAGGCTATTATGCTCCCACGGTTTACGGGCAGTCAACAGACAACCGTTCGGCCAGCGACACCTGCCGAATCCCTGAAAGCACTGGCTCCCTCTACGCTGGCCCTTCTCCGGGCCGATCAGCGGACTTTCCAGAAAATGACTCGTTTAGTGCATCAGGTTCCTGTTTTCTGGCTGGAAACAGGAACCGACTTAGCGCAGATACCCGACGCTATCTATACAACCTTACAATCATTACCCACCTATGCCAAAGCCTCTTGTTAGCGTAATCATGCCGGTATATAATGCTGAACGCTTTGTGGCCGAAGCCATTAACAGTGTGTTGAATCAAGCCATTGATGCCGTTGAAGTGATTTGCGTCGACGATGGCTCTACCGACCGATCGGCCGAAATAATACAAGCGTTCGATTCAAGAATACGCTATTTTCGACAGGAGAATCAGGGGCCTGCGGCTGCCCGTAATAAAGCGTTCTCATTTGTAAGTGGGCAGTTCGTAACCTTCCTCGACAACGACGATCTGTACCCGGACTATAAACTGGAACGTCAACTCACGCTTTTTGAAGAAGACCCATCACTGGATGTCGTTTTTGGAAAAACCCAGTACGTTTTTCTGGACGGATCGAACCCTGAACGCTTCCACTTTCCCGACCAGACCCAGACCGTCTGGAATATACTGCTCGGAGCCGGTCTGTTTCGGACGAGTGTATTCCAGCGCATTGGCCTGTTCAACGAGGAATTGAAAATTGGCGAAGATCTGGACTGGTATAATCGGGCCAAAGAGGAGGGAGTTCGTATGCGCACCACCGACGATATCATGCTGTATTATCGCCATCACAGCGCCAACTACACCCGTGACCAGGACCTGGTTAAACGTACGCTCCTCAAGGCAATTAAATACTCGCTCGACCGACGCCGAAACGAAACGGGCGTCCAGACCCTACCGCAGTTTTCTGATTTCCGGCAACCCATGAACACCGACAATCTATGAGCCAGTCTATCAGCGTGGTGATTCCTGTGTATAATGCAGCGCCCTATATTACTGAATGTATCGAATCGGTTTTGGCGCAGACTTATCAGCCACAACAGATCATTGTGATCAACGACGGCTCTACAGATCAATCGTTGGATAAACTAATGCCTTACGCACAAAAAGGGCTGATCCAATTGCAAACGCGCGAAAATCGAGGGGTATCCACTACGCTGAATGAAGCCATCGACCTGGCCGAAGGTGATCTGATTGCGTTTCTGGATGCCGACGATGTCTGGCTACCCCATAAATTACAGCAGCAGCTTACCTGCCTGCAAACGAACCCGTCATTGGATGCCTGCTTTGGCTATGTTCGGCAGTTTATCAGTCCCGACCTTCCTTCAGCGGTACAGGCAGGTATTCACTGCCCGCCGGAGCCACAACCGGGCTGGTTGAAACAAACGATGCTGATTTACCGGACTGCTTTCGGGAAAACGGGCCTTTTTAATACGTTATACCATACTGGCGATTTCATCGACTGGTTTATGCGCGCCAAAGAAGCCGGTTTGCAATACGACATGCTCCCCGACACGGTGACGTTACGCCGATTACATCGAAGTGGGCTGGCGTCGCAGCCGCAGTATCAGAAAGAATTTGTTCATATTCTGAAAGCCGCCCTTGATCGACGCGCAAACCATTCTCCCACTCACTATGGCAGTCAAAAGCCCTAAATTTACTCTTCAGCCTGACCAGATTCTGCTGCTGAAAGCCGCCCTTTTTCCAGTTCAGGAGGCATTAGCGGCCTGGCAGACCTGGAAAAAAATACGCGGGTGGGATCAGTTTACCCCGACCCATATCAACTTGTTGCCGAGTCTGTTCGATCCCCTGGATGGCGACTCACAACGGCTTATGCCCCTTGTTTACCGTAACCTGGAAAAATCCGGCGATCCACTCGTAGTGCACCTGCGAGGCATTTACCGATACACCTGGATGAGCAATCAACGGTTCGTTCTGAAAATGAGCCAGGTGATCGAAGTTCTGCATCAGAACGGTATTGACACCATTGCTCTCAAAGGAATTCCGCTTTCACTGCTCTATTACGAAGACATGGGCGTTCGGCTGATGTATGACCTGGATGTACTGATTCCGACGGCCCAAGCCGATCTGGCCATACAAACGCTTCAACAGCCACCACTTGCCCTAAAATCAAGTCGATTTGAGTCCAAACACCGGCATATTCTTCATGCCATGCACCTGTGGGACGCCAACAATGTGGATGTCGATCTGCACTGGAATCTGCTACATCAGCACACATACCCTAACGCCGATGTACCCTTCTGGCAAGCTCGTCAGCCCGTCAGACTGAGCAATGATCAGTTTACGCATGCGCTATCGCCAACCCACCAGCTATTTCATAATCTGGTGCACGGGTTCGACTGGGGCGAGACGCCTGCTATTCGCTGGATTGCCGATAGTTATGTGATCTATACAAAACCCGGTCTTTCCATCGACTGGCACACCCTGCTCGATCTGGCCGAACAATACCGGGTTACCTATCCTGTCTGGCAGGCATTACACGTGCTGACGAGTGAGTTTAAGTTGGCCTTACCGCCTGATGTTGAGCAGCGATTGACTACACTACCAATCAGTACTGCCGAAACGACTTACTTTGCCTTACTCCGAAAACGCTCACCGAACCAGGCGATAAAGGCGGTCCGATATGTACAGAAAAATTGGCTGGCCTATCGTCTGTTTCGCCAAGGCAAGTCAGACCTTTCAATGAGCCGATGGATGTATCGTCAGGTACGGCTCCGGCTCGACTGGCCCAAGCGAGATTTACCCTTTTAACCCATGAGCTCCCAAATCGCGCTGGTTGCCCTGTTTACCTTTGTGGTGCACCTCGTTGCTACGCTGTCGTTAAGTGTTCGCGTAGTAGGGCTTCAAACATTACGATGGGCGGTGTCGTTCTCACTGTTCAACATTATGGCCCTCTTTTCGCGGCTATCCAATACGTTACAGGCCCCGTTGCTCGCCAAAACGGTGGAATTAAATATTCAGGCAGGCCGCTTCGATCAGGTTGCGGATTTTCGGTGGGTACTGGCTTTTTCAACGTTGGCAACCGTAGCTGGCATTTTGGTATTTCCATCGTTTCAACGGCTGATGACCCGGCTCGTTGAGACCTACTATCACCATCGTTCGTTCAGCAAACTGCTTGTTCGGAGCCTATCCTTATCGACCGTTCGAACGCTACCTCAGCATCTGAAATGGCCCGACTCCGCCAACTGGCAGGCCATTCGGCAGAAACCCAATGTTCCGATACGCATACTTGTGCTGAATGCACTGTCAAACGCCATTATCACCGTAGGCGTTCTGTCGACACTATACGCGGGCTACATCAATCCCGACCTACGGGCAACAGCAGCTTCTATGTCGGGCCTCATCAATGGACTTGCCACGATTATCATGGTACTTTTCGTCGACCCAGATATTGCGCTCCTGGCCGATGAAGTAACGGCTGGCCAGTACAGCACTGGCTATTTCCGCCGGTATATCATTCAGGTTTTACTGGCCCGTTTGGCTGGAACCATACTGGCCCAGTTTCTGCTGATTCCCTTTGCTCACCTGGTCATTTGGCTGGCGCAGCATCTATATGCCTAGCCTGCTTCCTGGTTTCTTCAAATTCTCTTCATAATTGCTTCCGAAACTTGCCGAAAATACAGCCAATCATGAAGAAACTCATCCTATTTTTAGTGGGTGTACTAGCTATACTACCCGCTTTCAGTCAGCGCATTATCCGGGTCGAAGATAGCCTGACGCATGAACCCATTATTGCGGCTACCATTCGAACGCCGTCGACAATCAAACCTGTGGTGGGTACCGTGACTGATGCACGAGGCCTTGCCACAATGCCCACACTCCCGACTAGTGCCACTGCCCTTACGGTCAGCGCCGTTGGCTATGCAACCAAAACATTCCCCATCACCACGGGGGGCGACACGCTGATTTTTCAATTGCACAGCGAAGAAGAAGCCCTCGATGAAGTAACCGTTACATCTACACGCACCAACTCACGTATCGAGGATTTGCCCATTAAGGTGGAAGTGCTGGGGCAGGAAGATATGGATGAAGAGAGTGCCGTAGTACCAGGCAACGTCAGTAGCATTCTGGGCGACATTTCGATCATTCATGTCCAACGCACCTCGGCCGTCAACGGTAATCAGGCCATTCGGATGCAGGGACTTGACCCGAAGTACACCCAGATTCTGCGTGACGGACTTCCCCTTTACGAAGGGTTTTCGGGTAATCTGGGAGTATTACAGATTCCACCGCTCGACCTGAAGCAGATTGAGGTCGTGAAAGGCTCCGTATCAACACTATACGGTGGTGGCGCTATTGGCGGTATGATCAACATCGTATCGAAATCACCAACGTCCGAAACCCCTGAATTTACGGCCCTGCTTAACCGATCCAATCTGAAAGAAACGAACCTGAATGCTTACTATTCGCAACGGTACGGCAAAACCGGCCTCACACTTTTTACGGGTTATACCAACCAGCAGGCCATTGATGTAACCGGCGATGGCTACACCGACAGTCCCGGCATCCGGCAGTTCAACTTCCACCCTAAATTCTTCTGGAATCCTTCTGATCATACCCGATTGAACCTGGGTTATGCCTTAACCACCGAACACCGCGAAGGAGGTTATTTGCCCGCTTTCGATGTGAGCGGCCCGGCGGGTTACAAAAACATCACCGATCTACAACGCCATACCATCGATTTCGACGCCAGCCACAATACTTCCGAAACAAATTCGCTGACCTTTAAGGGCGCGTTGAGTACCTTCCATCGGCAGAATACCGACTATCAGAAACTATCGGACGGGCGGCAATCGTCGGTTTACCTGGAAGCGAATGATCTGGTCCGTTTTGGCAAGAATCAGTTGATCATGGGTGCTAACCTCACCGTCGAAGCCTTCCGCAAGAACCCCGACAGCACCCGGCTGGTCGATTACACCTACAATACCGTTGGCGCCTTTATTCAGGACGATTATCAGGTATCGGAGAAAGTGGCTTTACAGGCAGGGTTGCGCTTCGATCACCACAATACATTTGGCAATTTCGTGCTCCCCCGGCTATCGGTAAAAATCAAACCATCTGATCCGTGGACTGTCCGGTTGAGCGTTGGAACGGGCTACAAAACCCCAAACCTGTTTGTCAATCAAACACCGGGTCAGTTAGGGGTTAGCCTGATTTTTCCAAGATTGTTGCCCATTGATGTGAACACTGTAAAAGCCGAAAAATCAGTAGGGACCAACGTGGATATTGCGTATTCTAAAACCTTTGAGAGTGGCTTTTCAATACAGGTCGATCAGGCATTCTATTATACCTACGTCAACTCGCCGGTGGTATCGGCCTTTGCCAGCGTATCCAGTAACCTGGGGGCCTATACGCAACTGATCAATGCGCCGTACAACCTGTTTAGCCTGGGCACCGACACCTACGTTCGGCTCGAATACAAGGCTTATGAACTCTATTTTGGCTATAATCACACTCTCGCCCGTCGTGACGGCCCAACCGACAATACGTATCTGCCACTGGCCCCACAGGACAAATTTTCGACCACCGTTGCCTGGGAGAATGAACACTTCCGATTCGGGATCGAAAGCAGTTACGTGGGCACACAATACCTTTACAACAACGAGAAGGTACGAAATTACTGGTTCTTCGCCGGTGCTGCCGAATACCACTACAACGACCATTGGCGGCTGGTACTGAATGCCGAAAACCTGTTTAATATCAAACAGGCCAACTACGAAACCGTCGTTACCGGCCCAATCACCCAACCTACATTCCGGCCTGTTTGGGCTCCCCTCGAAGGACGAATTGTCAATGTAGCCTTGAAGTATACATTATAAAACCACACAGGCTTTAAGAAGTTACAAACTAACAGTGCTTAACCAGATACATAAGCACTGTTAGTTCATTATAGACTATAAGGAAGGTGAACTACTACAAAACTCTTTGTGCACCAGCAGAATACCTGGAAAAAACCATTACCCCTATTAGTATATGTAATAAGAATACTTCCAAATTGAAGCGCTGAGCGATTTTCTAAAAACATTCATTCAAACACCTTGTTAGGAGGAAATACTCAGAAAATTATGAAGTCGCTCGTTGCTTTCTTGTTGACCTGCCAGCTGTTGGGAAGCAGTCTGTTCCCCAGCTTTGGCATCGACCAGTCGGACAGGCTGTTCGATCTGGTCCAGCATTATCAGCAACATCGACAGACCGAACCTGACCTGGGCTTTGTCGACTTCATGGTGATGCACTACGGTGCCAATTCGGAGCATCAAAAGCACCCAACCCATAGTCATCATCATTTACCCACAACAGGGCATGGGCTTTCCGTTTTCGTGCTGGCCTCTCTGCGACTGACGCCAGCGACGGTCATTCAGGAATCCCTGAAGGCGAAAGCGGCCTTTCTGTCTAAAGCCGATTTATACTCCTTTATAGTCGCTTTCGCCCTGATGAACCCTCCCCGACAATAATACCCCCTACACCTTGTCGTAGTGTGCTCTGACGATCCATGTGAGGTCTGCTTTACTCCACGATTGTCGACATAAAATCAACGTACTCACTCGCAGGCCACTGGTAGTCCGTCTTTTTTAGTAAATACGGGTTAGCGGTGTCGATCCTGCCTGATTCGTTGATGGGGCCGTTTTTTACCAGCTTACGTCCTTACTACTCGTTTGTCGAATTAGCTTCTGTATGCTTACCTGAGCATCGCCAGGAAGCTTGTACCTTATATGATCCGCTTCTTCAATTGCCCTGATTCGCATTTCCGAATTCTTTTTCAATTATCGTTTCAACAACCAATCTCTAATGATTACTCAACACAAAACACTGAAAATGATTACCCTTGGCGGCCTGTTTGTCCTGTCTCTTATTGCCCAGCCAGTGCTAGCGCAAACCCGCCGGACAGGCAATCCGTCACCAGCCGCGAACTCCAACAATACCCCCGCTAATCAAGGTACATCCTCGGAGCCAGGGAACTACCGGAATGAACGGGCCGATGCCTGGATTCCGCTAGAGGCCGAAAAACGGCAAGCCATCAATACTGACCTACAAGCTACTGTTGTCGAACTCCTTGAGCTTTACCACGACGCCAAACAGTCGCACTGGAACTTGCGAGGGCCCTTGTACTTTCCTTTACATGAAACCTTGCAGGCATATGCAGATCTGTACCTTGATCAGGCAGATTTACTAGCCGAACGACAGTTACAAATTGGTATGTCGGCCGATGGTCGAACCGAAACGATTACGCAAACGGCCAACCTTCCTAAATTCCCAGCAGGCCCCTTATCAGACCGGCAGGTGCTGGAGATTATGACCGAACGAATCTATACCATCGCCAAGCGCGTGCGGGCTCGCATTGACAGTACGGGTAAGAATGGCGATGAAGTTACGTCGAACAAGTTTCAGGACCTGAGCTACCTTTTGGATAAACAGGTCTGGCAGTTCCGCGTACACATGCAATAATGAGCTAGCCGTCTCCACCAACGACTTCTCTTACCCATCACGAAACGCTCTATTTCAGACCACAGCACCCAGGTTTAATTTAATACACAACTTCACGATGAAAAACATGGATAATCCAGACGGGCTTGCGCAATGCCCGTTCAGAGGAACACGAATCGGAGGGGCACTAGGAACAGCTCCACAAATTGACGACTGGTGGCCGAACCGATTACAAGTCGAGTTGCTTCATCAGGAACAACCTGTGGCTAATCCGCTAAGTACGGAGAATTACAAGGAGTTGTTCAACAAGATTGATTTTCAGCAGCTTAAACAGGACATTAAAGACTTGCTGGTAGACTCCAAAGACTGGTGGCCAGCCGATTATGGCAATTATGGCCCCCAGATGATCCGCATGGCCTGGCACTCAGCGGGTACCTACCGGATTGCCGATGGCCGAGGAGGAGCGGGACAGGCCATGCAGCGGTTTGCACCGATCAATTCGTGGTGGGACAATGGCAATACGGACAAATCGCGTCGGCTGCTTTGGCCCATCAAGAAGAAATATGGGGCCTCTATATCCTGGGCTGACCTGATTGTGCTGACGGGCAATTGCGCCCTGGAAATCATGAATTTCCCCACGTTTGGCTTTGGTGGTGGACGACGTGATGCCTGGGAGCCCGACCGCAGTACGTACTGGGGTCCCGAGTTTTGGGGTGGCAAACCCGTTGATCAGGTTCCAGCTTCTACGCACCATAAAGGGCATCCCGACGAAATGGTCAACAATAACTTACGCTGGGTGGGTGGCCCCAAAGACACCTATTTCGACCTGGAAAACCCGTTGGCGGCTACGCATCAGGCATTGATTTACGTGAATCCGGAAGGCCCAGCCGGTAATGGAGATCCGCACGATTCAGCCCGCGAAATTCGCGAATCATTCGCACGAATGGCAATGGGCGATGAGGAAACGGTAGCCCTGATTGCCGGTGGTCACGCATTCGGCAAAAGTCACGGGATGGTACCAGCCGAAAAAATAGGTGCTGCCCCCGAAATAGCGCCTATTCATGCACAGGGGTTTGGCTGGCACAACCCGGTCGGTTCTGGCAACGGTGCGAATACGATGACGAACGGCATTGAGGGCTCCTGGACCCAGAACCCCACCCGCTGGGACAATTCGTACCTGGAAAACCTGTTCAGCTTTGACTGGAAAAAGATTCAAAGTCCGGCCGGTGCCATCCAATGGACACCTATTGATCCAGACGCCCCCAAAACGCCGGATGCGCATGTGCCCGGTCAGATGAATGCTCTCATGATGATGACATCGGACATCGCACTCAAAGAAGACCCGGAGTACCGAAAGGTATGCGAGAAGTTTCTCAGTGACTTCGACTATTTCACCGACGCATTCGCAAGGGCCTGGTACAAACTGACACACCGGGATATGGGACCCAAAGAACGGTATCTGGGACCCGAAGTACCTGCAGACGATATGATCTGGCAGGACCCGCGCCCATCCAGAGACTACGACCTGATCGATGATAATGACATTGTTGCGTTGAAACAGCATATACTGGACAGTGGCCTTACTGTATCGGCACTGGTTTCGGCCGCCTGGTCGGCGGCTTCGGTGTATCGCCATTCCGATAAGCGGGGTGGTGCCAACGGTGCCCGTATCAGTCTGGAACCCCAGAATACCTGGGACCTAAACCGGCCTGACGAATTGAATAAGGTTATCCAAACACTGCGGGCTATCCAGAGTGAATTTACGAATCGGCAATCTGGAAATAAACGTGTGTCGCTGGCCGATCTGGTTGTGCTGGGAGGATGCGTGGCCGTCGAAAAAGCAGCTCGCGATGCAGGGGTTACGGTTACGGTCCCCTTCACGGCTGGGCGTGTAGACACAACCTTGGAACTAACCGACGTGGAGAGTTTTAATTGGCTCAAGCCAGTGTCGGATGGGTTTAAAAATTACCACAACGCCAGCGTAGGATACCGGGTACCGCCCGAACGTATTTTTCTCGACCGGGCCCAACTTCTGACCTTAACCGCTCCTGAATGGACCGTATTGGTCGGTGGCCTACGCGTTTTGGATCAAAATTATGACTATTCGAAGCATGGTGTGTTTACGGAACGTCCGGGGCAGTTAACCAATGACTTCTTTCAGGTTCTGACCAGCATGGATTATGAGTGGGTACCTCAGGATCAGCGGGAGATGTTATTCAACGTGAAGGAGCGAGCAAGTGGCGCTATCAAATACACAGCCACCCGCTGCGATCTCATTTTTGGCTCCAACGCCCAGCTACGAAATATTGCGGAAGTGTATGCTGCAGATGATGCCCAGCCGCGCTTTGTCAACGATTTCGTAGCAGCCTGGAATAAAGTGATGATGCTTGATCGGTACGACGTCAAGGACGAATAACATTGTTTCGGGAGAATATGTACATGCCCAGCATCGTTCAGGATGATGCTGGGCATGTGTATTTAGGTTCCCAGGAACCTCATCGGCAAACACGCGTATTCTGGTGTACATATGATTTACTAACTTGACATACGCCACGTCTCTTTCAATGGTCATGAAAAAATGAATCAATTCACCGAGCTCATTCGTCAGATTAGTTGCTTCACCCTGTTGATGCTTCTTTTTCAAACCTGTAATGAAGACCGTACTAAAGAATTTGGTTTAGCCGGAGGCACAAAAGGGCGCTGGGAATGGGTGAGCACCACTACCCCTACTCACACCTATACTCCCCAATCAGTAGGCTATACAAAACAACTTCAACTATCATCAGATCTACAAGGAGCTTATATAGCCTATTATAGGAACGACACGTTACAGTATCGATTCGAAGAATCGTCTAAAGACACGCTTCATACATTTGTCGATATTACTCGCAACACCGTTACGATAAAGTATAAAGGAGCGGGATTTATCAAGTATAGTAGCATAAATCTTCAGGGAGCAGTCTTTTCGATGACCGTAAGTGAACCGCTAAACCCTTACTCAATACTAGCCGATACGATTCATAGCGTCTACAAAAGCACCAATAAAGACTTGTATCCCTATTGACGCTATACGGTATAAGAATAATGTATAAACAGTCTTTTACCAGAGATTCTAAGGAGAGTGTAAAAAAAGCGGAAAGGCGTTGACTCCTTTCCGCATTCCAATCAATATTACTGTAACAATGGGAACGTCAACTCATACACCGGGAGGTTGAGGGCGAGACGGGAATCCTTCATGGCCATCTTCCGTAACAGCCGCATCCTGAACCGGCAAATAGATAAGAAAGGTCGTTCCCTGACCTGGCTGACTTCTGGCCGTTAGAACGCCCCCATGATTGATAACCACCTTCTTACAAATAGCGAGGCCAACGCCCGTACCCGCATACTGGCTCCTGACGTGCAGCCGCTGGAAGACTTCGAAAATGCGATCCAGATACTTTTCTTCAAAGCCAATGCCATTATCAGCGACTTCAATGCAGTGATACGTTGGTGTTCGCCGGGCAGGTTTGATAGTGGGGGGTAGTTGACTTGAAGCAAGTGTCTGACAGCTAATACGGATCTGGGGGGCAAAATCGGGACGATGAAATTTCAGGGCATTACTCAACAGGTTCTGAAACAACTGCTCCAATTGCACCGCATCGCCCAGTATGGTTGGCAATGGATCAATCTGTATCTGAGCGCCTAATTCATCAATCACGAGCTCCAGCACATCCAATACCCTGTCGACGAGAGCGTTCAGAGATACAACTCCCCCTTTGTCCTGCTGTGTCGAAATACGGGAAAAGGTCAGGAGGTCGCGAATCAAAGTCGACATACGACTGGCCCCTGTGCGCATTCGTTCCAGATACCCTAATTCTTCGCTACTCGCCAGGCCAGTCAGCCGCGTCTGCAACAAATCGCCAAATTGCTGAATCTTACGCAGCGGTTCCTGCAAATCGTGGCTGGCTACATAGGCAAACGTTTGCAGGTTTGCATTAGAGCGGCTCAATAAGTCATTCGCTTCTTCCAGCTCTTCATTGATGGCTGCATATTCCTCATTGATAGCTGCGTATTCCTCATTACTGGCTATCAATTTCTGGTTGGCAGTGATCAACTCTTCGGCTAATTGGCGGTAATTTTCCTGACTTTCCTTGAGTTGTTCTCGAGCCCTTACCTGCTCGGTAACATCCGTTGCCACCACCACAATATCAATATTTCCAGCGTCGTCATGAATGGGTGCGTACACAAAATTGACGTAAGAAGTCGGTTGGCCCACGCGTGTATACGGAGCCTCTACCCCTTTAATGGGCTGGTTGGTACGACGCACCTCCGCCAGTAACTCTTCGAGGCCCAAACCGGCAATGTTAGGAAAAGCCTCAAACACAGGCCGACCAATGACGGATGGATGATCTGCTGGAAGCTGCCATATTTCATACATAGCCGCATTGACCAACTTAATACGATAGTCTGGCCCTCCCAACAACGCAGTGGCCACGGGTGCCTGTTCAAAAATGCGGGTTAACCAACGTTCAGGAGTCATTCAATGGCAATGGTTAAGCAAATGCAGGTTGGATTTTGGTTGACAAATGGCAGCCAAATAACCCGAAAAATATCTATGGGCAACGTATTGACGTTTTCGATCATCTACTAAAACGTGCGTTTAGGAATATAGTTTATCCAGGCGCTAAAAACAACCGTATTCTACTTTCAAGCCTTAGTAGATACCACAATCGAGCCATACATAAGGTTTATTTGGCATTCACGACTTAATACTCCTGCGACAACGGGTGAATCATAAATTCATCCACAACCACATGCGCCGGACGGCTGACGATGAAGAGCATCGACTCGGCCATGTCTTCGTTTTTGAGCCAGCTTTGAGAGGTTTCGTGACCATGACCTTTAGCGTGAAAATTTGAATCGACCAGTCCTGAATAGACACCCGTCACTTTAATACCAAACGACCGGACTTCTTTCCGCAACGCGCCCGTGAACGCTTCCTGTGCATACTTACTGGCGGTGTAAAGCGATCCACCCGCAAACGTCCGCTTGGCTACGTCCGAGGCTACTACAACGATATGGCCTGAACCTTGTGCTTTCAGATGAGGCAAAGCAGCTTTGGTTAGCAGAAAGGTTCCTTTTACGTTGGTCGCCATTAGCTCGTCCCATTCGGTGGCGGTGAGTTCATCGACATTTTTGAAAACACCATAGCCTGCGTTATTAATCACCACGTCGATATGCTGAAACTGGTCGATGGCCGTTTGTACGACAGCCGCCATATCGTCTTCGTTCGACACATCGCCGGGAACGGCTACAATTTTGCCCCGTACATGACCCTCGGTAGCCTGTTTTTCAAGTTCGGCCAGTTCGTTGGCGTTTCGGGCCGTTACAACCACGTTGGCACCGTGTTGAGCCAGTAATAGCGCCGTGGCCCGGCCAATGCCCCGCGACGCTCCGGAAATAATGATGGTTTTGTTTTCTACGTTCATAGTGGTTTACCAAACGCAGTGTGCGTAAAGGCGAACGCAAAGTTCGCAAAGAAGTGATTGCTTACGACCTTTATGGCCAATTCATCAACCGACGCTCATGACCGAATCACTCAGCCACCAACTCGCCCAGCTCGAACAGAAGTTCGCGGCCATGGGGCAGGATATGACCTCCTACCTCGAAGGACTGCTACAAGCCGACTACCTGACCTACTGGGATTATATTCATCTCGAAACGCTGCTGTCGTTACAGAATCCCAAAACGGCTTATCCCGATGAGTTGATTTTTGTCACCTATCATCAGATCACGGAATTATACTTCAAGCTCGTCCGGCACGAAATTGCCCAGATTGCCCATGCCGAGCCCTTAACAACCGCCTTCTTCACGGCCCGAATGCAGCGTGTCAATCGGTATTTCAAGCTGCTCGAAGAGTCGTTTGAGGTGATGATTATGGGCATGGAGCGCGAACAGTTCCTGAAATTTCGGATGGCACTCCTTCCGTCCAGTGGCTTTCAGTCAGTGCAGTTTCGCGAAATTGAAATCGTTTCAACTGACTTTCGGAATTTATTGGTATCAGCTCCCGAAGACCCGGCTTACGTGAGCGACCTGTATGAGTATCTGTATTGGAAACTCGGTGCCACCGAACTGGCTACGCAGCAAAAAACGCTGACACTCCGGCAGTTTGACCAGCACTATAAAGCCAGCCTGATCCGACTGGCCGAAGACTACGAAGCCAAAAACCTGAACCATCGATTTCTCCACTTGGCGTCGTCCGGACAGGCTTCGGACGAGTTGATCAATGTTCTACGGGAGTACGACTGGCGGGTAAATATTCGCTGGAAGCTGGCGCATCTGCGGTCAGCAGTACAGTACCTGCACAAAGAGCCGGAAGACATCAAAGCAACGGGCGGCACCAACTGGCAAACCTACCTGCCCCCTGTTCAACAGCAACGCGTATTCTTCCCGTCATTATGGTCAGCAGAGGAGTTACATAAGTGGGGCCGCTCGGCAGAGTTGCCTGTCTAAAGTAGCTGGAAGTAGCAGTTTTCAAGGTTTAAAGTCCATTTAATCAACATAAACCAGTTTTTTTAGACTCGTCTAAACCTTATTGACAAAGCACGTGTATATTTGTTCTGGACACACTGATTACCAGTAGTTAATGCTCAATCGGCTCCATACGCATCGCTTACACGTCGCCCGTATTCTGCTTGGCCTGTTTCTGGCCATGTGGTTTAATGGCGTTGTGTTTCGCCACGCGCACCGACTGAACGATGGTCGGCTGATTGTTCACGCTCACCCCTACTGGCCATTTGGCAAAGGGCCGATACTGCCTAACACGCATACGGCTCAGGAGATTTTACTGCTCGATCTGGCGGCCAACCTGCCTATAGTCATCAGCAGTTTCTTTGCCTTTCTGTTTCTTCTGCGAACGCGTCTGCACTCGACTTTTCTGTTTACCAGCCGACCGTTCCACGTCTATTTCCTTTTCTATTGCTTCTCGCATCGAGGCCCTCCCGTTGTTCGGTAACTTCCTGATCCATAGCCGCTACTGATATCAAAATCAGTACATCGCTATGCAGTTTACTGGCCTATTTGCTCCCCGGCTTTGGGAGGAAATTCGGACGTTAACCGATGGTATCGGCTCGATACGTCAGTTTTTCTGATTCCTCTGTCGTGTGTTCGTGAGCAGGGCTGGATTACTCAACCAAACGACATCCTCCTGAATGAAAGCATGTTTCCTATTGCTCCTGCTCGGATTTACCGAGGGGTTACTTTACGCGCAACCCACGCCCACCCGACAGATTCGCGGCTCTGTCACCGATGCCGATAATCATAAACCAATTCCGTTCGGCACTATCACGCTAATCGGACAAAACAAAGGAGCCATTACCGATGCTCGTGGCCAGTTTTCGCTATCCATAAAAGCGGATACCCTGGCGCACGACCTCGTTATCTCATGCGTGGGCTACAAGTCGGACACTATCACGGTTACACCCGGAACCGATATGTACACAGCCACACTATTATCCGTTGTCAACTCACTGAACGAAGTGGTGGTAACGGGGGTAACGCGTGGCACATTGCTCCGGCAAAATCCGGTGGCAATTCTGGCTATTTCGCACCGGGCTATCGAAGGAACGGCCAGCAGCAATATCATTGATGTACTGGTTAAAAATGCCCCCGGTCTGAATGCCGTCAAAACGGGGCCTAATATCTCCAAGCCGTTCATCAGGGGGTTAGGCTACAACCGGGTGCTGACACTCTACGATGGCGTTCGGCAGGAAGGCCAGCAATGGGGGGATGAACACGGTATTGAAGTCGACAATTACAACATTGAACGGGCCGAAGTGATCAAAGGGCCAGCCAGCCTCATGTACGGTTCCGATGCGCTGGCCGGGGTGGTCAGTATGATGCCAGTGTATCCGAAAGATACGGAGGGTAAGCTTAAGGTCGGCTTTGTTACCGAATATCAATCCAACAATCGGCTCCTGGGCGAATCGATCAGTCTGGCATCGGGTGGATCGCGCTGGGCCTGGAACTTCCGGGGGTCTATCCGGGCTGCCACCAATTACCAGAATAAAATCGACGGGCGAGTGTACAATACGGGCTTTTCGGAACGTACCCTGACAACCATGGTAGGCTACACAGGGCATCAGGGCTATTCCCGCTTTGGAGCCTCGCTATACGACAATCTACAGGGCATACCCGATGGTAGCCGCGATTCGCTGACTCGTCAGTTTACCAAACAGATTTTTGAACCCGATCAGGATGATATTCAGCGTCGCCCTATTGTTCCGGCCAGCGAGTTGACTTCGTACCACCTCAGTCCATTGCATCAGCATATCCAGCATTATCGGTTGCACACCAACAACCACTATCAGGTTGGGAATGGCGAGATCGATGCACTGCTGGCTTTTCAACAGAATGTTCGACGCGAATACAGCCACCCTACCCAGGTTGATCAGCCCAGTTTATACGTACGGCTCAACACCATCAATTACGGTCTGCGGTACAATCTGCCCAATATGGGCCAGCTAGCAACTACGCTGGGGGTGAATGGCATGTATCAGGCCAACAAAAACAAGAATGGAACGGCCTTCCCGATACCGGATTACCACCTGTTTGACTTTGGTACGTTTGTTTTCCTGAAATGGCAGGCGGATAAATTAACCCTAAGCGGGGGGCTACGCTACGATAACCGACGCTTAACGGGCGACGATTTTTACGTTCGTAATAACCCACGAACCGGGTTCGATGAGCACGTGTCTCTTCCCGATACAACTGGGGCCACGTTGCAATACCCTCAGTTGAAACAGTCGTTTACGGGGATTTCGGCAAGCCTGGGGCTAACCTATGAGTTTTCGGATAAAGTCGCGCTGAAAGCAAACATTGCCCGTGGGTACCGTGCGCCCAGCATTACTGAAATTGCCTCGAACGGGCTAGACCCCGGTGCGCACATCGTGTACATCGGCAACCGGAACTTCCAGCCGGAGTTTAGTATTCAGGAAGACATTGGCCTGACCGCTACGTACCCGGATGTCAACTTCGGCGTCAGCGTTTTTAACAATTTCATTCTGAACTACATCTCGCTGGCGCAACTGGTGGATGACAAAGGCGAGCCCGTTGTGATTGTACCAGGCAACAAAACGTTTCAGTACCAGCAATCGTCGGCCCAGCTTTACGGCTTCGAAACCCAGTTTAGCCTCCATCCCACTACCTGGAAGGGCTTTACCTTCGATAATACCATTGCTGTCGTTTACGGCTATAACCGGGGTTCGCGCTATACGGATGCGGGTGTACAGGGCGAGTACCTGCCGTTTATCCCTCCCCTGCGCATTTCGACGGGTTTCAGTCAGCAATTGCCCATCAAACGGGGATGGTTATCCGATGTTACGGTTAAAGCGGATGTTGATTATAACGCCCGTCAGGATCGATACCTGGGCCTGAACGACACCGAAACGCCAACCGACGGCTACACGCTGGTGAATCTCGGTCTGGACAGCCAGATTCACATTGGGCGCGACCGACCAGCTTTGCGCTTTTTGTTTCAGATCAACAACCTGTTCGATACGGCTTACCAGTCGAACCTGAGCCGATTGAAGTATTTCGAGTATTTCACCCAATCGCCCAACGGCCGTCTGGGCATGTATGGCATGGGCCGGAACATCTGCCTGAAGCTGACGATTCCGTTTAATTAGAAACTGGGATTACGCTGATTTATAGGTAATCTGATTTTGTCAAAGTGCTTAGTTGAAGCGAATCCTGTAAAACAAAATCTGTTTTAATCCATGAATCAGTGTAATCCCGGTTTAAAATACCGGATCATTTCACCGTAATTCATTTTCATGGCGAGTCCGGTGATGGCCTGGGTGAGTCGTTTGGTTCGGGTTTCGATGGTTTTAGCGTCTTCAATCCAGTTTGAGAAATAGGTCTGATGACTCCGGCTGAGTGTTTGAAAATGCGCTTTCGCGACGGGATCATCTTCCAGACAGTCGAGTAAGTCAGCGGAGATCGGTATGGGGTCGGTGTCCACTTCGAGGGTTACGCATATAGATTGCCCTTCGTCTTCTTTCCCCATTCCCCGGCGCATGGATGCATTGATGGGCATCATAAAACCACCCTCCAGCCCATCCAGACGCGCAGCACTTTTCCCCATGGGTAACAACGCAATTTGTTTGATCGGGTAGCTGTCCAGCGTTCCTTTCACCCGAAAGCTGTTTTTTTGACCGGGCTTCAATTCATCAGAAACGGCGATGGGAATTTCGATATATGTCCAGCGGGTCTTATCGCCTTTCTCGCCAAATTTTTGCAGGATAGTGGTAAAGGTGGGCATAAATGATCTGAGGCTAAATAGAACGCTGATGATTATGACTAGTTAGGATCTGTGTTCTATTTTTTATAATTCGCTAGCGTGGCTTCCAGCGATGTTTTCATTTCCTGAACCAAACTTTCCGGTTGCAGAACGGTCAGGTGTTCGCCATAGCTGCGCAGGTGCATAAGCAAATCACGGTTGGGTGCCAGCCGTAACCGAACAACGCATTCGGTTTCTGTATCGCTTAGCACTTCCTGCGTCTGATGGATCGGTTTGGCTTTCACGTATCGTCCGAACAACGGACTGAACGACAGCACGATCTCTTCCACCGGACCGTGACTATCCGTAATGCCATAGATATGTTCGAACAGTTCGCTCACACTGGCTAACACAGCTGGGGGAACATCGCAGGGATCGTCCAGCAGTTCGAGTTCGCTCATGCGGTCGAGGGCAAAGGTTTTTTCGCGTCCGCTGGCAGCATCGTAGCCAATCACATACCAGCTATCGGCCACTTCGCGCAGCAGGATTGGGTGCAGAATCCGCAGCTTAGGGCGTTCGGGCACTACAAGACTGGTTTCTTTACGAGCGTTTGGTCTCGCCTTTCGCTGTGCCTGACTGGTCATCGACACCGCTTCTTCATGCTTGAGATACCGAAAAGCCACCTGCCGATTCTGGTTAACGGCCCGGATCAACACAGGTACATACTGCCGATTCCCACCCAGAATTTTCTCTTCGACATACACCACCCGGCGTGTAGGCGCATCCGTTTTCACCTCACGAATAATGTCCAGACTCTGCCGAACTCGTTGCAGCGCATTGTCCAGTTCATCGGCTACGGAGGCTCCCTGTGTAGCAGCCAGCACTTCGCGCGCCTGTTCCAGTGCATCCATATCATCGGGCGTAAGCATCAGGCTCAGCAACCGGAACTGCGGATCGGTATAGTAATACCCGTTCAGCCGTTTATCGTAGGCAATGGGCGCGTCGTGATCTTCGCGCATCCGCTGGATGTCTTTTTCGAGCGACGAAATAGACCGGATTCCGCATTTATCCTGACAAAGCTCAAAGAGCTTCTGTTTCGAATACCGCCGAGGATAGCGGCTAATAATCTCGTCGATGAGTCGGTACCGCTGGAAAGCCGAGCGTGTGATGGGCATACGAGTAAAGGGCTAAGAGCAGGGAGCCAGGGGCTGGGAGAGGAGAACACACTACTTTTACCTCCTGGCTCCCTGCGCTCAGCAAAGCAATAAAAATATTTTCGAACAAAAAAGCAGACCGTAAATAGATTACGTTTTTAGGGGTATATTTTTGAATCGGACATTTACTTAGACAATCATGACTCATACCTCACGTCCGCGCACAGAAACCCCGGCTTACACAGCCCGCCCGTCGCTCTCGACCCGGCAATTAGTTGATCTCGAACTCGGCCTGTTTTTATTGCAGCAGGTAAATCCGACAGCGCCCCCAACTGCCCTGCCCGATCTACTCCAACCCGACGACGAACTCCGTTCTACCCTCACACCCCGGCAGCAAAAATACCTCAATCGAGGTCGACTGCTTCTCGCGCACTTTACCAACTACATCCACTGGCAAACCCTGCTTCAGGCCTACGCAGCCTCCCCAGGGCATCGGTTGGCCTATGATCTAAGCCGCGACTGCAGCCATTTCTCCGAAAAAACCGTTGGCTTTTCCCGCAATCGACTGGGCGTATTGCGCAAGATGCTGGCGTAATCAGTAGGTCATTCCTGGTCATTAGGTAGTCATTCGTTGTCATTTATTGCTGAGGTGCAATTGGTTTCCAACAACGAGGATATGACCATCTAATGCCCAGGAATGACACACAGCAATGGCGAGTAACGACTACTAATGACCACTATCTAACACGATCATGATGCTGAACCAGTTGCTACAACGGGTATGGGGGACTTCTACGTCGAGCCTATCCGGTAAGACCATCCCTTTTCACCCAACCACACCAGTACCATCTGCCGACACAACAACGCCTGATGCCACCGACGCCACCACTCCGGTTACCCGGACCGTGAAGTTGATTATGGTTACGGCCGGAAATAATAACAAATACTACGAAATGTGTGAGAACGATGATGGTACGTTCACTGTGCATTATGGTCGGGTGGGTGGCATACGGACTACGGTTAGTTACCCGATGGCGCATTGGGACAAAAAATTCCGCGAGAAAGTGGCGAAAGGGTATGTAGATCAGACCCATCTCTACGCCCAGAAAAGCCTGGCAACGGATGCCAGCACCATTCCGAACCTGGCCGTCCGAACGCTGATGAGCCGTCTGCTGGACCTGGCGAATCAGTCGATTTCCCAGAACTACGTCGTAACAGCTCAGCAGGTGACGCGCAGACAGGTCGAAGCCGCCCAGCAACTGCTCGACGAACTGGCTAGCCTGTTGAAACCGGGTATGGATACGGAGGTCTATAACGCCAAACTCCTCGACCTGTTCAAGGTGATTCCGCGCCGAATGACTCATGTAGGCCATCATCTGGTCAACGAAAAACCCCAGTCGGCCAGTGAATTACAACTTCTGCATGATCAGCTTGCAGAGGAACAATCGACGCTGGATGTTATGCGCGGTCAGGTTGAGCTATCCCCAGAGCCCAATAGCCCGGAAGATGCACAACCCAATCTGCTTGAGTCGATGAACCTGACCGTTGAACCCATCAGCGATGAGACGATTCTGGCACATATCCGGCGCATGATGGGTGCAGATGCTGCTAAGTTCGATGCCGCCTTCAGCGTACGACATGCCGTGACCGACAAAGCTTTTGAGACTTATGTGCGTCAGCAAACAAACCGCAAAACAGTGGCGCTCTGGCACGGCAGTCGAAGCGAAAACTGGTTGTCGATTCTGAAAACGGGGTTGGTGCTGCGGCCAGCCAACGCCGTCATCACGGGTAAAATGTTTGGTTATGGCATCTACTTCGCCGACCAATTCAGCAAATCGCTCAACTATACTTCGCTTCATGGATCCGTGTGGGCTAACGGGCGGCAACGCGAAGCGTATCTGGCTATTTACGAAGTCCATGTGGGCAATCAGTTGGAAATTACGAAGCACGAATCACAGCACATGTCGTTGGATGCCAACGCCCTGAAACGTATCGACCCGAGTTATGATTCGGTATTTGCCAAACAGGGCATCAGCCTGCAAAAGAACGAATTCATTGTCTACAACCAGGCGCAGTGTACGGTTCGGTACCTCGTCAGAATCAAGTCGTAAGATGAAAACCAAACGCAAAAAACTCGAACCGCTGGCCATTCGATTTGCCGCTACGGCCCTCATTCTGGCCGAAGGCAGCACCACCACGCTCGACGTTAAAAACTTCCTGCGTGAGCGCGGTTACGAAGCCCGTCAGGCCGACATTTCGCAGTGGATGCTGGTCATCGGTTTATGGGAAAACTGGTCTATTCAAAGCAATGGCAAACACCGCATTTACAACTTCCCGACGTATCGACCGTCGTTGCAATAGATAGGGAGCGGGAGAGCGGGAGGAGCGAAAAATTTTTAAAATTTTTCAGAACAACGTAAAAAGATTACGTTCTGAGTGTGTGAAATTTGATTCAAGAACAGTAAACAGCAACAGACCAATGAACACGCTCCTCACTACCGCTTCCGCAACCCGCCCGGCCCTTGCCAGCTTACTACGCTGGCAGGAGCCGCTGGCGACTCGCCTTCGGTTTCGGCATGCCCTGCCAGGAATGGTGGCCAACCGCTTGTTGAACGTTGAATTAGGTTTATACCTGCTGGCCGAACTGGTTCCGATGGCTCCACCTCAGTCGCTATCGGATCTGTTGAATGGTCAGGGGTTTGTGTATCGGCAACGGCCTATCTGGTCGCCCCGGCAACATCGGGCCCTGAATCAGGCCCGTATCCTGCTGGCCCCCTACCTGGACCGCAATGCCTGGCTGAAAGCCTTAGACAAATACGAAAATCTTCCTGCCGACTTACGGATATTCAATCTGAACGGCAATCTCCGCACCGATCTCAGCGGTTACCTTCTCCGCGAACGCGTAGGGTTGTTCTCGAAGGCGCTGGCTTAATAAGTTGAATCGATTACCCAACCAGAATCGAGTGGTGTCTTTGATGCCGCTCGATCTTTGTTTTTTAGGGACAACTTGGACAATTTAGCGCAACAGTAAGAAAATGTTGTAATTTGTATAACTCAAATTTTAGCCGATTTATCATGCGAGTGGTATTGGAAGTAAAAGATTCGGAATGGAAATTTCTGGCCGAATTACTGAAGCGATTTGAATTTGTCCGTATCCAACGAGCTGACCAAGGCGAGAACGCCAATCGGTTAGATACGATGCCTACGTTTAATGCCACCCAACTAAACACGTCAGGGTTCACGTTTAACCGCGAAGAAGCGAATGAACGATAAGTATTTTGTCGATACCAACGTTCTGATTTACTGCTATACGGTTACTGAGATTGACAAGAAAGTTAAAGCTCAACAGGCCGTAACCCCGATCGGGCGTACGATATCGACGCAGGTATTACAAGAAGTAGCCAATACGCTACGCCGTAAATTTCAGAAGGAATGGTCAGAAATTAATGCTGTATTAGACGAAATAATAGGACAGTTTGTCGTCCATCAAAACTCCAAAACAACCATTAGTGAAGCGGTTAAAATTGCCAGCCGTTATGGCTACTCATTTTATGATTCGCTTATTATAGCTGCTGCTATAGAGTCAGGTTGCTCTATTCTGTACTCAGAAGATATGCAGACCAATCAGGTCATTGCAGAATCATTAACCATTCGCAGCCCTTTCTAATCCAAATTTCCACTGTTTCCGGTATATAGCCGTGTCGGTTAGTAGTAACCGACACCGGGCGGTTTCTCAAAACCGAATGGTTCGTATTATCCGATTTTCAGCATCGAAGTGATAAAATACGTTAACTTGTAGGCTTGTGTCAGCCCTCACTTTTTACGCCTGGTATATGAATCGTCGGAGCTTTATCAAAGCCAGTTCAGTAGTTTCAGTTTCAACCACACTTGCCGCCTGCTCGTCTTCGGAAACGGCAAAAACAGATGACAAATCAACCCCATTCACCGATGATTTTGCCCTCAACGAGCTGACGATTCACGATCTGCAACAGAAAATGCAGTCGGGCGAGTATACTTCTGAGTCTCTTACCCAGCTTTATCTGGATCGCATCGACGCCATCGACAAAAAAGGCCCACGACTGAATGCCGTTATTGAAACAAATCCCGATGCCCTGACAATAGCCAAAGCCATGGACAGGGAGCGAAAAGCCGGAAAACTGCACGGCCCCATGCATGGCATTCCGGTACTTGTGAAAGATAACATTGATACAGGCGATCAGATGATGACAACCGCAGGTTCGTTAGCGCTGGAAGGCCACAAAGCTGCCCAGGATGCGTTTGTCGTTGCTCAACTGCGCAAAGCGGGAGCCGTTATTCTGGGTAAAACCAACCTGAGCGAATGGGCCAACTTCCGGTCGAGCCGTTCGTGTAGTGGCTGGAGCAGCCGGGGTGGGCAAACCCGCAATCCGTATGTGCTGGACCGGAATCCAAGCGGTTCGAGCTCAGGGTCTGGCTCGGCAGCTTCGGCCAATCTGTGTGCGGTGGCCGTTGGTACCGAAACCGATGGTTCGATTATTGCCCCTTCGTCCCATTGCGGTCTGGTCGGACTCAAACCAACTGTAGGGCTGGTCAGTCGCAGCGGCATTATCCCTATTTCACATACGCAGGACACCGCTGGGCCAATGACCCGCACCGTAACCGATGCCGCTATTTTATTAGGTGCCTTGGTCGGTGTCGATCCAGCCGATGCCGTAACCCTTGAGAGCCGGGGTAAGAGCGCAACCGATTACACCCAATTTCTGAAAACCGACGCGTTGACAGGCAAACGGATTGGCATCGAAAAATCGTTTCTGACCGGACATGAAGGTGTCGTGAATCTGTACAAAGAAGCTATTGAGACGCTCAAAAAGCAGGGCGCTACGGTTGTCGAAATTGAAGTAATGAAAGAGCTTCGGGAGATGGGCGGGGCCGAATTTACCGTACTGCAATACGAGTTTAAAGACGGCTTAAACCGCTACCTGTCGAAAGCCAATGCTCGGGTTAAATCACTGGCCGACGTCATTGCGTTTAACAAGCAGAACGAAGCCAAAGCGATGCCGTTCTTTAAGCAGGAAACCCTCGAAAGCAGTGAAGCCAAAGGTGACCTGACCAGCAACGAATACACCGAAGCCCTGACCAAAACCCGCAGCTGGCGCCAGCGCATCGACAAGTTGATGGCGACGCATAAACTAGACGCCATTGGCGGTACCAGCATCGGCTTTGCGGGCTGCATCGACCTCATCAACGGCGACTACGACACTGGTTT
>NZ_MKUD01000063.1:247949-293231 GCF_001898575.1 Spirosoma sp. 48-14
TGGGCACTGTTCACGACCTCCCCGTCGGCTTCTCCCTCATCGCCGGAGCTTATCGGGA
Source organism: Spirosoma sp. 48-14 (assembly GCF_001898575.1). Taxonomy (GTDB): domain Bacteria; phylum Bacteroidota; class Bacteroidia; order Cytophagales; family Spirosomataceae; genus Spirosoma. Next base: position 248,008 of record NZ_MKUD01000063.1, read on the forward strand.
AGGGCCATTACTAGCAATGGGTTATGCCTATGAACAAGCTTCTAAAAAACGTGAGCGGCCAACGTTTGTGGAGTCGTTGAGTATGAACAAGATTTGAAACCTATATCATGAACGGGGTAAGTCAGATGCTCATTCACTCATCCAGGCCAATATAGCTATGTTCATAAACACATAACTACCTGCTATTTTTAGGCAATCACTAAATCATTCCGGCATTAATAGGTTTTGCATAGTACTATTTTATACCTTTATCCAAAACTAGCTATTATGTATAAAAATTGGGTACAATGGTTTGAAATACCGGTTTATCAGTTCGACAAGGCCAAAGCATTTTACGAGGCCATATTTCAGGTCGAACTACAAGTCGTTGATCTGGGTGCACTGACGATGGCCATGTTTCCGCCTGAAATAGCATCGGGAGCCCTTTGCCAGGGAGAATGGTATCACCCCTCCTCAGACGGAGTTACGCTGCATGTGTCTGTTGCCGATATTGACAAGGCTCTACAACAAGTCGAGCCGCTGGGTGGTCATGTTTTACAAGCAAAAAAACAAATATCGGCCGAGTTAGGCTACATGGCCCTTATAAACGATTGCGAAGGAAACCGCCTGGCCTTGCGTGCTCCATACTAACTAGCCCTCTATATATTGATCAGAGCCAATACTTCAGCAAAAGATTTAAAGATGTATGCAGATAGAAGACTTATCAGCACAGACGCTCGGCCGGATCAAGCAAAGCCGTTGGGATCGGATTATTGAGAAACACGAAGGCCCCGAAACGTGGGAGTGGAAGTTTAAAACGTACTCGCCCGACGATATGATTTTCCGCTGGCACCCCAACTTCGACCCGGTTGCCGCTCGCCCACAGTTCCTGTCGATAGGTGATGATTGGATACTTTTACCCATCAGCCGAAGCCACCATCCGAACATCACCATTCTACATCACTTTCGGAGCGAAGACCACGCCAAGTTGGTTGTCTACCTCAAAGACACTACCTACGACGATAGTCTGTTCGGAGCCGGATTTATCGCCATTGGTGGCCTCCAGCCCGAAGGCTTTTACCTGACCACACTATACCATGAGTGGTTTATTATTGATTACGATGCATAGGCAAAGGCTACATTTGGCAAGGAGGAGTCATCATAAAGTGCAGTGATAGTTTATTCCCCATTGCTATACTGGAGAAGTATTCCACCTTTTAGACCATATAGGCTTGTTCGTTACCTTAACATGCTGCTGAGTAGTAGCAAATCCTTTTTTCAGGTAACGAATAAACGTATCGAAATCGTCGATCAGCAGGGAGGATGTGAAATCGTAGGGAATAGGCATGAAACTTTCTTTTGATTATCAACCAATTAACATCACAGAGTAGCTTATACTCACTATACAAAAACCGGTATACGCAGGCAAAAGGCATAAATTATTTATTAAATTCTTTATACTTGCATAGCTATTAACATATCCATACTTTGAAGCTAACAAACCCCTTTCTAAAGTGGCCTAGAGGTAAACGACGGTTCGTTGAAAAACACTCTGGCCTAATAATTTTAACGTTTAAATAGTTTTTTCTTCTCTGGTATCAAACTATTTTTAACAATTTAATTAAACGAAATTTTTCTATTATTTTTTTGTAAATGATCAACGCACTTTTAGATCAAGTGTTATATCATTATGAATCTGGCCTTTGATATACCAATTGCTGGCAGTTATAAAAGTGCCTCTCAAATAGCAAGAATACTCACTGAGAATTGGGTACAACACAATATTTATTGCCCTTCTTGCGGTAACGATAATTTAAATGCATTTCCCAACAATACTCCCGTTAGTGATTTTTATTGCTTAAAGTGTAAATCTGAGTATGAATTAAAAAGTAAAAAAGATTCTATCTCGTTAAAAATTGTAAATGGAGCTTACAACTCAATGATTGAAAAAATAAATACCAATAACAACCCGCATTTCTTTTTTCTAAACTACTCAAGTAGTTCTTATCAAGTAATAAATTTCTTCGTAATCCCAAAACACTATTTTATATTTGACGTAATTGAGAAACGTAAACCCCTTAGTCATAAAGCCAAAAGGTCAGGATGGACTGGATGCAACATTCTACTTCAAAACATACCGAATTCAGGTCGAATATTTTTTATTAAAAATGGCAAAGTAGAAGATAGAGAAGCAGTATTAGAAAATTGGCGCAGAACATCGTTCTTATCAAAGCAGAAACCAGATAAAAGAAGCTGGACCATTGAAGTAATGAAAGTAATTGAAGATGTACCTACACAAAATTTTACGCTTAAAGAAGTTTACCAAGCAGAGAGTTTCTTTAAAAAGATATTTCCTGAAAATAATTTTATTAAAGACAAAATAAGGCAACAACTTCAAATTCTTCGCGATAAAGGTATAATTGAATTTAAAGGTAATGGAAATTATTATAAAATATAACTCAATTCTTTAGAAATTTGATTTGATATCTATCAAGTTATATCGCTCTTTTCGGCACTATCTTTGCGTTTGACAATCTGGTCAAGAACCTCGACCGGGGTGGATTTCGTACCAAGCCTAATCTGCTGATTAACGATGATACGCTAATTCTGATAGACCATGAACAGATATTTCCTTTCGCCAATGATACGCTTGCAACAGACCCTTATGTGATGCCTCCGTTTGATCGGGCCACATGGCATTACCAATACGATAAGCATCTGTTTTATCCGTTACTTAAACGGATGTCTGCCTCTGAAAAAGCAAGTGTTTTTGATACATTCCAGTATTTTCTGGAAAATCTGTCACTGATTTCGCTAGATGCATCGGCTGCCGACTTAACCCACGAAGGGATTGAAATCGGAAATTATTCCGTTATTCGCGATCATCTATTGCAAACGAAAGCGCATGCTGGCGAGTTTTGTAGATTCTTAACAACATTAATCGCGTGAACTCAGTCTTTTACTATAGCCTCCTGCAATATCGGTACGCCCAGTCGCTGGGTGAGGTACTGAATGTTGGCGTGTTGCTACTGTTTCCTGAGCAACGCACCGCTACGTTTCTTTACCCCGAACGATTAGGTCGTATTCGGAAGCTTTACCCTAAATTTTCCGAGAAAGTCATCCGCTCTTATTTCAAGGGAATTGTTGCCCGGACCAATCAATTAACCAAACAGCCGGAAGTCTTTGCGGATTACGAAGCCCATCCAAGACAACTGATTGATAACGAAATTCTAATTCGGGATAGCAGCGCGTTACAGTTTGGCGAATTAAAAACGGCTGTGTTGTACACAGAAGACCTAACGGCTATTAGTGAACAGTTCTATAAACTCTACCTCTCGTTTTATGAGGAGAGCGAACATCAGGTTCGTCATGACGAGAGCTATTTGCTGAAAGAATACCAGAAACGGCTTCAGCGTCAGCTCAAGGGGCTATTGTCACGTGAAGCGTTTGACCGGCCCGTCACTGTAAAGCCAGAGGGTACAAACTTTACGTATCAATTCGCATTTGCCTGGCAAAACGGGAGTTTTAATTTGGTTAAACCCGTGAGCTTCGATTTGAAACTAGAGCAGTCAATTACGGACAAAGCGACCCTTAATGTAGGGCAGTTTACGCTTTTGCGCCCTTATGCTGAGCAACGTAACGCCCGCTTCGATGTGTTGGTAGCTCGGCCCAAAAATAGGCAACTATATAAACCGTACGATCACGCCATTCAACTTTTGGCCGATCAGCCGCATGTCAAAATCGTTGAAGAAGAGCAGTTGGATAGTTACTCCGAAAAAACAGCCGAAGCGTTAACGTAATCATTGGCCTTTCAGCCGCCTATTTAATGGCGGATAAGCTTTTTCTACCTGAATAAAAGCCTCAAAATCATCACGGTTTTAGCTGAAGGCTGGCATACAGCATGTCGAGGAGACCGTTGACAATGGCGGTTTCGGCAAAACCAGGCTTGAGTCGCGATGAAACGACTTCAAACGTATAGGTACCAAACGCGGCATCGTTAGGGATATAACCCGACCGGGCAAACCCGTTGGTCAGCGTCACCATCATCGTGTTGGCAACGGGTGATTCTTTTTTCAGGCGGGTCCAGATGGGGCTGAATACTTCTCCGTTGACGGCCGTAAACGCAATGTCGCCCACCCGAATCAGGCCAAGCCGGATCGGAATGGAATCGGCATCTTCATACACACCCGCGTAACCTGCCCGTCCTTCGTCCAGCCGCTTACGTCCGGGGCAGTTAATTACGCGCTGATCGGCCTGAACAATCGGATTGCTTATTTTTCGCTTGATGCCCCGCATGGTATGTAGCACCTCTTCGCCCAGCAGTTGCCCCATCGATAGCAACATCTGTTTTTGCTGCTCCATCAGTTTAATTACTTTGGGGTCGTTCCGGTCCAGTCCTTCGCCACCGGGTGGCATTTTATTGCTAATGTCGATACCCCGTTTAGCGTACTCTTTAACGCGAATTTCGCGCAAATCGTAGGTCTGCTGGTAATAGATTGGGTTCTGATCGCCACAGGCACCCGTCGACCAGAGGGCTACCGTTTCATCGTCGAAGTTGTTTTCCAGATACCGCGACGCGGCTCCCGGAACATCTCCGCTCACCTTGTCGAACATCCCGGAAATAACCCCGTGCATGGCGTAATTGTAATAGATGGCAATGGGTTTACCGGCCAGCGATTCGAAGGTAACCACGGCCACCGTTTTGTCGGATGGCCCATCGTAATTGGGTCCTTCCCACCAGCGCCGGGTTTCGGGGTCGATAATGTTGCGGTTTACATTAATATACGATACCCCTTCGCCATAGCCTATGCGGGCAGGTTGCAGTTTGTCTTTCGCCAGTTTAACAGCGCTGGCAATCCTGGATTCAAAAACATCCCCGCTGATTCCGAACGGTACACTGTGTGTATGCGTAGCCGTGAGCTGAATGTTTTGGGTAGAGATGCCCGATATGGCTTTGATTTTTGCCAGAATCCGGTCGGCCATTTCATCGTTGATTCCCCCAATATCCACCGATACGAGGGCCACGGTATTGCTGCCATTGTTGATGACAACAGCCCGCGAGTAGATGTTATCGTTGATACCATAGTATGGTTTTTTCAGCTCGCTCAGCGCAGGCGTTATGTCTACTTTAGCCGCCCCTACCGAAAGCGAAGCCGGTGCAGCCGACTGCGCCATTACCAGGTGTATGGTACTAACTAGCCCGATAATCAGCAGGCTTATCTTACAGTTTAGCAGCTTTTTCATAGGTTTAGTCGTTTAGGCTGGTTAGCAATCAAAGGCAGATTGACCATAAAGATACCCAATAATCAGCCTGGTGTATGGTCTCCATTGGGCAATCTCTCCCTCACCCACTCCTCACGTAACCGTCCCTGCTCAATGCAACAGTCGTTTTAGTTAAGCTGCTGAAACAGGTTACGTTCCTCATCGGTCAAATACGGCAACCCTATTACGGGCGTTGACTCGCCGTCAAGGGATTACAGCAGCTTAGCTACAAAATCAGTTGGGACCCGCTCAACGATGCAACAGTACCACCCGAGCTTAAGTCGCAACTGGCAGGTTTGTATGAGGCTGTGCGAAACCGACCCAACCGGCGGCAGGTAGAGCAGTTACAGCATCTAGTTCAGCAGTACCCCAACGTACCTATCTTGAAAAACTACCTGATGCTGGATTATGAACTGACGGGGCAGAAGAGCCGCGCCCGCGAGTTGCTGGACCAGACCGTGAATCGGACCGCCGAAGCGGCAGCATCCGCGCTACCTGATGGGGCTGACCAACAAAGCCCATCAGTATTTACAACAGGACGATACCGAGAGCGTAGAGGCACTATTCGGCGGTCCACCAACCGACATTTCGCTGTTTTATCCCGATCGGTCGGAGTTTCACGTATCGGAGGTGGCTAACTTCACGCACGTAGCGTTTGCCTATGATCTGGCAAAAAATAAGCCCGACGCGGCCGAAACCCGGTTGCGGCTGCTGACCGAGCTGGGCTATCATACCAAAGAGCAATTACGGTCGCTGAAGCAGGAACTGGATTTTGCCCGAATGCGCTACAACCTGAGTCAGTTGCAGGAAGGTTTGGCCAATGCCATCAACATCGAAGGGTCGTTTCGGGCGGGCAACCAACAGACTAACGAGCCACCTGTTTTTCAGCACCCAGAAATTCAATGGCTTTATCAGTACGGCTATACCATTCCGACCGATAAAGTTGCGACGTTGCTGGCCCTGCCACGTCCGTCGCTCACGACCGATTTGTCGACCGTATTGCTTGATACCATCTATCGGTATGAGCATTTTCAGGAGGAAGATTGGGATGAGAAACGGCATAACTTCGCCAGTCATGCTCTGCTGCTGGCTACCGAGTTACAGGCCCACGAGTGCCTGGAGGCCGTGCTGGAAACACTTCGGCAGGGGGGTGATTTTCGGGAGTTCTGGTGGGGCGACTATACCGATGATTTTTATGTACCGTATTTCCGACGATTGCTGCCTCAGCAGGCCGATGCCCTCAAGGCATTCATGCTGGAGCCAGACGTGAACACTTATTCGAAAAGCACCATCTCGAACGCCTGGGAACAGGCCGTGCAGGACTATCCCGAATGGAAACCCCTGGCACAGACCTGGTACGCCGATGTGTTTGCCTATTTTCTCAACCATGCCGACGATGAAGACCTGCTCGATGCCGACCTGATTGCGTTCATGATCAGCGACGTAACGACGTTGCATCTCACGGAACTGATGCCCCTGATTCGGACGGCCTATGCCCGCAATCTGGTTACGCTGAACATTCAGGGCGATCTGGCTGACGTAGAGCGCGAAATGATCAAACGGTCGCTGCCGCCCGACCACCGACCGCTACGTTCTATACGGGAGCAGTACGAATACCTGCGCGATCCGTCGGCCTGGCACAAAACCCATCCTGACCCGGAACTGGAAGCCTGGCGCGAAGCCCGTAAAGAGTATTTGCTCAACAACCCGAAAGAAAGCGAATGGGATTTTCTGGACGACGAAGATGACGATACGCCCCCAAATGGTGCGCTGTTCCCGTCGCAGCGAAGTAGCTACCCTATGCCACGCCAGGTACAACCCACACCCGGACGTAACGACAAAGTATCGGTTCGCTACACGGATGGGAAAGTGGTTAAGGACGTGAAATATAAGAAGGTCGAAGCCGATATTCTGGCTGGGAAATGTGTATTGGTGTAATCGATTATCTATGTCCTGAAGCGATTATGTAAACATTGGGTGTAGGACAAGTTTAGTATATGGACTTGTAAAACGTTTTTTCGACAGGATTAACAAGATTTTTAAGGATTTATTTTTCAATAATTAACGCAATAATCCTGTTAATCCTGTCGAAAAAAGAACTTGTCCTATACCCAATTTCCCCGTTGATTGACCGCATACAGATCCCCCGCCCCATGAGCGGTTGTTGAGTAGCAAATGAAGCTATCGAAATCGTCGATGAGAAGAAGTCGTAAGAAGTGGGGATAACTAACGAATGGCTATGTTCTGTAGGCTCCCTTTCTTCAGCTCAATGCACTTTACAGCAATTCTTTTTAGGGTTACGTTGTATTCCTTTTCAATGAAACTGATCAGAATATCCATGTTGCGGATAGCGCGGGCAAAGTGCTTGTCGTACGTGAAATGAGCGGATGCTACTTTGTTGGCCCGATCTTCGTTGCACAAATATCGAGCCCGACGGGCTAACCCCTGCAATTTGTCGTAAGCCAGATAGTTTGTTTCTGACAGCTTCGTCAGGGATAGTTGATTGAATGGATTAATGGCTTCATCGACCTGCTGATGCGAACGGAAACTCAAACCAGATTTTTGGGCCAGATGTGCGTTAATCAGATGAACACCGACGTAGAAAGCGGCTGTTACCTGCCAATCCCAGAATGGGTTTAGTGATTGATTTGCCTGCTCCAGAAAATCTAAATTTCGATTGGCCTGAGCAATGTGTTCTCGCTTCGGCGATCCGATGAAAACTCGCCACGCCAATGCTTACTTGAGAATAGATTGATAATGAGAAGGGATAGACAAACAGTCACTTTTTTCGACAATAGTCGAAGACAGGTAAAATCCGTATTGACTATACTGAGCGTTAATTTTGGCTTGCGCCAGCCGAAGCTGATCTTCCATCGACTCGTCGTCATCGTCGATCTCAGCCCATACCAACACACTCGCATCCGAAAAATCCATAGCCAGTTGGCACGGCTCAACCTGACGTTGTTTTAGTTCGTTAACGTAATCCAGAATTAGGCGCCCTAGAAAAAAGCGTGAACTCTGAATACGGGATGTAAACGCTAGATCAGTAGCGTCAGCGGCTGCCATCCGATGGTAAAAATCCTGTTTTTCGGTAGTGGCCGTATTGGTTTCCAGCGACATCCGATCCACCCGAAGATGGTTCATAAACCCATCGAACCAGGCCCGCATTTGGTCATTAAGCTGGTGTTCAGTCGATTGGGCTATGGGTGTCATATAATAAAGTGGATAGTTTTTTTGATGATACAGTTGACTATTCTATGATACAAAAGTAATACCGGTTTTGATTTTACCTACCTCATTTTATCCAACTGTATCACTTATGAAACAACTAATCTCACAAATTGGTTGGCTGGAAGCTGATAGCGTAAGCTACCCTATTGAAGGTTGATACGTAAAATCCGACTTCTGTATTGAACCATCTGTTCACTCGCCGTATAATGCTTGCAAATATCTTCTTTACACATTCCTTGCTGTATTGCCCATTCTAGTGCCCGTTTGGGCAGTTGAAGGCAAGCACCAAGATAAGCCGCTTCCCGTTCGTGAGTCGCATTTTTGATAACTACCCCTGTATCAGTATTCAGTTCATTCATTGGATGTTTCAGTAGCACGTGACCGAACTCATGCATCATATTGGACTGGTGCCGGGCCGCAGAACAAGCAGGGTTATACAGGATAGTCAGCGGCTGTTGACAAATAATTACAGCAAACCAGGTTGATTGACTCTCCAGCCAGTGAGCCAACTTCAGTTCGGCATTAGGCAGTTCCGTAGGGGTGAGTAGCGTTGCGTTGTAATCGATGGCAAGTGTATGGGCGGGTAACGGATCGAAACTCTGCAACCCAAGTCGATGCCGTTCGTTCACAGCAATTGCCTCACAACGCTGTCTGAATTCGAACGATAGCAAAGAATTTTTATTGATTCTACTCACCTTTTGCGGTTTGTCCAGGTAAATGCCCGTAAGCAGCTTTAATCAGAGTTGCAAGTGTGTTTGCGGCAGTGGGGTCGAGTCGTTTATCAGCTCTCAACAACAAGGCTATAGATTCCGACGTATCCGGTGGTTCCGCAACCGATTCGTCTTCCTGAACAAATAACTCAGCAGGTGCTATGTCGAGCCAATTACATAGGTGCAAAAACGTGGTCAGATCGGGAATCTTACCGTTCTCAATTCTCGACAACGTAGAAGGGCTAACCTCTCCTATCTCATCAGCCACCTCACGCAGCCCCCTATCCGCCCGTTTGGAGCGAAGAAGTGCCGCCATTTTTTCGATATTTACGTGATATGCCATGTTTCTCCAAAGAAACGACCATTTCCCTATTGACACAAATCAAAATTATTCTTTCATTTGTAGCACAATTGTTTCACAAAAGAAACGAGTCGTTTTATGAACGAAGTTGATGCCTTCAATTTATTGATTATAGGGTTGAAAGAGTTTTTCGACCGGCCCGATAATGAGCCCTATCCATTACCCCAAAATTTAGCCCGGGCAACGCAGATTCTTTTCCAAACAGGCCAACTGCCTCCAACCTTATGGCAAATGCTGCAACGCTGGTCTCAGCCAGTACAGGACTGGTGGCCTGAAAGCTGGTACATTCCCGACAATTTTGATCCGACATTTGGCCTGGTACGCGAGCGTTCGCTAACCGAAGAAGGCCTTTCTTACTATTATAACGTGCTAGTCGGAAAAGCGGCTATAACGACGTCGTATCGATTCGAACACACGCAGCATGCGCTGGATAATTTTCGCTTTCAACGCCTGCTTAATGAGTTAAAAGCAGAACGTGAGACAGCACCTGAAGTCGGCCAACAGGCCATCGATGCTGTTTACACGCAGATACGTCGGTATCTGATCGAGCATCCGTTTACAACAACAGCGGCTATTCGTCAGGCTTTCTGGAAGTCGCGCAAAATTGTCCCAATTGAGGATGTAAGTGGCTTGTATGAGGAATGTTCAGACAGTACTACGCAATGGCTTTGCCATAGGTGTGGACCACTTCATGGGCAAAATGGTCGCCTACATGGGGTGCAACCAACGCGCTGTAACAACCATACGCACAATACGACACAGGCGGTACCCTGGGAAGCGGGTATGCTTAGAATTCGACCGGGTATTCACTGGCAGGTTTATTTGCCGGGCGTACCGGAGTTAAAGCTGTTGGCTGACCTTGAGCGGATACAGACGACACACAACCACGCCATTCGCCAACTAACGCTCTGGCCCATGCTGGATCAATACGATATACGGATTGAATTTTCTGATGGTACAGCTTGGGCTGTCGACATCAAAGACCATCGCAATCCCGTTCGGCTGGCGAGTACACTAACTATTCTTCCCGGCATTGGCGCGCTGGCTTATCGGGCCGGGTTTTATGTAATTCCTGATGACCGCGCCCAAAGCGATCAGATCTATATGCGTCTACTTGGGGAGAACGCCCAATTACCTGCTTCCATCTCGATACTTACCCACAGCCAGTTTGTCGAGCGCGTTACACAACATGCACGCGCACTATCCACTAAACGTAAAAAAGCATGAGACAGTCTACGTTACTAATTGCCCCCGATGACTGGCAGGATAGGATCGACTATCTACACGATACGCATGGCCTGTCTGGGACAGACGCTAACATCCTGCTACAAGTTGAAGTAGCATTCGTGCTGATGGAAAAGCTAAATCTGTCCGACGAACCTATCACGGCGGCCTGGGTCTTGTTGAGCAAAGCGCCAATAGCCGATATTCGACTGAGAAAGCTATCAGCAACGCAGAAGAAAGCCTGGGCCAATGGACGGCAGTTGATTCCATACCCGGAGAAGTTCAACTGGTTGAACGCAGTGCGCGATTACCAGCGTCTTCCCCTTCACCTCAGGATGTACATAATTACAGAAACGGACTTCGATACACAGTACATCGACGCGGCCAAACGTCCACCACACGAGCGTGAACAGCAACATGAACACTTGTATGATAAATGGTTGAGCCAACAACTACCGTTTCGGCAGCGAAATACTCATCCGTATACTACACAAGCGGGTTCGTACAAAGGCTCCGGTCAGGTGCAGATCAATATCGGCAACACTCAACTCCAAACCGAGGAACGCGACGTTCTCTTTAACCTATCGCCCGGGTCGATCAGCAGTCAGACGAAACCGACATGGTTGTCTCCACCTGCCGTACGCGCCCCTTTCCAGGTCGATATGGCCGCGTTTACGGCGCTGGCACAACACCTGGATGAGTGCGAGACAACGCTAGCCCGCCGACTACCCATTACGCCCAGAAACTGGCAAAAACGCCTGTCGGAACTACGTTGTCATATCATTGATTCGGCGGGCAAATTACCCCCTGATCCAACCTCGACGTTTACGATTCGCGGATTTATGCATTTGGCAGGCATGGTGTCGTCCGGCAAATCAACGCTGGCTTCGCTGTTGGCGGCTCACATCGTCAAGGATCACCCCGAGAAACGAATAACGCTTCTTGTCAGCGACGTGCAGACGGCGATTCAACTGGCAAATCAGATTAACGAATGGTTCTGCGACGATCCTGATACTGATGCTCCGGTTGCGGTTCCCATTTTCGGGCGGAGTTCGCTGCATACGCATATGCGCGGCTTTTATGCATCGACTACGTACCTAGCCTACGCACAGTGCGGGGCATTCCATTGGGGTGAACGCTGGCTCAATTCCCTGTGTCCGCTGCAATACCACATCAGCGATAGCGACCGGGTCAACGTCATGCAATCAAAATCGTTTATTCCCGGCACTGAGCCTTGCCAGATTATACAGCTTGTTGACGAAACGAAAAAGGCAGAGAAGAAGAAGCCAGATAAGTCAAAAAAAACGAAAAAGCTTAAATGTGCCTGCCCTTACCTGCCCGTTTGCCCGCAGTATCAGTTGTATCGGGATTTACCGACAGCCCGGGTCTGGATTACGACGCCGGGCGGCATGAGCAGTGGCACCTTACCCCGACAGCTCGACAGTCGGCCTATTCGTGTGGGGGAACTGGTTTACGAGCAGTCGGATGTGGTCGTTTTCGACGAGGTCGATACGTTGATTAACTGGTTCGACAATCAGTTTGCCACACTTGTCACGCTAACGAACGGAAACGACGGTATTCTCGACAAGATCACGGTCAACGCTGAAGAATACGCCGTGCAGAACCGTGGAAATATGCCATCAGGTACGTTACGCTGGATTGGGGCCGAACGGAATGCGCAGCATATCGTTTCGTCGGTATTGACCCTGCTTCACCGGGCAAATGGGCAATCAGTTATTCAGCAGTGGGTAAGCCGCCACTACTTTACCCCGATGACGTTGTTTTATAAACTATCACGTCGACTAGCTGGCTTTGCCGAGTTTGACGACCGCACGTTGTCTCTGGCAGAGCGTCGTAGGCAGGATACCGAAACACAAACCATTTTCGACGTATTTGCCAGTTTTCTGAATGAACCGGACCCGCTGCGCCCAGACCGACTGAATGAAGCAGATGCGGCTTTTGAACTTTGTACAATTCTGAATCAGATTAACAGCACTGGTGATAATGCAACCGATAACGTAATTCTACTTCGCTGCCAATCCTGGATACGACGAACGTTTCCCAAAACCGAACAACGACTACAAAAGCTGAAGGAGCAGATTACTACGTTTCAGCAGGACACAAGTCGCCCCAAATACCAGCGGGAGTACGAGGTTGATACGTTGAGTACGCTGGCAACCCGCTTGCAGTTTGCGTTGACGGTAACGTTGCTCGACCGGCACACCCGCATCGTCTTCTTCGACTGGACCAACCGGCCAGCTACAATTCAGCAGAAGTCACCCAGCTACCGAAACCAAACAACCATGCGGAGCATTCTTCCACTGCCGTTGACAGGGCGGCAGTTTGGCACGTATTACGCCAGTGGTACGGTTCGCTCCGACCGACAACCCAGCAAGCAAACTAATACACTCAATCTGTTTGCGTATACGAACATTGGTCGTGACTACGTCCTGAACCTCCACCAACTCCTGACGGACTATACGGGTCAGCCTGGACCGGCAGTACTGGCCATGTCCGGTACGTCATATTTGCCGGACTCAACCACCTTTCATGTAGGCAAGCCCGATGGTGTACTATTGCCAGACCAAAAAGCGGTTCGGTTGATTGGCCGCGAGAGTCAGTTTGTCTTTATGCCGCAGCAGGGTGAAGACAACAAACCGATTCGGTTATCGGGGGCAGGTCCTGACCGAGTCCGGCAATCCATCAACCAACTATGCCGGGCGTTAGTCGGGCAACGCGGGAAAGGGCAACTTCACGACATACTCAATGAACTGACGCAATTAGCCGCCAGTGATCCCGAACATTGGGCCGACCGTCAACGCCTATTACTGTTCGTCAACTCGTATGAGCAGGCGCGGTGGGTAGCAACTGAACTACGCCAGCACTGGACAGCGAAACAGGACAGCATTCGGTATGTCGTGCCTGACCGAAACGAGGCCATTGCAGAACCAGACGAAGCCGGACGGCATCTGACCGACGCGGCTATCCGCCGGGCCGACATCGAACAGTTTTCCCAAACAGACGGCACCATACTGGTAGCTCCGCTGGCTGCGGTGGGGCGGGGTCTAAACATTCTGAATCAGCATCGTAAGGCTGCGTTCGGTGCCGTATTTTTTCTGACCCGACCCTACCCGCATCCCCATGACGCGCAAGCTATTGCCCGCGAAATGAACCGGCGCGCGCTGGACTGGGAAGCCGACGAAACGTTTGGCGCCTGGCAAACGGGCGTTGGCTTACTGGGCAAAGCGGAAGCGGCCCGTAAGAGTGCCGTTCATTACTGGCGTTCGGTCGAGAATCGATCTTATTACAGCACCCTACACGACGACCCGGAACTACGCGCCCGACCGCGCCGGGATTTAGCCGCAACGACGATTGGCTACATCATTCAGGCAGTTGGCCGACTCATTCGGGGCAACGTACCGTTCCGTGCTTACTTTGTTGATGCCGCCTGGGCTCCTGAACTTGCCGCGAACCCGGAGGCAAAAGAAACTCCGGAAACGAGCTTGCTGGCGGCTATGATTGATTTGCTGGCCGAATACACGGATGAGGACCCAATCTGCCGGGCACTCTACCAGCCACTGGCCGATGCGCTGCTCGATACCACATACAACGGAAACCCCATCAACTGGAAATTGCGATAACCCTTCACCTATTTACACCATGCTAACAGACCGCGTTCAACTGGCCCGCTTCGATATTAACGCCGAAGCCCTTGCCAATATGGCTATTGCCATTTTACCTTTTCCGCACCAGCCGCTCGTTCAGCAGTTTGCAGAGGAACTTGCCCAGCATAAAAAGAAGACTTACTTTCCAAACCGGCGACTCAACAATGCACTGCTGGCCTGCACCAATTCCCTGACGCATGGTTTTGAAGCAAACGGGGATAAGCTTCGTGCGCTTACTGTGCTGACCGACCCGCAGCATCAGCCGTTGACCAATCCGGCCCGGCTATACGAACTCTTAACGCTTGGATTCGAGCAATGGGCTAAACAAATAATAGCCGAAACTAAACCAACAAATCCGGCCATCGTGTCGGCCTGCGAACGATTCTTGAACAACATTGAAACGCCACCAGCCGATTGGGACTGGCGCTATGCCGATCCAACGTCGCTCATTACGAACTACAAACAGGAAGACGCGCTCATCTTTACGGCTATCCCCAGTTTGCTGGCAACCCTGTTACATGGCAAGACGATGACCATCGACGTAGGAGATCGTAGTCAGGATATCACATGGCGCCGGGTGCAGGGCAGTTGCACGGACAAAACCGGCTTATTCCTGGTCAGTCAGCCATTTAAAAACCAATACCTGGATCGGTCGGGAAAGGAACAGACTGGCTATTTTGCGTATCGACTCGATTTTAAGGTTCAGACGCAGACCGGACGGTTCAATGAACAGGGCAAACTCAAACCCTGGGTGTTTATGTGGCTTAGCTGTCAGCGATACGCCGACGAATCCATGAGCGACGCCAGAAATAAGCAGCGCCTATCAGTACTGATGGCGATGAATCAAAGTCGAATCGACAATTGGTCATTGGGGTCGGGCCTGATACGTCTGCAAACAAAACCATTTCAACACACGCATACCAAAGAATGGGACCTGGAGTGGGACGATGGCCTGCCTGATCTGTTGAAAGCCTTCAAAGCACGGCCGCTTGTGAAGCTGCAAGACTTGCTGACGGCCCCTACCGAACAGGCAAATTTTCTTGGTGATCCGTCGTGTGTAAAAGACGAATACTACATTATCCATTCAGAAGGATACAAATACACAGCTGAGTTTGGTAAAGGTAAAGGACACAACCATAGGCTTCATACGGGCTTTTCAAACAACGAGCGGGGGTCTGTTTTCGAGGGCGTTATGGCACTCCTCAACGGCATTTTGATCCCGCACGAGCCACTTACGGCAGACATAAAAATGCCCACTCGTAGCCCAAAGCTGTCGTGTCTTTACTCCCGCGAAATAGTAACCGATAAGCCCACAGTCGGTGGTCCGTTGCTGCACGATGCCATCAAACGCTCGGCCCCCAACGGTACGTTACGAATTGCGGTTATCTACGCGAACAGCCAGCGAATTTCATTGATCAATGAGCAGTTAACCACTTTATTAAGCCTTGATAAGAATGCCCTACCTGAATCTAATACCGTTCAGATTCAGCACATTCTCCTGACAGACCTTACATTGCTTAACCCGTTGGAAGCCCCGAAGGGGTTGCCAATGAAAGACCTGCGCGACACGTTCCGAAAAGCACACAACCAGAAACAGGCTGACTGGCACACATTCTTATCGGCTGCACTCGAAAAACAACCCTTTGATTACGCCCTGATTGATTTGGGTGATGAAAAGTCGACAAAAGTGTGGAACACGTCGCAGCGAAAAATACGTGGGGCTGTCCGGGAAGCGTGTATTGCCCTCGGTATTCGGTCCCAGTTTATGCACTCCGTATCGGCAACAAAACTGCAGGATAGCGACAAAGAGGAGCTTTTACCAAAAGACAAAGGGCGCGTACTGAACGCTCTGTCCGATCTGATTATCCGGCAGAATGGTTTGCTGTTTGGGTCACCTGCGGCTTTGTACATAAAAGCAGGACTTCAAGCACCGTTGGCTCAGCAAACCGAGATAGTTGCGCTCTACCACCATCGAACAACCACGTTGTACGGCGACGTCGACTATGCATTGGCGGTCCGGCTAACACCCTCCGGTCAGTGTTACGTTCAGTTGCACGATCAGCCCAACTGGATACCTTATTCCGGCGCAGCCAAACAACTGGGTGATCACTTCATAGTGGCCCGAAAAAATGAATCGTTCCTCAGAAACGGTGGGCAGAAAGTGGGCAGCAGCGATATCAAACTGACGCCCGAACAATTTGCGAGTTTTGCGGCTCGGGTGGTCACGTCGCTGGAGCAACCGACAATTCTGGTCGTAGAAGCTGAGTACTGGCGTAATGCACGTGGCGGAACCATCTGGCCTCAGCTGACAAATGATACGTTGAGCCAAACCACCAACTGTATTGACTTCCGGCACGTACCCAATGTAAAGCGGATGATACGACGTACCGACGATGATATGGTCAACATGCTGGGAATTGTACGGATGCGGATGAACGCCGAAACGCCCCAGTACGTACCCTTGTCCGTGAAATCACCTGGGAAAGACTTCACCTCGCTCAGCGGCTTCTGCGAAACCGTATCGGGCGGCCTGCTCCATTATTTCTCTATTGGGCAGATACCAACTACACAAGTCCCCAATAACCGAAAAGGTATATATTCGCTTACTAAATTCGACCGCTTGTCGAATGCGAAAGACCCCAAATATGATGTGTATGGGTCGACTATTGCCTTCAAGCATCAGCAAGTGGTGGAGCTAGTCCCTTTCTTCGTTCGCGATGACTTGTCTTCCTCAACGGGCCAACGAATTTTATGCCGCATACCACACCTTCTACGCTTCTCGCCAGCCTGGGACACCGGCAATACGCTACTGCCTTACCCCATGCATCTGGCAAAATGCTTGGTTGAAGACTACGTATGTGTACTGGGTGTTGATGCTTAAATCATAGAGGAGAGCGTATTACCCACCCACTCCTCCCCCAACCGTTCCTGCTCAATGCGCCAGCCATTCTGGTTCAGTAGCTGAAATAATGCTTGCTCGTCATCCGTCAGATTAGGCAACTCAGTCACCGAAACCTGCTCGCCTTTTCCTCGCAGATGCTTATGGGCATCGAACGTAGCGCGGTCCATAAGGAGGGATTGCGTTTGGGGGAAATGTTTGCGGCACTGGTCCAGTATCTGAAAACCGTGGGCGTCTAGATCGCCCCAGTAGTAGAGTTGCTTGTCGAGGAGCCAATCGGTACCGCCCAGTAGCGTAACGGCGAAGCCACCACCCCAAATGGCGATACTGTCGGGGAGGTTTGGGAAGGTCAGAAAGGAGGTCAGGTTTTCGATGATGAATACGCGGCTTCCGCCCAAGCACAATGTGCGAAATTCGCTTAACCAGACGCTGATGTGCGATAACGCGGGATATATACGCAGGTTTTCATCCAGAAACCGAATCTTAACTAACGATTCTTCTACATACACATGAAAGCGTTTGTAAAAATCGGTTTCGTCAGCATTCAGATGGTCGGGAATCAGGTGATCAAGCAGGATACGTAGCACGGGCCGGTTGGTCTCAATGAACTTGGTTGGTACTGCAATCGGCAGGCTTCGCACGTATTGCTGAGGCTTCGGATGTTGCAGGAAATACGTAATCACCTTCAATAAATCGGGCCATTTATCGGCCTGTTCGATGACCAGTTGCGGCATTCGCTCCAACAGCGGCAGTAACATTGGCGACGAAATCCGAATCTGTTCGACATTACGTATGAAGCGCTGGTATTCCGCTTCTTTATCGAGAAAATACAGAAAATCGGCCAGTGTGTCAACGCTGATTTTACGAATTTCACTCTGCCCGGTTTTGGCATTGAGTTTTAGATCAAGCGTGTAGCCACGCCCCGTTTTGTTTTTGGCATTCAGTAACAATTCCCGCTGCTGCTCAAAAATAGCATCCATCCCGCCCCGGCGATCCAATGTTTTATTGACCGGAATGACCATTGGAAACAGGTCTTCGCCCGTAAAATAGGCTTTCAGAACCGCTTCGTATCGGCGTAGGGCTTTACGGTGTAGGTCGGCAAGGGTTATCATTATTTATAGATGTAGAGACGTAACACCTTACGTCTCATGACCGGATGGTTTTCTTACACATTGCTGACGCATATGAGACGTAAAGTATTACGTCTCTACGGATAACAACGTTTCTTTCTGTTCACGATATTCCAGAATCGGGATGTCGCGGACGGTCGATTTGCGCCGGTCGCGCTGATCTTTCGTAACCCAGTGGATCACCGAGACGTCGTTTTCGAGCAGATGAATGGAGGTGAGGGGTGTTACGACCATTAGTTGCAAACCTAGTCCCTGACAAAGTTGCAGCAGGTATTTCGATTTATCTTCGTCCAGTTTGCTGAACGCTTCGTCAACGACAATGAAACGAAATGAGCGGTGGTTGGCACGATCACTAGACCCACTAGTACGGTGGATGCCAAACTGATGCGCAATGGCCGCTCCCAGCACCGTGTAGGCCAGTTGAGCCGCTTCGCCCCCCGACAAACTGCCTGAACTGTCGTAGCTACCGCCGGGCTTGGGCGTCTTATCGGTCATGAAATATTCACGTGCTTTAAACTCCGACCAATTCCTGACGTCGGTAACCTCCTGCCGCCACTTTTCATCGGCTTGCAATTCCCGGATAAAGGGCTGAATACGGCTGACGAAATGCTCAATTTCGGCCATTCTAGGATTATCGGCCAACGCAATCTGCGTGCGGTCTGGCTGCCAGCCGTTGAGTTTACCAAACCGAAAATCTCGGATGCGTGGCTTTCGGCTGTCTGTACGCTCCAACTGAATGTATGTATCTGGATTGAGATTGAAGGCAATGCTACGTAACGACTCGTTGATCTGATCGACGGTTTCGCAGATGTGCTCGTGCTGTAGCTCCAGCGAGTTGCAGTAATCGGTCAACGCTTTGGTAGCCCCACTTTTAAACTCATCGTGGAAACGGCTTTCCAGTTCCACGATGTTCTCGTCCCGAATCTGTTGATACCGGTCGATGTATTCGGGCAACTGGTCGATTTCGGTTTTCAGATCATACGTATCGCTATCCCAATCGGTGAACGTAGCCCGGATTTCTTTGGAAGGCGATTTAAACATGCTCATTGCCTCCCGAATACGGCGCTCCTGACTTGCTTTCTCGCTTTGGAATTGACGTAACGTATCGTTCACGCGCTCCATGAACGCGTCTTTTTGTCGACCAAAACGCTCGTAAATCAATTGGGCGCGCAAGTCACGTGTCAGGTCATTCAATTGGGATAACTCCGAATCAAGGTTATCTGAATCGAAATTCTCCAGAAAATGCTCAGCCGCCTGTTGCTCATTGGCTAACGTTTGCCTCTGTTTTTCGGCATCCCGAAAATCATCGCGAGTCTGGTCTTTTTCCGTCGTCAGCTTCTCAATCGTTTGCTTCAGGTTTTTCAATTGTTCCTGCAAGGTTTTCAGCGTCTGATTCGAGTTTTCCAACTCGGCCTTTTGCTTCAACAACGCACTGATTTTAAGTACATCAGATTGCCAGTCGATCTTCGGAAATTGTTTCATTTCCAGAAAAATCGACAATACGTTTTCTTTATTTCCAATAGTCGAAAGCTCTTTTTCGATGCTACTCAACCCCTTTTCGAGTTTACCGATGCTTTCGTTCAGTTCGCGGGCGCTACGTTGTTTTTCGCGAAGCAGCTCCCGATTATCCCAGCCCAGCAGATGCCGATGGGCTGGCGAATCATCCCGCTCATGGCGATCTTTATTCCGGTTCAGCCCAGATGGCAACAAGGCTCGTTCGGCCCGCTCAAACTCCACCTGACTTTGCGTACATAGGTAGTTGAACCGACCCGCAATGTGGTTTTCGACCCAGCCTGCATACTGGCTTTTGGGGTTGAACGCCAGTTTGGTGACCAGGGCTCGTGGATCAGGGAAAATAGGCCGGGGCGGTTTTCCCGTTACGTGGTGAAAAACAACCTTGCCTTTCAGATCGCGGTGGGCGTTGAGGTACGCATTGACCGCCGAATAGTACGTATCGGGCACCAGCAGACACAAGCCGAGGCTATGGAGCACCTTTTCGATGGCATCGTTCCAAAGCGGTTTTTCGTCGGCCAGCACTTCCACAATTTCGGCTACAAACGGAATTTCCGCTTCGGTAGCGCCGACAGCGTCAATGATTTCCTGGCGGATTTCGGCCGGGCGCCCCGTCACTTTGCCGGTACTATTCAGCAACTGCGTAATCTCGGCGGTCAGCTTACGAAACGTTTTGTTTTGCTCGTCCAGCTTCGTCCGAGTGGTGTATTTCTGTTCATCAAGCCGCTTTTTATCGTCGGCCAGCGACCTTTGCAGAGCCGTAGCGCGTTCAATGTTATCCAGGAAAGCCGCTTCGTCGGGATTCTCGGTAAACCCCAGCGAACGGTTCAGTCGATTGTAGTCCCGAATATTCTTTTCTTTCTCCGATTTCTCTTTTTCTGCACCACGAATTTCCTTTTCCAGATCTTTAATTTGCTGGGCTACCTGGTTGTTTCCCAATCGAATTTCCAGCTCAACGCGTTTGTCGTCAGCTTCCTGTAAGTGCTGCTCCTGCCCGGTCAGTTTATCGCCCAGCCGATCTAGCTCGCGTTCCTGCCGATTCCGTTCGTCGGCCCATAACCGCACCCGCTCACGGGCAAACCAGGGTTCAAGCAAACGTTGATTATCCGTCGTTTCCCGAATGCGTTGTTGCAACTGCTGATAGTCATGATTGAGCAGATGAATAGGTTCGAGCAGGTTTAATTGCGTGCGGGCTTTTTCGAGTGCCTGATAGGCCGTTAGCAGCGTTTGGTAATTGTCCATCAGCTTTTTGAACGCCCCTTCGGCATTGCTCTCTTCGAGCATGTTGGTCCGGATAAACTCGTCCAGATCGCCCAAAACTTTCATTCCCACCGTCTGGTTGAATAGCGTGAGGGCCTTTTCACTCCGCATCCCGAACAATCGCTGAAACGCATTGGCATATTTCGGAAATGCCTCAAAATCCTCGATCCGGTCGCCGTATTGCCGTTTCAGCTTACGAAGCCAATGCCCGTCGGTGCTGAACTGAATATGTTCACTGATGGTCAGTTCGAGTTTCGCCACCAGGTATTTCCGTTGCAGGCCGCTACTGTTGAACCATCGAATCTGCACCAACGTAATGGGTACGCTTCCGGCACCTTCGTTCGCAAAGACACCCAGCAAAATCGAATACGTATCGGCCCGGTTCTGACGCAATTTCTCTACCCGGGCGTTTTGCTGCTCTTCGCTTTGGGTCCGTCCGTAATGTCCCTCTACGTATGATTCTTCCGTACGTTCCTTACTACTTTTCGCCCCTGATGACTGATTGAAAAATCGTTTCTGCGGATTGACCAGCAACGCCAGCAACCCATCGACCAGCGTGGTTTTGCCTGACCCGTTGGCACCCGTCAGCAACGTATTTTGTCCATCGAGCGATAACTTCCAGATGTCGCGCCGGCTGGTGCCTTCATGAAACGTTCCCCAATTAAAGACCTCCAGTGTTTTGAGTCGATAGCCCGGTCGTACCGTAGCCTGCTGCGTATCAAATAGACTCCACATAGACCTGTAGTTTATTCCGGAATTCTTCGAGCTTTTCGTTGGGGAGTTTGGCTTTCAGAAGTGGTTTTACTTCGTATTGCGTATTATCTGGATTTACCTCATCCTTACGCGTCTGTTTCAACAAGCCAATATCGGCCAGTTTCTCAATCAGACTGTCCAGTTTACCAACCAATGCTTTACGGTTCGGCTGATTTTTGAAGAACAGTTCGATCCGGTCACGAACCTGTTCACGCGTTACAAACAACCGGTTGCTACTCAGGTGACTACTCACAGCAAACGCTGCCAGTTCATGTTCTTCCAACCATTCTCGCAGCAGGATAGCCAGCAAACTTTGTTCGTAACTCAACGCCACCCGGCGGATAAGTTTGATAGGTGCGTTCGATTCGTCATCAGCTATTTCTTTCTGCACCAGACGCGCATACCCCTCGCGTCGGTTGAGATCGAGCGTAACACCAATGACCTGAAAATAATCACGGATGGGCGTTTCGTACTGGTCGAGCAGTTGCCAGTAGGTACGGTCGTCATCGTAAATCGCGTGCGACTGTAGGAGTTTAACAATGGCCGATGCGTAGGGTTTGGACATGAGTGTTCGCAGAGAAGGGGCTGCAAACTGTAGGCACCAGCGGGCAGCCTGCCGCCAGAAATAGTGAAATAGTTTGAGAGAAAGAAGGATTACTCAGTAGCAGCCATTTTTTGCCGGATTTTATCGACAAATTCAACAGAAACGCCTGCTACATCAGCAATTTGCTCTACTGAAAGAGACGTTTTCGTAAGCAAATTTCTGACAACTTCCTCCTTAGCTTTTTCTTTGCCCTTTTCTTCGCCTTTGTCTAAACCAATCATGTAAATAAAGTCTTTCTCAATGCTAAAAACATTGTCGAGGCTATCCATAGCTATGTCTTTTCGATTATCACTCAAATTACGCAATTGCGCCAACACACGCAATTGATTGAAATACCGATTGAACGCCAAATCGCCGTTCTATTACTTTTTGACAGGATTAACAGGATTAACATGATTTTATGCTTCAAACAATCTTGTAAATCATGTCAACCCTGTCAAAAAAAATCTACCGGCAAAAGATAATCTCAGGAAACTCTACACTCCGGATTTCTCCGATCATATACCTGTTACGCAGCGTGTCGTTGATGAGGTGTTTTGTCGAAGCGGCTGCCAGACTACCATAAGCCATTAATTCGGCTAAACCGTACTTCAATCCAAACTCATCGATCACTTCCCGAAGCGTTACCTGCGCCCGCGAACGAAGCAGGTATTTCACGTTAGCCAGCAATACCGACTTATCGATAACATGCTGATTCACGAGCGATTCGTAGGTTATCTCTTCCGTTTCAGCAACAGCCAGCACGCGTGGCTCAATCCGACTCTCCCGCTCCTGCAACGATACAAAGGAATCGGACGACAGATACTCGGCCTTGCCGTCGATTTCCAGAAACGCATCGTCGCGGGGTGGATTGTCCATAGCCGAAAATGCCAACGTTCGAATCTCGTTGATGAGTGTCAGCGACTTACGGCGGTCGCGCAGATGCTTTTCGGCAATGATCTTTTCCAGTTTCTGGGCCAGCAAATAGAAGGAGTCGTTCACTTTCTGGCCTTCGGTATGCAAATAGAATTTGATTCTACGAACAAACGTATCATCGGGCGTAAGACCTCGTTCGGTCAATAACTCGAAGACACGCCGGATCAGTTCGTCTAATTCCGCTTTCTGACTGGGGTCGGTCAGATGCTGATAAAACCCTTCAAAACTGCGACCTTCGTGGGTTTGGCGTAGTTCGTCTAGGGCATCGAGGGCGTAACTCAACAAACCTCCTTTTGTCTGATCAACCGCCGATTGTTTCTGGTAGATAGCCTGTGCAATCAGCCGAAAACGGTCCTCAACTTCTCTGAAATCACGCATCAGACTCCGCGCCACTACGTTCACTTCCTGAAACCGCTCTTTCACCTGGTAATCGGCGAAGGTCTGCACGGTTTGCGTCAGCGTCAATTGACGAATCTGGTCATCGATTGCCAGTTTCTGCTGTTCCAGCTCGGCCACTTTTACCCGCCAGTCGTCGGACGTGTTCTGCACTAGTTCACGCAGTTTTTGCAGGATGTCGAGAAAGCGGGATTCCGTTCCGACAAAACTGCGTTTCTGCATCAGCGACGCCACCCAATCCAGCACGGTTTCCATATCGGGCGTGAGTGAATGTAGGTCGTCGCCCTGGTCGTTCGTGTAAAGTGTCAGATACCCTTCACGCACCCAGTCTTTGATAAGTTTTTCCGCTTTTTCCTCAACACCCATTACCACACTGGCCAGACTACCTTCCTCAGGTAATTCATCGTCGGTCGCAAGCCAGGTTTCCAGAAAATCGGCTAGATTGACTGTCAGCCGCTCGTGAGTCAATGTGGGTGAATAATGATCCGCTTTAAAAGCTTCCTGCAAGAAACACAGCACCAAGGCCGGATTCCGGCTGCGCAGAACCTTAATAGGTACTGGCACGCGTTCGGCATTGAAAAAAGCCTGATAACCAGCGTAGTTCACATGAATAGTATGCATCTGATTTTATCGTAAGTATAACGAAAAAACTCAGAACGTCAGGCTGAAAGTACTACCCTGGCCAGGGGTGGATTCGGCGGTAAGTTTGCCCCCGTGGAGCTGCATGATCTGGCGCGACAAACTTAGACCTATGCCCGAGCCAGTTTTCTTGGTGGTGTAGAAGGGGATAAAAATCTGCTCCAGGGCTTCTGGCTCGATACCTGGTCCGTTGTCGGTCACACGGATGATTACGTGTGGTCCTTCCGAGATAGCCTCCAGTTGAACATGCGGATTGTCCATCCCATTCATACTTTCGATGGCATTTTTGATCAGGTTGAGCAACACTTGCTCCATCTGCGATACATCAGCCCGAATGGCCAGATTGGGTGAACCCACCGATGTGGTGATCAGGCATTTGGGGGCATAAGGCTGTACCAGTTGCACCACATTCCGTAGCAGTTGTTCGATCGAAACATCCGCAAAAATCGGTTGGGGAATCGTCGTGAAGTTTCGGTAGGCATCCACAAACTGCATGATCCCAGCCCCCCGCTGCTGAATCGTCATCAGGGCGTCGTGCAGATCCGCTACGGACTCATTCACATAATTTGGAATAACGCCCGGCTGCTCGGTCGCCAGGGGAATCAGATCGGCTTCGACAATGTCGCGCATGGTACCCGCTAGCGACACGATTGGCGTAATAGAATTCATAATCTCGTGCCGCAGCACCTTGGTCAAATTTTGCCAGGCATCGAGTTCGCGCTGTTGCAACTCCGTTCGAATGTTCTGCATCGAGACGACGGTCACTAGTCGTCCGCGCAGCCGAACAGCGGTACAGCGCACTGATAATTCACCATCGGCACCCGTCTGGTAGGATGTTGGTACAGGCGAGGCCGTTGTCGTTCTCAGTAACTGCGCCAGATCGGGATGCGTTGGATTCAGGTCGTTTAGGGTGCGAAGCCGGTAAATCCCCAGCAATCGAAGAGCCGTCTGATTGACCAACTCTACCTGTCCGGCGGCATCGAACGTCATCAGTCCAACGCTCACATGCTGCACAATGGTGTTGACGTAATGTAGATTAGCTTCTTTCTCGGCACGGGCTTGTCGGAACGCATCCAGCACTTCATTAAACTGGTCGTTCAATTCATAAAAGGAAGGTCCCAGATTACTATCGGCCCGGAATGCAACGGCAAAATCGGAATAGCGAACCGATTCCAGAAAGCGTGTCAGTTTTCGGTTCAGGCTGGTTACGAATCGGTATAGGTTAACCGTCAGGATGATACCAAGAACACCTAACGAAAAGATGACCAGCCCATTGGCATCCTGAATTCGGAAATATGTAATCGCGCTGGCCAGGGCCACAACGCCCAAAATCCGCCAGGCAATGCCAATCGCGAACCGATTCATAGGCTAAGCGGCAATCCAGCTAAACGGATATTCCAGAGCCGGAATTTTTGTCCGGTCGGCTACCCGGCGCAATCGGGCCGGCAGTGCCATCAGGTAATCGCGGGCGCGTTGAGCTTTGTCGTTCAGTCCATTGACCGAGTCAATTTTCCAGTCCTGTAGCAGTAACTCGGCAATCTCGATGTAATCCATTGTGGTGTATACCCCCAGTCGTTGGGCGGCATCCGAAAAATGCGCGAAGGTTTCGCCCAGCTTTACACCCGTTTCCCGCAGAAAATGGGCCGGCATTACAATTTTTTTGCGCATCATATCCTCCAGCGCCAGCATCATTTCGGAAGGATCGACCTCAAAAATTTTAGTAACAAATTCCTTGTAGGCCTTATGATGGCGCATTTCGTCGGATGCAATGACCCCGCAAATCTTCGACAACTGATTGCACCCAGCCTGCTTGGCCAGCGTTGCTGTTCGGCGGTGCGAAATATTGGTGGCTAATTCCTGAAAGGAGGTGTAAACGAAATTCCGGTACGGGTCGCGGCCGGTGCCAATATCAAATCCGTCGGAAATCAGGTACTGCGTCGATACTTCCATCGCGTGCATGTTCACCCGACCCGACAGGTACAGGAATTTATTAAGCAAATCACCGTGGCGGTTTTCTTCGGCCGTCCAGCTCCGAATCCAGCGGGTCCAGCTACTGGCTGGATTGCCCTGATCAATCCCTTCCATGTCCATCAGCCACGATTCGTAGGTAGGCAGTGCCTCTTCGGTAATGGTATCCCCTACCAGAACGGCAATGTAATCGTACGACAGTTCACGACAACTTTCCCGCAGGAGTTTGACTTCGTCCAGAAACGACTCATTGGTGGTATCAGGCAGCAGATCGGCTGGTTGCCAATACTTTTCTATTGGTTTCAAAAACTGGTCGATGGAGGCATCGATGGTTTCTCCTACGTAACGCATCACCTCTATG
The DNA here is from genome assembly GCF_001898575.1 of Spirosoma sp. 48-14. Taxonomy (GTDB): domain Bacteria; phylum Bacteroidota; class Bacteroidia; order Cytophagales; family Spirosomataceae; genus Spirosoma. The sequence goes on from NZ_MKUD01000063.1 coordinate 274,877, forward strand.
CGCGTGCCTGATAAGCTCATGAACTATAAACAAAAAAATGAATGAATTGTCCTAACGACTGGGTAAAGTTCGGCAATATAACCGATTGAATCTGTCTGATAGACGTTTTTTTACCTGACAAAAATCAGTTCATCATTAATTTTAGGGCGTGAATTGGTTCGTCCTGATTTCTATGAAAAAAGTATTGGATTATCTGCTAAGTTGCCTCTACCTATTGTACTTCGGGTTAGTGCTGTGTATTTTCCACGTTTTACAGGTTATTGCCTTTAATGTATTTGGCAAGCAAGCCCATAAAAAAGTGGTCGACTGGATGAATGCGGCTATCGCCTATGGCTGGTATCTGACTGGTAGCAGCATTCACTATCACAGCCAGCCGAACCTCCCCACCGATCGTCCAATTATTTTCGTAGCCAATCACCAGAGCATGTTCGACATTTCACCGATCATCTGGTTTCTACGTCGACACACGCCCATTTTCGTGTCTAAAATCGAGCTATCAAAAGGTACGCCTGGTGTTTCCTATAATCTCCGCAAAAGTGGGGCCGCCCTCATCGACCGCAAGGATGCGAAACAGGCCCTCTCCGAAATCGCACGGCTTGGGAAGCTGATTCAGCAAACGAATCGCTCGGCAGTTATTTTCCCCGAAGGCACCCGGTCGAAGTCACCGATTGGCGAGATGAAGCCGTTTATGCCGGGAGGTGTCATTACGCTCCTCAAACGCGCTCCCAATGCGCTTGTTGTTCCTATTGCCATTCAGGGAACGGGCCGATTCAATCCAAAAGGCTTATTCCCGCTTACATCCTTTACTCAGATGTCATGGACGGTATTGCCAGGTATTGAACCCGCCGGAAAAGCCCCTGACGAAGTAGTTAGGCTGTCGCAGGAAGCCATTGGTAAAGCGTTGGGATTAGCCGTTGCGAGTTAGGCTTTTATCATAAATATCCGCAATGCATTAGCCCAAAACACATTATTGAATTCGGTCGTACAGGCTTACTGTCCTTCGAAGGACCAAATCTGAATCGTACTGAATTATAAGAACGAATTCTTAAATCTGAACAGAGTAAACGTTATTCGCTTGAAGAAGCCAAAGTTAAACTTGGCATATAAATACAAAACGTTTTCCACACCAGTCGAAACAAAGGTCATATAGACCCACACAGGTTAAAGTCCAAACTTCTCCAGACGTCGATACAACGCCTGTCGGGATAAGCCCAACTCCCGCGCTACGTCGGTAATGCTGCCCCGGTGCTTTTGCATGGCCTGCTGAATCAGTTGCCGTTCCATGTCTTCCAGTTGAAGGGTTTCGCTCACGGGCGATGCGGCTGTCGATCCATTTTTGAAGACAAAATTGGTGGGCTCCAGCAGGGTTCCCTGCGCTAGTTCAGGACGAGCCAGAATCACCGCCCGTTCAACAGCATGCTGCAACTCCCGAACATTCCCCGGCCAGCGGTATTGCTTCATTTCGGCCAACAGCGCCGGACTCAGGCCCGACACCGACCGATTGTATTGTTTGGCGTATTTTTTCAGGAAGAATTCAGCCAGTGGGCCTATATCAGTTGGACGTTCGCGAAGGGGTGGCAAATGCAGTTCGATGGTATTGATCCGGTATAGCAAGTCCTGACGGAACTGTCGCTCGGCCACGCGCTCATTCAGGTCAGCGTTGGTCGCACAAATTAACCGGACATCAATGGGGCGGGCCTTATTCGAGCCAACGCGAGTTACCTGACGCTGCTGCAATACGGTCAGTAAGCGGGCTTGTTGAGACGGGCTTAAATTGCCAATTTCGTCCAGAAAAATGGTGCCGCCGTTGGCTTCTTCAAACCGGCCTGCCCGGTCGTCGCGGGCGTCGGTAAACGCGCCTTTTACATGGCCAAACAACTCACTCTCGAATAAGCTTTCGGTCAATGCGCCTACGTCGACGCTGACAAAAGGTTTATCACTCCGATTTGAATGCTCGTGAATGGCACGAGCCACCAAATCTTTACCGGTACCATTCTCCCCCAAAATCAGCACGTTAGCGTCGGTCGGAGCTACCTGTTCGACGGTCTCAAGAATGGGACGCATGGCCGAACCGATAATATTGGTGTGTTTGGTCGATTTTTTATCGGATGCCTCTTTTCCGTTTTTCTCTTTTTTCCCGTTCGACGACGTCAACTCATCCCCATCTCCCCGACCACCTTCAACGGCGTTACGGATCGTATCCAGGAATTTGTCGTTTTGCCAGGGTTTTAGCACAAAATCGACCGCTCCTGCCTTAATAGCCCGAACGGCCATTTCGACATCGCCATAGGCAGTAAACAACACCACCCGTGCTTTAGGATTGATGTCCAGAATACGCTCAAGCCAGGCAAACCCTTCCCGACCACTACTAACATCGCGCTGGAAATTCATGTCCAGGACAATGGCATCATACCGGTTGTTATTGAGCAGAAAAGGAAGTTTTTCAGGGTTTTTCTCGATATCTACCGAAGCGACATGGCGTTTGAGCAGCAATCGGGCCGCCAGCAGCACATCGGGGTCATCGTCGACCAGTAGGAGTTTGGCATCTTGCATATACTAAAGATAATGAATTAGCCGATTTGTTGCACACCGGTTCAGATTCAGGGACGAATTTCGTATTTCTTCCGTACTTTGACCAGCAAATTGTCATGAATGGTTGTTTGTGGTCATTAAATGGTCATTCAGTGTCATTAGGCGGTTACGCGATACCGGCATAATTTCGTTGTCATAAAGATTGCCAGCCGCTTTAATTTACCCTCATTCTAAACGTAAAAATGCCCCAAAGTGACCATCTAACGCCCATACCTGATCGGCTCTTTTACGCCCTTGTAATGGTCGGTATCTTCCTGAATGCCACCGGACTTTTCCCTCCCATTATGGAACTCGACGGGGCACTGTATGCCTGTATTGCCAAACAGATGGCCCAGACCGGCGATTTTGTGAACCTCTACGCTGTAGGTACCGACTGGCTCGACAAACCACATTTCCCGTTCTGGATTGCCGCTTTAAGTTATCGAATTTTTGAGGTCACTACGTTCGGCTACAAGTTCCCTGCTTTGCTGGCTTTTCTGGGTAGTGTTGCCTATTGCTATCATTTTGCCCGACTTACTTATTCAAAAGCGGTAGCCCAGGTAGCCAGTTTAGTTTTGCTGACGGCCTTTCATGGTGTGCTCTCCAATAGTGACGTCCGGGCCGAGCCTTATCTGATGCCCCTGATCATCGGAGCAGTTTATCATTTCTACCGGGTATTCCTGAAAGGCCATTTTTATCATCTGCTGTTGGGCTCGCTGCTAACAGGCTGTGCGCTAATGACCAAAGGGGCTTTCGTCCTGATTCCAATTGGAGCCGGACTCGTCCTCCACTGGCTCCTGACGGGCCATTGGCGCGAACTGCTCAACTGGCGCTGGTACATGGCCGTAGTTTTGTCGTTCGTTTTTACCTTACCCGAAATCTATTGCCTCTACCAACAATTTGATCTTCACCCCGAAAAGGTTGTTTTCGGGAAGACGGGTGTATCGGGGGTTAAATTCTTCTTTTGGGACAGTCAGTTTGGACGCTTTTTCAATACAGGCCCCATCAAAGGCGAAGGCGATAAATTTTTCTTTGTTCATACGCTGCTTTGGGCATTTTTACCCTGGTCGCTGCCACTTTATGTAAGCATCGGACAGGCCATAGCGAGGCTGATCAATCGAAAAGGCGCGTTGCCAGAATACGTTTCGCTAGGTTCCGGGCTGGCTACGTTTGCCCTGTTTTCGCTATCGGGCTTTCAGCTTCCCCACTACCTGAACATTGTGTTCCCATTTTATGCCATCCTGACGGCTCACTATCTGGTCAGGCTGACGCCCATTGCCTTACGTCGTTGGACGATTGGGCAAACGGTTATTGGTCTACTCATTGCCATCCTGGCGATTGGTCTGTTACTGCTTGTTCAACCTGCTCAAGTGGTGAGTGCCATCGTATGGGTTGTTGTTATTACCCTGGCGACGTTCTACTTTTTTCGGCACATCTCGCTTGATAGCCTACTAGGACGTATGATCGGTGCGATGCTGGTCTTGGCTGTAACGCTGAATCTTTTCCTGTACCCTACATTTTTACAGTATCAGGCGGGTATGACAGCTGCCCGGTACGCCAATGAACAGCCTGCTCAGACCAAACAACCAACCATCCTCTATGAACCCGGCACAGGTGTTGGCGGGGGAAGTTTCTGGTCGTATGAGTTCTATGCCGAAGCGCCAACTTACTACGCCCGAACCGACTCGACCTTACGAAACCAGCTTCGCTCAGGCAAAAAACAGGTATTTCTAACAGCCGAAGATGCCGACTCACTTGGTAAACGCGGGTTCACCCTTCGTACACTGGCTGTGTTTCCGTATTTTCACGTTAGTCAGCTTACATACGATTTCCTGAATCCAGCTACGCGTTCGCAGACGCTGTCGCCCTATGTACTGGCAGAGGTGAAGTAGGCAATTGGGAGCGTGGCAGACTATGTTGATTTCAGGAGACGTACGGCCTTAATCCATCCTACTCCCAAAAGCGGACAAAACCCGTCCGAAAGCGGACAAGCGGCTATGTTCTACAAAAGTTAAACTATTGATTATCAACCCCCCATTCCATCTGGCATGACTATTGGCACAGGATAGAGTAGTCAATGAGGCCTGCGAATTGAATCGCTCATTAACTAATTCACTCATTGACAATTAAGTAACAATGGATCGCGTCTTACCTAAACGATTTTGGACAACACAACGCATCGCTATTTTTGGTGGTGGTGCACTTCTGGTAGGCTTACTGGCTTACACGTTCTTCTTTGCCGACCGTCGGTCGAAATTGAATGTTGAAAAAGATAAAATAACCGTGTCGGACGTCTCCACCGGCCCATTTGAAGATTTCATTGCCGTTACGGGCGTCGTTCAACCGCTGAAAACGATCCGGCTCGATGCCATCGAAGGCGGGTACGTAACGCAAAAACTGGTTGAGGGCGGCAACATGGTTCAGAAAGGTGAAGTGTTATTAAAACTGGAGAACCAGAGCCTGAAACTGAGCTTCTTACAATCAGAAACGGAAGCGAACCGACTCGTCAACGATCTGCAGAATACCCGCCAGCGGATACAAATCGAACGGTTCACCCTACGTAAAACGCTGGCTGACGTAGACGCTCAAATTGCTCAGACAAAAGATACCTACGAACGCCAGGAAAAGCTGTTTAAAGACAAGGTTGTTTCGGAAGAAGATTACCTGAAAGCCAAACGGGCATATGATCGGCTGATGAGTCAGCGTACAATTGAAATTGAAACGCAGAAGTATCAGGAAGAAAATGCCAAGGCTCAAATCAAACAATTGGAAGGGACCTTGCAACGTACACAGAGAAACGTCGCTCTTTGGCAACAGACACTGGATAACCTTGTCGTAAAAGCGCCGGTTTCGGGTCAATTATCAAGCATCGACGTGGAAGTAGGTTCGAATATCAACCGGGGGCAGAACATTGGCCAGATCGACGACCTGAATGGGTTCAAAATGCGAGTGGGGATCGATGAACACTATATCAGCCGGGTATTTTCGGGCCTGAAAGGTTCCTTTGAATTCAACGGCAAAAACCACGAGCTGGAAATCAGCCGGGTGTATCCAGAAGTAAAAAACGGTCGGTTCGAAGTTGATATGATTTTCCCGAAAGGTACGCCGGAAGGCATCAAACGGGGCCAGTCATCCCCCATTCAACTGGAGCTGGGTAAAGCGGCCAAAGCGACGCTGCTGCCCGTTGGCGGCTTCTTCTCCGATACGGGTGGTAACTGGGTCTACGTAGTTGACAAGTCGGGCAAGCGGGCTGTTAAACGCTCTATCACACTTGGCCGCAAAAACCCGGAATACTACGAAGTGTTGAGTGGTCTGGAGCCGGGCGAGCAAGTCATTACATCGAGTTACGAGAATTTTGGTGATAACGAAGTGTTGGAATTTTAAGGAGAAAGGAACAGGGAGAAAGGAGAAAGAAATCACTACGTTCATCTCCTACTCCCTGTTCTTATTTTTAAAATTTTTCTAGCCTGGTTTTTATCAAACTTTGAAGCATTCTGGAAATAAGCCGACTTTGATTAATCAATTCTTTACCTGATTCTTCATCAAGTAGCCCAACGCCAATAGCAATATAAAGTTGTGTACGTAATTCTCCTGACGACCCTTTCGAAATGCGAAGAAAACGAATAAATTCTTTGTTTGAGTTACGTTCAAATCCTTCTGCAATATTGGAAGGTACTGATACAGAGCATCGACGCATTTGGTCGCGAAGGCTAAAATCTTTGCATTCGGCCAATGACTTGTAAACATCAATAGCTAAGCGTAATCCTTCTTTCCAGACGATTAGGTCTTCAAACTGTTCAATTTTTGCCATAAACACAGTGGGTTTTGTGAGTGAGCAAATAAATTCTTTTTCCTTTCTCCCTTAACCCTTTCTCCTTAAAAAAACAATGATCCAAACAATTAACCTGCAAAAGCTCTTCGCTACCGAAGAAGTAGAAACCACCGCCCTTAACGGGATTAATATGGAAGTTAAAGATGGCGAATTTGTAGCCATCATGGGGCCCTCCGGCTGTGGCAAGTCGACCTTGCTGAATATCCTCGGCTTATTGGACAACCCAAGCGAAGGCGAGTATAACTTCTATGGCACAGAGGTCGCCAAAATGACCGAACGTCAACGGGCGCAACTTCGGAAGGGGTCGATTGGCTTTGTGTTCCAGAGCTTTAACCTGATCGACGAGCTAACCGTTTATGAAAACGTCGAGCTACCTCTGCTGTACCTAAAGACCCCGGCCGACGAACGCAAAAAGCGGGTAGAAGAAACGCTGGAGCGGATGAGCATCATGCACCGACGCAACCACTTCCCACAGCAACTCTCTGGCGGTCAGCAACAACGGACAGCTATCGCCCGTGCTGTTGTGGCAAAACCCAAGCTCATCCTGGCCGATGAACCGACGGGTAATCTCGACTCAAAAAATGGTGAAGAGGTAATGAAGCTTCTGGGTGAACTGAATGAAGAAGGCACTACCATCATCATGGTAACGCACTCACCCTATGACGCTGGTTTTGCCCACCGCATCGTCAATCTGTTCGACGGCAAAGTGGTAACGGAGAATTTCCACGTCTAATCGGAACCGGGATTTACAGATTTATCAGACCGACTTTGATTTTGTTTGAAAACGCTTCTTTAGCTTGCCTTTAATCAAGCAAAATCAAAGTCGGTCTGATAAATCTGTAAATCCTGGTTCAGAATAATTCAGACAAATACGCCCAGGTCTACGTTGAGTACTTCTGAAAATGAAGATTCGGTAGCTACTCCACCATCACCTTTTCGATAGCGAAGCCACTGCTGGGTTTTGTAATTATATACGAAGCCTTCAAGGATACCATACTCATTTTCCTCAATGAGCTTAATGACTTTGCTGGTATCATGTTTATGGCCACTATTCTGACAAACTTCAACAATAACTCGTGCCTGCTCGGCCTGATGGTCGTAGAGAATCAGGTCAGGAACAGGGGTTGCATATCCATCGGTTAACATGGTTTCGGGCAACGGCTCAAATGGAATCTGCCCAGACTGGTAAAATGGGTAAAGCCCGGCAGTCAACCGGGCTATAACGCTTTGGTGGATAATAGGTGCATTAACACCCATTTCGTCTTCCATGACGAGCGTTTTTATTGAAATTGGCAGTGAGTAATTCATTCGAAGCAATACGATTTGTATACCAAATCTAACCAAAACATACATGTTTCGCAACTACATTAAAATCGCGGTTCGGAGCTTGCTCAAACACAAATTTTACTCACTCATCAATGTGTTTGGGTTGGCCCTGGGCATGGCCTGTAGCTTGCTGATTGGTCTGTGGGTCCGCGATGAACTGAGTTACGACCGTTTCCTGCCCAATGCCGAGTCCATCCATTTTGTGCGCGTTAATTTCCCGACGCAGGCAGGCGACACGGTGACCAACACGGTTACGCCCGGCCCTCTGCAGGAAGCTATTGCCAATGATGTACCGGAAATAGCTGCGGTTACCAAACTGAATTATGGGCCGGAACTGCTCATTAAAGTCGGCGAAAAAACGGCGAAGGAAAAAGGCCACTATGCCAGCGAAGACTTCTTCAGCGTCTTCGATTTACCTGCGCTTTATGGGAATCCGAAAGCAGCCCTGCATCAGACAAACCAGATTGTTATTACCCGAAAGGTAGCCGAGAAATTTTTTCCGAATGGCCAGGCCGTCGGCAAAACGTTGCAGCTAGACAACGACAAGTTTTATGTAGTCGGCGCGGTACTTGACAATCTACCGGCCAATTCTACCCTGCAATTCGATTGGCTGGTAAACTGGAAAGTACAGGAGCAGGACTGGATGAAAAAGTGGGGCAATAACTCCTTCTATACATACGTCCGTCTCAAACCTCATACGACTGCTGCGCAGGCCCAGGCAGCTCTATCCACCATTTATCCGCGCTTTGCCGGAAAAAACTTCGAAACAGCCCGTCCTACTTTACAGCCGATCACGGACCTACACCTGTATAGCGAATATAAAAATGGCAAGAGCGTTGGTGGCCGGATTGGGTACGTCGCCGTGTTCTCTGTGGTGGCACTGTTTATCCTGCTGATCGCCTGCATCAATTTTATGAATCTGGCCACGGCCCGCTCGGCAACACGGGCCAAAGAAGTGGGAGTTCGGAAGGTTGTGGGTGCTATGCGCTCGTCACTCATCGGTCAGTTTTTAAGCGAGTCGATCCTAACCAGCTTACTGGCAGCTTTGCTGGCGATTGGCCTGGTCTGGTGTGCGTTACCCACCTTCAACGAGGTATTTAGCAAACAGTTGGCACTAAACACAGCAGAACCTACGCTTTGGCTGATCATCGCCGGACTGATACTGATTACCGGTTTCTTGTCGGGAAGTTATCCGGCGCTTTTCCTGTCGTCGTTACAACCAATCAAGATCCTGAAAGGACGTTTACAGTTTGGTTCAGGTCCGGCCTTTTTCCGACGTGCGCTCGTTGTGTTTCAGTTCTCGCTTTCGATCTTCCTGATTGTCGGTATGCTGACAGTCGGCAAGCAAATGAATTATCTGCGCACCAAAAACCTGGGACTGGATCGCGAAAATGTAGTTTATATACCCTTGGAGGGTGAAATCGCTCAGCCTAAAAAAATAGAAGCATTTCGGCGGGAAGTTATGCGAAAGCCGGCTGTCGCATCGGCTACCACCACCATGTCGTTACCCATCAATATCCAAAGCACATCGGGCGACCTGACCTGGCCGGGTAAAGATCCTAAGCTGGAAACCAATATTTCCTGCATGTTTGTAGGCAGTGACTTCATCAAAACACTCAACATCAAGTTACTGGATGGTCGTGATTTCCGAAACGGAAGCCTTGCCGACTCCACAAGCTATCTTGTCAACGAAGCAGCGGCCAAACTAATGGGGGTTAAAAATCCGGTAGGGAAAGAGGTTAGCTTCTGGCCGGGCAAAGGGCAGGTAATCGGGTTAATGAAAGATTTTCATATTAACTCGCTGCATCAGGCAATTACGCCCCTGATTCTGTGTTTCGATACTCGTAACACCAGCTACTTGCTGGTGAAAACGCAGCCGGGCCAAACCCAGCAGGCTATTGCCGATCTGGAACAGTTATCGAACGAATTTAACCCGAATTACCCGTTCAACTACCATTTTCTGGACGAGGAATATGAGAGTCTCTATCGGTCCGAACAGGTCGTTAATAAACTGATCAATTACTTTGGTGTACTGGCGATTCTGATTTCATGCCTGGGTCTGTTTGCGCTGGCGGCTTTCACGGCTGAGCAGCGAACGAAAGAAATTGGCGTCCGAAAAGTATTGGGAGCCAGTGTGTCGAACATCGTAGGGCTGCTCTCGAAAGATTTCCTGAAACTGGTCATCATCGCGCTGGTACTGGCTTCACCGCTGGCTTGGTGGGCGTTAAGTACGTGGCTGGACACATTTGCCTATCCGACAAAACTATCCTGGTGGTTATTCGGTGCCGCTGGCTTTCTGGCTATCGTAATCGCTTTTCTGACGGTGAGCTATCAGAGTATAAAGGCAGCCACAATGAACCCGGTAACGAGTTTGCGAAGTGAGTAAATCTGAACCAGGATTTAGCTGATTTTTGGATTGGCTGGATTTTGTTTTTTTTTCATTGAAGCGCCAATGACAAAATCAGATTAATTCAAAAATCAGCTAAATCCTGGTTCAGAGAAACGTATTGAGATCTAGTTGGAGGATTTCAGAGAAGGATGATTCAGCAATGAAGCCCCCATCGCCAAAGCGGTAGCGGTACCACTGCTGCGTTTTGTAATTATAAATAAATCCTTCTCGAATGCCATACAGGTCGTCATCGATAAGTTGGATAACTTTAGCAATATCACCCTTTTGCCCATTCGTTTTGCAAACTTCAATAATGATTGGCGTTTCATCCGTCGTAGTATCAACCAGTGATAAATCCGGCACCGGACTAGCTTTCGTATCATCGAGCATCGTTTCAGGCAGAGGCTCAAACGAGATACGTTTTTGATGATAATAAAGAACGCCTAGCCCAGTAGTCAGCTTAGCAATAATACGCTGATGATCGGCAGGTGCCCAGATTCCCTGGTCTTCGTTGACAAGAACAAGTGGATTTGAAGTAGGGAAATACATATGTAACGGTTTTTACCAAATTTACTAAAAAATCATGTTCCGCAATTACCTAAAAGTTGCTTTCCGCACCCTCTGGAAAAACCGGACGCATACACTCATCAACATCGTAGGCCTGTCCGTAGCGTTTGGTACGGGCGTGCTGTTATTTTTGACGGCAACCTTTGAACTATCGTATGACCGATTCCATACCGATGCCGACCGAATCTTTCGGCTTTATTTTCTGTCGTCGAATCGGGATGGATCGCCCGATAAGGGGTCTACCATGCCTTACCCCATTTCGCCTTCTCTCAAAGCTGAATTCCCCGAAATCGAAGGTGTGACGCGCTGGTTCGACCGTAGTGCCAGCGTTCGGCGGAATGAGCAGACGTACAACAAGGATGTGCGGATGGCCGATGCCGATTTTCTACAGATGTTCTCGTTTCCGCTGCGGAAAGGCAATGCCAAAACGGCCATGAACAGCCTGAGCGATATTGTCATCAGCGACAGAATGGCCAACGAAATTTTCGGTAGTGAAGACCCTATTGGCAAACCCCTCCAGCTACGACTCAACAATGCCTGGCAGGCCTTCACTGTGACGGGTGTGCTAAGCGATGCGCCCAAAAATTCGACCTTCGAATACGATGCGCTGATTCGGAGCGAAAACGCGGGCGACTACCAGGAATTTAAAAGCCGTTGGGATCACGGAAACCATGATGTATATGTCAAGCTGAAACCGGGCACTGATCCACAAACGCTTCAACGGCGTACACAGGCGTTTATGGACAAATACTTTGCTTCCGATATTCAGGAACGGCAAAAACAGGGGTGGCCCAAAAACGAACTGGGATTCCAGCGTAGTTTATTATTTCAGCCATTACTCAATGTTCATTTCGATACCGAAACGACACATGGTATGGGTATCAGCCGGACCTATGTGTTTACGCTGTTACTGGTCGGGCTGTTTATTCTGGCCATTGCCTGCATCAACTTTATCAACCTGACCATTGCCCAATCTCTTTCGCGGGCAAGGGAAGTCGGTGTCCGGAAATCGCTGGGTGCCCAACGGGGACAACTGTTCGGGCAAATCTGGGGCGAAACAGTGTTGATCTGTGCCATTGCCCTGTTTATTGGCTTAGGCATGGCGTACGGCCTATTGCCCACCTTCAACCGATTGTTCCAAAGTCATTTGGCCATAGCCGACTTCCTGACCCCGTCCATTTTAGCGGTGACCGGCTTGAGCTTTCTACTGATTACCCTCATTGCCGGAGGCTACCCATCGTGGTTTGTCACGCGCTTCAATGCCGTAGAGGTACTCAAAGGAACGCTGAAAGTAAGTCGTCCGGGCCTTCTGCGCAATTCACTGATTATAACCCAGTTTACCATTGCTTGTCTGCTCATTGTCTGTACGGTGATTATCCGTCAGCAGATAAGTTACCTGCAACAAAAGCCGATGGGTCTCGACAAAGAGCAAGTCATCAGCGTTCCCGTAGGTACTGAACTAAATGGCACCGATGCGCTCAAAACGATGCGAACCCGGCTAGCCAATCAACCGAATATCGTAGCCATTTCGGGCTCATCGGTAAATATCGGATCGGGCCTGGATGGTAGCTCGTCGCGCATGATTTTTGGCTTCCTCTATGGGCAGCGGGATGTTGCCTGCGACTGGCTACGCATCGATACCGACTACCTCAAAACGATGGGTATCAAACTCCTGCAAGGCCGCGATTTCAATGCCAGCTTTAGCACCGATTCAAGTTCGTCCGTGCTCATTACGCAAAGCATGGCCAAAGCCCTGGGCGAGAAAAATCCGATCGGAAAGTTTATCAAGCCTGATAATAAAGAATATCAGATCGTAGGCGTTGTATCGGACTTTAATTTGTACTCGCTCCATCAGGAAGCTCGGCCCATAACGTTGCAAATGCAGTCAAAATGGCCCATTCACTACATCCTGATCCGGGTGAACCCACAAAATCTGACGGGGGCGATGGAAACCATCAAAGCTACCTGGAAAACGATTGCTCCCAAACAGGAATTCATCGGCTCGTTTCTGGACGAAAATACCGAACGCTGGTACCGACGTGAGCAACGACTGGCCAATATTTTCTCCTCGGCTGCCGGTATTGCGATTCTCCTCTCCTGCATGGGCTTGTTCGCCATTGCGTTGCTGACCATCCAGCAGCGAACCAAAGAAATTGGCGTTCGGAAAGTACTGGGCGCATCGGTATCCAGTATCGTCACGCTGCTGTCCAAAGATTTTCTGAAACTGGTCATTGCTGCCATCCTGATTGCCAGCCCCATTGCCTGGTGGGTTATGGATAAATGGCTGGCCGACTTCGCCTATAAAATCGACATCGAATGGTGGGTCTTTGCGCTGGCAGGTGTACTCGCTATATCGATTGCCTTTGTTACCGTTAGTTTCCAAAGCATCAAAGCGGCCTTGATGAATCCGGTTAAATCATTACGATCGGAATGATGTAGAGACGCGACCCCTCGCGTCTCATGGGCGTCAGCAACAAACCATCCGGCAATGAGACGCGAGGTATCGCGTCTCTACAAAAATCCCTAAAACCATGCTTCTTAACTACGTAAAAATCGCCCTGCGTAATCTGTGGAAAGCCAAGGTCTTCACAGGCATTAATGTCGCGGGGCTCGCTATGGGCATCACGGCATTCGTGCTGATTCTGGAATACATTAGCTTCGAGAAAAGCTATAACCAGTTTCACTCGAATCTTCCTAATCTGTATCGCGTCCTGCTTCAGGATGTCCCGTCTGGTACACCTGAATCCTACGCCCCTTCGGCGGTTGCTCCAGCCTTAAAACAAAACTTTGCCGAGGTAGCCTCCGTTTGCCGACTTGCGGAAGTACACAAAGGGATTGTTATGCTATCCGACAAAGCCAATAACCTTAAGTCGTTCAAGGAAGAGAACGTACTGACGGCCGATGGTGATTTTTTTCGGATGTTTTCGTTTCCAATTGTGGCAGGTTCGTCGTCGCTCAGTCAACCCAATACCGTAGCCATTTCGGCCACTAAAGCCCGTACCTATTTTGGAAAGGCCAATGCTGTTGGCAAGACCTTGATCCTCAATAACCAGTTTGGCAAAACCTTGTATACCGTCACGGCTGTTTTTGCGGATGTACCAGCCAATACCGACTTACAGTTCGACATGGTTTACTCGCTCTCGACACTGGAAACACCCGCTGGCCGCAATGGGAACGACTGGGCGAGACTGGATGCCTGGCAGGGCTCGTTTTCACAAACAATAGTCCAGCTAAAGCCCCAGACAAACGTGGCATCCTTCGAAAAAAGAGCCGAGCAACTCATTCGGAAAGCCCGTCCGAATTCGAAGGACTTTTTCGCACTACAGCCACTTCGGTATGTGCACCTGGGCGACGGGCTTAGCGATAACCGGCCAACAGAGGCTAAACTAGGCTTCATTTACCTGCTGGGCGGGATTGCCCTATTGATTCTGACGATTGCCTGGCTGAACTACATCAACCTGTCGACAGCAGGCGCGATGAAACGGTCGAAAGAAGTGGGCGTTCGAAAAGTGGTGGGAGCCAATCGGAGCCAGATTATCAGTCAGTTTCTGAGCGAATCATTGCTACTTAACCTGTTGGCGCTGTTTGTTGCAGCCTGCCTGATCGGCCTGTTGCAACGACCATTCAACAACCTGATCGGCAAAGACTTGTCACTGGCGGTTTTTCAGGGAAATCAGTTATGGGCAGTTGGTCTGGGCGCCATCCTGATCGGGGCGTTGGTATCTGGCAGCTATGCGGCTTTTGTACTGTCGGGCTTTTCCATCATTAACGCCTTAAAAAGCAACAAAGCCAGCGCCGGACGGGGTGCGATAAACTTTACCACGTCGGTTCGGCAAGGATTAGTCGTATTTCAGTTTGCTATTTCTGTTCTGCTGATGGTGGCTACAGTCGTGTTGTACCGACAGCTATCGTTCATGCAGACTCAGGATCTGGGGATGAACATGAAGCAGCTACTGGTTATCAAAGGTGCTGAAGTGGGCGATGATGATGCCCGACGTGCCGGACGAACGGCGTTCCGCAATGAACTGGGGCGTTTACCATATGTCGAAACCTATTGCAATTCGGGCAGTGTGCCGGGTGGCTTTTACAACTTCAACGCGAATGGTATTACCCGCCAGAACCCAGCACCCGGCGATGAAAAAAAGAGCTATGCTATTACCTATGCTGATGATCGGTTCCTGCCAACCTATGCGATCAAACTGGCAGCTGGTCAGAATTTTACGCCCGACATGTGCGATAAAGGGATGAAAGCTCTTCGGATTCTGGTCAACGAGAAAGCCGTAAAATCGCTGGGCTTTCCCTCGGCAAAGGCTGCTGTGGGGCAAAAAGTAAAATTTGGAGAAGAGTTCGAAATCGTTGGCGTTCTGAATGATTACCACCACGAATCGTTGCAGAAAGCGATTCAGCCGCTGGTTATTTTCCCCGGTTATCCTGGTAGTAATTACACCCTTCGCCTGTCAACCGATCAGATTCAGGCTAAAATCGGCAGCCTGGAAAAGCTCTACAAGCAGCTATTCCCCGGCAATCCGTTTGACTATTACTTCGTGGATGAGCAGTACGACAAACAGTATAAAACTGAGCAGCAGTACGGGCAAATTTTTAGCACAGCCGCAGCATTGGCCATTCTGATTGCCTGTCTGGGTCTGTTTGGCCTCACTACGTTTATGGCCGAACAGCGGACGAAGGAGATTGGCGTTCGGAAAGTACTGGGAGCATCGGTCGCCAGCATCGTTACCCTGCTTTCGAAAGACTTCCTGAAACTGGTGATTATTGCTTTTGTGATTGCCAGCCCACTTGCCTGGTATGCAGCCAACCAATGGCTAGCCGATTTTGCCTACCGAACCACGGTCGACTGGTGGATTTTTGCGCTGGCAGGCTCCCTGGCGATTCTTATTGCCTTCGCCACGATCAGTTTCCAGAGTATCAAAGCCGCGTTAGTAAACCCCGTGAAATCGCTTAAAACAGAATAATGTAGAGACGCCAGGTATGGCGTCTCCTATGCGTCAGCCATAAACCATCCGGTCAGGAGACGCCAGGTATCGCGTCTCTACATAACCACTCTATCCCATGCTCACAAACTACCTCAAAATTGCCTGGCGGAATCTGACGAAATATCCGACGACTACAGGCATCAACTTAATCGGGCTCACACTGGGCCTAACGACCTGTCTGCTGATTGGCCTGTTCGTTCACTACGAATGGAGTTTCGACCGATTTCACCCATTGGGCGAGCGGATTTACCGCATTAACGAAATCACGAAAACCGGGAATGAAACCGAGAAGTCGGGAATTGTTCCCTATCCACTCGGTGCTGCTATTCGTACCGATTTCTCAGACTGGCCTGTAGTAGCCAGCATCCACGCCGAAGAGAACACCTCCGTAGTGCTATCGCCTGATAAAATTCTGTCGGAAGAGCGGGTGTTGTTTGCCGAGCCGCAGGTGTTCGATCTGTTTGCGCTGACCATGCGCGTGGGAAATCCCAAAGCGATTCTGGATCAACCCAATCAGGTGATCCTGACAGAAAGTACCGCCCGCAATTTCTTTGGGACAACATCTGCCATTGGCAAAACATTTAAGCTGGGGCAAACAACCATGCTGCGGGTAGCCGGTATTATGGCCGATATGCCCGCCCAAACGCATTTGAATGCGAGCATGATTGTGTCGTATAAGACCCTGAAATCGTATATGTCCTGGGATATTACACAATGGGGCTTACGGTCGGCAGGAAGTGTGTACGCGCTTCTGCCCGAAGGCCGACAACCTGAACAGTACGCAAGTCGACTAGCAACGGTATCGAAGAAGTATTTTGCGGACGAAAACAATACGGGTAGCCAACGGCATCTGGCTTTACAGCCCCTCGAAGATATTCACCTGAATCCGGACTTTGAAGGTACGGTATATGTGCCGCCCATAGCCCCTACGTACCTGTGGGTATTTGGCATTATTGGCCTGTTTGTGCTGCTGATTGCCTGCGTCAATTTTGTCAATATGGCCACAGCAAGGGCCACCACGCGGGCTAAAGAAGTAGGGGTTCGGAAAGCGATTGGTGCTACGTTCAATCAATTGGTGGGGCAATTTCTGGGCGAAGCCTTCTGGCTGTCGATGGTTTCAGCCGGACTGGCCATATTCTTAACGTACCTTGTTCTACCCTCCCTCAACAGTTATTTGCAGAAGCAGATTGCCTTCAACGGAACCATGATTGCCGGTTTCGTGCTGACGCTGGCGTTTCTGACTACCCTATCGGCTGGCACCTATCCTGCTTTTTTTATGGCTCGATTAAAGCCGGTAAAAGTGCTGAAATCACGCGCCGATGTGGGGCGAGGTAGTCAGAGTTGGATTCGTCAGGGGTTAGTTGTCTTCCAATTTTCGGTTTCGATTATTCTGGCGGTGGGCGTACTGGTTATTTATCAGCAGATGAAGCTGTTCCGAGAAAAAGATCTGGGCTTCGATCGAGACGCTGTCGTAACAGTTCCTTTGCCCGATGTCGATAAAAGCACCGCTGCATTCCAGCATTCGCTCCGCGAGATTCCAGGTGTTCAGCAAGTTTCGTTTGCCATTGGTGCGCCCACTTCGCGTAACAACTTCACAACGGGTATGCATCCCGACCCCGCCAATCCAACCCAGCGCATCAATGTCAACGTGAAAGTGGTGGATGCCAATTACCTTCAAACTTACGGGATGAAACTGGTGGCCGGACGATTCTTTACCGATGCCGATACGTTGGGTTTCTCGAAAAAGGTTCCTTTTGAGCAACGTCGGTATGTGTTTGTGGCCAACGAAGCACTGGCCAGATCGCTTGGGTATGCCAAGCCGGAGAAACTGCTGGGGCATCGGGTAAAGATCGGCCTGAACGACATAACGGCTGAGATTGTAGGCGTTACCCGCGACTTTCACGCCAGTTCGTTGCGCGAAACCATACAACCGGTCATCATGCTCAACTTCCCCGATTATTACTTTACTGCCGGTCTGAAACTGCAACCGACTAACCTCCCGACAACGATGGCCGCCATTGAACGGGTCTACAAGCAGTATTTTCCGAACTCGCTCTATGAAGCCGAATTTCTGGATCAAAGTCTGCAAAAGTTGTATGAAGAGGAATCGCGACAGTTTACCCTGCTGCGGGTATTCGCGGGTTTAGCCCTGGTCATTTGCTGTCTGGGTTTATGGGGGCTGGCCACGTTTACCATCGAACGGCGCACCAAAGAAATAGGCATCCGAAAAGTACTGGGTGCATCAACGAGCAACGTTGTCGCCTTACTCTCGAAAGATTTCCTGAAACTCGTTCTCATTGCCTTAGTGGTTGCCTCGCCCATTGCTTGGTACGCCATGAACCAGTGGCTCGAAGATTTTGCCTATAAAATCACCATCGAATGGTGGATGTTTGCCTTAACAGGTCTCCTGGCCGTTGGTGTTGCGCTGTTAACAGTCAGTTTCCAGAGTATCAAAGCAGCCTTGATGAATCCGGTGAAATCATTACGGTCCGACTGACGTAGAGACGCGATACCTCGCGTCTCATGGGCGTCAGCAACAAACCATCCGGCAATGAGACGCGAAGTATCGCGTCTCTACATATATCCCCTGCCCTATGTTACGTAACTACCTCAAAATCGCTCTTCGCAACCTGGCGAAGCACAAAGTAAACACAGCCATCAACATGGCGGGTTTAGCGA
>NZ_MKUD01000063.1:293255-299640 GCF_001898575.1 Spirosoma sp. 48-14
GCCACTGGTCCAATGGTGACCGAATCTACCGCATGGCACTGGAACGGATCTATCCGGGGCGAAGTACCAGGTATGCGATTATTCCGCCCTCCTACGCCCAGTCGGTGAAGAAGGAAATCCCGGAAATCGAGCAAACGACGCGGGTGTTCACCTTCGGCAACAACCAGCAACCTACGCTCATCAAACTGGACGGCCGGACGCTGGAAGAAAAGGGGTTTCTGGCAGTCGACTCTACCTTTTTTCAGGTCTTTCAAATCCCATTACTACGAGGTCAGGCCGATAAGGTTCTGAGTCGTCCGAATACGGTTGTACTGACCGAAAGCACCGCCCGGCGGTTGTTTGGCAATGCGAACCCAATCGGAAAAATGTTTGAAGTGATACAGGGCCCCAAGCTGGAAGTGACCGGCATTTGTCCTGACCCTACGCATAACGCACACTTTACGTTTAATTTCTTATCGTCCACGCGTGGGTTTCCGCTGGCCGAACAGCTCAATCACATCAGTTTTGCCGCCCATACGTACCTGCTCCTGCGCCCAAATACCCGACCGGAAGCCGTCGAAGCTAAACTACCCACCGTAGTCGAAAAATATGCGGCTGGTGAAGTGGAACGCACGTTCGGTGTTTCGTACCCCGACTACGTGAAGGCCGGCAACGGTTATTTTTATTTCCTGCAACCGTTACCCGCTATTCACCTCGACTCCCATCTGGAAGCTGAATACCAGCCCAATGGAAGTCGGTCGCTGGTATCGATTTTTTCGATCATTGCGGCTTTTGTGCTGTTGATCGCCTGTATCAACTTCATGAATCTGGCTACGGCCCGGTCATCGGAGCGGGCGCGGGAAGTCGGCATCCGGAAATCGCTGGGGTCGACCAAACAACAACTGGCCGGTCAATTTCTGACTGAATCGGTGCTGCTCAGCCTTGCCAGTTTGCTCGTTGCCGGTGTACTGGTTTCGGCACTACTTACCCCATTCAATACCTTAGCAAGCAAGTCGCTTACAGTAAGCTCGCTGGTTCGCTGGGAAACATTACCGTTGTTAATCGGAGGTGCCGTTGCCGTAGGTTTATTGGCTGGCAGTTATCCGGCGGGGGTATTATCGGCGTTTGAGCCAATCAAAGTGCTGAAAGGTCGGTTCTCATCAACCAAACAGGGGCATTGGCTCCGAAACGGATTAGTTGTATTTCAGTTTGCGATTTCGGTACTCCTGATCGTCAGCACCATTGTGGTATTTAGCCAGTTGAATTTTATTCAGCAGAAAGAGCTGGGCTTTACTAAAGAATCGGTCGTTACGGTAAAAAGCGCCTTTTTTCTGGGCAACAATACCGAAGCCTTCAAGCAGGAAATTGCCAAACTATCGGGCATAGCGAGTGTAGGCGGCACCAGCAGCGCACCGGGTGAAGAAGGCTTTTTCGGCATAACCTTCCGCAAAAACGGCGACAACGAAACCGTAACGGGCAAAGGCTGTGCAGTGGATGAACAATACCTTCAGACCATGCAGATGACTATGCTGGCTGGTCGCCCGTTCAGCCGCCAGTTCAACGATTCGCTTTCGGTTATTCTCAACGAAGAAGCAGCCTGGCAACTAGGTATGTCCAATCCTATCGGCAAACAGATTACCAGTCCCGATAACTTCACCCAGCAGGATGGACCACCCATTACCTACACGGTGGTTGGTATAGTCCGCAATTTCCACTTTGGTTCGTTGCATCAGCACATCAGCCCGCTGTTTATTCTGAACGACCGAATCTTCCGCCGGACCGACAACCAGGTAGCCATTCGGGTTCGGGCCGATAATCCGAGCGCAGTGGTGAGTCAGGTCGAACAGGTCTGGAAACGTTACCTCCCCGACCAGCCTTTCCATTACTCCTACCTGGCCGCCGACTGGAGTGACCTCTATAAGTCGGAGCAGGTGGCCCAGCGGATTTTTGGGCTGTTTGCCATGCTCGCCATTTTCATCGCCTGCATGGGTTTGTTGGGGCTGGCAATGTACGTGATCCGGTTGCGGACCAAAGAAATTGGCATTCGGAAAGTACTGGGGGCTTCAACACCGGGGCTGGTTGCCTTACTCTCGAAAGATTTCCTGAAACTGGTCCTGATCGCCATTGTGATTGCGTCGCCCATTGCCTGGTATGTAATGAATCGCTGGCTTCAGGAGTTTGCCTATAAAATCGACATTGAGTGGTGGATGTTTGCCGTGGCTGGGCTGCTGGCAGTAGGCATTGCTGTACTGACCGTAAGTTTTCAGTCGATCAAAGCAGCGTTAACGAATCCGATTACGTCTTTGCGGAGTGAATAACATACTGGTAGAGACGCGACACCTCGCGTCTCATTACCGGATGGTTTATTGCTGACGCTCATGAGACGCGAGGTATCGCGTCTCTACACGAATTTCCCTATGCTACAAAATTATTTCAAAATCGCCTGGCGGAATCTGGTCCGCAACAAAGCCTTCTCGGCTATCAATATCCTGGGGCTTGCCATCGGCATTGCGGCCTGTGTGCTTATTCTGCAATACGTCACGTTTGAGCTAAGCTATGATGATTTCCATACCAAAGGCAATCGGATCTACCGCGTTCTACAGGATCGGTACGACAAAGGGAAGCTCAGTACGCAATGGGCCGGTGGTGCTCAGGCAGCTGGCAATTCGTTCAAAGCGGCTTTTGGCGAGGTTGAGGATTATGTAAAAGTGCTGAAACGTCGGGCAGTCATTGCCGACTATGGCGAGAAAAGCCTGAAGGTTGAGCGGGTCTTTATTGCCAGCGAATCGTTCTTCAAGATTTTCTCCTATCCGCTTATTGCTGGCGACGTCAATACGATTCTGGCCGAACCCAATACGGTTGCCCTGTCGGAATCGGTCGCGCATCGGTTGTTTGGTAATGAAAATCCGATGGGCAAAACCATCCGTATCAATCAGGAGCGGGCGGTTAAGGTCACGGGCGTGTATCAGGATATGCCTGCCAATACACATCTCCACGCAGATCTACTGATTCCTCACGTTACCTTCATCAAGGAAGTCGGCAAAGACAATAACCCCGATCAGGCCTGGATGTGGGATGGAGCCCTTTCGTATCTGCTACTTCGGCCCAATCGCAACGGCGAACCGGCCGACCCCAAGGCCCTCGAAGCCAAATTTGCACCGTATATCCAGAAAACTATTGGCGCTGAACTGAAAAAATACGATGCCGATGCGGTCTACAAACTCCAACCCCTGCGCGACATCCATTTGTATTCGCACTATAT
Source organism: Spirosoma sp. 48-14 (assembly GCF_001898575.1). Classification (GTDB taxonomy): domain Bacteria; phylum Bacteroidota; class Bacteroidia; order Cytophagales; family Spirosomataceae; genus Spirosoma. The sequence continues at coordinate 296,497 of NZ_MKUD01000063.1, forward strand.
GGAGGAGGCCGAACCCAATGGCGACGGCAACACGGTGTATTTACTGCTGGGCATTGCCTTCTTCATTGTCGTGATTGCCTGGGTCAACTACATCAATCTGGCTACTGCCCGCGCCATCAACCGGGCCAAAGAGGTAGGCGTTCGGAAAGCAGTAGGGTCGTTACGAGGGCAGCTTATCCGGCAGTTCATGACCGAATCGGTCGTACTTAATGGGCTGGCCGTTGGTCTGGCGTTGGTGATTGTCGCCGTATCGATACCGATGTTCAACCAACTGTCGGGTCAGCAAATGTCGTTTTCACTGCTGGCAAGTCCTACCTTCTGGTTACCGTTGCTCGGGCTGTTTGTCATCGGTGCCTTTCTGTCGGGCTTATATCCGGCATTTGTTCTGTCAGGGTTTAAGCCCGTGTCGGTGCTGAAAGGTAAGGTCAGTACCTCATCCCAGGGTATTGTCCTGCGTAAATCGCTGGTCGTGTTTCAGTTTGCGGCTTCCCTGTTTTTGCTGGTCGGCACGCTGGCTGTCTTCCATCAGATCCAATACATGCGAGCGCAAAGCCTGGGCCTCAATATCGACCAGACGCTGGTGATCAATCCGCCCATTGTGAAAACCGACTCCACCTTTATGCGGCAGATGCTGGCCTTTAAAGATGAGCTTCTCCGTCGGCCCGGCATCCAGTCCATTGCCGCTTCGACAGTGGTACCGGGGCAGGCTTCAGACTGGAATGCGGGGGGTATCCGACTCAAGGGAACCGACGAAAGCAAAAGTCAGCAATACCGAATCATTGGCGTCGATTACGATTTCCTGAAAACCTTCGACCTGAAACTGCTGGCCGGGCGTAATTTTGCTAAAGAATTCGGCAGCGACCCCAAAGCCCTCATTTTCAACAAAAAAGCCGTTCAGCAATTGGGCTTCAACCGACCGGAGGATGCCATTGGCAAGCAAATCGAGTTTTGGGGCGAAACCTTTACGCTGGTTGGGGTTACGGACAATTTCCATCAGCAATCCTTGCGCGATGCCTATGAGCCGCTCATCCTGCGCCTGATTCCCGATGTGCGAGGCTATTTTTCTATCAAGCTGGCATCCAGCGAACTCAACAGCACCATCGAAACCATTCGGACGGAGTGGAATCACTTTTTCCCCGGCAACCCGTTTGAGTACTCATTTCTGGATGAACGGTTCAACGAACAATACCGCGCCGACCAGCGATTCGGTCAGGTGTTTGGCTTATTCACGGGACTGGCCATTCTGGTCGCCTGCCTGGGACTCTTCGGCCTCGCTTCGTTCACGACAGCGCAACGCACCAAGGAAATTGGCATTCGGAAGGTACTGGGCGCATCGGTCGCTGAAATTGTGCAGATGCTATACCGTGAATTTGCGGTGTTGATTCTGATCGCTTTTGTTGTAGCAACGCCACTGGCCTGGTATGCCATTAGTCAATGGCTCCAGGGGTATGCTTTCCGGGCTACGATCCAGTGGTGGCTCTTTGCGCTACCGTTTGCCTTAGTGCTATTGATTGCATTAATGACGGTTAGCTTTCAGAGTATCAAAGCCGCACTAGCCAATCCAGTGAAATCATTACGATCCGAATAAATGTAGAGACGCGATCCCTCGCGTCTCCTGACCGGATGGCATTTTTGACCGGATGGTTTATTGCTGACGCACAGAAGACGCGAGGGATCGCGTCTCTACATAAAACCCTCTTTCTTATGCTCCAGAACTATCTCAAAATCGCCTGGCGGGGGCTGCTGAAAAACCGCCTGTTCACCTTTCTCAACCTGCTTGGGCTGGCAACCGGACTGGCCGTTGCCCTGTTGCTGATGTTGTATGTGAAAGACGAACTCCTGTTCGACAAGTACCATACTAAAGCGGACCGGATTTACCGGGTTGGATTAACGGCCACGTTCGATGGTAAAAGCATGAACTGGGCCAACGCCCCCAATGCCGTCGGGCCGGCCCTCAAAGCCGATATTCCTACGGTAGAGCAACAAGCCCGGTTTCTCCGTCATAATTTTGGCCAAACGGCTTTTGTCAAATCCGGTGATAAGAAATTTGCGGAGAATAATTTTTACTGGGCCGATGGTAGCCTGTTCGACATCTTCGACGTTGAGCTGGCGAAAGGTAATCCTAAAACAGTGCTGGACGGCCCCCACAAGGTTGTGCTGAGCCAGGCAACCGCCGAACGGTATTTCGGTAGTGATAACCCGGTTGGAAAAATCCTGTACGTCGATAATAAAGATACGCTGGAGGTAACGGGAGTCTACAAAAACTTTCCTGGCACCTCGACGCTGGATGCCGATATGATTGGCTCGTTCAGCAGTGTTCGCTGGGCCCAAAACCCAAGCTGGAGTAACGCCAGTTTTGAAACCTATATCCTGCTCCGTCCGCAGGCGCAGGAGGCACAGGTCGAAAGTCAGATGGCGGGGCTTGTGGACAAAAACGTACCCAAGGCCGAGCAATGGTTCAAAATCTGGCTTCAACCGCTTACAGATGTCCACCTGCACTCGGCCGATATGACCAACGCCAACACCACTCGTATCGGCGATCTACGTCAGGTTAAGATTCTGCTTATCCTCGCCATTGTCATTCTGCTGATTGCCTCGATCAACTACATGAATCTGGCAACGGCCAAAGCGCAGATTCGCTTTCGTGAGGTTGGGGTGATCAAAACCGTCGGAGCATCGGCCAGGCATCTCATCGCCCGCTTTTACCTGGAAACAGGCCTGATGGTTACGCTAGCCCTTATACTGGCGACTGGCCTGGTTACCCTGGGACTGCCGCTTTTCAATCAGATGACAGACAAGCAAATTCCGTTCATGGCCCTGCTAACGCCCGAAGTAGTCGTCGGGCTTTTGTTGATCGGTCTGCTCATTACGCTCATTGCGGGTTCCTATCCGGCCTTTTACCTGTCGTCGTTTTCGCCCAAATACCTGCTCAGTGCTAGCTTCCGAAATCAGTCGGGGGCGGGTCTGTTCCGGCGGTCGCTGGTGGTGATTCAGTTTGCGGCCTCGGTGATTCTGATGGTTTGTACGTTCATTTTCTACCAGCAGCTGCAGTTTATTCAGGCACAAAAACTAGGCTATGAACCCACGCAGGTTGTGGCGGTTATGACATCGGCAGCAAAGGATATAAGCCAGATCGATGCCCTG
>NZ_MKUD01000063.1:299672-323200 GCF_001898575.1 Spirosoma sp. 48-14
AATTCGAACGAAGGCATGGCTATTCAGACCAACCGGGTCAGCAACGAGTTTATGAATGTGCTGGGTCTGAAACTCCTGGCTGGTCGTAGTTTACCGGCCACCAAAGACGCCAAAGACACAACAGTTCAGGTTGTTCTGAACAAAACAGCCGTCAATTATCTGGGACTTACTCCTCAAAAAGCCATTGGCCAGAAAGCTCATAATCTGTTCGGCTGGGATCGGGCCGAAATCATAGGCGTTGTCGATGACTTCCACTTCCAATCGCTTCATACGCCCATTGGCGCCTACGCCTTCCACAATGCCGATACCGAATCACGCCCTTACCTGCTGATTAAAACCCGTACGGCCCAATTGAGCCAAACCATGCGTCAACTGGAAGCTGTTTTCCAGAAGGATATGCCCGATTCGGCCTTTGAATACACCTTCCTCGATGAGTTCCTGAATACGCTGTATCGTTCGGAGCAACGGACAGCGCAGGTGGTGCTGGTATTCTCGGCACTGGCTATCCTGATCGCCTGTCTGGGCCTGTTCGGACTGGCAGCTTTCACCGCCGAACAACGGACTAAAGAGATTGGCGTTCGGAAAGTGTTGGGGGCCTCGGTTTCCAGCATTGTGGGTCTGCTCTCGAAAGACTTCCTGAAACCTGTCCTGATCGCGATTCTGCTGGCCAGTCCCATTGCCTGGTGGGCCATGAATCAGTGGCTGGCCGATTTTGCCTACCGCGTCAATATTCAATGGTGGGTTTTCGCACTGGCGGGTCTGTTGGCCATTGGTATTGCGCTGTTAACGGTCAGTTTCCAGAGTATCAAAGCCGCCCTGATGAATCCCGTAAAATCGTTACGATCCGAATGATGTAGAGACGCCATACCTGGCGTCTCAGGCCCGGATGGTTTTGGCTGACGCGCCTGCGACGCCAGGTATGGCGTCTCTACGGATAATCATCGCAAAATGCCTTGTCCACCCCCGTACAAATCCTGTCCGATAGCGGACACAACTAGCAAGACAAACCGCTAAAAATCAGACATTTAAGCATATGGCATAATCTTAGTGGTTTAGTTGTATACCGCCTTACCTATTGCGTACAACCAAACGATGAAAGCACAACTAATCTTTCTTAGCCTGTTCCTAAAAGGATTATGTATGCTGTTGATTATTGCTATTTGCTATCTGGTTAAACCCCCTGGTACAGCCGATCCGCAGAAAGCTCAATCCTGTTTAACGCCTAAAAAGGGAGCACTGGCTTTAGATACGACCAGGCAGGCTGGCACGACGAAGATTTAATCGTCTGTCATCCGCGGCCAATTCGCCATCTGTAATTCCTCTCATTGTTTGTCCCTATGCGTAACGTTACGCTCACCGTCTATCTTTTCGTGTATGTGCTGGTGTGTCAGGCGCAACTCACGACACCGCCTATTGGTGGCAACAAAAAAGCATCGGTTTCTGAGCAAATTGGCCTGACAACCGTTACGGTCCACTACGACCGGCCGGGGGTGAAAGGCCGCGAAGGAAAAATCTGGGGAACACCCATTGCACACTATGGCTTCCAGGATTTGGGCTATGGTCCTGGCAAACCAGCCCCCTGGCGAGCGGGTGCCAACGAAACCACAACAATTACGTTTTCAGACGATGTGAAGGTGGAAGGCAAACCACTCACAGCCGGAACCTACGGGTTGTTTATGAATCTGGGCGATCAGGAAACCACCGTCATTTTCTCCAAAATTATCGTCTCCTGGGGCAGCTTTTACTACGACCCCGCCCTGGATGTACTCAAGGTTACGGTAAAGAATCAGCCGCTCGACCGTTCGGTTGAACTGCTCACGTATTCGTTCGTGAACCAGACCGATAGCTCGGCAGCCGTGGCATTATCGTGGGAAAAACGTATGATTCCGTTTACGGTGAGCGTCGATCTGGTGGGCCAGCAAATGGCATCATTCCGCAAAGAATTGCTTTCCAAACCCGGTTTTACGTGGCAATCGCTGGTACAGGCAGCAACCTATTGTCTGGAAACCAGTCATGATCTGAACCAGGGCCTCATTTGGGCCGATCAGGCGATTAATGCCCGCTACATTGGGCAGAAGAACTTTCAGACGTTAAGTACGAAAGCGGCTATCCTGACGGCACTCAATAAAACGGAGGAAGCCACGGCACTTATGAAAGAAGCCATGCCCCTGGGCACACTCAATGACTTGCATCAATATGGCCGCAGCCTGCTGGCTCAGAAACGGAATCAGGAAGCCTATGCTGTATTCAAAATCAACTACGACAAAAACCCGAATCAGTTTACAACAAATCTGGGCATGAGTCGGGCGTTAGTGGCTCTGGGGAAACCTAAAGATGCATTACCGTATCTACAGGCAGCACTTCCACAGGCCCCTAATGCCCTGAACAAAACAAATGTAGAGGCTATGATAAAAGCCATCAACGAAGGCAAACCGATTATAAACTAAACAAGAAGGAAGGTAGAAAGGAAGAGGGAAAAGGAGGTTACATACTTCCTTCTTTCCCTCTTCCCTTCTGCCTTTCCTCCTTCCCCCTTTTCCTTATGCTAACGAACTATCTCAAAATTGCCTGGCGGACGTTGCAGAAACAACGGGGCTTTGCCTTTATCAACATCTTTGGCCTGGCTGTTGGGCTGGCCTGTTGCCTGCTCATAACTCTCTATGTGCTGGATGAACTCAGCTACGACCGATACAACGAAAAAGCCGACCGGATTTACCGGGTTCAGTCCGACATTAAATTTGGCGGCAACGATATGCGGTTTGCCGTTTCGCCCGATCCCGTAGGCCCTACCCTCAAAAAAGACTATCCGCAGGTTGAGCAATACGTTCGATTGCACCAGCGCGGTACATGGCTGGTAAAACGAGCGGGCGAAACCACCAATCTGCGCGAAGACAACGTTACGTTTGCCGATTCTACGCTGTTCGATGTTTTTACCTTACCGCTTATTTCCGGTGATCCGAAACGGGCGCTGGCCGAGCCCAATACGATTGTCATCAGTGAATCAGCCGCAAAACGGCACTTTGGCAATCAGAACCCGATGGGCCAGACGCTAATGTTGGATAACCGGATGGCGTTTAAAGTATCGGGCGTCATGCGCGACATGCCAAAAAATGCCCATTTCCACGCCGACCTCTTCCCGACCATGCTCAACGATGAGTATCCATGGGGGCAATGGCTCAGCAATAACCATCATACCTACATACTGCTCAGACCGGGTACCGACCCAGCGACTTTTGAGAAGAATTTCGAAACCGTTATCGAAAAATATGCAGGTCCGCAGGTACAGCAGATGATTGGCAAGAGCCTGGGTGAATTCCGGAAAGCAGGCAACAGTGTCCGTTACTGGCTAATTCCCCTAACTGATATTCACTTGTACTCAAAACAGCAGATTGAACTGGCTCCCAACGGCGACATTCAATATGTATATATTTTCTCGGCGGTAGCACTGTTTATTCTGCTGATTGCCTGCATCAACTTCATGAATCTGGCGACGGCCCGCTCGGCCAATCGAGCGCGGGAAGTGGGCGTTCGGAAAGTGATGGGGTCGGAGCGGCAGCAACTCATCGGGCAATTTATGACCGAATCAGTGCTGACATCCGCACTGGCGATGGTCCTGGCGATCTTCATCGTTGCGCTGGCATTACCGGGCTTCAATGCCATTGCGGCCAAAGAACTATCCATCAATCAACTGACTTCGCCCTACTTATTGCCGATACTTATTCTGTTACCGTTTGTTGTGGGCCTGTTTGCCGGGAGTTACCCTGCCTTTTTCCTGTCATCATTTCAGCCTATCAACGTACTGAAAGGTGGGTTATCGGCTCTGAAAATGGGCACGAGCTTTAGTAGCGCGAGTTTACGGAGCGGACTGGTCGTATTTCAGTTTATGATGTCGGTCATTCTGATTGTGGGCACTATCATTGTTTATCGGCAGATTACGTTCATCCAAACGAAAAATGTCGGATTCAACCGCGAACAGGTCCTGACTGTCAACGATGCGTACGCCATTGGCAAACAGGCCGAGACCTTCAAACAGGAAGTATTACGACTGCCCGGCGTACTGAGCGGAAGTATATCGGGCTATCTGCCGACGCCATCCAACCGGAGCGACAATGCCTACTTTGCAGAAGGTCAGACCGATATGAACAAAGGGTTTAGCATGCAAACCTGGGGAGTGGATCACGATTACCTGAAAACGATGGGGATGCAACTGGTGAAAGGCCGTGAATTTTCGCGGCAGTTCGGTTCCGATTCGTCGGGGATTATTCTGAATGAAGCGGCTATAAAAATCCTGGGCTTTAAAGACCCTATTGGTAAGCGCGTCTGGCGATTCAATGATGGGGAAGGCAAAACCCGGAAGACGTACACGGTGATCGGGGTTGTTAAAAACTTTCATTTCGAATCGCTCCGGCGAAATATTGGTGCGTTGTCGCTGGTTTTAGAGGCAAACTCGGGGGCAGTATCGTTCCGGCTAAGTGGGGCCGACATCCCCGCGCTGGTGCGCCAGATTGAAGCGAAATGGAAACAGTTGGCTCCCGGACAGCCCTTTAGCTACCAGTTTATGAACCTGAGTTTCGACGAGATGTACCGGGCCGAACAGCGCGTTGGCACTATTGCGCTTACATTCGCGATGCTGGCTGTCCTGATCGCCTGTCTGGGTCTTTTTGGGTTGGCAGCGTTTATGGCCGAGCAGCGCACTAAAGAGATTGGTGTTCGGAAAGTATTGGGCGCCAGTGTCACCAGCATTGTTGGTTTGCTCTCCAAAGATTTTCTGAAACTCGTCCTGATCGCTATTCTGATCGCCAGCCCGATTGCCTGGTGGGCCATGAATCAGTGGCTGGCTGATTTTGCCTATAAAATTGACGTCGAGTGGTGGATGTTTGCTATGGCTGGGCTGGTAGCCATTGGTATTGCATTGATCACCGTTAGCTTTCAGAGTATCAAGGCTGCGCTGATGAATCCGGTGAAAAGTTTGCGCAGTGAATAATTGCAAAGAGCCTGGGGGTAGGGTGAAGAGACGAAGAACGCCTTCTTTACCCTACCCCCAGGCTCTTTGGTAGTTAAGAAAATACTTCACCAACTGCCAGTTCAATGCCTGTGATCTGATCGGTAAGTGTAGTTGTATCGGCGAAGAACTGGTATTTACCAATAGCGGAATAAACGGCAATAGCCTGAAGGCTGGGCATTACTAGCCAGCATGACTGAATGCCTGCCTTAAAATAGCGTTCAAATTTAGCCAGTATTTCGGCATCACTTTGCGAGGGCGATACGATTTCGATAACTGTCAACGGCATTTCTGTCATGGAAGTTATGTCGTGCAGGAAATCGATTTGGAGTTTTGGGTAAATCGCTATATCGGGAACCGTATCCGGGCGCTCAGGCATAGTAATGTTAAGCTCCGACAGAATCGTGTGGGTTTTCCGATACTTGTTTTTCAACTCGACCAGTAAGTTACTTTGTACGTAGGCGTGATTTAAGGTGGGCATAGGCTTACCCCGTTCACGCTCGTAATCAGAGATTTCCTCAATAGTTGCTTCCATGCGTAACGAGTTTTATAACTACTACACAAATATAACAAATCTACCTGAAAGCTTCCTTACGTCGATATGTTTAACTATACTATCTACCCAGGGGCAGATACACTTGAAATGTACTACCTTTCCCGGGTTGGCTGCTGGCAGTGATGGTTCCGCCGTGGCGCTCCACAATTTTATGACAGATCGCCAGCCCAATCCCCGATCCGGTGAATTCACTACGGCCGTGTAGGCGCTGGAACACCTGAAAAATTCGGTCGAGGTATTTCATGTCGAAGCCGATTCCGTTGTCGGTAATGGAAATTTCGGCAAATCGGGCACCCGATGATTTCATTTTTGCCGACTTGTAGATCAGCCCTATGGGTACATCCGCCCGATCTACAAGTCGGCTGCTTATTGAAACAACGGGTATGACATCACCTGCACAAAACTTAATGGCATTGGAAAGTAAATTCTGGAAGAGCTGACGCATCTGCGACTGGTCGGCCATAACCAATGGCAGCTCAGCCAGGTGGATCTCGGCTTTACGCTGGTAGATCGTCTCCCAAAGTTCGTGTTCCTGCAATTCCTGAATCAAACCAGCGATGTCTACCGGCTTAAATAAGTCCTGCCGCGTTTGCACCTGCGAATACGCCAGCAAGTCATGAATCAGGAGCCGCATACGAATAGCCGATGCATTGATCCGTCGGATAATATCAGTTGGCTCAGTATCGAACTGGTTGGCGTATTGTGTAGCCAGCATATCGGAGAACGATATTATCTTACGTAGTGGCTCCTGCAAATCGTGCGAAGCCACAAAGGCAAACGACTGCAGATTTTCGTTCGACCGCTTTAGCTCGATATTGGTCAGTTCAAGTTGCTCCTGGTACTTGTGGGTAGGTGTAATATCCTGCGCTGCCAACACTACGCCGTCGCCAAACCGAACTACCGAAAAATCATACCACCGATCGGCCCAGGGTACCTCCATCCGAATCGGTACGCCCGTCTTAATCACTTGCCGGCATTGCTCAAACAGTGGAGTTTCTATAGAACCAGGAATATAGCGGGATACACGCCGATACTGAATCTTTTCGATTGGATTTTGCAGGATGTCGGCCGCCATCTGGTTCAGCTTCATCATGCGTAAGTCGATAATCTCGCCCGTTTCATCGCGGATACTCTGGTTCAGCACAATGGCTGCGGGGGTCATGTTCATCACCTGTTCGAGCAGGGCTACGTTTTGCTGCTGTTCCAGTTCTGCTTCTTTGTAAGCCGTCACATCCCTATAGGTATACAATATGCAGCCATCTACGCAGGTGAACGACCCATCAAACCAGCCTTTCATCCCGAATGACTCATAAAAAAAGACAATTCGTTTGGGCTGCCTGGTTTCAACGGCTTCTACATAATGCCGGAACAAATCTGAATGCTGCCAGCCAGGAAATAAATCACCGACCAATGCCCCGGTCATCTCCGCCACCGACCGACCCGTCGTACGGGCATTGTATTCGTTGGTTAGTATATATTGAAAGTCGATTATCTCAGCCTGCTCATTTCGAATAGGCCGAGCAAGTAACAAACCGGCCTGTGTGTTGTCAACTACCTGCTGATAAATGGTATCCTGATGCAATATACTTCGCTCTGGCTGCTCCCATGCCGCTGCCGCCAACCCGGTAAACACCGTGCTTTGCTGACGTCGACTGAGCCTATCATCGTAGCTCACCATAACATCATCGTCAAGTTTCGCAACATGCATCTCGCAAACGAAGCCCTTATCCTGTTGAGGACTATCCATGTCAAACCGGACCGAGCGCCCAAGATCGACGACAAGCGTGAACTGCCGGATCAGAAACAAAGCGTCGGCTTCAGCTACCAACTGGCGAAGCCTTTGCCCAATAAGTTCGCCTTGCGGGCGTCCCCATTGCACCAGGGCAGGCGTATTGAGCTGAATGAGCTGAAAGTCTATAATCTGGCCATTGGAATCGCGTATAGGCCGATATAACTCCATGCTGATGAGCGCATCAGGGAGTGGGCTGGTGGATGTAAACAGGGATTCCATGCGGGTAAATAACAAGTTGACGGTGTATAGTTGAGCAATACATACGGTTAGATTTCTCAGTAAAATTCGGGAATCTGCCAGCTAGCCGAGGTATTACTCATATAAAGCAAGCGTTGTATAAATTTAATCCTTTTCGGCCTATATCCATAAACCTATTTAAACTTCCTAAAATTGAGCTATAGCAGTTAGCTTTTTTCTCATAGCGCTGAAGGAACAATCACGTTAAAAGCATTCAAACAGGTTTATCATTTAGAATCAGGCCAGCGCCTGTCACCGACAAATGTGGGCCTTTTGCCTGATTTTTATCATAGGCCAGTGAGACTCTTCAGGCGTATCATTGCTTGACCATAGCGTTGTTAAACCGCAAGGGCGCAAAGACTTGAGGAGTAAGTAGACGATTTATAACACCTTGCGTCTATTGCGTCCTTGCGGTTTAATTCAATAACAGCTACAACTAACTGTCACTGATTTGAACACCGCCAACCAAACAGATACTTTCTGGACACAGACGATTCCTTACTGGGCACAACAGCTTGGTAGTTCCGAGAATGGACTAACCGAACAGGTAGCTCAGCAACGGCTAAAAACGACCACGGGAAAGCAACCCGAGTCCACTTTGCAAAAAGACATCCGGCTGTTCATTGCGCAGTTCAAAAGTCCGCTGATGCTGCTGCTCATCGGCGCCGTACTCCTGTCGGCTTTTTTAGGCGACACCTCCGATGTCATGATTATTCTGTTTATCCTGCTATCGACGGGCTTAATCAGCTTTTTCCAGGAGCGCAATGCCGGGCAAGTTGTCGAAAAACTACAAGCCCTGATTACCATTAAAAGCACCGTTATCCGTGATGGTCAGGAAAAAGAGGTTCCAGCTTCGCAACTAGTACCGGGCGATGTGCTCCTGTTCAACGCGGGAGATATGGTGCCAGCCGACTGTCTGCTCATTGAGACCAATGAGTTACAGGCCAACGAAGCCAGCCTGACGGGCGAATCGTTTCCAGTCCGGAAAGAACCTTGCATTTCGGAAGCGGGTGCGTCCTTATCGCAACGGCCGAATTGTCTGTGGGAAGGAAGCAACATTGTCAGTGGTAGTGGCAAAGCCCTGGTTATCCATACCGGGCAGCATACGGTGTTTGGTAACGTCGTTCAAAGTGCCAGTTCGGTTGTCGAAACCTCTTTCGATAAAGGCTTGAAGGACTTTGGGTTTATGCTCATGCGGATTACGCTGGCGTTGAGTGCATTTATTCTGGTCATTAACCTGATCAATCAGAAAAGCCTGATCGAGTCGGCCCTGTTTGCGCTGGCACTGGCCGTTGGGATGGCGCCTGAATTATTACCAGCCATTACGACCATTGCGATGAGTGCGGGGGCCAAACGCCTGCTGGACAAGAAGGTGATCGTTAAGAAGCTGAATTCCATTCAAAACCTCGGCGAAATCAGCCTGCTCTGCACCGACAAAACAGGTACTATTACCGAAGGAGCCATTCAGATCAACGGGCTTGTCGATGCATGGGGGCAATCCAGCGACTTTGTCAAAACGATGGTGTATTACAATGCGCTGTTCGAAACGGGCTATTCTAACCCCATCGACGAGGCTATACGGTCGCTTACCTTCGATACACCCGTCGCGAAACCAACCAAACTGGGCGAAATCCCCTACGATTTTACCCGCAAACGACTAAGCATTGCCATCGACACCGGCACCGAAAAACGGCTCATCAGCAAAGGTGCCTTTACCGAATGCCTGTCCATTTGTTCGGCTGTACGCATGCCCGACGGAACCACCAATCCAATCGCTACTTATCGGCAAGCTATTGAAAAGCAGTTCGAGCAATTCGGGCAAAACGGGATGCGAGCCCTTGCGGTCTGTTATAAGGATAGCCAGCACGAAACTTTCTCCAAAGCCGACGAAGTCGATATGACGTTTGCCGGTTTCGTGTTGATGAAAGACCCAATCAAAGCGGGCGTTGTGGAAGCCATTGGCGCCCTAAAGCAACTCAACATCGACTTTAAAATTATTTCGGGCGATAACCGAATCGTGGCTCAGGCCATTGGTCGACAGATTGGCATCGACAATCCGGTGGTGATGACGGGTAAAGAACTGCTCACAATCGACGCGACAACACTACCGCAGAAAGTAAAATCGGCGCATATTTTCTCGGAAGTAGAACCCCAGCAGAAAGAGCATATTATTCAGGCCTTACGGCAGGCCTACACCGTGGCCTATATGGGCGATGGTATCAACGACGTACCGGCCATCAATGCCGCCGATGTAGGCATAACTGTCGATAATGCGACCGATGTAGCCCGCGATGCTGCTGATTTTATCCTGCTCGAAAAAGACTTATCGGTCATTGCCGACGGCATCAGCGAAGGACGCAAAACATTCTCGAATACGCTGAAATACATCTACATCAGCACCGGCTCCACATTTGGCAATATGTGTAGTGTGGCACTGGCTTCGCTGTTTCTACCCTTCCTGCCGATGCTGCCCAAGCAGATTTTGCTCACCAACTTCCTAACCGACTTTCCCTTCCTGAGTATTCCCTCCGACAATGTGGACCAGGAACAGATTGCCAGACCCGGCAAATGGAATATCCAACTGATCAAGCGCTATATGCTGGTGTTCGGAATTCACAGTTCACTGTTCGATGTCATCACGTTCAGTACCCTTCTGTTCGGGTTTCACCTGAAAGAATCAGGTTTTCAATCGGGCTGGTTTATCGAGTCGATCCTGACCGAGTTGCTCATTTTCTTTATCATCCGCACCCGTAAGAATTTCTTCAGGAGCAGACCCGCCCGGTGGATAAGCTTACTGAGTCTATTGTGCATTTTACTAACCGTGTACCTCCCCTATTCACCCGTTTCGGCTACGTTTGGCCTTACCCCGCCACCCGTTCACCAACTCGCAGCTATCCTGCTCATTATCTTAGGTTATGTGCTCACCGCCGACCTGCTAAAAGTCTGGTTTTTCCGACGATACAAAACGGAGTAGCCTACTATTATACTACCCTTCTGCTGGCTCCTCGCGACCGGCACACCGCCCTTAACATTTTTTAACACCCTGTCAATCAGATAAAAAGACAAACAAAAGGCGATAGTCGATACCTTCACGGCGTCAACTAGCAGGTCGTCTAAATCGTTTGTCTCATGCTCCAGAATTACCTTAAAATTGCCCTTCGCAATCTACGCCAGCGTCGGTTCTATGCACTGGTCACGCTCCTCGGCCTTACGGTTGGCATTACGTTTCTGCTGCTGATTGGCAACTACATTCAGGGTGAGCTAGCCGTCAACAAAACGTTGCGGAACGTAAACCAACAATATCTGATACAGAGCCGCTGGAAGGAGCCAACTATGGGGATGGATATCACGAGTCTGGGACTCCTCGGCCCAACGCTCAAGCAACAGTACCCCGGCCTGATAGCAAATTATTACCGCTTTTACGGCGTCACAGCCATTGTCTCGCAGGGCGAAAATCATTTCCGGGAAGGCATTGAGATCGGCGACTCCACCCTGCTGTCGATATTTGGGTTTCCACTACTATACGGCGATCCGAAAACGGCTATGCTGGCCCCCAACTCCATCGTACTTACGGAAGACATGGCACAGAAGCTGTTTGGCCGACCCGACGTTCTGCGACAAACCCTTACTGTTCAGACTCCGCTGGGTGGCAAACAGGTATTTACCGTTACCGGCGTATTGCAGGAACCACCCCGCAATAGTGTATTAGACTTGCTCCCCAAGCGAGACCAGATTTTTATTCCAATGCGCGATGTCGGTTACTTTACGCCCAAAGCGGGGATCGATTCGTGGCAAAACCAATACATCCCGACCTATCTGGAATTACAACCGGGCGTTACAGCCGATCAGCTTACCAAACCCCTCGCTGACCTGCTGGCAACCCATGCGCCACCAGAGTATCGGAAAAACCTGCAGGCCTATCTGAGCCCACTGTCGACACTTTATCTGAAAGTAAACAATGGGCTGGTCGAGAAAATGCTGCTGACCCTAAGCCTGATCGGTGTATTTATTTTGCTGATGGCCGTGGTTAATTTCATCAACATCACCATTGGTATGTCGGCAACCCGGCTGCGGGAGATTGGTGTACGAAAGGCACTTGGTGGTATAAAGGGCCAGTTGATTGGCCAGTTTCTTACGGAATCCCTTTTGCTCACCATTGGCGCTACCATCCTGGCCCTGGGCTGCCACGAGATCTTCCGACCGACCTTTGCCAGTATACTGGAGCGCTCCATGCCCTCGCTGATAAGCTGGTCGCCAATAGCGTATGTGGGCCTCCTGGGCCTGGTTCTGTTGATTGCCCTGTTGGCTGGCAGTTACCCGGCTTTTATACTGTCGAATCTGCCTTCTGTCGATTCCCTCAAAGGCAAGCTGGCCGCATCGGTTCAAAACGGAATTGGTATGCGCCGGGCTCTGATCGTATTTCAGTTTACGGTCGCCATTCTCGTATTTGTCGGCGCTGTGGTAGTGGACCGGCAGGTAACCTACTTTTTCCGTAAAGACCTGGGTTACGCTAAAGATCATATGCTGACGGTAGCCTCCGTCCCGCGCGACTGGTCGCCAGCAGGGGTACAACGCATGGAAGGCATTCGGAATCAGTTACTAAACGTGCCGGGGGTCAGTGATGTCAGTTTTTCATTTGAAATTCCCGACGGCGGCAGCAGTGGTCGTGTCAGTTTATTTGCCCAGGGGCAGGACAGTACGCAGGCCATTACAGCCAATACCATCACAGCCGACGACCATTACGCCCACACCTATGGGTTATCATTGAAGGCGGGCCAGTTTTTTACTGCTGCTGGCGGAGGGTATGATTCCCTAGCGGTTGTTGTAAGCGAAGCCACCACGAAAGCGTTAGGCTGGAAACACCCTGAGGAGGCATTGGGCAAACAGGTCATGCTTCGGGGAGGCACGTTCAGAGTCCGTGGCGTCCTGGCTGATTTCCACTTTAGCTCGCTTCACGAAAGCATCCAACCCATCGTAGTTATTCCTGTTCAGAAAGATCCCATTTACCGCTACTTCTCGTTCCGGCTCAAGCCGGGGAGTGTTGACCATCTGCACGAAACTGTAGAAACGATCCAGAAAGAATGGAGCCGATTCTTTCCCGACGCGCCCTTCGAGTACTCGTTCATGAACAATACGCTCCAGAAACTTTACCAGACGGAAATACAGCTTCAGAAAGCCTCCCGACTGGCTACGACCCTGGCGCTCATTATTGTGCTGCTGGGCGTGCTGGGACTGGTTTCGCTGAACGTGACCCGCCGAACCAAAGAGATTGGGATTCGGAAAGTACTGGGAGCCAACACCATCGGCATCGTCAATCTATTTATAAAGGAATTTGCCCTGATTCTGGTCATTGCCAACCTGATTGCCTGGCCGCTGGCATACTACCTTTTACACGACTGGCTCACGCATTTCGCTTACCGAATCGATCTATCCTGGGCACCGTTTGTGTTCGTAGCCGCAATACTGGCTTTATTAACAAGCCTGGTCGTCAGTACACAAGCCATCCGTGCCGCCCTGGCCAATCCTATAAATAGTTTACGTAGCGAGTAACTGTAGAGACGCGAGGTATCGCGTCTCCTATGCGTCAGCCATTGTTTACGTCAGCAAAATTATCGTTGAACATCAAGCCATCCGGATATGAGACGCGAGGTATCGCGTCTCTACACTAACAAATGCTTCGTTCCTACTTCAAAATCGCCCTCCGCAACCTGTATTCACAACGCATCTATACGCTTCTGAACGTTGTTGGATTGACCATTGGCATGGCGGGTGGGCTACTCATTTTTCTGTTTGTCCGGTATCACCTTAGCACCGACCGACACCATACCAACTTCGACCGTATCTACCGTATCGTTGTGGATCTCAATCTTGACGACGGCTCCGTAGAACACTACCCTGAAGCACCGTTACCGATGGCCAAAGTGCTTCGAACCGACTACCCGCAGGTCGAACAGGCAGCTTTTTTAATGGTTAATCGGTCCTTGACGGTCAGCATTCCTCAACTGGGCCAGGCCCCTAAACGGTTTCTGGAGCACGATGGTACGGCCCTGACCGAAGGCGAACTGTTTCAGATTTTTGATTACCAATGGCTAAGTGGTGATCCGAAAAAGGCGTTGCGCGAACCGAATACGGTTGTTATGACCGAATCGTGGGCCAGACGTTATTTCGGCACGAGTAACCCAATAGGTCGTACTATTGAACTCAATCACACGATCAACGCAACCGTCACGGGTATTATCGCCGATCCTGTTCAGCCAACCGATACGCATGTTGGCCTGTTTATCTCAATGCCCACTATCCGGCAGTTCGATCCAGATTTCAACGTAACTGCATGGGGACAATTGAATAGTAATTATCGTCTTTATTGTACCCTGAACGACAATTCACCAGCCACAGCGAAGCGGGTTGAAGCCACCTTTCCAGACTTATCGAAAAAACATTTCGGCGACGTGGCTCATATTTTTAAGTTTCATATCCAGCCGCTGGCCGATGTACATTTCGACGTCGACCGCGTGGGTGGGGTTATTCGGTCCTCGTTGCTCTGGTCGCTGGAGTTGATTGGCCTGTTTCTGGTACTGACCGCCTGCATCAATTTTATCAATCTGGCAACAGCTCAGGCATTTCGGCGCAGCAAAGAAGTGGGCGTTCGCAAAACGCTCGGCAGTTCACGCGTTCAACTAGCCTGGCAATTTCTACTCGAAACCGGGTTAATTGTCGTTGTGGCAACCGTGTTGGCAGTAGGGGTAACCTTGTTGAGCTTACCACTTTTCAACAATTGGGTACACATTCAGCTTTCGCTTATCCCCGATTCATCCATACTGCTCTTTATCAGCTTATTGACACTTGTTGTAATTCTACTGGCAGGTGGGTATCCGGCTTTTGTACTGTCGGGATTTAGCCCCTGGGCCAGCCTGCGCGGGAAGCTTACGGCCGCTACAGTAGGGGGTTACTCGTTGCGAAAAGGACTGGTTATTCTGCAATTCGTTGTTTGTCAGGCTTTGCTGGTGGGGGCGTTGGTGGTGATGAAACAAATGAACTATATTCGGCAAATCGACCTGGGTTTTCAACAGGATAATATTGTAACCGTCAACCTTCCTCTCTCTGAAAAGAAGTCGTGGGAGGCTTTCAAAAATGAACTACGCCAATACCCCGATATCAAATCGGTAACCCTTCAATACCGTCCGCCGTCGGCCAATGTCATGAATGGCGGCTCGTTCAAATTTGGTGTTAAAAACGACTGGACCAACTTCCCGGTCCGGGAACGACTCGCTGATGCCGATTACCTGAAAACGTACAACTTAAAAATCGTTGCGGGCCGTAACATTACGGAAGGTGATTCGATCCGGGAGTATGTCATCAACGAAACGCTGCTGCATAAACTCGGCTTCCGCGATCCACAGGCTATTATTGGTAAACGGATGCAATATTACCTGTCGTCGGTGCCGTTGCCTATCGTGGGTGTGGTCAAAGACTTCCACCAGAAATCGCTGCATGAGGTGATTGCCCCCTGCTTTATTGCCACATGCCCCACTATGTATAAACAGGCGGGCATTCGTATTTCAGGTGCATCGTCGACCCAGACACTGGCCCACATTCGAACGGTTTGGCAACGGCTGTACCCGAACGATGTGTTTGAATACGAATTTCTGACCGACCAACTGGACAAATTCTACGAGACCGAAACGACGATTTCGAAACTCGTCAATACGTTTGCGCTGATGGCGATGGTTATTTGTGGACTTGGCCTGTATGGGTTGGTGGCCTTCACAGTTGGACAACGCACCAAAGAGATTGGCATTCGGAAGGTGCTGGGTGCATCGGTAGCCAGTATTGTCACCCTACTCTCCCGAGACTTTCTGAAACTGGTGCTTCTGGCTATTCTGCTGGCTTCGCCACTGGCCTGGTATGCCATGAACGAATGGCTGGCCGAATTTGCCTACAAAATCGACATAGCCTGGTGGGTCTTTGCATTGGCAGGTATGTTCGCCATTGGCCTTGCCTTGCTGACAATCAGTTACCAAAGCACCAAAGCGGCCTTAACGAACCCTGTGAAGAGTTTGCGGTCGGAGTAGGCGGGGATCAGTTCAACTACTATCAACAACTGAAAAGGGCGATAAACACAGACACATGTTTATCGCCCTTTTCAATTTTCAATCAGACACG
The DNA here is from genome assembly GCF_001898575.1 of Spirosoma sp. 48-14. Classification (GTDB taxonomy): domain Bacteria; phylum Bacteroidota; class Bacteroidia; order Cytophagales; family Spirosomataceae; genus Spirosoma. The sequence continues at coordinate 315,423 of NZ_MKUD01000063.1, forward strand.
TCTCCCCTGAATTAACCGAAAAATGATAGCAATCACAGCAATAACCAGCAGGATATGAATCAAACCGCCGGTGGCAATACCAGTACCTAAAACGCCCAAAAAGCCTAGTAGCCAGATGATTATTAGGACAACAGCAATCGTATACAGAAGATTACCCATGAGTTAGTGTATATATATGTGGTGAATAATTACTCTAACCCATTACCCCTTATAAATGTTAATGATAGAAATCAACAAAGGGGATAGTTTTATCCAACGTAAATTATAGCCTTAAGTAGTTTTACTAATTCATTAATTTCCTTATTTTGTAAATATAATGTTACCTATCAATAGCATATCTAACAATATATCCATCTACATGTCCCCTATTTACGTTATCTTTTATGGCTAAGCGCAGCCCATGTTTCCCAGTAAAATTTTATTCCACGCGAATGGAATCCATCTAATTATCAGGGCTTTTACTAACTCAGCCGTAAACGGATCATCCACTACACCAAAAGAATAATGGAGCAGTTTCAAAATTTTTTCGACCTTTCCAATGATCTTCTCTGCATAGCGGGAACCGATGGGTATTTTAAACGGGTCAATCCGGCTTTTGAGAAAATCCTTGGCTGGGATCGGGACACCTTGCTCAGCACTTCTTTTTTTGACTTAGTCCATCCAGAAGATCTGAACGCTACCCAGCAGGAAATCCAGAAACTGGCTCAGGGCCAGCTCACCATCAACTTTGAACATCGTTTTCGATGCAAAGATGGATTTTATCGTAACCTTCAATGGGTAGCCACACCAGATACCCTGACGGGATTACTCTACGCAATTGCCCGCGACATAACTAAAGAAAAGCAAATAGAAACTGCTCTGCGGCAGTCGGAGCGCCGATTTCGGTCTTTTTTCGAGAACTCACAGGGATTTATGTGTATTCATGACCTGAGCGGTCGATTCCTGACTGTCAATCAGGTTGGTGCAAACTCGTTGGGCTATGAACCAGCAGAACTTACGGCTCTGAATCTATTTGATATTGTTCCGCCCGACTACCACAGCCAGATCACCGATTACTTACTCGCTATCCAGAAAGACAAAAAAGCCAATGGGTTAATGGGCGTGATTCATCGGAATGGAAGGCGACATATCTGGTATTTCAATAATATTATTGAAATAGGCCCAGACAATGAACCGTATGTTATCGGTAATGCAATCGACATTACCGAGCGCCATCAGCTTGAAATAGAGCTAAAACACACGTCAGAAATGCTTGAACAGACCAACCTGGTAGCCAAAATCGGGACCTGGGAGGTTGATTTAGTCGAGAACAAAGTATCCTGGTCGACTGTGACCAAAGCGATTCATGAAGTGCCTGATGAGTACGAACCTGATTTATCGACTGCCATGTCTTTTTTCAGGGGTATTTACCACGATCAGATAGTTACGCTATTCAATCGCGCTGTCAATGAAGGTAAAAGCTACGACGCTGAACTACAGATCTGTACAGCCCATGGCCGGTCGGTATGGGTACGGTTAATTGGCACTCCGGAACTTAAGCACGGAAAGACGGCTCGGGTGTTTGGTACTTTTCAGGATATTAACGATCGAAAAAAAGCAGAAACAGAGTTACTAAGTGAAAAAATGCGACTGGCCGCTTTTGTCGAACACGCACCCGCTGCTGTGGCGATGTTTGATAAAGATGTCCGGTATCTAGCCGTCAGCAAACGATGGTTAGAGGAGTACAGAATCAAGGGAAATATTATTGGCCGCTCTCATTATGAGGTATTTCCCAACATAACCGAAGACTGGAAAGAAATTCATCAACGCTGTCTGCAAGGGCAGGTCGAGCGATGCGAAGAAGATATATGGGCTCCTCCCGGATGGGACCAAAGTCAGCATTTACGATGGGAAGTAAGGCCCTGGTATACCTATGACGGATCGATAGGCGGTATTATGATGTATACCCAGGATATCACCGAAATTTGTTTACAGCGTGAAGAATTAAAAAGCGCGAAGCAACTCGCCGAAAATGCCAGCAAAGCTAAATCTGAATTCCTGGCCAATATGAGCCATGAGATCCGCACCCCGTTGAATGGGGTTATCGGCTTTACGGATCTGGTTTTAAAAACTGACCTGAACGCCACTCAGCACCAGTACATTGCAATTGTTAACCAGTCGGCAAGTACATTACTGAGCATTATTAACGATATTCTGGATTTTTCTAAAATAGAAGCAGGTAAGTTGGAGCTGGCTACCGAAAAAACTGATATATACGAGATCAGTAGTCAGGCCGCTGATATCATTACCTACCAGGTTCAGCATAAAGGCCTTGAAATGCTGCTTAATTTACAGCCAAACCTGCCCCGTTTTGTGTATGCCGATTCGGTCCGCTTAAAGCAGGTACTGGTCAACTTACTGGGGAATGCGGTGAAATTTACCGAGCAAGGTGAAATCGAATTAAAAATTACGGTTAAAGCAGAAAAGCCTGAAGGTACGCTGTTTCACTTCGAAGTCCGGGATACGGGTATTGGCATTACGGCTTCCATGCAAAGCAAAATCTTTGATGCGTTCTCGCAGGAAGACCCATCAACCACTAAACGGTATGGAGGCACTGGACTTGGCCTAACGATTTCCAACCGATTACTGGGCCTTATGGGTAGCCGTTTACAACTGAAAAGCGAAATTGGGAAAGGGAGTGTGTTTTATTTCGACCTTCTGCTCAAATCGGAAGTAGGCGATCCGATTATCTGGCAGGATGTCAGTAGCATAAAAAATATATTGATCGTGGATGACAATGAGAATAACCGACTCATTCTCCGCCAGATGCTACTGATCAAACACATATCTGTCGACGAAGCCAGCAATGGTATTGAAGCGCTTAAAATCCTGGCCGACGGCAGGAAAATTGACGTCGTTTTAATGGATTACAATATGCCGTTTCTCAATGGCCTTGAAACGATTGAGAAAATACAGGGGCATTTCGGGCCATCATCAACCAATCAACCCATTATACTTTTACACAGCTCCTCCGATGATGACGAAATCCTGAAAGGCTGCGAACGATTGGGGGTTAGCCAGCGGCTGGTGAAACCCATCAAAATGCAGGAATTGTATTATGCACTGGCCCGGTTGAAACCAACTGATAACCAGAAACTACCAGCCAGAGAAGAAACCGTGCCCGGTAAGACTACGTCTGATGTAACGATCAAAGTACTGGTTGCGGAAGATAACCGGATCAATCAATTATTAACCAAATCGATTTTAAAACGCATTGTCCCTCACGCAACGATACTGGAAGCGATAAATGGTCAGGAAGCAGTCAGTCTCTACAAAGCAGAGAAACCGGATCTTATTTTAATGGATATTCAGATGCCGGTCTTGAATGGAGTAGACGCCACCCGACAAATCCGAGCCCTGGAACAGGAAACCCATATTCCGATTATTGCCTTGACTGCTAGTAGTACTACCGAAGAAAAACAGCGATGTATTGAGGCAGGCATGGATGATTTTTTGTCGAAGCCTATTGTCGAAGATTCGCTGTCGTCTCTCTTCGATCGGTGGAACTGGCGCAATTCTAAGTCATAGAGTCCCTGCTCGTCCGCGATACGATCGCGGACGAGCAGGTTTGCTTCTACAGTTAATGCGTAAACCAGCTATCGGGAATATCCATTGGTTCGGAGCCGTTCAGACTATACTTCAACGTCAATGTAAAGCCGCCACCCCCTTCTATGAAATCCGCTTCGAATGGGTGAGCGCCTTTCTGTAGAGCGACCTGACCACTTTTCTCAATGGGAAAATGGTTTCCATCGTTATCAACCACCATTCGGTCGGCAATGCGCAGAATACCGCCATCATCGCAGGTATAGAAGAAGCTATAAACGCCCGTTTCGGGTACGGTTAAATAACCTCGAAACTGGATACCAAAACTAGGCGCATTGACCGATTTTGGTACCACCAGATTGTTGATTGTATAGGTACTATCGGCTGTCTGCTGCTTCATTAGCTTCGTTTCTTTAAAATACTTTTTGAAGTAATTACACTGTAAGCCAGCCTGTTGACGAACCGTAGAAACTGGTATTGCGTAAGCCTGTTGCTGATAATGTAAGCTGTAGACATCCCCGCGCACTCCTGATGGCGTAAAAGCGGCTACCTTAACTGTTTGTGGTTTAGTAATCGTTAACCCCACTGGCAGTTCCGGCGAGCCTGGCTGCGGCTGCGAACCGTCGGTAGTATAGCGTAGGGTATAACTGTCCAGCGGCTTTTTGATTCGAAGCGTAGCCTGATCGACAAAAACATTCTCTTCGGCAAACCCCGTCAGGTCGGGCAATCGGTAATGAATGCCCATTTTTTCCATGCGCAGAAAGTGCGACAAAAGTCGTTTCTGAAACGAAGCGAAATCTCTTTTACCTGTCCAGGTCACTTCTGACAGAGCCGTCATGCGGGGCATAGTCATGTAATCGACCCGATTTTCGGTAGGGATATACTCCGTCCATATGTTGGCCTGTGCGCCCAGAAACTGCTTCGTTTGCCCGGTGGTAACGCCCGAAGGCACTACCGCCAGATTATACACATTCTCAACCGACCGGATACCGGGAGGGCTATCGAAATAAAGTGTGCTGACGGGCGTCATGACCACATTGTTTCCATTTTGAGCGGCTTTCTGAGCAGCATCTTTCACCCAGCTACGCCAGTACATAACGGCCGTAGAGGGCTTGAGTCCACCTTCCAGAGCATCGTCCCAGACCATCAGCTTTTTCCCTTTCGACTGCACGAACTTCTCCATCCGATGCACGAAGTAGCTCTGCAATTCCTCTACATTCCGAATACCTTCGCGCTTCATCAATTCCTGGCAAGCCTGCGACTGCGCCCAGGTCGATTTCTCTACTTCGTCGGCGCCAATATGTACGTATTCGCTGGGAAACAGGGCCATCACTTCGCTCAGCACCGTTTCCATGAATGTATAGGTCGGCTCGTTGCAGGGGCAAATCGGTACGGAAAATGTTTTCCCCCAGCCTTCCTGACCCGTACAACTTAGAAACGGATACGCTTTAATGGCGGCCGTCAGGTGACCGGGCATATCAATTTCCGGAATAATGGTGATGTGTCGGGCGGCTGCGTAGGCAATCAGGTCACGCATTTGGGCCTGTGTATAAAAGCCACCGTACTGGGTCTGGCCATTCTGCTGGCGAATAAATTGCTTCGGCAGGTCGAAATCAGGCTCAGAGACGGCCCGTTTCAGAACAACCGAATCCTGATTGTTGAAAGTTCGCCAGGCACCCTCGCTTGTCAGTTTGGGATAGGCCTTGATTTCCAGTCGCCAACCCTGATCGTCGGTCAGGTGCAGATGAAACGTATTGAACTTGTACAACGCCAGCCGGTCGATGAATTTCCGTAAATAGGTGATTGAAAAGAAGTGGCGCGACACATCGAGGTGCATGCCTCGCCAGGCATAGGCCGGTTGGTCCTGAATCTGAACCGATGGCAGCGTCAGCGACATCAACGTGCTGGCCTGTCCTTCGATCGCTACAGGCAATAGTTGCCGGATGGTTTGAACGGCTCTAAACATCCCGACAGACTGACGGGCTTTCAGCGTTACCTGATTCGGATTGATCTGTAGCACATACCCTTCCGACGCGGTAATAGCTGGATCGTATTGGAGCACAATTGTTGACCCGTTGCTTTTTCCAGGAAGCCGCTTTCCAAGTCCCTGCTGCATCAGCTCCTGCAACAGCCCTGCTTCGGCAGTAAATCGACTGTCTTCAACAACCAGCGCGGTTTGAGCGGTTATGGTGAATTGCCCGGATGCGGGTGTTAGCGATGTTGGATATGGGATAAGCGGATATCGCTGGGTAAGGTCCTGAGCTTGCAGATGAATGGTAAAAAGTAAGGCAAGACCTAGGAAAGAATAGCGACTCATGAGAATACTAGTATAGACGTTTTCTGTTTTTGTGGTGTCAAGTGCTCCCACCCGACACCACAGTAATTCGGCCTGGAGACTATAACCTTTTAGTTACTGCCGCTCATCTGTCCATTGACAACGTAGTGCTCCGGTGCCAGTTGCCAGTTGTTGGTATAGAAACCGGCCATGCGAACACCCTTGCTACCATCCCGAACCATATCGAGTCCGAAAATCATAAAGTCGGGGAAGCCGCTGGCCCCGGCAAAATACTGATTGGCCGATGCCGCTTTCATCCCCTTTAGCCCGGTGCCCCCAATAACGGCTACCGATGCTGTTTTCGACCCTTTTATGGGCCAAACGAAATACGTACCCAAGTCATCGCCCTGCCATTGCTGGCTCCCGGCCCGAATTCGGTTGCGTTCTACCTGAATGGGGCAATCGGCCAATAGCGATTGCCAGGCCGCGTTGTTGGTTGCATTGCCGAACAGAACCACACCCCGATCCGCATAGCTGGTCAGTGAAAACTCTGTATCAGCAATGATATCGACGGCTCCGTTACCCCGATACAGCCAGGTTTCAGCATCGTAGCGGGCTTTCTGGATATTCCAGTCGTTTTCGTCCTTCGTTCCCTTTGTACCGTACACAAACACCATTCGGTTGTTAAATGCGTCTTTAAACGTGCCGTTTCGGTGAGGCCCTTTCTGCCAGGCATCCGGCTGTTTGGCCTGTACCCATTGCCCACTTTCGCGACGCAGGAATACCGTATCCTGGGCGCTGGCAGTAGTGTAGGTCAGTGCGGGCGTGCCATCCAGGGTAATCATTACCGGCGTTTTCGCCCCAAATTCGTTCAGGGCCAGTTTGAGCAGGCTGACATTCGACGTTGTTCCTGTAATAGACGTGCGTTGGCGGGTTAACTGAATCCGGCTGTATAGTAAGGGTTGGGTTTGCTGCTCAATCGATGCCCACCGATAAGCCGACGAAATACCGGGATTTGCGGTTGTAAAATCAATCGTGTTCACCGCTGAGTCGGCAGAAATCTGATGCCATTTGAAGAAATCGAACAGAGGTTTCCAGTCGACGCTATGGTCACCAAACCAGTGGCTACCTCCGGGATATTCGTAGTAGCTCATGTCGGGTTGCGACTGGCCCAATAGTTTGCGCATCTGCCGGGCATAGGTTACGGGCACCGTTCGGTCGGCATCGCCATGAAATACGTACACACCCAGCGGTTTATAATTGGCCGTTAGTTTCAGCACATCACTCTGATTGCCCGACCGCAACAGCATCTGTTCCAGCGGATTGCTACTGGTATCGGGAATAACCCCATCAGCCGAACCATATTCTTTCAGGGTTGGATAGCCTGCGCAGGGGGCAATAGCGGCCCACTTGTCGGGATAAGTCGCCCCCAGAAACCAGGTCCCGTGTCCTCCCATCGAATGGCCTGTCAGGTAAATGTTTTGGGGATTGGGTTTAAACTGATTCTTGGCGATGGCTAGTACCTCCAGCGCATCGAGCCGCCCCCAGTCCTCCCAGTTGAACCCACGTGGTCGGCGGTTGGTAGCTGCCACCAGATTACCCCAGTCTTTGGCCTTGTACGCCCGCGCCTGCCCGCTAGCTTCAACACCTGCTCCGTGTACCGACAAAAACAAGGCCGATGAAGCCGTGTTAGTCGACGATTGGGGCGTTACGGCATAGTATTGCAGGCTCCCATCAATCCGACTGACGAACGTTTGACTATACGACGCACCGGGCGGAACAGCCTCGACTGAAATTCGCCCTGCGTCGAGCATTTTCCCCTTCTGAATCAAACTTAACTCCGTGGGATGTGGGCCTTTTTCGGTAACGCCACTTCCATCGAACCCAAATGCCACTTTCCGGCTCGATAGGGGTGGTATGG
>NZ_MKUD01000063.1:323214-541200 GCF_001898575.1 Spirosoma sp. 48-14
TGCAGATCGGTGAGGGGTTTGGTTGATGCATTGACAACCACTACGGCCCCTTGTAACGCGGCATTAGATTCGCCTAACCGGATACTGGGTAAGGTAGGGTCGTCGGTACTGAGCAATGCTGGCTTATTCGGAAAATCCAGAATGGCCGTGATCATAATTCCCCGCACATAAAACTCATTTAAGCCTTTGCGTAGCTTTATCGGAATGTGCAGGTAGCCCATATTATAGGCATCGCCCATGTGCAGTTCACCATTTACATAGACGTTACTATTACCTTTTATGGTCAGCAACGCCATCTGTTCACGCGATGAGGGGTAGGTCAGATAGGTGTAGCCACCTCCTCCACCGATACCTCCCCGCAAACTACCGGCCACCACGCCCGGTCCTGCCGGTGCTCCTCCATTACCCCGATTGTTGCCCCGCAACCGAAGCCGACCCAGGCTATCGGCTTCTACAGCAATCCAATTAATGGCACGACCTTGATCGTCGGTACCGAATGCGGCACCTTCTGCCGGGGCCGTTAGCGAACCTGTATACAGCCGATAGGCCAGCGGGTCGGTATAAATGGCTTCGCGACCATATCGGCTACCGGTCAGCGCCACCAGCCCTTTTGTAAATGTGTAGGATCGAACAGGTTCCGGGGTCGTTTGCGCCCACAGTTGACTGATTGACAAGAACGAGAGGGCCAGGCTGGCCAGTAGTTTTCGCATTGTTGATTAAAAATCGAGGATCAAAATAAAGTTACCGCTCCGACACTTTGAAAACCCAGGCGGGTTGTGATTGCAACCACTTACGGGCTGCATCGGGCAACACAACAACAAAACCGTCGGATGATTTGCTATACTTGAGCGGCTTGGCGTAACCCAGTAGTTTAATGGTTGGCTTGCTTGTCTTGACAATCGAACTGAGTGTTAGCGTAGCCGTTGGTGTTTCCTGTTCGACAGGTAGGTACGTCTGATAAACCGTTGATCCATTGCCCGTATATGCCCACTGCTTTTGCCGATACGGCGCAACAGGCTTAGTGTCGTAAATCGACTCGCCATTGATCCGCAGCCAGGCACCAATTTCCTGTAATCGCTGGTAAGCCTCTGGATGCCAGTCGCCGTTGGGGCTGGGAGCAATGTTCAGCAGGAGGTTGCCGTTCTTCGCTACAATGTCCACCAATGTATGAATTAGCTTACGCGTCGGTTTAAAATTCTCTTTCGGAATATACGACCACGAATCGCCCATGGTCATGCACGACTCCCAGGGAATAGGCATGTACGAATCAGGAATGGATTGTTCGGGGGTTACGTAATTCTCAAATTCGCCGGTAACGGTTCGATCGACGACCAGCAAACCCGGTTGATGGCTTCGACCCATACGGGCAATACGCGCCATGTCGATGTCCTGATCGTAGGGTATGGTACGTTGCCAGCTAATGGTTGAGTCGATGGTTGTTCGGGGGCGTACCCAGCCTCCATCGAGCCAGAGAATATCGATTTTACCATAATCGGTCATCAACTCCTGAATCTGGTTGTAGGTAAAATCCTTGAATTTCTGCCAACGCTCCGGGTATTTCTGGGGCGAGTAAGATACGTTGCGGTCTTTGGGCGGGAAATAGGGGTCCCAGTAGTAGGGTGTATGCCAGTCGGGCTTCGAAAAATAAGCTCCTACCATAAAGTTCTGTGCCCGAAACGCATTGAACACTTCTTTGGCGACGTTGCTGCGTGGATTCGACGAGAACGGTGATTTCGGATCGGTAATTTTGTAATCCGTTTGCTTGGTATCGAACATACAAAACCCATCATGGTGCTTGGTCGTAAACACCACGTATTTCATACCAGCCTCTTTAGCCGCCGTCGCCCAGCGTTCGGGATTGAACTCGGTTGGGTTGAAGGTGGTCTGAAGGTTTTCGTAAGCCCGTTTGTAGTCGTACCAGTTGGCTGCGTATGGACCTCTCCGTACGCACCATCCCTCATCTTCGGGGCATAGCGACCAGGATTCGACAATACCCCACTGGCTATACGTTCCCCAGTGCATCAGGAGCCCAAACTTAATTCCCTGCCACTGTGTGAGTTTCTGGCGAACCAGGCTATCTGTAGGCGTTATGTAGTGCGTGTGGTTCTGTTCGGAATGCTGTTGCGCCAGCAACGTACCGGGCAGCAGACAACTAGCCACCAACCAGGCATAACAGCGTGAGTAAAACGATTGTCTCTTCATACTATCTTGTGGGAGGAATTAGGTTAATTCAAGCCGTTCACAACGGTATCGAGCAGGGCTTTGTGTTTCAGATCGTAAATGTATTCCCAGAACATAATCCCGCCCAGCCCCTTCTGTTTCACGTAGTTGAGTTTAGGAATAAAGGATTCGGTATCGGCATACGAAATAAAGGTGCGTGAGGTAGGATTCCAGAGATAGGGGGCTTTGGCATCGGCATCCCAGTAGCGTACAAACCCATTTTTGTTGATGTACTTATCGACCAGTTCATCGTGACTAAGAAAGGAATGCTTTCCTGTCGACGGCTGATACAGGCCGTTATCGACCGGACGAACATCGGACCAGCCGCGTCCATAGAAGGGAATCCCCAAAACGATTTTGCGAGCCGGAACACCCGCCTTAATATGTCCATCTACAGCCGACATAGAGCTGTTACGCGACTGATCGCCCTTTTTCGACTGCGCCAATGGACTGTGATGCCCGGTTACTTTGTCATTGCCATGATACAGATCGTAGGTCATGATGTTTACATAATCCAGGTAGCGTTGCGCTTCGCCCAAATTGGTATGACTCACAAAAGCCGTATCGCCCCCAGTAGCGGCCGTCAGCAGATAGTGATTTGAGCCCGTACGTTTATCACGTTGCCCCTGCTTGTCGAGTTGGTCCCGGATTGCTTTGAGAAACAACGTAAAATTGCCCTTGTCTTCGGGCCGAAAAATGTTTCCGGCACCAATTTGAGCGGGGTACTCCCAATCGATATCAACGCCATCGAGCTTATATTTTTTGAGGAAAGCCACCGCACTAGCCGCAAATTTCTGCCGGGAAGCGTCGGTTAAAGCAGCGTCGGAAAAGTACTTGCAACCGCCCCAGCCACCGACCGAGATCAGGATTTTCAGATCTTTATTGATAGCCCGGAGCGACGTTAGCGCCACCAGATTGGCAGAGTCTTTGGGGGAAATAGTCGCAAATTCGCCGTTTTGGGCCGGTACGGTAAAGGCGTAATTGATATGGGTCAGTTTGCGCGCTTCAATCTGCTCTTTGGTCCACCCATTCCCACTTACATACCCAATGAGTACGTATCGTTTGGGAGAAGACTGAGCTATTCCTTCTGTAGAACAAATAAAAAATAGGCCGATGCAGCAAACGGCCAATAAATTGGCGACGATTTGATAGGATGACTTCACAATATTTTGATCAGGGTGAGTTAGAACAAAGATACCTAGATTTTAAATTTTTTATAAAATAAGGCCGCATTAAGAAAAATATTTATTAACTATGTTAGTGAAATGCCATAAACATTGCTCAACTACACTTACTTGCTAAGTTTTTTAAGTTTTTCAATAGAAATGGCATGGTTATGTCTTATTAATGAACAGGACTTGTTCGCTTCTAATTGAACGACCGCTCTAGCAAGGAGTCGTTAACGTATATGCTCTCATCTGCCACCTCGGAAGGCAATCTTCTTGCCGCCAAACGCTCCATCGTTGCTTTCAAAAAAAATCAGCAGGTTAAAAAGGCACTTCTCCATCTGTATCAGGAAGGGTCTTTGACACTGGCAAAGCTGGCCGAATTATTAAATACCAGTATTCCGTCGGCAACGCAGATTATTGACCAGTTGACAGATGATGGCTGGGTCAACACCATCGGAACAGTATCAGGCAATAATGGTCGGCGACCTGTCCTTTTCAGTCTGAATCCATCAGGGCATTACGCAGTGATTCTGGATAGCAACACACACGACACCACCTTGCTACTGGTTAACCCACTACGGGAAATTATTTTTCAACAGCGTGTCGACATGGCCCTGGAAGACAGTCCGCGTTTTTCAGAATTTCTGGTATCGTTCGTTAATGAAGCCGTTGCCGAGTCAGGTGTTGATAAATCCAGCATCGTCGGTGTTGGCCTATCGTTACCCGGCCTGATCGATTCACAGCATGGGCTTAACCTAAGCTATACGAACCTGGCTTTACCCGATCAGTCGCTTACGGCCTGGTTAGAACAGCAGTGGAATTGGCCTGTGTTTATGATTAACGATACCAAAGCCACCGCTTTAGGTGAACATCGATTTGGGAGTAGTGTGGGTAAACAACACGCGCTGACCATCAATATCGACTGGGGTGTGGGCTTGGGCATTATCATCAATGGTGAGGTTTTCCATGGCGCTTCGGGCTTTGCGGGCGAACTGGGGCACATCCAGGTAGCTCCTCAGGGCGAGTTATGCTATTGCGGAAAAATAGGCTGTCTGGATACATTGACCTCCGCATCGTCGCTCGTCAAGCGAGTACAGCGAGAAGTACAGGCCGGCCAGGTAACCAAACTAGCGGTCTTCCACGACGATCCAGGCCAGATTACTATCAGCCACGTGATCCAGGCAGCTGCCCAGGGCGACACCTTCGCCATCGATCAACTACATGAAACGGGTTATCAGCTTGGCAAAGGACTGGCCATTGCCGTTACCTTGTTCAATCCCGAGATTATCGTAATCGATGGCGTATTGGCCGAAGCGTCTCTGTTCATCACCAATTCCATCAAGCTCGCCATTAATAAACATTGCCTGAGTGGCTTCCGCAATGATTTACTGGTCGAGGTTACGCAACTAAATGGGGCGGCCAAGTGGTTAGGTACACATGCGCATGTGCTCGAAAGCCTGTTCGCCGATACCTGATTTTCTTCTTAGTTTCTGTAAACGAATTGCTGGATGGTTCCCTTAAAAACGGGTCTGCTTCTTTTTATCGCTGTTGGCATTGCTTCTTTTGCCAGTATTGACCAGGATTTCGCTCCGGTTCGCCAGGGAAAAGCGGTTAAGGATTCGGTCTTAACCGGAAAACAACTGGCATCGCGTTATTGTGGAAGTTGCCACCTGGTTCCAGAACCCGAGTTGCTGGATAAAAAAACCTGGACTGGTCGTGTTTTGCCCGTTATGGCCATGCGCCTGGGGCTTAAATTGCCAGGGCAGGATACGCTCCAGGCGCTCTCGCCCGAAGAAGAAAATGCGATCAGGCCGCTACATATTTACCCGGAAACACCTGTACTGTCGATGAGCGACTGGGGAAAAATCGTCAGCTACTATGAACAGACAGCTCCCGAAGAACCCTTACCACAAAAACCTCACCCATCGATAACGAATACCCTGCCGCTGTTTACGGTGAAAGCTCTGTCGATTGGTGATAAATCGGTACCGCAAACAACGTTGTTAAAATACGATAACCGGAAGGGCCAATTGTATGTGGGCGATGCACAGAATTCACTTTATGTGCTGGACAAAAACCTGCAACTGGTCAATACCTGGTGGATCGATACCCCTCCGACAGACATAGATTTTCCCGAAAATGCGGCCCCACGACTGCTCACTATCGGTGTCTTCAGTCCGTCCGATCAACACCTGGGCCGACTAATGACCTTGGAACGGTCGGCCAAGCCGGGCACCTCTCCCATCAATATCAAAGGATTACCCCGCCCGGTTCAGTTCACCGCTAGTGACCTAAACGGCGATGGCAGGCAGGATGCTCTCGTCTGCGGATTTGGGAACAATGCTGGAAAACTGTTTTGGTACGATGGGTTCGACCCTACCAAAGAACATGTTCTGAAGGCATTACCGGGTGCCCGAAACGTACAGATTGCCGATTTCAACCACGATAAAAAGCCCGATATTATGGTGCTGATGGCCCAGGCGCGGGAAGAGGTAACCATCTTCTATAATCAGGGCAAAGGTCAATTCGCCGAAAAAACGGTCTTGCGGTTTTCACCTTTGTTTGGGTCCAGTTATGTTGAACTCGTCGATTTCAACAAGGATGGCTTTCTGGATATCTTACTGACCAATGGCGATAACTGGGACTATTCGGCCATCCATAAAAATTATCATGGTGTACACATCTACCTCAACGACCGGAAAGATAATTTTAAAGAGGCCTGGTTTTTCCCCATCTATGGAGCCAGCAAAGCTATTGCCCGCGACTTCGACAACGATGGCGATATGGATATAGCAGCTACTGCTTTTTATACCACGCTGGAACAGCCCGAACAGAGCTTTATTTATTTCTCGAACGAAGGCAAGCTGAACTTCAAACCCTTCAGCACGCCCGAAGCCGCTTATGGAAAATGGCTCACGATGGAAGCCGCCGACGTTGATCAGGATGGTGATACCGACATTGTACTCGGCTCTTATTTTCATACGGTTGGCGAAATGACCCAGCTCCTATATAGAGGTATTACCACCTTTCCGCAACTGCTCGTGCTGGAAAACCAACGTCAACAAAAATAGGCAGGCCAATAGCCTACCTATTTTTTATACTTAACCAAACCTACTCTAACTTAACTGTATTAACTGCTTATTTTACGTCCCAGAAAACCTTGGTGGTCAACTTATCAGAAGCCCGTACGGTCTCGTAGTTAGCAGTGTTGTACGTGATTTCGTTGCCTGGAATGGTCCACTTCACGGGCGGTAACGTCTGATTGTTCGAGTTATCGGTCCAGAAGCTCAGTACAGGATAATCTAACCGACGAACATCCGACCAGTTTTCATAAGGCTGAACCAGGTTATAGTGCAACCATTTCTGGGTAGCAATCAGCTTCAGTTTATCAGCATTCGTAGCCGCTTTCGCCCAGCTTACGCCATTGCCTGCAATGTAAGTCGCAATAGAGGCATCTGTAGCGGCTGCGGGCTTCGCCGAACCCGTAATACCCGTTGCATTTGACAGTGCTAAAAGCCCGTTGTAGAACTGAACCGACTGCGTGATGGCCGTTTCGTAGGCCGTTTTAGCAGCGGCATCATTATTAGCACGCAGATAGTATTCCGCCTTGATTAAATTAACCTGGGCTGCATTGATCAAAATGCCAGGGAAGAACTGGTTACGGCTCAGCGTATAACGGTTATAGATCGCAATCTGTCCACCATTGATCTGTGCTGTCTGAGTAGCCGAAGTACCCAGTGGGTCAACACCTACGTATTTCCCACCGGCATTAGCACCGGGCTCGAATAACAGCGGCAGACGAGGATCGCTATTGGCATTCATGTTGTCGATGATTGCCTTACCAGCCGTATTACCATACCAGCCATCGCCTTCAATCCCACTCTGAAATCCTTTAGAATTGATATCGGTGTTCAGATCATAGACGTTCATCTGGATGTTCTGTGCGTTTGTTTCCACAACCGGATAGGTACTTGGGCTACCCAGGATCTCAGCGATTTCTGAGTTTGAACGCGACTTGAAAGCATCTACATCCGAAACCCGGTTCAGCAGACGCAAACGCAGGGAGTTGGTATACCGTTTCCAGAGCGTCAGGTCACCTTTATTGAGGAAATCCTGCGTCTGGAACGACTTCTGATAACCAGCGTTCAGCGAGATCCCGTTCATTTCGGTGGCGATGCTTTTCAGATCGTCCAGCAGGAAGGAGTAGATCCCATCGGCCGTATCGAATTTAGCACTCGACGTCTGGTATTCTCCACCATTCGTACTTAATAAACCAGCCTGGCTGAAGGGGATCGGCCCGAACAGATCGACAAGCTTGGCGGTATAATCATAGACAAACACCGCAGCACTCAGCATGAATATGCGAAGATCTTTCTGCTGATCGGCTGGCTTTGTAGCATATACTTTCTGCAGTTCACGATACTGCGCCAGTACGTTGTAGTAGTTATACCAGACATCTTCCACACCCGACGAACCTGGCACATACTGGCCCGACTCATTAGGCCAGCCCACAGCCTGGTTATAACGGTTCAGAGAAGTACGCAACGTAACGAAGTAAAACCGATAACCTGGCAGCACGTAATCACGGCTGGCATAGAGAACCCCGGTGAATTGCTTTTCAACCGTTGTGGTCGAAATCTTCGCAGGATCAGGATAGGCTTCCGTAAACTCAGAGTCCTTACAGGCTACGTTTGCCAGGAGCATTCCTGATAAAAGCAGTAATGATATATGTTTCTTTTTCATGATTGCATTAAGAGATTAGAAGCTAGCCCGTAGCATGACGCCCATTGTACGGAAAGATGGGTTGTTACCTGCGTTGCTGATGTTATCAGTCCAGCGGGTTCCGGTGTTGGCCTGTTCAGCATCCATATCCTTGATGGTTCTGTAGATAAAGAACAGGTTCCGGCCAAATACCGACAACGTCAGGTTTTGCGTACCGATTTTACGGGTAAGTGCAACAGGCAGGCGATAGCCCAGCGAAAGCTCCCGCATTTTGATGTAGGTGTTGTCTTTCACGTATAGCTCATACCGTGCACTACCATACTGTGGTCCACCCCAGTTATAGGTAGAGTTGTAGTAAACTGCCTGCGAAACAATGTTGGTGTTCTTTTCGCCAGTAGCCAGTACACCATCCATCAGCATACCATCATTATAAACGGTTTGACCGTTAGGGCCAGCGGCTGCTGTCGTCTGCACACCCTTGCCGTTGGCATCGATGTAGTACGACAATCCACCATGTTCAGCATCCATCGCGGTGAGGCTTTCTTCGGTCAACCCACGCGAGGTCATCCAGTTGATACCCGTCGGCATGATAGCACCCCCGAAACGGAAGTCGGTGATCACATCCAGCGTAAATCCTTTGTAGGTGAAGTTATTCAGCAAACCACCCGTCAGTTTTGGCATAGCATTACCAGCCTTAATCCAGTTGTTGCCATCCAGTTGATAGATACCGTTCGGACCAACAATTTTCTGGCCTTGTGCATTGGTCAGGATTCCATGCACGTAGATGTCGCCCATTGGCTGACCCACAACCGAACGAAGCTGAGCAGCATTACCGTCGTAATCAGCATGCAAAAGCTCGGTAGAACCATTGGCCAGTTTCTCGACCTTGTTCGTGTTTTTGGCCAGGTTCAATGTCAGATCCCAGCGGAAGTCGCTCGTCCGAATTGGAGCGATGTTCAACGCCATTTCCAGACCCTGGTTGCGCAATGTACCGATGTTTGCCAGTACCGATTTAGCACCCGTCGAAGCAGCAATAGTCAGCGGCAGGATCTGATCTACGATTTGTGCATTATAGTAAGCCAGGTCGACACGTAACCGATCTTTGAACAGACGGGTCTCTAAACCAAATTCAAACTCGCGCTTCTGCTCAGGACGAATTTTGTCGTTGCCATAATCGCTGCTGATGTTCGTATACAATACAGAGCTTCCGCCCGACTGCTGTACGTTCAGGTTACCCTGCGTATAGGCATTGTTGGCGCGATAGATAGAGGGGTAGTTACCCACGATACCGTACGATGCCCGCAGTTTGGCATAGCTGATAGCTGTAGGCAGTTTCAACAATTCGCTGATAATAAACGACGAGTTTACAGAGGGGTAAACGAACGCGTTATTGCCAGGAGCAAGCGTCGATGTTTTATCCCGACGCAACGTTCCTTCTACGTAGATAACGTCTTTATAGTTGAAATTCACCGTACCCAGGAAAGCATCGCGCACCCAGCGATCCCGTGAACTGCTACCACCTACCGTGTTTACAGAAGCCGACAGATCGAAGAAGTTCTCTGTGCTCAAACCACCATTGGTCGACCGAGTCATCAACGTATTCAACTGCTTATAGGCATTGTAACCACCCATGGCCGAAAGCGTAATATCTTCGTTCAGCTTTTTGGTGTATGATAACAACACGTCGGTATAGACATTGCTATACAGGTTGTTGCTCAGCCCAAACGAACCCGAGTATCCAAACGCCAGCGGAATCGAGCTACGTTGCTTATCTTCGATACGCTCCGAGGTGAAGTCGGTTCCTACACGCCCACGCAGGTTCAGGTTTGGTACGATTTCCCAGTTCTGGGTGATGCTGGCAATGATCCGGTTGCTGTATTCATCGTAGGTATTGGCCCGCGTACTCCATACATAATCACCAATGTCCGTTTTGAATCCGTTCCGAATGATGTTCTCGTTCGGGGTCAGGCTTTGGTTGGTACCCGTTACATATTTATACCCCAGGCTGGTCTGATACTTGTTAAAATACCAATCGGCCGATTCGAAGCGGTTCATCATCCCGGAGAAGTTGTTGATCATCCGGTCAACTTTGTACGGGCGATTGTGCGTGTACTGGTTGATGTAGTTCACGACCAGATCCGTCTTCAGATTCTTACTCTCATTGAAGCTGGCATTCAGGTTCATGATGTTCTTTTCGTTTTTCGCTTTGTAGCTGATCATGCCATTATCCTGGCGGGTATACGAAAAACGGAGCGACGAGTTTTCAGTAGCCTTCGAAATCGAGAGGTTAATGTTGGCACTGTTTGCACTCTGGAACAGATCGGCGTAGCTGTTGTTGGATGCCGAGTATGGACGAATCACACCATCGAATGCCATGACAGGCTGACCATCGAATTTGGGACCGAAGTTAACAGTCGCGTTAAGCAGCCCACGTGTATCGCCTTTACCATCACCATTGGTGTCGTAATAGATGAATCCGTTGGCATCCTGTCCGCCATTGTTGTAGTTCAGCATATAGCCAGGACCACGAACATTTTGATAACGGGGCAGATAGGCGATATTATCGACACTATAGCTGGCACTGAAGTCGATGCCCAGTCCTTTCCGGCCTTTGCCACTTTTGGTCGTAACCAGAATAACCCCGTTTACGGCTTCAGAGCCATACAGGGCGGCTGCCGAAGCACCTTTCAGGATCGAAAGGTTTTCAATATCGGCTGGGTTCAGGTCCAGGATACCATTACCCCGAATCCGCTGGTCGCCCCAGTAATCGTTGTTTCGGGCTTCGCCGTTCCGAATGGGGATACCATCCATTACAATAAGTGGCTGGGTATTACCCGTAATCGAAGACAGACCACGAATATTGATGTTGACAGCACTAGTAGCACCACCCGGTGTTGCGTTGATAGTTACACCTGGGGCCTTTCCGTACAGAGCAGTAGCAAAGTTCGGGGTAGCCGTTTTCACCAATTGATCGTTGTTCACAATCGCTGTGGCATAGCCCAATGCCCGTTCCTCCTTTTTGATACCCAACGCTGTAACAACAAATTCATTCAGCATCGTAGCATCTTCTTCCAGCGTTACATCGACCGTTGTCCGGTTGTCGATGGCTACTTCTTTGGTTTTGTAGCCAATGTAAGAGAACACCAGTGTTTTATTCCGACCAGACGCAATGCTGTATTTACCTTGTGCATCCGTCACGGTTCCCGAATTGGACCCTTTTACCACAATGGAAACACCCGGCAAGGGTTGTCCATCTGTTGTTGTGGTAACTTTACCCGAAATGGTCTGCGCCAGTACGGGGCTACTTATTACCAACAGTAGGATAATAAGCCTAAGTACAGTTTTTGCCATAGAAAAAGCTATTAAATCTTCAGTTAAGTTTAATTACAGACAATATTAATATATTTTTTTAATTACCTAAAACAAAATAAATTTTTTTAAAAAATAACCTGATTAATTAAAATAAATTAGACAAAACTCGTATCAGGACAAGATTTGAAGCTATGATCACCCATTTTTCCGCAAAATTAGCCCGTTTTCATTGAGCGTCCACTCCTAGCAAAATGAAGCCTATTTAGCCTTAAGCTAGTTATAAATCCTGAATCGACGGACAAGAAATACCTATTCCAACCATGCAGCCTAACGCTATAGTATATAGGACAGTGCCCATTAAAGCTCCCCTTTCAACCGTGTGGGATTCGCTGACGGAACCCGATTTGATAAAACGATGGATGTGGGATTCCGATGTTGCGATCTATACCGACTGGAGCGTCGGCAGTCAGATCCGTATCCAGGGAGATTTCCATGGGATTCGTTTTGACAATAAGGGGACCGTTTTGCAGTATATCCCAGAGCGCACCCTCCAGTATACTTATTGGAGTACGTTATCCGAAATTGCCGACGCGCCCGAAAACTATTCGATCATCGAGTTTTCATTGGATACACATGCCGATCAGACAATTCTTATATTTCGGCAAAGCCAGTTCGCGACCTACGCCATCTACAAACACTTCGAATTCTATTGGAACACAACGCTTCACATCCTGAAGCAACGGCTGGAGACCCCTCTTTCAACAGACCAGAATTAATCAAGAAGTTAGCGGCAGGGCCCCGATGGGATCATACTGACGGTCGTTATCGTATTAGTTGCACGACTGCCCATCCAGTCGAAAATAGCGGACTTTTACGGGTGCTACCGCCGTCGAATCGACATAGCCTTTGAGGGCAAACAGACCTATATAGTTCGGGGCGATGTCAAATTCGTACGTAGTTAGCTCCTTAAACGAAAAGTTGTCGACCGGACTGGCGGAGTAGAGTATCCGAAATTTCCGCCCCTGTTTTTCGATTCGAAAGGCAAAGTTTTTCAGGTTGGTGTCGGCAATACGACGCTCTTCAGCATTACTGATATGAAACAGAGGCTGATGGATAAACTCTTCCAGATTGGCATCCGCTTTCCCATACGACGAAATAGCCTGAATCAGAATCTCGGCCGGACGATGAAAGCCCCCGAAAAAATCGTTGTACGAGAGCGACAACCGGATGCTTTTACCCGTAAACAGGGTATCTTCCATCAGCAGCAAACCCGCCTGCTGCCAATTGCCCATAGGAACGAAATCTGTCATGTGCATTTCGGTTCGGAAGCAATCATTCCTGATTTCGCGAATCAGCAGGTTCTGTACGCGTGGTGTCTCGCCAGTCTTAGGCCAATTATCCCCCTTTAGCGTAAACAGTGTCAGACGTCCGGGGCTTTCATTCCGTCGTTTCCAGTAGGATTCATTTTTATGTTGTACCGTCCAACCGCTCTGGCTGAGATAGGCATCGGATGTATTGCGAAAATCTTCCTGAACCTGCTCCAGATTTGACTGATGAAAAAACAAGTACCCTACCACCAGCACGATCAATAGTAGAACCGCTACGAGCCAGCCATCGCCCGACCTTTTCGGCTCCATATTGGCTGTCTTAATCAGTGTTGGTGTACCTATCTGTTCGCGGTATCGAAACCAATGCGAAAAGTTCTCTCCCGCTTTTTTTCGTTCGGCTTCAGTAATGGAGGGCGCGTCGAGCACATAACGCGCCAGGGTATCGAGCGTAGCTATGGACGGATTCTCCTGCTTGCTGGTCGAAGGATTCAAGACAAAAGCCGTATAGTTTTTAATGCTTCGCCAGCCGATCACCAACCCGGTTCGTTCTTCGATCTCGGTACTCAGGTGTTTACTCTCCGGCTCCGACAATGGGCTTTTCAGCGGATGGTCGAAGCATTTTCTGACCACCGCATCCATTAGTTCGGCAAACGCCCGCCTATCGAAGTCGTCTCTATACATACGCTATGTAAATGGATAATGGATAATGTACAATGAATGATAGATAATTAGCATACACTTTTCATTATGCATTGTGCATTATCCATTGTGCATTTTTACAGAATTCACATTTCCGCGACGTTTCCGCCCTAATTCCGCCCGATTCAGCCCATGCGACGAAGTTTTGCCGAAACAATTTCGTCGTCGATGAAAACGCTTCTTCTGTTTTTTTTCTGTCTGATTATGCTGGCTGGCAAAGCGCAACAGCTTCAACTTCATTATGATTTCCGCCATTCGCTCGACCCTACGTTGAACCGAACGAATTTTGCCTCCCTTTCTTTTGAGTACTTCAAGAGCAATGACTCCACCGGCTCGTTTCTCCTGAAAATGCAGACCGACTTTTCGGGCGAAAATAACAACATCGGGCAGCTTTTCGTACAGGTATCCCGGAATCTGCGGTTCTGGCGGCCAAAGGTGTATCTGGCACTCACCTACAGTGGCGGTCTAGGGGTAGCACCGCCATCCTTTGGGTATTACCTCACCAATACGTTTGGCGTGGGAGCTGCCTATCCGTTTCAATGGCGTGGTGCCTGGTTCAGTACGAGTCTGGTGTATCGATACAATGCCTTTCTGAAGCCAAGCTACGATCCACAGCTAACGTTTTATTTCGGAAAAGGCTTTTTCAACTATCGGCTCATGATTGCCGGGAGCCTGGTGGCCTGGAGTGAAAACCGCAATCAGGGTAATGATTTTACGAAAGGGCTGGCTGGTAAAAAAGTAGCATTCTTTGGCGATCCTCAATGCTGGGTTAAAGTAGGCAAAACGGTTTCTGTCGGCTCGCGCATTAACCTCTTTTATCACACTTTAACAAACGAAAACCGGATTCAGGTATACCCCACGCTGGCGTTGAAAAATCAGTTTTAATTGCTATTAACCATTTTCCCCATCAGATGAAGGGAGTTGCCCTCACCCTACCCAAGCAAAACGCTGTACATTGACTCACTGAAGCAACTTCTTAAGCAGAGAGCAAAAAGCATCGAACGACAGCAAATCAATTTTAGGAAAAGGAATAGTAGGCAGGTGCCCAAAATGGCCATCGTTCGTTATTATATAATCGGCATTTCCAATTATAGCGGCATCGGTGAATTTATTGTCGTCGGGATCGTTCGGAATAAGCAGGAATCGAAATGCGGGCTCTACCCGAATCACTGTTGGAAAATTATCTAAAGCTAACAAAGTCCGCTCGGCGAAGGTGGCTGAATAGTGGCGTTCGAGTAGTTCAGCGTACTCAGCCAAGATCTCGGTTGATACCACTAATTCAAACTGTCCTTCCTTTAACGCATCATACACCCAGCGATAAGCGGAAAAATACGGTGTAATGACTAAAATGATATTGGTGTCGAGTAAGACCCTCATTATTGTTTGTAGGGAGTACGGAGGTGCGCGGTTAACAACTCATCCATATCCTTTTGAGTTATTGATTTCTGTTCTTGCAATCTGACCATTTCTTCATCTGCTTTTTTAACAAAATAGTCAGCCAGCAGGGCTTTAATGTCCTTGAGTTCATTTTGGCTCAAGTCATGTGAGAACAATTGCAGCAGGTGTAATTGTACCGGATTGAGTTTTGTCGTCATTTCAGTTGATGGATAGTCTCCGTACCAAAGTTACGAAATCAGAAGATTAGAACTCCATACCCCTGTCCGTAACTGAACTTATCGCGTCCATAAACGGACACACAGCAATTGCCTCAAGACATATAACACTGACAATCAACTTCTTAACTTTCTGGTACGGCATTTGGGCATCTTTTATGAATAAACTTCAGATGCTGGTATGCTACGCAATTATTTGCTAATCGCTTTTCGTAATCTGCAGAAGCACAAAACGTTTAGTTTCATCAACATTGTTGGGGTAGCCGTCGGGCTGGCGTGTTTTCTGCTCATCGCCCTGTATGTACAGGACGAACTCAGCTACGACCGCTACAACACCCATGCCGACCGAGCTTACCGGCTTACCCGTACGTTTCTTACATCGGATGGATCCCCTTCGTTGAAACTGGCGCAGGCCGCACCACCCTTTGGCCCTCTGATCAAACAGGATTTTTCAGAAGTTGAACAGGTTGTCCGAACGCTGGACATAAGCAATGGTCTGTTACGCGTTGGCGAACATTCGTTCAATGAGCCGGACATTTTTCTGGCCGAAGCGAATCTGTTTAAAATACTTGATTTCGATATTGTTAGTGGCAATCCCGATCAGGCACTGGCCAATCCGTTTTCGATCATGTTCTCCCGGCCTATGGCCCAAAAATATTTCGGCAGCGAAAGTCCCGTGGGCAAGACGGTTCGGTTCAATAACCAGTTCGACCTGACCGTTACGGGTGTGTACGAACCACTACCCACTCAGGCCCATTTCCATCCCGGCTTTCTGATTTCGTTCTCGACCCTGAACGACAACCGGATTTACGGAGCCGAAGGCTTACGGACCAACTGGAGCAACAATTCCTTCAACACCTATGTATTGCTAAAACCAGGACATGACGGTGCTTCGGTCGATCCTAAACAGATTGAAGCTGGTTTTCCAGCCTTCCAGGACAAATACGTCCCAGCCGAAGAGGGTCGAAAAGCATCTACCTGGTCGGTATTGAACCTGCAAAAACTAACGGACATCCATCTTCGGTCGCATACTGATTCGGAAGTGGAGCCCACCGGCGACATCACTTATATTTATCTTTTTTCGGCCATCGGTTTATTCATTTTGCTGATTGCCTGCATCAATTATATGAATCTGGCCACTGCCCGTTCGGCGGGGCGAGCCAAAGAGGTTGGTATGCGTAAGGTTGTAGGGGCCTTGCGCAACCAGCTCATTGGTCAGTTTCTGAGCGAATCCCTGGTGCTGGTCCTGTTTGCCCTGGGCGTTGCTGTATTTCTGGTCATGCTGGGATTACCGGCTCTCAACGATTTTACCCACAAGCAACTATCGTTCAGCCAACTCCTAAATCCAGTTTTTCTAGCCATTCTGGTCGGCATTACGCTCCTGACAGGGTTGGTGGCCGGTAGTTATCCCGCCTTTTTCCTGACCTCGTTCCGGCCACTGGGCGTACTGAAAGGACAAATAGCCTCGACTGTACGAAGTGGAAAACTTCGGCAAGTGCTGGTTATCACCCAGTTTTCCATCGCCATTGTTCTAATCATCAGCACCGCTGTGGTCTACAACCAGATGAAATACATCCAGAATTACCGACTGGGCTATGCGAAAGATCAAGTGTTGATTCTCCGTGATGTGGGTGATTCAACCACGAACTATGAAACACTGAAACAGCAACTGGTTCAAACCGGCTCTGTGCGCGATCTGGGTCGCTCATCGCGGATACCGTCGGGCCGACTGCTGGATTCATACGGGGCTATGGCCATGAAAGGCGACACCATGGCTCCAGTTAAAATCAACCTGCGGGGGCTGAGTGTCGATTACGATTTTATTCCAGCCTACCAGATCAGCATGGCCGCTGGACGCAACTTTGCCCGTACCTATTCGACCGATACAGCGATGGTTATTCTGAATGAAACCGCCGTTCGGCAACTGGGCTGGACACCGGAGCAGGCGATTGGCAAACCATTTCACTACGGCCCCGCTAAAGGCCAGATCATTGGTGTCACGAAAGACTTTCATTTTGAGTCCCTTCACCAGCAAATGGCAGCCCTGGCTATGATTCTGCGTCCCGGTCAGCTCAACTGGCTATCGATACCGCTCAAAGGCAATATGCCGGAAGCGGTGCAGCGGGTCGAGTCGGTCTGGAAACAGTTTTTCCCGCAACAACCGTTCGATTACAAGTTTCTGGACGAGCGCTTTGATCGGCTCTATGCGCGTGAGCAAACTCAACAAACCCTGTTCAGCGTGTTTGCCGGCATCGCCATTCTGATTTCGTGTTTGGGTCTGTTTGGGCTGTCGATGTTTATGGCCGAAGCCCGTACCAAAGAGATTGGCATTCGAAAAGTGCTGGGCGCGTCGGAAGCCAGTCTGGTTGCCCTGTTCTCAAAAGACTTTATGAAGCTGGTGCTGGTCGCGCTGGTTATTGCCTCACCCGTGGCCTGGTACGCCATGCACAACTGGCTGAAGGATTTTGCCTATCGTACCGACATTCAGTGGTGGGTATTTGCGCTGGCTGGTGGCCTGACGGTTCTGATCGCCCTGCTGACGGTCAGTTTCCAAAGTGTAAAAGCGGCCCTAACGAATCCAATTAAATCACTTAAATCAGAATAGCATGGAGCGAGGTGCTGGGAGCAAGGAGTAACTTAACCCCAGCACCTCGCCCCCTGCCCTATAATTCTTATGCAAAAATGGCGGGTAAATTTAGCTCAAACCCAGTATTAGGATCATGCAATACATCAGCTTCGTAGAAAAACTGATAATGGCCAGGACGATCATAAACGAATATACCCTGCACAGCAGGTGCCACAATCCAACAGGATTTTACACCAAAGTCGAAGTAAATAGTTGTTTTGTCGACCATTTGTTCAAGACTTTGTGAAGGTGATTGTATTTCAATACAGACCAATGGAGCATCTGTTCGTTTAGCAGGTTCATGTTGATAGTCTAGCATGATAGCAGGATAGATGACAACATCGGGCGTAGTTCCATCGGGTAGGGTAGCTAATGTTACCTCGCTGGCAATTCGGTACTCATTGCGGTAGGCCGTCTTAAGTTCGAAAACCAGATTAGCCTGAATAGCACCGTGAGTAAGATTAGGCATAGGTTTACCGCGTTCTGTTTCATAGTCAGATAATTGCTCTGTAATTGCTTCCATGTCCGAACACGTGTTTTTTATCAAAGTTAACCAAAACGCTTAACAATGCTTCTCAACTATCTCAAAATCGCCGTTCGGAATCTGCTGAGGAGTAAGTCGTTCTCAGCGATCAATATTTTTGGGCTCTCGGTCGGGATGACCTGCTGTATGCTCCTGCTGCTGTACATACGCAGCGAGTTGTCGTATGACAAACATCAGGAACATGCGGACAGGCTGTATCTGATGGCTCAGGAAACCATCATCGGTAAGGGGAACAAAGGGGCCAGTATGGACAAGAACTCGAACGCATCAGCTCCCTATGCATTTGCCCTGAAATCCGAATTCCCGGAAATTGACCAGGTAACCCGCTTGTGGATCAACCTGATCGACGATAAGGCGTTGTTGCAGGTACGTGAAAACGGGAAATCGGTCAAGGCCTTCTACGAAACAAAAGGCTATCAGGTCGATTCGACATTCTTTGACCTGTTTTCGTATCAGTTTACCGAAGGCAATGCCCATACTGCCCTAATCGACCAGCATTCTGTAGTGCTATCAGAAGAAATTGCCCATAAGTTATTTGGCAATGGCCCCGCCCTGAACAAACTGATACGAATTGGTGGTACATCGGGCAGTGGTGAAGATTTCAAAGTCACAGGTGTTTACCGCGACGAAAGCGCCCGTTCACACATCGACGCCAAATTCTTTTTGCCTCTCAGTGCTGGTTGGGTAGGCGGTTTTCTTCGAAACGCCAAGTTGGACTTTTGCTGCAACAATATGTTCGTCACGTATCTGAAGTTGCAACCCAACGCCGACCCCGCTCAGTTGACCCAGAAATTTCCGGCCTTTATGGCGAAGTATGCTGCCAACGACCTAAAAAACGTGGGTTTCGACAAAAAACTGTTTCTGGTTCCGGTATCTGCTATTCACCTCTACGATCAGATCAATACCATTGTTACGCCAACCAATACCACAACCTACCTCTACATTCTGGCTTCCATTGCGCTGTTTACGCTGCTAATTGCCTGTATCAACTTTATGAATCTGAGTACGGCCCGTTCCGCCAAACGAGCTGCCGAAGTTGGGGTTCGGAAGGTAATGGGCGCCGAACGGGGTTCACTAATCGGGCAATTTCTAGGCGAGTCGATGGTATTATCCCTGCTGGCGTTAGGTATTGCTGTGGCGCTGGTCGTCGTCCTGCTGCCTATCTTCAATCAGTTAACTAATAAGTCATTGCAGTTGCTGGAACTGTTCGAACCACGCATTATTCTGACGTTCATCGGCCTTGCCCTTCTCACGGGTTTGCTGGCCGGAAGTTACCCCGCCTTCTACCTGTCGATGTTCAATCCCGCGCAGGTGCTGAAAGGCAAATTTGCCAATACCTTATCCGCAGTCGCGCTACGTCGTGGGCTGGTGGTGTTTCAGTTTGTGATTTCGGTAGGGCTGGTGCTAGCCACGTTTGTGATTCAGGAGCAAATGCGTTTTCTGCGCAACACGCCCCTCGGTTTTACCCAGGATCAGCAGATTGCCGTTGCCCTGACCAGCAAAGAAGCTCATGATGTCTATAGCGCCTATCGCACCGAAATTCTGCGCAACAATCAGATTACGGGCGCTGCCGGAACCCAATATTATCCGGGTATCAACAACGCCAGTGATTTTTTACTGTACCGACCCGACCAAGGGCCAATGAATGCCGATCAGGTCAAAACAAACTGGGTCGATTACGATTTCCTGCCAACGATGGGTTTCAAACTCCTGGCAGGCCGGATGTTTTCCCGGCAGTTTCCGGGCGACACCAGCAACCGGCTCGTCGTCAACGAAGCTACCTTACGTAAATTCCATATTCCCTTAAACAAAGCCATCGGGCAAAAACTACAGTTCGACTGGCAGGGCCAAACAAACAGGTACGAGATTATGGGCGTACTTAAGGATTTCCATTTCGAAGACCTTCGGCAAAGCATTGAACCGTACGCGTTTCTGTTGAGCAGCCGTCCCAATTACAATTACATCATCGTGCATGTCAACACCGCCAACATGTCGAACGTCATAAATTTTCTGGAACAAAAGTGGAAATCCCTTCGCCCGGAAGAGCCGTTTACGTATACGTTCCTCAATGAAGATTTTCAGAAGAATTACGAAGCCGAAGCCCGTACTTCTCGAATTGTGAGCTATTTTACCATTATTTCCATCCTCATTTCGTGTCTGGGTCTGTTCGGCCTGGCCGCGTTTGCCGCTCAACAACGAACCAAAGAGATCGGGGTACGGAAAGTCCTGGGGGCCTCGGTGACGAACATTGTGCTGTTACTCGCTAAAGACTTCCTCATTCTGGTGATTGTTGCCATTGTGATCGCTTCACCCATTGGTTGGTATGTTATGAACAAGTGGTTGCAGAATTTCGAGTATAAAATCGATATACCCTGGTGGATTTTTGCCGTGTCAGGTATTCTGGCCATTACCATTGCATTCATAACCGTCAGTTTCCAAAGTATCAAAGCTGCGTTGGTTAATCCGGTAAAATCATTAAAAACAGAATGATGTAGAGACGCGACACCTCGCGTCTCCTGACCGGATGGTTTTTTCGGTTATTGACATTACTATGGTTATTACTGGCTTAAACAATTGCTGACGCATAGGAGACGCCAGGGATGGCGTCTCTACATTAACAAACATTTATGAAAACACATATCACAATCCTACTGGCGCTGGCAAGCTCACTGGCGATGGCGCAGAAACATTCGTCGCTCAGCACGAGCATTAACGACGATGAGAAGACCCTCTCGATTCGCGTAAATGGTACGGTCGATGGGCAAAAGATCGATTATGACCGGAATTTCAATGTGTCGGGTTTAAATCTTGCCGAACGCAACGCCCTTCGCGAACGCATTCTGGACTCGTTGCACATCAGCAGGCCTGAACCACCGATTCCACCCACCGAGCCTTCGATCAGTATGACTGCTCCTGTAGCACCAAAGGCTCCTAAAACACCAAAACCCCCTCGCTTTGATGGCAGTGAGTCCGTCACGATCATCAGTAGCGATGGCCCGACCATAACGAGTAGCAATGGCGGCAATCAGGCTGTAGCAGTTGGCGGCAAAAATCCCTACACCAAAGAAGTGAATTACGACTCAGAGACGGGCAAGCTATTCCTGCGCTATCGGTTCACAAAAGACGGTGAAGACATTACCTACGAGCGTACGCTCAACGCCCGCGACAAGTCGCAGCAGGAACGGCAACAGCTTATTAAACGTATCGAAAAAGAGATTGGTGTACCGAAGAGTGAGAAGTGATTAGCCTTCAAAGATTTCGCTCAACTGGAGTTGGATGCCAGTTACGGGGTCGGCAACGAGGCCATTCGCAAAATTAAGCTGCCGACGGTCAGGCAGCAGAATCGAAACCGTTTGGACCGTAGGCACCACTAGCCAGACCGATTTAACGCCAGCCGGGAAATGCTTTTTATAGATGCGTTCGGTCAGGCTGTTCAGGCTTTGCTCAGGAGAGAGAATCTCGATGGTCGTAAGTGGAACATCCTGTACAACAATTTCATCGGCTAGCCAGTCTATGTGCCGTTTCGGAAATATGCATAAGTCTGGACGAGTTTTACCTGAAGCAAATTCAAGATCAAGTTCCGTGAAAATACTGTATTGCGTACGGTAAGATAGCTTGAATAGAAAAGCCAGATGGCTTTGTAATTCAGAATGATTTAAACTGGACATTTTTTCGTCTTCGAATTCGGTGGGTTGATCAATGACGGCCTCCATAATGCAACGAAGTTTTTTATCAAAGATAACAAAAACGCCATAAGATGCTCCTTAACTATATCAAAATCGCCTGGCGGAATCTGGTTCGCAACAAGGCCTTCTCAGCCATCAATATTGTCGGGTTGGCCCTTGGCCTGGCAACGTGCCTGCTCATCAGTTTGTACCTGTTCAATGAACTCAGCTACGACCGCTACAACGAAAAAGCCGACCGGATTGTGCGGGTCGTTTTTCAGGCCATTACGAATGGTGGACAGATCAATGAGGCCAATGTGATGCCACCCGTGGCTCCGACGCTCAAAGCCGACTACCCGGAAGTGGAAGAAGCAACCCGTATCCGGGCTGCCGGGGCACCATCTATCACGGTGGGCGATAAAACGTTTCGGGATGACCAAATTGCGTTCGTCGATTCCAACTTCTTTCAGGTATTTACCCTACCCCTGCTTCAGGGCGATGCCAAAACAGCGCTGATCCAGCCCAACACGGCTGTTATCACCCAGGCGATGGCGCGTCAACTTTTCGGTACTGAAAACCCGATTGGAAAATCGATACCAATCAAAAGCTGGAATACCCTCTTCCGGGTAACCGGCGTAATCGACAAAATTCCGGTCAACTCACATTTCCATTTCGATATGTTCGTGTCGATGGCCGGGGATTCCGACGCGAAATCGCCTTCTTGGATGACGTCGAGCTATCACACGTATTTGGTACTTGCCAAAGGATACGACCCTGCAAAGCAGGAAGCCAAGCTGCCGCAGATGGTCAGCAAGTATATGGCAGCACAACTTCAGCAAGCCTTTGGTATGACACTGAGCCAGTTCCGGCAGAAAGGCAACGACGTTAGATTTCTATTGCAACCCTTAACCGACATTCATCTGCACTCGAACCTGACGGGCGAACTGGAACCCAACGGCGATGCTCAGTATGTCTATATTTTCGGGGCTATTGCGCTGTTTATGCTGGTTATTGCCTGTATTAATTTCATGAATCTGAGTACAGCCGGTGCCTCGAAACGAGCAAAAGAAGTGGGTATTCGGAAGGTGATGGGTTCAGTGCGCCAAAGCCTGACCAACCAGTTTCTGATTGAGTCGCTGCTCCTGACGGCCATTGCGCTGGTGCTGGCCGTTGGGCTGGTTTATCTGGCATTACCGCTTTTCAATGACCTTTCGGGCAAAGAACTCACCTTCAATTTTACGACCAAGCCCTGGCTTCTACCAGGTTTATTGCTGCTGGGCGTAGTAGTAGGTGTGCTGGCCGGAAGTTATCCTGCCTTTTTCCTGTCGTCGTTCAGGCCCGTTCAGGTGCTGAAAGGCACCAAGTTTACGGGTGATCGAAAAAGTATTGGGCTGCGAAGCGGACTGGTAGTGGTTCAGTTTTTTATTTCGATTACGTTGATGATTGGCACAACGGTCGTGTATCGGCAACTCAGCTACATTCAGAACAAACGACTGGGCTACGATAAAGACCAGGTGCTGGTACTGCCCGAAACCTGGCAGCTTGGTAAACAGGCAGAGGTGTTCCGCAATATGGTCATGCAGGACCCTCGGGTGGTCAATGTCAGCACATCGGGATACCTACCAGCGGGGCCGAGCTATAACAACAATTACATTAGTTACCCCGAGTCTAACTCAACACAGTTGGTTAAAACGCTTCGGTACGAGGTCGATTACAATTACATTCCGACGTTGGGCATGCAGATGGCCTATGGACGCAATTTTTCCAGAGCTTACGGTACCGATTCGTCGGGGGTAATCCTGAACGAAACGGCCGCCCGAACGTTTGGCTGGAACGGCAATGCACTTGGGCACACCATTACCCATACCGAAAACGACGGAAAAATCGGAACCTATCGAGTTATTGGTGTAGTAAAAGATTTTCATTTTCGCTCGATGCACGAAGCCATTTCTCCCCTGGTTATGATGTTGGGTAGTAATTCTGGCGCTGTCATTGTGAAGATCAAAACCAAAGACATCCATGGCCTATTGGCTTCGCTGAAAAAGCAATGGGAGCAACTGACCACCGAAGCGCCATTTGCCTACTCGTTCCTGGAGGAACGCTTCAACAATACCTATCTGGCCGAACAGAAAACCGGGCGCATTCTGGGCCTTTTTGCCGGACTAACCATTTTTGTAGCCTGCCTGGGACTGTTTGGCCTGGCAACGTTTATGGCGGAACAGCGCACCAAAGAGATTGGCGTTCGGAAAGTATTGGGTGCCAGTGTTCCAAGTATCGTCGGTCTGCTTTCCAAAGATTTTCTGAAGCTGGTGGCTATTGCCATTGTGCTGGCAAGTCCGGTGGCCTGGTACGCCATGAACCGATGGCTGGCTGATTTCGCCTATAAGATCGACATCGAGTGGTGGATGTTTGTACTGGCGGGTGTACTGGCCGTCGGCATTGCGCTGTTGACCGTGAGTTTCCAGAGCATCAAAGCCGCGCTGATGAATCCGGTGAAATCGTTACGAGCAGAATGACCTACTGTAGAGACGCAATCCCTTGCGTCTCATGACCGGATGGTTTAGGCTGACGCACAGGAGACGCAAGGGATTGCGTCTCTACATACCACCTGACCCCATGCTTCTTAACTATATCAAAATCGCTATCCGCAATCTGAGTCGTAATCGGCTGACCACCCTCCTTAACGTAGCGGGGCTATCGGTAGGCATTGCATCTTGTCTGGTCATTTATCTCATCGTAGAGTTCGAACTGGGTTTCGACAAACGAGTGCCTGACAGGGAGCAAGTTTACCGACTCGTGTCCAAATTCAAGTTCGGGGACGATTTCTACTACAATTCAGGCTTATCGGCGCCTATCCCGGAAGTGGTGCGAACCAAACTGGCGGGTGTCAGAACCGTAGCACCGTTTCACACAGGGAGTTTTCAGGTTGTTGATGTTCCGCAGCCGGGTAAGGAACCGCTTCAGGTTCGGGCCGGAAAGAACGAGCGGGAATGGATGGTCAGTACGACCGAAGCTTTTTTCGAGATTCTACCCCGTGAGTGGCTGGCAGGTTCCCCTAAAACATCGCTGTCGAAGCCCGGACAGGTTATTCTTACCGAGAAGCAGGCCCGGTTGTATTTTGGTAATGCCAGTCCAGCCCTAATCGGCCGTCAACTGATTGGGGAACAATACAAAGACACCTTGATGCTGACCGTTTCAGGCTTGATAAAAGACCTTCACACGCCCAGTGATTTTGATTTTCAGGCCTTTATTTCCCTGACAACACAAACCAGCAGCAAAAAACGGCGGGACAATCTGGGGTTCGGCCAATGGAACAATACCAACTCGTCGTCGCAATGCCTGCTCAAACTAATACCCGGCACCGACCCCAAACGGTTTGGCGAGCAGGTGACCAAACTAGTAACAGCCAACGTACCACCCAGTGAAGAATCGGGCGACCGCTGGCTGTTACTCCAGCCATTGTCCGACATTCATTTCAATGCCGATTATGCCAGCGGCCATCACATTGCCCATAAGCCGACCTTACTCATCTTGGGCTTAGTGGGTGGGTTTCTTTTACTGCTGGCCTGTATCAATTTCATCAATCTGGCAACGGCTCAATCGACACAACGGGCGAAGGAAATTGGTATTCGTAAATCGCTGGGTAGCGAACGGAGCCAATTGATGGCGCAGTTTCTGGGCGAAACCCTATTGCTTACCTTGCTGGCGTCAAGTCTGGCTATGCTACTCTCGAAGGGAGCGATAGCGTATCTGGGCGAAATAATCCCGAAAGGTGTGGTGCTTGATTATACCCGGCCCAGTCTGTATCTGTTCCTGATGGGCGTAGCCCTGTTTACGGCCTTACTGGCCGGTTTTTATCCGGGTACGCTGCTGGCCCGGTTGTCGCCAGTCGTTACACTGCGAAACCAGACAGGGCAGGCAACGGGCAATGCGCTTTTGCGAAAGGGGCTGATTGTCGGTCAGTTTACCGTAGCGCAGGTGTTTATCATCGGCGCGTTGCTGGTGGGAAAGCAACTTCGGTTTATGATCAACTCCGACCAAGGGTTTCAGCGCGAAGCCGTCGTTACGTTTCACACGCCAACCAGTTCGTTTTTCAATGGCGATCACCACGATGTTCGGTTTACGCTCGCCGACCGAATTCGTACACTGGCGGGTGTCGAACGAGTAAGTCTGGCCAATCAGACACCCCTCTCGGGTGGTTATTCCACCTCTACGCTGGAATATACAGGTAAAAAGGGCAAGTCGGAGGTGAATGTATACCGCAAGGAAGTGGATACCAGCTTCATCGCACTATATGGCCTAAAGCTGTTGGCTGGTCGAAATCTGATGGCAAGCGATACCGCCAATGAATTTGTCATCAACGAAACCCTGGCCCGGCATATGGGGTATCAAAAACCATCGCAAGCCATTGGAAAGATGCTGGCCAAAATGCCGATTGTTGGTGTTATCCGGGATTTCAATCACCGTTCACTACACACTACCATACAGCCGACGGCCCTGATGAGCCAGAAATCAAATCTGCATATATTCAATGTGCGCTTCAGGCAGACCGGGGCCGCTTCATTCGACCAGACATTGGCGCAAATAAAAACGCTCTGGGCCAGTACGTATCCGGGTGAAACGTTTGAACCCAAATTCGTTGATGAATCGATTGCCGACCTGTACCGTCAGGAACGTGACCTGGGCAAACTCATTACACTGGCAACAGGCATAGCCATACTGATTAGCTGCCTGGGTCTTTTTGGCCTCGTCACCTTTACCGCCGAGCGCCGAACGAAAGAAATCGGGGTTCGAAAAGTGCTTGGAGCCTCCGTCGCCAGCCTGGTCGCTCTGCTCTCGAAAGATTTTCTGGTGCTGGTTCTGATTGCCATTATCATTGCATCGCCCTTGGCGTGGTGGGGTGTCCGTACATGGCTGGACGGATTCGCCTATCGTATCGACCTTCCCTGGGGCATGTTCTTCCTGGCCGGCCTACTGGTGATCGGTATCGCGCTCATTACGGTAAGTTTTCAAAGTATCAAGGCAGCTTTAATGAGTCCGGTAAAAAGCTTAAGAGCGGAGTAGACGAGTACGGGAAAGAAGAAAAAGCGAAGTTCTTCCTTACTTTTTGTACCTGTCCGCAAACGAATGAGCGACCGTCCGTTTGCGGACATTCTTAGCCAGACCTACAGATTAATCCACTGACAGTAAGACACTTATCTTTGTGGTATACCTTTTGGGGATGTATTGACTCAACGATGATATGTTGAAGAATTTGCCTTTGGTTCTTCCCTAGCTTTTTCTGTCATGCTAAAAAATTATTTCACCACAGCTCTTCGCGCTCTCCGGCGCAACTGGAACTACACGGTTATCAATGTACTGGGGTTAACCTTCGGACTGGCCTGCTGCCTGATTCTGTTTCTGGCTATCCGGCATGAACTGAGTTACGACCGACACAATGCCAATGCTGATCGCACGTACCGGCTCGTTTCGTACAATAAAAAATCGGAAGACGAAGGGCGCAATGTAGGCATTCCAATGCCTGCCTTAGCCGCTTTACGCAACGACTTCCCCGAACTGAAGCATCAGGTCACGATGGCGTATGGACTGTATGATGGTCTAGTTAAAGTGAATGACAAAAAAGCCAGCAAATTTCAGGAGCATGGTGGCGTAATCGCCTTCATCGAGCCAGAGTACTTCCGCATTTTCGATTACCAGTGGAAAGCCGGGAATCCTCAAACAGCCCTTAAAAATCCGAACACAGTTGTCCTTTCGGAAGCCATAGCGCACAAATACTTTGGCGATGTTGATCCAATGGGCAAAAGCATCCGGGTAGAGAATAAAGTGGACTTTACCGTAACAGGCATTGTTCAGAATCCGCCTGCCACCAGCAGTGTTCCTTTCGACGTGCTACTGTCCTTTGCATCCCTCAAACAATACGGTGTTAACGGTGGCTGGGACGACTGGGGGGCTTCGTACAGTGGAGCTCATATCTACCTGACTCTCCCGAATCAGGTTACCTCGGCGCAAATGGAAGCGCAACTGGTTCCGTTTGTCAAGAAATACATGCAGCCTGAGCAGGCCAATGAACTACAATATGAACTCCAGCCGCTAACCAGCATCCATTCCGATACACGCACCGAAAATGCAGCCGGACGTACGGTGAGCAAACAGATGATCTGGGCGATGGCCCTGATTGGCCTGTTCATTCTATTTACGGCCTGCATCAACTTCATCAATCTGGCTACGGCACAGGCCATTCGTCGGGCTAAAGAAGTGGGCGTTCGGAAAGTACTGGGCAGTTCACGTATGCAGTTGGTACGGCAGTTTCTGAGCGAAACGGGATTACTTACCCTACTGGCTATCGTGCTGGCGTTTGGTATAGCCTCTCAATCGTTGCCCTATGTTTCAGAGCTGCTGGACATCAAAGCGACTGCGCTTACGCTGATCGATCCTACGGTAATTGGTTTCGTGATTATCCTGGCGCTCCTGACAACGCTGCTGGCCGGTTTTTATCCGGCCTTAGTACTGTCGGGTTATCAGCCCGTTCAGGCATTACGCAGTAAGATTCGCATGGCGGGGAGCAGTCAGCTAACCCTTCGCCGGAGCCTGATTGTGTTTCAGTTTGCCATTTCACAAATACTGGTCATTGGCACCATCATCGCCTATAGCCAGATGAACTACTTCCGCTCGGCCGATCTGGGCTACAATAAGGATGCCGTACTGACCGTCAATATCCCCGAACGTAAACCGGGGCAACTGGAGCAACTCAAATCCGAAATTGCGCAACTACCGAACGTAAAAGCGCTGAGTTACGGCATTTCCATTCCTTCAGCCGACGGTAACTGGTGGACAGGCATCCGCTATGAGAACGCCGATAAAGATGCCGACTTTGGGGTGATCATGCGCTATGCAGACACCGCTTATTTCAGCACTTATGGCCTGAAGCTGATTGCCGGACGGATGTATCAGCCGGGCGATACCGCTCGGGATATTGTCGTAAACGAATCGATGGTTAAAAAGCTGGGACTCCGCAGCCCTCAACAGATTCTGGGCAAATCCATAACCATTGCAGGTGGCAACAACCCAAAAAAGCAGGTGGTTGGCGTAGTTCATGACTTTAATACCTTCTCGCTGCACCAGCAAACGAACCCCTGTATTCTGGCGCCCCGTCGTAGCGCCTACCATACGCTGGGCATCAAACTATCGACCCAACAGGGTGGAACGGAAGCCATTAGCCGATTGATTCGTCAGGTCGAAACCAACTGGACTGCCGTCTATCCCGACTTTGTTTTCCAGTACCAGTTTCTGGATCAGCAACTGGCGGATTTCTACAAGGGCGAAGAGCGTTTCTTCTCTCTCTTCCGACTGCTGGCCGGTATTGCCATTTTCATTGGTTGCCTTGGTCTGTATGGTGTAGTCGCCTTCATGGCCGAATCGCGAACCAAAGAAATTGGCATTCGCAAAACACTGGGCGCGTCAACAGCGCATATTTTCAGCCTGTTCTCAGTCGATTTTATCAAACTGATCATTGTCGCCCTGGTCATTGCGTCGCCTGCGGCCTGGTATATTATGACGAAATGGCTGGCCGACTTTCCGTACAAGATCGACATCGAGTGGTGGATGTTTGTCCTGACGGGAGTACTGGCTGTAGGCATCGCCCTCATTACGGTCAGTTTCCAAAGCCTGAAAGCAGCGTTTATCAATCCAGTGAAAAGCTTGCGCAGCGAGTAGCTCTGTCTGGGGTCAATTCCCAGGAACTGGCATGATAAGCGTAGTTCACTAGTGCGTTTCTCAAAACCTCGTCAATTAGTTTAACGCGGTTTTGAGAAACCTCGCTGTGTCAGCTGTAAGCATCTGCCACCACACTACATCTGCTTCCTACGACGATAGCTGTCCGTAAACAACACCCAGTCGTCCGTTAGCGGACAAGGGCGCTCAATACCATACAGGGCATTTCCCTGATAATCAATAAGATAGCTCAAGTAAAAAGATTTGGTTATGTATTTGTTGTAGAAGTAGCATCTTAACGCTAAACGCCGGTCATGATCAGAAACTACCTCAAAATCGCACTGCGGAATCTTTGGAAAAACCGCCTGTTTAGTAGTCTCAATGTTATGGGGATGGGGATTGGTCTGGCGGCTGTCGGGCTGATGAGCCTGTACATCATCCACGAACTCAGCTACGACCGTTTTCATACCAACGCCGACCGGATTGTTCGGGTCGTTCACTATGCGAACTGGCCCGGTGGTAACCTCCAGCTTGCGCCTACCTCTGCCCCTTTTGCCGATGCACTGAAAGCCGAATACCCAGACATTGAGAAAACCGTACGCATTCATCCCGAAGGTGGTGGACAGATCACGTACAAGGATAAAAAGCTGGACGTTGGCGACATCATGTTTGCCGACAAAACAGTATTCGACGTTTTCTCCTTCCCGTTTCTATACGGCGATCCAGCCAGCGCCCTCACGCAGCCGCAGAGCATTGTCCTGACCAAAAGCCTGGCTGAAAAACTGTTTGGCGATGCCGCTAAAGTCGTTGGGCAGACAATCGAATTCAGCAATCACTTTCCTAACAAAGTAACGGGGGTTATAGAAGATGTTCCGTCCAGCTCGCATTTACAGTTCAGTGCTCTGCGGTCGCTACCCGATAACTTCACCAACGGCTGGCAGAATTTCGAGCTATATACCTACTTACTGCTAGCCAAAGGCAGCGATTACAAAACGCTGGAACCTAAGCTGGCTTCTTTCTTCCCCAAATACCTCAAACGGGAAATGGGCGACGTAACGTACCGCATGGAGTTACAGCCAATAACCTCGATTCACCTGCATTCGCACCTGGATTACGAAATTAGTCCAAACGGCAACAGTACCACCATCTATACTTTTGCTGTAGTGGCGGCCCTGATTTTATTGATTGCCGGTATCAACTATGTCAACCTCTACACCGCTCGCTCTATTGCTCGTACCCGCGAAGTGGGCGTTCGGAAAGCGATTGGCTCCCGTCGTGGTCAGTTGATGAGCCAGTTCCTGACCGAGTCGATGCTGATGGCATTTCTGGCTAGCCTGGTCGGCCTACTATTAGCTAAGGCAGCATTGCCTCTGTTCAATGATCTGGCAGGTAAATCGCTGACGTTAAGTCAATATGGCCCCGTGGCCACGGGTCTGGTGCTGGTGGCATTTACCGTTTTGCTGGGCGTTGGCAGTGGTCTTTATCCGGCATTTCTTCTTTCCGGCTTCCGGCCGGTTGTAGCCCTCAACGGGCGGCTGGGGATGAAACTCGGCGGCAGTCGATTCCGCGAAGCACTGGTTGTGTTTCAGTTCGTTGCGGCTGTTGTCCTGATTGCCTGTTCGTGGGTTATTTACCGGCAGATGGGCTATTTCCTGCATAAAGACCTGGGATTCAACAAAGATCAGGTGCTAACCTTCCATCTGGATAATCAGGGCGTCCGCAAACAGATTCAATCATTGAAAGAAGAGCTGCGGAAAAGTCCGCTGATTGAGCAGGTATCGGCCGCCACCAATCCGATTGGCAACAACAACATTGGCACCAATGGCATGTTTTTCGAGCAGAATGGCGTCATGCCAACGAGTACGCAGATCGTTCAAACGTTCCAGGTCGACGCCGATTATCTGAATACTATGCAAATCAAGTTGCTGGAAGGCCGCAACTTTACTGAGTCGATCAGCGATGGGTTCGGCGCGGTGCTTGTCAACGAAACCCTGGCCAAAACGCTGGGCTGGCAGCATCCGGTGGGTAAGCGCGTCAAGTATTTCCTGGGCAAAGATCAAACCGCCGAAGCACGGGTGATAGGCGTTGTCAAAGACTTCCATACGTACTCGCTCCAGCATAAAATTGAGCCACTGGTGTTGCAAATGCCCGCTCCTGATCAAAAAGATAACCTGTATGTTCGGATTCGGCCTGCCAAAACAACGGAAGCACTGGCTTATATCC
Source organism: Spirosoma sp. 48-14 (assembly GCF_001898575.1). GTDB lineage: Bacteria > Bacteroidota > Bacteroidia > Cytophagales > Spirosomataceae > Spirosoma. Next base: position 355,046 of record NZ_MKUD01000063.1, read on the forward strand.
AGTCGGTTTACCAGAAATTTGATCCCGATGCGGAGTTAAGCTTCCATTTTCTGGACGAGAACTTTTCCCAACAGTATCAGGCCGAGCAAAAGCAGGGGACGGTCTTACTTACCTTTACCATATTGGCTGTACTGATTGCCTGCATGGGCTTGTTTGGACTGGCCGCTTTTGCCGCTGAAGCCCGGACGAAAGAAATTGGCGTTCGGAAAGTATTGGGCGCTTCGGTGGCGAGTATTGTCGCTTTGCTAAGTAAGGATTTTCTCAAGCTGGTTCTCATCGCAATCGTCGTAGCGACACCGCTTGCCTGGTACATTGCCAATCAGTGGCTACAAAGTTTTGCCTACAAGATCGAGCTTACGTGGTGGTTCTTCATACTGGCCGGTCTGATTGCTATCGTTATTGCCCTGGCTACCGTCAGTTTCCAAAGTGTTAAAGCCGCGTTGATGAATCCAGTTAAATCATTACGTTCGGAATGATGTAGAGACGCGATACCTCGCGTCTCAAGACCGGATGTTTATTACTGACGCATATGAGACGCGAGGTATCGCGTCTCTACATCCCTACTTCCTATGCTAACCAACTACCTCAAAATCGCACTTCGAAATTTATTGCGGAGTAAGGGCTTTTCGGTTATCAACATCGTCGGTCTGTCTATCGGCATGGCCAGCGCCATTCTGATTATTCTCTGGATCCAGCACGAACTCAGCTACGATCAGTTTCACGAAAAAAAAGACCGGATTTATGAAGCCTGGAATCGGTCGATTTTCAGCAATAAACTGGAATGCTGGAATACGACGCCACGGGTGCTGGCAAAGACCATGACCCGTGATTTCCCGGAAGTAGAACGCACAGCCCGTGTCGACTGGACCCAGGACATGCTGTTTACGGTTGGTGATAAACGGCTGGTGGCAAAAGGCAATGTCGTGGATTCGACGTTCCTGAGCATGTTCAGTTTTCCTTTACTGCGGGGCAATCCGCAAACGGTGCTGAACGGGGCAAATACCCTTGTCGTTACCGAGAAGCTGGCGCAAAAGCTGTTTGGTAACGCCGATCCTATGGGTCGTACCGTAAAGCTGAACAACAAAGACCTGTTCACCGTAACTGGCGTGTTGAAAGACCTGCCCACCAACACCCGGTTCAACTTTGAGTATTTATTATCCTGGGCCTACAACCGACAAAACGGCAATGACGACGAGTATTGGGGCAATAATTCAACCCAAACGTATGTCGAATTGAAACCGAAGGCCACGCTGGCCTCCATTGAGCCCAAGTTAAAATTGCTGCGTAAACGGTATGACAAAGACGACCCGAAAGGCGAGGTTTTCCTCTACCCCATGAGCCGGTGGCGGTTATACTCCAGTTTTACGCATGGTGTCGAAAACGGGGGACTGATTGATTTTGTCAAGCTCTTTGGCCTCATTGCCGTCTTTATTCTGCTGATTGCCTGTATCAATTTCATGAACCTGAGTACGGCCCGTAGCGAGAAACGAGCCAAAGAGGTAGGCATTCGGAAAGCATCGGGAGCACAGCGCGGTTCGCTGATTGCTCAGTTTCTGGGCGAATCTATTTTAATTGCTTTTCTGGCAGGCATTGCCGCCCTTGGTATTGTACAGGCCAGTTTACCCGCTTTCAACACGCTGACGGATAAACTCCTGTCGGTTCCTTACAACCAACTGTATGCCTGGTTCTTTTTCGGCGGTTTTGTGCTGCTGTCCGGACTGCTGGCGGGTAGTTATCCAGCATTTTTTCTCTCGTCCTTTAAACCCGTAAACGTGTTAAAGGGCCACTTCCGAAAAGTAAATGCGCTCATAACGCCCCGAAAAGTACTGGTTGTACTTCAGTTCACGTTTGCCGTTATGCTGATTATCAGCACCATCATTGTTCGTGAGCAGATTCAGTATGCCCGCGACCGAAGCATGGGTTACGCCAAAGACAATCTGATTTATCATAGCCTGTCGGGCGATATTGGCAAAAACTACGAACTCATCAAGAACGAGTTGATGACCAGCCAGGTAGCCGTTTCGATCAGCAAAACCAGTGCGCCACTTACCCAGGGGTGGAGCAATAGCTGGGGCTTTCAATGGGCGGGGAAAGCTCAAAATGACAAAACCATCATTGATCGATTCGGTGCCGACGATAACCTGATCAAAACGACGGGCCTACAACTGGCACAGGGCCGCGACTTCGACCTGAAACAATACCCCAGCGACTCAACGGCGATGATTTTGAACGAGTCGGCCGTCAAATTAATGGGATTCAAACAGCCAATTGGTCAGGTCGTACAAGACAATGGGCGCGATTGGCACGTGGTGGGGGTTATTAAAGATTTTATTCTTCAGTCGCCCTATTTTCCGACCAAGCCAATGGCCATCGAAGGTAGTAAAGGCTGGCTCAGTATCATGCATATTAAACTGAATCCGGCCAATTCAACCGAACAGAACCTACGCAAAGCCGAGGCTATTTTCAAAAAATACAATCCGGAATATCCATTTGATTACAAGTTTATCGATCAGGAATACGCCCAAAAATTCGATAACGAACAACGGATTGCCACCCTTTCGGGCCTGTTCGCTGGCCTGACGATCCTTATTTCGTGTCTGGGCCTGATTGGTCTGGCAACGTTTACGGCCCAGCAACGCACCAAAGAAATTGGCATTCGTAAAGTTTTGGGGGCATCCATACTAAGTGTCGTTGCGCTACTGTCCAAAGACTTTGTGCGGCTGGTGATCATCTCGATCCTGATTGCCTCGCCGATAGCCTGGTACGCGATGGATAAATGGCTGGCCGACTACGAGTACAAAGTTCAGATTCAGTGGTGGATGTTTGTGCTAGCGGGCCTGCTGGCCGTAGGCATTGCCTTACTAACCGTGTCGTTCCAATCGATAAAAGCAGCTTTGATCAATCCAGCAAAATCACTCAAAACGGAATAAAAAGCGTGGTGCATGGAGCTAGGAGTAAAATACTCCCTGCCCCTTGCACCATGCACCGCGCTCCATGCACCCTGCTCCTCGCTTTTTTTAACCTCCTTTCCTATGCTTCGATTTGCTATTCGTAATCTCCTAAAAACCAAACTATTTGGTTTGCTGAACGTAACAGGTCTTGCTGTCGGAATGGCGGCATCGGTGCTTATTCTGCTATGGGTACAAAACGAGTTAAGTTTTGATAGTTATCACGCCAAATCGGCCCGTACCTATCCGATCATCAGCCATAATCAGGTTAATAAAGAAGAAACATGGCACTGGTCCACAACGCCCCTACCGCTGGCAGAACTAGCCAAGCGGTTGCCCGAAGTTGAAACAATAACTCGCCTTTCCAAACCCTTCTGGAACGGTCTGACGATGAAGATTGGCGGCCAATTGATTCAGGAACCCAAAGTGGCCTGCGTCGATGAAAATTGGTTTTCGGTATTCGATTACGCGCTTGTCGATGGGAGTCTGACCGATTTTAACCGCAACATGCGCAGCATCGCCCTAGCCGAATCGAAGGCCACCAAGTTGTTTGGATCAACTAAAGCCGTTGGGCAGTTGGTTCGTATCGATACACTGGATTATGTAGTACGGGCTGTTTTTAAAGATAACCCCGTCAATTCCAGTTTCCAGTACGATTGCCTGATGCCATTATCGGCTCACCTGTCGAACCCCGATACGTATAAAAATGAGAACAACTGGAACAATTTCAATTACGAAACGTACGTGGTTCTACGCCCCGGAGCCGATGCGAAAAAAGTCAGCAAAAAACTGACTCAGATCGTTCAGGTGGCCAAACCAGACGAAAAAACCAAGAAACCTGATACCAGCATTACCCTCGAACTGGAAGCCCTGACCGATATGCACTTCGATACCGTCGATCGATACGGCAGTGAGCAAGGCGATCGACGGACCGTTTACATCTTCTTTGGGCTGGCCCTGGCCATTCTGCTCATGGCGTGTATCAATTACGTGAATCTGACGACCGCCCGCGCCAGCGTTCGCGCTAAAGAAGTGGGGGTAAAAAAGATCATCGGGGCCGGTCATTCGCAACTATTTGCCCAGTTTATGCTGGAATCCATCCTGATGTGTGCGGTAGCGCTGGGGATTGCGCTAGTATGTACCTATAGCTTTTTGCCTGTGTTCAATAGCCTGACCAACAAAACCTTTTCCATCCATTTTGGAAACCCCTCGTTATGGATAGTTCTGCTCGGTACAGTATTGACCGCTATCGTTCTGACCGGCATTTACCCGGCGGTGCTGCTGTCGTCGTTTCAGCCCGTCCGGGCTATACGGGGACTCAATGTGCTCGGGTCTTCCAACAGCCTGTTCCGCAAAAGTTTAGTGGTTGTTCAGTTCTCCATTTCCATTGCGTTCCTGATTGCTACGCTGGTCGTTTACTACCAGATCAAGTTCATTCGAACCACAAAACTGGGTTACGACCGCGATCATATCCTAGCTCTCACCATTCCCTGGAACGTCCAGCCCAAGGTCGATCCGCTGGTAATGAAAAGTAAGCTTCTGCAACATTCCAGCATCAAAGAAGCGACCATTGCCAGCCAGAATATCGTGGAAATCAAAAGTGCGCATAGTGGTAGCCTCGACTGGGATGGACGCCCAACCGATTTTCAGCCCACCGTCGGCCAGATTTCGGTAGAACCTTCGTACCAGAACGTATTCAATCTGAAAATGGCCGAAGGACGCTGGTTTGCCGAAAACAATACCGCCGACGAGCATAATGTTGTTTTGAACGAAGCGGCCGTCCGAAAATTTAAGCTCCGGAAACCCGTTGTCGGTCAGCGTTTCCATTTTCAGGGATCAAAAGGGGTGGTACTCGGCGTTGTTCGGGACTTTCATTTCAAAAGTCTACACGAAGAAATTAGTCCGCTGGTGATGTTCAACAATCCGGGCTGGCGCAGTGGCATTTACGTAAAAATTGTGCCGGGTAAAGAGGCCGACGCCATCAAAGCTATTCAGCAAATCTGGACCGAGCTGGTACCGAGCCGTCCGCTGGAATACACGTTTCTTGATGAAACCTTTGATCGACTTTACAAGACCGAAGCCCGCACGGCTACGTTATTCAATGCCTTTTCGCTGGTTGCGGTTCTGATTTCCTGCCTGGGCTTGTTTGGGTTGGCTACGTTCACGGCCGAAATGCGAACGAAAGAAATTGGCATTCGAAAAGTGCTGGGTGCCTCGGTAATGAGTTTGATGACGCTGCTATCAACCGATTTTCTGAAGCTAGTTCTGATTGCGATGCTGGTAGCCATTCCCGTCGGCTATTATTTCATGAATAGCTGGCTCCAGTCTTTCGCCTATAAAATTGACCTCGATTGGTGGCTCTTTGCCCTGGCGGGCCTGATGGCCGTAACTGTAGCCCTGTTGACCATCAGTTTTCAGAGTGCCAAAGCAGCCCTGACGAACCCTGTGAAAAGTCTACGGAACGAGTGAATAGTTGGGTGCTGGGAGCGTAGTGCATGCCGGAGTAAACCAGATGCCATGCACTACGCTCCCAGCACCCAGCCCTTTGTCCACTGGCGTACAGTGTTTTGTCCGATTTCGGACATCCAATTTCTTCATATATAGCGAACAAATTGATAAACAAGCCAATACACTCTTGGCATGATCATAGAGGAGAGTAATTTTACTTAACTTTATTTCTGCCGATTCATGAAAACGCTGTTTACGCTGGTATTGGTTGCGGTTAGCTTTGGTGCAATAGCACAACGGTCGTCGAGCAAACATGTATCGACCGATGGTCGGCATTTACGTATTCGTGTCGATATGCAGGAGGCTGGGCATTCGCTCCATTACAACCGCTCGTTCGATGTATCGGAGATGGAGAAAAGCGAGGTAAAAGTCCTGGAAAACAGCATCATCGATTCGCTGGAGCGCGCGTTTAGCGAGCCAGCCGTAGCGGTTACCACGAGCCACAAGCGGGACAGTTGGAGCAAGGATAAATCATACAAATCCGATTATTCGCCAGCCCAGCAGGCATCTTACGATGAGCAGCGGATAGCGTATTCCAGAAACTCCGAAGAGAAGGAGAAAATGTATGAGTTTTCTACCGAAGCCAAAGCCAATCCTTCATTCTCGCCAAGCGAGGTGTCGCCCCAGTCGGTGAAAGTTCAGGAAGACAAAGAAAACGGTCGGCTCTGGATGCAATACACGTTTATGAAAGACGGCGAGGAGCTGATCATTGAGCGTACAGCCAATGTAGTTGGTAAAAGCGAACGCGAAAAACAAGCCATTATCCGCGACACCGAACGTAGCTTTGGCATCAAAACGGTGAATCAATAAAAAGACGAAAACATAAAGGGAGACGGGAGGCAAGGAGTGAGGTTCATTAAAACCTCACTCCTTGCCTCCCGTCTCCCTTTATGGCTCCTGGGCTGTCAAGTGTAAACAAATAGACAATTAGTTAATATCTAATTTTTTATTTACTTTACTTCGTTTCTTTATTCCGTCCACTTCTCATGTTCCGTAACTATCTCAGCATCACGACTCGTAACCTTAAACGCAACTTCCGGTACGTTATCATCAACGTACTGGGGCTCAGCATCGGGATCGGTTTTGGGTTATTGGCTTTTCTGAATTACCAGTACGCTCATACCTTCGACAACTGGCACAGAAACCGAGCCCGCATTGTTCGGGTCGAGAGCGTTAAAGCGGATAACCTGGCGCTGTATGGCACTTGCCCATCGCCACTGGCTACAGATGCCCAGCAAATTTCGGGTGTTGAAACGGGATTACGATTTGAGGCCCGCCGGGCAGTAGTCAAGTACGGAGACAATACCTTTAACGAAGTCCTGAATTTTGCCGACCTGAATTTCTTCCGCGTATTTGATTTTAAGATCATCAAAGGTTCGGCCGATTTTTCTGACCCGTCGAGCGTTCTGATTTCAAACGAAATTGCCACAAAGTATTTCGGTAATGAGAACCCGATTGGCAAATCTATTATCGTCTATGCCGATCAGCCATTCAAAAAAGCACTGACCGTACGCGGTGTGATCGATAGCCAACAAAAGCAATCCAGCATCCGATTCGACTTTCTGACGCACCTGTCCAACCAGTTCGACAACAACAAACCCGTCGATTACACCAACTGGGAATACCGGGCCGATGCCGTATTTCTCTTGCTAAAACACGCTTCCGACCGAACGGCGGTTGAAGCCGCGCTGGCTACCTTTGTGGCTCGTCAGCAATCGGCCGACCCAGAGTGGAAAATCAGCCGGTTCGTCGTTGAGCCCTTTGCCACAGTAGCTCTTTCCGGCCGTAGCCTGCGAAACAACAGTTTGTATCCATCGCTGCCCTCTGCGGCTGTTTGGGGAACCGTGGCAATGGCTATCATGATTCTGCTGACGGCCGCTCTCAATTTTGCCAATATGACCATTGCGGTCTGTAACGGACGCCTGCGCGAAATAGGTGTCCGGAAAGTGCTGGGGGGCACACAAAGCCAGTTGGTGGTGCAATTACTTACCGAATCGAGTGTGATCTGCACGCTGTCCATTTTGCTGGGTATGATTCTGGCGTATCCGATTGTGAGCTGGTACAACCATATGTGGTCGTATCTGGAACTGACCATCGACTATACCCAGCCTACGGTACTTGCTTTTCTGCTTGGCTTATTGATTTTTACTACCCTTCTGGCGGGTTCGTATCCTGCTTTTTATGTGAGTGCCTTTCGCCCGACTCATATTTTCCGGGGAGCGTTGCGGTTTGGCGGCTCAGGGCTTTTCTCCCGCGTTATGATGGGCATGCAGATTGCCATTTCCCTGACAGCCGTGGTTACCGGACTTAGTTTCGAACGCAATGCTGAGTTCAATCGAACCGCCAATGTGGGTTATGACCGGCAAAATGTTATCGGAGCTTATGTGTATGATGAATCGACCTGGCAGGTTTTCAAAACAGCGGCTCAGTCGATTCCCAACATTGAAGCCGTTGGTGGTACGCAGAATCTGCCCGGATTTAGCTTCAGCATGACCAATTTTAACCTGACTAGTGAATCGCACGAGAGTATGCTGTATAACGTGGGCGATGATTTTCTGCGAATGCTCCAGATTGAGCTTCTTGATGGTCAGCCACTGCTCCCGCTTCAGGGCGACCAGCCCGCCCAGACAGTACTGGTCAACGAAACGTTTGTGCGTGAATTTGGTGAAGGTAAACCACTCATCGGTCAGTCCATTCGACTTGATTCAACCACGTATCAGATTGGCGGAGTCGTGCGCGACTTTATGACCAATACACCGTTTCGCCCCATTTCTTCGGCTATTATCCGGCCCGTACCGCCCAGCCGGTTTGTTTATTTTATTGCCCGCGTGAAGGCCGAACACCAAAAGCAGGTATTTGCCGCACTCGAAAAGACCTGGAAGCGGCTGTTTCCCTACAAACCGTTCGATGGTGTTTACCTCAACAATGCGCTGGCCGAAGCCGAATCTGTGTCGACCAGTATTGCTGAAACAATGGGCGTTTTCTCGCTGGTAACGGTATTACTGGCTATTTCGGGCCTGTTTTCGTTGATCTCGCTCAATGTTCTGAAACGGATGCGTGAGGTGGCTGTTCGGCGAGTGTTAGGCGCTACCGGAGCCCAGGTCGGCTGGGTACTGCATAAGAACTACTTGTGGATTCTGGCCATAGCCACGCTTATCGGTTGCTCGTTAGGCTACTATATGGCGATCATGCTCATGAACAGCGTGTTTAAAATCAACAATGGCGTTTCGGCGGTCGCTATCATCCTCTCAGCTATAGCTGTGCTGACCATCGCCTTTTCAACCATCCTGCTCAAGCTCTGGCAAACCCTCCAGCTAAACCCAGTCGATGCGTTGAAGGCAGAATAAAACCCCTATCTTAACGATATTCTATCTTTATTTCCTCTCCTTCACTTTCTTCTCAAAAAATTTTTCACTTTCTCTGTAACCTTGGTCAACTTCCGCAGTTTCCAGTCCAAAACCCACTAAACGCAATAGCAAAAACGGTTTGAACGCGCTGACAGACAACGCACTCATGCTGCAGGTAAAAGCAGGAAATCTGGACACGATGGGCTTACTCTTCGAGCGATACCATCGGCCCTTGTTCGGCTTCCTGTTCCATATGACCAACCAGCGGGAGGCTAGTGAAGATATGCTGCAAACGGTGTTTTACCGGATGCTGAAATACCGGCATACCTTCACGGGCGATGGCGAGTTCAGAAGCTGGATGTATCACCTGGCCCGCAATGTTCTGGTCGATCATAGCAAGCAGAACAAACAAAGTTCGCAGCAATACGACCTGGCCGATGTAGCGGAACGAATTAGCGGGGGGCCAATGGCCGACGAGCGATTCCAGAAAGAACAGGAACTGGATACGCTGAACCGGGCCATGGCCAAATTGAGTCCTGATAATCGCGAAGTGTTGGTGCTAAGCCGGTATCAGGAATTGAAGTACGAGGAAATTGCCCGTGTACTCAACACGACAGAAGGCGCGATAAAAGTGCGGGTACATCGGGCGATGGCTGAGTTAAAAAAAATTTATCTGACTCTTGAGAATGGAAAAACTGCCTATAAACTGTGAACAAACGCAGGAGCAATTCAGCGAATGGCTCAGTAACCAGCTACCCGATGGCGAACGAGCGATTATGGAAGCGCACCTGGCAGACTGTTCGGCCTGCCGGGAAGATGCCGAATCGACCCGGCAACTCTGGCAACTAATGGGCAAATCGACCTTGCCCGAACCCAGTGCAGCCGCACGCGTACGGTTCCAGGCTATGCTCGACACGTATAAAGACACAATGGCTGTCGAAAAGGAAAGTGTATTTGAAACGTTACTGGCCAAACTTCGCCAGCTCTGGACACCTCAGTACGCCATGCGGCTGGTCTATAGCGTAGCTCTGCTGGCCGTCGGAATAGCGGCCGGTTACTGGTTTCAGCGGTCCAATGCCCCCACCGTAGCCTATCAACAGCAGGTCGATACACTATCGCGGCAGGTGGAACAGATGCGCCAGATGATGATGCTCTCACTGCTGGAAAATCCGGCAGCTTCCGAGCGGCTTCGGGCAGTGAGTTATACGGAAGAAATCAATGAGGTTGACGATAAGGTCATCGACGCCCTGCTGACAACATTAAACAACGACTCAAACGTGAACGTCCGGCTGGTTACGCTCGAAGCGCTGGCCAAACTGGCCGATAATCCAAAAGCCAGAGAAGGGCTGGTCCAATCGATTGCCCAGCAAGACTCGCCCCTGGTGCAGTCGGCACTGGCCGATGTGATGGTAAAATTGCAGGAAAAACGATCCATTAAACCCCTTCGGCAATTACTCCGCGACGATAACCTGAACCACATGGTCAAGGGTAAAATTGAACAAAGTATTCGGGAACTGTCCTGATTGTAACGCGGGTGGAAACCCACAACTCTGTCTAGAATCGCGGGTTTCCACTCGCGTTACTAAAACCATAACCCCAAAAAAACTATGCAACTGTTTATGATCCCCGTTTTGGCGGGGCTGGTGATCTCTTGTGCCCAAACACCGGCCAGCGCCCAGGAAGCCAAAGAGCACATCCGTAAAGAATTTACGGTCTCGAAAAGCTCCAGCAACGTATTTGCTCTGTACAACATCAACGGCTTCGTGAAAGTCGAAGGCTACTCGGGCGACAAAGTCATTGTGGAAGTCGACAAAGCGATCACGGCAAAAACCAATGCCGACCTGGAAATTGGCAAGAAAGAATTTCAACTTGGCTTCGACCAGAAAGGCGACAGCGTTACAGTTTACATCGCTGAGCCGTTCGATTCGCGTCCTCGTCGGCAACGGCATAACAACTGGAACAATGACCGTGATATTGAGTATGATTTTACCCTCGATTTTATGGTGAAAGTACCCAACCACATGAACCTGGTTGTCTCAACAGTGAACCGGGGTGAAGTGACGGTGAACGATGTGAGTGGCACGGTGAAAGCCCGGAATGTAAATGGCGCTATTACATTGACCAACATCAAAGGTACCACCGATGCCAACACAGTAAACGGAGCCGTCGATATCAAGTACCTGGGCAATCCGCCCGAAAACTCGTTTTATCATACCATCAACGGCGATATCCGGGTAACCTATCCGGCCAATCTATCGGCCGATATTCAGTTCAAGAGTATGCACGGAAGTTTTTACACCGACTTTCCCAATGCCGAAACCTTACCGATGGAGGCCGTTAAATCCGAACAGAAAACGGGGAATGGCACTGTCTACAAGCTCAACAAAACCACCGCTGTCCGTATTGGCAACGGAGGCAAAACATTCAAGTTTGAAACACTAAACGGAAGCATTTACATTAAAAAACAATCCTGATGAAAACGATTAAAATAACGAAATTGACAATGCATAATGCACAATGCCTACTGAAAAAAGGCTTTAGTTTCGGGTTCCTATTCATTATTCATTATTCATTATTCATTGGCTTCAGCCCATTGCTGGCGCAGAATGACGTAAAAGAACAACTGGTTGTCCCCCTGAGTGATCCTGGTAAGCCGGGTACGCTACGGACCAATTTAATCAACGGCTCAATCACAGTGGTTGGCTATAGCGGCAAAGATGTCGTGATTGACATCACATCCAGCGGAAGCCGTCGCGATGGCGACCGCGACAGAGCCCGAGATCGCGATCAGGGGGCATCGGCAGGTATGAAACGAATCAACGCTGGTAATCCGCTCGATATAAGTGCCCGTGAAAAGAATAATACGGTAAACGTAGAAGCCAACTCGATCAATCAGCCTATTGATCTGACTATCAAAGTACCTCAGCAATTTAATTTGCGCATCGGTACAGTTAATCATGGCGAAATCTCGGTCGATAATGTATCGGGCGAACTGGAAGTCAACAACGTCAATGGCGCTATTGAACTGACGAATGTATCGGGTTCTGTGGTTGCCAATACGGTAAACGGTGCCGTAAAAGCCAGCTTCAAGACTGTCAATACCGATACGCCAATGGCCTTTTCGACACTCAACGGTAATGTGGATGTAACCTTCCCGGCCAATGCGAAAATGAACGTCAAACTCAAATCTGATCGGGGCGATATGTACAGTGACTTCGATATTGACGTAGACAAGACCCAATCGAAAGTGAACCGGACCAATCAGAACGGTATGTATCGGGTAAGCATTGACGATTGGGTGCAGGGCAAAATTAACGGAGGTGGCCGCGAAATCATGATGAAAAACATGAACGGCAACATCTACATCCGCAAAGCCAAGTAAGGTTTATGGTTTACAGTATTCCGTTTACGGTGGCTGACGCATCAACTCCTCTTGCGACAGCTACCGTAAACGGAATACTGTAGCCAGCATGCAACCCCACCGTGTCAATTTGCATCCTGCTATTGATACAACCCTCAAACCAGCTCAATCCCATGAATGTCTGGCTCACGTCTGTCCTCTTGCTTGTCACCCTGGTAGCCGAACCCGTTCACCCGAAACGTCTACCGATTGTAGTCAGGCTACCCGAAAAAGCATCGACCGATAATCCCCTCGAAACCTACGTCGATTCACTGGTCGAACGGGCTGCTCAGCAATTTATGCGGATGCCTCAGGCTGTCGGACTTTCCATCGGGATTATCAAAGACGGACAGCCATTTATGTACAACTACGGAACCATCGAACGGGGCCGACATCAACTCCCAACCAGCCAGACCGTTTACCCGATTGCCTCCATCACCAAGACATTTACCGGAGCTTTGCTGGCTCAGGCCGTAGTGGATGGCAACGTAAAACTCGACGACGACGTTCGTACCTACCTGACCGGCGATTACCCAAACCTGACCTACCAGGGGCATCCTATTCGGTTATTTCATCTGATTAATCATCGGTCGGGCCTACCCTTCCTCCTACCCAACAAACCTGAGGCCTTCAGCAACACCAATACACCCGCGTCGGCCGTGGCTATGGACCTTATGCGCCCCTACAGCCGGGCCGATTTTTATGCCGACCTGCATCAGGTTACACTGGACACGATTCCGGGTGTTGCTTTCAAGTATTCGAATACAGGGGCTCAATTGCTGGGGTATATTTTAGAACGCGTTTACGGCCAATCGTTCGAACAGCTTATCCACCAAAAGCTGACCCGGCCACTGGCGATGAGCGATACAAAAATTACGTTGACGCCTTCGGCTCAGACCCGCGTAGCCAAAGGCTATGACTGTGAAGGCATTCTGATGCCCGATAGCCCCGACGAACTTCAGGCTGCCGGAGCGTTAAAATCGACCGTTGCCGATATGCTGAAATACGTTCAGTGGACTATTTCCGAAAAGTCCCTTACGGCAAAATTAACCCATCAGCCAACCTGGACGAACGGTGGTCAATATGCATCGGGCTTAAACTGGCAAATGCTTCAATCGGCAGCCAATCGGGTAATCTGGCAGGATGGTAACATTCCAGGTTTCAGTAGCTTATGCGCCAACTACCCAGAGCAGAATCTGGGTATTGTCGTTTTCGCAAACGAGTGTGACCGCACAACCGCTTCCCGAATTAAAGCCATGACCAATCAGATCATAAAACAACTGGACGAACGGGCTATATCACTACCTAACTAACTTTCCGAACCAACTATCATTAATACTGCCTGTCCGCAACTGAACTAAACCCGTCCGAAACCGGACGCAGTTGCTTCTTATTTCCAAAGTAAATAATTGACAATCAGGAGAGTAAAACAGATGGTATAATATTTGAGCATACGTTACCCAACCTAAACGAACGGGATACGATGCTTAGCAATTATCTAAAAATAGCACTCCGTAATTTCTGGCGAAACAAGCTTTATACCAGCCTGAATGTCGGTGGCTTGGCTATTGGCTTAGCCGCCTGTTTGCTAATGGTTTTGTACGTTGACCACGAGTTTTCGTATGATCAGTTTCATCCCAAAGCCAGACGGATTGTTCGGGTAACCAGTGTAATGAAAACGCCAGAGTCATCGCTGGCTATAGCTTCTGACCCAATACCACTAGCCCCCACCCTGAAACGAGATTACCCAGAAGTAGAGACCGCCGTTCGCTTTCTAATGACGGGGGGAACTGTCAAAACGAACGATAAGCTAGTCAACCAGGCTGATGTATACTATGCCGATAACGACGTTTTTTCGGTATTTGCCTATCCATTTTTAGCGGGTAATCCGGCTACGGCTTTAGTCAATCCCAATAGCGCTGTCGTTACCGAAAAGTTCGCCCATAAATACTTCGGCAAAACGGATATACTAGGCAAATCGATTGAGATCAATAAGACTACTTATCAAATTACGGGCGTTATGGCTAACCTGCCCAGTAATACCGATCTGCCTATCAGCGCCTTACTGTCTAAAAAGCAATCTGAATCAACGGATTGGCTGGGCGATGATTTCCCGGCTTATACGTACATACTGTTTAGGAACGAGCCAAACCTACCGGATTTCTCAAAAAAGCTGGCTAAACTGTCAAAAAAATACCTGGCTCCTGCGCTAAAAAAAGCAGGCGCCGAAAATTACTCGATTAACTTTGACCTAGAGCCGCTGACCGATGCCCACTACAGCCAGGGCAAACTAGAAGATACGCCAAAAGGCAATCGGCAATTCAGTTATTTGTTTGCCTTTCTGGCCGTATTTGTGCTGGTAATTGCCCTTCTGAACTACATCAATCTGCTGACAGCCAAAGCAACGGAACGAGCCAAAGAAGTGGGTATTCGTAAAGCAACGGGAGCGCAGTATGGCCAATTGGTCCGACAGTTTCTGCTCGAATCGCTTTTGCTCAGTGGTTTATCCATTGGCATTGCCCTTGGCTTATTGCAATTAACGATTCCGTTGTTCAACGACCAGCTGGCTATTCAGATGCAGTTTGGCTGGGCCGAAGCCGTTTCAGTAGTTGTTTGTACCTGGCTCATAGTCACGCTATTGGGAGGACTATACCCCGCTTTCGTACTATCAGGCTATCGGCCTGTTGAGGTCTTGAAGGGGCAGCTAACCAGTCATGGACAGGGCTTGTGGCTCCGGAAAACAATTATCGTATTTCAGTTTGTGCTGGCAGTGAGCATGATCGCTGGTGTATTGGTTATTCATCGGCAGATGCATTACCTCCAGCATTATGACGTTGGTTATACCCGCGAACAAATCCTTAGTCTTTACTTACCCGATGATTCGACTGCCCGGGCGGCTGCACCCGCCTTTGCCAATAGTTTGAAACAACATTCGGAAGTCGATGGTATAACGCTGGGATTCGGCTTAGCAAACGGGCCAATGGCGATGTCTTCAACGACGATTCGAACCAATGGCAAAAAACGGGAAGTGATGAGCAATTACCTGTTCATCGACGATAAGTTCGTACCACTCCTGAATATAGGCTTGAAAGCCGGGCGAAATTTATCTTCCCAATACAAAACAGATCTGAACGGAGGCTTTCTGGTCAATGAGGCTTTTGTAAAAATGGCGGGCTGGAAACAGGGTGAAGGACAGGCTATTTCAGGATTTGGTCATAAAGGCACAGTAGTAGGTGTTTTAAAGAATTTCAATTATCGCTCCCTGCACAATCCAGTTGAGCCATTGGTACTCATCTACTGCACTGTCCCGGCCATTAATGTAATGGCCCGTGTAAGGCCAAGCGCATTACCGATCATACAAACAATCTGGCAACAACACTATCCTAACTATCCGTTTGAGTACAGCTTCCTGGATACATCGTTCGATTCGGAGTACCGAAAAGATCGGCTTATGATGATGATTTTCAATTGTTTTGCCGGGCTTACTATTTTGGTTTCCTGTCTGGGGCTCTTTGGCCTGATAGCCTTTACAACCGAGCGCCGAACCAAAGAAATTGGCGTTCGAAAAGTACTGGGGGCATCGGTAGCCAATATTGTTACGCTACTCACCAACGATTTCCTGAAACTGATTGGTATAGCCATTCTGATTGCCAGTCCGCTAGCCTGGTGGGCCGCCGATCGCTGGCTACAGGCGTTTGCGTATAAAACCGATCTGTCGTGGTGGGTATTTGCCCTGGCGGGGGTTCTGTCCATCGCCATTGCCTTGCTGACGATTAGTTTCCAAAGTATAAAAGCGGCCCTGATGAATCCTGTTAACTCACTTAAAACGGAATAGAAGGAGGAAGGCAAAAAGGAGAAAGAAACCAATTATGCTCACCTCTTCTCCTTTTTCCCTTCTCCCTTCTCCCTTAATGCCCTCTTCCCATGCTCCAAAACTTCTTTAAAACGGCCTTTCGAAATCTCTGGAAACACAAGCTGTTTACCTTCATCAACATCTTTGGCCTGGCGTCGGGGATGCTGGTGTGTATGTTGGCGATGATCGACATAAAAGGGGCTTTTGACTACGACACCTTTCATCCGAACGCCGACCGAACGTACCGGATTCTTACCGACGTCACGACGACCAGCAACGACAAACAGGGATTTGCCACCTCGCCCTTACCCCTGGCAGAAACCCTAAAACGTCAATACGCTTTTGTGGACCGGGCCACCCGAGTCATTCGTCACAATGGCGACTTTACGGCCAATCGAAAACAATTGCCGGTAGTCTATAGCGCTGTTGATCCTGATTTCTTTACCCTTTTCGGCTTTCAACTGGCAAAAGGACAAGCTGCTATTACACCACGCACAGCCGTACTTACTCCCCAAACGGCAGCACGTTTTTTCGGCACAGCCAATCCAATTGGCAAACGCATCGACCACCCCGAGCTAGGTGCGTTGACTATTTCCGGTATTTTGGCTGAACCACCCGCTAAAACCCACCTGAATTTCGATGTACTGATTTCAACAGCCTCCCTTTCTGGTTCGGATTGGAATCAATTACGCACTAACTGGAAACAGTATACGCAAGGGTATACGTACATCTCGCTCAAGCCCGGCACCTCTGCTGATGCGCTCACAAATGTGCTACCTGCCTTAGCTGCTCAGGTAACCAAAGGCTTACACTTTGCCAACGAAAAAGGGTATACGTTCCGCAGTCAGTCGTTGGCAACCCTTTCACCATCGCGGGAAGAGTTGATGCTGGGCACCTATGAACCTTCGTCGGGTAAGTTGGAAACCGAAATGATCGTTGGCTTACTTACGCTGTTGCTGGCTTCGTTCAACTACATCAACCTGACCCTGGCCCGCTCCCTGAGTCGCGCCCGTGAAGTCGGAATCCGGAAAGTAGCTGGCGCCTTGCGCTGGCAACTGATGGGACAGTTTATGGCCGAATCAGCCATCCTATCCATTCTGGGGCTTGGCTTAGCGTATGGGATGCTGCAATTGGTAAAACCTATGCCTTTTGTACAACAATGGCTCATTGGTGGCGTACAGTGGGAGCAGGATGTACGCGTTTGGATTGTGTTCATTCTCTTTAGCCTGATCACGGGTATGCTGGCGGGTCTGTTGCCTGCCCGTGTTCTGTCGGGATTTCAACCAGCTCAGGTGCTAAGGAGCCAAACGGGTCTGCGTGTATTCCGGGGCATTACGTTACGCAAGTCACTGATTGTGATTCAGTTTTCGATTTCACTGGTGGCCATGATCGCTTTGCTGGGTATGGCTCGGCAGCAACATTACATGGGTACGGCGGACTATGGTTTTCAACGGGATAATGTGCTGACGATCCCGCTAAACGGTTCTTCTGCCGGACGGTTATCGACAGAAATCAATCGTCTGGCGGGCGTAGAGCACGTTAGCGCTACTGTAGCCAGGTTAGGCGATCATGGTGGTAACGGGCAAATGGTGCACCGTCAGCGAACCGGGGGCGATTCCGCAGCAACGGATGTTTTTTCAACCGATACGAATCTTCTATCAACCGTTGGGCTAACGTTAGTAGCAGGTCAGAATATGCCCGCATCGGTATCCGATTCAGCATCGCATCTTGTTCTGGTCAATGAAGAAGCCGTGCGGGCGTTTAAGCTGGGCGAACCGGGAGCCGCCGTAGGCCAAACGCTCTGGCTGAACGACAGCACCGAGGTTCAGATCGCAGGTGTTGTGAAAGATTTTCAGTTTACCACGATGGCCATGAAAATACATCCGCTGATGCTTCGCTACCAACCTGACCAATTTCGGTTTCTGAATGTAAAAGTGGCCGACGGCAATCCCGAAGCCGTTAAAGCCAGCATTGCCCAAGTCTGGAAACGGCAGAATCCGTACGAGCCTTTCGAAGGAGTCTGGTACGATACCTATCTGTCCGACCGACATAGCCATACCGACGACATTTCCTTTATGGGGTTATTGATTGGTTTTGCGTTATCGATTGCCTGTCTGGGGCTATTGGGTATGGTCACGTATACGACCCAGCTACGCACTAAAGAAGTGGGTATTCGTAAAGTTATGGGCGCCCGTATCGATCAGGTTATCTGGTTGTTATCGTGGGATTTCCTGAAGCTATTATTGATTGCCGGTGCCATTGCCCTTCCTATTGGGTATCTGGCCACCAGTTTCTTTCTGATGTCCTTCGCCTATCACATTTCGGTAGGTGTGGGTATGTTAGGTGCCTGTTTTGGCACGATGTTACTTTTAGGCGGTTTAACGATTGGCTGGCGCACGTATCGAACAGCGCTGACCAATCCAACGGATAGTTTACGGTCTGAATAGCGGTATGCGTGGAGCAGGGAGCAGGGTGTTTTGCTCCTTACTCCCTCCATGCACCCTGCCTCACGCAAAATACATTTCAATCAAATTCCTTTTCCTAACACTATGTCATACATCGCTATACCTATTTCTTCGATGCCTGGGAAGCAGGAAATCGAAATCGACGTGACCATCAATGGACAGAAGCAGGCACTGCATTACCGGGTCGAACTGTTCTATTGGAGCGATTGCCTGGTGCCCACCTTCGACCGAGTCGAATGCATCCGACAGTTGCTCTCTACGTATGACCAGGATTGGACACTCTATTACATTGGCTCACCAACGGATGAGTTTGTACCGATCACCTTCGTTAAAAAAGAAGATCTGGCTAAACAGCGAAACCTGCTGATGAGCCGATAAGATAACCTGATAAGTTGCTAATAGAATGATGAATCAGAAAGGGCCAGTCAGCTTGACTGGCCCTTTTTTCGGGTCTACGGTATTTGGTTCACCACACCCTATAAACTACTTATAAATCGCCAAGGCCTCAAACGTAGCGGGTACAGGCTTCGGTGTACTTGGGTTCGAGTTGATCTCATTTTGCGGGTAGATAAACCGCCAAGGCAGTTGGGTACCACTATTCGGCGTCAGCTTGATCCCATACGCTTCGGTCCGAGTCCGGCGTTCATCGTTCCAGCCAATATGCTGCCCGTAAAAGGAAACGTACCGTTCCTGCAAAATTTCGCGTAGCAACGCGTTATTGGCTGTAATACCATCAGCATTTTCAATCCCGCCAGCCGCAAAATCAGCCGCTACGTACGGCTCATATTTGTAGGAACCCGCCGTTAGATAAGCCGCGTTGATGTTACCACCCGTGTTCAACCAGGCCCGGTATGCATTCAAATGACCCAGGGCCACATCAAACCCTTTACCCGAACGCAAGGCGGCCTCGGCCAATGTCAGGCTATTCTCCTGATACGTAACCAGCGGGAAACTGGCACTCTGCGCGAAGAAACCCGTTGTACCCGTTGTGTTCGGTTCCATTTTGCCAGGGCTGTTGACGCCGACTTCCAGGTAATAAAACTTGAACCGGGCTGTCTCAATTGTTTTCGAGTTTCCTCTGTAGCGGGCACTTGTCGGATTGAGCAACGTCGTGTTATAAGCGCCCACCGCGTTTATATCACCTGTCCGTGAACTAGCCAGAAAAGACCAGTATTGGTTCTGGTTTACGTTGGCGGTGTTGCCATGTGGCGCATATAACGAATTGGCAAATACACTGATCCCGCTTTGAGCGGCTATATAGGCTTCGTCATACTTCTTCAGATCGGTCAACAGACGCGCTTTCAGCGTGTAGGCCACCTGCGTCCATTTTGTGGCATCGCCCCCAAAGTGAATGTCTTCGGTCGTCACCGTCCCGACACCCGATTTCAGATCGGTAATGGCCTCATCCAGCGAAGCCAGGAGTTTGGTATACACGGTTGGCTGGGCTTCAAAAGCTGGGTTCGGATACTTTGTATTATCGCCCGCCTGATCGAAGGGAATATCACCCCACAATTCCGTCCCCGTAGCCAGTGCATTGGCCCGCAGAATTTTAGCAATCGCAACCATTTTACGATTACCCAGTGCCGTTGCCTGCCCAATGGTCAGCAGCGCATTGGCATTAGTGGCCTGATATACCAGATTCCAGTCGCCATCGTAAATCCCGGCCGACACGTTGTAATTATAATAATCCAGCCATTGCCTGTCGGCCCCGGACGCGTAACCCGACCAGATGGTTGTCAATCGGCTAGCCATACCCTCCTGCGTAGCCATGTTGGCAATCTCAGTCCCGGTCAGCAACAGACTGGCGGTCGATTTAGTAGGGTTGTTTGGGTCTACGTTCAGATTCTCAACAATCGACGAGCAGGCGAATAGCTGAAGACCAAACACAAGGGCGAAAACTGATCTATAGAGTCGTTTCATGAAGATTTCAATGGTTAGTGCATACTGGATAATGGATAATGGATAATGGATAATGAATAATGGTGGTTAGCCTGAGACCTCATTGTACATTGTGCATTATCCATTATCCATTTAATTAGTAGTTGATTTTTATACTGAACAGCAATGACTTCGTGTTCGGGCTGTTGAAGTAATCCTGTCCGCGCGAGTTGCTGGCTCCATTGAGTGCCGTTTCGGGATCGATCCCCACCATCTTTGTCCACAGTACCGGATTTCGGCCCGTTACGGTAATATCGATCGACTGCAACTTGCTCTTCTGGCGGAACTTGGGCGAGCTAATAGAGTACCCCAACGAAAGCTCACGGATACGGGTCCAGCTGGCATCGGTGATAAACTGCTCGACGAGTGTACTGAAACCGCCCCCAATGGATGTGTAATACGATTGATCGAGCAGTACAGGCCCCGCGCCAAAGTCTTTGATATTACCCCGAACGGTGCTGCCAGCAGCAATCGTTTTACCCGCGTAATTTTTCAGGTCCTGAGTCAGCGTCACCTCATTACCGACATCGGCATGGGTACCAAAGTTGTAGAGCGTTCCTCGGGTACCATTGTAGAAATCACCACCCTGGAATGTCTCAAAAAGTACATTCAGCGAGATTTTCTTGTACGTCAGATTCGTGCCGAAGCCTCCCCGATAATCCGGGTTTGGATCACCAATCACGCCGAACTGCGAGGCCACCTGCGGGAACCCATTGGCGTTCAGGTTAAGCGAGCCATCATCTTTCCGGAGATAGGTCCCTCCATAGAGTGCCGACATGGCATAGCCCACTTTCGCAACGGTACTGGCGGTTGTACTGAATCCTCCTAACGTAATAATGTCCGTTCCGGCCAGGTTCGTTACCCGGTTTATGTTTCGGCTCAGGTTTCCGAATACATTCCAATTAAAACCACTCTTATTCAGCAGGTTGTAATTAAATTCTACTTCCCAGCCCTTGTTGGTCATCGACCCGGCGTTGGTGTATTTGGAGGTATAGCCCGTCGACCCGGCCACCGCTACATTGAGCAACAGGTTGGTAATCTCGTTCTGGTAATAGGTGAAACCAGCCGTCAGGCGGTTGTTCAGGAAACGAAGATCCGTACCCACTTCCCATTCGGTTTTCCGTTCGGGTTGCAGAAAAGGGTCGCCCTGAGTAGCACTGCGCACATACGCGCCATTGCCATAGCCAGCACCACTGAGCGTATTGGCCCAACTGCTGAACGAGGCATTTACGTACGTTGTGGTGTTCCGATAGGCATCGGGTTGCACGCCCACCGTACCGTAAGAAGCCCGCAGTTTACCGAACGATAGAACAGGGCTGTCGCGAAACGCAGGAAGTTGCGTAAACTGCCAGGCCACATCGGCCGATGGATAGTAGAACGTCGATTTTGTCTGACTACCAAAGGTTGAGCCGGATTCCCCTGCCAGCGATGCATTGACATAGAGCTGATTATAAAAACCCAGGTTCAGGGTCGAATACAGGCGGGCCATCCGGCGGTGCGTGGTTGTCCGATAGGGCGCGTCGTTCGAGACCAGCGAGTTACCAAAATTAGCGGGTGCATCTGGAATGATGAACGTGTTCATAGTGCCACCCAGATTGAGGTATTTCCGGTCGTTGATATTAAAGCCTACAATGAGCGTACTCGTAATATTCTTGCCAAAATCCTTGAATATCCGGCCAATCAGGTCACCGTTCATCTCCGATTCTTTATAGATATTCTCCTCATAACTTCCCAAACCACTGTTGGAGGCCGAGTTTACCGGATAGTTCGTAATGCGGTGATCGGTGTTGGCATCAATACCGCCCCGTACCGTAACGTCGAACCAGGTGGCGGGTGTAATGAGCAGTTCTGAACTCATAATGAACCGATCAACCTCTGAAAAGTTGGTCAATTCATTGATCGCCCACAACGGGTCGTTATAGATTGGATTAGCCAGAGCACCCAGGTAATTTCGGTACGCCCGCTGCCGGTTCGGTATCGCACTGGCCGTTGGCGACGCAAAGTAATTCCCTTTATAATCGCGACTATCGAAATCGGTAGGGGTACGCAGGTAGCCAATGTACAGACCGTTTACGCTGTTACTCCGTTGAATCCGGTTCGAGGTCGTTCGGGCATAAGTGGCGTTGGTCGATGATTTTATAACATCGTTGAACCGACGTTCGGAGTTAAACCGGAGCGTAGTCCGATTATAATCGCTTTGCCCGTTGATAATCCCTTTCTGACGCAGATCGCCAAAGCTCAGGTAGAAATTCCCTTTTTCGTTTCCGCCACTGATCGACAGGTTATTATCGACATACGTACCCGTTCTGAAAACGGCGTCTTTCCGTATGTCGTTGTAGGTTTCCTTCGAATTTTTGGTGATAATGGGGTAATACGTCTTGCCACTATAAGCCTCAAAACGAGCCCCGTTCATATTGACAACATCGTCGCCCCCGGCCCGATTGGCAATTTTATCACCCCACGAATTGGCAACGGTCGGGTTATAAACGCCATCCGATCCCTGACCATAATTGCTTTGCAACGGATGCAGCAAATTAGGTTTATCGAACGAAACGGTAGAGCTAAACGAGATATTGACCTTATCGCTGTTGGCGCCTTTTTTGGTTGTGATCACAATCACCCCATTGGCAGCCCGTGAGCCCCACAAAGCCGCTGCCGAAGCCCCTTTCAGAATCTGCATCGATGCAATGTCTTCGGGGTTAATATCGTTCAGACGCGACTGCTGGGTTACCCCGGCAGCCCCGTCGCCCAGTGTCGAGTTGCTGATGGGAATACCATCTACAATAACCAGTGGCTGCGTCGAGCCCGTAATGGTGTTCTGTCCCCGAATCTGGATGTAGGAACCAGCTCCTGGGTCACCCGCCGATTTCGTAATCTGAACGCCAGCCGCTTTACCCGACATCCCGTTGATTACCCCCGTTTCGCCCGAGCGAACGATGTCTTTCGCTTCAATTTTGGAGGCTGTAGCTCCTCGTTTATCCGCATTCTCTTTAAACCCTAACGCACTCACAATCACTTCATCGAGCGAGGTTTCGTCGTGCTGTAACCGAACCGATATAGATGTCTGATTGCCAACGGTTACCTCGGCTGTTTTCATGCCGATAAATGAATAAATCAGTACCGCATTTTTGAACAGATTGTCGGGGATGGCAATGGAATACGTTCCTTCTGCGTTTGTTGATGCCCCAATGGTGGTGCCTTTGATCACTACGTTTACACCGGGAAGGCCTGAGTTATCTTCGCCGGACGTGACCGTACCTTTTATAACCCGGCCCTGTGCCCAAAGCTGAAGGGGGATAAAAAAGGCAAAAAGTACGATAAGAAGTAGTTGTTTGTGCTGCATTTCACTCCATGATTAGGTTAAAAAGAACACCTACGCCAGTGACTGACTGGTGCTAATGGAAAAAGAACAGGCGCTTTATTACGAAGAAAGAAATCTGAGCAAGGCAGGTACCACGCCCTTCCTCGTTGTTGTACTTAGAGACTTACTGATGCTGGCCAGGCATGCAACCGAACAACCTGTTGTCAGGCTATTTTTAATCCAAATATAATTCCAATAAAAACATAAAATCAATACTATATTTTTAATTAAAATATTTATTCACAATTTTATTCTAATATATTATTGAATATTTAAAATATTATTTCAAATTCTTTGATTATTTCAAAATAAAACCCAAAACAGCCTAAAAATTCAATCAATCAACTAAGTATTTTTTCAAGATAATTACCTGACTTATAAACAGTATTCAGCGCTACAGATCCGTATAAATAACTAGCAATAGTACCATTTTGCAATTTACGGCACTTTATTATGTGCCAATTAATGACCTAACGAAATACTATGGATCTTGGTAAAGCGTCATACCTGTCCGCCAATGAACAGCCATCTGTCCGCAGACGGACAGGCGAAATACCCTCCTTGCAATCAATGCACTAAAAATCAACAACTTACCTAAACTGGCACACCCCTTGCCAATCCATTCTTACCCGTATGGCTACTGCCCGACAGGTAACAACAAACGCTAATGCAACCTTCGTAAGCAAAACCGCATCTTTGGTACATCGAAATCAAAACCAATCGTATGAAACGGAATCAATTCTTCTTAACACTCCTCGGCGTAGCAACCCTCTCGCTGACAACCCTTGCCAATCGCCCTTCCGACGACCAACCCCCTTACCAGACCAAAACCTTTTCGGGCAATATCAACACCGTTCGGGCCGAAACCTCAGGCGGTAGCCTGACCGTAGAGGGCGGCTCAGGAAAAGAGGTAAAAGTGGAGATGTATGTACGGGGCAATAACGGCAACGGCAATCTGGACAAGTCAGAAATTGAGGAGCGGCTCAGAGATTACGACATCTCGATTACGCAGGAAGGCAACACAGTAGTGGCCACTGCCAAACGCCGGAACAACGACCGCGACTGGAAACGCTCGCTCAGCATTGGCTTCAAATTCTACACGCCCCGTAATATCGCTACCGACCTGCGCACTTCCGGGGGCAGCATTCACCTGGCAGCCCTGACCGGCACACAGAAATTCCGTACCAGTGGAGGTAGCCTGCACATGAGTGATGTGGATGGCGACATCAACGGCCAAACCTCGGGCGGCAGCATTCATCTGGACGGTTGTCAGGCAAACGGCTCCGGTGAAATCGACCTGCAAACCTCGGGCGGCTCCATCGAAGCCAAATCATCATCGGGCAAAATGCGGCTGCATACCTCAGGCGGTAGCATTCGCCTGACCAATCTGAAAGGTCCTATCGATGCCCAAACCAGTGGTGGTAGCGTGAATGGCGAAGATATTGAAGGCGACATCAAAGCGGGTACATCGGGCGGCTCGGTTCGCCTGGACAACATCGTGGGCAGCATCGACGCCAGCACCAGCGCCGGTGGGGTTGACGTAAGCATCAGCAAACTGACGGGCCCCATTCGTCTGTCGACCAGCGCTGGTAGCGTTCGCGTCAGAATGCCTCTTGATAAAGGCATCAGCTTAAACCTGAGTGGCAACCACATCAAAATCCCGCTGAGCAACTTCAGTGGCGACACAGACCGGAACCACATTAAAGGTACGCTCAATGGTGGTGGCATCCCCGTTACACTTTCGGCTTCGGCAGGCAGTGTATATGTGAACCAGTAAGCAATGAAAAATGTAGACTGAATAATGAACAATGTCTGAGGTGCATTGTCCATTATTCAGTCTACATTTTTCATTACGAATGAACGCTTCTTTTTTCGACCGCCGACTCCTCCTGAACATCCTCCTGACGCTGATCGGGAGCGCTTTTCTTCTGTATTGCATTCGCGTTGCCATAGCGGCCCATCTTCCTTACCTGGTCGCAACCCTTCTGGCTACGGGTTTGGGGTTTCTGGAACCCCGTAAAGGCTGGTTTCTGGCCATTGTCCAGGCAGCATCGATCTGGCTCGTCTACACGTTCGTTCTCGAACACCCGACCAATTCCTTTAACATCGAGCTACAGAATTTTGGTTTGTACGGTTCCATGATCCTGACATTTGTGGGTAGTTTTATCGGTAGCCGCCTGAAGCGCGTTTTTGATCGGGGGAAGTGAATGGCTTTTCTTACTCTTCTATTGAACAGTAAAAAGGCTCCATTTTCAGAAACAACGTTCCGCTACCTATTCGATTGTGGGTAAACAGCTGCTCATAATACGTCACCCCGCACTGCTCAAATCCGGTAAGTGTCGTAATCGGCAAATAAGGAATATCTACCTCTCTCAGCACATCCAGTGCTTCAGCTACATTGCGCATTGTAGCTAACTGAGTAGGCTTCACCCTAACAGCCATATCGCCGTCAGCTGCTTTTTTCAACCCTTCCAGTAATTTCGACAGATTGCCTGTTTCAGAACTGATCTGACTCAGTTCGACCATGTCATCACCATGCCAATGTTGCATAATACCAATCTGGTTTTTCGCCAGAAGGAAAAGAGTAACTACTTTTTTTGGAGTATGCTGGATCTCAAGCTTTCTGCATTCTTTGGGTACTGTAACGCCCATCATGTCAGGCTTTGTTGCCGCCTTCAACCAAACAAAGAATACGATCAGTAGTAAAGCCACACTCACAATAGGCTTAAAGTCAACGTGAAGAGAAGCAGATATTCGTCGTGTCAGCATAGCGATTAGATAATAGGTATTCTTTTAGCATATAAAGGAATCTGCATCAATACAGGAGTTGACGGGTTAGCCGCTTTATATCGTTTGTATTTCTCCAGCATAGCCTTCTCGTCGGCAGTCAGATCGTACCCCAGATGAAACCCGATATGCCCAAGAATTTGCAGTTCGTCCAGCACGTCAACAATATTTTTGAAAGTTGCCTGATTCGTAGGTTTAATCAGGACGATAGCCCCATACTCGTGGTTCAGGCTGATGCTCAGTAGCTGCTTCCTGATGCCTTCAACGGAGTAATCGGTTTCTAAAAACTCCGCATTCGAGCCATCGGGTCGATACGTCAGAAAACCTATTCGATTGTTGGCCAAAAGGAATACGTGTGCATCTGGTTTCGGATGCTCTGCACAGAAAATCTTCTTGGTATTACGAATAGATGTAGACATGATAGCAGGCTTTTGCACCGTTTTGATCAGCATAAAGAAGGTAAGCAGTAAAAAGGCAAGATCGACAAAGGGGGTAAAGTCAACGCGAATGGGTGTAGATGTTCGGCGGAAAGTCATAGTGGTAGTCGTTTGCTGATGGATGCAGGTAAGCGATCAATTCCATAAGTCACTATGCTTTCCTACCTTCGATGCATCCATTCCCTCCATACGTACAGACATGACTACTTATGAACGCACGGCCAATTGGCTGACCATATTGCTGCTTACGCTTCTAACAGTCCTTTCCATAGTTGGTGCGGTATGGCTCCCCAGTCCAATAGCCATTCATTACAACCTACAGGGCCAGCCTGACCGATGGGGTAGCCCGGCAACCTTATTGATACTACCTGTGATCGCTGTATTTACGACCAGCCTGCTATGGGTTTCTCAAAAAATCCATCCCGATTTCATGAACTTTCCAGGTCCACGTACTTCGGAGAATGTCGCCCGCCAGCTAGGAAATATCCGTTTGATGACTGCCAGCCTGCGGCTGTTTGTGGTGAGCTTATTTCTGCTGATACAGGGGCAATCGATTTGGGCTAAATTTTACAATCATGACCAGCTTTCTGGCTGGACAATACCGTGCATGATCAGCTTCGTGTTCGTGCTTGTTGGTTTCTTTGTCTGGAGAGCTTACAAACTGGTTCCGAAGTAGTGAACTTAGTTTATTCGTACATTTGACCTATGTTTCGTCTTCCTCATAAACCGCCTTTTGCCTCCCTGGAACCTTCATTTGAAGGGGACCTCTATTTCGATGAATCACCCGAACACACCGCCCAGCGTTTACTCTACGCAACGGATGCATCGGTTTATCAGGAGATGCCTATCGCGGTAGCCCTACCCAGATCGGTCGCCGACATCAAACGACTGCTACGATTCGCCCAGCAACATGGGTTGGGCTTGATTCCTCGTGCCGCCGGAACCTCACTAGCCGGTCAGGTCGTAGGCAGCGGCATCGTGGTCGATATTTCCAAATATTTCGGAACCATTCAGGAGGTCAATGCCGCCGAACGATGGGTACGTGTACAACCTGGCGTTATCCGCGACGATCTGAACGCCTTTCTGAAACCACATGGTCTGCTGTTCGGTCCCGAAACCAGTACCGCCAGCCGGGCTATGATCGGCGGAATGATCGGCAACAACTCCTGTGGCCTTCACTCCATCATCTGGGGCACCACCCGCGATCATCTGCTCGAAGTTCGGGCCGTTCTGAGCGACGGTGCGGAGGTCACATTTGGCCCATTGACACAGGAGCAGTTCGACGCGAAATGCCGGGGCGAAAACGTAGTTAGCCCACTCGAACAACGAATTTACGTACAATTCCGCGACTGGCTTTCCAAACCCGAAGTCCAGCAACACATTCGCGAAGGCTATCCAAAACCAACCGTCACCCGCCGAAATACAGGGTATGCGCTGGATGCGCTATTGAATTTTTTTAGCGGGGAGAAGGGAGAAGGGAGAAGGGAGCAGGAAAATGTGAGTTCGGCTTCCCTTATTACCCAGCCCGCTGCGCCTTGCTCCCCGTACTTCAACTTTGCCAACCTCATTGCAGGGTCAGAAGGAACGCTCTGCTTTATTGTCGAAGCGAAGTTGAATCTGCTGCCGTTGCCGCCTAAAGAAACGGCCCTGGTCTGCGCGCACTTTTCAACGATTCGCCAATCGCTGGAAGCCAATCTGGTAGCACTGGCGCATCATTGTGCGGCCTCGGAACTGGTCGATGATTACATCCTGCAACTGACCAAAACCAACATCGAGCAAACCAAAAACCGGGCGTTTGTCGAAGGAGATCCTAAGGCTATTCTGATGGTCGAGTTTTTCGATGACACCAAAGAAGGGGTTACCCAAAAAGCGAATGCGTTTGTTGATGTGCTGAAAGAAAAGGGATTGGGCTACACCTATCCGATTCTGTTCGACGAAGAAACAAAAAAGCCCTGGGCACTGCGAAAAGCGGGACTCAGCATCATGTACAATATTCCGGGTGACGCAAAACCGGCCAACGTGATCGAAGATACGGCCGTTGATGTTCGTGACCTGCCCGACTACATCGATGAACTGGATCGGATGGCCTGGGAGAATCACGGCCTGAAACTCGAATACTCGGCCCATGCCGGAGCGGGTGAAATCCACGTTCTACCACTTATCAATCTGAAATCGTCGGAAGGGCGCGCCAATTTCCGGGCCTTGCTGATGGATACAGCGCAGTTGGTCAAAAAATATGGTGGCTCTTTATCGGGTGAGCATGGCGACGGGCGGCTCCGGGGCGAATTCATTGCCTATATGCTGGGGCCAGAAAATTATCAGTTGTGCAAAGAGGTCAAAACCCTTTGGGACCCCCACAACACCTTCAACCCCGGCAAAGTCATCGACCCGCCACCGATGAACGAGTCGTTGCGGTCGGAAGCCGATGTAGTGATTTCGCAACCCAAAACCGTTTTCGACTTTTCGAAAGATGGCGGTTTACTCGAACTGGCGGAAAAATGCTCTGGCTCCGGCGACTGCCGTAAAACCGAAATTTCGGGCGGCACCATGTGCCCAAGTTACATGGCCACCCGGCGGGAACGCGATACCACCCGCGCCCGCGCCAATATTCTCCGGCATTTTTACAGTAATCAATCGGCCCCTACTGAGCTGGACTACGAAGCAGCTAAAGAAGTACTCGACTTGTGCCTGTCGTGCAAAGGCTGCAAAGCCGAATGCCCGTCGAGTGTCGATATGGCGCGCATGAAAGCCGAATTCACACAACAGCATTACCATGAGAAAGGTGTTCCGCTACGGGCCAAACTCGTTGGTAACTTCACGAAGATGATGTCGTTGGCTAGTTTAGCTCCCTGGGCTTACAACGCCATTTACAACGCTCCTGCCCTTCGCCGGGTAGCCAACCAACTGGTCGGTTTCCACCCCGACCGAACCATGCCGCATTTAGCGGATACGACGTTGAAGAAGTGGTTTTTGAAAAGGAGTGAGGAGCGAGGAGTGAGGAGCGCGAATAGCTTGCGCCAGCGCTCCTCACTCCTCGCTCCTCACTCCTCGCTCCTTTTTTTCTGCGATGAATTTACCAATTACAACGACGTGGAAGTTGGACAGAAAGCGATTCAGTTGCTGGAACGACTGGGCTATACGGTCACAATTCCCGACCATGCCGAGAGTGGCCGAACCTACCTGTCGAAAGGCCTGGTTGATGAAGCTCGAAAGCTCGCTATTCGAAACGTGACCCTGCTGAAAGACCAGGTAACCGCCGAAACGCCGTTGATAGGCTTAGAACCTTCGGCCATTCTAACCTTCCGCGACGAATACCCTGATCTGGTGCCTACTGAACTGAAAGCCGATGCCCAGCGCATTGCCAAAAACGTTTTTCTGTTCGAGGAATGGCTGGCTCAGGAAGTTGACGCCGGACGAGTGAACAAAAGTTTATTTACCGAAGAAGCCAGACTGGTGAAAGTACACGGCCATTGCCATCAAAAAGCGCTCTCGTCGATGGTTCCGGTAAAAAAGGTGCTATCCTTACCCGCCAATTACAACGTACAGTTAATACCATCCGGCTGTTGCGGAATGGCCGGGTCGTTTGGGTATGAAGCGGAACATTACGAACTATCGATGCAAATCGGGGAGTTAGTCTTGTTCCCTACGGTACGAAAAGCTGAAACGGCTATCATTTCGGCTGCCGGTACAAGTTGCCGCCATCAGATCAAGGATGGAACTGGCCGAAAGGCCCAGCACCCCGCCGAGATTTTATTTGATGCGCTGTTGTGATTCTTTTCCGACAGGATTTACAGGATGAACAGGATTTTTGGCTTATAAATGGATAATCCTGCTCATTCTGTAAATCCTGTCGGAAAACCTTTTGCGTTTCCAGTAGTTCTTTTTAAACCTAAAACGTTCACAGTTCTCATGGAAAATTCAAATTCATCAGCCCTTAGCGATGGCGCTCAACAGGCCAATCTGGTGTCGAACGAAAACGCAGAAGCGATGTTCGGTGCCGATCAGGGCGAAACAAATATGGTCAAACTCGTCGACGGTAAACTGACTCCTATTGGTGATACCGACGATGACGTTGTGGATGAACAACTTCGTAATCGGTATAGCTCCGACGAAGAACGAACCGTACAGGGCGATCCATCGCGGGGAAAAACGTACGAAAATTCGGAAGCCTCATTGCACGTAGGCGAAGGTGTCGATGAAGCCATCTTACCGAATGATCCAATTGCTGTTGCCGATATTACGGGAAATCCGGATTCGGGTTCAACGATAGCAACTGGCCTTCCATCGGAAGACGAACCCAACAATTCGACCAATTCGGACTCGAAAAGCACATCGACCAATTCGTTTGCAGGCTGGAATTATATTGGCGGAGGCCAACCGTTGAGCAGCAACGGGATTCAGAACATGGTTCCGCCTACACCCGGTACACCCGATCCAACGCAGCCTATTCCACCAACGCCCGGTGTGCCTCCGGAAACGCCCCCTACTCCACCCACACCCGGCCCTGAAATCCCTGACTTACCGGATACCCCAAAGCCAGCCGTTCCCGATATTCGGAATGGCCTTACTCCATTGAGCACATTCACAGCTACGGTAGCGGCTCCGGCCGAACCGAAGTCGGCCAATGCAGAGAAGGGTACGCAATACGAAGGGATTCATAAGGATATAGCCGAAGCAGCAAAAGCCGTTCCGGGTACGGAGGAAGGTATGGAAGACGCTCCTGATACGGGTGATTCGGCTCGGCCCTACGATGTAAATGCCAAAGATCCAGCTCAGAACCAACCCGGCGAACGGCCTGAAGAAGGCCGGGAAGCAGAAAAGTTACCCCGCGAAATGGCCGATGAAAGTAGCATTGCGGCACAAAATATGATTTCTGGACCCGATCGTTCCGACCAGAAATCGACCGAAGGGCTCGACCGGAAATACAACGACCTGGACGCTACCCGCGACATGGCAACCTAGTGACTGAATACTCCAAAATCTGAAAGCGCCCAAAACAGTGAATGATTACTGTTGAGGGCGCTTTCAGATTTATAAATGACTTGATTAATAGCTATTTTTTTAGTTCGCTCTTTACTCTTCGCACAAACTCGTCTGAGACACTCGCGAAATTGGCGACTTCTGCATCCGTAAATTTCTCAGCAAGCAGCAGTTTACGGACCACTTCAATGCTTTTTTGCTCATATCCTTCTTCCAAGCCTTCTTCTCTGGCTAGCATTTTAATTGTGTCGATGATACCCATAGCTTTCTGACTTCCGGTTAGCAGTTCAATCTCCTTATCAAAGTTACGATTTATGTCTGGATCTCCAATGTAGACAAACGTCTTCAAAAAGAACAGAAAACGTTGTATTTGTTCGCTGTCGTAGCGTTGGCTTTGAATCAACGCTTTGGCAATGGTCAGTCGTTCTTCCCCCAGTTCTTTTTCAGGAATTTTGCCTAACAACAAAGCTTTCTGGGCCGCCAGAACGATGAGCGCAAACGGATTAGCCATTGCTATCAACTCACTTTCCGAATGATCGAGAATATGGTAAGCGTTGTATTTGTACGTGATCTCAGTTCCTAAAAACCGTTTGTGGTACTGATCCGGTCGGGGTTGATTTTTACCACCTGTAAACACCGCCAGGGCAACAATATCCACTTCATACCGATCATAAATACGGTACCAGTATTGCAACATCCGATGAGCGAATCCACGCGTATCGTCACCCTGAATTTCCAGGTGTACTAAAATCCATTCTTCAGTACCGTCCAGCAGCCAGGCTTTGACCAGCATATCTACAAATCGGGAACCACCCTGCTTTTCCAGTTCGGGAAAGAGTTCGCTCAACTCCTTGTCCATGAACTCAAAACCTCGGTTCATGTCGAATAACTCGTCAGCCTCTGGAAAGAAAAATCGTAATAAATCAGGAAAAGCTTCCTCAAAAGCGCTTTTCAATAAAATGTCGTTCTTTCTACGCATCGGGCAAAGATAGACGATGTGCGGACGTGTAGTTAAAATCCACTGTTCCAGTTACCTTTATCTCAAAAATTCTAATCTCCATGAAACGATTACTGATTCTGAGCGTACTCTTTTGTCCATTATCCTTCACATTTCCCCCAAAATGGACCTCGTTATTTGACGGAAAAACGATAAAAGGCTGGCACAGCTACCATAAAGATGGGATTGTTGGCTGGTATGTCGAAGATGGGGCCATGACACCCGACGGTACGGGCGGTGATCTCGTTACGGATAAGGAATACGAAAACTTTGAGCTGGAGTTTGAATTCAAAATCCCCAAAGGCAGCAACAGTGGTGTGGTGTATAAAATCATCGACAGCCCGGAAATTAAGTCAACCTACATGTCGGGGCCAGAGTATCAGGTGATTGACGACAAAGGCTATCTGGATGGTGACGGAAAACCCTATAAGTTGAAAGATACGCAGTTAACCGGTGCCAACTACGACATGATTCCCCCGGCCGATATGAATGCAGCCAAAGCACCGGGCGAGTGGAACAAAGGCCGTATTGTAGTAAACAAAAACCATGTGGAGCACTTCCTGAACGGCAAAAAAATGGTCGATTACGAATACGGTTCCGACAACTGGAAAGCACTGGTTGCCAAAAGTAAGTTTGCCAACTGGCCTTACGCAACGCCCCATGCAAAAGGCAAAATCGCCCTTCAGAACCACAGCCCCAAAGAGCGTGTCTGGTACCGGAATATCCAGATTCGGGAATTATAAAGAACTAGTCAGTTGTGGTCCGTTGCCTTCGGCGTCATTCATGGTCATTAGTCGCATTCCAATAATAACAATCCCTGACGCCGAAGGCAACGGACCACGAATGCAACTGGCTTATTTTTTACGTTTCCAGTCATTTAGTTTTTTCCGCAAAGCCTCTACTGCGTTTATTGTATTATTGATGCCATACACAATCAAATTCAAGTATGGCCTCTGTCACCACACCGCTTATCACCACCCAGTTTCGCGCCCGCTTCCAGAATTTGTTCGGGTGGAGCATCAACCATAATCATCCGTCATGCCTGCGTACGGGCTGCTCCACTGGCCTGCACAACAACAGCCCCTTTCCCCGGCACGATTGACCCGATACCATAAACGCTGTACGTACAGGAGGCCCCCGCTATCCCAATGGCTTTGGTTTGAGGATCAATAAGTATGATCGACCAGGTTGCGTAAGCCTGTATGACGCTAGCGGTCAGTACCAAACCAATCAGACTCAATCGTTGAAGAGCTTTCATGTGGAAGAAAGTAGTATAGACATTTTTGGGTAACTTACGATTCTGTAGGTATATCGCCAATACATTTGGCAAACCAACACTGGTTAATAGGGTAACAAGCTGCTAATCGCTACTTTGGGGTCTATGATTCATCTTATTCAGCAAGCTCATCGCCATTCATCCACTACGGCCATTCTGGCTAACGGTCAAGGATATACGTACAAACAACTGCTGGAGGATTCGGCAGCGTTTAGCCAGCAGTTGCTCAACGGCCAGAGCGATCTTGCCGAAGCACGCGTAGCCTTCATGGTCGAGCCGGGGTACGACTATGTACGAGTGCAATGGGGCATCTGGCGTGCCGGGGGTATCGCGGTGCCGCTCTGCATTACGTATCCGCCAGCCTCCCTGCAATATGTGATCGACGATACGGCAGCCAGCATTATAGTAGCCTCTGCCCGATACACGTCTGTTCTCCAACCACTTGTTGACGCTAAGAATCTGCGTTTTATCGAGCTAACTCATCCAGAAAGCAATCCGCCTGTTGAACTGCCCGACGTTGACCCAGCGCGGGGCGCGATGATTCTGTATACCAGTGGCACAACGAATCTGCCTAAAGGGGTGGTGAGCACACACGCCAATCTGGAAGCGCAGATGACAACCCTCGTCGAAGCCTGGGAATGGCAGCCAAGCGATCATATTCTTTGCGTATTGCCCCTGCATCATGTGCATGGTATTGTCAACGTAATCGGGTGTGCGCTCTGGTCAGGCGCCTGTTGTGAGTTTCTGCCAGAATTTTCGCCCGCAGCCGTCTTCAACGCCTTTCAGCAGGGAGCCATTAATCTGTTTATGGCTGTGCCGACCATTTATTTCAAACTGATTGCCTATTGGGAAGGGCTACCGACCAATGAGCAGCAGGCTCTGACAAACACGATGCGCTCGTTCCGGCTGATGGTTTCTGGATCCGCAGCCTTGCCCGTGACGGTCATGGAGAAGTGGGAACGGGTCAGTGGTCATGTGCTGCTGGAACGCTATGGTATGACCGAAATTGGTATGGCGATCAGCAATCCGTATCGAGGGCAACGGGTGCCAGGGCATATTGGCCAGCCGCTACCGGGCGTTGGTGTTCGACTGGTAGATGAAGAAAATAATCCAGTAGCCGACGGCCAGCCTGGCGAAATTCAGGTGAAAGGGCCGACCGTATTCCGCGAGTACTGGCAGCGGCCACAGGCTACTCAGGAGGCCTTTACCCCAGATGGCTGGTTCCGAACGGGCGATGTAGCGGTGGTTGACGAAGGAAGTTATAAAATTCTGGGACGCAGCTCGGTCGATATTATTAAGTCAGGCGGCTACAAGCTGTCGGCGCTTGAAATCGAAGAGGTATTACGCACGCATCCAGCCATCGGCGATTGCGGTGTTATCGGACTGCCCGACGAAGAATGGGGCGAAATTGTGGGCGCGGTACTGGTGACCAAAGAGCCGATTGACCTAACCGACCTGAACCAGTGGATGCGCACCCGAATGCCTGCTTACAAAGTACCGCGCCATTATCGGATTGTGACCGAACTGCCCCGTAATGCCATGGGTAAAGTGACGAAAAACGACTTAAAACAAATTTTCTGACCAATGGACTTTCTGACTGCGTTTCCGTACTGGTTCATTATCGTGATCATGATTCTCAACGCCATTGCAGTTCAGTTCATGAACATCGACATCCGTAACGACGACAAAAAAATGGATAATGAGTAATGGATAATGAATACCTCCTACTGAATTTCAGTGGAATCCATTATCAATTATTCATTATGCATTGCTCATTATCCATCATTCTATGGCCTACTTCTCCGAACATGCTACGGTGCTGATTTGCATGGTAGTTTACCTGATTTCACTGATTACGTTTGGCTGGTATCTGCAACGGCAGGCCAGCAAAACCGTGGGCGAATACTACGTAGCCGATCGCAGGATACCCGGCTGGGTGGTATCGCTGGCCTTCTTTTCAACCTTTGTCAGCACCAACACCTACATCGGTCAGGCGGGCGAATCGTTCCGGTACGGCCTTTCCTGGACCTGGGTGGGTGTTTTCTGGGCAGTGTTCTGCATCATTTCGTGGCAGATTTTAGGTCCCCGCATGCGGAATCAGAGCATCCGACTAAAGTCGTTTACCGTACCCGATTATTTTCAGTTGCGCTACCAGAGCCAGCTTTCGCGCAGCATCCGGGTGTTATCAGCCGTGATTATTCTGTTTGCAACGGTCTGGTACATGACGGGTATTGCCAAAGGCTGTGCCCACCTGCTTCAGTCGTTGCTCGATATTCCTTATGCATATGGCGCGGCCTTCATGCTGTTCTTCACCTGTTTTTATACCATTGCGGGCGGGATGTACGGCATCATGTGGACCGACGCTGTTCAGGGTATTCTGATGTTCATTGTAGCGATCATCATGCTAGCCTTGCCCTTCATCTACGTAGGAGGGTATGATGCGCTGATGGCTAAAATTGCGTTCGTCGATCATGTGTCGAAAAAAGGAGCCCCTATTGGCAATGGATTGGTGACGTTTGGGCAACTGACCTCATTTACCTACATCGTCGGGATTGGCCTGTCGATTGGCATGAAACAAATCTCCGAACCCAAACTACTCATCCGGTTCTATACTGTGAAAGACAAGGCAGGCATGAAGTTCGCCATGACCTGGACGCCCATTTTTATGGGTGTTTCGCTCGTTTGCGTCATGGGTCTGGGCGCTTTGGTACACGGCATGGTAAGTAGTGACGAAGCGGCCCAACTCATCAACAATACTGACGAAGTGGTGGGCTTTATGCTCAAGAAATTCAACAATCCACTCATTAGTGGTATCTGTCTGATGGGGTTATTTGCGGCTGGGATGGCGGCACTGGCATCGGTCACGCTGGTGGTGGGAACAACCCTTGTGAAAGACATCTGGAATGTCTGGCAACCGATGCCTGTGGAGAAAATCATTCCCCGCACCAAAGTGGTTATGCTGCTCTACTGCATCATCGTGTATTATTTCACCATCTTCCCACCTGCCGATGTGGTCGAATTATCCGCTTTTGCCGGGTCGGTCTATGTAGCCAGTTTCTTTCCAACCATTTTTGGCGGGTTATATTTCCGCTGGGGGACCGATCTGGGTGCCGTCGCGTCGATGCTGGCGGGGATTGTGGTCAATATCGTCTGGCGGTTTGGCGTCCGAACCCGTTACGAGAACCTGGGCGACATTCACGAAGTATTTCCGGCGTTTCTGGCGTCGTTTGTGGCCTATGTGCTGGTGAGCCAGCTAACGGCCCAACGAAAACCTACACAAGACCACCTGGCAACGGTTTTCGGCGAAGAATCGAAGCTGGATTTTATTCCATCCGCCAATCGTTAAAACCGTTTTTCTACGATCTCCAAACTATAAATCTCCCGGCAGATGCCGCCGGGGATTTATTAAAACCAACCTATTTCTGAAAATTCCTGATCGGTCTGGACGAAGCCATTTTGGGCCAATCAAAATTTAGTCAGGCCCAAATCCCAATTATCGGTGCGAAACGGGATAACAGGTAAACCTTCTCGGCTGAACAGATTTGGTTCGGGGGCGTCGCGAAAAGCAAACCGCACAGCTACGGGAGTTTTAACGCTCTCGGCCCAAACCTCAATCTCATTGCCGACGATCCGGGCCTTGGCTTTTACAAACACCTGATCGATACCCGCAATGCCAAATTCAGTCAGTTCATTCCCTGTACTCATGAACCCGTTTGGTACTTGATCGAACGTAAGCCGAATTACCGAACCACGTATTTGCATCGACCGATATTTAGGGCTTTTATAGGCGATTACTGGTCGCTTGTAATTCTCAGCTAACGCCCAGTTTGCCAGCCGATTACCAACCTCTTTTTTAAAGATCGGATGTACATCATCCAGATTATCAGCTAAATCAGTTGTAACAACCATACCCGTTTTGGGTATATCCATAGCGTTGGCTTGGGCTTCCCGAAGTAGTGGCGTTTCAAATTTTCCTCCGTACCGATACGGAGCCAGTTGTACGTAGTAAAACGGAAAATCAGTCTGCCAAAGCCCTCGCCAACCCTCAATCAGCAGGTGCATGAGCCGGTAATAGGCTGGTGCATAATGCCGGTTCGATTCACCCTGATACCAGATCACTCCTGCAATAGCAAACGACGTAATAGGGGCAACCATGCCATTGTACAACCAACCGGCTTTGGCAGGTGCCCATTGGTTTTGGGGCATCATCTGAATCGAGTGACGCGTCTCGGGGTAAAGCATAGCCAGTGCTTCGGGCATCCAGGATTCAATCTTTGTGGCACCCCACGACATATCAATCAGGCCAATCGGGACATTCAGGCCTGCATGCAGCTTTTTACCGAAAAAATAACCGACCGCACTAAAGGCTTTCAGACTAGCCGAATCACAGATTTGCCACCGCCCTTTTACATCGTCCTGAGGTACAGGAGACGACCGTTTTGTCATCTTAAACAGGCGAATACTCGGATTGAACGCCTGTGGCAACTCAGCCTGCGCATCTTTAACGCCCCCTGCCGCACTCAGGCCCATATTCGACTGACCCGAGCAAAGCCATACTTCACCAATCAGGATGTTGGTCAATTGGATGGTCGAACTCCCCGCAATGGTAATCGTATGAGGCCCACCAGCGGCTGGTGTTCGTAATCGAACTTTCCAGGTAGCATCGTCGGAGCAGGTTACGCTTATGGGTCGATTGTCCCAACTGGCCGTGACGATGATTTTTTCCGGCGGACTCCCCCAACCCCAGATGGCAACATCCGTCTGTTGCTGCAATACCATATTCGATCCCAGAATAGACGGTAAGCTAACTTCAGCTCTGGCAGCCAGAGCCAGCAGGAAGAAGACTATGGTTTTCAACAGCTTTATGTTTTAACGAATTATATGGTGTCTATCCGTGGTGTCGGTTACTTTAACCGACACGTGAGGTTCCTCAAAACCTAATTCGATCTGTTCGGTTTTAAGAAACCTCACGTGTCAGCTATGAGTAGCTGACATCACGATATGCTTTAGTCAGGATTTGACTTTTTTGATCAACCCTAAACTCCCATTTAGATCTCTCCTTGGGTCGGGGTGACAACATATAAAACCCCATAACCCTAAGCCCGCATACCCAGCTTAGTCAGCAATTGGGCAGCATCGCTCCAGGCTACTTCATTGGGCAGTTTATTGGTTTTGGCCGCAATGGAAGCCACAGCACCAGCCGCTTCGCCCATGGCAACGGCATTGCCCGTTACCCGATAACTGGCATGAGCTACAAAGTCGCCACTGATGCAACGTCCGGCCATCATTAGCCCATCCACATCTTTAGCAATCAGTGCCCGTAGTGGAATATCGTACGGGATCATTTTGATGCCACCCCGACCGATGGTTTCTACCTCGTTGGTTTTCCGATCAGCCGCGTGAATGTCGACGCCAAAGGTTGGCCGAACCACTGCATCCTCATGCCGAGCACCAACAACCAAATCCTGTTTGGTAACCGTGTAGCGACCATGAATCCGTCGGCCATCGCGAATACCAATCTGCTCAGGGGTAGCTACAATCTGCATACCTTCCCAGGGACCACCAAGTTTGTTCAGTCCCCGCACAATGTTGTACACTTCAGCTCTGGCCTGCACCGTGGCTTCGGTAATCTCGTCGGCGTCGAACGCTTTGATATTGTACTCATGGTTGACCATAATCATGACCAGATTATCCCGAATCAGGAAGAGCGTGGGCATACCATACGAGGGCGTAATACCTGCCCTGGCAATCTCTTTTTTGAACGCTTCAACCGCCGGAACGTGCCAGTTCTTTTTATCGCCATCATTTGTGTAAAACGAAATGAATTGCTTCAGGGCCGCTGGATCACGCACAACGGCCAACGTATTAAGTGTCAGTGGCTGGCAGGGACATGTATCGCCACCATGCCCGATTTCCCAACTGTTGCCTGCCTGGGCTCCCACATCACCATCGCCAGTAGCATCGATGAACACTTTTGCTTTCCACGCTTCACGACCCGACTTGGAATCGGTCACAATCGTAGTAAGCTGTTTTTTATCTTTATAAGCGGACGACACGCGGGTGAGCAACCGAAACTTTACACCCGCTTCGATACACATTTCTTCCAGCAACACCTTCATTTCGTCGGGGTGGTACACAAACTGATCGGCGATTTTGTTGCGACGAGCGTTTCGCTCATCGAGTTTCGCCTTGATTTCTTTGGTTAGCCCCGGCTTGTCGAAATCGAAAATGTAGGTCAGTAACCCGGCCGTCCAAACGCCCCCCAAACACCCGTGCACTTCGATCAACTGCGTTTTGGCTCCCGCACGAGCAGCCGTAATAGCGGCCGATACACCCGCCGGCCCAGCTCCACACACCACGACGTCGAACTCGCCTTTGATGGGTACATTGCGGGCGGGTTCTTTAAACTCGTCAGCCGTTTTCGATGCTGCTTCGGCATCTGATGCCAGTATAGGCAACGCAGCGGCCCCAGCTCCGGCAATCGTCGATTGAATAAATTTCCGGCGGTTCAGGCTGAACAGGGCCGATAGGCGGTTTTGATTCTCAGTTGGTTCCATGACGAGAGATATAGGAATAAATAATGGATAATGTAAAATGGACAATGCACTCACTCACAGGCCAATAACTATCCATTTTGCATTATTCATTAAATTGACATTTAGTACCCTGGATTTTGGTCTTTTACCGGATCAATGGCGGTGTTATAGCTTACTTCCGAAACCGGAATGGGCCACAGATAATGCTTCTGAGCGATGGTTTTGCCTTTGGCAGCCAGAATGATTTCAGCAGCTTTTCCCGTTCGTTTGAGTTCGAGCCAGCGTTTGCCTTCATACTGAAATTCGTACCCCCGCTCCTTCACCAGCAGATTCAGGAATGCAGCCGCTGAACCGTAATCAGCAAGTTTAAAATCGACCGAGGATGGGGTGCCCGACGGCTTGCCATACGCCCGACGATGTACCTGGTTGAGGGCTTCCATTGCGGCTGCTGTAGGGCCATTCGCGGCCTGACTAGCCGCTTCAGCATAAATCAGTAACAAATCGGCGTAGCGGTACCAGCTTACGTCGTTGGCGGCTCCGGCAAATTCGAGTGAATTGGGGTCGATGTATTTTTTACTAAGTAAGGACGTGGCCCCAACCCCAATATTCCACGGATACCAAAGTGTTTTACGAAGGTCGGCGTTGTCCCAGTTGCTGTAGGCAGGTAAAGTACTGTCGTTGTACAGCCCAAATACACCACCGCCACCACCCAGCAGCTTGGTTCCGGGGTGATTCGTCAGTGTGGGGAACAGGTTGCCCTGACCGGGTTGATGCGAGAACTTCAGCGAAAAAATCTCTTCGCTGGTCGTGATGACATCCGGGCCGAATAGCTTCTGAAAATCATCGACCGTAGAGACCTGAACCAGCGCGTATTTATTGGCTTTAATCACTTCATCGGCCTTATCGCGGGCTTCGGCAAATTTACCAAGTTGCAGATATACATCGGCTAGCATGGTTTTGGCAGCCCATTTTGTGGGTCGTCCAATGTCCGTCACCTGATCGGGCAGGCCCGTTTCGGCTGCCTGCAAATCCGACAAAATCAGCGCATAGACTTCATCGACGGTGTTTCGTTTTGCCGTAATATCGGCCATATTGGCTTCCGTTCGGATGGGAACTCCACTCCAGTTACGCACCAGATGGAAGTAACTGAACGCCCGCAGAAACTTAGCCTCAGCGACTGATTTGGCAATATCGGCCTGACTGATCGACTTCCCGTTGGGTGCATTTTTAATCACCAGATTCGCATTGCGGATACTCAGATAAAAGGCAGACCACGCCCCCGATACCCGGCTGACATTGACGTTGTCCAGTCCCGCGAAATTATTCAGGATAGCGTAACTGCCCCGGCCAAGCCCATAGTCGGTATGGCCTTCCAGTACGGCGATATAAACGCCCATACCACTGGTATTGCTATCGCGCAAAGGCGTGTAAATGGCATTGACTGCCGCCTGTACTTCGGCCAGCGTATTGTAGAATGTCTCTACCGCCAGCGATTTAGGCGCTTCCTTCAGCACATCCTCACAGGATGCCAGAAAGAGCGTGGAGAGGAGGAATAGGAGTTTTTTCATAAATTTTAAAGAGTGAATGAGCGAAAGAGTGAATGAGCGAAATCGGACCGCCGAAGCGGAGTGAGTATTCCCACGAGGCCTGAGCGACATATTGCGTAGTTGTTTTTAGGACACATCGCTCTTTCACTCATTCACTCTTTCGCTCTTTGACCATTAAAACCCAGCTCGCACACCAAAGGTGATGGACTTGGCAGTGGGGTAACTGTATTGATCGAAACCCTGAGCAATGGAGTTGGAGCCACCACTGGAGTTCACTTCGGGGTCCCACCACGAATAGTTCGTAAACGTCAGCAGATTTTGACCACTGGCATACACCTGCATCGACCGAATCCAGGTTGCCCCCCATTTTAGAGTTGGCAGATTGTACGCTAACTGAATGTTTTTCAGCCGTAAGTAAGAGCCGTTTTCCACAAATCGATTGGAGACGTTGACGCGTGTGGTACTGCTCACGAGCGGGTATTTGGCGGTGGTGTTAGTGGGTGTCCAGTGATTCAGAAAAACCTCGCGCGGCATATTCAGCCCATAACCGTAATCGACCGTATTATTGATGGCACTGGTATTGAAAATATCGTTCCCCTGCGTGCCCTGCAAAAAGAGGGTCAGGTCGAAGTTTTTGTACGACATGCTGGAATTGAAGCCGTAGATAAATTTCGGATTCGGATTGCCAATAAAAGTTTTGTCGCGAACGGTAATGGTCCCATCGCCATCCATGTCCTTGTATTTTATTTTGCCTTTATCGTCGTACCCATCTTCGATATAGCCCCAGAACATGCCCATCGGCTGGCCTTCCCGAAGAATATTTCGCGTATCGGTAATGGCCGATATGTCGACAAAAGCACCCAGAATATCTTGCCCACCGTATAATTTCAGCACCTTGTTCCGGTTCAGCGCCACATTCGTGTTCACATTCCACTTGAACGCGCCCGTCAGAATATTGGCATTGATCCCCAACTCCAAGCCTTTGTTCTGCACTTCGCCCACATTCTGAATGGTGGTTGTAAAGCCCAGAGACGACGGTAGTTGTACGGTATTCAGCAGATCACGAGTGTTTTTGATGTAGTAATCGGCCGTGATCAGTATACGATTTTGCAGGATACCCAAGTCAATGCCGATGTCCTTTTGCTCCGTAGTTTCCCATTTCAGATTGCCGGGCAGGTTTGTACCGGGCGAGTAGGCCGTATAAAGCGCATCACCAAAGATGGTTTTTCCCGAATATAGTTGATTCAATGTAGCATAAGCATTGATCGCCTGGCTACCTGTAAGTCCCCAACTGGCCCGAAGCTTCAGATCTGAAACCAGGGTGCTGTTCTTCAAAAACTCTTCGTTCGAAATCCGCCACGCCAGGGCACCGGATGGAAAGTAGCCCCACTTACTGCCTTCGCTGTACTTGGACGACCCATCGGCCCGGAAACTAACCGTCGCCAGATATTTACTATCGAATGCATAGTTGACCCGGCCCAGATACGACAACAAAACCGACTTGGAATAACCCGATGCTGGAATACCGGGCGTTCCGGCCGCGCCCAGATCAGACGTCTGGCTGGAATTGCTGATGTAGTTGGCCCCGCTGCCGCTCAATGTCGTTGTCAGAAAGTCCTGGTACGTGAACCCGGCCACGGCCGAAATGCTGTGCTTTTGCCGGATGGTTTTGTTATAGCTAATGGTATTCTCATTCAAGAGGCTGGTCAGTTGCGTTGTACTCACACTGGCGTTGCCCGTTGAGCCGAAATAGTTAGTCGTTGTATAGGAGTCGGTGCGGTCGTCGGAGTTTTCGATACCACCCGAAATTTTAATGGTCAGCTCAGGAATGGGGTTGTAAATAAACGCGGCATTGGTCAGAACCCGGTTGCCTTTGGTCAGGCTGCTCTGTTCGTTCAGTATATTGATCGGGTTCCGTAGCTGGGTATTGACAAACGCATAGGTTGTGCCAAATACTTCGTAAGAGCCGTCGGCTTTGTAAGGCCCTAAGACGGGTGGGGCCGATATGGCTCCGGCAATGAGCGATCCGCCCCGGTTGCTACCCTGGCTATTCTGGGCGTTCGTCGTGATTTTGGTTAACGTACTGGCAAAGTTGACCGATAGTTTTTTGCTGAGCGCATGGTTGATATTGGTCCGTATGGAGTAGCGGTTGTAGTCACTGCCGCGAATGATTCCGTCCTGGCTGAACACACTTCCCGACAGTGAAAATTGCGTTTTTTCGTTTCCCCCACTGATGTTCAGCGATGCCGTTTTCATGGGGGCCGTCTGAAAAACCAGGTTCTGCCAGTCGGTGCCCTGCCCGAACGCATTGATCTGGTCCTGGGTAAAATAGGGTTTCAACCCATCGTTGGCCGCCTGTTCGTTGTAAAACGTCGCGTATTCTTTGGCGTTCATCATATCCAGCTTTTTGCGTAGGGTTTGCGAACTGTAGCTGGCTTCAAAATCGACCGTAGCCTTGCCCGCCTTTCCCCGCTTGGTGGTGATGAGTACAACCCCATTGGCACCACGGGAGCCATAAATAGCGGTGGCCG
Organism: Spirosoma sp. 48-14; assembly: GCF_001898575.1. Lineage (GTDB taxonomy): Bacteria > Bacteroidota > Bacteroidia > Cytophagales > Spirosomataceae > Spirosoma. The sequence goes on from NZ_MKUD01000063.1 coordinate 399,957, forward strand.
AAGCATCTTTCAGGATTTCGATGTTTTCGATATCAGCATTGTTTAATACGGTCGGATTACTCCCCGACAGCGGGAAACCATCCACTACATACAGCGGCTCGTTACTCCCCTGAATCGAGTTGGTCCCGCGAATCCGCACGCTGACACTCCCACCGGGAGCACCCGTATTTTGTAATACCTGCACCCCAGCCGCCCGACCCGACAACGCCTGTAACACGTTCGTAGCCGGATAGGCGTTCAGGTCTTTGGCCTTCACCTGAGCCAGCGACCCCGTCAGGTCGCTTTTCTTAACCGTCCCATAACCTACCACCACCACCTCATCCAGCGACTTATCATCGGGTATCATTTGTACATCGATAGTACTTCGGCTACCGATGCTGATCTCCTGATTCTGATAGCCCACAAAGGAGAAGACCAGCGTAGCCGCTCCATCTGGTATATTCAGTCGGTATTTTCCTTCGGCATCGGTGGTGGCGCCACGGGTCGTATTCTTTACGACCACACTTACCCCAGGAAGCCCTTCACCCGTTTCGCTTTTGACGATTCCCGAAATGGTTCTTTCGACAACTACCGGAGCCACTGCCTTTTCGGCCGATAGTGTGGTAGCTGACCTATTGTCAACGAGTTGGGGCGTTGTGGAGGTCTGTGCATTTAGCATCGGCGTTTCCGAACGGACGTCGGCTGTAGGCGACTTTCCCGGCTTTTTTTCGCCAATCACCATGTACACCCCACTTTTCACTTTCTTGTAACGAAGTCCCTGAGGACGCAGAATTGTATCCAGATTTTTTTCCAGCGAAGCCGCTGGATCGACCATCGAGGAAAGTACCGTCTGATCGTTGATTAATTTGTCTTCAAATAAAATATCGACGTGGTAACGCGCCTTAAACAAATTGAGTACATCCCGGAGTTGAAGCGTCTGCGAAGCGGTCATGGAGGACTGAACGGGCTTTTGAGTAGCCCAATTGGCAGCCATCACCTGTGCTTCTCCGGGGTAGCCATTCAGCAATACGCTGATGAGCAAAGCCACTGACGAGCGGAGAGCCTGTTGCATGTGAGTAAGTAAAAGGTTAGGAGTTAATTCGTAAAGGTTACGTTGTTGTTATCGCGGTGGTAGTTGATCTGGAGCAGATCGGCCACCAGTTTGATCAGTTCGTTGGCATCCTGAGCCGGAAAAGCTCCCGAAATGGTCCGATTGGCCAGTTCTTCGCCTTCTATATGGACAGTCAGGCCATAGTTATCGTGCAGGGTCTGGGCAATCTCACGCAGCGACGTAGTCTCGAACGTAAAGCGGTGCTGTTTCCACGACGATGCATTTTCAGGATGCGAGGTTTGTTTAAAGGCCAATTTGCCCTGCGCATCAAGTGTGACCAAATCACCGGGTTTCATAATCATGGCGGGTTGATCCGGTTGTTTGGGCAGGGTCAGAGCCACTTTCCCCGACCGCAATACAACCTGCGTCCGGCGCTCCCGACTAAAAACTGTAAATTGCGTCCCCAACACATTCACGGCCAAGCCTTTCGGCGTCAGAACGACAAATCGCTGGTGATTCGGAAGATGACGCACCGAAAAATCGGCCTCTCCGGTTAGTTCAACCTGTCGGCCAGCCGTTTCCGCTGATAAGAGCGGAATACGACTTTCGGAACCGAATCCAAATCTGGGGAAACGAATGCGGGAATTGGCGTTCAACTCCACAACCGACCCATCAGGCAACAGGCAGTGTTTGGTTTCGCCAAAGCCAGTTTCGATGGTTTTGTAGCGAATAACGTCGCCAGCCAGCCAATTGCCGATGCCCAGGATCAGGAGAACAGAAGCAGCCGCCAGCCAAATCCCCAATCGGCTACTATGCCACCACTGAACCGATGTATCTTCGACCGGAGAACTTACCCGAACGGTACTACCTATACGTTCCTGGGTAGCGTCAAAAGCGTTCTGCCAGTTGGTCGTTAGTTGGAGGTTGGCAAGTTCCCACTCATGCAGCCACTGGTAATACGTATCCTGATTACCGGGTTGGGCCAGCCAGCGTTCAATTGATTTTTTCTGGAGTGGACTCACCTTTCCGGCGAAATAGTCGAAAGCGAGCGTTTTATTCACAAGTTCTTCCATAACAAAGGGGTTTGGGGAATGACACAGTGTGGCCGTTTTACCCTTAGTGTAACCCGACAAAAAGTAAGCAAACCATCGTCAGAATGGCCCGTCGGATTTGAGACAAGGCCCGAGACAAATGAGCTTCTACGGTTTTCAGGGCAATGCCCAATTCGGCCGCGATCTCCAGATTCTTCCGGTTTTCGAATCGGCTCATCAGAAACACACGTTGGCATTGCGACGGTAACTCCTTGATGACTTTCTCCAGCCGCTGAAAGGTTTCATCGTATTCAACCAGCGTTTGGGGTGACTCTTCCGCCCCGGCATACTCCATCTCGTCAATCGACGCCGGGGTACGGTTGCCCGTCAGTTCGTCGCGCAGGTAATTATAGGCTCGATGGCGTACGGCGGCATAGAGATAGGTACGATAGGTAAATTGTACAGAGCGATGCGCATCGGTTTTCCAGAGCTGATAAAATACTTCGCTGACAATATCTTCGGCTACCTCACGGGTATACACAAAGCGCAGGGCGTGGCTGCAAAGAGGGTTATAATAAAGCCGGAACAGGGCTTCGAACCCTTTTTCCGACGATTCGGCGAAGGCCGCTCTGATAAAAAACTCGTTATCCACAACGGCCGTTGCGTGACTGCCCGCACGCAGGGGGCGGGGTACATCACCTGAATCGAAGCGCTGATATCCTTCTGGTTCGGTCATAAGATTACCGGTCAAGTACGCGAATGACACGAATATTGGCGATTACCCTTAGTCGAAAATAACTTTTTTGTGAAAATTTTTCCCTGATTTTCACAAAAACACCACGAAAGGCCTATAAAATAAATTTCCCGGCAGATCACCACCGGGAATTTACCAAACCAACCTATCAATGGAACACGATCATTATGATGCCGGGCCGACCTCCTAAAAATCAGCGTTCTATCCGTTTATGCATCTTTGCTTCGTAATACGCCGGAAGCACAATAAAGAACCGGGACGTATAGAGCTGTTTCCAATCATAATGTGTCAAAGCCCCCATCAGATCAGCCTGATACTGATCAATCAACGTCTTGTTGCCCGACAGTAACACAACCCAGCAGGCCCAGAGAGGCTCCCGCATGTGTTTGTCTTCGTACACCCGGGCGGGCGATAGTTTGGCCCATTCGCGTCCCTGTTGAAGCGCTAATGCCAGCGTCGTAGCAATATCGGGCTGCGGCTTCCAAAGCTCGTTCAGCGTCCGCCAGTTTTCGTTGAAAGTAATGGTGTGCTGATTATCAAACTGTTTATAGCGCGACAGATGCAGGGCTGCTTTTTCGGCCGTCCGATTTAACCCCTGCCGAAATTTCTCCCGAATGGCGGGCACTTGTTCCAGTTCAATTAAGGCTTTCAGATTGGCCTGTGATATGCCTGTGATCCAGAATTCGTTTTCGGTTATGTTTCCTTTTTCAGGGCTGACGGTTTCGTAGGGAATCCCCTGAGCGCACAGTTCCAGTCGGGTTAGGGAATCACCTTCGGGAATTTCATTCAGCCGTTGGTGATAGCCGTCCAGCCATTTCTTGTCGTGAGTCAGGTCGAACAGTGCTCGATAGATGAACACCAACCGAGCCGAAATTCGGCACCCTTTGTCGGTCAGGTTGCCCCGAAAACCATAGTCTTCGCGGTCACAGGGGAGCTTCCAGTCTAATTTTTCCAGCGCATTAGCCACTTTTTCGACCAGTTGAATAAGTTTCTGCTGCTCAGCCCGGTCGGGGATTCCACTTTTGATGTACCGCCACATACCGTAGAACCATGGCCCGGTCTGATCGTCGGACCCGGCCACATGGTGACTCTGTCCATCGTCGGCAACGCCCCGCGCAATGAACCCTGGTATGTGCCCAATAGTAGCCAGCCGGACCATCCCATTGGCTATTTTACGAGCCTCAAGTGCATCCTCCCGTTTCCGGCTGATCTTCCAGCGATTACATAATCCATCGATATAAATTCCGTTAAAAAAAGCCCCGTTTTCGATGGGCGAAAACCAGGATAAGCCATTGGGTTTATCGGTATTGCATTCTTCGGCTGTTGGCATAAAGATCGTCCCATCCCGGCCCGCATAGTCATACAGAATCCCATATTTCGGGCTGATAAACCGTCGATTGATCTCCTGATGCGCCCGCTCGATCTGCTGCTCAAGCGTGGAAGGAGCAGTTTTAGATGGCTTCGATTGAGAGTAAACCACTGAAGCGTGGCAAAAGCAACCCATTAAGAGCCAGTAATAAGTGGGTATTTTCATTAAGATTTGGGGAAATTAACCAACAGCCCACCGCTTTAGCTGTGGGTCTATAAACAATCAATTACCGCGCATTCAACCGTTAAAACGGTTATGATAACATCGACCTTTTTTAACACACACAGCTAAAGCAGTGGGTTAATAGAATCTTCATCATAACTTTTTATGATTCCGAAGGCGAAACCAAACGGCTTCGACGGGAAAAAACTGTGAGTAATACAGCTTGTCGTATTGAAAATGTCCGATAGCCCCCAGCATCTCAGCCCGGTATTGGTTGACCAGATTTGTATCGGGAGATAAGGCGACAATCCACGACATCCAGAGTGGCTCCCGCACAAAACCCAATTCCTGATTTCGACGTGGGGATAGCTTAACCAGTTCAGCCAGTTGCGCGGCCGAAACATCTAAGGCATCCTGTTCACTGTGTTGTGGTGTCCACCATTGGTTCAGTTGCCGCCAGTCGTGCAGATAGGGTTTCAAGTCGTTGTTATCCAACTGATGCCAGCGGGCAATGTCGACAGCAGCACTGCGGGCACTGGCATTCAGCCCCTGTTCATACGCCTGCTTCAGGGTCAGGTCCGTTTCCATTTCCCAGAGCGCCCGCACATCCACCGTACTCGTAATACCCGTCCAGCGAAACTGCTTCGGCACATCGAACTTCATCCCATCGGCACAGATTTGCAACCGGCTCCGGCGAGGTTCACCACCCAGTTCAGCGGCCGCTTCCCGATACAGTTTATCCCAGTTGGGATTGCCCGTCAGTTGATGCATCGCTTTCAGAATGAACAGCAGCCGAGGGGCACCTTCCCAGGTAAAAATGGCAAAGCTGTTCCGATACCGGGCAGGTGCATAGGACATAGTCGGTAGTCGCCAATTAGTCGATACTAATACGTTCGCGACCTCCTCCATTTTAGTGATGATCTGCCGACGTTCGGCGGGTTCGGCCATGTCGGAATAGAGATACCGCCATAGTCCGTAAAACCAGGGCGATGTCTGATCATTGGAGCCCATCGAGGGTGGAGTTTTACCATCGGTTGCTACACCACGGCCGATAAAACCGGGTGTATCGCCCACCGACGCCAGTAACAACAATCCCTGCACCAGCTTTCGGGCTTTTTGTCGGTCGCTCTCCTGATGCCGATGCAGCCACCGCTGACAAAGCCCGTCCAGGTACAGTCCGTTGAACATGGAGCCGTTTTCAGTCGGTGTCCACCAGCCTAGTGCATTGGGTTTGTTCTGCCGAAACTCTTCTGCTGTTGGTCGGTCGAAATGTCCGTCAGCCTCAGCAAAATCGATCAACACCTGATGTTCATCCACGAACCGACGCCAGATTTCCTGGTGAGCCTTTTCCATATTCAGACTGTCGGCCGTCCCCGAAAAAACGGGTCCGTCGGGAACGACCGATGCCGTTGGCAGGAACGCACAAAGTCCGATTACAACCAGCCCCGCGACGACCAGTTTACCTGCTTGATAAAGCCTGCTCATTTCCAGTCCGGGTTCTGTTCGAGCTTGGGGTTGGCCCGGATTTCGTCCATCGGAATGGGGTAGTAACGGTGTTTGGCCTGCGGAGCCCGCACCGGATACACCTCATTGACTGCCTTCGGAATCACGGTTAGGAAGGTATTCGTCCGGGTCAGGTCGAACCAGCGGTCGCCTTCGGCAAAAAACTCCCAGCTTCGTTCTTGGAGCACCGCACTGATAAAGTTGTCTTTGCTCAACCCCGTTTGTAAATCGGCCAGCCCTGCCCGCTTCCGAATAGCGTTAATGTACTGATAGGCCGTTGCAGTAGGACCGTTCTGCCGCGCTTCGGCCTCAGCAGCAATCAGATACATATCGGCCAGCCGCAGCATTGGTACATTGTTCCGCCCCTTCGCTCCGATTGAGTTTTTGTCCATGTACTTTTTGATCAGCACCCCCTTCACCGTATAGGGGGTAATGTCTTTTTGCAGAATCACTTTCCCGGCCACACTGATGTAAGTCGTGTCGAGCAGTTGCCGCCGTTTGTCCTTCGGGTCGAAGGAGTCAAAGAACGACTGAAAGGCAAACAGCGACCCAAAGGTTGAGTTGCCATAGTCGCGTCCGGCACTGTTTGGCGGGCCACACAAGCCCATCATCGTTGTAGCCCGCGCTTTTGTACTGTAATCGCCCTCGAAGGCAAACATATTCTCCTGCCGGGCCAGGTCTTCTTTCTCCACATTGTACAGATCCAGTACGTCGGTCATGAGGCTATATTTCCCTGAATTGATTACCTCAATGGCTTTCGCTTTAGCCGTTGCCCAATCCTCGGCATACAGAGCTGCTTTAGCGTATAATCCAGTAGCCGCTTCTTTCGACGGTCGTCCTTTTACTGTCGATGCCGAATACGAGGGCAATTTGGCGATTGCGTCGTCCAGGTCTTTGTAAATCTGTTTGTAGACATCGGCTTTCGGGCTTTTAGCTACCAGCGCATCCGATTCACTTTTGCTGGGTGATGTCCGAATCACCACATCCCCAAAGCTTTTGGCCAGGGTAAAATGATACAGCGCCCGCAAAAACTTAGCTTCACCGACAATGGCATCCCGGCGTGTGGTCTCCATATTAATGGATGGTACGCGTTCGATGACCCAGTTCGCATTTTCGATGCCTTTGTAACAAAACTGCCATAAACCCAGCGGGCTCTCAGCCGTACGCCCAAAACTTTTGGAAGACGAATAATCCGAATCGTAACTGTAGAGCGCAAAGACGTTGCGGCCTACCACCGGCTTCACCCAAAGCTGATCGGCCGCAAAATCGGAGGCCAGCACCATAGGAGCCTGATCGAACAGGTCGTTGATGGAGCCATAGGCGGCTGTCAGGGCCGCTTCAGCATCCTGTGAACTCTTATAAAAATCGGTGGTGATCACGGACGAATACACCGTTTCGTCCAGGCTCTGACAGGCGCTGGCACAAACAGCGACGACAAATGCTGCCAGGGTGGATTTAGAAAAATAGCATTTCATAAAAGTCAGGAGTTAGTGGTCAGAAGGTACACTGAAGGCCAACGACATACGATTTAGCTGCCGGGTACGTACCATTGTCGTAGAACAAAGCGTTGGAGCTGCCGTAGTTGTTCGACTCGGGGTCCCAGCCCTGGTAGTTGGTTATCGTAAACAGGTTATTGCCACTGACGTAGGCCCGAATGCTCTTGCTGAATTTGGTACGGGGAAGGTTATAAGCCAGTGTCAGGTTCTTGACCCGGATGTAGGAATTATCCTCTACCCAGCGATCGCCCACAGGCAGGTTCGTTCCCTGGGCCGGTTTCACATACTCGTTATTCGGATTGGTGGCCGACCAGCGATTGGCCATACCTTCCAGCAGATTGACCTGTCCCGAAGGGGTCTCGAATGTAAACCGGAACCCATTGAACAGTCGGCTACCCTGTACGCCCTGCACAAACCCACTCAGCTCGAAATTCTTGTATTTTACCGAACTCGAAAAGCCGAAAAAGTACTTCGGCTGTGCATTGCCGACAATCACCTGATCATCCGTACTGATCTTGCCATCGCCATTGACGTCCTTGATTTTGAAGCCACCCGTCCGGGCGTCGTACCCAGGCAGAAAGGTCTCGCCCGTCTGGTTGATGCCGTCCAGAATATAGGTCCGATAAACACCCAGCGGGTAGCCAACTTTTAGAATCGAATAGCTCGACAAGGCCAACTCCTGCTGAATACCATCCAGTGCCAGCACTTTATTTTGGTTAAAGGTTATATTCCCCGACGCGTCCCATTTGACGATTCCGGTTAAAATCTTCCCGCTAATACCGAGTTCAAATCCCTTATTTTCGATGGAGCCATAATTCCCCGTGATGGTTGTGTAGCCCGACGACCAGGGCAACGCTTTGGTGAACAACAGGTTATCGGTACGCTTATGATAGTAATCAGCAACCACGTTCAGGCGGTTGTTAAGCAAAGCCAGATCGACACCAATATCAAGCTGAGTAGCCTGCTCCCATTTCAGATCGGGATTAGCAATGGCTGTCGGGTTGATGCCCGTCTGGACGTTGTTGTTGAAATTGTAGTTGTAGCCCTGACCGCTCACCGTTGCCAGCGACTGATACGACCCAATGGCTCCGGCATTCCCGGTTACGCCATAACTCGCTCGTACTTTCAGGTCGGTGATAAACGTGACGGGTTTCATGAAATCTTCTTCAATGACTCGCCAGGCACCCGATATGGCCGGAAAAAAGCCGTATTTGTTGTTCGCTCCGAATTTGCTCGATCCGTCGATCCGGCCCGTCAGGTCCAGGAAATACCGATCTTTGAAGCCATACGAAACCCGGCCCAGATACGATACCAGGCTACTTTTACTACGCGAACTGGACAAGGCATAGACCGTTGCATTGCCCGTTGCGTAGTTCTGCGTAAAGTCGTTGCCAAAGCCGGAAGCCGTTTGATTATTGGTTTGTAAAATATCGGATTGGGTCGCGTATACGGCGGTGATATTGAGGGAATGATGCTGGCGAAAAACGTTTTTATACGTCAGGATACTCTCATGCAGGAGCGAGCGAAAATAGTTGCTGTTGTTGCTGGCACTACCGTTGACGGCATTGGGGTTATTGAGCGAAATCGAATCGACGATAGAGCGAGGGGAATACTGCTCCTGCAACCCAGATGTCAGGTCGGCGTTGAAACTGGCCCGGTAGGTAAGCCCTTTTACAATGGCGACTTCCAGGTACAGATTACCTAACAGACGATTATTGGTCGTATAATCCTTTTTAGCCAGTTCGCCCATTGGGTTGACTGTTTCCCGGTAGCGGCCGTTCATCTGATCGGCAAAGGAATAGACGCTACCATCGGGTCGAAAGGGAAGTAATACCGGCGGAGCAGCCACCGCCCGACCCAGAATCCCCTCACGAGCGCTGGTCACGTTCACCCCCGTCCCGCCCGCATTGACCCGGTTTTCGTTCGTGACGGTATAGTAGAGGCTGGTACCGAGTTTAAACCGGTCGTTGATCCGATGGTCAATATTGGCCCGAAAGGCATACCGTTTGTAATTGGTCGATTTGATGATGCCGTCCTGATTGAAGTAGTTGGCACCCAGCGCAATCTGGGTTTTATTATTACCGCTGGTTACCGACAACTGGTGGTTCTGGATCATGGCCTTTCGGAAGATCAGATCCAGGTAGTTAGTGCCTTTGCCGACGCTAGCCGGATTGGGATAAATAACGGTCGGGTTATACGTGTCGTTTTCCAACTGAGCAAATTGCGACGCATCCAGAATACCCAGTTTTCGGGTAGTTTCCTGCTGGCCCACATAGCCATCATACGTCACGTTGGTCACGCCATCTTTCCCCCGTTTGGTCGTAATCAGGACTACCCCATTGGCGGCTCTGGCTCCATAAATAGCGGTTGCAGCCGCATCTTTCAGCACTTCTACCGACTCAATATCCGACGGGTTTATCTGCGACAAAGGGTTAGCGGCATTAACCGCCGACGTAGCCGAAATCTGAATACCATCGATTACATAGAGCGGTTCCGAGGTTCCGTTGATCGAGTTGGTGCCCCGAATGCGCACGCTGATATTGCCGCCGGGTGTCCCCGAATTCTGACGCATATCGAGTCCAGGTACACGACCCTGAATACCCTGAGCCAAATTAGCGACGGGTGTCACTTTTAACTCCTCGGCTTTCACCGACGCGATAGAGCCTGTGATCGAGCTTTTGGTACGCGTGCCATACCCAACTACCACCACTTCGCCCAAGGCTTTGGTGTCAGGAGCCAACTGCACATCGATAGTAGAACGACTGCCAATAGCCATTTCCTGATTCAGATAACCAACAAACGAAAAGACCAACACAGTGCCTGATTCATTGTCAGGAATGGAAAGTCGATAGCGTCCATCCACATCGGTGGTTGTACCGCGTGTAGTATTTTTCACCACCACACTCACACCCGGTAGCCCCTGCCCTGTTTCGCTTTTCACCGTGCCCGTGATAGTTCTGTCGGCAGCTTCCAGATGTGCCTGCGATGGACCCGTATCGCCCACATCATCGGCCGATGGGCCGGGTACAATGGCAATCTGACTGCCCGTTACCACGTACCGCAGTTGCAGGGGTTTTAACAGCCGTTCCAGAATATCGGCCAGTTTTTCGTCTGTAGCCGCCAGCGACACCTTTCGGTCGATCTGAACAATCTGCCGACTGTAGACGAACTTGATATGCGCGGTTTTTTCCAGCGTTTGCAGAGCCTGCCGGAACGTGTTGTTATCCAGCCGGATACTGACTCGCTGATCAAGGAGTTCCTGGGCATTTGCTGCCAGAACGCCGTTGACCAGCCATACCGTAAGCAACAATTGGAGTAGCGAGATTCGCATAAGCATCCGAATCGTTTCGTGATTTGTAAACTTGTACATAACTTGGGGGTAGGTCTAGTTATTCCGGGCAAAGGAGTAGCTATACCGGTCGGCGGTGGCCCGAAATAGCCGCCAGATCGGTCAAGTGCGCCCGTTATGTTGCAGCATAGCGGGCTTTTTTTAATGGATAATGGGCAATGAATAATTGACAATGAATAATGTATAATGTGCTACCAGAGGCTCACTCATTGAGCATTATGCATTGTCAATTATTCATTTACTTTTCAACAGCCTTTGCTGGTAATAATGATGCGGGCATCCACCACTTCGTACGAAGCGCCGATAGAAGCACACAACAACTGAAGCTGATCGTAGAGCGAAACACCCGCCAGAGATGCCGTTAGGGTGCAATGCCGCAGCGCCGACGCGTCGTAAATAATCTCCACCCCATACGCTTTCTTTAACCGCTCGAAAACTGCTGTCGCCGGGGTATCGTCGAACGTAAACGTTTCCGGTGTTTCGGATGTCGTGGGAAGCAGGTTCGGTTTCGCTACCAGCTCTTTCTGGTAACTTCCCTGGCTGGCATCGTACGTTACCTGTTGATTGGCCGTCAAGACAACGCCTGCTTTGGGCACATTTGGAGACGATCGGGCCGAAGCCCAGTCTTTCTGATTCATCACCGACACTTTGCCCGACAGAACGGACACCATCATTCGGGTATCGCCGGGCCGAGCCTGCACCCGGAATCGGGTACCTAATACGCGCGTTACCAGGGTTCCGCTATAGACCAGAAACGGGCGCTTCCCTTCATGAACGACCGAGAACAGAGCATCACCTTTCAGGTATACTTCCCGTTTCTCCGAATCAAAGGTGTGTGGATAGGAAGCCTGGCTATGAGCCATCAGGGTCAACTGGCTCCCATCGGGTAAGGAAAGTTGTACGGGTTGCGAGGTGCCATTGACCTGATTTACCCATTTATCCGTGGTAGGCTCATCGACCTTAGATGGATTATGAGAAACAGTTGTCGAGTTGGCTTCACCGCGATTGGCAAGAAACCACCCGCCAGCGCTCAGTATGAGCAACACCATAGCGGCTGCCAGCCATCGGTACTGGGTCCATAGGTTTCGCTGAACGGGCCAGTTCGACTGTACGGGTACGTGCCGGGTCAGTTTCACGATCTGTTCTACCTCCCGTTGCTCCTGATCAGCCGAAAGACTATGCGGACGGTGTTTGAGGGCTTCGGCCATGTCTTTAGCCAATAGCAGGGTATCGCGCTGGTCGGGATGCTGCTGCTGCCACTGCTCCCAGAACTGACGGGCTTCAGGATGGTTGTGTTTTACCCAGGCCAGAAACCAGCTATCCGTCAGAAAGTCTTCGACGGTATACTGTTGATAAGCTTTCATATCGTGTGGGAGTAAGCCGTTTCGGTTGTTAATAGGGACATTTTTCGGGATGATACTCAGCACATCGTCTTTATTTTGTGAACGATTCGTGCAGCAACCAGCCCGCCAGCAGCGAGAGTAGTGACGGCCAGCTTTCACGCAGGCGAGTCAGTCCCCGATGCAAGAGATTGGCAACCGACTGCTTATTGACGGCCAGTATATCGGCAATTTCCTCGTTCGACAATTCGGCATAGAATTTCAGGTGAATGGCCTCCCGCTGCCGATCCGACAGTTGCGCCAGTAATGCATTCAATCGAGCCGTCTGATATTCCGACAATTCGGTATGGATCATGGCCTGCTCCGCCGTTATTTCATCTGAACTCACGTCATCGAACGGCATGCTATCGTCGCTCACGACGGCCGAATGACGCATCACTTCCCGATGAATTTTGCGTCGAAGCGACTTGTAGAGATAGGGTCGGATGTAGGGCGTCTGTACAATCTTGTTTCGGTAGGTCCACAAGTCCAGAAACAGGTCTTGCAGGCAATCTTTCAGCAGATCAGAATCGCGGGTGAAGCGGCCACCGTAGAAGTGGAGTTCCCGGTAAAAATGCTGGACCAACCCCTGAAAAGCCGCTTCCTGCCCCTCCCGGAACTGTTGCCAGAGTACGGTTTCGTCGGTTCGCTCCCAGGTGCGCTGTGCGGTATGACTCAGGTCGGGCTTCAGCATAATCTTCCTCGTTATCCGTAATTCAATGAGTAGCCTGATGGATGATTCCGGGCGGTTACGCTGGTTAATAGGGGCGATAATTCAAATAATACTCAGGATTGTGCAAAAATTGTTGAAAAATAAGTTTCTGAGTTCTTTTGCCCCCAGCATTGTATCCATCAGTATAACCATGACACTGACTTTTCTTAATTTTACCCACTATGTATATCCGACGCATCGAAATCAATAATATACGCTCCATCGAGCATTTCGAAATGACGTTCCCCGAAGGTCAGGAAGCAGGCTGGCACGTGCTGATTGGCGACAATGGCTCGGGGAAATCGACTATTGTACGGTCAGTAGCGTTGGCGTTGTTGGATTATGAGGATATTAATGCTACTCGTCAGAGTTGGGATGATTGGTTAAAAAAAGGGCAACAGTCTGGCAATATTACTTTAGACGTATTACCCCAAAAAGGATATGATTCAGAAAGCCAAGAAGTTGTAACGAATAAAGTTAGCCTAAAAAAGGATACTAATAAGCCCAGAAACGTTGAAATTGATGAGGTTATATTTCGAGGATCAATAAGGTATAACAGCATTAAAACTGAATCCATTTCTGAGAATAATGCATCATATAAGCGACGTTATTTTATAAAGAATGCTTGGTTCTCTGCTGGTTATGGGCCTTTTCGTCGCTTTACAGGTGGTGACCGCCAAAAGGAGGAAGATTTAGAAAGATCAAACCCAAAACTAGCAGCACATTTATCAATATTTGGGGAAGATATCGCTCTATCAGGCGCCTTAAATTATTTAAGAGAGTTATATCTATCCAGCTTAGATACTGAAGATGAGAGTAGTAGTATAGCTGAATTTGAGTTAATGATGCTAAGTGACTTTATCAATCTTTCAAACTTATTGCCTAATAACACAAAGATTGGGCGAGTAAATAAAGACGGAATTTTTCTAAAAGATGGGAATGGCACCACAATCTCAGTATTACAAATGAGTGACGGGTATCGTTCTATACTCAGTTTAGTAATAGACTTATTACGCCATCTTATAAGGGCCTATAATATTCACGATATATATGATTCATATAATAAAGACAAGAAAATAGATTTCCCCGGCGTCGTTCTCATTGATGAAGTAGATGCGCACCTTCACCCTACCTGGCAAACGAATATTGGGCAGTGGTTCACCAAGTATTTTCCTAATCTTCAATTCATTGTCACCACACATAGTCCACTTGTTTGCCGGGCGGCTGAGAAAGGCTCAATCTGGCAACTACCTGCCCCCGGTAGCGATGATGTGGCGCATGAAATAACCGGCGACGAAAAGAAACGATTAGTCTATGGCAACGTGCTGGATGCCTACGGGACCAATGCATTTGGTGATAATGTAGCCCGCTCTGAATCGGCCAATGATAAGCTCAACGAACTGGCTGAACTCAACATTAAGTCGATTATGGGTCAGATTTCACCCGACGAAGAAAAACAGCTCAATGCGTTACGCAGCATTTTCCCAACCCAAGGATGATTAAATTACCCGATGTTCAGCCTGAGCAGAAAGTACTGGATTCATTAACCGCGTTTCAGCAAGAAATCGATAGCCAGGATGGATTCGAAGCGCAATCTGCTCTGGCCAAAACCAGTTTTAGCAACCGAAACAGGAAAGGAAATGCAACATTTGATGAAGTCAAAAAAGCCTTGACGCACATGTGCTCTGGGGCTCGTCGGTGTGTGTATTGCGAGGATTCCGTTGCCGATGAAGTTGAACATATTTACCCCAAAGATTTATACCCTGAAAAGGTCTTTGACTGGAATAACTATGTGTATGCTTGTGGCAATTGTAACGGGCCTAAAAACAATAAGTTTGCCGTTTTCCGGGCTGATTCGGGAGAATTTCAGGCGGTTAATCCACCTCGTGGTACTCTATCCATAAAGCCACCTAACGGTGAGGCCGTTCTCATTAATCCACGACTAGATGATCCGCTGGAGTTCTGTATGCTTGATCTGAAGGACACGTTTAAGTTCGTCATTATCAAACCCAAAGGCTCTAAAGATTACCAACGAGCGGAATATACATTTGATGAAGTTTTACGATTAAATCATGTCGAACGTGAATTTCTTCGACAGGCTCGACAGGAAGCCTATGGCGATTATAAGGCTCGCTTGCGTGAGTTTATACATCACCGTGATGTAGGAAGTCCACAAGTACAACTCGATAGTATGATTGATCAGTTGAGAAAAAAGGGGCATCCTACCGTTTGGCGGGAAATGCAACGCTATCACAAACGAAAGATCCTTGCCCAAATTGACAAGGATCTCGATGATTTATTTGATCAGGCTCCTGAAGCGCTGAACTGGTAAGTTTATGAATTAGCTAGCATTAGGTTATTGCGTGATCCGGCCGGGTTCACGGACGTTGGTACCGGCCCGCTTCTGAATGTCGTCGCCCAGATCGGCGCGGGCTTCTTCAGCGATTTTTTCCAGTTTGGCGACAATCTCAGGATGTTGCTCCCGAACGTCGTAGCGCTCACCCGGATCACGACGGAGGTCATACAAACCTGCCGAAAACTCGTGCGTTTCGGTACTGGGCCCTGGCTTCCCGTTCTGCCCCGGCAGAAATCCTTCGTAGGTACGACCCGGATGCGCTAACACCAGTTTCCAATCACCTTCCCGAACGGCTTCCAGGCTGTTTTTGCGGTAATAGTAGTAGAACTTATCGCGAGGAGTGACGGATTCATCGCCTTTGAGCAGGGCAATCCAGTCGACACCATCGATGCGGTTTTTAGGAAGTCGGGCACCGCAGAGCTTGGTTACGGTCGGCAGAATATCCAGCGTAGTCAGGAGCTTATTGCATACCCGGCCTGCTGGCACCACGCCCGGCCAGCGAACCAGGCAAGGCACCCGGTGCCCGCCCTCAAACGACGTTCCCTTTCCTTCGCGGAAGCCGCCCGACGAACCCGCATGATCGCCGTAGTTGAGCCAGGGACCATTATCGCTGATGAAAATAACGAGCGTGTTTTTGTCCAGATTCTGTTTTTTCAATTCGCCCAGAATCTGTCCGACGGACCAGTCCAGTTCGGTCAGCACATCACCAAACAATCCACGGGCGGTTTTCCCTTTAAACTTGTCCGAAGCTGCCAGTGGTACGTGCGGCAGCGGATGTGGGACATACAGAAAAAACGGAGCATTCTTGTGTCGACGGATGAAGGAAAGCGCTTTTTCGGTCACTGTTGAGGTGATTTTGCTGGCGTCGTTCAGGTCTTTGATCTCTTCTTTAGGCTCGTTTCCTTCAATCCAGTTCAGCGGAGGATAGTGTGCCTGCGCCTGCGCCGGATGAAGCGGCCACATATCGTGCGAATAGGGTACACCATAATACTCATCGAAGCCCTGTTGAAGCGGTAAAAACTGCTTCCGGTCGCCCAGATGCCATTTTCCAAAAATACCCGTAGCATAGCCACGCTCCTTGAGCAAGTCAGCCAGGGTTTCTTCGTTCGGGTTCAGCCCGATAGGCGAGTTAGGCCCAAGAGCGCCCGAAATACCCAGCCGATTTGGATAACAACCCGTCAGCAGAGCCGCTCGCGATGCACTACAGACGGCCTGAGCAACCAGAAAGTTGGAGAATCGTGACCCTTCGGCGGCCATGCGATCCAGATTCGGAGTTGTGTAGTCCAGCGCTCCGGTTACCGATAAGTCGCCATAGCCCATATCGTCCATAAAAAACAGGACAACATTGGGCGGAGCCGGAGCCGGTT
Source organism: Spirosoma sp. 48-14 (assembly GCF_001898575.1). Classification (GTDB taxonomy): domain Bacteria; phylum Bacteroidota; class Bacteroidia; order Cytophagales; family Spirosomataceae; genus Spirosoma. Next base: position 416,465 of record NZ_MKUD01000063.1, read on the forward strand.
TCTCAACCCAGGCACTGATCAGTAAACCAACGCCAAGCAAAGTGAAGGTACTAACTAATAGATGCGACAATCGTCGGGGAAGTAAGTTCATGGCAGGTAGTTTAGTCAAAATTCCGGGTTGATTATTTCCCATTCGTTGATATGCGTTGGTCTATGTTCGCTTGCCCCGATAGCCTCAAACTGACGCAGCAGGTCGGGTTTCTCGTCCGCTACATTCATTAGTCGTTTCATTAACATCGTGGGCCAGATCGTACCTAATCCAAGCAGCAGTAAAAGAGTAGCTATTAGCGCCAGTCTATTGACTTATTATTGTCTCCGCTTGTCCGCAATTGAACCATGGAAAAAGTGCTTTCTCCACAAGTCGTATGTGTTGTCGGTTAGTAGCAACCTCGCCGTGTCAGATGTGAGCATCTGACAGCACACACGTCTAATAGTCCACGCGTTTGCGGCCCTCTTTCACGTCAGCTTTACGCTTCTTCTGGCTAATGCGTTCTTCAATTGAAGCTTTGGAAGGCTTGGTAGCTTTGCGGGGTTTGGGTGTTTCGAACGCTTTTTCAACCAGCCGATAAAACTTCCTGGTGACTTTCTCCTTATTGGCTAGCTGAGTGCGCTCGGTTTGATGGGTCAGGACCAGTTCGCCCTCTGTAGTTAGTTTAGTTGCTAACTTCTCTTCCAGGATAGCCCGCTCATCGTCGGAGAGCAACGTCGAGTGACGAACATTGAACCGCAACTCCGCTTTAGTGGCAACTTTATTTACATTCTGGCCTCCCGCACCCCCACTGCGGGCAAACTGGTATTGAATTTCGGGCTGTAATCGTGTGGCATCCATACCGGGCAAGGTAAGTAACAAATCAGAAAAATCCATCCTTCCAGCGAACAATCCCCACACGCGTCAGTTCAATTTCAAAGCAAACCAATACCACGGGTGGAAGGCTCTAGCGAGTTAATAAACCAAAAGCCTTTCGCACGAAACAACACTTACTCAACGAAACGAACCAATGATTTCCAACGATCAAACTCAGATTGCGCTTATTGATGAAACCGTCAATACGCTCGACGGAAACATCGACACTATCACCGCAACAGATGGGCTATCGCTCATCGATAAATGGCTGAACCGCCTGGAAGATGTCAGCGATGAAGCCACCGACGATATTGCCGAAACACTCGAACGGCTTCGGCCTGAACTGGATGCTGCTCAACGGTACAACCGGATCGATAACCGCCAGATTGCGAATCTACTACAGGACCTGATTGAGCAAACCCGTACCATTGCGACTACGGTTGAAGCCACCGCTGAGCAGGTAGAGCTTTCGCAATTGATTGCCCTTCTTGAAAATCTGCATCGCCAGGCAGTGAGCCATCTTGACAGGTAAACGATGCTCAATCAGGATGTATTTCTTGCCTACCCCACTCATACAATACCCTTCTGGTGGACAAAAAACCCAAACAAACACCCAGTTAGTAAGTTATTCTAAGATCAATCACCGACAGACTGGGAATTGTCGGCCTACATAGTCGCCCGGCCTGTTGCTAACGTTTAAGCAATATGGTTTCTCACGCATTGGATCAGCGGTTATTTGATCAAACAGATAGCCTTACTGACGAACACAATTCCATCGTAACGTCTACGCCCGGACGTGTCGATCTCATCGACGGTTGGCTGAAAGTGATTCAAGGTAATGAGCGAACAACACTCATCGAAGAAAAGCTTACGGCTCTACGGGACCAGCTCCAGCTGAATCATCCCGATCCAGACCAGGTACGGGCTTTACTGTTAGACCTTGCCGACTTAACCTCACTAATCGCTCAGGGTTCACACATGCAGGAACAAACCGCTTCCAAACTGGAAAATCTGGCTACCACACTCCGTAAACTAGCGGGTGTTCAGGTGGTCGAAACGCGATAAACTCCTGTTAATCATTTTCACTATGCTAGGAACGAATCAATGGGAAGCGAGTATGCTCGATAATACGCTCGCTATATTCCGTACTAATAGCCAGCCTATCTCTCCCGACCAGGGTATTACGCTGATTGATGGTTGGTTACAAGCCTTACAAGGTGACCCAAATATGGAGCAGCTTACAGGGCAACTTACTGAGTTGCGTACGGCTTTGCAGGATACTTCGCCCAATACAAAGTACATACGACAGCTAATGGCTAGCCTGGCCGACAAAGCGCAGGCTATAGCCGAAGATGAAAACTCCGAAGGCACCTGGACGGGTGGTTTGGAAAGCCTGTCTAAAATTTTACGCCATTATGGCGCCCCTACTAGTTAACGACAATTACAACCCCATCACCACCATAAACAAGACTACCTATGGAAGCAACAGAAACAACACTCGAACACCGGATGCTGATTGATACATTGGGTGCATTCGGCGATGGAACACACGCTACCATTACAGCTGACCAGGGAATTTTACTACTCGAAGGCTGGCGAAATGCTCTTCCCGGCAATGTCGGCACGGAACGCATTCTGGGGGAAATTACGGCCTTGCGCGACCACTTAAGATCAGGTCATGTGGATGGTGAAAAAGTACGCCAATGGCTTTTGAACATGTCCAGCCACATGATGATCCTCTCGCATGAGCCTTCAGTCGACAGAGATACTGTGCCCCAGCTCCAACAACTAGCAACAGTGCTCCGCAATTTTACTAACCAGATCTGATATGTTTACGCACGAAGATGCCTCCGAACTACTTGATTCGACCATGACCGTTCTGGAAAGCGAATCGGGCTCCACCACGCCCCAGGATGGCTCACCTATTATTGACCAATGGCTGACTCAACTGCATCAGGCGGACAATGCGGGCCCGATTGCCCAAACGCTTGAACAGGTGAAAGAACAACTACAGATGGATTCCATAAATAGTGATGAACTCTGTCGGTTATTGAACACGCTGGCCACTCAAACATCGGAGTTTAGTACAATGATGGGTTCAGAAGGCGACATGGCCACGCGGTTGGAGGCTCTTTCGGCGGGACTAAAACTACTGGCAGGGCAGGTCAATCATGCTTAAGGTTGGTTAAACACTCGTCCGCCATTGTTCGCGGACGAGTGAAACCATTAGCAGCAGGGTTAATTGTCTGAAACCGCTTTTGCTAACGAATACCATGCCTGATTCAGGGTCTTTTGAATTTTCTGCCAGTCGGCCTCCGTCATTGCCTCGCCCCGCTGATCCCGAAACAACATGGCGTCGGTACGTAACCGGCCGTATTCGGCACAACGCTCAACCGGAATCTGGTACAGATTAGCTACCGTCTGTGCCTGAAGGCTGGCCCATTCAACAGGCGGATGTTGCTCCCGCTCCCGACGGATAATCCACCATTCCAGTTCATGGCGGGCCGCTTGATTTACATTAAATGGCTGTTTACTGATAGCGCTAATAGCTCCATAAAACGCTTCCAGGTCAGGCAGGGCGCGGTTGTAATCGGCCCTGTTTTTTCCATCTTTAAATAGAAACGCAGCTTTGGCCGCGTGATAGGCAATAACAAACGACCGCCAGAATGGAGCGTCTACCTGCCTTCGCACCAACTCGGCCGACTGCCAGAATAGCTTCAAAGGCTTCCGTTTGTAGTAGGATCGCCACATATCGGTATCGAGTCGGGCCACGTCGGCCGGATCAAAATGACGCAGATCAACCTTATGGGGCCTATATACATCAACGAGTATCCAACCTATTAACAGAGCCAGTACGACCTGTGCTATTCGTTTCATCACCTTTTAGGACCACTCGTTTTCATTGTAAACCCGTACGGTTCTCCCCCTTACATTGAGTGGCAAATCAGTGCTTTAACTGATTCCAGTAGATCAGCACATTGAGTGTTGCCCGACCCGATGCAATGAGATCTAAGTCGCCATCGCCGTCCAGATCAGCCGCTTGAATATCTTCGCAAGCCATCCGTACACGATCGTCGATGGGATAGCCCCCTACGTTATCCTGCTCCTGCGGTTTGTATAGCCGAACCCCAACTTTCTTTTCAGCATTTGGATTACGCCAGCCTGCTACAATCTGATCGCTGCCCAGTCCCAGAAAATCGCCACAAACCAGTGCATGACCCTGGTTGAATATGTCGGTGAGTATGCTGATTTGCTTGTCCGTAACGGCTTTTCTGCCTTTCTGAACCGAGTAAGCCCCCGTTTCAACCTGGAGCAGATTACCATGCATGGGCTGAATGGTCACAATCGATTTCCCCTTATCCAGCCGTCGGATTTCACCGATACCGTCTACGCCTTTATTCAGGAGTGGTAACGCATTACTGGCCCCTTCATCATCGACTGAGCGCCATTTGTTCTTCCGCCATTCAAAAATCTGACCGCCTTCTTTTCCGGCTACAATGAGCCCTGTGGCATCGCCATCTTCCCAGATTTCAAAGTTATGCGTCAGGTGCATGGTTGAGTCAACCAGATGCCGTTTCCAGCTATCGCGCGGGTTTTTCGGAAACTCATACCCCCAGATTCGGACGCCCTGTCCGTTCCCATTCCGATTATGCAAGCCATGCAGCGGCACTACGATCAATTGATAGTTCTTCCCCACTTTTGCCCAGCGCATCCGGTGGGTAGTTACCTCGTGCGGCAGTCGGATTGGTTCCCAGCGCTGGGTAGGGTCCTGCGGTCGGACCAGATAAAAAACGGCCCCCGATTTCGTACTGTCGTCGGTTTCGGCAGGATTCCAGCCAGCGCCCACGGCAACTTCTACGCGTCCATCGCCATCGAGATCACGGGCGGCAATGCACACATTGTCTTGCGGAGTCAGGTTGGCAGCCATCACGTACCGTTTCCATCGGGCAGAGGTATCGCCCGCCATACGGGCACCCGGATTTTTATACCAGACAAACTCTTTCTGATCGGCCAGCAGTATATCTGATTGCCCATCGCCGTCTACATCGCCAATAGCCAGACCATACCCAATACTAATCTGATTATCAACCACCTGAACCTTAAAATTCGGCATCCCTGACGGGGATGAACCTGGTTGAGCCACTGCGGACGCAACAACGGCAAGACCCAGAAGTAAGAAGAAGGCGTTTTTCATGATGGATGTTGTCTTACAGACCAAAGTCGACTCAATTCGGCTTCTACCGAATCAGGCTTACCCGCTCGCCCAACAGCATCACCCGATAAGGCGTATCGTATTGCTGGCAGGCACGCACAAAATCAGCCGGGTCAGCGGTATTGAATGCAAACAGATCATAATGGTGCGGTATCACAAGCTTAGCGCCAATTTCTTTTCCTAGTCGGGCAGCTTCCTCGGCATCCAGATTACCAGCTACCCGTCGTTCGGGTTTATTGCCATTGATGGGCAGGAACGCTACATCGACCTGAAACGGCCGTAGTAATTCGACCATGCCTTCATACCAAAGCGTGTCGCCGGAATGGTACACACGGTACGACCTTTCGTGGCCCAGTCCAATCTCCACTACAAACCCCATGAACTTAGGTCGCCCTTCGGCATCTCGTTCGAGTTCGTTATGTGCAGCCGGAACCCCGTGAAGGACAAAGCCTTCGACCGTAACTGACTCCCCATCGACCAGACCAATAGGCCAATTCATATTACATTGAAGCCGGTCGGCAATGAAGGTTCGGTTCGCTTCGGGAATGACCAGTTGAATCGCCGGATTTGCCTGAATTAACGGAAGCAATGTTTCAGCATCCAGGTGATCGGTATGGTTATGGCTTGATGTTACCACATTGACTCCCGTCAGCATATCTGGTTTTGTAACCAACTCCGAAATACGCACATGCGGCTTATCAGTGTTGGCATATTTACGGCTCAAGGAATCGGACAGATACGGATCGAACAGCAACTGCTTACCGGCATATTGGAGGAGAAAACCACTTTGGCCAAGCCACCAGATATGTAGGGTATCGGGTTGCTCACAAGCGGCTTCAATATCAGCCAATAGGGTGTTGTCTTTTTTAAAGGCAGGTTTCAGCATATGGGTAGCCCTGGTGATTTATGATTTCTTCAGTCCGCTTATGCGTCCCACAATCCAGTCGACGAGTCGGGTGGGGAGCCGGGGTATTAGCCAGCCTATCAACTTATTCGGTACAATGGCATAGCGAATTCTGGGCCGTGCCGTTTCATGAATAGCTACGATACGTTCGCCTAGGTAATCGACCGAAAAGCCATCCGCTTCGGACGTTTCGACCTGTTTCAAAAACCATTGCATGGCCGGATAATAGGGTGTAGCCTGATAAGCACTCATATCCGTTCCTTTACTCCAAATGGGTGTTTTTACCGCACCAGGGCCGACAATAATCACCTTGATCCCAAACAAAGCCAGTTCCCGGCGCAGGCTATGCGAAAACCCTTCGACGGCAAACTTCGATCCCACGTACGCGCTCATAAAGGGAATCGCCACTTCCCCGTTTACCGAACTGATGTTCAGAATACGACCAGGTTGAACGGGGTGATCAGGCCTAGCGCCCAGTAATGGCAGAAATGCCTGCGTTACCTGTACCAGGCCAACCACGTTGACATCAAAATGCTGCCTGAAAACATCCATCGGCTGGTATTGTACAGGACCGCCAAAAGCAACGCCCGCATTATTGACTAACCCACCCAGCCCGCTACCCGCCAGCCGTTGGGTTAGGTAGTCGGCAGCGTTCGAAACAGCTTCCGAATCAGTCACATCAAATACGAGCGGTTCAAACAGAGGGCCAAATTCGGCCTTCAGTTGATCGCCATCCTGTAGTTTACGGACACTGCCGAATACCGTGTAGCCGCGACCGATGAAGTGTTTGGCGGCTCCATAGCCAATGCCGGTCGATACCCCTGTTATCAGAATAGTCTTACTGATCGCTTTCATGACGTAAAGCTACGCGGAACTCCTTAAGTCAGGCATTCATCAGCCATTTTTCAGCATCCGGTCGGCAAGTCCGGGAACCAGGCGGTGAATAATCCGAAACAGCTTCACTTTCCCAACATTCACGACCTGCCGCCCATGTTCTACCCCCCGAATCAGTTCATCGGCTACTTGTTTGGGCGAAATCTTTCCCCTGCCTCGTCCGGTAGTCATGGGCGTATCGACCAGCGGAAGCACAACATCGACAACCTGCACCGTTGAATCTTCTAACTGATACCGTAAGGCTTTCGTGAGTACCTGCAAACCCGCTTTCGTAGCCGAATAAACCGGAGCCGACCGTTTGGGCGAAATACCTAATCCCGATGTGATGTTTACAATAGCCGCTTCGGGTTGCTGGCGTAACTGAGGAAGCAAGGCATCGCAGAGTTGAATTGCGGCCGTCAGATTGACCTGGATTTCACTACCAATTCTTGACTGACCCGAAGCGTCGTCGCCGAGGAGGTAATTGAACTGCACTCCAGCGTTGTTGATTAAAACCGAGCAGTCTGGAAAACGCTCCTGAACCGTTTGAATCAGGTCCGCTACCTCCGAAGGCACTGACAAATTACACGAAAGGAAAGTAGCATCGGGGTAGCCATCGCGCAGCTCAGCCATTCGTTTTTCGTTTCGCCCAACCACTACCAGCCGATTTCCACGGTTATATAGGCTATGCAGAAGCGCCAGCCCTACCCCCGACGTTCCTCCGGTCAGCAGAATGGTTTTATTCGTTAATTTCATGGCGTTGCTGGCTGGCTTCAAATTCCCGAAAACCGTTTTCGACCGACACAATCACATCGACCAGTTCAATGTAGGGTTTCCCAAACAGCGATGTATCGCGCAGGGACTCTATCAGAAAATAGTAGTGTCGTAAATCCGTACAAGAAATCAGCAGCACGTCCGACACACGGGCGTGAAAGGCCTCAGCATCAAATAAGCGGCTCGACACCTGCGACTGGTAACTTACCAGCACAGGAGCTACTTCGGCTGTAAAAATGGCATTACGCTCTGCGCGTGTTAGTTGCAGCCAGGCAGGTAAAGCTCGGTATAGCACAAAGATGGTGTACGTTGTCATAAACAAGTTTTAATTGGTTATGACAAAACAAGCATCCCATAACTGGCCAGGCATTTACATAGGTAAAGAAATGTGTTTACCGATCGGCCCGAATCCGGCTTAGCTGCGTTGGGGTAATGCCCAGGTGCGAGGCAATATGGTACTGCGGAATGGCCTGCTCGATGGCAGGGAAATTGCACTTAAATTTTTCGTAACGGGCTTTAGCATCCAGCATGACCAGATCGATTTCTCGCTGCTCTTTAATCAGAAACAGGTGTTCGGCCTGCTTACGAGCCAGCCGTTCAATAGTCGGGTGTTCATCGTACAACGCTTCAATTTGTCGAAAATCGGCCGTCAATACTGAACAAGGGGTTAAAGCCTGAACCGACAAAGGACTTGGACGATTAAGTAACAGGGCATAATAAATACCCATCAGGTCATTTTCGATGAAAAACGTTTTGTTGTATTCGACTCCATCGGGCGACGTAGCGAAGCATCGAAAAATTCCGCTTATGACAAAGGCGACGCTATGGGTGCTATCGCCAGCCCGCACAAAAAATTCATGCTTAGCCAGGAGCTGAGGGGTGAATAATCGGCCAAATGCAGCCTTTGCTTCTGGTGTAAGTGCAACTAATCGATCGAGTTGACGAAACAACGTTTCCATATTCCGCAAAGTACGCGATTCAGTCAACCAATTCGTTGTAAATTGAGTTACCGATTTAAAGAGCGAATGAGTGAAAGAGTGGATGAGTGAAAGCTTTTCTGCGAATCACTCATCCACTCTTTCACTCATTCGCTCTTTAAGAAATGCAGGACATTGAGCCGTTTTATGGTTGGGAAAAGTACTACAACGCTTCGGAAGATGAGCGATCGCCATTTCACGAGCGTGAGTACAATATGCAGCAATACGAGAACACGATTTATGGCTATTACATCCACCCGCTATGGGATGAAATAGGCTCTGAAACGCTGTATTGCAAGATTCTGTTCGCCAATTACGACCGTGAGTTTGTGGTTATCGAACTCTTTGGGGAATGGAACGACACCTTACATAACGATATTATGTATTTGAAAAGACAGGTGGTCGATCCGCTCGTTGGTGAGGGAATTAAGTATTTTATTCTCGTCACGGAAAACATCCTCAACTTCCACGGCTCCGACGACAGCTATTACGAGGAGTGGTTCGAAGATGTGGAAGACGGCTGGATTGCAGCCATTCATTCGCCGGAGTTCATTGAACGTGAATGGAAGAAATACCACCTCGACTATTACATCAACTTCGGTGGTACGCTCGACATTGCCAACTGGCGGACCCTAAAACCAGCCGGTCTGTTTGAACTAGTCAACACGTTAATCGTAAGAAGGTTAGGATAAGCGAAGCAGAAAGAGAGGAGCGAGAATAAAGACACTTACTATCGCCTTTTATCACTCCGCCTTTCTTCTTCTCCTCCCCTACCTCCTTTCCTCCCGCTTCCCCTTGCTTTTCCTCTTGTTTCTCGTCAACTTTCGCCCATTACCAACATCCCACAAAACATCCTATGGATACGAATGATAAGGCAAAGGCTACCGAGCAGGCTCAGGCCGCTAAAGCAACAGCCGCAGAAAAATTAGAAGCCTTCAAAACGGAAGCCAGCCAACACCTTGATGACACGGCTGCCCAGCTCGATGAACTAAAAGATAAACTAGTGGCACAGGCCCAGGAGTTTGGCAAAGACATTGACATTGAAGGGATCAAAGCCAAGGCAACGGAGCATTTTGAGGCCGCCAAAGCGTCTACAGCCGAAAACCTCGCTAATCTACAGGCCCAAGCCGAAACCGTTTTTGCCGCAGCTTCGGCCAAAGCCGATGAATTATCAGATGCTGCCGAGGATAAATTCGATGAGTTGAAAGCCGATGCCGCCGTACAACTGGAAGCTGCTCAGGCTAAGTTGGATGAGCTAAAGGCTGAAGCTGCTCTCCAGATCGAAGTTGCCAAAGAAAAAGCCAAAGGTGTTTGGAACCAGTTGTTTGGTGAATAGCTCGGGGCAATTCGTTAAAAAAAGCAGCCTGACTCATGTTAAGTCAGGCTGCTTTTTTTAACGAATTAACTAGCCGCCATGTTTGGGGCCATGAGGTGGGTGTCCTGGGCCTCCGGTTCCACTAGCGGGTGGTGTAGCCGTACCACTATGCGGTGGGCCATCCGTACCACTGTGGGGAGGTGTATCGGTGCCCGAATGAGGCCCGGTAGCCGTTCCACTGTGTGGGGGGCGAGGCCCACCGGGACCGTGCCCATCCGTACCGCTATGCGGGGGCGTATCAGTGCCCGAATGAGGCCCGGTAGCCGTTCCACTGGTCGTGGCACTAGTACGGGCCGCGTTCGTCGAATCGGGCGATAGGTCCGAGCTTTTTGTGCAGGCATACCCAACCAGCAAAGCGGTTACTACGCAGCCTGATACAATTAATTTCTTCATTGGCGTATTGTTTAGGGAATAAATCAGTATTTCGTTTTATATCCTGTAAAAGCCTTACGCGAACTACTAGCTAAACGTGGCACTTTTAACGAAAAATTAATCCTAAAAAATTTAAGCACAATAAGCTAACAATCAATGATTTACATTAACTATAAGTAAGTAATAACGCTTATACGACAGTTAAGTGCTTCCAACTACTAGCTAGGATAAAAGGTCTTACTATAAATATGCATCGTTATGAACCGTTTGGTCGCCTTCTTACTACTCTTCAGCCTAACCCATTGCCAGTTGTCGGAGGATATAATTCCGGATGACCCAATTACACCTGTAGCTGGCCAGGGGCTGCCTGGAACCTGGCAATGGTTTGAACGAGGCTACTCATCAGGGGCGGGTTATTACCTCGACCCAATTCCGGCTAAACCAGCGCAGACACTGACGTTTTCGGCCGACGGGCATGTACAGGTTCAGGGCAGCGGTCTGATCAATTATCAGCCATTCAGCCAGTTTCGAATCGACACAACCGGCAGTGAAATTCTTATGCGTTTTTTGCCCAGTACGGCCAACTACTCAGAACGGATGATTCTAAAAGGTGATACCCTCCGCCTGTATCAATCCTGTTATGAAGGTTGTCATTTGGGATTTTTACGAATCAGATAGAACGCCTGGGCCGGCTGGTAACTAACGAACTGAAAAGCAACGAGAAACACCAGAAACCTTGATTTTTGGGTCAAATGCTTACCTTTGCGCTTCGTTGATTCTTCTATCGTGGATTCTATTCGTGTGTTTGCTCCCGCTACGGTGGCCAATGTGGCCTGCGGGTTCGATATTTTTGGATTTGCTGTTGATAATCCCGGCGATCAAATTACCCTTACTATTAGCGAGGAACCCGGCGTTCGAATTACCGATATTCTGGGTGATGAAGGTCGTTTACCGCGCGAAGCGAGCCGCAATACGGCTGGTATTTCTATACAGACCTACCTCAAACACATTAACCGCACCGATCTCGGCCTCGATATTTTGCTGCATAAGCAAATGCCACTCGGTAGTGGGCTTGGGTCTAGTGCGGCTAGTGCGGTAGCCGGTGTGTTTGCGGTCAACGAACTCCTTGGGCGCCCACTCCCCGTCATAAAGTTGCTACCTTTTGCGATGGAAGGCGAACGAATTGCGTGTGGGTCAGCCCATGCCGATAACGTTGGCCCCTCCTTACTGGGTGGTTTTGTGGTTGTTCGGAGCTACCAGCCACTGGACGTCATTCGGATCGATACCCCAGCCAACTTATACTGTACGCTCGTTCATCCCGACATTGAGGTCAACACGAAAGATGCCCGGTTTATTCTGAAGAACGAGGTATCGCTGAAAAACACCATCACTCAAATGGGTAATGTAGCCGGGCTAATTGCTGGTTTGATGACCCCGGATTACGACCTCATCAGCCGCTCACTGGTCGATGTGATTATTGAGCCGGTACGTTCCATTCTGATTCCCGAATTTAATGAAGCCAAACAGGCTGCCCTGGATAATGGCGCATTAGGTTGTAGTATTTCAGGTTCAGGTCCTTCGATGTTTGCCCTCAGCCGGGACGCACAAACGGCCGAACAAATTGGTGCTGCCATGCAACAAGCCTTCTTGTCGGTCGGTATCACCAGCGAGGCCTACGTGTCCGAAATCAACAAACAAGGACCGAAAGTTTTATAATGATTGAATTGTTGAATTGTTGAATGATTGAATAGCGGACGCATACCCTATTCAATCATTCAGCAACTCAATCATTCAACAATTCAATCATTACAATTCTTCCCACGTCAATTGCCAGCCATCCAGTCGGGATGGGCGGGAAACACCGGGTTGTTTGGGCTGTTCAGTAGCGACCAGTTTTAGGGGAGAAACCTGCTGAGTTTGAGCGGAAGTCAAGCGGTCAGTACGGAGGAAGACCCGCCCCGAACCCGGATCAATGATCTCGACATGCGCCTGAATTAGATCGCCCACGGCAAAAGTGCGACCATTGAGCGTAACAGGCTGTACTACCTGGAACATACAGAGTTGCCCTTCCGTTACGGGCCCTTCGCTCAGGCTTCGAGTCACCAGCCGGACAACAGACGACGATGGCGACGCGGCTTTTTCAACAGGAGCAGCTGGTTCTGTCGTTGTTACCGACACTTCGGATTTACGTTCAGGCTCCGTTTCTTCGTCATCGGTCAGTAGCACGACATTGGTCGTTGAATCGCTCACAAACACGGGCCCATCCTCTTCACCAGTCGTTGACAACCGATTGGACGCCAGACTTTCAAACGTTTTTTCATCAATATCAAACGAGGACAGGATAGTTGCCCGCTCAGCCGATGCAATGGCCTCCAGGCCATTACTGAGGGCGGCCAAATGCCGACTACTTAAGCGATCCCGATAATTTTGCGGGCGGGTAAGGAGTTCCTTTATAGCGACCGTCTGATACAAATACGCTTTGGTTTCAGCAGCGCGGTACGGCAACGCCATGGGGTGAACGTTGGGGTGCTGACGGGTGAGCTGCTGGATATAATTAGGCCCTGCATTATAGGCCGTAGCAACCAGCATCCAGGAGCCCAACTGGTCGTATAAATCATTGATATACCGGCAAGCTGCGTGGGTCGCTTTAACCAGGTTGAACCGTTCATCACGCCGACGCGATACATTTAACCCAAGCGACTGGGCTGTCTGAGGCATCAACTGCCAGAAACCGGCCGCCCCTTTCCTCGACACGGCGTGGTTGGTAACGGCGCTCTCAAGTAAGGGGAGAAACTTAAAATCAGATGGAATCCGGTACTGCTTCAGAATAGGCTCAATGAGTGGAAACACAACGGCCGCCCGTCGTTTTAATATAGTGAGATCTTCTGCGTAAGAAGCCTGCTGGTTCAACGTCCGAATCCAACGCTGTACAATGGCAGGTTGATTGATTGGAATAATTTCTCCACAGAAGTGGACTGGGCTTTCATCATTGCTGGCCCCTTTCAGGTGAGTAGCCAGTGCTTTTACAGGCGCAGCAACATTTAGGGCAAGTAGTGAGTTAGTTTGGGCAACTGCCGATGAAAACATTAACGTGACGCCGACAAGTCCAGCCGCCACTATCAGGGATAGTTTCGCCATTAACAACTATGGGTTACGATGGATACCTACTCAGCCGCTCAGCCTGAACGGCACTCGATACATACGCGGCTTTATACTTCCGTGCAACAACCCACTCATTCAGCAGCCGCATTAAAACTCTTTGCTGAACAGTGCTAACGTATTTTCAGGAAACGATCGTTATAAAAGAACCAATCGTTGAATTCGTTGAGTCAGTAGTAGGAGACTGGGAGGCCCAGTTGCTGTCTAATAGAAGGCGAAAAAAACGCCGAAAAATCTGGCCAACGGGTGGCGGATGGCCATTGTGTTCGTAAAAGTACAAATGTGGGCTAAGAAAAACAACATTTTAGCCTCAATTCGTGAAATCCAATTATGATTACCCGCTTTTTAGTATTCGTTGCGCTGTATTTTCTCTGGTCTCCCACCTTTTGCCAAACGACCGATCGGTACACAATTATCCCCCAACCAGCCCAGTTAGAGCCCCAGGCGGGTGAGTTCATCATTGATCATACAACCACGATTCTAGTACCGGCTACGGATACAGAATTGAAGTCGATTGCAGACCAGTTCGCTCTCCAGGTCAGCCGAAGTACGGGGATTAGCCTTGGCGTCAGGCCAACGACCCAGGTTGCCTTGCCAGGGCAGACTTCCGGAACGAACCTCATTCAATTCCTCCCGCTTCGCGACAGCACAATGGGCCTGGAAGGTTATCACCTCGACATTACGCCCAGGCAGATTACAGTACAGGCCACTACCCCTAAAGGTTTTTTTTATGCCATACAGACCTTATATCAACTACTTCCACCGATTGTAGTACGTACAGGGGCTGGCGCTAAAGGTATAGGGAGTTTACTGGAAGGCAACTCACCAGCTCAGAGCCCTATGCTCCTCACGCTGCCGGTTCCAGCCTGCCACATTCAGGACAAACCGCGCTATTCGTATCGGGGTATGCATCTGGATGTAGGGCGGCACTTCTTTTCGGTGGATTTTCTCAAAAAATACCTCGATCTGATGGCGCTCCACAAGTTCAATGCCTTCCACTGGCATTTGACAGACGACCAGGGTTGGCGCATTGAAATTAAAAAGTACCCGAAACTGACGCAGATCGGTTCACACCGGAGCGAGACCATCCTGGGGCACTACGACGAGTACGATCCGCAGGTGTTCGACGGAAAACCCTATGGTGGCTATTACACGCAGGACGATATTCGCGAAGTAGTTCGGTATGCTGCTTCGCGCTACATCACAATCGTTCCCGAGATCGAACTACCAGGTCATGCGACGGCCGCTTTGGCATCCTATCCCGAATTGGGCTGTTCACCTCAAAAAGGGTATCAGGTGGCGACCAAATGGGGGGTGTTTGGTGATGTGTTCTGCCCGACAGAAAAAACGTTCGCGTTTCTGGAAGATGTACTTACCGAGGTTATGGCCTTATTTCCAGGCCAGTACATTCATATTGGGGGTGACGAATGCCCGAAGAGTACTTGGCGCCAAAGTGCGTTTTGCCAGCAACTGATAAAGCGGGAAAAACTAAAAAATGCGAACGAATTACAACGCTATTTCATCAAGCGAATCGATCAGTTTGTTAGCTCGAAAGGCCGTCGAATCATCGGGTGGGACGAAATTCTGGAAGGGGCCAGCCCCAAACTTCGGCTGTCGGCTCAAGCTACCGTGATGTGCTGGCGGGGTATTCGGGGAGGAATTCAGGCGGCACGTCAGCATCACGATGTCATTATGACACCCGGTCAGTTCTGTTACTTCGATCATTTACAGGGCGATCCGCAACAGGAACCGACGGGTTTCGGCGGCTCGCTGCCCCTGGCCAGCGTATACAGTTACGATCCTACACCTGCCGGGTTGACGTCCGAAGAAGCATCGCATATTCTGGGAGCACAAGGTAATTTGTGGACTGAGTACATTCCGACACCGCAACAGGCCGAATACATGCTTTGGCCCCGCGCGGCTGCTCTGGCGGAAGTCGTCTGGACACCGCTGGCCCAGAAGAATTACCCCGATTTTCTGCGTCGGCTCATGGCCCATTTTACGCGCCTGGATTACCTGAATGTGTCCTATAGCCGTACGATCTTCGATGCATTACCAATAGCCAAACCCACTGCCGAAAGACAGCTTGAGGTAAGCCTGATACCTACCGATCCAGCAATGGGTAATCTGATTCAAAACATCCGGTACACAACCAATGGCACAATCCCATCCAGCGAATCACCCCAATACGATAAGCCCATCCTTCTCACCCAATCCACCACTATTCGAACGGCAACCTTCTCGATGGGCAAACCAGTCAGTCAATCCGCCAAGGTTGAGAAAGACTTTATTGTTTCGAAAGCGACAGGAAAACCCTACACCCTGCTCAATGCCCCCACCAGCGGACGACCCGACAGGGGATATAGCCTTACCGATGGTAACACCGGCAGTGTGGGCGGGTATGAAGTGGCCGGAGTTGTGGCGTTCAGGAACGATTTCAACGTGATTGTCGATCTTGGGAAATCAGAAACGGTCGAACGCGTTCGGGTAGGCTTCCTGAAATACACCGCTCGAAACCTTTGCCTGCCCAAACAGGTCGACTTATCGGTATCGGAGGATGGCAAAACATTCACACCAGTACTAACGGCAAAAACCAACGCAGCCGAAGGGGGCAAACGCGGTTTTGTCCGGCTCCCATTCGATTTCGCTCCTACTCAGGCCCGTTACATTCGTATCATCGCTCACAATGTCAATCTGGTACCGGCGGGGTTGCGCAATCCGGGTAAACCTGCCCAGCTGGCGGTGGATGAGCTTGAGGTCAATTGATCCGGGATGATAGAACGCAGATTTTTATGATCCATATGATTTACACAGGTTAAGAGATATGCGTTCTATAGGTTAATCAGCCGTCGAAAATTTGAGATTCCAGCGATTGCCTTTGGGCTGGATAATCAATTGAGAATACCCGCCTTCGCCATCGATGGTCAGTTGCTGTTTGGCAGCGTCATAAGTTCCTTTCGTCTTTTCTTTGCCAAACCAGGCTGTACGGAATAGTACCAGCACCTCCTGCATGGTAAACTTTTCCTTCGGCAGTTCCAGTAGCTGGGTTGCTCCCCCCTCGTAATATTGTTCTTCAAATCGGGCCCCATCGGCATACAGGTACTGATACCGTTCAATGGTGCCGTTGGTAGCGGGCAGCGTGGTCCGTTTGCCTTTTACGGGCGAAATAGTCCGATAAAACGCATCCATCAGCGAAACACTGCCATCCATTTTGTCGCGTTGCAAAGGCTTATACCGAGACAGATACCCGTCAAACAAATAGCCCTGCTGGCCATCACGCGTTTTTACGGCCACCCAACCACCTTTTACGGCAAACGAACCGATCGTTTCAGCAGTATAGGAACTACCCGGCTCTGGTAAAGACACCACTGTAAGTGCAGCGCCATTGGCTGGCACCGAAGCAATCTTGACCCCATCTTTCGAAGCCGTTTTTCGGAGTGTCAGGCTATTGGATGCATGCACATACACAATATCATTCACCTGAAACGGCTTATCTGTAGGCGCTAAAACAATCGAAGAAAGGAACGTAAGAAGACTCGATAAGGTAGGAATGACCAATATACTTTTTACCATATGCAGACTAGTTTAAGCCGATTGGCGACGGTGGTTTTGAAACAGTTACCCCAAAACAGGGTTGGTTTGACAAAGAAATAGCGCGAAGCAACTACCTGTCGAATTTACTTATCTATCGTGCAAGTGTATGCAGTATGCTACTTCTCAGCCTGTTCTACGACCTTAACACACGAACGATGCTCTTAAAACAATCAATTGTTCTGCTTTTACTAAGTTTAGGGACAAGTACATTTGCACAGTCGCCAATGAAAGTGGCAAATTACGCCTACGGCCAGCCCGGCACCGACACCTATGAAGCGTTTAGCTTTTGGGTGAAAAATGAAAAACGGGCAACAATCGACTACACCTATGGCAAAGACCGAAAAGAAACACCCTTGCAGTTTGTCGGCAAATCGCAGCCTGGAAGCAAAGCCGGGTTTATGGTTCAGTTCCCTAACCACTATACGTTGTACGTAACACCATTGGGCAACCAGTTACAGGTAGTGGATGAACAGAAAAAATACCGAAAAACGTTTAGCTGGCAATACGAAGGGCCCGTCAATGGCGTTGGAACCTTCTGCGATGTTTGCGCCCAGGATGAAAAAGAGGCCATGCGTTTGATTCAACAGTATTACCTGAAATGAATGAGTGGATGGTTTAGAACTTACTTGATTTTGTCGCAAGTGTGAAAATGAGTGATTTGGTCATTTTTCCCTCCGGCCGGAATGACAAAAAGTATTCAACAAACTCTTAAACAGTATCTCTATCGATAATTCATTCAATTCGTAATGACATACTACGCAACTCAGGTGTTTGCCATTCGGGACCAGGTTTTTCCAGCGGCTTATCAGGTCAGGCAGATAATCCGGGCGAAACAGTTTATTGATAGCAACTTGGCCGAGCCGATAAGCCTGGAAACGATGGCCCAGGTCGCGTTGCTGTCAAAGTTTCATTTTCTACGGCTTTTCAAACGGTGTTACGGTCGCACACCGCACCAGTATCGCACCGAACAGCGACTTATCCGTGCCAAACAACTTCTGCAAACCGGCCTATCGACGACCGAGGTCTGCCATGCCCTGAATTTTGAAAGCGTTACGTCGTTTATCGGATTGTTTAAAAAATACACCAGACAAACACCGTTGGCCTACCAGCAAAAAAAGCAATTTTCGAGAGCCTGAACGCTGTTTTCCGATTGATCTTTGCCCTATTCAACAACTACTTCGTTTTATGCGAATCAAACTGGTGAGTGTGCTGGTCGACGATCAGGAAAAAGCGCTCCAATTTTATACGAACATTTTGGGGTTCGTCAAAAAAACGGAAATACCACTGGGCGACCATCGATGGTTAACCGTTGTTTCTCAGGAAGAACAGGATGGCACCGAAATCGTACTCGAACCGATGGGCTTTCCACCCGCCCAAACCTACCAGAAAGCCCTGTTCGATGCCGGTATTCCTTTGACCGCTTTTCAGGTCGATGATATTGAGGCCGAATACCGCCGACTAACCGAGGTAGGCGTTTCGTTCAGCATGGCTCCCACTCCAATGGGCACCACTACCCTGGCCGTCTTTGCCGACACCTGTGGTAATAATATCCAGATTTATCAGATAAACTGATTAGTAACAGACAAGCAAGCCACAAACAAATAAAAATCAATCTATTTTAATTAGTCCCATGATAGTCGCAACGTTTCGTCCAGTTAAGCTACTGAGATGGTACGGCTTACAACGATGGCACTTGAATACTCCACTAAAGCTTGTAGAAAAGACCGTAACCTGTAAATGCCTATTTTGCAGTCTGAATTCTTTCAACTATGAAATTGGCTTATTTCCTCTTACCCTTCCTTTTGCTGGTGGTACTGTCGGTACAGGCGGCACCGGGCGATACACATATTATTATCGAAACCAGCCAAACGGCGCTGGTAATCCGAATCGACAAAGAGCAGATTCCTACGCTGGTTCATCTGGGAGCCAAACTTCGCAATACAACCGAATACGCAGCCATTCCAGCCAACGGGAAGCGGGGTGAAGATTATACGGGTATTTATAATTCGGTGTATACACCCGCCGGAGGTCGTAACCTGCTGGAACCAGCGATTCAGGTCACCCATGCCGATGGCAACCCCTCACTCGACCTCAAATATATCCGGCACGAAACCCAGTCGATAGCCGATGGGGTCGTACTTACCAAAGTCTATTTGAAAGACCCGCAGTATCCGTTCGAGGTGACGCTGTATTATAAGGCGTATCAAAAAGAGGATGTCATTGAGCAATGGTCATCTATCCGACATACTGAGAAAAAGTCCGTTGTACTGCATAAGTACGCATCGGCTAACCTCTACATTCCGGCTCAAAACTATTACCTGACACACTTCCACGGCGATTGGGCCAATGAAATGAATCCGTCGAAAGTGCTGCTGACCGAAGGCATTAAAGTGCTGGATTCCAAACTCGGTACACGGGCCGATCTGTTCCAGCCGCCTTCGTTTCTGGTATCCCTCAATCAACCTGCCGAAGAAGACCAGGGCGAGGTCATTGCGGGAACCCTGGCCTGGTCGGGCAATTATCAGTTGGCGTTTGAAGTCGATCCACTTCACAATCTGCGGGTTATACCGGGTATTAATCCATATGCATCGGCTTACAACTTAGCGCCGGGCGTTGAGTTTACCACCCCGGCTTTTCTGTTCACCTACTCCCAACAGGGCAAGGGCGGTGCCAGTCGCCATTTGCACCGCTGGGCCCGAAAACATCGTATTCCACAAGGCGAAGGCAACCGACTGACGCTGCTGAACAACTGGGAAGCAACCTATTTCGATTTCAACGAAGAAAAACTAAGTTCGCTGTTCAAAGACGGTAAAAAACTGGGCGTCGATCTGTTCCTGCTCGACGATGGCTGGTTTGGCAACAAATACCCCCGCAACGACGACCACGCGGCCCTGGGCGACTGGCAGGAGAACGTCAAAAAATTACCGCATGGCTTGGGTTATCTGGTAAAAGAAGCTGAGAATGCGGGGATCAAATTCGGTATCTGGCTGGAGCCGGAAATGGTCAGTCCGAAGAGCGAACTCTACGAAAAGCACCCTGATTGGGTGATTAAACTGCCTAATCGGTCGGAGTATTATTTCCGCAATCAGTTGGTGCTCGACCTATCGAATCCGAAAGTACAAGACTTCGTGTACAATCTGGTGAATGACTTACTTACCAAAAACCCAACGCTGGGCTTTATCAAGTGGGATTGTAATGCAGTCATTTACAATGCCTATTCGGCTACCAATCTGAATCAGTCGAATCTATACGTCGATTACGTACTGGGCCTATACAAAGTGCTGGACCGGCTCCGGGCCAAGTACCCTACACTGCCCATGATGCTTTGCTCTGGTGGCGGTGGCCGAGTCGATTATGGGGCGCTGAAGTACTTTACTGAATACTGGCCCAGCGACAACACCGATGCCTTGGAGCGGATTTTTATTCAGTGGAATTACTCGTATTTTTTCCCCTCCATTGCCAGTTGCAACCACGTAACCGACTGGGGAAAACAGCCGATCAAATTCCGAACAGACGTAGCCATGATGGGCAAACTGGGCTACGACATTGTGGTGAGTAAACTAACCGACGACGAACTACAGTTCAGTCAGCAGGCGCTGAAAACCTACGAACGCATCAAAACCACCATCTGGCAGGGCGATCTGTTCCGGCTGGCGTCTCCATATACAAACGATGTTGCATCTAGCCTGTACATTAGCGAGCAGCAGGATCGGGCGGTCTGGTTCACGTATCTGGTCAAAAATCGCTATAAAGCGGGTAGCCAGGCCCCTATTAAACTGAAGGGCCTGCGCCCCGACAAGCTGTATAAAATTCAGGAACTCAATGTCTATCCGGGCACACGCTCCGCTATCAATACAGCTAGCCCCACCTACTCAGGCAATTACCTGATGACCATCGGCTTCAACCCGCAGGTTGACACCCGCCGAACCAGTGTGGTACTGGAACTGACCGAAGCAAACTAGTAGGCTGGCTATGGATCAGGCTTTCGTAGTTGCCATAGAACACAGATGGTTATGATTTACATAGGTCTTAACTAATCATATAAATCATAATCATCTGCGTTCTATTCTCTATAAAAGCGTAACATGTACTATGCAAACAGACGCGGATGTCATTATTGTCGGCGCTGGTCTGGCAGGCCTGGTAGCTGCCGCTGAACTGGCCGATGCCGGGAAGCGCGTTATACTGGTCGATCAGGAGCCGGAGCAAAGCATGGGCGGGCAGGCATTCTGGTCGTTTGGCGGCCTGTTTCTGGTCGATTCGCCCGAACAGCGACGCCTGAAGATTCGGGATTCGTACGAGCTGGCCCTCACGGACTGGATGGGCACAGCCGCCTTCGACCGCCCGGAAGATCACTGGCCCCGGAAATGGGCCGAAGCTTACGTAGCGTTTGCGGCTGGCGAAAAACGTTCCTGGCTACACCAGCAGGGCATCCGTTTTTTTCCGATTGTGGGTTGGGCCGAACGGGGTGGGTACGGCGCTATCGGGCATGGCAATTCAGTACCCCGTTTTCACGTCACCTGGGGTACGGGGCCCGGCGTTTTAGCTCCGTTTGAGCAACGGGTTCGGGAAGCCGCTAAACGTGGGTTGATTACGCTGAAGTTTCGTCATCGAGTCAATGAATTGCTCATAACAAACGGTGCTGTGGATGGTGTTCAGGGTGAAATTCTGGAGCCCAGCACCGTGAAGCGGGGTGAAAAAAGCTCCCGCGTTCCTATCGGAGACTTTACGTTTCGCGCCCAAGCTATTGTTGTTACGTCAGGAGGTATTGGTGCCAATCACGAACTAGTCCGGCAGAACTGGCCTAAACGTCTGGGAGATCCTCCTAACCATATGCTATCGGGCGTACCCGATCATGTAGACGGGCGTATGCTGGCTATTTCGGAAGCCGCCGGTGCCAATCTCATCAACCGCGACCGCATGTGGCATTATACAGAAGGCGTTCAGAATTGGGCACCCATCTGGAGCCAGCACGGCATTCGGATTTTGCCCGGCCCATCGTCGCTATGGTTCGACGCCCTCGGCAATCGATTACCTGTACCACTCTTTCCGGGCTTCGATACGTTGGGCACCCTGAGCCACATCCAGCAAACCGGCTACGACTACACCTGGTTTATTCTGAATCAGGCCATAATTCGGAAGGAATTTGCCTTGTCGGGATCGGAACAGAACCCGGATTTGACGGGTAAAAGCTGGCGACAGGTGTTGGGCCGGGCAGTAGGCAAAAACGCTCCGGCCCCTGTCGAAGCATTCAAACAAAACGGAGCCGATTTTATCGTTAAGGATACGCTGGCCGATCTGGTTGATGCCATGAACAGGCTAGCGGGCGAACCGCTGCTCAATCTGGCCACTATTGAACGCGAAATCGTAGCGCGTGACCGACAGCTACTTAACCCGTTTAGCAAAGATGCCCAGATCACGGCCATTCGGGGTGCCCGTCGCTATTTGGGCGATCGACTGATTCGAACAGCGAAACCGCACCCTATTCTTGACCCATCGGCCGGGCCACTGATCGCCGTCCGGCTGCACATTCTTACCCGTAAAACACTGGGCGGGTTGCAAACTGACCTTTCAAGTCGGGTGCTGAGAATCAATGGGGAGCCTGTTCCAGGGCTATATGCAGCGGGCGAAGTGGCGGGGTTTGGTGGGGGCGGTATGCATGGGTATCGGGCATTGGAAGGTACATTTCTGGGCGGCTGTCTGTTTTCAGGACGCACCGCCGGTCGGGCAGCGGCCCAGGCTATTCAGTAAGCAAACATTTTCGGGCGTATCGGTCTTATACTAGACTACCAATTACTCCATACGCCATGAAAAATTTTGTTGTCCGAAAAAAGATTAGCCTGAAAGCCACCCCTGAACAGGTTTGGAACGCCCTCACCAATCCCGAGAAAACGAAAAAATACTTCTTCAACTGCGAAGTATTTTCAGACTGGGAAGTAGGCAGTACGATCCTGTTTACCGGCCGTATGTTTCTCATCCGAAAAATTGAGTTGAAAGGCCAAATCCTAAAGTTTGAACCCAATAAGCTCCTCAAATACACGCTGATGAACGACGGAGCGGATGAAGAATCAGGGGATTTTTCGACCGTAACCGATGAACTGACCTACAAAGACGGCAAAACCATCCTTTCCATTACCGACGATGTAGGCCCGGCTAAAGGAGCCGAAGAACGCTACGAACGTTCGCTGAAAGGCTGGGATAGTATCCTGAAGGGATTGAAGAAAGTGGTGGAAGCACCTTGATGCTTACCAGAAACTACAATTTCATAATGCGCCGGGCCGTTTTCCTGTCGCCAACGTTGATTAGCAACAAATAGCTGCCATTCGGATAGTCGGTCATGGGGAGTACGGCCGTTTCCTGCTGCGTTTCTTTCCTGTACAACGACTGACCAACCAGATCGACCAGTTCCAGACGAGCGGATTGTTGGCCAGTTAGCCCCCGAATACGAATTGTCAGTGATGAAACGGTTGGATTCGGGAACACCTCTACGACCTCGGCTAACGTAGGATCTTCTATACCTAAAAGTGGGTTGATCAGGACTGAAACTGGAACCCGCTCGCTCTCGCAGGAGCCTATTTTCTGAGCCACGTAATACGTAGCCGGCCCTACCTGGTTAGTCGCTGGCTTCGGCGCCACACTGGAGCCCTCACCACCCGTCGCATCAGTACCGTACCATACTAAGGACGCCGTACTATCGGTCGTTGTGGCACTTAGCGGCATCGCTACCTGACCCTGATAATAACTCACCACCATGGTAGCCGTAGTAGGCTTCGAAGGCGTGGGATTGACGGTTACAGTTAGAAAAGTAGCCCAAAACATAGCATCAGACCATGAATAACCTTGATTTAATGAACAGCCTTTTTGGGGGTCCATTGGTTCCAGACTGAACATATAACGCTTTACATTTGGCGTACGCGTATCGGGAACAGGAGGATCGAATGTTGGGCCATTTGACGTATATAATGCAGGATTATCATAATAGACGACTCTGTAATTATCAGGTGCTGGTCCATGCCCATTCATATTTAGCGGATAAGCCTTTTCCCCCTGGCAATAGCTCAGACGGCCGTAACGGGGGTCTCCTTCGTCTGATTTCCACGGATTAGCTGGTGCAGGACCACGCCATGGCCGCCACAGAATTCTAACTTTTGTTTGTACACGCTCACTTTCACAGCCATCGACGAGTTGCGATACATAATAGACTTTCTCATCTAGCGGATACACATAATAGGGTGGTGAGTTATAATAATTCTTGTATACATCGAATTCTGCCCAGGTTTTACAAGCTATAGTATCCTGAATGGAATGCGATTCGCAGTATGGATAATGAGCGTAATCGGAGAAGTAATTATACTGTCCACCCACATACATTCTTGGTTCTGCTCCGTCGATAAGCTTCACTTTGACAGGAATGTAACGATCCCAATCTTTTGATGAATACCCATCGCAGGCTAACGTAAGCGAATCGACCAACGGCGGGGCTGGCTTCGACTCGCCCCCTCTTACCAATAACCGGGTAGGGCTGGGCATGCCAATAACATCAGGATTTGTAGCTTTTACCCTAACCGAATAAAATCGACCAGCAACTACATCCGCTGGAATAGTAGCACTCATGGGTATTCCATAGGTAAAAATGGGGTTCTTGGTAGGAATATCTATATACAGGCCACCATCTGAAATTTGGACCGTAAAAACGGTATTGGTAGAATAGCCTTCAATAGTGGACAAAGACGAAGTTGAAACAGTGAACGAAGAGCCTGGGCATGTAGCGGTAATACTTAGTGGCTTGGTTTCGAGTACGGTTTGAGCTTGTAGTCTAAAAACCAGGCATATGAAAATAAGCCCTGCCCAAATGGGCCAAAGTATACGATAAGTCATAGTTGGATGGGTTAGCCAATGCATGACGAATATAGTCATACACCTAAGAACCAAAAACATCCGTTAGGGTTTAAGTTACCCGTCAGCCAAATGAAAAAGCCTTTTTTAACGATCTACTTAGTCTTTGGCGATTAAGTTGAAATCCATAAAGAGTGAGTTACAGGTTAGCCAAAAATGGCCAAATAAAATAGCCCTGTCATGCCTCCGACCTTTATTTGTCTTTGGGTAAGTCGGCCGTTAACCATAGAAATTAGGGGTATCCGTTTGCTTTTCTGACGAATTGAGCGGTTCTTGTAGGTATATCTTCTTCTTCATGGCAGAAAACGTCTCTAATTCCGTTTCGTCGGTCGACACCGCCGAACCCACCGAATTTAATCGTTCATTGAGTCTCCTCGACTCTACACTTATAGTATCCGGCTCCATGATTGGCTCCGGCGTTTTTATTGTATCGGCCGACATGGCCCGCAACCTGGGTTCGTCGGGCTGGTTGCTTATGCTCTGGGTACTGACGGGCGTATTGACGGTAGCCGCTGCGCTGAGTTATGGTGAGCTGGCGGGCATGATGCCCAAGGCGGGTGGACAATATATCTATATTCAACGCGCTTTCGGCCCTTTGACTGGCTTCGTCTATGGCTGGACGGTATTTATGGTTATCCAGACCGGAACCATTGCGGCTGTAGCCGTGGCTTTCACCAAGTATACCGCTGTCTTTATTCCGGCTTTAGGGCCAGATAATGTGCTACTAGCGCTTGGACCTATAAAAGTGACGCTCGGGTCATTGTTTGCCATATCGAGTCTGGTATTCCTTACCTGGCTAAATAGCCGGGGGGTGCAAAGTGGGAAATTCATTCAGAACGTATTTACCTCCGCCAAACTGATTGCTCTGCTGGGTTTGATCGTGATTGGTATTACTATCGGGTTGAGTAGCGGTTTATTATCAACCAACCTGACCAATGCCTGGGAAGCCAGTACGACATCAGCTACCGGCGACGTAATTCCACTGGCGGGTATGGCGCTGATTCTGGCTTTTGGTACGTCGATGATTGGATCGCTATTTTCGGCTGATGCCTGGAACAACGTGACGTTCATTGCGGGAGAAATCAAGAATCCGCGCCGGAATATTCCTTTAGCCCTGTTTTTTGGCACGCTGATCGTAACAACTATTTACTTTCTGGCGAATGTATCGTACCTCTCCCTGCTTCCCCTGAAAGGATCGCCCAACGGCACCGACATCATCAGCCGGGGTATTCAGTTTGCCGTTGCCGACCGCGTGGCCACAGCCGCTGTTGAAACCATATTTGGTAACGTAGCGGTCGCCATTATGGCCGTGCTGATTATGATTTCGACCTTTGGCTGTAACAATGGGTTGATCCTGGCAGGGGCACGACTCTACTACGCCATGGCAAAAGACGGGCTGTTTCTGAAACAGGCATCACACCTCAACCAGCATGCTGTGCCAGGCCGGGCACTTTGGGTTCAGTGCATCTGGGCATCCGTTCTCTGTCTGTCGGGCAAATACGGCGACCTACTGGACTATTGTACCTTTGCTTCGCTAGTGTTTTATATGGTAACCATTGCCGGACTTTTCCGGCTTCGTCGCACCGAACCGAATACCGAGCGACCGTACCGGGCGTTTGGCTATCCGATTGTTCCAGCACTGTACATCGTTGCAGCACTGGCCATTTGTATCATTCTACTGTATACCAAAACATTCAACACGGGTATGGGTCTGCTAATTGCCGGATTGGGTATACCCGTTTATCTATTAACCAAGCGGAAATAATCCGATGATCGAACATGGATTGGTGTGATGCCGGTCCGTGTTCGATCAATTGGCAACTTTACACTTCACCTGCTCCTTTCTACAATTCACCCGCCTTCTTTCGCAACTGGCCGACATGTAGCTCGTCAAGGTGTTTCAGCATAGCTAGTTTTGTTCTGTTAACCAACAACTACTTATGAACACCTTAGAACGTCCCGATACCTTCCGCAAGGTGCATAAAGCACTGCGCAAAACGTTGTTCGATACCACCTATTTAGCCGGTCGCACCGATTTTACGATCGACCATGAACTGGAAGCGTTAAAAACCCAGGTTAACGAGCTAGTTCACTTCCTGCATATGCATGCGCACAAGGAAGAAACGTACAGTTTTCCCCTTATCGAAGCCAAATGTCCCGGTGCATCGGCTCATGATCAGGCCGAACACGAAAAAATCGATCAGCTCATTGCCGATCTTGAGCATCGGTTGGCAACCACCCAGGCCAGCCCGTTAGCTGTCCGGCCTGGCCTGGGTTATGATTTTTACCTGGCACTTAATCGGTTTGTATCGGTCTACCTGATGCATATGGACGAAGAAGAAACCGACACCACTGCGCAAACCTACGCCCTCTGTACGGATGAAGAGATTCAAGGCGTTACGCAGAAAATCATTGCCAGTATGTCGCCAGCCGATGCCGGTTTATCGTATCGGTATATGATTCCAGCCCTGCATTCGGGCGAACGAACAGCTTTTTTCAAGGAAGTACAGGCAACCGCTCCACCTTTTGTTCTGCAAAACCTTTTAAGCGTCGCCAGCACAACGCTCTCTGCTCATGAGTTTCAACAGCTAGAAACCGCTGTAGTAAGGCGGGTGGAAACCCGCAATTTTTAGGCATATAACGCGGGTTCCTACCCGCGTTACTATAAGTGCAGTTCATTTCATAACTTATTGGCTCATCGAACCGTTTGTTTGTCAATGAATGACATAACGGCAGATGGCAGATTTCCAGGAAAACGAAACCCTACGCATGGAAACCTTCAGCGATGGGGTTTTCGCCATTGATATTACGCTGCTTACATTTCAGTTGAAAACGCCCAGTCTGCGGGCTGCCACCTCCAACCATTCGCTGGCTTTAGCGCTGTTTCATCAATGGCCAAATTACATCGCCTATTTTGTTAGCTTCACAACCATCTTTATCATCTGGCTTAATCATCACCGGATGTATAATGTCATCCAGCGCAGCGATGTCCGGTTTATGTTTTACAACGGCCTTCTGCTACTGCTAGTCAGCATTATTCCGTTTACGACCTCGCTACTCGCCGATTACATCAACACCCCGGCACATTCGCTTTCGTCGGCGCTGTATATGTTCCTTTTCTCGGGGATTTCCTGGGTCTTATTTGTGATGTGGAACTACGCTACCGACAACTATCGGCTCATTAAACACCCCGTAGGTGATGTACGTATACAAACCATTCGGACCAGCCAGCTGCTTAGTGCCCTTACGTATGCGTTTGCCGCTGTTGTATCATTCTTACTGCCGTTCCTAAGCATTCTGGTTGGTTTGGGGATGGTCGTCTATTTATCCCAATTGAAATATCACTGCAACAAAGTCGTTTAATGCTATAGTATAACTATGGTAATCAAGTATTATTCTCACCTACTTTTAGCAGGACTTGTCGCTGGCTGGCTTAGCGCCTGCACAGGTGTTGGACCGGCCACCAATTTGTTTCGTTCCACGTCGCCCCATGATCAATACAGCCAATCGCTCAAGGAGGCAAAGCTGGATCAGACCGCCCTGGGTACCGATTGGCTAGGTGCTGCTGACCGAGCCCTCCACGACTCGCTGAAAATCACGGTGCCGTATCGCGAAAGCGGCTATTTTTCGGCTAACAAAGCATTTGCTGTAGGCTATCGGCTGGATGGGCAACGGGGGGATCGGTTCCTGGTTCGGGTAGAAACCCAGGGCCAGAAAACCACGCAGATTTTTATCGATGTATTTTCGCTTGACGATCGAAACCGAACGTCCTTAATGGCAGCATCGAAAGCCGATACGAATGTGCTGACCTGGGAGCCTCGAAAAAATCAGACGTACCTGATCCGTATTCAGCCAGAACTGCTCCGAAGTG
Organism: Spirosoma sp. 48-14; assembly: GCF_001898575.1. Classification (GTDB taxonomy): domain Bacteria; phylum Bacteroidota; class Bacteroidia; order Cytophagales; family Spirosomataceae; genus Spirosoma. The sequence goes on from NZ_MKUD01000063.1 coordinate 445,317, forward strand.
CCAGTTACACCATTTCAATTACGCGTGAACCCGCTTTAGCTTTTCCCGTCAAAGGGCTCGATAGTCGTCAGATCAGCAGCTATTTTGGCGCAGCCCGCGATGGAGGCCGCCGTCGGCACGAGGGTATCGATATTTTTGCTCCCAAAGGAACGCCTGCACTCGCTTCGGTCAATGGCATTGTTACAGGCGTTGGCACTAACTCGCTGGGTGGCAACGTCGCCTTTCTGACGGATAACGAACGAGAAATCCGGCTTTATTACGCTCATCTGGACAGTTGGCATGTCACCAATGGGCAACGCGTTGCGGTAGGCGATACGATTGGCTTCGTGGGTAATACCGGCAATGCCCGTACGACTGGCCCTCATCTGCATTTTGGCATTTATGGCCTGACAGATGGAGCTACTGACCCGCTCCCTTTCGTCAGACTCGGACGCGGCCCAGCCAAACAGATGATCCTGGCTAGTGGCCGTTTAGGTGATTCGGTACGTGTGTCGGCCGCGAAATCGCTGGTTCGCCTGTCACCTGGCAGTGATTCGCCCATCGTGCGTGAGTTGCCTAAGTCATCAGCGTTAACCATTCTCGGTGGAACGGAAACCTGGTTGCGAATCGAAACGCCTGATGGCCTGACAGGCTATATTCTCAATAGTACTACAGAAACGCCCAAACAGCCCGTTCGGCGTTTAACGTTATCGACACCAGGCACGCTACGGGATGCCGCTGGCGAGCAGGCGGGGATTATCACCACATTACCTATAGGCTCTACCGTCGATGTGCTGGCCCGAACCGATGTCTTCCAACTTGTCCGAAGTTCTACTGGAAAAACAGGCTGGTTACCAGTACAAGCTAACTCGGCCCAATCTGTCAATTCGGCCGTTCGTTAAAGGGCCACAAAATATTGTTTAGAAACTATCTAAATTAATAGTTTCGGCTTATCTTTGTTTGTTCATTTGCGTACCCATGACCAGTAACGTACCGACAACCTATCAGGAAGTCTTCCGAACCGACAAAGGTGTTGTTTATCAATGTGATGCGAGCTACCGCCTGATTCTGGAATTCTGGAATACCCGCACCCAATTTTCAGCACGCGACTTTGCCCATTTCCGCCGTATGGTCGAAACCATCGACATCCGGCAGATGGCGCTTAGCACAGCCGCATCCGATGACGTTGAAATCCTGACACTACCCCGTTCAGAACGTTGCTATGTGCTTACCCTATGCGAGATTGTTCATTTGCGTGAGTTGCTCAACGGTGCCAAACTTATGCTGGACCTGAACTCCATGCTGCGCGAATGTGGCTGTACCCTACCCCAGCCCGCATAAATAGATTACGTCTAAATTTCTTGATAGTCAGCCGGCTTTATAACATGAGCCGGTTTTTTTTGTTTTTTTGGGAAAAGATCTCACCGGCAACAGCCATTTACTTATGAAAGACTTAGCAAGACTTCGCACCGCAATTAAAGAGAGCGTTGAGCTGGCGTTGAACCAGCAAATACAGATGGAAATGGTATCTTCCTCGAAATACCTGGCGATGGCAGGCTGGTGCGACCGTAATGGACTAGACCACTGTGCAGGCTTTTTTTACAAGCAGTCGGACGAGGAACGTCATCATGCCATGAAGCTTTTCCACTACCTCTGCGACCAGGGCGCTACGGCTTATTCGCCCGAAGTTCCAGCCGTTGCGCAGGAATTCGACTCGCTAAGGTCTGTATTTGAAGGGGCTTTAGAGCAGGAAGTGTCGGTAACGGACTCGATCAACCGCATTATCGGCATCTGCCGTCGCGAAAGTGACTATGCTACTGAAGAATTGCTGAAGTGGTATGTAAAAGAGCAAATGGAAGAAGAGTACATTGCCCGTCGCTGCCTCGAACTGATCGACCAGATTCCATCCGACCAGATTTATTATCTCGATAAAAAACTCGCCAGCGTTACTTACGATGGCAACGTATTTGACGAATAACCAACCTATGAGAACGTAGAAAAGGCATCTGGTATGGATGCCTTTTTTTATGACTACCATTTGGGTGGTGGCGATTGAGAAACGGCCTTCGTTGGTGTATCGATAGGCACCGTATTCCAGGACGTATCGATAGGTAGCGCTGCTTTGATTGTATCACAATCCTGTAACCGCTCCTGCAATTCGTTGATTTTACTCTCCTGCTGAGTCAGATTTCTCTGAAGATCAATTGTGGCGTCTTCCAGTCGTTGATGTCGATTATAAGCCACACCAAGCAACGCCATAATGCCTAACAGCAGCACGATGACAACTGCCACGAGCGAATAAATAACTCCTCGGCTTACGGTGGACATAACCTCAAAACGAAAGGCACAAAATAACAAAAAGGTATGCCCATAAAAAAACCTGCCCTTTGCAGAAGGCAGGTTTTTATTTTACTACTTTGAAACGCCCTTAACGAGCCGCGCCATAATCCTGACCGGCACTTTCAGGGAAGTTTTTCATGATACTGGAAACCGTTTCGCGGAATGCCTGATCACGATCACGTTCTTTGTTCCGGGTGTTTAGCTGCCCCGTTGCCCAGCCTTGCCAGATGATATCGTTGGTACGAGCATCCAGTACGTTGATTACCACACGGTTCTCTTCATACTGCCGCGAATACACATTGTTGCCCATGCCACCGTACCACCACGAATAAGGCGAGTACATATTGTTCGACTGGATTTGCTGACGATCTTTCGAATCCATAAAAAACCGAACCACCAGATCCGCTTCGCCCTGTGTTACAGGCTTGTAGCCACGCGATTTCAGCGACTGGTCAAGCGCATCGGCAATCCGACGCTGGTTGAGGTTGCTACCTACAATGGGGTCAGCATTCCGTTGCCGATCAGCTTCGATCCGGTAGGTCGTAAACTGACGAACATTCACTTTAGGATCGTAGTCGTATTTTACTGTAATAGCAGGAGCACAGGACGCCAGCGTACCGACGACGAACAGACTAGTTATTATGCCTTTGAGTTTCATGTATTTTGAGTCGTTAAATGGTCCTTAAACCGCTTAATTAACGTTAGAGAAATAGTCATTCGTATATGACAACTTAATAACAACAAAAGTGCTTCATGCGTTTCGATCCTGGGTTAAATATTTAGGCAGAAACAGATCATTAAAAGTCTGATAATCAACACCCCTACTTTACAATTAAGTAATTTTAACAACGCTTTAACCTGGCCCGGTCAACGGGCGCTTGCAGGCTTGCCCCAGTACTTCTTCTTTCTTTTTCTATGACGCAATCAGGCAGGAAAGCGTTGCAATGAGTTAGTAAAAGTTACGAAAAAATAAAGCCGCTCCCTGATCAGGGAACGGCTTTATTTTTTTAACGGTAAGTCGATGATTAGCCATTAGCCAACGCTTCGGCACCACCCACAATTTCAAGAATTTCGGTAGTAATCGCAGCCTGCCGGGTCCGGTTGTAGACCAGTCGAAGCTCTTTCAGCAGTTCGCCGGCATTCTCGGTTGCTTTATCCATAGCGGTCATCCGGGCACCATGCTCAGCTGCATTTGAATCCAGAACCGCTTTATACAGTTGAATCTTAATTGTTTTTGGAATCAGTTCCGTCACAATCTGCTCCTCCGAGGGCTCGAACAGGTAGTTGATGGAAGTAGCTCCCCCCGCAGGCGACTCAGCCGCTACGATTGGCAGCATCTGTTCAGTCCGAATAATTTGTACCGCTGCATTTCGGAATTCATTATAGACAATCTCTACCACATCGTAACGACCATTGGCAAAGCCTTCCATAGCCTCTTCGGCCGCAGCCCGGACCGTACCAAAATTGAGTGAATTAAACGTATCGATGTGATTGGTATTCACTTTAAAGCCACGGCGCTGAAACGCTTCTCCACCTTTCTTACCAATGGCCATAATTTCCACATTGCCCGAGCGAGCCTGTGTGGAATACTTTTCATCGATCAGTGTCAATGCTCCCTTTATCGCATTCGAGTTGAATGCCCCGGCCAAGCCACGATCAGAGGTAATCACAATGATCAGGACCCGCCCAATAGTCCGTGTTTGCTTATATGGACTTTCCGAAGCCGTTTCCGCCCCTGCCGATACCGTTCCAAGCATCTGACTCAGTTTCTGGGCGTAGGGCCGCAATTGCGTTATGTTATCCTGCGCCCGACGCAGTTTAGCCGCCGACACCATTTTCATGGCTTTGGTGATCTGCTGAGTCGAGTTGATCGAAGCAATCCGGGCGCGTACTTCTTTTAGTGAGGCCATTCCTTTAAGGAGTTAGCAGTTAGGAGCGAGGAGTGAGGAGTTGCTGACGCACATATAATATTCCCTAGTTTCGTTCCTAACTCCTTAAGCTATTAATAAAAGGAGTTAATAGTGAGGAATTAGGAGCGAGGAGAAAACCGAACGTATCAGCATGCTCTCCCCTAACTCCTCGCTCCTAACTCCTTAAAAAATTAATAATTTGCTGAAAGATCAGCGGCTACTTTCTTCAAGGTTGCCGTTCCTTCGTCGGTCAGTTTACCGGCACGCAGTTCGTCCAATACCTTCGGATACTGAGCGCTCAACACCATACCAAACTCACTTTCGAACGCTTTTACCTTGGTGACAGGAACTTTGTCCAGTAAGCCGTTTGTCGACGCATAGATGATGGCCACCTGCTGTTCAACCGGAACGGGTGAGTACTGCGCCTGTTTCAGCATTTCCTGATTCCGGCGTCCCCGCTCAATGGTCAGTTTGGTCGACGCATCAAGGTCAGAACCGAACTTGGCAAACGCTTCCAGCTCGCGGAACTGAGCCTGATCGAGTTTCAGTGTACCTGCCACTTTCTTCATCGACTTGATCTGGGCGTTACCACCTACCCGCGATACCGAGATACCTACGTTGATAGCTGGACGGATACCCGAGTTAAACAGGTTCGACTCCAGGAAGATCTGACCATCGGTGATCGAAATTACGTTCGTAGGAATGTAAGCCGAAACGTCACCAGCTTGTGTCTCAATAATTGGAAGAGCTGTCAACGAACCGCCCCCTTTCACCTTGTCTTTCAACGCGGGTGGCAGGTCATTCATATTTCTCGCGATATCGTCGTTGCTGTTGATTTTCGCAGCCCGCTCCAGCAAACGGCTGTGCAGGTAGAATACGTCACCAGGATACGCTTCCCGTCCTGGAGGGCGACGCAGCAGCAGCGACACTTCGCGGTAAGCGACAGCCTGCTTCGACAGATCGTCGTATACAACCAGTGCCGGACGGCCTGTATCTCGGAAGAACTCCCCGATAGCTGCACCTGTAAACGGAGCAAAGAACTGCATCGGCGAAGGGTCCGATGCGTTGGCTGCCACAATCACCGTGTAATCCATAGCACCCGCTTTCCGCAGGGTAGCTTCTACCTGCTTAACGGTCGATGCTTTCTGACCGCAGGCAACGTAGATACAATAAACGGGCTGGCCTTTGTCGTAAAATTCTTTCTGGTTGATGATGGTGTCGATGGCCACAGCGGTCTTACCCGTCTGACGGTCACCGATGATCAATTCACGCTGACCACGGCCGATGGGGATCATGGCATCGATAGCTTTGATACCCGTTTGCAGTGGCTCGTTTACCGGCTGACGGAAAATTACGCCTGGTGCTTTGCGCTCCATCGGCATGGGAAACAACTCACCCTGAATAGGGCCCATACCATCTATCGGCAGACCCAGGGTGTTAACAACGCGGCCAAGAATACCATCACCTACGTTTACGTAAGCAATCTGATTGGTACGCTTAACGGTATCGCCTTCTTTGATTTCCGAATAATCGCCGAGCAATACAGCACCAACGTTATCTTCTTCAAGGTTCAGAGCCATGGCCTGAAGCCCATTCTCGAACGACAGCAATTCACCGGCCTGCACCTTCGAGAGGCCGTAGATACGCGCTACGCCGTCGCCGATTTGCAGCACCGTACCGACTTCTTCGAGTTCAGCTTCAGATTGTGTTCCGGCCAGTTGACGGCGGAGGATCGCTGATATCTCGTCGGGTCTTACGGATTCCATATATGTGAGAGGGAAATTTAGTTTATTTTTTCGGCCGCAAAGGTACGATTAAAATTTAATAAAAATACGATGAAATGAAGAAATAACGACTGAATCTTAGACTTTTCCGATATTCTTCATCAAAAGCGAGCACCATTGGCTGGCCCCGAACGACCGTTCATCCAAATTAACGGTACTTTAAGGGGCTAAAATTGATTTCTGCCAAATTTTCAACTACTTTTATTTGTGTGATCAGTGAAAGGATTAGGCTGAAATTGACCGCCCCCTCATCAACATTTTTTAGCCGAACCTGCTTATCGTTAAACTTTTATCCTATTCATTCACGTTTCAGTAGTATTAGGTCTCAATTCAATTACACCCGTTTTATTTTCGCATGAAGTTTAATCAATGGATGCTGGCCGGCACTGTATCGGCATTAGTAGTTGCTGGTTCCGCCACCGCCCAAGTCAAAAAGCCTGCCGTAAAAAAACCTGCTCTGGCCCCAAAAACAGCCACAGCTCCCAAACCTGCCAAAGGCACCTTAACCTCCGAACGCGACTCTCTTAGCTATAGCATCGGCGTCAGTATCGCCCAGAATATCAAACAGCAAGGCCCGAAAGATGTCAATTCAGCGCTGATTGCCCAGGGTCTAGATGAAGCCCTGAAAGGGGGTACGATGCTGCTGTCGATGGATCAGGTTCAGCAGGTTATCCAGAATTTTTACCAGAAGCAGATGGTCACCAAAAATGCAGAGGCCATGAAGGCATCGGCTGAAAACAAAAAAATTGGTGAAGCATTCCTGGCCGAAAATAAAACCAAAACGGGTGTAGTAACCACGGCTAGTGGTTTACAATACTCCATTGAGAAAGAAGGTACCGGTCCCAAGCCGACCGCTACTGATCGAGTAAAGGTTCATTATGCAGGCCGACTATTGGATGGTACTGAATTTGACAGTTCTATCAAGCGCGGCCAACCCGCCGAATTTGGCGTAGGCGAAGTCATCAGAGGCTGGACCGAAGCCCTCCAGCTGATGCCCGTAGGCTCCAAATGGAAGCTCTATATTCCCTCTGATTTAGCCTATGGCGACCGGGGTGCCGGTGCCGATATTAAACCCGGCTCAACATTAGTGTTCGATGTTGAGTTACTTGATATTGTAAAACAATAACCAAAGAGCGAAAGAATGAAAGAGCGAAAGAGTGAATTGGAACCAACTAGTTTTGCACCATTGGTTCAGTTTCGCTCTTTCACCGCTCCGGCGGCCCGGTCTTTCGCTCTTTCGCCATTAACCTGGGTAATAATAGATGAAGAAGTATCTGGTGACTCTTATGCCCGTGCTGATGCTGAGTTTTCAGCCGGATTTGCCCTCGAATGGTGCTGTAGGCCACGCTTCGTCCCTACAAACCTCATCTCAATCGCCGACAGCCGACGATCTGAAGCCGACTGTTTCCCAGGAACGGGTCGAACAACTGGTAGCCAAACTATTGACGACCTACCACTATCGGAAGGTGCGGCTCAATGATTCCCTTTCGTCAGTTGTTTGGGACAATTACCTCAAAGAACTCGATGGCAACAAAACGTATTTATTGGCGTCGGATGTAGCGTCGTTCGAAAAATACCGCTATCAGATCGATGATGCACTGATCAATGGCGATCTGACGGCGGCTTACGACCTGTATAATGTGTTCCGCAAGCGGTTCAAAGAGCGTAGTGACTTCGTGAAAGAGCAACTCAAAAAGCCGTTCACCTTCACGGAAGATGAAACCTTCAACACCGATCGTGAAAAAGCGCCCTGGCCAAAAACGGTTGAAGAGCAAAACGACGTGTGGCGTAAAATCCTGAAGAATCAGGAACTAGAACTGCGACTGGGCAATCGGAAAGATAGTGCTGTTGTGGCTACCATGAACCAGCGTTATGCGAATCTGGACAAAGCTTACAACCGCATCAAAAGCGCCGACGTATTCCAGATTTACATGAACTCGTTTGCCGAAGCACTTGACCCGCATACGAACTATTTCTCGCCAACCAATGCCGATCGGTTCAATCAGGAAATGAGCCAGTCGCTGGAAGGTATTGGCGCTATGCTTCAGGAAGACGGCGAGTATATCAAGATAACGCAGGTGTTGCCTGGTGGCCCGGCCTTTAAAAGTAATTTGATCAAAGTAAATGATAAAATTGCGGGGGTTGCTCAGGGGGATAATGGCCCAATGGTCAATACCATGAACTGGCAGGTCGATGAAGTGGTCAAGCTCATTAAAGGACCAAAAGGTACAGTTGTGCGTTTGCAGATTGTTTCGCCCGATGCTATTGCGGGTGCCCCTCCGAAAGAACTTCGATTGGTGCGGGAGAAGATCAAACTGGAAGAGCAGCGTGCCAAAAAAGAAATCATTGAGGTAACCGACAATGGTAAACCCTTCAAAATTGGTGTGATTAACATTCCGATGTTCTATCGCGATTTCGAAGGCGCCCGTAAGCGTGAAGAAGGCTTCAGCAGCACCACGAGCGACGTGAAGAAGTTCGTCGAAGAACTTAAAGGCGAAAAAGTAGACGGTATTGTAATTGACCTGCGTGATAACGGGGGTGGTTCGCTTACCGAAGCCATTGACCTGACGGGTATTTTTATTCCGAAAGGTCCAGTTGTTCAGGTAAAAGAATCATCGGGCGAAACCGAAGTTTATGCCGACAAAGACGGTGGCACAACGGTTTATAATGGTCCGATGGCCGTTCTGGTAAACCGCTTCAGCGCATCGGCTTCCGAAATTTTCGCAGCTGCTATTCAGGATTACAAGCGGGGCATTATCGTGGGTGGCCAAACCTTCGGGAAAGGCACCGTGCAAACGCTGATCGATCTGAACCAGTGGCTTCCAAAAGAACCGGAAAAAGTAGGTCAGGTGAAAATGACCATTCAGAAATTCTACCGGATCAATGGCAGCAGTACGCAGCACAAAGGGGTAACGCCCGATGTCGAACTACCTTCTGCTTTCTCGGCCGAAGAGTACGGTGAAAGTTCTCAGCCAAGCGCACTGCCCTGGGATCATATCAACTCAACGCGCTATGAGCTGTCGAACGATCTGGACGATAAAGTTCTTACTCGTCTTCGAGATCGTTTTGAACAACGGCTGAAATCAGACCCAGAGCTGAAAAAGCTGGCGCAGGATTTAGCCGATTTCAAGAAGGCGAAAGAAAATACAGTCGTATCACTCCAGGAGTCGAAGCGTCGGAAAGAGCGGGAAGAAGCGGAACGCAAACGGGCTGCTGCCAACAAAGTTTCACAAATGTCGGCTACGACCGATGAAACCGGCACGCCATCGACCGCAGCGACTGCCAAGAAGAAAAAAGACCTGTACCTGAACGAAGCTGGTCTGGTATTGGCCGATTACATTCTGGCGTCAAATCTGGCTGTGAATAAGAAAATGTAGTGAGTTGTCTCATTTCATTACTGAAAAGCCTGCACTTCGAACCGAGATGCAGGCTTTTCAGTTTGTAATGTTTGTAACGCGGGTAGAAACACGCGTTTTTAGTCTTGCACTTATCCCTGCGGGTTCCCACCCGTGTTACAAACTGTGTGGTATTTTCTTATCAAACAAGCCGATCTCGAAACAGCCCAATACCAAAGTCTGCAAAGACAGTCATTGCTAACTGAGGTTGAAACATTCAACGAACCCTACGAGAATTGGTACGTTTTCACCGTGGAGAAGGAGAGTTATGTTTCGTTCATGGATGACCTTGATCGACAGGGTATTGCTTATGAACTAACGGCCAATCGTCCAACTCGTGCCGAATTGCTGGAACGCATGCGATGACCTTACTCCAACCGAAGCGTCGACTAGGCTGAGGGTGAAGTAAAATCAGGTAACTGAATCAGTTTGACCCTGCGGAAAAACCGCCAGGTAAGCAGAACCGCTGCTATGGTAAGGCCGGCCAATAAGCCAATCCAGACACCAATAGCATCCATACCCAGAGGAAAAGCCAAGACATAGCTCAAGGGTAGCGCCACAATCCAGTACGAGAACAGTGTAATCAGCGTTGGAACATTTACATCCGACAAGCCCCGCAGACTACCCAATGCCACAACCTGAACCCCGTCGGAAAGCTGGAACACCCCAGCAATAATCACCAGCGATGCGGCAATCCGTATAACCGCCGGGTTGTCACGAATATAGAGGGTAACCAGCCATTCGTTGGCCGTTAGAAAGACCAGGGCCATCAGCGTCATGAAACTGATCGACAGCATAAAAGCCGCAATCCCTGCCTGCCAAACCCCTTCCCGACTTCCCCGCCCTACAGACGCGCTTACTCGTATAGCTGCTGCCGACGAAATACCTGTTGCCATCATATAGGTAACCGACGCCATATTGATCGCAATCTGGTGAGCGGCCAATCGATCCTCGCCAAGCCAGCCCACAATGACTACCGCCAGTGAAAACGTAGCTACCTCAAAGAAAAAGGTCAAGCCGCCCGGTATACAGAGCCGCAGGATTTCCCAGGCTTCGGCATTCGTTGGTAACGTACGGAACTGAGGGAGCAGAAATGGTTTAAAACGTCCCGACCGATACACATACATCAGCATAGCACCCGCCATAAACGTTCGCGATAGAAGGGTAGCAACTGCCGACCCCATCAACCCCATAGCTGGAAAAGGCCCTGCCCCTTTAATGAGCAAATAGTTAAACAGGGCATTCAGGAAGAGGGCCGAAAGCGTAATGACCATAGCGACACGTGGATAGCGTAAACCATCGCACAACTGGCGAGCACCCACAAAAATCATTAACGGTACCAACGACGCGCTCAGAATCAACATAAAATCGCGGGACAACCGCGTTACTTCTGCACTCTGACCAAACAGATCAAAATTGAACGCCAATAAGGCAGAAAGGCTTCCTAAAACGAAACTTAGCAAAAGTCCTACCCGTAACCCTGCCCGAAACAGGCGGTTTACGGCAGCAGGGTCATTTTGGTTGTGCGACTTCGACACCAGAGCCGCCACTACCGTTAAACCACCTACCCCAATACTCGACATCAGGAACGACAACGAATTGGCCAGCCCGGCAGCCCCCAGTGGAACAGCCCCCAGCAGACGCCCAACGAACAGGTTATCTGTAACCCCCATCAATACAACACCCAACTGAGCAATGATAATCGGAACGCTCAGACGAATGGTATCGGTGATTTCGGAGCGGTAACGGGTTAGCAAAGAGGTGGGAGTATAGGACATAGGGGTACTAAACAGAAGTCGACGACAAAGGTAACCTTTCCCACTTGCTTATTCCCTATGCCCCTACTCCTTTGCCCATTGCCGCTTGGTCCTTTCTTCGTACTTTTGTTTTCTTATTGATATAAACCAGGCAAGGCCTTTGAAAGAATACGGCAGCAGTATCCAAAAGCTGGTTGACAACATGGTCAACATTGAAGATCGGGAGAAGCGTACCCGCTACGCGCATATCCTGATCGAGTTAATGCGACAGATTCACCCCAACATGAAAGATGGGCAGGACTACTACAACAAACTGTGGGATGACCTATATATCATGTCGGGCTTTACTCTCGATGTCGACAGCCCCTACCCTCCTCCATCGGAAGAAGCCCTGGGTAAAAAACCACAGCGAGTCCCCTACAACACGCACCATCTAAAATTCAAACATTTTGGCCGAAATGTGGATTTACTGGTAGCGAAAGCCGTTGCGCTGGAAGATCAGGAAGAACGTAGAGCGTTTGTTTCGTACCTAACCCGCCTGATGCGTACGTTTTACCAGGCCTGGAATAAAGAATCGGTAGAAGACGAAACCATCTACCAAAGTCTGATCGAGATCTCGAACGGGCAACTTTACGACGACATCAAACTCATTCGGGAAGAAGGGCTGGTGGAGTCTACCCCGCGCGAGCGTACGGGTGATCAGCCCCAGCGTATCAGCGGCAATGCGAATTATCGCAATGATCGCAACCGCGACGGAGGCTCGAATCAGGGACGCCAAAATCGTGATGGAGGCAACCGAAACTTTGGCAACCGAAATAATGGGAATGGGCCAGGTTCCAATCAGGGGCGCCAAAACCGCGATGGTAACCGAAATTTCGGCAATCGCAATGGCGGCTCAGGTGGCCAAAACCGAAACAACGACCGTCGGAGACGATAAACTAGATTAATGAGTAATGGTTAATGCATAATGAACAATGTTGATAGAGCTATCGACAACATTATACATTAACCATTATTCATTATGCATTAATCATTATTCATCATTTCCTAAATGGCATCTTTTCAAATTACAGGTGGGCGCCGACTCAAAGGCGAACTTATTCCGCAAGGAGCAAAAAATGAAGCTTTACAGATTCTTTGTGCCGTACTGCTCACAAAGGAGCCTGTTGTGATTCATAATATCCCAAACATTCGCGATGTCAACCAGCTCATCGACCTGTTGGGTGATTTAGGGGTTTGGGTTACCAAAATTGGCGAAAGTTCGTACCGTTTCCAGGCTAGTGATGTTAACCTGGAGTATCTGGAATCCGAGACATATAAACGAAAAGCAGCTGCTCTGCGTGGTTCGGTTATGCTGCTGGGCCCTATGCTGGCTCGATTCAAAAAAGGACGGATTCCTCGACCAGGTGGCGATAAAATCGGCCGTCGTCGGCTGGATACCCATTTTCTGGGCTTTGAGAAGTTGGGAGCCCAGTTCAACTACGACGCCAATGATGGTGGCTATTATCAGGTTGATGCCAGTAACCTACGTGGTACCTATATGCTGCTGGATGAAGCGTCGGTAACGGGTACAGCCAACGTGCTGATGGCGGCTGTTATGGCGGAGGGTATTACGACCATTTATAATGCAGCCTGTGAACCCTACCTACAGCAACTCAGTCGAATGCTCAATTCGATGGGAGCTAAAATTTCGGGGGTTGGCTCCAATCTGCTAACCATCGAAGGTGTATCGGAACTGAAAGGTACCGAACACACCATGTTGCCCGACATGATCGAAATTGGCTCGTTTATTGGTCTGGCAGCCATGACACAGTCAGAAATTACAATCAAAAACTGCCGGATTCCTGAGCTGGGTATCATCCCCGACCAGTTTAAGCGACTAGGCATTCAGATGGAATTCCGGGGCGACGATATTTACATTCCGGCTCAGGAGCATTATCAGATCGAGACGTTTCTGGATGGCGGTATGATGACCGTTGCCGATGCGCCCTGGCCAGGGTTCACACCCGATTTGCTGAGCATTGTGCTGGTAACGGCTGTTCAGGCGCAGGGAACGTTGCTTATCCACCAGAAAATGTTCGAAAGTCGGCTCTTCTTTGTGGATAAACTCATCGACATGGGTGCTCAGATTATTCTGTGCGATCCGCACCGGGCTACGGTGGTAGGCCTCAATCGGCAGATGCCCCTAAAAGGTATCCGTATGTCATCGCCAGATATTCGGGCAGGCGTTGCATTGCTCATTGCGGCTATGTCGGCCAAAGGAACCAGCATCATCGACAGCATCGAGCAAATTGACCGGGGTTACCAGAATATCGATACCCGACTAAACGCCATAGGTGCCGAGATCATTCGGTTGTAACCAAAAAGGCTTTATTTTTGAACCCAATACACTATGGTGTATTGGGTTTTCTTTTATTATCATGAATAATAGAGGCCGTTTTCAGGCACAGGGACAGCATTTAGAAGAATCTGAATCTTGGGCTCAGGAAGAGCCCTTATACTCTGATCAAGCAAAGAGTAAATTGTTAAATCTAAAAGAAAAACTATCTTCACCTGAGAGAAAGAAGAGGGAAAAAGCGTTTACTCAATGTCAAGTCGCTATTACCAGAGCCTGTGAGAATGGTGGTATTTTAGTAGATGGTAATAGGCCATACATAAAATCTTACCCAGGGAATGATAAGGAACGAGTTGATGTGGAAGTATGGAAAGGAAAAGCTTTTTTAAGAAGAAATGATGATGCAACTTGCTAGATATAAAAACTTTCTTTTAGATAAAGACCTCTATTTCCAAAACAAAAAATTCTGGAATGATACAGTCAGTCGTTTAAGTAATGCTGACTATACTGAGTGGGTCATTACAAAGTTTGCGAATGGTGAGGATTTTTTTGATGGTAATCCGATTTTCTCTGCGCTTTACGAGCGCTTGAATAAAGCCATAAGAATTATACAAATAGAAAAAGACATTCTTATTCCTGAACTTAGAGTTTGGCTGGAGAATGTACAGTATGAAGATAGATCGAACATTAAAGAGTTACTAATTGTCATTCAACCGAGCGATAGTGCTTTTCAAACAGCGCAATCCATCATAACCACCTTCTTAAAAGGGTTGTCTGTCAAGAAATATATCACAACCTCCAATGCATTTTATAAAAGTAAAGCTCAACAAGCCCGCGCTAAATTGGTCATGGAATCGTTTGAAAAAACCAACCAATACTCACAGCCCCGCAAGGTTATAGCAAAAAAGTCGGCTAAAGGAGAGTTGAGAGCGATATAGCCAACTAAACCTTCTGGCTTCATTTTTGTCTTTAGTATATAATCCGTTTACTTAGGCGATTGATATTGTCTGTAAAAAACCATTTGCAAAGCATGAAAACGCTACAATCCAATTTAGTGATCTGGGGATTAGCCTTCTCTCTGTCTGGAATTTCGTTTGCCGCCTGCGCTCAGGCAACCACAAGTGCCGCCACGTCAACCCATTCAGCCAGCGACCCGGCTAAAACGGCCTTATTGACTCCTCTGCAACAGACGGTTACGAAAATAAAAAAACTGGTAGCCACCGGAGACCCTGACTTCGATTATGCCTTTCAGGCGAAGATTCATGCCCAGGGCGCTCAGGACTTACTGAAACAGGAAATTCAAAACGGCAAGGATACATCGCTGTTGAAAATGGCAAAAACGCTGTTGCCAGCTACCGAAGCCGATATTAATCTGGTCGATGGTACAATGCGCCAGTTGAAGCCTACCCGCCCGAGCCAGGCGTTTACACAACAGCAAAGCCGCAATATTGAGGCTATGGGTCTGAAGTTGCAGCAAACCGGCACCAGCGATAAACTGACCAGCAACCTGGATAAGAACTTCGCCACCTTGCTAGCCGATCAGCGTCAGGATGCTATCGATATGGCTACGACTTATCTGCAATACGGCAAAAACGAAACACTGCGGACGTACGCCCAGCAGTTGATCGACCGGTCGAAGAAAGAAATCGAGCAGATTAAAGGAATGCAAAAATAAAAACCCGGTTCAACGGGGTATATAGAAATGGGAGGTATATTCATGCCTCCCATTTTTGTGTTTATGGACGTAACCAACTCATTCATTCCAACGGCAGGTACGGCGGGCATCCTGCCTATGATTACCTATTTTTTTCTGATCGTAGCAATGCTTGCCTTTATCGGCAATTTTGTCTTCATACTATTTTCCTCAACCAGACTATCACTTTCACCCATACGACCACCTTACCGCCAGATGCCAAATCTGCTGGCTATTTGTGCATTAATAGTGGGCTTTGTTTATTACCTGCTACAAGCTTATTACCGGGATGTACTGGCAGAACTACCTACTGTCACGGACCCGAACGACCGCCAAACGCTGCTGCGTGAGTCCTATAATGCCCTTGGTCAGTACCGTTATATGGGCTGGTTCATAACCACTCCATTGCTGCTCCTGCATCTTATTCTTATTACCCATATCCAACTTGAATCCATTAAACGTCCACTGGCATCCCTATTGCTATCGGCTTTTTTCATGGCGATTGCCAGTTATATAGGACACCAACAACTATCGTTTGATAATGAGATTCAGATTGGACAGAAGCTGACCTGGGGGCTGATTGCCCTTGTCGATTACGTATTCATCCTGTTTACGCTAAACCGATTACGTAATCAATGTGTGGGTGACACACTCAGCAAACAACCGTTTATTCGTCTGACGGCCCTATCGATTATCAGTAGTTGGGGGATTTATTTACTCGGCTATTTCCTGACGCTCCTGCCTATCGATCTCAACTGGATTCACCTTTTGTTTACAGTAACTGACCTTACGAGTGTAATTGGCAGTAGTCTAATCGCTTATCTATACAGCCCCCACGAACTTTCCGAAAGGTGATTTATAATTCCTCGATACCGTAACCTCCTACCATCATGCATAACCTCTACAAACTTTCTCTCTTTCTCTGGCTATTCAGCTCCCAAGCCAGCTATGCCCAAAATGGAATCGTCGTCTTTCAGTCTGATTTTGGGCTGAAAGATGGGGCCGTATCTGCTATGAAAGGAGTAGCCATGGGCGTATCACCCGCGCTCAAATTATTCGACCTCACACACGACATTCCGGCTTATAACATTTGGGAAGCTGCCTATCGACTGCATCAAACGGTTCCTTACTATCCAAAAGGCACGGTGTTTGTATCCGTTTGCGATCCGGGAGTTGGGACCGAACGACATTCGGTAGTACTACTGACAAAAACGGGTCACTATATCGTAACGCCCGACAACGGAACGCTCACCTTAGTAGCCGAGCATCTGGGTATCGGCCAGGTCCGGCAGATCGACGAAGCAATCAACCGACTACGGAATTCAAACCAGTCATACACGTTTCACGGACGCGATGTATATGCCTATACAGCCGCCCGACTGGCCTCGCATACCATTCGTTTCGAACAGGTAGGCCCTAAGTTGCCAAACGAAGTTGTACGATTGCCCTACCAAAAAGCGGAAGCAGCCAATGGTATGTTGAAGGGAACCATCCCGGTGTTGGATATTCAGTACGGGAATGTCTGGAGTAATATTCCCAAGTCGATGATTGACCAGCTTGGCATAAAGCCGGGGGGCATGGTTCGGGTGCAGATTTTTCAGAACGATCAATCGCTGTATGACAGATCCGTTGCGTTCGTCAACACCTTCGGCGAAGCGGCCATTGGCGACGATGTGGCCTATATCAACAGTCTACTGAACTTCTCAATAGCCGTCAATCAGGGAAATTTCTCAGAAAAATATAAAGTGTTCAGCGGCCCCGACTGGAAGATTGTCGTTAGTAAGACGAGCAAGTAACGCGGGTGGAAACCCGCGATGGTGGCTAATAGCGCGGGTCTCCACCACCTTACAACAGCTATACATTCTGCATCGTGCTCAGCTTCCGATAGAACCCTTCATCCAGCGATAGCAGTTCGTCGTGGCGACCGCGCTCAACGATACGTCCCTGATTGACGACCAGAATCTCATCGGCATGCTGAATGGTACTCAGTCGGTGGGCAATAACGAGCGTTGTTCGGTTGGCCATCAGACGCGTCAGGGCTTCCTGAACCAGTTTTTCGGATTCGGTATCGAGGGCCGATGTGGCCTCATCCAGAATCAGAATCGGCGGATTTTTCAGGATTGCGCGGGCAATGCTGATACGCTGCCGCTGCCCCCCCGATAGTTTGCCCCCTCGATCGCCAATGACAGTCTGGTATCCATCGGGTTGCGCCATGATGAATTCGTGGGCATTCGCAATCCGGGCAGCTTCCATTACCTGGGCCTCAGTCGCTTTACTACCAAAGGCGATGTTGTTAAAAATGGTGTCGTTGAACAGAATACTTTCCTGCGTCACAATACCCATCTGAGCCCGTAGGGATGCCATTGTGCAGTCGCGCAGATCCACCCCGTCGATTCGAATATTACCTGATGTTGGATCATAAAAACGGGGAATCAGATCGGCAATGGTCGATTTACCGCCACCCGATGAACCAACCAGGGCGATGGTTTTGCCTTTAGTCAGTTCAAAACTAATGTCGCGCAATACAGGCGTATCTTCATTGTAGGCAAACGATACAGACTGCACCGAAATCCGGTCGCTAAACGTACCCAGTGTAATAGCTCCCGGTTTGTCCTGAACGGCCGATTGGGTATCGATCAGTTCCAGCACCCGCTCGCCCGACGCTAGCCCCCGCTGCGAACCGCTAAAGGCGTTGGAAATATCCTTGGCCGGGCGCGTCACCTGCGAGAAAATAGCGATGTAGGCAATAAACTGGGCGGCTGTCAGGTCCGATTGGCCACTCAGTACCAGCGATCCACCGTAGAGCAAGATTCCGGCTACCACTGCCACGCCCATCACTTCAGAAAAGGGAGAGGCCAGCTCCCGGCGGTTTGCCAGCGACCGAACAGCCTGTCGATAGCCTTCGTTTTCCTGCCGAAACTTATTGAGAATAAACCCTTCGGCCACAAAGCCTTTTACCACCCGCATGCCGCCAAATGTTTCGTCGAGCAAACTTACCAGGCTACTCAGGCGCTGCTGACCTTCCTGAGCATCGCGTTTCATCCGTCGAACCAGGGTAGCAATAAATCCCCCCGAAATCGGGATAACGATGATGGCAAATAGCGTCAGCTTTACTGAAATGCTCAGTAACGCAATGATGTAGCCGATCAGCAAAAACACTTCTTTCGACCCCGCCGACAATGTATTGGCAATGGAGTTTTCAACCTCCTGCACATCCGTCGTGATGCGCGACATCAGATTCCCTTTCCGCTCGTTGGAGAAAAAGCCCAGATGCAGGTGAATGGTCCGGCTAAAAACGGTTTCACGCAGGGTAGCCACCATCCGGGCCTTGAACGACTCTAGCTGCCTGACTGACAGATACTTAAAAACATTACTCAGTAAAACCGATACGATTATAATACCACACACAAATTGGAGAGCGCCGATTTTACCATACTCCTGAAATACCTGAGCAAAGTAATAATTAAAAGCTTCGGTCGGCGATGAAGTAATGGAGGGAGCCGGTTGATTCAGAAACGCCTGCATCCGTTTGGCATCGACCTGTTCGAACAGGATGCTTAGCAGGGGAATCAGCAGCGTAAAATTAAGTACACCAAACACACTGGCAATCAGCGACGTCAACACAAATGGCGCCAGGAAGCGACCCAGTGGTCTGGCAAACGAGAGTAATCGACTATATGTTTTCATTCGTGGTGCAAAGATAACTGAAACGTCGGCCCGGCGGAATTTATCTGATTTAGGGATTAAACAGATTTTGCTCGCATTGCGAATCCATACAGCTACAAAATCCTATTCATCCGTAAATCCGTTAAATCCCGATTTAGACCTATACCTAAGATTTGGAGGTATATAATTTCTTTGTGTATATTTAATGCATGAACACGTCCAATAACTCCTCTTTATTGAAAGGTAGCCTGTCGGTGATTATTCTACGTCTATTGGAAGATCGTGACAAGATGTATGGCTACGAGATCACGCAGAAGGTGAAGGAACTAACGGCTGGTGAAATGACCATTACCGAAGGGGCTTTGTACCCAGCCCTGCACAAGCTCGAAGCCGAAGGGTTACTAACTACCGAAACGCAGATTGTGGATGGTCGCGCCCGTAAATACTACTCGCTCACCAAAACCGGGCATACCGAAGCCGCCGGACGCATCGCCGATTTAACCGCCTTTCTGGAAAACCTGAATCTGGTTCTGAAACTGAAACCTAGCCTTTAAACATGTCCCTTTCGAATAAACAAATTACGGCTCTACGGCACGACCTGATCGGGTTGGCGTCTATTACCTACGACGATTTACTAGCTGAATTAGTTGACCACTATGCTACACTTACCGAACAGAAGATGGCAGCAGGGCAGTCATTCGATGAAGCCAGTAAATGGGCCTGGTTCGAATTAGGTGGTGGCATAGGCCTTGATCACATACAAAAGGACTATGAAAAAAGTATTGTCCGGCAGGTGCGCATTCAGCATAGGGCCATTCTGAAAAGTTATTTTCGCTGGCCCACAATTCTATCGACTACCCTGCTGTGTTTGCTTCTTTTCATACTTGTCCCTTTACTCCCTCCCAACACAGTAGCTACCAGTATTTTCTATCTCGCGTTATCTCCATTAGTACTGCTGGTTTGGGGGTATTTCAAAAGCGTCGATCAGCGCATTTCAACGGGTAAACTGGTGTGGCAGTACTTTCAAAATCAAGGTATGATTCCCATAAACCTATTACAGATCAGCCTCAATCTGACTAATGCCTTTTCTGAAAAAAGCTCACATACTATTCGCAATTTTTTACAAACCTACCCAATAGTATCTGTCCTGATTTGCCTGCTGACCCTACTGTATAGCCTTAGTTTTGTTCAGCTTTTCTATAAAAAGTTTTATTATAAACTCGCCTAAAGCCATGCTCACTGCTGCCCAACAAGCCGATCTTGATTATCATCTTCGCGAAGTCAATTTGCTCACGAACGAAGAATTGATTCTTGAACTGACCGACCATTATACGGTCGCCCTTACCGAATACATATCGCAGGGCATGACGTTTGAAACCGCGTTAACCGAGGTTCAAAAAGCCTTTGGGAGTCGAAAAGGGTTACAGAAAATGGAGCGGCAGTACAACCGGGTAACGTTTGTACACTATGACCAGCGCTGGCAACAGGCATTGGCAGCACAGTTTCAGAAACCGCTCGTATGGCGTCAGACAGCCCCTGTTTACCTGATGCTACTCGCTTTATCTTTTCTCTGGTATACGCACCAATGGGATTACATCTTTAGCGGAGCGGCACAAGGCTTTATCATAGGAAAACTTACTGGGCTGCTCTTGATAGCGTGGCCATACTTGAAAGCCCTATTCAGGCATGGTATCCATAATATCCCTACCGAAGCGCTGTATCTGCTAAAACGACACGGTGTCATACTCCCAATGTTATATGGTTTAGGTGTCGTCGGATATTACTGGATTCTTCCGGCTTTACCATACCCCTATCAGCCAATCCTGCTTTCATTATATCTGAGCCTCTTTGGGTTGTATATGCGTACCGGAAACCTAATGTATGAGTCGTTGTATGACACTTACTCAACTCGATAAAACATCACTGAACTAATCCTGTATATAACTCCCAATACGTTTTGGCAACATCAGGCCAGCTAAACGTGGCGGCTCGTCGGCGCAGACGCTCCTGGCGGAGGGGGTTTTGAGCGAAATCCCGCAGTCCCTCATCCAGGGTTTGGGCCATAGACTCAGGCTCGAAATTTTCAAAATAATAGGCTTCCTTTCCGCCTACTTCGGGTAGGCTGGTGAGCCGGGAAATAAACACGGGCTTTCCGAATGTCATGGCTTCGGCTACGGGCAAACCGAATCCTTCCGATAAAGATGGGAACAAGAAGGCCGTACAATGCGCATAAAGCCACCGTTTTGTTGATTCATCGATCGAACCCGGCATCAGTAGTCTGTCGGCAATGCCCAGCTTTACCGCCTGCTCGCGAATGTGCTGAGCATAGGGGTGACCATCAGGACCAGCCAGTACCAATCGGTAATCTGGAAAGGCCTCCAGCATAGGTAGTAAAGTATGGACGTTCTTTTTTGGGTGAATAACACCCACAAACAGAAAGAAGGGCGCATCAACCAATGAATCAATCCATGCTGACTTCGGCGGTTCTGTTGGGGTCTCGGCCGGATTAACGGCTACTCCATTTGAAATAACCTGTACCGGTTTATCGGTCACCAACTGTTCACGAACCACCGATGCTGTATACTGAGAAATGGCGGTTAAGGCCGTCGCTCGATTTACTTTTTTTTGTAAACGAGCTAGTTTACGGGCTTTGGTAGATTCCGAATAATCCGGTCGTTCAAGAAAATTAAGGTCGTGAATCGTCAGGATGAGTTTTGCCTGACTGGGCAGATAAGCCGAATCCTGATGCAAACAATGCCACACATCATATTGACCGGGTATCCAGAATTTGCGAGTCCAGGAGGCTTCTATATAGCTCACCGAACCCCCGAAAATGCCTGTTTTACCTTCGGGGACCAGAAACATTAGCTGCCATTCGACGGGCGATTGGCGCACAAGTTCCTGACCAAGATGCAAACAGACCTGCCCTAACCCACTGTTAAGATCACGCAGACGTTCGGTATCGATAAAAAGTGTGGGCATGTAAAGGCGATTTTTCGGCAAAATTGGCGAATTCTAAAATGGTTTGGGAACACACCCGACTTCATGGCCTGAAATTTCGCCTTGCCAGCGTACTTTTGCGGTATGACTTTACAAAATGATCTGCTGCTCCGCACCGCACGGGGCGAACTGACCGAACGAGCTCCGGTCTGGATGATGCGGCAGGCCGGGCGCGTGTTGCCTGAGTACCGTGCCGTCCGCGAACAGGCTGGTAGTTTCATCACACTAGCCAAAACCCCCGAACTGGCTGCCGAAGTGACCATTCAGCCTGTCGATGCGTTTGGTGTCGACGCGGCCATTATCTTCTCCGATATTCTGGTGATTCCCGAAGCCATGGGGTTACCTTACGAAATGGTCGAGAGCCGGGGCCCTGTTTTTCCCGAAACGGTCCGCACTATGGACGACCTCAAACGGCTACGGGTAGCCGATGCTGAAAGTGATCTGGGCTACGTACTGGATGCCATCAAGCTGACCAAGAAAGAGTTGAATGGCCGGGTTCCGCTCATTGGATTTGCCGGGGCGCCGTTCACCATTTTCTGTTACATGACGGAGGGCAAAGGTTCCAAAACCTTCTCGGTTGCCAAAAAACTGCTCTATACCGACCCCGATTTTGCCCACGCGTTGCTCCAGCAAATTACGGACAGCACGATTGGCTATTTGCAGGCCCAGATCCAGGCAGGGGCCGATCTGGTACAGATTTTCGATTCCTGGGCAGGTATTCTCTCGCCCGAACAGTACCGGACATTCTCGCTGCCTTATATCAAGCAAATCTGCGATCTGATCACCGGAACACCGGACCGCGAAGTACCCATCACTGTTTTTGCAAAAGGTGCCTTTTTTGCCCGACAGGAAATCGGTCAGCTAAGCTGCGATGTGGTTGGCCTGGACTGGAACATGGACCCGCATGAGTCGCGGCAATTGATTCCCGACCGGGTATTGCAGGGTAATCTGGACCCTTGTGTGCTTTATGCCGATTTCGCCCAGATTCGGGCCGAAGTGAAGCGGATGTTTGATGGTTTCGGTCATCAGCATTACATCGCCAACCTCGGCCACGGCATCTACCCCGATACCGACCGCGACAAAGCCCGCTGTTTTGTCGACGCGGTGAAGGAACTAGGAGCCGTTTGATGTTTCATCAGGTGACTACATGAAAAGTACAAACTGTGACATCTAGTACTGTTTGTACTTTTCTCAGGCTGGTTTTATAACTAATCTTATGTAAAGAGATTAATCAAAGATCAATTCACATTCAGGTGCTTTTACCTTATACCCCGTTATCTTGCTTTCTTCCAATTTCCGATGTAAGTTCTCCGATATATAATTCCGTATAGATAAAAATTGTGTTCCCCAAAAATCTAGTGCTTTATCAAAGTTTTCATTAAACACGAGTTTTATAGCTTTAGGAGCAGGAGGGGTGTTCGTGTATATGTTTTTATAATCCTCAAAACTCAGTATTGAAGTACTTCCAAATTGATCTAAAACAGGGTGCCTACTTGCCTGAAAGGCTGATTGGCTAAAATTTACATTAGTCTGTCCTGTCTCCATCTGGTAGTAAAACCACCAGTAACCGTCTATATGCTTAAGAGTTTTGCCGCGCTTTTCTGGTTGATGCAAAACGACTTTATAAAAGCAATGCTCAGGTAAATGACAGCTCTCTAAAATGGTTTTCAACCGATCACTGACAAAATAACCTCTTAGGACACCAGCAACGTCTATAAAATCAGTTAAATAAGCGTCTTTATCCAATGTGATCCCAATCCATTTTGCATCAAAATTTGGTTTATTACCAGCCATGTAGTCGTGAGCATCTTTAATAAATGCCTTCAATTCCTGATGGACTAACCAGAATTCTTTAGTAGTCCATGCTTGTGATGTGCCATCCCTGATGCCTATAATTTTAGGGCGGTCGTCCATCTGTAACTGTAGAAATTTTGGACCAGTCATGAGTAGTCAGAATGCGTATCGGCCATTGAGATCTGTTATATAAGTGGCAATATGCTAGCTAAGATTCATTTTAGTGAATTAATTGCTTTCCAAACAGCATCAACTGTATTCCAAAAACTATTAACCTGTTCTGAGTCTAAATTTGCTTTATAGAATGGAGTGTTATCTGGATACCAATTTGTTGGCGACAAACGACCGGCAGTAGGTAATAGTAAATAAGTTTGGTTACACTCAACTTCTAGATCACCCGCTTGACTGCCTCCCACATAGCAATATCGTTTCTCAGTATCCTTGCTTTTGATATCTGTAAAGCTATTCAACAACACTTTAGAAAAGCCTTTGAAAAAGAGGTAGGCAAAGTCAACGTAAGCTAACTTATTAGTAGGGTTAAGAACGTGCTCAGATATGCCAAGATTGATAATTGGCACAAGTATAGAATCCTCTCGAACGACTAATGATCCACGATAACTTTCAGACGTATCGATAGCATCTTCAATAGCTGCGAATGCTCTAAACTCTTGACTCATCTCTGTTGTGTAATCAATTATGTGTTAAGCCATAGTCTGATACACTCACAGGTCAAGCCAACAGATTCTCTTTTGCTTCTTCTTTCAATTTAGCTTTGTCGATTGGTACTACGCCAACTGATTCGCAAACCAGTCCACCTCCGAGATTCGACAATCCAGCAATAACATGTGGGGGTTGTTTTAGAGCAACACAGCAGGCAGCAATACTGATCACGGTATCGCCCGCACCCGATACGTCGGCAATTTTGCGAATGTGAGCCGGAAGTTTCTGTTTCTCTCCGTTGAAGTCAATAAATACCCCTCGCTCTGAAAGCGTAATCAGCGCACCCTTTACATTCAGTTGCTGCTTCAGTTGGTCAACAGCGGCCTGAAATTCGTCGGGGTCATCGACATCAAAATCAACTTTCAATCCCTCGCGTAGTTCTTTCAGATTGGGTTTAAAAAGGGTCGTATTCTGATACGACAGGAAGTTACGTTTCTTGGGATCAACCACCGTCGGAACGCCCTGTTCATTGGCAAAATCGGTGATTTCGGCAATAGCATCCTTACTCAGAACACCTTTGTCGTAATCCTCAAAAATAACGACATGGCAGGTCGGAATCAGACTTTTAGCTTTGTCGATCAGCTTTGCCCGTTCAACCGAAGTGATGTATTTATCAGTCTCGGTATCGACACGAACGACCTGCTGTGATCCGGCAATAATCCGCTCTTTGATGGTCGTGATTCGGTCGTCACTACGAATAAGCCCATCGCAGTTTAACCCCCGGTCACAGAGTTCTTTTTCAAGCTGATCGCCCGACGCATCTGTACCAATTACGGAACAAATAATGGCTTCGGCCCCTAGTGCCTGTACATTGAGCAGTACGTTTCCAGCCCCCCCCAGTCGCAATTCACGACGGTCGAACCGAACAATAGGAACGGGAGCTTCGGGAGAAATCCGCTCAACATGGCCCCACACGTAGGAATCAAGCATAACGTCGCCAATGATCAATACGCGTAGATTATCGAACTGATCGAACAATTCATCAAGCGTCATATCCAGAACAGGATTCATAAATTGAACAGGTTGTGAATTACAAAGAAACGAAAACAAACGATTCGCCCGGATAGGTTTGCCGACTACTTATAGAACGATGATCTACCAGTTAGTTAACCAACGCGATACCAGATCCGGTTTGAGAAAAAGCCCAATGGCAGGAATCGTCAGGATAACTGCTGTCCAGACTGCCAGTTTAGGCAAAGCAACGTTAGGAAAGGGTTCCAATTCTGTGGGTCTTGATCGGAAGAATAACAGAAACGGAATCTTAAGATAATAGGCTAGCCCAATCAGTGTGTTTAAAAGACCTAAAGCAAACAATAGCAACAGCCAGCTATCGCCCGTTTGCTGATAGGCATCGTAAAGAGCTGAAAACGATAGGAGCTTAGCCGTAAAACCGACTGTCGGTGGCAAACCCGTTAGGGCAATCATAACCACGGTAAGCGCAATTGACAGCAGCGGTTGTTGTGAACCTAGTCCGGCAAAATTTTTGATGGTCAGATCACTGCCGTTGCTACGCGCCAACAGGTCAATCAGAAAAAAAGCAGCCAGTGTTATAAACAGGTACGTACCTATGTAAAACAAAACAGCATTGAACCCAGCTTCGCTCATCGCCACCACCCCAACCAGTAGAAATCCGGCATGGGCAATGCTCGAATACGCTAGCAGCCGTTTGGCGTCCGTTTGCCGGAGCGCCGACAGATTCCCGATCAGAATACCAGCCAGGGCCAATACAGCCAGCGGAGTTTGTATCGCTGCCGTTGTGGCTCCCCCTACTGGCGAGTCGATTGGCAAAGACGTTACTACCCGCATCAGAACCAATATAGCAGCCGCTTTGGGGGCTATCGAGAAAAAGGCAGCTACCGGAACCGGAGCAGCCTCATACGCATCGGGGGTCCAGACATGAAAGGGAACGCCAGCCAACTTAAACAACAGACCAGCCAGCGTCAGTACTATAGCAACCGTTGCAACGGGAATTTCCTGCTGAGCCAGTTGGGCACCGAAAGCATCGGCCGTCAGATCAAGGGTTCCGGTCATGCCATACAGCAACGACATACCATAAAGCATAACGGCCGAACTGATTGAACCAAACAACAGGTATTTGATGCCTCCTTCTGAGGCTTTTCGATCGGTGGTGAGTGCCGTAAGCAGATACGAGCAGATCGAAACCAACTCGATGCTCAGGTAAATACTAAGCAGATTGACCGAAATGGTCATCAGAAACAAACCTAAGGTCATGGCAACCAGTATCGAGTACCATTCCAAAGGCAGTTTTGTGGCACGCCCAAATCGCTCCGATGACGTTGCCACTTCATAAAGTAATACGGCAACAGCACTTAAGGCCACTACCTGCTGAATGAAAATAGCCTGGTTATCGACAAAAAGCAGATGCATGAACAAAAAACTGCGCGTAGGTAACCTAATAGCCCACACACCTGCTACCCCTACGACGAGTATACTTAAGCCAGCCAGATAGGGTCGAGCATTTGACAGAGCCACTGCCCGAACCAGCACCAACTCAACTACCAGGAGCACACATACGGCCACTGATAGCCAGATCTCGGGCCCAAAGCCACCGAGGCTATTTAGAATGTCGTTTAGTTGGTCGGTAAGAGACAAAGCTTTTTAAACGAGTGAGAAGCCAGAAGTGAGAAGTGCGAAGGCTGACGCTTGTTTTCCTGATTCGTCGGCCTGCTCACTCCTCACTCCTCGCTCCTGGTACTACATAATCCCATCTTTACCCGGCTGCCCATCATACTGATGCAGCTTAACGGGTTTTTCTTTTTTACGGAGCTGAATATTCAGGAATTCAACTAGCAAGGAGAAGGCAATAGCAAAATACAGGTATCCTTTCGGTACGCTGCCCACTTCCTGATCGAACATAACTACTTCCGAAAGGTGAGCCCCTTCAGCCAGCAGCATGAATCCGATCATGATCAGAAAGGCCAGACCCAGCATCTGAATAGTAGGGTGATCGTTTACAAAACGACCGACTGGACCAGCAAAGAACATCATAATCAGAATCGACAGCACCACAGCAACCATCATAACGGCAACGTTCTGCGTCAGGCCAATGGCCGTCAGGATCGAGTCGATCGAGAAAACGATGTTGGTCACTGCAATCTGTGCCACTACACTGGAAATGGTCGTTTTGCTTTTTGTTCCGCCAGTTGTTTCGTCATGGTCTCCCCCTTCAAGTTTGTGATGGATTTCAGACGTTGCTTTGTAAAGCAGAAACAACCCGCCACCAAACAGAATAAGACTTTGCCCTGTAAAAGCAGCTTTAAACCAGCCAGCATCGACATGGGTAAACGGTTTACTCAAAGAGATCACAAACGAGATACCCATTAGCAACACCAACCGAAAGGCCATCGCCAGACCGAGACCAATATTTCGGGCTTTTGGCTGATCGTTACGGGCAAGCTTGTTGGCCGCGATAGAGATAAAAATGATATTGTCGATCCCCAGTACGATTTCCAAAAACGTTAGGGTTATCAAACTGACAATAGCTTCAGCAGTAAACAGGTCGCTCATTCGGTGAACAGATGTATGGCCCAAAATTACCCGCTACAAGCCGGGTCTGCAACATCTTGTTTAACAAAGACGTAGAAACCGGATAAAAGGCATGCCAAAAGGACCATTGGTACACAGCCTAAAAACAATGAAAGAAGCAACATATTCTCTACATATTGCGTACTGGTATGAAGGGTATCCAGCCTGGGATCAAAACCCTGCGTTTTCGGCATAGTTCATGTAAAGCAATACATATTATGGCCTATGACCGTATAAGTCTGGGTGCAATTCAAAAATATAGACTCATAAATAGTTCATTAAAAAGAAAATTCTAGACATTTGAAAGCCATTAAAAGCTCCCGGTAACATAATGACCTATATACGCGTTATTCAATGAAACATAGTATTAGAAAGCCTGTTATGTCCGGTTTCACATGCCACAATACATAAGGTTTAGTGTATTGCCATTTAGTAACATTCTGAAAAAACGTTTTTATCTGTGCCAAAACTGATTGTTCGTGTTCTACTCGGGTTACTTGCCCTCGTCCTATTATTGGCGGGGTTTTTGGTGCTTGTAGCCACTACACCCTGGGGACAGCAATTTGTTACGAAACAGGTAAACTCCTACCTGGCCAAAAAACTTCAGTCACCTTTTCATATCGGACACATCCGCTACTCAATTCCCGACTGGATTGAATTAGAGGATGTCTTTTTCCAGACTCCTAAAGGCGATACCCTCCTGAATGGCGGCCGGATGCGGGTCGATCTGGATATGTGGGGGTTACTTAATAACCGTGTGGCTCTCAATCAGATTGAGTTGGAGCGTATACGGTTGAACATTACCCGCACACTGCCCGACACGACATTCAACTTTCAATACATTCTCAACGCATTTGACACCGGCTCAGCACCCGAACCCTCAGATACGGTGTCGACTCCGATGGCGATTAATCTGACGGGAATAGCCCTTCGGGATGTGCGGATCAAGTATAAAGACGATGTAGCCGGAGCCGATGTCAATGCGTACCTCGATAGCTTACGGGCAACCTTCAGCGAAACCGACGTCGATAAATCGAAGTATCACCTGTCTAGTGTTACAGGCAACGGGCTGAATGTCTACACGCGATTGTATGAGGGCTTGCCGACACCCCCCAGTGCTCCCAGCAAGCCCGGCGATACGCTTGATCTGGCGTTGGGAAAATGGCAACTCAACCATACTAAATGGGACGTACGCGTCGAAACAGCTGATTTTGTCACCAAAGGAGCCGCCGATCGGCTCGCTATGGAGTCGGACTATCTGTATCTGGAAGGGCAAAAAATTGGCATTAAATCACTTGAATTAACCAATGGGGATATTGCCGCTCTCCTGACCAAACCCACAAAAAAACCGGTAACTACGCCAGGAGCATCCACATCAGCAACCGTAGCGTCATCCACGCCGGGCGAATCCACGCCAGGCTGGCAGGCTAAGCTGACGAATGTGCGGTTCGCCAACAACCGAATCCAGTTCGATGATGAAACAGCTCCCCGCCAGAAACAGGGCCTTGATTATGGGCATCTCGATTTACGGAGTCTGGGCATCGACGGTCGTTTTCTGGTTTATCAGGACTTAGGCAAGCGAGGACAACGCATCAGCGGTCAACTGCGCAACGGACGGTTCCGGGCAACGAGCGGTTTTGTGCTCCAGCAACTCGACGGCAACGTACTTTATACCGATACCACCACCACGCTTACGAAACTATACGTTCAGACACCGACGACCCTTTTGCGCGACCAGCTTGTGCTGCGTTATGATTCGTTGAGTCAGTTAACCGATCCACGCTTTGCCAAACGCGTGAGTGTGAAGGTAAATCTGCGCGACAGTCGGTTATCGGTCGATGATGTCCTTCAATTGGCTCCAGCCTTAGCCAATACTCCTCCATTTGCCGGAAATAAGGGTGGCGTATTCCGTGCCAATGCTCAGGCCGTTGGTACCCTGGCTTCACTGAATCTGCCCCGACTGGAATTTCAGATGCTGTCGGGGACTCGCATCCGGGCGAGTGGACGGCTGACCAATGTAACCGACCCCAATCATCTGGGTGTGGCCATGACCGTTCAGGAAGCAACCACTAGTCTGGCAGATATCAACAAACTGGCTCCGAAAAGTTCAATCCCATCGTCCATTGCCCTACCGCCTTCCATCAAACTAACGGGCAAGATCAACGGGCAACTGAATGACCTTATTTTAGATACCAGGCTAAACACAGCCTGGGGCACGGCCAACTTCGACGGGCGGCTGGCTGGTTTCGTTTCTGGCAAACGACAAACCTATAAAGGCACGCTTAATTTAGCCGATTTTGACGCGGGCAAGTGGTTGAAACAGACAGGCACCGTTGGTAAAATAACGGGCCGGGCTACGGTCGATGGACAAGGCATAGATGTCAATACCCTCACCACTCGCTTCGATCTGGCCGTTCAATCGGCCGAACTAAACGGCTATACTTACCAGAATCTCGATGCCGAAGGGAAGCTGGCCAATGGAAACCTGACCATTACCGGAGCCCTTAAAGACCCCAACGCCAACCTGAAACTCGATGCGCAGGTAGGCCTGAAAGGTGAGTTCCCAAGCGTAACCGGAGAGACGGTGATTCAGGAACTGAATCTGCAAAAGCTGAAACTCTACAAAGACCCGCTATCGCTGAAAGGGCGGATTGTCATGAACATGGCATCGACCAACCCTGATAAGCCTGTCGGTACTATTTCGGCACAGGATGCGGTGCTTGATCTGAATGGCAAAAGCTATCCCGTCGATTCGCTTTATGCTCGTCTGGATGCCAATGGCCTTAACAAAAGCGTGATCGCTCAGTTGCCCGGTGCCCGACTTAGCCTGGACGGGCAATTCAACTACCCACAACTTTACGACATCATTGCGGGCGAAATTAGCCAGTACATTGCCCTACCGGCATTGGCCTACAAACGCATTCCTCCTCCCCATGCGTTTACTCTCTCACTAAAAGCCTACCAAAATCCACTCTTCCAGGCCTTTGTGCCCGCGCTCACCCGCATGGATACGGTTCGACTGGATGCATACCTGGACAACAATCGGGATACGACCCTCTCAGCTACACTCCGAACGGGTGTCATTGTATACGATACCACCACCCTACAGGGCAGTTCCTTTGCCATACGGGGGGCCAACAACCAGCTTAAAGTAGATGGGCGGATTGCTGGTGTACTCTATAATGGCATGACCATCCGGGAAACGGACTTAAACGGAATCGCAGCCAACAATCGGTTCCAGTTTTCGATGGTCAACAAAGATTCGATCAATCGGGATTTACATGGGCTGGCTGGCACACTTAGCGTTGTCGATTCGAGTTATCGATTCCAGTTTGCCCGAAATGGCCTCCTGACCAATTACCAGCGGTGGCAGACCGACACAAGCGGTTTTGCCCAATATGGCAATAATGGGGTCTTGATCAACAATCTGCATATTGAACAGGGGAAGCAATCACTCGAAATCAGCAGTACTGAACAGTATGGCAATGCCCCGATTCGGGTTACGGCCCGCTCCCTCGATGTAGCCAACCTGGCCCGGTTAGCCAATCAGGATACAACCCTGGCCAGTGGCGAACTGAATGGCACCGTCGTAGTGCGAAATTATATGGGCACTAATGAGAGTCTGGCGTTTATTGGGTCGGTCTATGTCGATAGCTTACAGGTGATGCAGAAACCCATCGGTAATCTGACCGCCCGGTTCAACAATACGACCGAAGGACGAATCAGTGTCAACACAACCCTGGCTGGCCCTTACAATGATGCTGCCATAACCGGATTCTATAACCCAAATAATGCCAAAGAAGCCCTGAATCTGGCCATCAAACTGAATCGGCTCGACGCCCGAACAATCGAAGCCTTTAGTTTCGGTGAATTACGTCAGGCCAAAGGCAAACTCACTGGCGACTTTAGTGTAGCTGGGGCCATCGATAACCCGGAGATGGACGGTAGTGTCGCCTTCGATTCGGTTGCGTTCAATATCAAACAGCTTAATTCAACCTATCATATCGATCAAGAGAAACTGGCCTTCTCTGGACAAACGATCACCTTAAACGACTTTAGTCTGCGCGATTCGCTGGGTCGAACGCTTACCACCAATGGCACCGTCGTGCTCAAAAACCTGCCGAATGCGGCTTACAACCTACGTGTTCAGGCCGATCATTTCCAGGTACTCAATGCCTCCCGAAAAGACAATGACTATGCCTATGGCCAGGCTTCGGTCAGCACCGATCTCCGAATTAAAGGAACGGGGAGTGATGCTTCTGTCAATGGTACGGTCCGTCTCGAAGATGGCAGCAAAATTTCGATGGTGTTGCCCGATGAAACCGCCAGTGCCAATGAAGCCAACGGCATTGTTACGTTCATCAACCATAACGACTCGCTGGCGCTGGTAAAGTATCTGTACCAACCTAAGCAGGATAGTCTGGCCCCCCGGCTCTCGTTTGACAAGTTAACAAACTCAACCATTTCAGTCGATCTGGAGGCCGATGAAAAATCAGAACTGACCATTGTCGTGGATGAACTCAACGGCGACTACCTAAGAGTACGAGGGAATGCCCGGCTCAATGTAGGAGTCAATGCTGCGGGTCAGGTAAGTGTACTTGGCCGATATGAGGTAACCGAAGGCGAATATTCGCTGACCTACCAGGTACTGAAACGTAAGTTCGAGCTTCAGAAAGGCGGTTACATCAACTTCTCGGGCGATCCACTTAAAGCTGACATCAACATGACGGCTATTTACAAGGTATCGACTTCTCCGGGTGATCTGATTGGTAATGAGTCGACCAACGTAGATGCCTCATCCCTAAAGCGGAAATTACCGTTTGAGGTGTTATTAACGATTAGTGATAATCTGGCATCACCTAAGCTAAGTTTCGACATTCGTTCACCAGAGGCTGAAAGTGACATAGCAGCAACGAGTGTTTTAGGCACAAACGTCGAGAATAAACTGAAAGAGCTTCGACAAGACCCATCGCAGGTCAATAAACAGGTTTTTGCGTTGTTAGTACTAAATCGGTTTCTGCCTGAAAATACCTCCGATTTCTTCTCTGGCTCCGATAATGGCGGGCTCAACACACAGGCCGAAAACCTTGCCCGTAGTAGCGTCAGTAAACTTATTTCCGATCAGTTGGGCCGACTGGCATCGGGTGTACTGAAGGGGTTTGATGTCGATTTTAATTTACTTTCTCAGGCAGGTAGTGCCAATACAGGCGGCACAAACAACGGCTCTCGTACCGATCTGAATGTAGGTGTATCACGAAGTTTTCTGGCGGGTCGTGTTACCGTTTCGGTTGGTAAAAACTTTGTGCTCGACAACTCAGCTAGTGCAGCTACTCCCAGCCAGAATCAGGTATTCGACAACGTTTCGGCCAACTATAATGTTACCCGAGATGGCCGGTACGTATTACGAGCATATCGCCGGAACGACTATCAGGCCGTACTGGATGGATATGTTATTGAAACGGGTATTGGGTTCATTATTACGATGGACTACAATACGTTATCTGAAATCTTCCGGAAGTCGTCGCCGGGTACAACGATGAACTAATCCGTTATGAGATTCTTATCTACGATACACAACTACCGCACCATTCTTCTCACTCGGCCGAATCAACCAAAAGGCGCTTTTTTGTTCCGTGGTTTGCGTATAGTCTCTATTAGCTGCTTTTTGTTTGCCACATGGCTTCTAAGTGCCTGTAACATAGCTAAACACCTACCTCCGAACGAACGGCTCTATATGGGAACCGACATCGTCATCCACGCCGATTCTACGATTTCCAAAGATCAGCAGAGTAGCTTACAAACCCAATTGGAAGGCCTTGCCCGCCCCCGGCCCAACAAACAAATTTTCGGTTATCCTTATAAAGTGGGGTTATATTACTTGTTTGGCGAACCTAAAAAGCCGAATGGGTTTCGATCCTGGTTTCGGAATAAATTTGGTCAGGAACCCATATTAGCCAGTGCCAAAGCCATTACGTCGAACATCCCTATTTTCAAGGCAACGTTACAGAATCAGGGGTATTTCGGCTCAGATGCAACTGGCAAATTAAAAGAGGAAGGTTATAAAGCACGGGGCGTTTATGATGTGGATGTAAAGCAACGGTTTTACATCGATTCGACGGGCGTTCTGGTCGATTCAACACCCGTACGAAAAGCCCTGCTGGCGGCTTCTCGTCGAACCATTATTAAAAAAGGAGACCCCTATCTGTTCGACAATATCAAGCTGGAACGGGAGCGGATTAGTCAGGCTATTAAACAACGGGGATTTTACTATTTCCTACCCGATTATGTGGCCGTACTGGCAGATAATGACACGGCTACGCACCATACCAAGCTCTACTTCGCCATCAAACCCGACATGCCCGAAGCGGCAGGTGTTCCATACACGATCCGCGATGTCTTTATTTACTCCAATTACAACCTGTCGACAGCCCGGAATGACACGAATCGCCGACGTGCTTACCAGACCGAACAACAATTCCGAATTATTGACTCGACGCGTCGGTTCGACCCTAAACTTTTCCGCGATATTGTAACTGTACGACCCGGCCAACGGTATAACAGCCGTATGCAGGACTTAACGCTGTCGCGGTTTATTAACGTAGGCGCCTTTAAGTTTGTAAGAAATCGGTTCGAACCCGATCAGCAGGGCGACTCTGCTGTGCTCGATGTGCATTATTATCTGACACCCTACCCGGCCAAATCCATACGGGTAGAATTGGACGGGACCTCCCGATCCACTAATTTCAACGGTACTCAGGTGGTTGTAAGCTGGCGCAACCGAAACGCGCTTCATCGTGCCGAACTCCTTACGGTCAATGCCAATGCTGGTATCGAATTTCAGGTCGGCGATGCTGGAGAAAGTGTCACCAATTATCGCTTAGGCACCGACCTAAACTTGAGTTTCCCACGGCTGGTAGCTCCGTTCAGTTTCCGCTACGATCAACGGCAGGCATTACCTAAAACCAACGCTACGATTGGGTATCAGACCATTATCCGGGGTGGTTTGTACCGAATTAACTCCGCTCAGACCACGTTTGGCTATGCCTGGCGCCAGAATCAACAAGTCGAGCACGTTTTCCAGCCTTTCAATATCAACTATGTCTATGTGCCCTTAAATAGCGTAGGTGACCGGGTCTATGAAATTATTAGTGACCCCAATATCCCTGCCATTGTCAGAGCGCAATACCAGACTACTGTTTTCCTATCAGATCAGCTTATTCTTAGTTCATTATACACATTCAATTATAATTCCCCAGCCCGTTCTATTTCGCCGAATACATTTCGATTCACAGCAAATGCCGAAGCTGCCGGGAACCTAGCCAGCCTTTTCTTTCGGAAATCGCTCCCAACCGATGATCGTAAAGGGATTTTTGGTGTGCCCTATGCTCAGTTTATTCGATTGGATGCCAATTTGCGGTACTACCGTCAACTAAACCCTAAGCTAACATTGGCCAATCGGCTGTTTGCTGGTTTAGGCGTTCCCTATGGAAATTATAAAGGCTATCAGATTCCTTTCACCAAACAGTATTTTGTGGGTGGTAGCAATAGCATCCGGGCATTCCGGCCCAGAGCTATCGGTCCAGGCCTATTTACCCGCGATACGATTCGAAATCTACCACCATTTCAGGACGGTGGAGGAGATATAAAACTAGAAGCAAATACCGAATTACGGCTCAAGTTTAACAAATACCTGGAAGGCGCCTTATTCGTCGATGCAGGCAATGTCTGGACGTATTATAACCTTGATAATTTCGAAGGTGATGTTGAAACCTTTTCGTCCAATTTTTACAAGCAAATTGCTGTGGGCGCAGGTGTCGGCATCCGACTGGATTTATCGTATTTCCTGATTCGCCTTGATCTGGCAACCCCACTACGAAAGCCTTACAAGACCGACGGTAACGAATGGGTAGTCGATAAGATGGCGTTTGGTAGCCCTGACTGGCGAAAGCAAAACCTCGTGCTCAATATTGGTGTAGGCTACCCGTTTTAATTTTTCTTTACTCTTTTTCCAACACGGGTTTTAGCGCCTTCCAGACTGTGTTCGCTACAATTTTATGGCCGTCGGGTGTGGGATGGATGCCGTCGGGTTGGTTCAGTTTGGGAATGCCGCCAACTCCTTCGAGCAAAAACGGAATCAGAACGGCTTTGTTCTTATCAGCCAGTTCTTTAAACAACCCTCGAAACTCTTTCGTATAGGTCGTTCCCATATTGGGCGGAATCTGCATACCAGCCAGTACGATGGTTGCTTCCGGGCTTTTCTTACGAACTGTATCCATAATAGCCTGTAAATTTTGCCGGGTGGCGGTGAGTGGTAATCCCCGAAGGCCGTCGTTACCACCCAGCTCGAGTACGAATACAGCCACGGGCTGACGCATCACCCAACTAATCCGGCTTTTTCCGCCCGCTGTCGTTTCGCCACTTAGTCCAGCATTGACAACCGTATAATTCAACCCGGCCGAATCGATCTTCTGACCAACCAAAGCAGGGAATGCCTGCGACGGTTCGACACCATAACCGGCTGTTAAGCTATTTCCATAAAATAGAACAATCTGTTTTTTCGCCGGAGCCGTCGGCGAAGCGGTAGAGGGCTTGGCAGTACGATCACTTGATCCTGAAGTAGTTTTGGTATCGGATGAGCCGCAATTCCAGACCGTTAAGCAAACGATCAGGCCGCTTATCACAGAATGAACCGTTTGTCGATTTTGCCAGAACTTCATTGGTTGTCTGTCGGTTAGATGTAAACACAGAGAACGCAGAGGATGGTACGAAGCCTAAAAAAAAGTTGTTCCTCGCTTTCTCCGTGTAAATCTCCGTTATCTCTGTGTTTAGAACAACCTTTTTGTTCCATGAGTATCCTGCACGTCGAAAATCTTACCAAAACCTATATCAGTGGAGGCCGTGAACTAACCGTACTTCATGGCGTCAATTTTACGCTTGAACCGGGCGATACCTTTGCCATCGTTGGCCCATCGGGCAGTGGCAAAACAACGCTATTGGGCTTATGCGCTGGGCTGGACCGGGCTTCTTCCGGCAGCGTTTACCTGAACGACATTCGGCTGGATACACTCAATGAAGATCAGCGGGCCGCCATTCGGAACCAATATGTTGGGTTCATTTTCCAGAACTTCCAACTTCTGCCCACGCTGACTGCCCTCGAAAACGTGATGGTTCCGCTCGAACTACGGGGCGAAAAAGGAGCTGCCAAAACCGCTCAGGCGTTGCTGGATCGGGTTGGCCTGGGACAGCGAGGGCACCACTACCCTACTCAGCTTTCGGGGGGCGAACAGCAACGGGTTTCGCTGGCGCGTGCTTTTGCCAACCGCCCTAAACTCCTCTTTGCCGATGAACCAACCGGCAACCTCGATGCCGACACCAGCGCTACGGTTGTCGATCTGCTGTTCGAACTCAACCGCGAAGCAGGAACCACCCTCGTACTGGTTACCCACGATATGGAACTGGCTTCCCGCACGCAACGGATCATTCGAATTAAGGGAGGGACGGTAGTTAATGATCGAATGACTGAATTATTGAATGACTGAATAAAGTAACTGAGATAATTCAATCATTCAACAATTCTATCATTCAATCATTACCTATGGATTCCCCTCAGTTGCATACAAATATCCGCCCCGGAACAAACTGGTTATTTCGGATGGCCTGGCGCGATAGTCGGCGGAGCCGCCAGCGATTATTGCTGTTTATGTCGGCAATCGTACTGGGCATTGCTGCTTTGGTAGCCATCAACTCCTTCGGTGATAATCTGGCCCAAAGCATCGACGACCAGGCCCGTGAATTATTGGGAGCAGACCTGACCATCTCGTGGTCACGCGAACCATCGGCTAAAACCAATAAACTCCTAAAAACGATTGGCCGCGACCGGGCGTATGAGGTTTCCTTCCCATCGCTGGTATCGATTCCCAAAACGGGAGGTGTACGACTAGCTCAAATTAAAGGTCTTGAGGGTGCTTTCCCCTACTATGGCACCTGGGAAGTTCAGCCAGTATCGGCTATCCAAACGTTTCGCAAAGCCAATAGCCGGGTTGCTTTGGTAGATGATGGATTGCTGGTTCAGTTAGGGGCTCAACCCGGCGATTCAGTGAAGATTGGTAATCTCAATTTTCTGGTTGCGGGGCGGGTTACGAAAACCCCCGGCCAAGCTGCTGTAGCTGCCACTGTAGCTCCTACCGTTTTTGTACCGAATCAATTTTTAGCCGGTACAGGCCTGCTACAGCGAGGTAGCCGGATAGCCTATAAATACTATTACCAATTTGCTCCCGGCACCGATGTAGAGAAGTTCATCAAGCCACTTTCCTCGCAATTGGATAAGGAAGGAATAAATTTTGATACGGTAGCTGGGCGTAAAAAACAGACCGGACGGGCGTTTGGCGATCTGACCAAATTTCTAAGTCTGGTGGCCTTTGTGGCCTTATTGTTGGGCTGTGTGGGTGTTGCCAGTGCCGTTCAATTGTACGTCAAAGAGAAAATTGCATCCGTAGCCATTCTGCGGACGCTTGGAACCAGTGGCCGTCAGGCTTTTCTGATTTACTTAATCCAGACGGCGATCATGGGCTTTTTAGGGGCCGCCATTGGCGCTTTGGCTGGTTCGGCCATTCAGTTGATTCTTCCCCGCATATTCAGCAATTTCCTGCCCGTTACCGTCGAAACATCGGTATCACTTCCGGCTATTCTGGGTGGTCTGGGTACAGGGTTACTGATTTCGGTTTTGTTTTCGTTGCTACCCTTGCTGGCGATTCGGAATGTATCGCCTTTACGAGCTATCCGTAACTCGTATGAAGATGACCTGAGCGGGCGTGACCCACTTCGTTGGCTGGTATACCTGCTTGTGCTCCTGTTTATTGTTGGCTTTGCCTATTTGCAAACCAAAAATCTGATGTTGTCCATTGGCTTTACGGGTGGTCTGATGCTGGCCTTTGGCATATTAACCGCGCTGGGCTTAGGGCTGATCTGGCTGGTTCGTCGATTTTTCCCCGCTTCGTGGAGTTACGTCTGGCGGCAAAGTCTGGCCAACCTCTATCGACCCAATAACCAAACGCTGATACTCGTAACCTCTATTGGGTTGGGCGCTTTCCTGATAGCAACTCTTTACCTTACTCAAGGTTTGTTGCTGGGGCAGGTCGAACTGTCGGCTAGTGGCAAGCAACCCAACATGGTCCTGTTCGATATTCAGAATGAGCAGCTTGGCGGTGTAAAAAAATTAGTCGCTGCCCAAAAATTGCCGGTTTTGCAAGAAGTCCCGGTCGTAACCATGCGTCTGTCGGATATTAACGGCAAAACAGATAACGCAAACCGGAGCGATACCACCGCCAGACCACCGAAGTGGGCCTTTACCCGCGAGTACCGAGTGACGTACCGTGATACACTCATTTCGTCGGAGAAGCTGGTTTTGGGCAAAGCGCCCCATCAGGCCAATGGTGCTGTTTATGTTTCTATAGAGAAGCCTTTCTTCGACCGCATGCACCTTAAACTGGGCGATACGCTGAATTTCAACGTGCAGGGCGCTCCTATTCAGACGATTGTAGGGGGCACACGCGAAGTGGAATGGAACCGGGTACAGACTAACTTTCTGGTGGTATTTCCTTCAGGTGTTCTGGAACAGGCCCCCCAATTCCATGTGCTGATGACCCGCGTGCCCAACAATCAGGTCTCGGCCCAGCTTCAGCGCGGTTTGGTTACTCAATTTCCGAATGTCTCGGCCATCGACTTGGGCCTGATCCTGAAAACGGTTGATGAAATTCTTGAGCAGATCTCGTTCGTCATCCAGTTTATGGCCTTGTTCAGTATTCTGACAGGTTTATTGGTCTTAGCCAGTTCGGTCGTTATCAGTAAGTTTCAGCGGCTGCGTGAGAGTGTATTGTTACGTACTTTGGGAGCTAGCCGGGAACAGATTTTACGGATTACCATTCTGGAATATGGCTTGCTGGGGCTGTTAGCCTCTCTTTCGGGTATTGTTCTCTCCATAGCTGGAACCTGGGGATTAGCCCGGTTCGTATTTGACGTTCCGTATAAACCAGCCGTTGTGCCGCTGGTGGTTGTGGCTTTAGTCGTTACCGTCATGACGATCCTAATTGGCGTATTCAACAGCCGGGAAGTGCTCTCGAGGCCACCGCTAGATGTGTTGCGAGCCGAAGTATAATGTGACTAATCGTAACATTTTATCGTTCTTTGTGAAAAACGGCATCCGATCATGAGTGTAACCGAAGCGTTCGGCGATATAGCCAGTAGCCTGGCTCAATTGGCTCCCGATAAAATTAGTACTCTAAAGGCTCCTGCTTCTATGTCTAGGCGAGTCGAGGAGCTAGTTAATCGAAAAAAAGATGGTCTTATCACTCCCGAAGAATCGAGCGAACTAGAGCGTTTTTTAGCCCTCGATCTATTTATCAGCCTTACTAAAGCGCGGGCCCGGGTTTTAATGAAGGGATGAGACAAACGATTTCTACTAAAAAACGTCGTTCTGTCGCTCAACGCGCCAACTATCGGTGCGAGTATTGCCGAGTACATGAAAATGATTCTTTCCTGACTTTCGAGATCGACCATATCATTAGTGTAAAACATGGCGGAGGTAATGAGCTGGAAAACCTGGCCTATGCGTGTCCACATTGCAATACTCATAAAGGATCAGATTTAACCACTTTTCTCGATTCTTACGACGACATAGTTATTTTATTCAACCCCCGTAAACACGAATGGGGCGCTCATTTTGAAGCGCTTGATGGCGAGGTCATCCCTAAAACCCGTATAGGGCAAGCGACTATCAAAGTACTTCAACTGAACGATCCAGATCGGGTTATTCTTCGTCAGTTACTGGCACAAGCAGGTAGGTATTAAAGAGTCAGTAAATGTCGATTCTATTCGTTCTTTTAGATCGAAACGTTACGGTCTATTTACATGGTGGATTCTTTCGGCTGGCGCGTCTGCAAACGGCTCCTCTTTCTGGTATTGATGTCGTTTCTTACTGCTAATGGGCAGTCAGTTGGGCGATTATCAATCACAATCCTGGATGCCTCAACCGGAAAGCCTACGCCTGTTCGTGTGCAGCTTACGCAAAATGGTCGTCCAGTAGCCCAGCTTCCTGTCGAAGCGGTGGCGGTTATGTATGGCCTGTGGGATCATGAAGATGGCTATGGGTTTCAGCCCGACAGTTCGTTTTATGTACCGGGGCGATTTCAGTTGTCGTTGCCACCGGGTACGTATGCCGTAGCTATTTCCAAAGGTCCCGAATACCTCCCTCAGAAACATATACTGACGATTACTGCCGGAAAAACCGTTCAGAAAACGCTACGACTGGAGCGATGGATCAATATGGCTGCCAAAGGCTGGTACTCGACCGATGGGCATATTCACCTCCGGCGCTCTCCACGCGACAACCCCTATATTGCCTGCTGGCTTCAGGCCGAAGATGTGCATGTGGGCGCATTTCTACGTATGGGTGATTTCTGGGAAACCTACTACCCGCAGTATGCTTACGGTGACAAAGGCGTTTATCAACAGGGTAATTATCTGCTGACGAGCGGCCAGGAAGATCCACGAACTTCCGAACTGGGTCACGTCTTTGCGTTGGGAGCTGCTGATCGCGTCCGAAAAAGCAATCGCTACTACTTCTTCGACGAAGTTTTCGATAAAATTCATCAGCTTGGTGGTATCACGGGCTATGCTCATCAGGCCGAAACGTTTCATGGGTACCGGGGCTTAACGCTCGATGGACTGCGCGGCAAGGTCGATGCGTTTGAATTGCTACAATTTTGTGTCGATGCTCACCCATTGCATACACAGCACTATTATCATTTGCTGGATCTCGGCATTCCACTCACCGCCACCGCAGGCTCCGACTTTCCCTGGTGCGGGCAAGATCATGGGCATGGCCCCGTCGAACACTCATCACGTATTGGCAATGCACGCTTTTACACCTACCTGGGTGCAGACAAAAAGTTTACATTTTCGAACTGGCGCGATGCAGTAGCGGCTGGCCATACATTTGTGTCGAGCGGCCCAATTCTTGATTTAAAAGTAGCCAATGCGATTCCGGGTGATCATCTGGACCTAAAAAAAGGTGCATCGGCATCGATTACGGTTCATGCGTATGGAGATGATCGTCAGGTGCCGCTGGATACGCTTGAACTGGTCAGTCATGGAAACGTAATTGGTCGGGTAACGGCTCAGGAAACAGGTCAATCGAGTCATCACCTGTCTCTTCAGCTAACGCTTCCCAACCTTGAAAGTGGCCGCTGGATTGCCGCCCGATGTTCGGCAGGTACTTGTCGGTCAGCTCATACAACCCCCGTTTACTTAACCGTTAATGGAGATGGATTTTACAACCGGGAAACGGCCAGCCATTACCTTGACCTAAGCGAACAATACCTGACTGAGATTGAGCAGCAGTTTAACCCCGACCCTACAA
Source organism: Spirosoma sp. 48-14 (assembly GCF_001898575.1). Classification (GTDB taxonomy): domain Bacteria; phylum Bacteroidota; class Bacteroidia; order Cytophagales; family Spirosomataceae; genus Spirosoma. The sequence goes on from NZ_MKUD01000063.1 coordinate 487,652, forward strand.
AAGTCGATCAGCAAGCCTGGAAATACAAAGACGGTTTACAGGCTCGGATTGCCGAAACCCGACGAATTATTGAAGCGTTACGAAAAAAACTGAAGTAGACTTATTTCCACTGCGTAATATCAATCACATTCGGGCAGAAGTCGTATTCTTCCGGCTGGTTGGAGCCGATCAGCAGAAGCCGGGGCAATGGGTTTATAGGAGCAATCAATTGCTGCACCTGCTCCTGATACCAGTTCATCCCCTGCCGGTCCAGATTGGATGTCGGCTCATCGAGGATAATAATCGGCGAACTGGAGAAGAAGGCTAACCCAAGCTTCACTCGTTGTTTCATCCCCGACGAAAAATACTTGATTTCTTTATCGCGGGCGTGGCTTAGCCAAAGCTTCTCAGCAATCGTTTCGGGGGTTTGACCAGCTACAAACGGTTTGAATGTCTGGTGGAATGTCAGCAGTTCGTCCAGCGTTAATTCCTCAATCAGTTCGAGATAAGGTGCGGCTATCGTCACATACCGAAACCAGTCATCGTCTTCAAGGGCTTTACCATGTAACGAATAGGTAAGTGTTCCTTCCGTAATAGGCAAGCTCCCAGCCAGCAATTGTAGCAGTGTCGATTTCCCACTACCATTTGGCCCTACAAACGTATAGCTATTTCCGGCGGTAAGCGTCAGATCGACCCGCCGAAAAATCCACTCTTTCCGATACTTCTTGCCGATTTTTTCAGCAGCGATATGCATACATGATAATGTAAAATGGATAATGAGTAATGATGTAGTCCTAGTCATTATTCATTATCCATTATTCATTAAATCTTACTCCCGCTCTCCATTGGCCGATGGGCCGCGCATGATGCCTCGTTCGGAACTACGGATGAAGTTCACGATCTCATCACGCTCGTCCGAAGCAGGCAGTTCCAGTTCGATCTGAGCTAAAGCATCGGCATTGTTCAAGCCACGCAGATAGATGTAGCGATAAATTTCCTGAATCTGATTGATCTGTTCGTTGCTATACCCCCTCCGACGGATACCCACCGAGTTGATACCGGCATAGGTGAGCGGTTCGCGAGCGGCTTTTGAATAGGGCGGCACATCCTTCCGAACCAGGGAGCCACCAGAAATAAAGGCATGCGATCCAATCCGGGAAAATTGCAATACCGAACTCGATCCACCAATAATAGCCCAGTCGCCCATATGTACGTGACCTGCCATCTGCACATTGTTGGTAATGATGCAGTGATTTCCGATTCGGCAGTCGTGCGCAACGTGTGCATAGGCCATAATCAGGCAGTTAGCCCCGATCTGGGTTTTCCAGTGCTCTTCAGTCCCCCGGCTGATGGTCGCATACTCACGGATCGTCGTATTATCGCCGATGAAAGTCCGCGTATATTCGTTATTGAATTTCAAATCCTGCGGAGTTGCCGAAATAACCGCTCCAGGATAAATTTTGCAGTTTCGGCCAATACGCGCTCCTTCATTGATAACGGCATGGGAACCAATCCATGTTCCTTCGCCAATCTCAACGTCTTTGTGAATAATGGCAAACGGCTCAATCACTACATTCTGCGCAATCTTCGCTTCAGAGTGAATATATGCTAACGGTTGAATCATTGTATGAATGTGTACAATGAATAATGGATAATGAATAATGCTTGACAGTTGAGTTCTCAACCTAGACTTACATTATTCATTACCCATTATTCATTTTTTCTTTACTAAGCTGGCAATCATATCGGCTTCGCAGACCAGTTGATTCGCTACATACCCCCGGCCCTGCATTTTTACGATCCCCCGCTTCATGGGCGAGGTAAACTCACACCGGAATATGACCGTATCGCCAGGCAATACGTTCCGCCGGAACCGACAATTTTCAATACCCACTAAGAACGGCCAGTAATTTTCAGGATCAGGCACCGTACTCAAAACCAGAATACCACCCGTTTGCGCCATAGCTTCGAGCTGCATAACACCAGGCATCACCGGATTACCAGGAAAATGGCCGGGGAAAAACGGCTCATTCATCGTTACATTTTTGATGCCGACTACACTATTCTCGTCCAGCGCAATGATTTTGTCGATCATCTGGAACGGATAGCGGTGAGGCAACAACTGCGATATACGATTGATATCCAGCACAGCTGGTTGCATTGGGTCGTATTTAGGCACCTGATTAGCCGCGTTTTTTTGAATAAGCTTCTTGATTTTTTTGGCAAAGGCCACATTGGCTGCGTGCCCAGGCCGGGCCGCCAGAATCTGCGCTTTAATAGGTCGGCCAATCAGCGCCAGGTCACCCACTACGTCGAGCAGTTTGTGCCGGGCCATTTCGTTCGGGTAGTGTAGCTTCAGGTTATTCAAGATTCCCTGTTGCTTATTCACACTTACCTTCGGCTTATGAAGCAGTTCGGCCAGGTAATCCAGTTCGCCATCCTGTACATCCCGGTCAACAATCACGATGGCATTAGTCAGGTCTCCTCCTTTGATCAGATTCTGCTTATAGAGCGCTTCCAGTTCATGCAGGAAAACAAACGTGCGGCTGCTGGCAATCTGTTCGGGAAACTGGCTAATGTCGTTCAGATAGGCATGCTGGCTACTGATAACCTTTGAGTTATAATCCACCATTACCGTTAGCCGATAGTCGTCGAGCGGCAGTGCTGCCAGTTCGATGTCTTTCTCTGCATTTCGGTAATGAACGTATTCGTTCACTTCAAAATAGTTACGGGTGGCATTCTGCTCTTCGATTCCAGCATCTCGCAAGGCATCGATAAACTGAATGGAAGAGCCATCCATAATAGGCGGTTCAGGACCGTCTAGTTGAATCAGGATGTTATCCAGTTGTAAACCAACCAATGCAGCCAGCGTATGCTCAACCGTGTGAATCCGGGCTCCACTCTGCTCAATGGTGGTTCCGCGCGAAAGGTCAACCACGTTATCGACGTCTGCATCCACAATGGGTTGACCCGGCAAATCGACGCGCTGGAATTTATAACCATGATTGGTTGGTGCCGGCAGAAACGTCATCGTTGCCTGTACACCCGTGTGGAGTCCCACTCCCGATACCGAAACGGCTTTCTGAATCGTCTGTTGTTTGGTATTCATTCCTTTTCAGTTTACAGTTACCGCTTTACGGTTTACAGTAGGCCGACGCATAACGTTGCTGGTGCGTCTATCCACCGCCACCCGTAAATCATAGACCGTAAGCTATTTTTCGTTTTTCTTTTCCAGTTTAAACACTCTTTGTTCCAGATCGGGCAGCCGACGAAATACCGCCAGCGAGCGCATACTTTCCTTTAAGCCAAAAGCGGGCGAGCTATTGAGCGACGTACCTTCCTCCTCAACACTTTTGCCCACACCCGACTGTGCCCCCACTTTAGTGCCATTAGCAATGGTCAAATGACCGGCAAACCCAACCTGACCGGCAATAATACAGTTATCGCCGAGTTTGGTAGAGCCCGAAACTCCAGTCTGCGCGGCAATGACCGTGTTTTTCCCAATCTCGACATTATGGGCAATCTGGATCAGATTATCCAGCTTGGCTCCCTGCCGAATAATGGTCGATCCCATCGTAGCGCAGTCGATAGTCGTATTGGACCCAACATTTACATTATCCTCCAGAATCACATTGCCCAGTTGGGGAATGGTTTTATAGGTTCCGTCGGGTTGGGGCGCAAAACCAAAACCTTCACTGCCAATAACTGCGTTAGGATGGATAACACAATTCCGGCCAATTACACAATTATCCAGAATCCGAACTCCGGGATAGATAATGGTATTATCACCGATCCGAACGTTGTTCCCAACGTAAGCTTGTGGGTATATTTTTACGTTACTTCCGATCTGACAATTTCGACCAACGTACGAAAATGCCCCCCGGTAGCCCTGCTCACCCATCTGACTTCCATCACCTATATAGGATGGCTGTTCAATACCAACCCGAGCAAAAATTAATTGCTTGTGGTATTCCTCCAGCAGGCGAGTGAAGGCGGAGTAGGAATTTTCTACAAAAATAAGAGCCGAGGCAACCGGCTTTTTAGGCTCGAACGACCGATCGACAATCACCGCCGAGGCTTGGGTGGTATAAAGATGCGGTTCGTATTTGAGGTTCGACAGAAATGAGATATCCCCTGGTTGCCCCTCCTCAATCTTAGCTAACCCAGTGATTGTCAGCGATTCATTCCCGGCGACTTCGCCCCCCAGCAGTGTGGCAATCTGCTTGACTGTAAACTCCATATATATATGACGGCCGTCGCAAAACACCCATTATAGCCAGGTGTTCAGGGCGCTAAGGTAGCGAACAAATTGCACTTTTCCGCAATTGGTCAAGCGGTTAATTGGTGAATCATTCCGAGCGAATACGGATTTACAGGTATGCTATGCTACTAATGACGAACGGCACCAATCAATTACTCCAAAAAATTTTTGGCCCAGCAAACATAGTACCGACGGACAATGTTGGTTAGTACCTGAATATTCGACAGATCTGAGGCATCGGCAATATCTATCACGTTGCCGCTTTTCAATTTGATTGCAATACGGTCGCCCGAAGGCAAGTAAGCAGCATTCGTGGCCTGTCCTTCGATCAGAAAGTAGGAAAGCCAGTCCTCCGGCATGCCCGTTTGTCGCAATTGCTTCTCAAGTTGGACAAGTAATTCACCAGCAAACGGCTCAGTCGACAGCATGATCTTAAATAAGCGCCGATTCAATAGCATCTGGCAGAGTTTCGAAAAAATCGGGTCGGGATGCGAGGCCCCCTGCTTCACACAGGTCCAGATGTCAAAATCATCTAATCGGGTAAATGCGTCAAGATAGGTTCGGTTGGTCTGAAAATCATGCATCGACACATTATCGCGCAGAAACAACCGAAACACATCGGAGGCAAACACCGACTCAGCGCCCTCCTGCCGACTCAGGAACCGGGCTCGTCGTAATATCTGAATCATCATCGACTCACAGCAGATCGACGTTTTGTGCAGATACACCTGCCAATACATGAGCCGCCGGGCATTCAGGAAGTTTTCGACGCTCAGAATGCCCTTGGCCTCGACCACAAGCTGATCGTCGACCAGATCAAGCATTTTAATAATTCGTTCGGCCCCAATGGCTCCTTCGGCTACACCCGTATAATAGCCGTCGCGGTTGAGGTAATCCATCCGGTCCATATCTAACTGACTGGATATAAGCTGATGGAAAAAGGGGCGTTCATAAGTCCCCTCAAACATGCGGATCGCCAGCGACAATGCTCCGTTAAACTGCTGGTTTAGATCGTGCATGAGCATCAGTGAAATCTGTTCATGGGGAACATCGTCCAGCAAACAACATTCCAATACGTGCGAAAACGGCCCATGTCCTACATCATGCAGCAGAATGGCGATCTGCGCGGCTTCGCATTCTTCATTGCTAATGTGGTGCCCCTTGCTTTGCAATGTACTCATCGCCTGCCCCATCAGGTGCATGGCGCCAAGGGCATGATGAAAGCGGGTGTGCAAAGCCCCCGGATACACGTACTCGGAGAGCCCTAGTTGCTTAATTCGTCGAAGTCGCTGGAAATAAGGGTGCTCGACTAAATCGTAGAGCAGCTCGGTTGGAATGGTGATAAACCCGTAAACCGGGTCGTTGAGAATTTTCTTTTTGTTGGGCGTTGCCATTAGGCAAAGATACCAGACTGAAACACAGGATTCGAGGCTCACTTAGTGAAATATCCATCCAAATCTGTTCATTCTGTCAAAAAATATGTAAATTTGCGTTGCTGAACTTGAGCAATCAACCAGCAATGGGCTTGTAACTCAGTCGGTTAGAGTGCCTGACTCATAATCAGTAAGTCGCAGGTTCGAGCCCTGCCTGGCCCACTTAGCAAAAAGCCGCTTAACATTTCTGTTGAGCGGCTTTTTTATTGACTTGCCATTTCGTCAGCAGACAGCACCGTATTGTTTATCCAATCTACTGCCTTTCTAGACACATCTCTTTTCAAGCTATTCAGCAAAACCAGCACTTATTAGGATGTACCGACCATTTTCTGAGGCCAATTCAACCTTTTAACGGTAAGCATACTTGAAAACCTCGATAAAACCATCTTGTTCATCTAGACTCGACAACATCATTTATGGTAGGGTAAAATACCTTATAAACCTGGCAATATTTATATAAAAGATCCCAAAAACACTTTTTCTTTGTATTATTCCAGATCGCATGTATCTATTGTGGACTGTATGGCCTGCTTACTCACCACTAACCAGGCCTTTTTCATTGCTGGAAAAATCCGAAACTTCAACAAATACTGCTAGTAATTTGACGGTAAACGAAGGCTTTTCGGGTAAAAAATAGCGGTAAGCTTCTATTTGGCTAAAATAGCTTCGCTAATTGGTAAAAAGGAGTGGATCAATCTCCTATTATTGCTCTTTCTTTGTCAGAAAGCCTTACAGCAATGGCGGGTTAAAACACAGTATATGAAATCATTTGTTCTTTGCGGGCTTCAGGTCCTTCTCCTGTTGCCCATGCAGACACAGGCCCAGCCGGGTCCAAAACTTTGGTATAATAAACCAGCAACACAGTGGGTAGAAGCCTTACCAATCGGTAACGGGCATGTAGGCGCTATGGTATTTGGCGGAATTGAGCATGAGCTTATTCAACTCAACGAATCGACACTCTGGTCGGGTGGCCCGGTCAAGAAGAATGTTAACCCAACGGCTGCCTCATACCTCCCTGCCATCCGTGATGCACTGCTGAATCAGCAAGATTATACGAAAGCGGATGAGCTGACAAAGAAAATGCAGGGGTTTTATACCGAGTCCTATCTGCCCCTGGCGGATCTGATGATCGACCAAAAACTTCCAGGAGGTACTCCGTCGGCCTATTATCGGGATCTTAACATTGCCGACGCCGTAGCCACAACCCGCTTTACCGTTAATGGAGTCACCTACAAGCGTGAACTCTTCACGAGCGCCCCAGTGAATGGATTAATTATCCGTATCAGTGCCGATAAAGCTCGCCAGTTGACGCTGACTATCGGAACGCGATCTCAACTACGGATTCAGAAAACACCTGCCAGCGCCAACGAGCTGGTCGTAAATGGGAAAGCCCCCGCCAAAGTCGACCCGTCTTACTACAACGTCAAAGGACGAAATCCGATCATTTACGACGATAGTACTGGGTGTAATGGTATGCGGTTTCAGTACCGGATTAAAGCTGTAGCAAAAGACGGTACCGTAAAGACCGATACGGCTGGTATTGCTATCGACAAAGCCAGCGAAGTGATTTTGTACGTAACAGCCGCTACCAGTTTCAACGGGTTCGACAAGTGCCCGGATAAGGAAGGAAAAGATGAGAAAAAGCTGGCAGCTATGTATCTGGCGAAGGCTACTCAACAGCCCTATTCGAAACTACTGGAAGCCCACAAAGCCGACTATCACCGGTATTTTGATCGTTGCCAGCTATCTGTTCGGGATACGACAGCGACCAACCCCAGTCACTCGCTCCCCAGCGACGAACGGTTAATGGCCTACTCGACGGGCCGTTATGATCCGAATCTGGAAACGTTATACTTCAACTATGGCCGCTATCTGCTGATTTCATCATCCCGCCCCGACGGTCCTCCCGCCAATTTACAGGGTATATGGAACAAAGAATTACGGGCGCCCTGGAGTTCGAACTACACGATCAATATCAACACCGAGATGAACTACTGGCCTGCCGAGGTCACTAATTTGTCGGAAATGCACATGGCTCTGCTCGACTGGATTCCTAACCTGGCCAAAACCGGGCATCAGACGGCACAGGAGTATTACCGGGCCAAAGGCTGGGTGGCGCACCATAATTCCGATATATGGGCCTTGAGCAATGCCGTTGGCGACCGTGGAGCGGGCGATCCGGTTTGGGCAAACTGGGCCATGGGCGGGAACTGGCTATGCCAGCACCTGTGGGAACATTATCGATTTACGGGCGACAAGAAGTTTCTGGAACAAGCCTACCCTATCATGAAAGAAGCGGCCCTGTTCTCGCTCGACTGGCTGATCCCCGATAAGACGGGCCATCTGGTGACGGCTCCTTCGACAACCCCGGAAAACAAATTCATCGATTCGACGGGTAAGGCTCAGGGCGTTTCGGTAGCGACAACAATGGACATGTCGATTATATGGGATCTGTTTACCAATGTGATCGAGGCATCGACCGCACTCAATCAGGACAACGCTTTCCGGGAGCTGCTAGTGGCCAAGCGGAGTAAGTTGTTTCCGCTCCAGATTGGCAAACAAGGGCAATTGCTCGAATGGAATAAGGAATTTGCCGAAACCGATCCGCATCACCGACATATCTCCCACCTGTTTGGTCTGCATCCTGGCCGCCAGATTACGCCACTCACGCCAACTTATTTTGCAGCCGCCCGGAAAACGCTCGAACTACGGGGCGACGAAGGAACCGGCTGGAGTAAGGGCTGGAAAATTAACTGGTGGGCCCGATTGCAGGATGGAAATCACGCTTACTCACTGATTCGCCAACTGATGCAATACACCAATACAACAGGCACCCAGATGAGCCACGGCGGTGGAACCTATCCCAACTTCTTCGATGCGCACCCACCCTTCCAGATCGACGGTAACTTTGCCGGAACTGCCGGTATGGCCGAAATGCTGCTACAAAGCCATCTTGGGCGCGTTCATCTGCTGCCTGCTCTGCCCGACAACTGGTCGGAAGGCAAGGTTACGGGTCTGAAAGCGCGGGGTGGATTTACGGTTGCAATGAACTGGAAGAATCGCTCGTTGACTCAGGCACAAATTCAGTCACTAGCTGGCGAAGACCTTATTCTGCTTACCAATGTACCTTTTCAACTAGAAGGCTATGCCCAGAAAGCGACGAAAACCCCGGAAGGATATACGATGCAGTTGAAAACAGTGAAAAATAAAGTATATACGATTAAAGTTCTTTAACTCTATCTGTCTGAAGTTGCCTGTTTGACCTACCAACAGGCAACTCAATTTACTGATCAATCATGATTCGCTTTTCCGCTTTACACATTGCGTTTCTGGTGGTACTGCTGGGTATGTTTACTCCGCAAATGGCTCCCCAACGAACGAATCGTTCATTTTCCTACCCTGCCGCCGACACCCTGCTGAAAGGCGCAAGCTGGCCAGCGGATCTGGCTCTGACAGCGTTTGCGGGCCCAGGGCTTACGCCCAGTCCGGCCTGTCTGGCCGTTGCTCCAACCGGAGAAGTATATGTAGGGGTCGATAAAATTGGCTCTTTGGGGAAAGACCCAGGCAAAGGCAGCATTGTCAGACTCATCGACACCGATAATGATGGGCGCGCCGATAAGCATACCATTTTCGCAGAGGTCGATAATCCACGGGGTATCTTACCATTGGGGGATCGACTCCTGGTTCTGCATACGGTCTTCTCTCCCGCAACGAAGCAGGCAACCGGCATGGACCTTGTTGCTTTTGACGACAAAAATGGAGACGGCATAGCCGACGGGCCACCTCAACCACTGGTCCAGCACATCAGCAATGTCAATTTCATTCAGAGTCGTGGTACCGACCATGCTACCAACGGTATTCGTATGGGTATCGACGGCTGGGTCTATATTGCTGTTGGTGACTTTGGCTTCTACAAAGCAACGGATCGGTCGGGCAAGCAATTAACGATGCTGGGAGGAGGCATTGTGCGAGTTCGGCCGGATGGCACAGAAATGGAGTTTTTTACGCACGGAACCCGGAACATTTATGACGTTGCCATCGACCCATACATGAATGTGTTTACGCGTGACAACACCAACGATGGTGGCGGCTGGAACATCCGGTTTTCGCATCACATTCAGTCGGGGGAATATGGCTATCCTGTTCTCTTTAAACACTTCACCGACGAAATTCTTCCGGCACTTGTCGATGTAGGTGGCGGGTCAGGCACGGGCTCACTCTACATGGATGAACCCTCGTGGCCCGACAAGTATAACCATGTTCCGATGATGGCCGACTGGGGACGTAATCAGCTATACCTACACCGGGTCACGACCGACGGTGCCAGTTTCGTACAGAAAGAAGAAGAGTTTATCAAACTGCCCCAGATTACCGACGTAGATGTCGACGGATCAGGACGTGTTTATCTCTCAGCCTGGGATGGAGCCGGTTACTCTGGTAATCCTCAAAAAGGCTACGTAGCACGGGCCATACCGAAAAACTGGAGCTACGTACCGTTTGCGACCGTAAAAGGAGCTTCTGTTAAAAAACTGACAAGTCTGCTTCGGTCAGGTAGCGCCGTGGCACGTTTAGCTGCCCAGCAGGAACTGCTTACCCGCGCCGATTCAAAAGTAGTGAAAGCCGTATGGGATATAACAACCGACAAGCAACTACCCGCAGCCAACCGAATTGCAGCTATGTACACCTATGCTCAGGCTGCCGGTGCCGCTGGTATTCCGAATCTGGTGAAACTAACGACCGATGAAACCATGCAGGAGTTTGCCCTACGGGCGCTGGCCGACCGAAAGCCCTTCATCAATACGGTTCCGATTGAGCCATTCCTGAAAGGCATCAGCAGCTCATCGCCCCGCGTTCAGGCAGCAGCGATTATCGGCTTAGGTCGTCTGGGCAAGGCAGAAGCCGCTACGGCGCTACTACAGATACCGGTGCCTATCTCATTTACGCCACCCGCTCTAGGAACCGAAGGACCGCATGCTACACCTAATTCGGCCATAGTACCTGCTCACCTCGCAGTACGCTCGCTGGTGAGTTTACACGCTGTCGACGCCTGTATAAAAGCTCTCTCCACCGGACAATCTAAACTGGCGCTCTGGGCTCTGCGCTACATGCATGACTCTAAAGCCGTAGATGGACTCGTGACCGCTTATGGTAAAACGACTGATCCGGCCATGAAACAACAGCTCTTGACCACATTGGCCCGGCTTTACAAAAAAGAAGCAGACTATGATGGTTCGTGGTGGTGGAGCACTCGCCCCGATACACACGGTCCATACTACCGGGCCATTGAATGGGAATCGTCGCCAACGATTAAAAAACTGCTGATCGATGAATGGAAACAAAGCAGTCAGAAGCAGTTTTTCACCGACTTAAACAGCCGTCTGCGCCTGGAAATTCCGGAATTTGGGGTAGAAGAAACAGTTGTTGCCAAAGAAGAGCCCAAGGTTGATCTGGAGAAGATCAAGAACAAAAAAGGGCAAATTGGTGAATCGTCAATCGAAGATGTGATGCTGGCAATGGCAAAAATTAAAGGTGACCCTGCCATCGGGAAAAGCTTGTTTACGCAGCAGGGCTGCATCGCCTGCCACAGCCTTAGCCGCAATGAACCCATGAAAGGTCCTTTTATGGGTCAGATTGGCTCAATTATGACCCGCGACCAAATTGCGGAGTCGATTCTTAAGCCTAATGCTTCTATTTCGCAGGGATTTGCTACCGTGTCGATTTCGGCTAAAGGGAACAAGAACTACACCGGCTTCGTCACCGAAGAATCGGCTTCCCGGCTTGTTTTACGGGATATAACCGGACAGGTTTACACAATTAAAGTGGCCGATATACTCTCCCGAAAAGAGATGGAAACGTCAATGATGCCAACAGGACTGGCCAACGCCCTTTCTTACGAAGAATTTGCTTCGTTGATTACGTTCCTTTCCGAACAAAAAAAGTAAGCAGAGTCAAACGATCAGGCGTCTACCCAGATACGGAATGTTACCATCCGTATCTGGGTAGACGCTAAACATATAGAGCGATTACACGAATGTCTGGACTTCGCAAAGCAGAAACTCCTCTGAGTCATTGCCGTGCGGAGGTGGATATATTGGCTTACCAGGAGTTATGGCTAAAGATGTTTTGATCAGGAATTACACAAGCTCACGTTTACCCAGAGAACCGACCCATTGGTGATTTACCTAGTGCCGTAATGCCAGTAAAGACCCGCATCATTCTGAGAAACCCTTGACAGATTTGACACGTTATTGCATTTTAACCATGATCAATCTCGTTTGCTTCTTAAAGCTTTCTCTTCAGTAGAACCAAGTGGGTATGTCTAACCTTAGTCCATGAAAATATTACTTGTTGAAGATGAAGTGAGTCTGGCCTCCTTCATTCGTAAAGGCATCGAGAGCGAGGGTTATGAAATTGACCTGGCCTATGACGGGCTGGTGGGTCAGCGTATGGCGAATAATAATAGCTATGACGTTATTGTCCTGGATGTTAACCTGCCGTATATCAACGGATTTGAATTATGTCGACAGATTAAGCAGGAGTCACCTAAGCAATCAATACTGCTATTGACGGCCTTGGATAGCCTGCCCGATAAAGAAAGTGGCTTCGGAGCCGGTGCCGACGATTACCTGGTGAAACCCTTTGAGTTCCGTGAATTACTGTTACGGATTAAAGCCCTGGCCCGCCGAAACAGCGATTACAGCGGTCTGAAAACCGTATTACGTGTAGCTGATCTGGAGCTGGATACGGAAGCCCACGCCGTTACCAGAGCGGGGCAACGAATTGACCTGACCGCCCGGGAATACGCGCTTCTGGAATACCTGATGATCAACAAAGGAAAAATTGTCAGCCGAATCGATATAGCCGAGAAAGTCTGGGATCTTCATTTCGACACGAACACCAACGTCATTGAAGTGTATATTAATTACTTACGCAAGAAAATCGACAAGGATTTCAGTCCAAAGCTAGTACACACCATTGTGGGCATGGGTTATGTCTTACGGGGCTAATTATGCAGATCAAGCACAAACTTATCCTTTGGTTTTCGGCACTGGTAGCCAGCATATTACTCATTTTTTCGGTCTATGTTTACAGTACCTACGCCAGCTTCCGACAACGGTCTATCGAAGATCGGCTGGAGCGAAAAGCCAGGGTCACTGAGCAATTGCTGACACTGAAAGGCGTAGCAGGCAGCGTGATTACCTCCATGCCCGAACAGGTTGAGTTTGTTTACTCGCCTACCGATAGCCTAATCTATAAAAGCCAGAATACCAACGACTTTATAGCTGAACTTTCGTTCCGGAACCGCGTTCGCCGGGAGCGGCTAGTCCGTTTCCAGTACACGAGTTCGGGGCACACATACCCTAAAGATGGCGTAGCGCTAACCTATGCAGGTTTATCGCCCTCGCCCGATGGCCGGGAGTATGTAGCCATTGTGACCGCTTATGATCAGGACGGGTATCAACGGCAACGGGAACTACGAGACCTGTTTATCATTGGCAACGTAATGGCCATCGGCCTGGTGATTTTCTTAGGCTATTTTTTTTCCCGACAGGCCCTCAAACCGCTTACCAAACTAATCGATCAGATTAACGCGCCCACGGCCAGCAAACTCCCTTTCCGGTTGCAGGCCGAAAATCCTCAGGATGAAGTAGGCGTATTGGCCCAGGCCTTTAATGAGTTACTGACACGACAGGAACGACTCGTCGAAAATCAGCGCTCCTTTATTGCCCAGGCATCTCATGAACTGCGAACGCCATTAACCACCATCAAAGGCTGGCTGGAAACTTCCCTTATCTACGACGCAGACCCCGATGCACTTAAGCGAGGTATCACGCAGGCCGTTACCGAACTGGATAAACTTACAGCGCTGGCAAACGGGTTATTGCAACTGGCACGCATCGACGGAATCGATGCCCACCTTGACCGAAAACTTCTTGAACTGGTAGAGGTTGTACTCGATGCTGCCGATACCCTGGGTCAGCAACGCCCTGGGCAAGCATTGTCTGTACAGGTCAGCGACGGAATCATTGAACAAGCCACCCCCATTACAGTGTTGGGTAATGCCTACCTACTCAGAACTGCCTTGCTGAATCTACTGGATAATGCGGCTAAGTATTCCAGTGGGCAACCTGTTACAGTATGCCTGGAGATGGACACCGACGAGCGGGCTCGTATCCGTATCGAAGATCGGGGAATTGGTCTGGCACCCGGCGAAGAAGACCGGGTATTACAGCCGTTAGTCCGAGGGTCTAATGTAGAGACAATTGCCGGATTCGGCATTGGATTAACCTTGGCGCATCGAATCATCACGCTCCATCAGGGACGGCTTCACTTACGTCCACGACCAGGTGGCGGCACCATTACCGAAGTCATTTTACCCTTACAAACATCCCCCTCTAATACTAACTAATCTGGCTCTAATCTGGCTCTAATATTGGCATCCTAGCTTTGGCCTTATCCATCGATATAGGCTCATGCTCAGCGGAGATAAACGATATTATTGGTTCATAGCGATTCTGACCAGTTGCTGGATAAGTCAAAGTTCAGCGCAATCAGGTAACCCGTCTTCGACCCTGCCCAATCAACTTACCTTGTCCAGAGCACTGGACTTAGCGCGGACGAATTACCCTGCCTTACGGGGCAAATTAGCCAACATCCGGGCTACAGAAGCTGATGCTCAGGCGTTGGCTATGGCGTTGCTGCCTCAGGCGGGTGTCCAGGCCCAGACGCTGAATGCCACCTCCAATCAGGTCCGGGGGGCCTACGTTTCCAATGGCGGTCTGTTATTGCCCATATCTGGAGTGCGTACAGACGGATTTAATAGCCAGGCTGCCTGGACCAGTGGCGCTTCGCTGTTGGTAGACTGGGAGGCTATTACCTTCGGTCGTCGGGAGGCACGGCGCAGTCAGGCACGGTTAGCCATCGAACAGGCACAGGCTGATTATGAGGGCGAACTATTCACCCATCAGGTACGCGTCTGCGATGCGTATCTACTAGCCCTCAATGCCCAGAAATCAGTCGCCTTGCAACGGGCCAATCTTCAGCGGGCGCAGGAACTTCAACGAATAATTCGGGCCAGTACCGAAGGAGGTCTTCGGCCGGGTATCGATAGTTCGGTAGCCAATACCGAAGTAGCCCGCGCCCGTTTGCAGGTGTTGGAAAGCCAGCAAATGGCTCAGCAGCAGGTGCTCCGGCTCACCGAATTAATCGGTCTGCCCAATCCGACTGTTCAACTGGATTCGCTGGTGTTTTACAACCAGCTTCCGCAGGTACCCGCTATGCCTGGCAGCAACCCGGCGCTGCATCCTCAACTACGGGTCTACCAGAAGAACATCGACCTGGGGCGAGCCAGCGAAACCTTACTGAAGGCCAGTGCCCTGCCGTCTGTCTCGGTACTTGGGTCGCTTCAGGGGCGCGGTTCCGGTATCAGCGAACAGGCACAGTCGGATGGTACGTTTCGGATCGACCCTTCGCTGGGTGCTGGTTTGCCCTTACGCTCGTATAATTACATTTTGGGGTTAACGGCCATCTGGCGCCCAACTGATTTGTGGCGTACTAAATATGCTGTGTCGGCCCAGCGGGAACGAATCAATGCCAGTCAGCAGCTATACGACCAACAGGCGCTGGGCATACAAGCTGCGAGCCAGAATGCCGTTTTGCAACTCGAACTGGCTCAGGCTCGTGCACAGCAGGCTCCTTTACAACTGGACGCGGCCAAACAGGCCTATATACAGGCACAGGCTCGGTACGAATCGGGGCTGGACAATATTCAGGCACTGACTCAAACCAGTGCGCTATTGAACCGGGCCGAAGTTGATCAGGCGCTGGTCACCAGCAGTGTGTGGCGAGCCTTGCTGCTACGGGCCGCTACGGCTGGTGATCTGGACTCGTTTCTGCAACAACTTCCCCACTAACTCAACTGTCATGATCAAAGCTGCCTTAGCCAAACCCATTACCGTACTCGTTGCTCTGGCCGGAATTGTTCTGTTTGCGGTACTGGCACTACTCAGTATCCCGGTCGATATTTTTCCCCGGCTCAACCTTCCGACCATTTACATTGCCCAACCCTACGGTGGTATGACCCCCGCCCAGATGGAGGGGTTCATTGCGACCCGGTATCAGAACCAGTTGCTGTATGTATCGGGCATCAAAAATGTCGAAGTAAAGAACATTCAGGGCCTCTGCCTGGTCAAATGCTCGTTCTATGAAGACGTCAACATGGCGCAGGTATCGGGCGAAGTTGCCAATCAGGTCAGCCGGGTAATGAATTACCTGCCACCGGGAACTGTACCACCCACCGTGGTTCGGTTTGATGCATCGAGCTTGCCGGTTGGGCAGTTGGTATTCAGTAGCCGGAGGGCTTCGCTGGGCGAAATGCAGGATTTAGCGTCGACCCGGATTCGTCCCCTGTTCTCGCAAATTCCGGGCGCATCGGCTCCTCCCCCATTCGGTGGCAACGAGCGGACGGTGGTGGTGAAAGTAAACCCCGAACGGATGCGCAGCTACGAGCTGACTCCGGATGAAATTGTACAGGCTGTGGTGAAGAATAACCAGATTTCACCTGCCGGAAGCGTTCAGATGGGTGATTATACTGTCATGACGCCCAGCAATACAGTGCTCGACAAGGTGGGCGAGTTCATGAACATTCCGTTACGCAAGGGGGTGGGTCCTACGGTGTTTCTGCGCGACGTAGCTACGGTAGAGGATGCCACAGATATAACAGTCGGGTACGCTCTGGTCAATGGCAAAAGGTCGGTGTATATACCCGTTACCAAAAGTGCCGATGCGTCGACTATGAGCGTGGTGAATGCGCTGAAGGCCAAGCTACCCGAGATGAAAGCCCTGTTACCCGACGATGTGCAGCTTTCCTATGAATTTGACCAGTCAGTCTACGTCACCCAGGCAGTACATAGTCTGGCTTTAGAGGGCGGACTGGGCGCTATCCTGACGGGTTTGATGGTGCTGCTTTTTCTGGGCGACTGGCGCAGTTCGCTGATCGTGATCCTGACCATTCCGGTATCCATCATGAGTGCCATTTTGCTCCTCAACCTGACCGGGCAAACCATCAATATCATGACGCTGTCGGGGCTGGCACTGGCCATCGGGATTCTGGTCGATCAGGCAACGGTAGTCATTGAAAACATTCACCAGCATCTGGAAATGGGTAAGCCCAAAGCCCGCGCCATTCTGGATGCCTGTCAGGAAATGTCGTTCCCACTGCTGCTCATTACCTTGTGTATTCTGGCGGTATTTGCCCCGGCTTTTCTGATGAATGGCGTTCCGCGCGGGATGTTCCTGCCCTTATCGCTATCCGTAGGCTTTTCGATTATTGCGTCGTACATCCTGTCGCAGACGTTTGTGCCGGTCGTAGCCAACTGGTGGCTGAAAAACCATGAACACGCTCATCCGCATGACCTGAGCATCCTGCCCGATTTGGAGAATCAGCCAGAAGCCCGACAGGAGCACTATGAAGAGAAACACCCTGAAAAAGTAACGGGCTTCGAACGCTTCAAGCTGGGTTACTTACGGCTACTCGATAAGATGATGGGCCGACGCACAGTGGTTATTGGCGTGTATGCCCTGGTTTGCGCACTCCTGATTGGCATTGGGTTTACCCAGATTGGCCAGGATATGATGCCCCGGCAAAATCATGCGCACCAGTTTCAGGTACGGATCGTAGGTCCACAGGGGTTGCGGATCGAACGTACCGAGGCCCTGACCAAACGGGTTATCAAGCAGATCAGCGACATCGTTGGGCCACAGAACATCGCGATTTCGTCGGCCTTTGTGGGTATGACGCCCTCCAGCTATGGCACTAGTGCCCTATATGTATTCAATGCTGGCCCTCACGAAGCCGTATTACAGGTCAATCTGTCTGAAGACTACAAAGTTGAGTCACTTGACGCGCTCAAAGAACAGGTTCGCCAGCGGATTCGTCAGAAGATGCCCAATGTCCGGCTGTCGTTCGAGCCGATCGACCTGACGGATAAAATCATGAGCCAGGGCGCCCAGACACCGATTGAAATTCTGGTCGGCGGAAAAGACCTGATTGAAGGCCAGCATTACGCCAATCGATTACTGACTCGCCTGCGCGAAATTCCTTACTTACGCGATCTACGGATCAATCAGCCCCTTAGCTATCCGACCGTTTCGGTAAAGGTCGACCGTGAGCGGGCTGCCCAATTAGGGTTGAGTACCGACGAAATCTCCAAGTCGCTGGTAGCCGCTACCTCATCAAGTCGGTTTACAGCCAAAAACCTATGGCTCGACCAGTCAAAAGGGTTTGCCTATCAGGTGCAGATCCAACTGGAGCAGGATCAGATGAAATCCGTAGCCGACATCCAGGCCATCCCGCTCGTAAAAGGGCAGCTTCGCCCCACCCTCGGTGATGTGGCTACGATCACGCCAACCACCATTCCAGGCCAATACGACCGTATAGGCCCTCGACGAATTATTACGGTATCGGCCAACATCAATAACCGGGATTTAGGCACGGCAACCCGCGATGTTCAGGCAGCGATTACAGCGGCTGGCGATCCTCCAAAAGGCTCTGTAGTGGAACTACGGGGACTGGCGCAACTGCTTCAGGAAACGCTCAGCAGCCTGCAATTCGGGCTGGGATTAGCCATTGTCGTGATCTTTCTGCTGCTGGCGGCTAACTATCAGTCGTTCAAAGTGGCCAGTGTAGTGCTTGTGAGCATACCCGCTGTACTGGCTGGTGCGCTTACGCTGCTGCTGGTAACGGGACAGACGCTGAATCTGCAATCGTACATGGGCATTATCATGTCGGTGGGGGTATCGGTGGCGAATGCTCTGCTGCTGGTAACCAATGCCGAATCCCTGCGACTTCGGTACCGCGATGCCCGAGCAGCTGCACGAGTGGCAGGGGCAGCTCGTTTGCGACCTATTCTGATGACTGCCCTCGCCATGATTGCCGGGATGATTCCAATGGCCAGCGGCCTTGGCGAATCGGGCGAGCAAACGGCTCCCCTGGGCCGGGCCGTGATTGGCGGATTGCTTTTTTCGACTGTGGCCGCGCTGCTGATTCTGCCCGTCGTGTTTGCGGCTGTTCAACGAAAAACAACCTTCGATTCGCCGTCGCTGGACCCCGACGACCCAACCAGTACGGTGTACGACGGAATACCCGTTGCCGCTACAGAGTCTCACCAAACCAGTTTAACCTATTAATCCATGCAACTATATTCTGCTCTCCGATCTGGCTTCCAATTGGCTTTTATGGCCGGGATGACGTTCCTGCTGAGCCAGTGCGGTAACTCGTCGGCCGAAAAAAGTCGAATGGAGGAAGCGCCAGCCGACGAAGAAATTCGTTACGAAGCCATCCGGGTAACCACTTCCCGACCTACCTCGGAACTAAACTTACCCGGCGAACTGGAAAGTTATTACGAAACCGATATTTATCCGCGCGTGAGCAGCTATGTCAAAGCCCTGCATGTCGACATTGGTGATCAGGTTCGTAAAGGACAGGTGCTGGCCGAACTGGAAGCCCCCGAACTGACGGCCAATCTGACCGAAGCCTACTCAAAGGTGAAAGCGGCCGAAGCAGTTTTTGGGACCAGTAAAGCCACGTTTTTGCGGGTGTTGCGCACCAGCCGTACACTTGGGGCCATCTCGCCAGTCGATCTTGAATCGTCCCGTACCAAAGCCATTTCGGATAGTTTGGCCGTTGTAGCCGCTAATGCGCACTACAGTTCTGTAAACCAGTTAGTGAGTTACCTGAAAATAACCGCTCCGTTTACGGGCGTTATCACCGACCGCCGTCTATCGCCCGGAGCGTTTGTTGGGCCGGGTGGACAAAATGGGGTACCTATTCTGAAGATAAAACAGCTGGACCGACTCCGACTACGGATAGCTGTCCCGGAAGCTTATCTGGGCGATATTCGCAGTGGCAACCCCGTGAAGTTTACGGTTCGCAGCTTTCCCAATCAGACGTTTACGGGCCGGATTAACCGTATCTCCAATAGTGTACGACCCGAAACCCGGTCGGAAATGGTCGAAATCGATTTTCAGAATAAAGGTGGTAAGCTGAAACCCGGTATGTTTGCTTCGGTTCGACTACCCGTGGCCTCATCAGGCGAAGGCAGCGTCTACGTACCCAAATCGGCCGTTATCAGTACGATGGAACGCACCTTTATTCAGAAAGTAGTAGATGGAAAAGTTATTCGGACAACGGTCCAGAAAGGTGATGATGCCGCTGGGCAAACGCAGGTTTTTGGCGATGTTAAGCCGGGCGATATTATTCTTAAAACAGCCAGTGAAGACATTGACGATCAGGGCCCGATTAAAACACAGCTGGTGAACTAGTAATCATATCGGCTCCAGACTGGCTCTACTTTGGGCACTGACAGCTTCTGCTATCAGTGCTTTTTGGTTTATACCTGAACCTGAACTGGTCAATAGTTAAAACCACTAGCTAAGGTTACTAGGGTCTATATGTAAGATTATACGTACCTGAAGCCCATTATTATTTTCCAACTCTATATCGCCATGTATAAGATGCAGCAAATGAAGGATTAACTTATACCCATATCCGAAATGATCTCCGCTGATTGTATCCTCAGCAAACGCTTCCTGAATTTCAGTTAAAACCTGTTCGTTCATACCAGGTCCACTATCCTGAATGGTCAGAATAAGGTATTCATTATTTATCACTTCTGCCATTAGCCAAACAGACCCTACCAATGTATTCTTTATAGCATTATCGACAAGATTCCTCAATATCGTGACAAGAATATTTTCATCTGTATACAGCATGGCTTCTGTATAAGGGATTTCCAGCAAAATACCTTTGTTGGCAGCGATTCCTCCATAAAGGTCATGAATTTTATGGAGCGCTTCTGATAACTGTGTTGATTGATAATTTACAGAAAGGCCCTCCTGCTGGTACTTTAGCCATTCAAAAAAATTAACTGAAAAGCTATAGACATCGTTAATCCCTTCTTTTAACAATTTTATTTTTCGTATAACAGCTTCGCTTAAGCCCTCATGTATAGACAGCCTATAGTCAAGTTCTTCTATACCACTTTTAAGCGCAAAAAGTGGTGATTTCATATCGTGTAAAAGTAAATTAATAATACGATCTTTTTGAACAAGGCTAGCCTTCAATCGAGACTCTACGAACTGCAATCGTTCTACAGTATGATTAAGATGATTGACAGACTCATTCAACTCCTGTGACCTTTCTTTTACTTTTTCATCTAAGCTAATCGTCATTTTTTGATAATAATCAACTCGATAAGCAAAAGCTACAATAATAATCGCTAGTATAATGAAACTAATAATTAATTTAAACCAGATTGTTTCGTAATAATAAGGTTCAATTTTAAAATTGAAAAAAATCAGTGAAGATGGATACCCTTTTATTCTAATACGCATTCTATACGCGCCATAGGTAAGATTACGGATAGAAATATCTTCTTCATTATCAAAGGGAATCCACTCGCGGTCATATCCTTCAATCATTCGTTCAAAATTCAATAGTTCTGGATTATTTATCCACGGAGAACTAACAGTAATCAATAAAGAATTATAATCAGGGGGTAATGTCAGTTGAGACAGGTTGTCAGCTCGCCTACCATTTACATTTACATTCTCAATGAATACATGTTTCGACTTATAATTTACAGGAAAATCGTCTGGATTAAATACAACTAATCCTTTCAGACTAGGCAGGGAAACACTTCCATCAGACAAATACACTTTATCCGGGTAAGCACCACCATTGAATTCGTTCGTTATTAACCCATCTTTTTTCGTATAAACACTATAGGGACCAATTTCGCCTAATCCTTTAAAAAACTGGATGATAGTACTCCGCTTATTGCTAAGAAGACCATTATTGGTACTAAACCAAATGCGACCTTGCTTATCCTCAAATATACTATTGATAACACTTAGCCGTTTGTTTGCATCGATAGGTAATTGCTTAATAGTATCTGATTTTAACAGATAAATTCCATCTGTATACGTACCTAGCCAAGTATATCCGTCTTTATCTAGATAAATATTCCGAATATTGATTTCAGGTATAATTGACCTAGCTTTCCCGGTACGTATATTGCCGCTAATCAGGCCTAAGCTAGTCCCGATTAGTAAACTATCCTTAGTCAAAAACAAATACCCATTAATATATTGACTTTTAGTTCCCGGAAGTACTAAACGACAGATTGGCTTATCTTCTTTTAAGGAATAAATTTTTTTACTAGTGGAAAAATACAACGTTGAATCATAATCTGATAGTCTGAAACAATGGATGTAATCACTAATAAAGGCAATTAGGGAGTCTGTATTCGTCAATAAATTAAATTTATGGAGCCATTGATTTTGTTCGTAGTATAAATTATCATGATCAACAATGCTATAAAAACTTGAGTAAGGTTCTAAAAAAAGCCTTTTAATAGCAGGTTGATAAGTAGGTTTTTCAAAAGTAAATAAAGTCCCATTAGCAATTATCTGATCTTTTTTATAAAGGTTTTGCACATAAAACGAGTTTTGCCGCCACGTTCCATAAGGTATTCTTATGTTTCGAAAACGATTCGGACGAATACTAAGTAATCCATCTATTGCACTCTGCAAGTAGTAGGTATCAGATTCTTTTTCGTAGTACAAATCATTAGGTGTAAAATCCTGTATTCCGTCTACAAGTAGTTCAGAATTAATAGTATGTGCATCCAACGTTAATTTGTATAAGCTACCCTGGCAAAACGCATACGTGCCTGAGGCAACACACATAAGTGAATAAGGCGCCTTTGAGCGACTAATTTTATCAAAAAAAACTCCTTTTGTATTGACTATCTCAGTTTCACCGGTATCACTTTTATATATACTTGCCTTATAATTAGTTGAGATCATGACAAGTTGTCCTCCAATAATCGTTATTGGACTTTTTCCGATGCGTTTGTCAGCAATATATCTTGTTGGTTTATTTTTCTTAGCAATCAAAATCGAGCCAGGCTTTACTAGGAAAAAACAATTTTCACCTGTGATGAACGATGCATCCGAAGAGAATTCTATCTGATTCTTTTTCAGTGGTTGAAAAAAAAGCCGGGAGGATTTCGTGTCTAACGCTTCAAAGCCAGGGCAATCGCTAACAATATAATCACCTTTCACAGATACAGGTCGCGTACCTGATCCGGAAAACTCTCTTATTTTGTAATATTGATCACCCTCAAAAGCGATCAATATCTCATTCCTCTTATTTTGCTTTACGTAAGCAACTCGGGAAGAAACTGGTGGTTTATCATAGGCATCATAGAGGTGGAAATGAATTCCATCGTATTTAACCAAACCATTCTCAGTTCCAATCCAGCAATATCCTAAATGGTCGATGGCCAGTCCTTTAATACTATTTTGTGGAAGCCCATTCTCTGTTGTATATCGGCTGATAATAAATTTTTCACTGGCTGCTTGAGCAAACGTATTGCTACAAATTACAGGTAGTAGTACAAGGCTTAAAAATAGATATTTAAACATTCTGAAAACCCAAAAAAAACTAGTACACTTCGCTTCTCTCATCTTACCGAAACGGTATATAAGCCATTTTTCAACGCAAATACAATCAGGTCCGCTGTCCTATTCACCTTAAACTTTTTCATAATCTTTTTTTGGTAAGTCTGCACTGTATGTGCACTCAAATTCATCTCATAAGCAATTTCTTTTACCGTCATTCCAGTGCAGATTTTCTTTAGTACTTCTTTTTCACGTGGCGACAAGTAGTAAATATGTTTATCCTCTGTAAACATACTCTTGATAAGGTTCTTCTGGAGAATAGGGCTTATAAATTCCTGACCGTTCATTACTTCGTGTATAGCTTCGGGTAATTCTATTAAAGAAGCATCTTTAGATATATATGCACTAGCGCCATTACGCAATGCTTGTCGTATTGTTTGAGCATCACTAACTGATGTAAGAACAATTACTTTAGCAACATTTTTAGTTATTGTACGTATAGTCGATATTAATTCTAATCCACTCATTTGCGGCATAAGCAGATCCGTAACTACTATATCAGGGAACATCTCATCGCTTATAGAGTCAATAAACGTGTAAGGATTATTAAAAATTAACAGTTGGGATTCATCAAACATGTCTTTCAGTGCCAAAGCGATAGCATCTGTTAATAACTTATGATCATCCACAATAGCGATACGCATATTCTAACTACAATTAACTAACAACAATCCTAAATATACATATATTAATCCAATTAATCCTAATAATAAATCCATTTTTTGTTACATATCTTTTTATTAGGTATATCCAATACCCTAAATTTAGGGTATTGGATATACCTAATAAAAAGATATGTAATTTAATGAAACTAGCGAATATGTATATATAGTTTAAGATACCATCTTTGCAAAGCAGACTGTTGGATTAGCTTACAACTAACTTAGCAAATGCATTTGTCAAGATAAATCGTAAAAACATATAAGGCTATGGGATATTTTTCAAATATGAATGTGCGGTTATTGATAATTTGGAAATATTCAACAAATCAATTCAAGCTAATTTTTTAAAGTACGTATAAACTCTAATATATCTAGTATGTGTATTTCAGTGTTTTATCTCACTTGAAATAACATTTTTTTTCAAAAATCCCATCAATAATTGAATCGGTAAATTTGCATTATAATTTCCCACTGTAACATTTAAGCTTAGTAATGAACAGAAACAACCCACCTATTCACTATCACAAAGATTCGTTTGAACTCTTTTACAGCCGTTACTTTAACAACGTGTATAGAAAATGTTTGCACATGGTGAAAGATGTTGATACAGCTAAAGATTACACACATGATATTTTCATCAAAGTATTTGAGGCTTTTAATACGTTTCAACATCGCTCATCATACGCTACCTGGCTTTATTCGATTACCCATAATTATTGCTTAGAGCAGATAAGAAGAAATAGAGTCAGGTGCTTACCAGGACATGCATGGGTAGACTATGGAGTTGATACTGATAAGGCCGACGAACTGGATTTATATGTAGAAAGGCTTTTTCTAGTTCGCAAGGCAATGGAAGCACTTCCAGCAGAAAATAAAGCTCTACTTTCTTTGAGGTATGAAACAGGAATGAGTATAAAGGAGATTGCTGATTTGTTTAACCTCTCTGATGATGCGGTTAAAATGAGACTTAAGCGAAGTCGAGATAGAATAAAGCAGTTAGCTTTACATGGATAAGTTGACCTTGATAACCTGGTTAAAGTCCTGCAAAAATGATAACTTATCAGCAACCCATTGGGCCAAGATTTCCCATTCTACTGCTGGAAGATGATCAGTCAGTAATTGACATTATTCAGGAAGCCTCTAAAACAGCATTTCCAGAAGCCGATTTTATCGTCATAAAAACATTTGAGGATGCTATTGCCTTTTTAGACAATCTGGAAGGCAAAGGCGCCAAGTTAGTACTTTTAGATATCCATTTGTCTGGAACGCAAACAGGATTAGATCTCTTGGAGCGTATTAAGGTAAGTCCGCGCTATAAATTACTGCCTGCTATTATCTTCACCATGAGCGATAACCAAACGTATATAAGTAGAGCCTATCAATTGGGAGCAAACTCGTTTATTAATAAACCCTTTTCGTTCCTAGAGTGGAAAAATCTCTTATTGACTATTCGCCTATTCTGGTATAAAACGGCCACGTTACCAAACATCTATTTTTAAGGCAGCATCTACCATGAACATGCCCGGACTTCGGCCAGGAGGATTGTACTGACCGAAGTCCGGGCATGTTCATGTACGTATGTGGCGTGTTGTTTTCAGCGATTTCCTCTAGATGGCTCCACGGAATTAGTCTATATGCACTGGAAAGTCGTATTAAATTCATTATCTAAAAGCCAATAAACCAGCCGTTATAGACGCTGTTGTAAAAAATACTGCCTGGGTATGTACTAAACTTGTTGGGTAGCTCCGGCTCACTAACGACTTTTAGGTAAGCACCGTTATTCTACCGATGTATGTTCGGTATGGTAGCCTGACGGACAAACGCAAATCAAAACCATTACTGTGATACAACCCTGGTATAGTAAAATCTCGAACCCAGCGCAGATGGGCGGCATCGAGACTTCTGTTCTTGATAATGGCGCAGGTCGGGGAACCCGAATTGCCTGGATCAACACCGGAACCGGCCTCCGGTACAAACTGGTTCTCGACCGGGCCATGGATATTGCCGATGCCTTTTACAATCAGCATAGCCTTGCCTGGCTAAGTCATTCCGGCATTACATCGCCCCAGCCATTTACTGAACGGGGCCTGGACTGGCTACGGACATTCAACGGGGGGTTGCTGACTACCTGCGGGCTATCACATGTGGGTGGCCCCGAAAAGGATGCCTACGGCGAACGAGGGTTACATGGCCAAATCAGCAATATCCCGGCTATCATTGAATCGATCAGCCAGCCAGACCCGGCTATGGGCAAACTGGATATGAGCATTACCGGGCGAATGATAGAAACCAGGGTATTTGGCCCGAGTCTGGAGCTGACCCGAACTATATCAGGAACGCTTGGCCAGCCCGTCATTCGTATTCATGATGAAGTGGTGAATCGAGCCAATACGCCCGCTCCCCACATGGTACTTTATCATTTTAACTTCGGCTGGCCATTGGTCGATGAAGGCACCAAGTTGCTCTGGAAGGGCCCCTGGCAGGCTCGTGAAGGTGGTATCAATGCTGAAATTTTCCGGGATGGATATGATTTCCGTACATGCCCGGCTCCACTCGATCGCCATAATGGTACGGGCGAAGCCGTTGCGTTTATCGATGCCACGCCCGATCAGAATGGCCAGTGTAGCGCCGGCCTTTACAATCCTATGCTGGGCATAGCCGTAGCCATGCGGTTTCAGAAAGCCGAGTTACCCTGGCTCACGAACTGGCAGCATTGGGGAAAAGGTGAGTATGTAACCGGAATCGAACCCAGCACGCACCCACCCATCGGCCAGGCGAAGGCGCGGGAACAGCAAACCCTTATTTTTTTAGAGCCCGGCGAAAAGCGGTCCTATACAGTCGAACTGGAAGTACTTTCCCACCCCGATCAGATCAATGAACTGGTCAATCGTTTAGCCTAGGCCGAAATAGCTGTTCAGTACAGCGTACATTCCTTATGAATTCAAATTCCGACTACATTCTTCAGGTAAGCGGGCTAACTAAAACGTTTTCGGGCGTGAAAGCACTCGATCAGGTTCAGTTGGCGGTGCGCAAAGGAGAAGTTCATGCGCTGATGGGTGAGAACGGGGCCGGAAAGTCTACCTTAATGAAGATTCTGATCGGTCTTTTACCTGCCGACTCAGGCGAAATCATCTTCGAAGGTGCCGAACTGACGGCCGCTCATGTCCGGGATGTGATGAAAAAAGGCATCTCCATGATTCATCAGGAAATGCTGGTCGTACCTGAACTGACCGTTGCGCAGAATATTTTCCTGGGTCGGGAAACGAAGGGGAAGCTATTCAGTTGGCTGGATGATCGAACCCTGACGAAACAAGCGGCTATGTTGCTCCGGGAGATGGACATCCAAATCGATCCCAGCATCAAAATGAAGTACCTGAGCGTGGCCCAGATGCAGATGGTCGAAATAGCAAAGGCCATTTCCAACAACGCGAAGGTGATCATCATGGACGAACCCACCTCAGCGCTTTCGGAGAAAGAAGTCGCCACCCTCTTTCGGCTGATCAAAGACCTCACTTCTAAAGGCGTAGCGATTATCTACATCTCACACAAGATGGAAGAGATCACCGCTCTGGCCGATACGATCACGGTACTTCGCGACGGTAAATACATCGGCACCCGGCCCGCTTCCGAACTGGATATGGACACGCTGATCACGATGATGGTGGGTCGAAAAATTGAGAGCCTGTTTCCAGAGTCTACAACCCAACGGGGGAACGAAATCCTGTCAGTAAAGCAATTAACCCGTCATGGGCAGTTTACCAATATCAATTTTGCTGTCCACGAAGGTGAAGTGCTGGGCATTGGTGGCTTGATGGGCGCAGGCAGAACTGAAGTTGCCCGTACTATTTTTGGCCTCGACCAACCCGATAGTGGCCAGATGTATATCCGGGGAGAACAAGCCGACATACGTTCCCCACAGGATGCCATCCGGCGGGGCATTGGCTACGTGAGTGAAGACCGGAAGGGCTTCGGATTTATTCCCCGGTTGTCGGTACGGGAGAATATAACCCTGGCAAGTTTACCCGCTCATGCCAAGGGCGGGCTGGTTCGGGCAGCGAGTGAATCGGCAGTCGCTAATCGCATGATGGCCGATCTACGCATCAAGGCCGCCAGCCCTGAGCAGTTCGTCACGTTTTTGAGCGGAGGAAACCAGCAAAAAGTAGTCATTGGTAAAGTATTGCTTTCCTCCCCATCAATCATTATTCTTGACGAGCCGACACGCGGTATCGATATTGGCGCGAAAGCTGAAATTTATAAACTCATTCACCAATTGAAAGAAGCGGGTAAAGCCGTCATCCTGATCTCGTCTGAACTTCCTGAACTCCTGGGGCTAAGCGACCGGATAGTGGTCATGGCGAAGGGAAAACAAACAGCCGAACTATCGGCTCAGGAGGCTTCGCAGGAAGTCGTTATGCACTACGCAATGCAGGTTTGACAGCCCACCTTTTCGACAGATACATGGAAAACAACCTCAACAGCTATTTCGATAAGGATAGCGGGTCATACAAACTACTGGTGCGCCTTCAGGAAGTTCGCAAATACGGCCTCCTGATTGCGTTTGTGGCGGTTTGTCTGGCACTTTCCCTCACGACTCCCCGCTTTCTGACTATTCAGAATCTGATGATCATTGTGACGCAGGTTTCCATCAATGCGCTGCTGGCGTTTGGGGTTACGTTTGTCATCATTACAGGGGGTATCGATTTGTCGATCGGGTCGATGGTAGCCGTTACGGGGGTAGTAGCCGCCACATTTGCCCACCCCGACGAGTACCCGGTAATTGTCCCGGTCGCCGTGGGGCTACTGGCCGGACTCCTCTTCGGGGCTTTCAACGGATTCGTAGTAACCCGCAGTAAGGTCCCGCCGTTTATTGTTACACTAGGTACCATGACCATCGGCCGTGGCTTAGCCCTTATTCTTAGCAAAGGTCGCCCCGTCTCCAATCTATCCGACTCCTTCAATTTCATCGGTGGCGGCAAAATCCTGGGTATTCCTACGCTGATTATCACTCTGATTGTAACCTTTATTGCCTGCACAGTTGTTCTCCGAAAAACCGTGTTAGGCCGTTATATGTATGCTGTAGGTGGCAACGAACAGGCAGCCCGGGCTTCTGGTATTGAGTTGAGTACAGTCAAAATGATCGTCTACACACTCTGTGGTGGTCTGGCAGCCTTGGCTGGTATTCTGCTAACCTCGCGTATCACAACGGGCCAGCCGAATGCGGGCGCAGGTTTCGAACTGGATGCGATTGCAGCTGCTATTATTGGTGGCACCAGTACCTCGGGAGGAACCGGCACCATGACCGGAACGCTGCTGGGTGCCCTGCTTATCGGCGTCATTAGCAACGGCCTCGATTTGCTCAACGTAACCTCTTATTATCAGCAGGTTGTGATGGGTATTATCATCATTGGGGCAGTTGTACTGGATAGCGTCAATCAGATAAAAAATTGATCTACTTTATGTCATCCCGACGCAGGAGGGATCTCGAGCGTCAGGAAATTTGAGATCCCTCCTGTATCGGATGACAAAATCCTAACTGCAAATAGATTACTAGAAACCAAGTAGCCTAAAATCCAACGTACTCATTCAATATGACCATGAAGCCGATTTCATCCATAGTCATTACGCTCAGCCTGATTAGCACCTTAGTAGCCTGCAATCAATCCACTACCAGCGAAACCAGTAAAAACGGAGATGGTAAAAAGCTGGTGATTGGCGCTACCATGCTCAGTATGCAGAATGAGTTTATTGTCAATGTTCATGATGAAATGGCTAAAAAAGCCGAAGCTGATGGGATTGACCTGATCACGGTCGATGCCGAACGGTCGGCTTTGAAACAGGTGGAACAGGTCGAAAGCTTCATTGCCCAGCATGTCGACGCAATCATCATGAACCCCTGTGAGGTAGAAGCCAGTTCTCCCGCCGTTGCCAAAGCCTTAGCAGCCAAGATCCCAATCATTAACGTCAATTCGGAGACCAGTACCAAGCCTTCGGCCTTTGTGGGGTCGGATGATGTGGAGTCGGCCCGGATTGCGATGAAATTCATTGCTGAAAAGCTGGGTGGCAAAGGCACCATCGTTATGATGCACGGCTATATGGGTCAGGCTGCACAGATCAAACGCGAACAGGGTGCTCGTGAAATCCTGAAACAGTACCCCAATATTAAATTGATTGCCCACCAAACCGCTGAGTGGGATCGCGCCAAGGCCATGTCGTTGATGGAGAACTGGATTCAGTCATATGGTTCGCAGATCAATGCTGTCTTCGCCCAGAACGACGAAATGGGACTGGGTGCAGCAAAAGCACTGGCGGATGCAGGCCTGAAAGATAAAGTTGTGGTAGTTAGTATCGATGCCATACCCGATGCCCTTCAGGCGGTTCAGAAAGGCACACTGGATGCTACCGTTTTTCAGAATGCCCAGCAGCAAGGCTCAAAAGCCATCGAGACAGCCGAAAAAATTATTAAAGGCCAGCCCTACGAAAAGGAGACGCTTATTCCGTTTCAGTTAGTAACGAAAGCCAATTTGTCCCAATTCATGAAATGAGTGACGACGAATAGAACACGGATTTTTAGGATAATCATGATAGATGATGAATAAAAATTCAAAGTGGCGTTGTGGTGTCGGTTTTGAGAAACCGACACCACAACGCCACGATACTAGGAAAAGACCTGTGTAAATCGTATAAATCATAACCATCTGTTTCCATATACATTTAAAACGAACAGCTGTGAAAACAAAACGAAGAGCTTTTTTGCAAACGATTACGGGTCTGGCCAGCCTGAGTGCCCTATCGGCCGTCGGCGCAGCCGCCCCGCAGAAACCGCTGGTGGTATTTGTGACCGGTGATCATGAATACAGTGGTGAACTGACCTTACCGCTCATTGCCGCCGAACTGGAGAAAAATTACGGCCTGCGCACCAAAGTTCTGAAAGCCTACCCCGACTACAATGGCGAGAAAGACATTCCGGGTCTGGAAGCCCTGCGCGAAGCCGATCTGGCAGTATTCTTTCTCCGCTGGCGACAACTCCCTCAGCAGCAGCTCGATTACATCGACGCTTATCTCAAATCGGGCAAACCCGTAATGGGTTTTCGTACCACCACCCACGCCTTCAATTACCCGGCTGGTGATCCGCGCGTCCGCTGGAATGCCTTTGGCGAGTTTGCCTTCGGAGCCCCTCCCGGCTGGGGAGGTAAAGCCGCCCACACGCACTATGGCCACAAGAGTACGACCGACGTGACGGTCATTCCCGAAGCCGCCAAGAACCCAATTCTGACTGGCGTGGCTCCCAGCTTTCATGCATCCTCCTGGCTATATCGGGTACGGCCCGACTATCCCGCACAGGGCGCGACCTGGCTGCTGATGGGCAAATCCGTCAATCCCGATAAAGAAGCCATCGACAACCCGGTAGCCTGGACTTGGAAAAACCAGTGGGGCGGCAAGGCCTTTATGACTACCCTGGGCCATCCCGAAGATTTCCAAGTGGAAGCCTTCCAGAGGCTGGTTATCAACGCCATTCACTGGGAGCTAGGTTTACCCGTCCCTACCCGCTGGAAAGGAAAAATTGACATCAACGTACCCTATGGACATCCTTGAACCCCCTCATATCCTGATCGTATGCGACCATTCGTAGCCCGAAAAACCAGTGTTTATACCCTGTTTGCGATAGTGGGTTTTCTCATTATGCCCATGAGTGCGTTTCAGCGCAAACACTACCCGACTGATGAACCGCCCATCCAACTCAAAAAAGACACGCATATTAGCCTGATCGGTAATAATCTGGGGTCCAGAATGATGAATTATGGACTGTTCGAGACCGAACTCCAGGTTCGTTATCCCGCTTACCGGCTGTTTATCCGCAACATGTGCGACGGTGGCGACACGCCCGGATTCCGGCCACACGCCAGCCGATTTTCGCCCTGGGCCTTTCCCGGTGCCGAAAAATTCCAGACCGAGCTGGCCAACAAATCCGAAAGTGAAGGTCATTTTGAAACCCCCGATCAATGGCTCACCCGTCTGAAAACCGATGTGATTGTCGCGTTTTTTGGCTACAACGAGTCGTTTCAGGGGCCAGAAGGGCTAGCCAATTACAAAGCCGAACTCGACGCGTTTGTCAAATGGACGCTGAGCCAGAAATACAACGGCGTAACGGCTCCCCAACTGGCCCTGGTTTCGCCCATTGCCTTCGAAGACTTATCGGCGACCTACGACCTGCCCAATGGCAAGAAGGAGAACGAAAACCTGAGGCTTTACACCCAGGGGATGAAAGAGGTGGCTCAACAGAACAAGGTGCTTTTCGTCGATGCCTTTACACCCTCGCTGGCCTGGTACGAAGCCACGCCCGAACCCCTCACCATCGACGGGTCGCAGTTGAACGAAGCAGGTTACAAAAAGCTGAGCCTCTTACTGGCCGATCAGCTTTTTGGGCAAACAGCCGCCCAGGCCGAAGCCAACCGGGCCTACGTTCAGGAAGCGGTCCTGGAAAAGAACTGGATGTGGCACAACGACTATAAAATTCCTAACGGCGTTCACGTGTATGGCCGTCGGTATAATCCGTTCGGGCCAGATAACTACCCCGCCGAAATTGAAAAGATTCGGCAAATGACGGCCATTCGGGATACGGCCGTCTGGCAGGCGGCTTCCGAAGGCAAACGGATGGATATTGCCGCAGCCGATGAGCGTACCCGACAGCTCCCAACGGTAAAAACCAACTTTAATCCCGAAAAAAACGGGAGCCTGACTTACCTGTACGGCCAGGATGCGTTGAGCAAACTAAACGTACCCGCTGGTTATAAGATCGAACTGTTTGCCTCAGAGCAGGAATTCCCCGATCTGGCCAAGCCCATGCAGATGTCGTTCGACAACAAAGGGCGGCTTTGGGTAGCCTGTATGCCCAGCTACCCCCACTACAAGCCGGGTGATCCCAAACCCAACGACAAAATCATTATTCTGGAAGATACCAATGGTGATGGCAAGGCCGACAAGCAAACCGTTTTTGCCGATAAGCTGCACCTGCCGTTGGGCTTCGAGATCGCCAAAGAAGGGGTCTACGTGTCGCAGGGGACTAATCTCAAACTATTTACCGACACCAATGGCGACGATAAGGCCGATAAGGTTGAAATCCTGCTGAGTGGGTACGATGACCACGACACCCACCACAACAGCCACGCCTTTACGGTCGATCCATCGGGGGCTATTTATTCGGGCGAAGGAGTGTTTTTGCACACCAATGTCGAAACCTCCTATGGCCCGGTTCGGGCAACCAACGGCGGCTTTTATCGCTATGCCCCCCAATTGCATAAACTCGAACGCACGGCTCAGCTTTCGATTCCCAACCCCTGGGGTATTGCCTTCGACGATTGGGGGCAGCCATTTTTCGCCGAAACATCCAGTCCCGATGTGCGGTGGATGATGCCGGGTTCGGTTCTGCCCCGCTACGGTGAGGCCACCGACAAATCGAAACAGTTGATCGAGGAAGCGCACCGGGTACGTCCTACATCGGGTCTGGAATTCGTTTCGAGCCGCCATTTTCCGGATGACATCCAGGGGGATTTCCTGATCAACAATACCATCGGTTTTCTGGGAACCAAAGAACACACGCTGGTCGATGACGGAACCGGCTACAAAAGCAAACACCGGATGGATCTGGTCGTGAGCGACGACCGGAACTTCCGCCCGGTGGATATGGAGTTTGCGCCCGACGGCTCACTGTATCTGATCGACTGGCACAACATCCTGATTGGTCATATGCAACACAACGCCCGCGACCCCCTGCGCGACCATTCGCACGGCCGGGTGTACCGCATCACCTATCCGTCACGCCCATTGGTCACACCAGCCAAAATTGATGGAGCTAGTGTAGAGGAACTATTGGAAAACCTCAAACTGCCGGAGTATCGCACCCGCTATCGCACCCGACGAGAACTGCGCGGACGGGATGCATCTGACGTACTGGCGAAACTGAAAACCTGGGTAGCAAAACTGGATAAGAACGATCCTCGCTACGAGCATCACCTGCTGGAAGGGCTGTGGGTAAGCTGGGGAATGGACAAAGTCGACCAGAACCTACTCCGCCAGGTACTGAAAGCGAAAGACTACCATGCCCGTGCAGCCGCTGTTCAGGTGGTACGGTATACGGGGCATCAGGTAGCCGATCAGGCAAACTTGCTGATGCAGGCGGCTAAAGATGAGAATAGCCGGGTTCGCCTGGCGGCTATCGTTGCGGCATCCTGGATTGGCAAGGAAAAAGGGTTGCCCATTCTGACCGAAGCCGCCAAAAAACCGTTGGACGACTGGATGACACCTGCTTATGAAACAGCGGTAGCTCACCTGAAAGGCGAAAATGTCAAAAAGAAAAAAGAGATCACCGTTACCTCCAGCCTGAAAGGACAGGAATTGGAGTTGTACACGCAGGGGCGACAGATTTTTGCCAAGGAAGGATACTGCATTACCTGCCACCAGGCTGATGGCAAGGGGCTGGCCGCTTCGGGCTTCCCTCCGCTCACCGGTACCAACTGGGTAACAGGTAGTGAAGATCGTCTGATCAAAATTGCGTTGAAAGGCTTGATGGGTCCCATCGAAGTTGCTGGTAAAAACTATCCCGGCCAAGTACCGATGACGCCCTTCGGAGGTTTACTAAACGATAAGGAAGTGGCAGCCGTGCTGACCTACGTCCGAAACTCGTTTGGCAACAAAGCCTCGGCAGTCCTGCCCGAAACGGTCAAAAAAGTGAGAGCCGCCACTCAGCCAAAAAAGGATTTTTATACCCCAGCACAATTACTGAAAGAGCATCCGCTGGAGAAATAAACAACGGATTCATTTCATTCTTTATCCTATGTCATTATCCGATTCTTCATCCGTTTCTTCGCCTAAAGCCTTATCGCCGGTTGGCTTCAACCTGCTGGTCTGGACGGCGGCCATCTCCGAACAAATGAACCCTATCGCCGATCGGCTAAAAACGATTGGCTACGATGGCGTCGAATGTTTTATCGATACGCAGGATGTGGCCGTGTATCAGAAGTTTGGTGATCATTTAAAGCAGACGGGTCTACAAAGTACCTGCGTAACGGTGGTTGGTCCCGATACCAATCCGGCCAGCGAATCGGCCAGTATACGGCAGCAGGCCGTGGAGCATTTGAAGGGGGTAGTCGACCGGGCCCATGCCATGGGAGCCTCGGTCATCTGTGGGCCGTTCCATTCGGCTTTCGCTACGTTTACCCGTCGTGAACCCCAGCCCGAAGAATACGACCGCAGTGCCGACGTGCTACACACCGTTGGCGATTATGCCCGGCAGGCTGGTATCGTGCTGACACCCGAAGCGCTCAACCGTTTCGAATGCTACCTCTGCAACACGATGGAACAACTGGCCGAGCTGGTCCGCCGGACCGATCATCCAAATGTGCGGGCCATGTTCGATACGCACCACGCCAATATGGAAGAAAAACGCTTCCCGGATGCGATTCGCACGATTGCTCCGTATCTGGCCCATGTCCATATCAGCGAAAACGACCGGGGTACGCCCGGTGATGGACATATTCCCTGGGACGATACCTTCCGAACATTGGCTGAGACCAACTACCAGGGCTGGATGACGATTGAAGCCTTTACGCGGAACGACATTGACTTTGCCAATTCGATCAACGTCTGGCGGGAATTCAGCAGCCCCTGGGATATTGCCGAAAACGGCCTGAAGTTCATCCGGTCGATGCAGACAAAATACGCCCGTTAACAGACGGTAGGTTTGTGAAATGCAGAGGTCATTTGAGTGAAAAGAGGGTGCTTTTGGTGAGGGCAGATTCTCAAATCTGCCCTAGCAAGGTTTCTCAAAACCGAGCCATACGAACCGTTCGGTTTTGAGAAACCGCACACGTCAGGTTTAAGAACCTGACGCCACTAACGCTAATAAACCTTACTAAATACAAAGACTATTTGAGGGCAAAGGCGATGTAATTTCCACCGATTTTCTGGCCTCTACCGCCCCCAGCGGCAATCACGATGTATTGTTTTCCGCTCACCTCGTAGCTGATGGGCGTTGCAAAACCACCCGCCGGAAGCTGGTATTCCCAAACTACCTTACCTGTTTTCCTGTCGAAAGCCCGGATTTTCTCGTCTCTCGTTCCAGCAATAAATACCAGACCACCTGCCGTAACCAATGGGCCACCATAGCTATCGGTTCCGGTGGTAGGAATGCCTTTCTTAGCCAGTTCGGGATACTCACCCAACGGAACCCGCCAGAGGTAATCGCCCGTGTTCAGGTCAATCGCGTTCAACGTGCCCCAGGGTGGTTTAATGCCCGGATAACCTTCTTTATCGGTAAAGCGCTGCCATACCTTGCTCACATAGGTAGGCACATACGGAAAGCCACTTTTGCTACCGGAAACGGGTGTAACAGCCGAAGCCTGCGCTACTTTAGCTGATCCGCTTTCGGTGTTCAGCAGAAAACTAACGAGTGCATCCCGATCTTTCTCCGACAGATGACCGAATGAGGGCATCCGACCGCTCCCCGTCTTAAGCAAGGTTTTAATTTCGTCGGCCGACCGCTTTTTCCCGATGTCGATGAGCGACGGTAATTCGGGGCCACTGCCACGTCGGTCCTGCCCGTGACAGGTGGCGCAGTTCGCGATGTACAAGGCATTACCCGCCGTAACAGGGGTAGTACGCTGCGCCAGATCGGCCCGTTTAGTCATGATCAGCTCCCAGGGGTCTTCATTAACGTTCTGAAAAAGAATTCCCGATGGGTCGATGGCGTTGCCGCCCCATTCGGCCCCACCACTGTAGCCGAACAGCAGCGTACCTTTTTCGGAGGGGGGTGCAAACTTGTTATCCGTCTTTAGGCGCAGATACCGCTCCTTTACATACGCATGAGCTTCGGGCGACAGGTCGGTAATATCCGCTTCGGTATACACCTGCCGGGTTAGTGGAAGTGGTTTACGAGGAAATTTCTGCGTCGGCCAGGGGTGCTCGCCAGGTAAGCCGTTGATAGGTACCTTTCGCTCATCGACCGGAAAGAGGGACGTCCCTTTATCCCGATCCAGCACGTACACTAGCCCGTCTTTGGTGGTCTGCACGACGGCATCTATGCGCCGGGATTTACCATCCGGGCCGGGGCGATTCAACGTAATCAGGTTGGGTGGGCAAGGGTGATCCCGGTCCCAAAGGTCGTGGTGAATGGTCTGATAATACCATTTCATCTTGCCCGTTTCGGCTTCCAGCGCCATAATGCAATTGGCAAACAGGTTCTGGCCTTTGCGGTCGCCCCCATAAAAATCGGATGCAGGTGAGCCCGTTCCGAAATACAAGACTCCCCTTTGTTCATCGAGTACCATGCCACTCCAGTTATTGACTCCTCCAATTTTCTGGTAAGCGTCTTTCGGCCAGGTATCATAACCGAACTCGCCCGGCTGTGGAATCGTGTGAAATACCCATTTCAGTTTGCCCGTGACCACATCAAACGCCCGAATATGGCCGGGAGCCGCATCGCCCGATTCAGATACACTCGATCCGATGATGAACGTATTACGATATACGATCCCCGGCGAAGTTGCATTGACGGACAGCTTGCTTACATCATGGTCCAGATTCGTTTGCAGCCCCTCGTGCAAATCGGCTTTGCCGTCTGTTCCAAAGCTGGCAATGGATTGACCCGTTTCGGCATTGACGGCATACAAACTTGACCCCACGGTGTACAGAATCCGCTTGTCTGATTCGCTTTGCCAATACACCACCCCGCGATTGGAATTGCGTCGATCATTGCGTGATGGTTCAAAGCGCCACAGTTGCTCACCCGTTCCAGCCTTCAGAGCAAAAAGGTTCAGATCGGGCGTAGTCCCGTACAGAACGCCATCCACCACAATGGGTTGACACTGAATGGCCCGATCAGGCCGACGGCCGTTGGCGTCCGGTTTTTCAGAAGCATCGTACATCCAGGCTACCGCTAAGTTTGCTACGTTTTGGGTATTGATCTGGTTCAGTGGCGAATAGCGATTTCCGGCTTTATTGCCCCCGTAGTTGGGCCAATCCTTACCCGTCGTTATCGGGCCTTCGCTCGTGACCATACCCGCTACAAGCATGCTACTTATCACCAGTCCTAAAACGGCTCCCTTGTGATCCAGACGAATCATAAAAATCAGTATAAAGAAGATGTAAGGCTACCGATCAGCCTCTACCTTCTAAAAGAAACAGTCGCCAATAATTTCATCAATCGTTACAGAAAAATTAGTACAATACGAATAACTAACCGTGGCGGTATTATCGAATCATAACGATTCGCCATAACGAAGCACCCAAACAAATTGAGGTTCATTTTGTCGAAAATGACATCGACCCAACGGGTTTAGGAGAGCCCCTTTCCCGCCTGTGTTTGGTGCTGTAGCCAACGCCTTGTATAAGACTACGGGCAAACGACACTACAATCAACCCTTTAGGCCCGATGTAGAGAAGCGTATCTAACATGGCTTCACGCAACGTTTTATTCGAGCAGCAAGTAATGAAGAAGTACTTGCTGCTCTTTTTATTTTCTAATAGGGTTGAACAAACTGATCGTTCAAATTTTGGGCATCAATAGCTTTTTCAAGCGCAATCTGCTCATTTTCGTGAGGCAGTTCGATTCGGGGGTTTGCGTATTCTTATCTATGCGTCACGCCCTTCTGGGGCTCTTTGTCCGGGACATGATCGTGAGGATTGTGGTCGTCACCACCGCTCCGATCAGCACTTGCTGAAGCAGGTTTTTTCGATTGTATTTCCAGTCGGCCAGCATTCCCTTCTCGGCAAAAATGTTGGGAACAATCCCTTGTCTGACATCATCGATAATCCCTTCTACCACGTTGACCCGGTCGGCAAGCAGCAACGGGAGCCAATGCCCATATTCCGATTCGCTGAATCGAAAGGCAAACCGGCGAATCTGGCCGCTCAGTCCAGATGGAGGTACTGACGTACCAAAAACGGCGCTGACGTTTGGGCGTTCGATCGAGCGAAGCACCTCCGTGTCGATGGGCTGTTGTGTTGGCCGCTGCCAGGAGTAGCCCCGTTGTTCGGCATCGGTGCGATTCTTGATAGGATAGGTCGGGTCATTTTTCGGATCGGCATCGATGCCCCAGCCCCGAATATGCGTGTACTTTTCTGCTAATGTCTGGATGGTTTCCATAGTCTTGTGTGTTAGCTTCGAGCTGAAGGTGGAATAAGGACGGGTTTAATGCAGTTATCGAGTTTGTTGGCAAAGATGTTATAGGCATCGGCGACGTCTTCCAGCGGTACCCGGTGGGTAATCAGGGCTTTAGGGGCCAAAATACCATTTTGAACATGGTCGATCAGCCGTGGCAGGAGCCGTTTTACCGAAGCCTGATTGGCCCGAATGGTTAGTCCTTTATTGACTACATTTCCGATCGGAACCAGATTATCCGTGGGGCCATATACACCCACAACCGAAACGATACCGCCTTTTTTGACCGAGTTGATAGCCCAGTGAAGAGCTGTGGCCGAACCGGCCTGAATCAACAATTTTCGCCCGGTAATGGTCTGTAGCGCACTTCCGGCAGCTTCAGCCCCAACGGCGTCAATGCATACATCGGCCCCCAGCCAGTCCGTCATTTTTTTGATAAACACCACCGGGTCGTCCATCTCTTTAAAGTTGTAGGCTTCGCAGGGAGCATAGTTTCGGACAAACTCCAGCCGGTAATCGACCTGATCGATCACAATGACGCGTCCCGCCCCAAACAGCCACGAACAGCGTGCTGCCATAATGCCTACCGGCCCAGCCCCAAATACCACAACGGTATCGCCGGGCTGAATACCGCCCATCTCGGCTGCCTGGTAGCCTGTTGGCACTACATCCGTCAGCAGCACAGCATCATCGGGGTCCATGCCAGAAGGAATAACCGTAGGGCCAAAATTAGCGTAGGGCACCCGAACAAATTCGGCCTGGCCCCCATCGAAACCACCGGCCGTGTGCGAATACCCAAAGATGCCCCCTACCGCCGTAGCTTCGGTGTTGGATTCGTGGCAGTTACCATACAAACCCTGCTGACAAAAGGAGCATTTGCCACAGGCAATATTGAAGGGTACCAGCACCTGATCGCCTATTTTGAGTTTGTGTACTTCAGGGCCTACTTCCTCGACAATGCCGATAAATTCATGCCCGAACGTCGATCCAACGCGTGTATCAGGCACATTACCATTATACAAATGCAAATCTGACCCACAAATGCAGGAACGGGTCACCCGCACGATGGCATCTTCCGGGTGTTTGATTTCGGGATACGGTTTTGAGTCAATACGGACCCGTCGAGGGCCCCGGTAATTCATGGCTAGCATACGTATGTTCTGATGACTAAGATTAATTGATCGGGACTGTCTATAACCAACTCATTTGCTGGGCGGAATGCCCAGACGAGATAAAACGAGTAAGGGAATGGGGCGTGTCCATTTCGGAAACGGACACTTAAAAGCTCACCGGCCGTTCGCTCACTCTGCCTTTTATTTTAAAGCCACTGGCTGTTCAAAGAGCGTTGGTAAGACAATGCCAATGCCGTTTATCGATTGATAAAAAGGCTGGCTCGGACACTCCTTTTGCTCATGATGTGAGCCGGAGACAAGCTAATAAACCCTCTATTTTTATGTTTTATCACGACAAGAAACTCCAGTACACCGTCAAAGTCGACAAACCGGATCCTCAGTTCGCCCGCGCCCTTCAACAAGCCATCGGCGGTATTGAAGGTGAAATCCGGGTTTGCCTTCAGTATCTGTTTCAGGCCTGGAATTCGCGAGGACCTGTTCGCTATCGGGATATGTTGCTGAATCCCGGCACCGAAGAGATCGCGCACATCGAAATGCTGGCAACCGCCGTTTGTCTGAACTTGCAAGGCGCTTCCAGCAGTGTGATCGATACAATTGTTGGCAACGACCCACTAATGGAAAAACTCATCGGCGGAGGAGACCCTCGGCACTTCCTGTCGGGTGGCATGGGCGCGTTGGCATCTGATGCTAATGGCGTTCCGTTCAACGGTTCCTGGGTAGTCAGCTCCGGTAATATAGCCTCCGATATGTTTGCCAATGTAATGGCCGAAGCAACCGGGCGCACGCTGGCCACACGGCTCTATGAAATGACAGACGATGCGGGTATGAAAGACATGCTCTCTTTTCTGATTGCCCGCGATACCATGCACCAACAGCAATGGCTGGCCGTTCTGGAAGAGTTAGGGCATGGCGATATCCGGGGTGTATTGCCCATCCCGAACAGTTTTCCACAAAGCCAGGAACATCAGGAGTTCAGCTATGCTTTTGTAGATACTAACATTGACCCCGACTCCCAATCGGCCGGCCAGAACCGACGCTGGACACAAGGCTCATCGCTGGATGGCAAGAGTGAATTCCGGGAAATCAAAGCGCAGCCCGTGGGCTATGAGCCTATGTTAGCTCCTCCTCTGCCGGAAGGCCATGCGCAAACAGAACAGATTGAACAGGCTGGTCAGAAAAGCTAATTTCCAGAAACAGGCTGAGCGCATAGGTTATCAACAAGACAGGCCTATGCACTCAGCCTGACCCAACACGCGGCATAACTCTTCGCCTGATTAATCTTCCAGTATATTACCAAAGATGGTGTTTTTCAACAGCAAAGCTCCTAACAGGAAGCTGATTCCCCAATACAAATACACACGATAAAAATCCTGAATGTCTTCATAGACCCTGACTTGTACTGGTGCTTTTTCAAGACGGTTGATCTGAGAAAATATGCGTTGCAGACTCCGGGCATCAGTAGCCCGGTAAAAACTACCGCTCCCAATAGCAGCAATCGTTTTCAGAATACCCTCATCAACCGTACCGGCTTTCACGGACGAAGCACGCCCAACCGCAATGGTGTAAAGGCGCATTGAAAATGCCCTGGCTAGTTTGGCAGCCGTAACAGGATCAAGATTTCCGGCTGTGTTATCACCATCGCTCAGGAGTATAATTAGTTTGCTGCGTTCCGGGCCGGTCTGTTCAATGTCGATCTGAGATGTGTCTGCCTGTGTAGTACCCGGGTCTCGCATACGATTGATACACCGAGCCAACGCATCGCCAATTGCCGTACCCGACGTTCGAATCATGCGTGTGTTAAGGTCATTTAAGTACTGTTTTAATAAGGCATAGTCGGTTGTAAGTGGGCACAAGGAGAACGCTTCACCCGCGAAAATCACCAGACCGATTCGATCATTTTTGCGACTATTGACAAATGCCTGAGCCACCCGACGGGCAGCAGCTAGCCGATTGGGTGGCAAATCGCTCTCATTCATCGACTCTGATACATCGATAGCCAGCATAATGTCGATTCCTTCCGACTGCTCATCGCGTTGCTGGCGTACGATCTGCGGGCGAGCCAAGGCTACCAGAAGCATAGCCACCCCCACAAACACACTAATTGGCAACAGATAACGTAGCAGGCTTAACCATCGATCGACTAAATTGTCAGTGCCTATACGCCTTTGCCGAATCTGTCCGAGCGATATATTTAGCTGCTGTCGGGCATTTCGACTTAGATAATACCGCAAAAAAAATAACACCAGAATCCCCGGAATCAGCGAAAGAGCCAGTGGGTGCGCAAAATGATATTGCTGCCATTGCACCGAACGAAACCAATAAACAGAATACCAGGGCTCCATGCAATCAGACTATTGATGAGGGTTCGGTTGTTTTTTCATCGGTAGATGCCTCCACGCTTCCACTAACCTGCAAACGAGTACGGGCACGCCGGTAGGTCTGTGTAGCTATTTCGCCCAACAGGCGCAAAGCAGGCTGCGATTGGGGCGAAAACGAACCACCATAGATCATTCGGTCGGCCTCTCGCAACGCATCCGTTACCCGGTTATCAGCCATTTGCTCGGCTAGTTCAGGAGTAGTCATAGATGTATAAGGCAACGAATCCAGTCGTTCTAAATAGACCTTCCAAAGAACGATTGCCTGATTAGCCGTTTCAGAAGCGGTGTATGAATTTATGTTTCGGCAGAAACGGTTGTATTCACTCAGAAAACGGAGGTGTTGCCGATTGAGCTGATATAGCTTCCACTGCCGAGTGATCGTCCGTCCAAAAAGTGCGTATATCAGTAGGGCGGCTAAGCTCACCAGTGAAAATCCGGTTATCAATGCCAGGTAATTGAATTGCTGTTGCAGTGTTGCCAGATCCGTTTCGGTTGCCAGTTTTGGCGGTTGTGACTGAACAGAATCCGACTTGGCAAGGGGTAACTT
Organism: Spirosoma sp. 48-14; assembly: GCF_001898575.1. Taxonomy (GTDB): domain Bacteria; phylum Bacteroidota; class Bacteroidia; order Cytophagales; family Spirosomataceae; genus Spirosoma. Next base: position 530,725 of record NZ_MKUD01000063.1, read on the forward strand.
TGACCGAAGGAATACCGAATCGACCCCGGACCATAGCTGGGTGCAGTCGGCGTCGCCAATCACCCGAATCGGCACCTGTAATCGTTGAATCGTATCTGTTTCAAACGAGATCAGGGTGTATACGGCACTATCGCGGCTGACGGCTGCAACACCGGCGCCTGTAGTCTGAGTGGGGAAAACGACCACCTTTTGCACCTGATAAGGCGAAAAGTGACGCGCCGTATCGGGGAACAATACATCGTTTATGGCTGGATGGCGATAGGTAAGCGAGTACTGAAATGGCCGACCAATTTCGACACTATCAGCTAAAAAATAGCCTTGTAATGGAGGCTGTCGCACTGATCGGTTCTGGGCCAGTGATACACCTGGCACCCAAAACCCCAACAGCAACACTGACAAAACGATAGCGCGAAGCGTATAAATCATTTACTTTCTCACCCTGAATAACTCAACGAGTTTTGGTACAAAATCTTCCTGCGAATCAAGAGCCAGGTAATTGGCATTGTATTGCTTGCAAAGCCGCTCAAGCCGCACCTGGTTCTGCTGAAATGTATTATGGAGGCTATTCCGAAAAGCAGCCGACGAGGTATTCACCCAAACGGTTCGCCCGGTTTCGGTATCATGAACGGGAATAATCCCCAGGCGGGGCAATTTAACCTCTCGTTGATCATACAAGTGAATAACGACCAAATCATGCTTTTTCGCCAGTGCTTTCAGATTATGCTCATATTGCTGGTCAATAAAATCAGACAGCAGAATCACCACGCTCCTACGTTTTAGCGCATTAAGCGTAAACAACAGCGCATCCGCAATACTGGTCCGGCCCGACTCCGGTTTCAGCTTATACAAGCTCATAATCAACTGATAGCCCGTTTTGAGGCCGTTGGATGGCCTGATGTATTTCTCTTTCTGATCCGAAAAACAATACATACCTACATGGCTGGCTTCCCGAATCGCCGACAAAGCCAGTACCCCACACACTTCTTTGGTAGCCGCCAGTTTATCCCGGTAGCTTGGCCCAACGTGTTGTGAGGCACTCACATCGACTACAAAAAAGACAGTCTGGTCTTTTTCTTCCCGAAATACTTTTACGAACGTACCATGCCCTTTCGAAGATACGTTCCAGTCGATAGCCCGCACATCATCACCGTACTGATACGTCCGTAAGTCGGTAAATTCCAGCCCCGTACCTTTAAATACCGACCGAAAACTTCCGCGCATCTGCGAATTGACCGCCTTTCGGATGCGGATGTCGAAATTTCGGAGCCGTGCCAGGAATTCGTCCATAGAGAGCAGACGTTATGCTTTTTTAACAATCAATCCCGAACTTTGCCTTGCAAGATCAGCTTACAAAGCTATTAGTTTTCGGTTTACCGTATTCGGTTTATGGGAGCACAGACGAATAACAATGTGTGTATCAGCTTTCGTAAACTAGATACCTAACCCTCAATCAAACCGTACTCTATGTTTCGGAACCATTTTCAATCCCGCTGGTGGAGCCTACTGGTAAGCGGCTGGCTAATGGCTGCCTGTACAGCTCCTGAAGATGAGCGACCTGACAAACTGGTTCCAACCGATCAGATGGCCGATATTCTGACAGAGGTTCATCTGGCCGAAGCACGAGTCAGTCGCATGGCCTTGACGTCAATCGACTCATCAAATATTGTCTACAAGCGACTAGAGAACCAGATCATCAAAAAATACCAGCTCGATACGGCAGTCTATCGGAAAAGCTACATCTTTTATTCATCTCATCCGCGAGAGATGGAAACGATCTATCAACAGGTTACGAAAAATCTGCAAAACATAATCAGTGGGAAGACACCCAAGAAAACATGATCGCTGACGAATCAGGGGGTGAATGAACTGATCGTCATAGCAAAAACCCCATACGTTGCCGATATGATAGGAGACCAAAACCCTGATTAACAATTTTTAATGATTAATTTGTACAAAAAGCACGGGTTTTATTGTTGTACAAATAATCCCTCTCTAAACGTAACAAAGAAGCTGTGAAAGAACGACTGGTCGTCATCCCTACGTATAATGAAATCGAGAATATCGAAGCGATTATCCGGAAAGTATTCAGCCTGCCGGAGCCGTTCGATATTCTTATAGTCGACGATGGTTCGCCAGATGGTACTGCCCAGTGCGTTCGCGATTTACAGCACGACTTTCCCAGCACCGGGCCTTCGCACCGACTCCATCTACTCGAACGACGTGGAAAGTTAGGATTGGGCACAGCCTACATCGATGGCTTCAAATGGGCTTTATCGCGTGGCTATCGGTATCTGTTTGAAATGGACGCCGACTTTTCCCACAATCCTGATGATCTGGTTCGGTTATACCGCGCCTGCGCCAACGAAGGTCCCGACCGGGCCGATGTAGCCGTCGGGTCACGCTACATCCGGGGGGTAAACGTCGTGAACTGGCCGATGGGCCGGGTATTGATGTCGTATTTCGCAGGCGTCTATGTTCGGTTTATCACAGGGATGTCGGTGATGGACCCAACGGCCGGTTTTGTCTGCTATCGGGCTGAGGTGCTGGAGGTTATCCTACATAACCCGATCAAATTTGTTGGATACGCGTTTCAGATCGAAATGAAGTTTACCTGTTGGAAATATGGCTTCCGAATCCAGGAAGTCCCCATTATTTTCACCGACCGCACAAAGGGGGAATCGAAGATGTCCTCGAAAATCTTTAAGGAAGCGGTTTTTGGCGTACTCCAAATGAAGGTCAGCAGTTTTTTCCGGCATTATATCCCCCGCCGGGAATCGGCAGCCAAACTCGAAGAGTCGGTTGATGCACTTTAGTATACGCTCATCATAAACTATCTGGATTAACCAGGTTACCGAACTAATCTTTATCTTTGGTAATACGTCATAAACTCTCATGAAAACGGAGTCGATAGTGGCGTAATTTGCTCAACGTAACTCCCTCCCCTCGCCACAAGTGATTGGGTAAAGGGGCAGTTCAGCCGCTGCCCTGGTCTGTCGATGAGCCGTTTTTGTCCTGGTTAGGCCATCCGTTTTCCTGATGAAACAAGGATTACTTTTAGTAGCATTTACGATTCATTGGCTTGCTCTGTACGGGCAACGCACCGTTGGCTCCGAGTGGATTAAACCCTCGCAGAAATACCTGAAGTTTACGACCAACCAGACTGGCATCTACCGCATTACGTACGATGATCTCAAATCGGCAGATGCTTCTTTTCTTCAAACCAATCCTACCAACTGGCAACTCTTTTTTCGAGGAAAAGAACTAGCGGTTCGCATCGTTGGCCAGCAGGATGGTGCGTTCGACCCACAGGATTATCTGGAATTTTATGGAGAAGGCAATGATGGCAGTCAGGATTCGCTATTATATCGGCCCCAAAAGCGACTGCACCCTTATCAGACATTATTTTCTGATAAAACAGCCTATTTCCTGACCAATAGTTCGGGGCAAACCGGCAAACGGGTACCCGAGCAGAACCTAGCCTCTCAGGGGCTGACTGCCGAAAAATTCCACATTGAAGAAACTGTTCAGGCCTATACCAGCGAGTATACCTTCAACAACTTAAAGGGAATCGAGCCCGTTCTCCAGCAGAGTTATTTCGAGCCGGGCGAAGGCTGGTCAGGACCCTTGCTAACCACTGATTCGATCGGTGTTGTAACCATGACGTTACTGAATCGGGTTAGTACCGTTTCCTGGCCAATCGTACTGGAAGGCATGGTCAATGGCCGTGATAACACAAATCATACTATTACGGTCGATGCCGGAACTATTGCCCAGATTCCCCCACTTTCGGTTGCTGGCTTTAGTGCTCAAACCTTCCAAAGCGCTATCAATCCATCAGGTCTTCAGAATGAACAGGTTACGGTTCGATTTAAATCGCAAAAGATCGATAATACCAACAATTTTTCGATTACCTACGTAAAAGTATCATACCCCCAGGCTACGGATATGGCGGGGCAATCGAACAAAGTGTTTCATTTACCTCCGAACACCCAATCCAGTTCGCTGCTCGCCATTAAAAACGCCCCGGCAGGGGCTGTTGCGTACGACATCACCGATAAAGCCAACTGCCAGTTTCTGGTTTTGCAAACAGCGCCGGGTCAGGCGCAGGCCGTTGTAACAGGCATGAGTCAGAAGCGGGATATTTATGTATCGAGCCAATTTCTTAAACCCCTATCGATACAGACGACCCGTTTTACGTCGAACTTCCCGCCATCGGCAACCTACCTTATCATTACGCATTCATCGCTGAAACAGTCGGCCAGCACCTATGCGGCTTACCGGGCATCTGATGCGGGGGGCAGGCACATTCCTTTTATTGTAGACGTGGACTCGCTTTATGACCAGTTTAATTATGGCGAACGGAGTCCTCTGGCTCTTCGGCGTTTTGCCGATTATATGCTGGCCAACACAGCGGTAAAAAATATGCTGCTGATTGGTAAGGCCTGTAGCTACCCGTACTACGTTAAAACAGCCCCCGACGACCTGGTCCCAACGATTGGCTATCCGGGTTCCGATATTTTGTTGACAGCAGGTTTAGGCGGCTATCCAGTTAATACACCTGCCCTCCCTACGGGTCGGCTGAATGTAACGAAGAACGAGCATGTACTGGCCTATCTGGAAAAAATAAAGCAAGTTGAAAACCCAGCTCAGAACGGACTTTGGCGTAAACATCTCATTCATGTCAGTGGCGGCAAAACGAAAGAGGAGGCCCAACGGCTCAGTAGCGCCCTGGCCACTATTGGAAATATGGTGACCAATGGGCTTTTAGGAGGGCAGATTTCAACGTTCAGTAAAACGACTACAGCCGAGGTCGAGTCGATTAATATTTCACCTTTAGTCAATGATGGTGTTAGCCTGATCACCTTTTTTGGCCACGCTGGTCCTAATGTGACAGACATGAATTTTGGGTATGCCTCCTCACCAGACAATGGCCTTCGTAATTCATTTTACCCTTTCATGATTTTTAACGGCTGCGGTGTCGGCGAGATATTCTCCCGTTTCAATGCTTTGTCGACCGACTGGTTACTAGCCCCTTCGAAAGGCGCGGCCGTCGTACTGGCACATTCCTACTGGAGCTATGAAGGCACTACTGCTTACTACCTCAACAACCTGTACACTTCGCTTTTTACAGATGCCAATACGTTAGGGATGCCTTTCGGGAAAGTGCAGCAACAGTTAAATACGGCTATTCAGAAGGGGGCTTACGGCCCTTATGATGAATCCATGATGCTGGAAATGATCTTACAGGGCGATCCGGTTGTATCCTTATACCCACTTCCTAATCCTGATTTTTCCATTGATGCAAAAGGCCTCTATATTCAGTCGTCGGTAGTTGGCAGCCCGATCAAAAGCAGCGATTCCATTCAGGTCGTTATTCCCCTGGCCAATCTGGGTAGATTCGTGGCCGGACAGTCGGTTGCTGTATCGCTAAAGAAAACGACCAATACCGGAACCACAACCGATGCATTCCGTTTCAATGCCTTTCGCTATCAGGATACGCTAACGTATACAATCGCTAAAGACCCAACTCTGCAAAAGGTTGAGGTAACCATCGATCCAGCAAACCAGATTACCGAATTATCGAAAACCAATAATACGGCTGCGCTCACCATCGACTGGTCGCAGGCAGAAAGTGGTACGAGTTATCCCATAAAGGCCTTACCAGATCGAATAAACCCGGAGATCAATGTATTTATTGATGGAGCCATTCGCGAAAATCGTTCCGTTGTCGGTTTAAGTCCACGGGTCGATATTTTTATTCAGGACGAGAATCCTCTTTCGCGCCAGGATACCAGCGCAGTCGATGTTTATTTACGAAGCTGCGAGACCTGTGCTCCCCAGAAGCTGCCCGCTCAGCTCTTATCGGTGTCGGCTGTTTCAGCTAACCAACTTCAGGTCTCAACATATTTATCGCTCAAAGCAGGCAGTACCTATCAGCTTATCGTTTTTGGAAAAGATGCCGCCGGAAACCGAATTTCCTCACCCTATCGACTGGATCTCGTGACACTGTCGAACGAGGAAACAATTACGGTAAACACCTACCCAAATCCTGCTACCAGTTACGTCAAATTCGAGTTAAATCTGAACGTCAACGATTTGCCAACTGAATCGAGGCTCATCATCTATAACCAGGCGGGTATTCAAGTATTTAATAGCACCTTGCCTGTATCGACGGGTAAGAATCTGTTGCTTTGGCAGGGCGTATCGCCGGGCCTTTACCCGTACTCACTCCGTCTAACCTGGAAAGACGGACGTACCGATGAGCGGGCCGGGAAGGTGATCTGGCAACCTTGATCTAGTTTAATCGGTTGCTGGCAATCAATGACCATTTCTGTCGGCTACCTGCCGAAATAATCCCTTTGCCAATACAATCTGGTGTAGACTGGCAATAAGCCAACGATGTATTTTCGCGGTATACCAGCCCAACATTCTGTGCATATACCCGGCTGTATTTCTGTTGATTGATCAGGGTTGAATCATTCGTACCCAGTACCGACACCGTATGATCGAACGTCTGACTGCCAACTTTAAAGGGGCGTCCGGCATCCTGGTAATGCAATACCGTATCCGGGTTGGCATTATACGTATTCAGGTTCCAGCTTGTCGACGCTGCAACGGGAAACAGCAGTTGTAGCTTAGGCACATTACCATCCTGACTAATTACTTCTGAAAGGTTTTTATAAACCGTCCGAATAGCGTTGATTTGCCAATCTGATTGGGTAGGCAGTTTGATGGATTCCTCTACCTGATAAACAACCTGCCCATTCTGTGTATAGGAATTACTGATTTTCTGCTGAAGCTGATAGGTACGTGTAGTTGGCGCACCAGTGAGCGTATACGTTTCCTGGGTTACCTGATAAATCCAGTAATCACCTGTCTGAATCGGGAAATAAGTTGAATCATCGGGCGTAGGAGATGTATTGGTCGATTGGCACCCAACGCCAAGGCTAATCATTGTCAGCAGAGTAACTTGATAGAGGCTACTTTTTAAACGCATTTGGCGGCTTAACTATAAAATGGTCGGATCGCTCAGGCAGGCGGCTCCCCCGTCAATCTGATAAACTTGTACACGATGACTACCCGAAAGCGAAGATACAAAAAGGGTTACGTTATTACGTTTTCACGACTAAACCATGAGCGGCATTGCAGGAATAATTCGATTTGATGGGCAACCGATTCATCCTACGGATCGATCAAATCTGATTCGGTTACTACAACATCGGGGCAAAGCAACGAGCCACGTTGTATCTCAGGGGGAACTTTTTACGTTTGGAAGCCAGCCCGAAACGAATAGCCAAGCTTCGCTATACAGTGTTTCTGATGCCGACCTATTTGCCGATGATATACCAGAAAACCCATTCTCTTCCGGTTTTTTACAGAAAGGTACAGTCTTATTTAACGAATTGAATGCCGATTTCGCCACCGCGCTCTGGGACGAACGGAACCAACAACTGATCTGCGCCCGCGACCCACTAGGTGTTAAGCCACTTTACTATACGCATCAGCCCGGCCGTTTCTTCGCGTTTGCCTCAGAAATTAAAGCCTTGTTGGCGTTGCAGGAGGTATACGTAAAGCCCAATCGACGGAAATTTAAAGAGTACCTGACCTGGAGTACCGTTTATGTACCTTACACCAACGAAACGTTCTACGAAGCCATTTTCAGCGCTCTACCAGGACATTATTTATCCGTAAGTTCACAGACTGTCCAGATTCACCCGTACTGGCAGCCTGCGCTGCGTCGATTTGAAGGGCTATCCGGTCCCGAAGCGTATGCATCTTTATTTCAGGAGCACTTTACAACGGCTATCAGGCACCGGATTCAGGGTAAAAAAATAGTAGGTTCTCACCTTAGTGGCGGGCTGGACTCTTCGTCTGTCAGTTGCGTGGCCCAATCACTTTTACGATCGCAGCACCGTTCAGATCTACATACGTTTTCTATCGACACCAATCAACCGTCGGCTAGTGAGCAGGAGTATGTAAAGGCTGTAGTTGACCAGTGGCATCCGAAGCATACCACGGTTCGCCCCTTAGCCAACATCCTGGATTCAGTTCTGACAATAAATAAGCTCTTTGATCAGCCAGAACACTTCATAATTCCTTCCAGCTTTCATTTGAGTGTTTCGACAGATGCACAACAACTTGGTTGCGACATACTGCTAACCGGGCATGATGGCGACAGCACCGCTCCTAACGGGTTTGATTTTCTGGATGAATTACTGCAGGCAAACGATTGGGTAGCTTTACAGGAAGCATGCCAGCAATTAGTAGCAGTCCAGGGGAACAATCTGGGCTATTTGAGCACTGACTGGCCGAAGCTAAGGGAGCAGGTAAAGTATGAGAAATTTGTTCTGTCTGTGATCAGCCCTGAGCTAAAAAAACGCTTCAGGAGCCAATCTGTGATTTCATTTCTAAATACACTCGTCAAGCAGAAACGTTTTTTTGGTCTTTCTTCATCAACTATTCTATCGCATTTACTAAAACGTATCCAGAGCCGACTCAGCCATCAACCGTTAATTAGCGATGCATTAAGTCATGATTTTAAAAACCAACTGGACAATCGTCCAGCAATGTCCACCAAAAATCTGGTAGCCCAATTAAGCACTGAACACAAGGCACCCTTTGCACAAATACTTCACACAACCAACGTAATCTGCAATGAGCAAATGAATCATATCGGTGCTTATTACGGCCACACGTACTCGTTTCCTTTCTTCGACAAGTCAATTATCGAATTAGGATTGGCAACGCCTTTAGCTGTGCATTTTAACCAGGGGCGTGGGCGAGGGCTAATTCGTAACGGATTGCGTACAATCTTACCAGAAGCTATTTTGTCGCGTTTTACGAAGGCAAATTTTGTAGAATACGGCACAGTATCAGCTCAGGCATTATATAAATCGACCCAGGAACGATTTACCTTGCCCAGCCACCCCATCTGGGAAGTTATTGACAAGACAATTTTCGAAAAGATCGTAGCTATTGTGTTTAGTTCAAGCTATCCAGCCAATAGGAAAACGCGCTACAACTGGCAACTAAGCCGAATTATTTATTTAACACTTTGGCTCGATTCACTGGATTCTACATTCTGATTAGTCGTTGCATTCTTTCCCTTGCTTACTCTATCTGATTTAGCGGGCAAAAATCGAAGCAACGATTGAACCGCGCGGATAAACACGGTCATAAAACCTAGTTCTTTTGGTATATAAATATAGCTTCCCCCAACATTGAAAAGACTGGGTTGAAAAACACGACTCGTTAGAAATGTTCTATACACTTTGGCCTTACCAGACAAATTAGTCTGTGTCTTTGCCAAAAACTTCAGCTGACGTACAATGGCATCGCTGAATTCGTAAGACTTTTTGTTAGTCCAGTTTTCAGCATATTCCTCAGCTACCCGTCTGGTTATTAGTTGATCTACCAGCGGCTTAATAGAATCAGGCAAACGGAAAGACCAGATTTCCTGACACCAGTATAAACCTGCCAGAAATACACCTTCAAACCCATAACGTCTTAACTCAGCCATAAGCCAGTCCCAGTTAATATCGTATCGAGCCAGTAAAAAATATAAATCATTTATATAATATATCCGCTGCCAGATGTTGGTAACTCCATGATGAGTCACCAGCAGAACGATCTGCTTTTCAATATGGAATTCAGGTTGGGAGCGCATGTATGGTAGGTCAAATACTACGTAATGCTTATTAAATCCCAGCATTTGCCAGTGTAAATCAATATCAAAAAAACTATCTCCAAAGAATGGCTTAAACAAACTAACCTCGAACAAATCCGTTAATAAAGCTTTGTCTTTTTGCTGGCAATAAATGGTATGTTTTCTATTTAATTGATAACCGTGCTGTTGCAAAAGTTCTATTGTTCGGAATACATCTTCTTTATTGATTAAGAGATCAATATCACCTGTACTACGAAGGCTAGATTCGGGGTAAAAATTTTCAGCTAGATATACCCCTTTTAACGCTAAATGGTCAATACCGTTTTCGGCTAACAACTTAGCGACCGAATGATAGTGATGACGTTTTAATAAATGATCAGTTGCCGCTTCCCGACAATCGTTTTGCAATCTTGCCAGGAAACCTGTTGAACCAATCGAACTTTTCTGCAAAGCTTGGTATAGAAAAGGCTTCAGGCGATGACGATCTGCTAACTGATACAGTAGCTCCCAGTCAATTGAATGCTCCTCTAAGAAACGGCCCAACTTATCTTTTTTCTCCGCATTTATGTACAGTTTACACGTCATCAGCAAAACTGTAATTTCTGGAGATTGATACATTTGCATTTACTGTACTTTTATCTTTTTCTAGTTCAACACAGCGATGCTAAACGGAATTTTATTAGTCAATACGACCATGACGAATCGAATGTAAAGGCAATTTGCATAAATGAAAAATAGCTTGATGAGATCACAGGATCATCACCAAGCTATTTTATAGACAGGAAGCTATCGCCCTATCCAGAGAAGGT
>NZ_MKUD01000064.1 GCF_001898575.1 Spirosoma sp. 48-14
AGGTTCGGTTAGTGCGCAGGTGAGCGGGGGTAGCCCGGCTTACAGCTACCAGTGGCGCAATGCGGCTGGCAGTGTGGTGGCTACCAGTCAGACCCTGACCAACGCTTCCCCTGGCAGCTACACGGTTATTGTGACGGATGCGACGGGTTGTACGGCGCTGGCTTCGGCCAACATCAGCAACCTGAGTGGACCACAGGTAAGTGGTGTACCGACGAACGTGAAGTGCTACGGCACCCAGACGGGTGGTGTGGTGCTGACTGTAACGGGTGGCACGCCCCCGATCGGCTACGTGTGGAGCAACGGCTCGACCAGCAAGGATCTGAGCAATGTGGGAGCTGGCGTATACACGGTGACGGCTCGTGATGCCAACGGTTGTGTAGCCATTCAAAGCTTCACCATCAGCCAGCCGACCGAGATTGTGGCGGTCTTCCAGGCGAGCTACCCAACGTGTACGAATCTGACGGGGGGTAGTGTGAACTTGGTGAGCATCAGTGGTGGCACCACGCCTTACAGCTACACCTGGAGCAACGGCAGCACGGCCAGCAGCATCAGTGGGTTGAGTGGTGGCACCTATACGCTGACCATCAAGGATGCCAACGGGTGCATAGCGGCTCCAATTGCGGTGTTGCCCACCCCGACCAACTGTACAGCGGTGGTCTGTGAGAAACCGGTGTTGTCGTTGGGCGATCCGGCCTGCACTGGAAATGGCTATTATAGTGTACTGCTAATAACCAGCACGACCAATATCATTGTGAGTGATGGCGTAGTCAGTGGTCAGAATGTGATCAATATTCCGATCGGCAAGCCGATCAGCGTGACGGCCAGCAATGGAGTGGGCTGTTACAACGTGCTGACGGCCGATTCGCCGACGGGTTGTAGTAATAACGGCAATAACAACTGTACCCCCCCTCGCTTGTCGGTGGGTCAGCCACTGTGTCAGGGCACGGGCTTCTACACGGTGAGCTACCGACTGGTGGGTACCGGTAGTGTAA
>NZ_MKUD01000065.1 GCF_001898575.1 Spirosoma sp. 48-14
AGGTGGTCGAATCGCGGACGGTCACGTTCGTTGCCGAGGCCTTACCCGTGTTAGTCAGCACGATGGTGTAGGTGAGTACTTCACCAAGTTGTGCCTTCGACTTATTGACCAGTTTCTCCAGTACCAGATTCGGTAGCTGGCAAGAGGCTGGTGCGGTGTAGGTGGCACTAGCTGGTGGACAACCGGGTAGGGTAGCCGTCAGGCTGTGGATGGCCCCGTCAGAGATCAGATTGGTAAAGGTCGCCGTAAAGGAAGCCGTGGCAGCCGCAGCGGTAACGAAGGTCTGGCTCTGGCCCTGGGTACTGATGGTGACTGTACCAGCTACGGGGTTTGTGAGCACGACCACAGCTGTAGTGGCATACGTGTTAGTCGCTGTTGCGCACAGACCTGGAGTGACTTTCGCGAAAATTGGACTACAGATGTCGGATACAATACAGCCTATAGGCGCGGTATAGACTGCGCTGGCCGTCTTACCTTCATAGGCTACGGTGACCGTACGTGACTCGGCTCCTGAAGGGATGGCCAGAATGGTGTAGGGCACTGTACCTGATCCGGCAATAATAGCCACGGTAGTACTGATAGGACCATCGGTAAGGACGGCTATCCCGTTGACGGCATTAGTTAGGGAAAGGGCACCTGCGATACTGTATTGACCCGCATTGACATCACAGGGACTAGGCTGATTGACACTGATGGCCAGCCCCACGGTACAGGATTCGGGTGCTGAATAGGTCAGGCTAGTGGTTTTGCCAACATAACTCACCGTAACAGTATGAGAATCTGTACCAGAGGAGAGTCCACTCAGCGAATAGGCGACCGAAGTGGCGCCTGCCGTTACGGCTACCGTGGTGGAGTTGGCTCCGTCAGTAATGGTGGCTGTACCCGCTACGGCATTGGTCAGACTCAGTGTACCCGAAATGCTGTACTGGTTGGTTGCACTCTGGCACACACCGGGGGTAACCGTCAGAGCAATGCCTACTGTACAGGAAGATGGGGCTGTATACGTTGTACTGGCGAGTCCACAGTTATCGGCGGAAGCGCTTACTGTGTGCAGAAGTCCGTCGGAGTTCAAACCGATTAAAGTGAAACTGGCTGGCCCATCTCCGTTTAGCGTCAGGGTTGTACTGGTCGCTCCATCGGTAATGGTGATGACCTGTGTACCGATAGCATTCGTCGCTGATACCGAACCGGTGATACTGTACTGGTTGGTTGCACTCTGACATACACCGGGGGTAACGACTACTCCTAATAAGCAGGGGGGCGCTACAGAGCAGGAAGCCGGTGCGGTGTAGGTCAGACTAGCGGTTTTACTGGCATAGCTGACCGTAACCGTATGAATGGTTGCATCCGAGGTGAGCCCACTAAGCACATACGATACCGAAGTAGCACCCGCGGATACCGTAACGGTGGTAGTGTTGGTTCCATCGGTAATGATGGCCGAACTTGCTACGGCATTGGTCAGGCTCAGTGTACCCGAAATGCTGTATTGGTTGGTT
>NZ_MKUD01000066.1:0-4233 GCF_001898575.1 Spirosoma sp. 48-14
TGACGAATTTGTATGATAAAAAATTATATGCTGTTGATATTGCAACAAAGTCATTGAAAGGAAGCTGGACTGTACCACAAACTTGTAGTAATAATGAAGCGGTTAATTTTGGTTTAAAGTATTACCAGGGTAATATATACATAGGGCAAACGTGTACAGCTCAAACTTCCCAGTTAAAATCTGACTTGACCGCAACAGTTTTCAAATTTGATGGAACAACTTTTACCAGTGTATTAACTTTCCCGCTCAATTATGGTAAAGGCGAATTTCAGGGAGGAACTCTTTGTTCAAGCAACAAAGATTGGAATCCGTGGACAAGCTCTTTTCCTCCTACATGTTTTAATCAAAATCAAGTTGTAGGATACCCACAGGCAATTTTATCAGATATAGAGTTTGAACCTTATGATGGTCGGATGATAATTGGCCTCCGAGATAGATTTGGAGATCAATCTGGAGTTTACAATTATGGTACTTCTGGAACAGGTGCTATAAGTGGAGTGACAGGTGGAGATCTGTTGGCTGCTTCATTCAATGCTCTTACTAACTCATATACGCTGGAAAGCAATGGAAGTGTAAGTGGTATAACTTCTGCTGGCGCGGGTAATAATCAAGGGCCTGGAGGAGGTGAATTTTATAGTGGAGACTTTTTTCCCGGCGGTACATATCATCAAGAAACAACACAAGGAGGATTAGCCTTATTACCAGGGACTTTGAATGTGGTTTCAACCTTATTTGACCCGTTTACGATTCTGACGGGCGGAGTTCGGATGTTTAGTAACCTCTCTGGGCAGGCAACACAAAATTTTCAAGTTTTTGGCTGGAATGGAAGTGAAACCCCTGGCGTATCTGGCAAAGCCAACGGTTTAGGGGACTTAGAATTATTGTGTGACCCGGCTCCCATTGAAATCGGTAACCGGGTCTGGAAAGATACCAACAACAATGGTGTTCAGGACCCCGGCGAACCAGCTTTGGCGGGGGTAACGGTCCAGTTAACCAATGCCAGTGGTGGGGTCATTGCAACAGCAACCACAGATGCCAATGGGAACTACATTTTCTCATCGGCAAAAAATGGTAGCAATACTGCTAGTAACGTATATAGCTTGTCGTTAGCACCTTCTACTAGCTATACCCTCAAAATTACCTCGCTGGGTAGCAGTACATCGGTAGCGGGTTTAACGCTGACAGGGGTAACCATCGCACCGGGTGAGACCGCAGGTACAAACACTGGCAGTACGATCAACAATAATGATGCGTTTGTGGCCAATGGTCTGCCAACCATCAATCTGACGACGGGTCCGATTGGCGCCAATAATCATACGTATGATTTTGGGCTTACCGCCAATCCACCAGCCTCGTTAGGGGATTATGTGTGGTTCGATGCCAACAAGAATGGTCAACAGGACCCCACCGAAACGGGCGTGGCTAGTGTAACGGCAGTGCTCTACGACGCGGTGAGCGGCACGGTGGTCTCGACCACGCTAACCGACGGTCAGGGCAAATACCTGTTTACGAACCTGAACCCGGGCAGCTACTACGTGAAGTTCACGGCCCCCAGTGGCATGACCTTCACCACGGCAAATACGGGTGCCGATGCAACGGATAGTGATGTAGCGAGTCTGACGGGTCAGAGCGGTACGACGGGTACATATAGTCTGACGGCAGGCCAGCAGGAGTTGACCGTTGATGCGGGCTTAATCCCATTACCAGCCAGTCTGGGTGACTATGTGTGGTTCGACACGAATCAGAATGGTCAGCAGGACCCTACCGAAACGGGTGTGGCTAGTGTGACGGCAGTCCTCTACGATGCAGTAAGTGGCACAGTGGTCTCTACTACGATAACCGATGGGCAGGGCAAATACCTGTTTACGAATCTGGATCCTGGTCAGTACTATGTGAAGTTCACCGCACCTGTGGGTACTACCTTCACCAGTGCGAATGTGGGTAACGACGCCACGGATAGTGATGTGTCGAGCCTGACAGGTCAAAGTGGTATGACGGGTACGTATAGTCTGACGGCGGGTCAGCAGGACTTAACGGTGGACGCGGGTCTACTTCCGCTGAAGGCATCGTTGGGCGATTATGTCTGGCTGGATACGAATCAGAACGGTCAGCAGGACGCTGGTGAAACGGGCGTTGCCAGTGTGATTGTCATACTCTATAACGCTACTACTAACCAACCTGTGAGCACGACGCTGACCGATGCCAGCGGCAAATATTTATTTACGAATCTGGATCCGGGTCAGTACTATGTGAAGTTCACGGCTCCTTCGGGCATGACCTTCACCACAGCTAACACGGGCCCTGATGCGACTGATAGTGATGCGGGTGTAGGTGGTCAGACAGGTGTTTACAGCCTGACGGCGGGTCAGCAGGACCTGACGGTGGATGCGGGCTTAGTACCATTGAAGGCGTCTCTGGGCGATTACGTCTGGTTCGACACGAATCAGAATGGTCAGCAGGACCCTACTGAGACGGGTGTGGCTTCTGTAACGGCGGTTCTCTACAATGCGACCACCAACCAGCCCATCAGTACCACGGTAACTGATGCCAACGGTAAATACTTATTTACGAATCTGGACCCCGGTAGCTACTATGTGAAGTTCACGGCGCCCAGTGGCATGACCTTCACCAGTGCCAACGTAGGTAACGATGCGACCGACAGCGATGCAGGTGTCGGCGGCCAAACGTCGGTTTACAGCCTGACAGCAGGCCAGCAGGACCTAACCATCGATGCCGGTTTGGTGCCTGTATCGACTTGTGTACCAGCTAGCTACACACTTTGTGGTGCTAATAACTCGATGACGTTGACAGCCGGTAATGTTACCCAGGCTATCCAATGGTATAAAGATGGGGTAGCTATACCAGGAGCGAACATGGTCGATTATGTAGCTACGGTAGCTGGCGTATATAGTTATAGCGGCACCGATGCAGCAGGTTGTAGCTATACGTCCTGTTGTCCGGTAAGCCTGACTACCTGTTCCATCTTTGACTTGGCATTGACCAAAAAATTGGCTACGGGGCAGGCCTCGGTGATCAAACCGGGCAGTAATGTCACCTTCACCCTGACGGTACTCAACCAAGGGGATCAGCCAGCTTACAACATCCAGTTGACCGATTACATCCCAGCGGGTTTGACGCTCAACGATGCCAACTGGAATCTGTCGGGCAGTCTGGCCACGCTGAAAACCCCGATTTCGGGTTCATTGGCGCCGGGTAGCAGCACCACCATGAACATCACCTTTACAGTGAGCAGTACGGTGAGTGGTCCCATTATCAACAAGGCTGAAATTAGCAGTGCCGATAATGACACCAACCCCAATAATACCCCACCGACCGATGTGGACAGTACCCCCGACCAGAATCCGACCAACGATGCGGGCGGTACACCTAACTCGGGTAGCGATGACAGCGTGAACGGCAACGGCAAAGGTACTCCAGGGGATACCAACCCAGCCACCGATGAGGACGACGAAGACCCAGCCATCATCTACGTGCAGCCCTGTACGCTGGGTGCCAACCTGCTGACTACTGAAGCCCATTGCGGCCAGTCGGACGGTCGGGCGACGGTGACGGTCAACACGGGAGTAGCCCCTTACAGCTATGCGTGGAGCACGGGCGCCAGCACCTCGGTGATTACCGGGCTGAGTGGCGGGCAGAACTTCACCGTAACGGTGACCGATGCTAATGGTTGTCAGGATGTGCTGGTGGGCAGTATCCAGAGCACGGGTGGTCCATCGCTGACGGCCACGGCCACTGCGGCTTCCTGTCAGCAGGCCACGGGCAGTGCGACGGTAACGGCCAGTGGTGGCAGCGGTAGCTACACCTACTTGTGGAGCAACGGAGCGATCACAGCCAGCATCAGCAACGTGTCCTCAGGCACCTACACGGTGCGTGTGACCGACGGCGCGGGTTGTGTGAGTTCAGTAGCGGTGATCGTTCCTTCAACGAGTCCGATCAGTGCCGTAGCGACGCCGACCTCGGCCAGTTGCTTAGGGGCCAACGGCAGTGTGACCCTGAGCGTGAGTGGCGGAACGGCTCCCTACAGCTATGTGTGGGACAACGGCTCGACGAGTCAGAACCTGACGGGTGTCGCGGGCGGTACCTATAAAGTAAGAGTAACGGACGCCAATGGCTGTACAGCCGTAGCGACGGCGGTGGTGGCTAACCCCGGTGCTCCCTCAGTGCTGGGTGTACCAGTGAACCCGGTGTGTTTTGGCACCAGTACGGGCAGCA
>NZ_MKUD01000066.1:4357-5875 GCF_001898575.1 Spirosoma sp. 48-14
CTTCACGCTGGTGGCCCCGAGCCGGATCGTAGCCGATATTCAATCGCTGTCGGCGGTCTGTAATGGTAGTACCGTAACGGGTGGCACAGTGCAGGTAGTGAGTGTGGTGGGCGGCAGTCCGGGCTACAGCTACCTGTGGAGCAATGGCAGCACGGCGACGAGCCTGACGGGCCTAGCGGCTGGTACCTACTCCTTGACGGTGACCGACAGCAAGGGCTGTATGGCGGTAGGGCAAGCGGTGGTAGACACCTGGCCGACCTGTGCCAGCTTCGACTTGGCCCTGACCAAGAAAGTGGCAGCCGGTCAGCCTCCGGTGGTCAAACCGGGCAGTAATATCACCTTCACCCTGATGGTGACCAACCAGGGCGGTCAGCCAGCTTACAACATCCAGTTGACCGATTACATCCCAGCGGGTTTGACCCTCAACGATGCCAACTGGAATCAGTCGGGCAACCTGGCTACGCTGAAAACGCCCATTTCGGGTTCATTGGCGCCGGGTAGCAGCACCACCATGAACATCACCTTTACAGTGAGCAGCACGGTGAGTGGTCCCATTATCAACAAGGCCGAAATCAGCAGTGCCGATAATGACACCAACCCCAATAATACCCCACCCACCGATGTGGACAGCACCCCCGACCAGAATCCGACCAACGATGCGGGTGGCACACCCAACTCGGGCAGTGACAACAGCGTGAACGGCAACGGTACGGGCACCCCAGGGGATACCAACCCGGCCACCGATGAGGACGACGAAGATCCAGCCATCATCTACGTGCAGCCCTGTACGCTGGGCGCCAACCTGCTGACGACGGAAGCCCATTGCGGCCAGTCAGACGGACGGGCGACGGTGACGGTCAACACGGGAGTAGCCCCTTACACCTATGCATGGAGCACAGGCGCCAGCACCTCGGTGATTACCGGGCTGAGTGGCGGGCAGAACTTCACCGTAACGGTGACGGACGCTAATGGTTGTCAGGATGTGTTGGTGGGCAGTATCCAGAGCACGGGCGGACCTTCCCTGACGGCCACAGCCACAGCAGCCGCCTGTAACCAAGCTACGGGCAGTGCGACGGTAACGGCCAGTGGTGGTAGCGGTACGTATACGTATCTGTGGAGCAATGGAGCGACCACGGCCAGCATCAGCAACGTGTCCTCGGGCACCTACACGGTGCGTGTGACCGACGGCGCGGGTTGTGTCAGCTCAGTGGCGGTGATCGTTCCCACGACGAGTCCGATCAGTGCCGTCGCGACGCCGACCTCGGCCAGTTGCTTAGGAGCCAACGGCAGTGTGACCCTGACGGTGAGTGGCGGAACGGCTCCCTACAGCTATGTGTGGGACAACGGCTCGACGAGTCAGAACCTGACGGGTGTCGCGGGCGGCACCTATAAAGTAAGAGTAACGGACGCCAATGGCTGTACGGCCGTAGCGACGGCGGTGGTGGCTAACCCCGGTGCTCCCTCAGTGCTGGGTGTACCAGTGAACCCGGTGTGTTTTGGCACCAGTACGGGCAGCAT
>NZ_MKUD01000067.1 GCF_001898575.1 Spirosoma sp. 48-14
TTTAGATACAAGGAAGACCTGATAGCCCGCTTTAAGCGTAACTTTTGGCGTTCTTACTTTCTTGGCGAAATAGCCCGAAATACCCTGTACCACGCCACGGCTAAGGTCAGCCGCTACCTGCTGTCCGGCATTCTGCGTGAGCATTACGCTTGTTCCTCCTGTCTGGCTCATATTGCCCGCCATTTCGGTAAGGGCGTTCATTTCCGGCGAATACGGAACGTACAAGCCTTGCTGACCGTCCAAATCGTAAATGGTTATATCTACCGGAATGATGTTTCCCTCCAGTTCTACGGAGGTAACTTTTAATTGTAGCCTGCCATTCTGAAACTTGGCATTAGCCGTTACAATCGTTCCTTTAGGGATGGTACGTTGCAGGGTTTTGGCAGGCTCTAACAGGCGTAAACGCACACCCGTTTCGCCAACTACCGTTTGGGCTTCGTGTACACAGGCTTTGATACTGTTTTTAGGCTGTACAGCCTGCTCGATAGAACCTGCGGTATAGAACCCACGGTTTTTTGTTTGGCTCCAATCGGCTGCAAATGCACTGTCCGATGGTTCACGGTACAAGGCTGATACAATGTTCTTTCTTGTTGGTGTGAACAATACAAATTGCTCTTTTTGGTTAGCACCCGCAGCCCCCGTAACTGTACCGTTGGTAGGAACAGCGTTTCCGGTATTGGCATTTTGCGGAAGATACTTTGCTGCCATTTCATAGGATTTCTCCATTAATTTGAGTTGGTCGTCAACAGTGGGCACAGGTGGCACATCTTTTTCCGACAACTTTGCTTTTAGTTCGTCCACTTGCTTACGCAATTCCATTGTTTCCGAATTGTTGTCCTGATAAAATGAACCCAACGTGCTTTGTGCATTACGGTAACTGTTCAATACAGAATTTCCGTTTCGTCCCGATTTTCTGCCACCACCCCCAAAGCCGTTGCTTTCTTCATCTTCTTCAGGTAAACTTTCTTCATTGTCAGCAGATGCAGTATCTTCAGTATTCCAATAATCAGAAAGCGTGGTCAGTGCATTGCGCTTTTCCTGCTCTTTGCGTTCGAGCATTTCCTGCTCATACGCCTTGCTTTTATCATCGGGCATCCCTGCTCCGGTAGCCTGCGGTACAGCATCATTCAGCCCGATATTTTCAACTGCCTTTTTATCTTTAGACGGTTTAAATATGAGGTACATACAGCCGAGAAATACCACGCCCATCAAAAGGAAAATGATTGGCTTTTTGAGCTTATCCTTATTGCTCTTTTTATTATCCGGCAGATTTGATGCTCCGTTTTGGTCTTCTCCCTCAACGAGAAA
>NZ_MKUD01000068.1 GCF_001898575.1 Spirosoma sp. 48-14
TCAAAGAACCTTTTTAGCTTTTTCAGTTCTTTGACAAAATATTTCTTGGTACGCTTATTTCCATACGGTCTTCTCGTTTCGATTTTATAGATGGCATTATAATAGATGAGCTTTGAAACGATAATTGGCTTTTGATATTTAAAAAAGCGAATTTCTTCATCAACATTCTTAAATCCTCTTTTTAAAATATATTTTTTTACGTCGAATAAACATTTGATAATAAGTTGTATAACTGCTTCAATGCGTTCTATCGAACAGTCTGCTTCAATCTCAAATTCTTTGATTTCGTTTTCCAGCTTAGCCAGCGTTTCGTTATAAAATTTATCCATCCGTTATCCTAAATCTATTTTTTAAACAATAATAGAGAAGCCCAAATACTGTCATATTTGAAAGAAATTTGCATTTTCGGGTTTCTCTTTTGGAACTTTGGTTTTTGCTCGATACAGAACTAATAAGTCCATTTTTAGTGATAGGGATAGATATAATAGTGTCTAATTTTATGTATATCAAAGCAATAAGACACAGAGCTAAAAAATATCCCAAAAAGTATCATAAAGAGCGAAGGTCTTTTCTTCTTCTTCTTCTCCTTCGACAAATTGACATTTGATAACTTTTGCCTTTCTTACGAATTGTCTGTTTTATTCATCATTAGGATGTTCTAATCTTAAAATTTCATCCGCTGTATCCTTACTGCGTTTAGTATAGCTAATAAGGCAACCCCAACATCGGCAAAAACAGCTTCCCACATAGTCGCTAAGCCCCCAGCTCCCAAAACTAGTACAATAGCTTTTACTCCGAATGCTAAAGCTATATTTTGCCAAACGATTTTCTTTGTCTGCTTGCCTATATTGATTGCCATAGGTATTTTACTCGGTTTGTCGTCTTGTATTACCACATCTGCCGTTTCAATGGTCGCATCGCTTCCCAAACCGCCCATTGCAATACCCGCATCGCTCAAAGCCACAACAGGCGCATCGTTTACACCGTCGCCAACAAAAGCAACGCTTCCGCCTTTGGCTTTAATTTCTTTAACTCTGTTTACTTTATCTTCAGGCAATAAATCTCCGAAAGCATTATCTATCCCCAACTGTTCCGCTACATACTTTACAACCGTACTTTTATCTCCGCTAAGCATAGTAGCTTTAACATTGAGCTTATGCAATAGATTTATGGTTTCCTGTGCGTCTTCTTTTATGCTGTCCGCAATGGTAATGTAACCAACAAACTTTCTATCATAAGCCACTGCGATTACCGTGTAAACAATGCTGTTCGGGTCTATGTCATAAGTAATAGAAAATTTATCCATCAGCTTAAAATTCCCTACCAATAATTCTTTCCCATTTACATTAGCCTTTAGTCCGTGTCCTGCAATTTCCTCTATATTTTCTAATGGGATATTGTGGTTTACATCGCCTACATATTCTTGAATGGCAGTTGCTACGGGGTGGCTACTATGGCTTTCCAAAGCATTGACCATTTTTAAAATTTCTTTCTCATCAAATGCCTTGTCAAATACAACTTCCTGAACTTTAAATACGCCCTCCGTCATTGTACCTGTCTTATCCATTACTACATTTTGTATGCTGGCAAGAACATCCAAAAAGTTGCTTCCCTTAACCAATATTCCATTTTTACTCGCTGCCCCAATTCCGCCAAAGTAGCCTAAAGGAATACTTATTACCAATGCACAAGGGCAAGAGATAACAAGGAATACCAAAGCACGATACAACCATTGGCTGAACACATAATTTTCTACAAAGAAGTAGGGCAATGCTGTAATTAGAATAGCTAACAGTACAACTATCGGTGTGTATATTTTTGCAAACTTTCTAATGAATAATTCTGTCGGTGCTTTTTGAGCAGTAGCATTTTGCACCAATTCTAAAATTTTACTCAGCTTGCTATCAGTATATGCAGTTGTTACTTTTACTTGTACAACGGTATTTAGGTTTATCATTCCTGCTAATACCGTATCATCTTTTGCTTTGGTGTCGGGCTTGCTTTCGCCTGTTAAAGCTGCTGTGTTGAATGATGCAGTTTCGGATAATAATGTTCCATCTAATCCTAATTTTTCGCCGGGCTTTAATTGTATGATGTCACCAATGGTTACTGTTTCCGCCTTTACTGTTTTCGGTTGATTTTCTTTTAGAATAGTTACTTCATCGGGGCGTTGGTCAAGCAAGCTCTTGATATTTGCTTTCGC
>NZ_MKUD01000069.1 GCF_001898575.1 Spirosoma sp. 48-14
AAGATTTGAAAGACCTGGTTAGTTTGTTCGGCACATCACAAACATTGTATCAAGACCATTGCCCGATGTTCAATGACGGGAAAGGAGCTGTTTGGTTCAGCGAAAACAAAGAAATCAAAAATCCTTACTACGGTTCAAAAATGATTAGCTGCGGTAAGGTACAGCAAACTATTAACGGTAAATAAATTTAGGGTTATGGAAAATATGCAGAACAACCACCATACAGGTCATGCTTCAGGGCATGGTGCGCACAATTCAAGCCATGCTTCAGCCATGTACAAACGCTTTGCGATTATGGCTGTCGTAATGTTCGCAGTGATGTATTTTATCATGTACGCCATGATTGACGAGTGGCAGAACCTGATACCCAATATCAATAACCTGTACATGACCCTGCTGATGACCTCGGCAATGCTGCTTATCGAATTAGCGATAATGAAAGTGATGTACCCCAACAGGAAGATGAATTGGGCGATAGCCATCATCTCGGTTGCCGTTGGCATCTTTTCATGGTTTGGTATCAGGGAACAAATCAATGTCGGGGACAAGCAGTTTGCAAAGGGTATGATACCCCATCACGCAGCAGCCATATTGATGTCCGAAAAGGCACACCTGACCGACCCGGAACTGATAGAGCTGCAAAAAAACATACTTAAAACCCAAGCGGAAGAAATTGAACTGATGAAGCGCAAGCTAAAAGAGTTTGAAGAAAGTAAATAATAAAATTTAAAAAACAGTTTCGACATGAGCAAAATAATAATCGGCTTTATTTCCTTATCAGCCCTGCTATTCACCGCTTGCGGACAGGTAGGGTCAAATAAGGATGAAGCGACACAGCATTCGCAGGCAACTCCGGAAAGCCACGGGCATAGTAACCAAATAGGTGAATTGGTTCCATCGGATGAAGTCTGCATGGTCAACGATGCCTATATGGGCAAAAAGCAGTTTGACGTAAAATTTGATGGTAAAACCTATTACGGATGTTGCGAAATGTGTAAGGAACGTATTCCAAAA
>NZ_MKUD01000070.1:0-238906 GCF_001898575.1 Spirosoma sp. 48-14
GCTGATTCTCAATCCGGTCCCCAATGTTATGATTGAGGTGAACCTACAGGGAAGTAAGCTGGCTCTGTTCAACACCGTTCAATTCCTTTTTTAGTCGATTTATAATGCCTCTGTGCGCATGGCACACTATTTAATCCACCAACATCTGCATTAAGCATCTAATTATGGCAATCGGTACACAATTAGTACGTATCCGTCGCACCAGCGATGGACAGGAAATTTATCAGGCAACGACGACACGAGATACGGATGTGTATCCGCTGAATAGTGCGGGGCAGGCAGCGTTTGAAGCAGCCGCCAGCGCCGGAGGATTCACACTCACGCTCGATAACGGTGCCGTAATTCCGGCGGGTACCCGCCCCCCGCTTATCAAACCCGGTGGGAATACAACACCCCCTTTTTCCCGAAAGATACAGGCCGAAGATGCTGCCGGTACGGGGACCTATTCGGGAGCGCCGGGCGACAATAATGTGCGGGGGCCTTATACATCCAGTGGTGATTATTTACTATACGCCGTTTCGGATGTACCCACTACAGCCTCTAACTACATTCTTACCATCCGTTATCAAACCAATTCGCAAACACCTGGGCTGGCCTCTATAATTATAAATTCAGGATCACCAGTCGATTTCCCTCTGGAAGGAACCGATGGAGGGAAACGGATGTATAGTCTGACAATTTCGTTGAATGCAGGGAGCAACCGGATTCGGATTCAGGGTAAGTCAGGTACTTCGTTTTATCAGGATTATATTATCGTTACCCGACCGGCTACTTAATTTACTGGCCTGCCGATACATACGCCTTCTTACTGGGTTCATCAGACAACTATAGGGTTGCTGTCTGATGAACCCAGTTGGCTTTATGGGTTAGTACATAGTTTGTACAGAATGCGCCACCAAGGGGATACGGACCCCAAAATACGCGTTTGTTTCTTCAATCTCCAGGTCGCCGTTGCCCAAAGAACGGTATCGATTTACCAGGTTTGTCAATCTGGCCTGAATCTGTTCAACCTTATTGATTTTACGCTGTACGTTATTCTGAACCAGTAATTTCCCGTCAGAAATAGTTTGTATATGAATAATCAGGGGATTATTGATCGCCATGCTGTTATGTTTCATTGCATTGTCGATCAGGGTCTGTAGCGTCAGTGCAGGCAGGCTAGAATCAAGGTAGTCGTCATCAATCTGACAGGCAATCTGTAAACTGGCGCCGTAACGAGTCTGAAGCAGGTGCGCGTAGCTTGCAATAAAGTCCAGCTCCTGTTGAAGAGGCACCAGTTCATGATGATTAGCCTGTAGCAAATACCGGTATACTTTCGACAGCTCATCGACAAACTGGCTGGCTTGCTGGCGGTTTTCGCCAATGAGCGACGAGAGTGAGGTCAGGCTATTGAACAGAAAGTGCGGGTTGATTTGCATTTTCAGGGCATCGAGCTGATTTTGATATGTAGCCTGACGAAGCTGCTCATTTTCAGTCTGGTCGTTGGCCCATTGCCGATAAGCGTAGAATGCGTTGAGCGTGATGCAGAGGAAAACATCGAAAATAACATCCAGTAAGAACAACGCACGAATCGTAGGCCAGTCGAACTGCGTACCGAACCAGGGAATTCGACTAAACTGAAACAGAATGCTTGTAGTGATAAAAACGGCCAGGATCAATACCAAACCCAGCATAACCAGGGTTCGGGCAACGGTCTGCTTTACGTTGGGAAAGCGGGCAATGATCTGGCGTACCAGTAACGTAAGCACCACAACGGCCCAGGCATAGTTGATACTGCCAATCAGAACCCCAATGACAAAGACGCGCCAATCGGACAAAAACACCGGGCCGATTAAATAATATAGCCCAATGGGGAATATAATCGGCATCACTAACGCATGATACCAAAGCTCCCATTTCGAAAAGAAGGTAGTCAGACGTTGATAACCAGGTTGGAACATGGACAGTAAGGGTAGTGCCTCAGCAATAAACTGACAGACTACTAAATTAGTAGATTTTGGGCGAATATACGCGGAATGGCCATCGATGTTCACGACCATTTAGGCATCGGTATGTGTTCGATGTAGAAAATTTTCTACAATTGACCGGCAGACTATTATTGACTGTGTACATCCGTACAGTTCATACGCGTTTATCCTCAATTCATTCATCATTTTTAACAATTCGTGCATCACTGGCCCAAAGGTTAGCCTCATATTGACCAACTTCGACTAGGTGCTTTGGCTTGCTTTACGAGCCAGTGGCCAGGAACTAGTGCCTATCTGTCGACCGAAAATTTTTTCAAAATACGAATGGCGGTATCATCTCCTGATGATGCCTGTTTTGTTCCCAATTGGTAACTATTACTTTATTGGGCCTTCTTATTTTAACGACCCGTCAAAATTCCTTGTCGGAACAGTTCTCGTATTTGGCTTATACTGGCTCTCCGTTAGTACGCTGACGCTTACCATATGGTGGGCCATACGACGGTATCCGGCAGCGCACCAAACCATTCGTCGCTCATTGGTGATGCTGGTCAGTGTGTTAGGGCTGACAATAGGGCTGGCTATTTTCGATGTCTGGGTATACAGCCTGGTTCCGGTAACAGGTGTGCGGTTTAGCTGGGCTTCTGTGCGTCCTATCTGGCTATTAGGTGCTATTTTCGATGTTTTTCTGTGCGTAGCACTCGGTTTATTTTACACCTATGCTCGATGGAAACAGGATATGACCGAAAGTGAGCAGTTGCAGCGGGTAGCCCTGCAGCATCAATATGATACCCTCAAGGAGCAGTTAAATCCCCACTTTTTGTTCAATGCGCTCAACTCGCTATCGGTACTGATCAGTGAAGAACCTCAACAGGCTGAGCGCTTTGTTGATAAACTGGCCGTTGTGTACCGATATATGCTACAGGCCGACCGACGTAATGGACAGCCCGTGGCCAGAACCGCTACAGAGTTAGTTACGCTACAGGCCGAATTGAATTTTATTCAGGCCTATACCGATCTGCTGGCCGTTCGGTATGGCCAGAGTCTTCAAATTCAACTACCTTCTCTGGTGAATAGCAGCTACATCGCCTATACCTTGCCCACCCTTAGTGTACAAACGCTGGTCGATAACGCCATTAAATTCAACGCTATGTCGGCTACGCACCCGTTATGGATTGTCATTACGATTACGGATACAGGCTGGTTACAGGTTACCAACAATCGACAGGCTCGATCGGTCAGGCTTGAAACGGGCGGGGCGGGTTTAGGCAGTCTGGCGGCCAAATACAGGCTATTGACGGAAAAAGCGATCAGGGTTGATGCAGATGAGGCACAGTTTCTGGTCGAATTGCCGCTGTTAACCCCTAATCTGGTATGAAAAGGAGCAAAAAGCAGCCCGGAGGACTGGCCATAATTCTATGTTACTATTCAGATTGTAAACTCTTTTCAACAATTCACAACCTGTAAAAACCAATTGACACAAATTCGCCTGTTGTTGGCCTAGGTATCTCTGTATCTTTATCGCTATCGACATGGCATCACGTTTACTTACCTATCAATGACCACACGCAGCATAACCCACTTTGATCGCGCGCGACGTTGGCTACGTCTAACAAGACGCGGTGGGTGGTCTTATGGGCTGCTGATGCCGTGGTTCGTTCCGTTGATTACCTACTCCCTGGTTGGCGAATCGTACCTGCAAAGCCTGCCCACGTTTCTGGGAGCTACCGTATTTGTCTGGCTTCTGTCGACGATAGCGTTCATCTGTCACGATTGGGTTGCCGATGCCATTGCCCGTCGCTACCCTGAACTAAGCCAGACACGCGTAAGGGCTGGGCTGCTCTGCCTGGCTTTCATGGGGCTTTCGGCTGGTTTTCTGACTGTATATACCTGGCTATTTATTCGATTTCGGCCGTTCAATTCGCAGTTGACTTATGAAACCGTGCCTGCCGTGTTTGGCTTCGATCTGGTAGCTATTTTCCTATTGGTAGGTATCTATGAAACCTCTTATTCGATGTACCGCTGGCAGCAGTATCAGATGAACAAGGAAAAGTTGAAGAAAGAAAATCTGCGGGGTCAGTTGCAGGGGTTGCGAAGTCAGGTCAACCCACATTTTCTGTTTAATAGTCTGAATTCCCTGTCATCGCTCATTGCAGAGGAACCCAAACGTGCCGAGCTTTTTGTCGATCAGATGGCCCGAGTGTATCGCTACATGCTTCAAACCAACCAGCGATCCAGCTTAGCGGCTAGTTCCAGTCACCGTCCAAATAACCCGGTTGGGCCAACGTCTCTGTTCAGCTTTCAAGCGCCTATTGGTGACGAACTTAATGAATTAACAACTCTCGACGAAGAGTTGGCTTTTATTGATTCCTACTTTCATTTGCTCAAAACCAGGCATGGCGATGGGCTTCAACTGAACGTAGAGGTAGCTGAGCAGTATCGACAGTATCAGCTCCCCCCCCTGACACTGCAACTACTGGTCGAAAATGCCGTAAAACATAATGTTATTCTGGCGAGCCGCCCTTTATCCATCGCCATTCTGACAACCGATCAGGGCAACCTTGTGGTTCGAAACAATCTTCAAAAGAAAACCAGTCGCTCGGAATCGCTGAAAATGGAGTCCACTCAGGTTGGCTTGAGCAATATTCAGGCTAAATATGAACTTCTGGCCTGCCCGGTGCCTACGATTGAAACGGGACCGGAGTATTTTACGATAACATTACCGCTGCTGACCAAAAAACAAACAAACGCATGAATGCTCTGATAGTTGAAGATGAAGAATTAGCGGTTCGCAAGCTTCAGAAATTATTGCAGGAAGTTGCTCCGGCACTGACGGTGTCGGGCGTAACGGCTAGTATCGACGATACGGTAGCCTGGCTCGAGAACCTGCGTGCCAGCGGTCAGCCCGACCCGGATCTGATCTTCCTGGATATTGAACTGGCCGATGGGCAAAGCTTCGAAATTTTTGAGCGCACAACTGTAAAGAGTACTGTCATATTTACAACGTCTTACGACGAGTACGCGCTTCAGGCGTTTAAAGTCAACAGTATCGATTATTTGTTGAAACCCATCCAGCGCGACGATTTACAGCGTAGTCTTCAGAAGTACGAGGATTTGCGCAGTCGGTCGGTGGTCTCGCCGGGGTTGAACATTGAAAAGCTGTTGCAGCAGCTTCAGAATCAATCCATTCGCGACTATCGGCAGCGGTTTCTGGTGCGACAGGGGCAACGAATG
Source organism: Spirosoma sp. 48-14 (assembly GCF_001898575.1). Taxonomy (GTDB): domain Bacteria; phylum Bacteroidota; class Bacteroidia; order Cytophagales; family Spirosomataceae; genus Spirosoma. The sequence goes on from NZ_MKUD01000070.1 coordinate 5,199, forward strand.
CTCTCCGTCGAGGTGACCGACATTGCTTATTTTTTCACCGAAGATCGCTACAGCTTCTTTACGATGCACACCGGACAGAAATTTCTGGTCGACTATACGTTGGACGAAATTGCTGATGCCCTGGACCCTGCCCGTTTCTTTCGGATCAACCGGGGTGTCATTGTCACGCATCAGGCTGTTGATCAGATCCAACCCTATTTTGGCAATCGACTGGCACTGACTCTCCGGCCCGTTTTCGACAAAGAAGCCCTCGTCAGCCGCGAAAAAGTGAGCGATTTTAAATACTGGATGGGAAAGTAAGTCTTTAGGGTGAGGGCAGATTCTCAAATCTGCCCTCACGAACTAAAAGAACTTTTCAGGAGGGAAATAATCCGGCGGGTCGGTGAGGTGAAACTATGTCAAGGCCTCCACCATTAACTGGCCAGCTCGTTCGGAAGCACCTGGGCCGCCCATTTTCTGCTGAATAGCCGCATAGCCTGCCAGAATCTCAGCCCGTTTTGGGCCACCAGGCAAAATCTGCTTGAGCTCAGTAGTCGCTTGTTCGGGTGTCAGATCGTTCTGGATCAGTTCTTTAACAACCTCATAGCCTGCAATCAGGTTGACGAGTGAAATAAACGGTACCGCAATGAGTCGTTTGGCAATGGCATATGAAATCGTTGTGGTTTTGTAGCAAACCACCTGTGGAATGGAAAGTAGGGCCGTTTCGAGCGTAGCTGTTCCCGACGTGACCAGGGCCGCTACCGACACATGTAGCAGATCATAAGCGGCATCATTTACACGCTTAATGTTCGGATAGTCAGCTAACAGGCTGTCGTACAGCGAAGTGGGTAAATTGCTGACTGTACCAACCACAAACTGGTAATCAGAGAATTGCCGGGTTGTCTGAAGCATGGTGGGCAGGATACCCGTAATTTCCTGACGACGACTGCCAGGTAGTAGAGCAATAATTGGCTGGCCACCTAAACCCGCTTTTTGTCGAAACAAGGGGTCGGGATGGAAATCGGCTAGCGCATCCAGTAGGGGATTCCCCACATAATCAACGTTGTAGTCGTATTTGGCAAAAAACTCGGTTTCGAATGGCAAAATTGTAAAGAGCCGATCTACACTGGCTTTGATTTTTAAGGCCCGGCGCTGATTCCAGGCCCAAACCTTTGGCGAAATGTAGTAAAAGACTCGAATGCCATGCTGTTTGGCGAATCGGGCTATTCGAAGATTAAAACCGGCATAATCGATCAGAATCAGCACGTCGGGGCGATGTGCCAGCAGGTCCGCCTGACATTCCCGCATAATCCGACGAATGGTTCCCAGATTTTTGACCACTTCCAGAAACCCCATAAAGGCCATGTCGCGGTAATGTCGTACCAGAACAGCGCCTGCTTCTTCCATCTGCTCACCACCGTAAGCCCGAAAAGTGGCCTCTGAATCATGACGATGGATTGCCCGAATCAGGTTCGCGCCATGTAAATCGCCTGATCGTTCGCCCGCAATTAGGTAATAGGTCATGAAATGATGAATGGGGTATGCTATATGATGTATGGGGTAACTTTTATTCGGTCTCCTACATCATACAGCATACCTGGAAACGTTATTCGCCAAAATAATCGACGAAGTTTTTTGGAGTTTCAACAAGTCGAATTTGATGCAGATGAGCTTCGGTAACGGGGGCAAGTGCTCGTTCAAGAATTTTCCAGATTTCCATCACCAGAATTTCACAACTCGCCATTTTTCCCTGCATAAAATCGACGTCGAGATTTAGATTTTTGTGATCAACTTTATCAATAACTTCCCGACGAATAATATCCCCCAACACTTTCAGGTCGATCACAAAACCCGTATCAGGATCGGGTTCACCTTTCACAGTTACAATTAATTCAAAGTTGTGCCCATGCCAGTTTGCATTCGCGCAGGGGCCAAAAACTTCCTGATTTTTTTCCTCCGACCAGGCCGGATTATGAAGCCGGTGAGCGGCATTGAAATGTTCAATTCGATTGATATATACCATAGCTCTGGTTTATATGGGGCGGTTGCCAGAAACGCCCATGTTAAAATGAAATGACAAAAGTACGAATCGAACCTGCCTTATAAAAACGTCGTCGATTTTATATAAGTGTCAACGTGACACATTAAAATAGTTATTATTAGAAAAATACAATTTAATCAACGAATCTGATAGTCGATTGTCCAATGGAAAAGATGTATCTTTACAGCCAATTTCACTTCATCAAGGCTGATACCCATCGGATTGCCAATATAAACACGTTTACGACTAGCATTTTATGATTATAGTTACGGGAGCCGCCGGTTTTATCGGAAGTTGCTTAATCAGCAAGTTAAATCAGGAAAACTTCAATTTTATCATTGCAGTCGATGATTTTTCATACCCGGAAAAAGAAGCAAATCTGGCTGGAAAACGGATTCAGGAACGTGTGGATCGGGAAGCTTTTTTTGATTGGCTTGATCAAAATTATCAGGAAGTCGAGTTTATTTTTCACATCGGGGCCCGTACGGATACAACGGAATTTGACCGCCAGATTTTTGAGCATCTGAATGTTGAATACTCTAAGCAAATCTGGAATCGGTGCATTGAGTATCAAATTCCTCTGGTGTATGCGTCATCGGCCGCTACGTACGGAATGGGCGAATTGGGCTACGATGATAATGAATCGTTGATTCCGCAATTAAAACCGCTGAACCCCTACGGCGACTCGAAGAATGAATTTGATATTTGGGCGCTGGAGCAGGAACGCAAACCTTTCTTTTGGGCTGGCCTGAAATTCTTCAATGTATATGGCCCAAATGAATACCACAAAGGCCGTATGGCATCAGTTATTTTTCATGCATTCAATCAGATAAAACAATCGGGTCGGATGAAATTATTCCGGTCGCACAACCCCGATTTTGCAGATGGCGAACAGATGCGCGATTTCGTGTATGTGAAAGATCTGGTTGAGGTTTGTTCATTTCTGATGCATCACCGGCGCAATTCGGGCATCTACAACCTGGGTAGTGGTAAAGCCCGTACGTTCCTCGATCTGGCCAAAAATACGTTCTACGCCCTGGGACTTGAGCCCCAGATCGACTTCATCGATACACCCGCCGACATCCGCGATAAATACCAGTATTTTACGCAGGCCAACATGGCAAAACTCCGGTCTATCGGCTACGACCGGCCGTTCTGCTCCCTCGAGGAAGGTATTGCCGATTACGTCAAAAACTATTTGAGTAAAGAAGACTATTTATAAAGGCGGATTACCATTTTTTGAAGATGAAGAATACCGCGATGACGATGAAGGCAAACCCAACCAGGTGATTCCAGGCCAGTTTATCGGTTTTGAACAAAAAAACCGTGATGAGGGTAAAAACAGTCAGCGATACAGCTTCCTGAATGGTTTTTAATTCGAACAGCGAAAAGGGGCCGCCCGTTTCGTTTGAGCCTATGCGGTTGGCAGGAACTTGAAAGATGTATTCGAAAAAAGCCAGCCCCCAGCTAAGCATAATCACCCCAAAAAGCGATAGTTTGGCCAGCATAGGATATTGTTTAATTTGAAGGTGACCATACCAGGCCAGCGTCATAAATACGTTCGATAACGTTAGTAATAGGATGCAATAAAGTCCTTTCATGGATTGATAAATAACTTACTTGTTTGGTTCAGCCGGCAAAATTAAGGTGCTTTTGAACGTAAAATTCTGCCAGTTTAGATGTAACTCACCATCGAGTAAGGTTGTTAGCCGGAAACCGATCCAAAGTCCCAAACCATGCCCTTCTTTGAGTGGATCAGCCTGAAAATAAGCTTGTGTCAGGTCGAGAGTAGGGCCATTTTTTCGAACAGTACGGTTCTCTACATCAACTTGCCAGTTAGTTCCTACACGCTGTAAACGAACGATTATGATACTGGCTGCCACAGCGTATTTAATCGCATTTTCGATCAGATTAAGCAGAATATGTTCCAGTTTGACAGCATCGGTCAGTATAGTTGTCTCGGTTGCGGCTGGCCAGTCGAGGTGAGTGGTTACGTCATAGTCGGTCGCAATGACGCTCAGTTGCGTCAGGCAGTTGGTCAGTAAAGTCGCTAAGTCGACTTCTGCCAAATTGAGTGGTTGCGTAAGGGCATCCGGTCGGCTGAGTACTAAAAACTCATCAATAAGCCGTGCTAATCGACTTACTTCGTCCAACTGCCCGGTCAGGAAAGACCTTGTTCCTGCATCGATCTGGCCATTCCCCAGCGTTACTTCCAGGCCGGTTTTCATAATGGTCAATGGCGTACGTAATTCATGGGCAGCCGCGCCAAAGAAATTACGTTGTAGCTCCACATTTTCCTGAATCCGGGCCAGCATTTGGTTGAGTGTGTCAGTCAGTTGGTATAGTTCGTCGCGGCTGCTGGGGAGCTGAATACGACTGCTGTTACTGGTAGAACTTATGGTGTTGGCCTGCTCAACAATACTCTGTATTGGCCGAAGGAGCCAGCCCGCTACGCCATAGCCTGCTCCGAAGGCTAGTAAAAGGCTCATGAGCCAGCCAAGACCGAAGAGCCAGCGAAGTTGTCGTATATCCTGCTGCAAAGTGGCATCGGGTACAGCCAGCGTTAGTAAAATCTGACCGTCGGCCAGCTGGTTACTGGTCGTTTGAGTCGTTACCGACCGATAGGAGTACGAAATGGACGGCTGGTGGCGACCTCGCCGGAACGTATTGGGAAAACCCGGACTGCGGAATAATTCGCGCGAGTGGCCGTAGGTTTGATAGTGGACGAGCATTCGTTCCCGGTCAGTTGGGAGGGGCAATACAACCGGATCGATACTGACCAGCGAGAGTAACCAATCGGCTCGGGTTTGCAGGGTTCGGTCAAAGGCAGTCTGCAGGCTTTTTTCGGCCCGATTGAGCATGAGCCAACCTGCCAGCAGGCTTACGATCGCAAACACGGCTGTAACGGCCAGCACAATCCGACTGCGCAAACTCATGCCGTTTTGAGCCGATACCCCCGGCCGATAATCGTTTCGATTAAACCCGTTTTTCCAGCAGCATCCAGCTTTTTTCGAAGCTGGTAGATGTGAACTTCGATCACATTACTGCCCATGTCGAAATCCACCGACCATACTTTCTCCGCGATTTCTGTTTTGGTGACCAATTGCCCTGGCCGACGAATGAGTAGTTCGAGTAGGGCAAATTCCCGGTTGGTTAATTCAAGTCGTTCACCGTGCTTGAATACCTCATGGGTTACCAGGCGCATTTCCAGATCGGCTACACGTAATACAACATTGTCGCTGATGGCTGTCCGGCGTTGAAGCACCCGAATTCGGGCCAGCAATTCATTGAAATCGAAGGGCTTGCGCAGGTAATCGACTGCGCCCAGATCGAGCCCCTGCACTACTTTTTCGGGGTCGCTCAGCGCCGATAAAATCATAACGGGAACGGTTAGTCCGAATGCTCGCAGATTTTGGAGTACTTCGAAACCAGTTTGGCCAGGCAGCATCAGATCAAGTAGTACCAGGTCGTATAAGCCACTCGCGACATAATCGAGCCCTTCAGAACCGGAGTGTGTCAGATCGGCAACATGGCCATGTTGCTCCAACCCCTGTTTTATAAACCGGGCCAGTTTACGCTCATCTTCGATGACTAGAATTTTCACGGTGCAAAAGAGCGAAAGAGCGAAAGAGTGAATGAGCGAAAGAGCGAATGAGTGTTTTGAAAATTCGCTCTTTCACCCATTCACTCTTTCGCTCTTTACTTGTTAACGTACCAGATATTGTTGCCCGTTGATGGTCAGCACTGACGCTCGCAGGATGTTTAGTTTTTCCAGTTGTACTTGGCCTTCATGCAGGGATTTTGGGTAACCCTGAACGGTTACAGTATTCCCTTTCTTCGCCAGATTCGTGAGCTGATACGCTACATGGGGAGGAATCGTCACAATGGTTTTGTCATCCAGTACAAACCCATTCACACGACCTTCACGGTCCATTCGGTAATCGGCGATTTTGCCGGTGGCGGTAGCAAGAGCCGGTGGTTCGGGCAGGGTCGCTGGTCGGGTTGGAGGGGTATGCATAACGGTTGATTTTCCAGCTGTCAGGCTATTCAGCAGAAAAACAGTTTCTCCCTTAGGTGTTGTGTCCGAATAACCTGTTACACTTACAGAGCTACCAGGTTTAACGGCCTGCTGAATCTGTTTTCCGAGGTGAGAAGGGAATTTAACCGTTGTTGCCGTTGCCCCTGTTCCAATGGTGAATCCATCCAATACCGAGTCGTCGTTTGTAATCCATTGCCCAACCGTTCCTGTAACCGTTGTGAGTGACGTAAGCCCATGGGCTTGTGGTTCCTGCCCTGGGCCACGTTGATTGCGGAAGTCGCCGGAATGCCGACCATGTTTACCTGGGCCGGGCCGACCGGGTTGATGTGGTCCAGCAAGAGGATCGTTGAGTGCGATCCCCGGAGCCGGTGGTTCGGGCGGGGTAGGGGCTGCTTGTTGGGCGTAGGTAAGGGGAGCGGTTAACGAGGCTGCCAGGATAGCCAGAGCCATTAGTTTTGTGTTCGTTTCCATGTTCAGTTATTTGTTACTGTGTGATTACGGAAGCAAACCTATACCCTCCGTATAAGCTCTATCTGAAACGGAAATTAATTTTTCTTCATACCGTAATCAATCATTCCCAGATTACCTCTACCACTTCTTTTTTGAGATCAATGGTGGTTTGCTTTTCGTTCGATGAACGACGTAGCGTCAGTTGTCCGTTATTGACTTTTGCCGCTTCCTGTTGCAGCACGTGTGTAGCATCTTTCTTATGAAATACCGATATGGTAGCCTCGTTTCCATCAACAGGCCAGTGGAATGTTTTCCCAGTGGCCTTAACCGATCGGGTTGTAACCGGCAGGTCCTGATTGCGAAGTAAAGCCAATGCCCGCGATGCCTGTGGTACACCATATCCTACATAATTATTGCCGTATGGATACAGGTGCGACGATTTCTCAATGATTTCCATAACCTGCTTATTGGTTAGCTTCGGATTTGCCTGCATAATACAGGCCGCAAAACCCGTAATAACGGGCGCCGACAACGAAGTACCATAGAGCGAAAAGCAGGAAACATTGGGTTTTAGGTAGGGAAGATTTTCGGGGCCAATGCTGCTATAGCCAATTCGATTCCAGAGTCGGCTGTTGGTGGCCCCAATGGCGAGTACCCCCTGGGCATCGGCAGGGGTACTGATGATCCGCCATGAACGGTCGTCGCCTTCGTTCCCGGCCGATACAACAATGAGAATCCCCTTTTTATCGGCTGCAATCTGAGCCGCCCGGCTAATCAGGCTCGTGTGGCCGTCCATCTGGCTGGGTTCGTAGTTCTCTTTCGGATTGCTCATGCCTTTGGCATAACCCAGTGAGGTATTAATCAGTCGTACGCCCAAGCTATCCATCCATTCCATAGCGGCTACCCAATTGTCTTCTTCGCCACGGTATTCACGATTGCCCTGATCAGTACGGGCCAGGTAGAACGTAGCATCGGTAGCTAAACCAAACTGAATGTTTTCGGTAGGATCGCTACCCGCAATGGCGGCCATTACTTCGGTCCCATGAAAATCAGACATCGTCTCGAGGGTGCGCAGTAGGTTGTTCTGCGTTTTCTTTTCATTGACATAATCGCGAACCTGCTTAACGCCCTGTCGCTCGAATACGTGCTTTAGCGAACTGGCAGAGTCTGCACCAAAGAAACCTGCATCGATGACTCCGATGTTAACAAAACGACCTGTTAGGCCTGCCTGGGCAAAATTAGGAGCCTGAATCTGGGTCATGACCGGGGCCATCTGAAGCTTCGAAGGAACCTCAAGGCTGGTAATTACAATTGCCGGGTCAATTGGCTGAATGCCTTTCACAAACGGCATCGCCATCACCTGAGCATATTGCACATTGGTAAGTCTGGCCGATACGGCATTTAACCACCGCGATAGACAAACCGGCTGAATACCGGCTTGTTTTAAAGCAGAAAGGTAGGCGCCCGATACGGCAAGATCTGTTTCATCGAAGGATAAATGTTGCTGTTGGCGTTGAGCGATGGACTGTGGCGACAAAGCAGGCGAAGAGGAAAGGTCTTTGTCTCGAAGCAAAACCCAATATTTAGGAGCTTCGGAACGGGCCTCGTTAGGTTGTGCCTGCACCAGATGGATGAACAGGCAGAAAAACGCGGTTAGGCGTACAATCATGATTCGTTTAGGTCAGAAAACGCGCGGCCTCACTGAAGCAAGGCCAATAAATTGTTAACTCAGAAACACACTAAAACTGTTCTGGGTTTTGAGTTTCTTTGCAATATAATCAAAAATAACTAAGCCTACACGGTATACCGTATGCGTTATTTACCAATCGATAAGCAGCTTTTTATTCAGAATCGTCAGCGGCTTACCCAACTGCTGAAGCCAAAATCATTAGTTGTTTTAAACGCTAATGACATCATGCCAACCAATGCCGATGGTACGATGGGGTTCCGGCAGAACAGTGATCTGTTTTACCTGACGGGCGTTGATCAGGAAGAAACCCAATTGGTATTGTTTCCCGACCATCCTGATGAAAAATTTCGGGAAGTTCTCTTCCTGCGTGAAACCAGCGAACTTATCGAAATCTGGGAAGGGCACAAGTTGACTAAAGCAGAGGCTGAACAGGCAACGGGTATCCCACAGAAGCAGATTTACTGGACGCACCAGTTCGAGCAGGTGTTTATTCAGATGATTTTCGAGGCCGAGCATGTGTACCTGAATTCGAATGAACATACCCGGGCCGGTATTGAGGTGCAAACCCGTGATGCCCGTTTTATCGACGAGTTTAAGCGGAAATATCCATTACATCATCTGGAACGGCTTGCCCCGTTGATGCATTACCTACGGGCCATCAAGCAGCCATTGGAGGTTCCCCTTATTCAAAAGGCTATCGACATTACCGATTCGATGTTCCGGCGGTTACTCAAGTTTATTAAACCCGGTGTTTGGGAGTATGAAATTGAGGCCGAAATGATGCATGAATACCTCAAAAATCGCTCACGGGGGGCGGCCTATAGCCCGATTATTGCATCGGGAGCTAATGCCTGTGTGTTGCATTATATCGATAATAGTCAGCAATGCCAGGATGGCGACATGATCTTGCTCGATATTGGTGCCGAATACGCCAATTACAATGCCGATATGACTCGTTCGGTCCCGGTGAATGGCCGCTTTACCGAACGGCAACGGGCAGTATACGACGCCGTTTTGCGCGTGATGAGGGAGGCCACTCAAATGCTTCGACCGGGTAACCTCTGGGACGATTACCACCGGGAAGTGGGTAAAATCATGGAGTCAGAATTGATTGGCCTGGGCTTACTGGATCGGACGGCCGTAGAAAAGCAGGACCCGGATGCACCCCTCTATAAGAAATACTTTATGCATGGCACCTCGCACTTTCTGGGGCTGGATGTACACGATGTTGGCAACAAGTACCGGCGCATGGAAGCCGGAATGGTATTTACCGTCGAACCGGGTATCTATATACGTGAAGAGAAGCTCGGTATTCGGCTCGAAAATAACGTATTGCTGACCGAGTCGGGTAACATCGACTTAATGGCCAACATTCCTCTGGAAGCCGACGAGATCGAGGAATTGATGAACCATAATCAATGAATAATGTAAAATGGAGAATGAACAATGGAATTTGTAAACCCATTGTTCATTCTCCATTTTACATTATTCATTGATTATTTCGCTTATTCTTTCTTCGAGTTTTCGCGATCGAGTGCAATGTTCAGGCTGGAGTAAATCCGACGAATGGCTGTTTCGAGACGCTCCCAACCGGCATCGGAGCGCAGGTCGATGTCTCCAATGTGATCGCGGTGATTACTGGTAAGAACCAGATGGGTTACGGCAGCAACCATCAAACTGGTGATAGCAATGGGGTCAAAAGCTGAATAGGGAGCAAGCTTGCTCACCATCGTTTTATACGATTGGTCACGGAAGTCGGCCAGGCGACGAGCCAGTTCAGTCTCTCCATTTGCCATTTCCCAGCGAATGAGTTCCTGAGACGATTTCCGGTTCCGGAATTCACGCATGAACTGAATGGTATATTCTGACCAGGCTTTGCTACGAGCTTCTGGAGCCAGATTATCAGGTACGGAATCCAGAAATTTATCATTAAACATCGAGAGGAAAAAGCCGCGATGTACGTAAGCTTCCAGCAAACCATTCCAACCACCGAAATAGCGGTAAATTAATACTTTGTTGACTCCAGCACGCTCAGCAACGGCATTAATACCTGCTTTTTCGGTACCGCGTTCAGCCATTACTTCTCCCATGGCGCGCAGGATACGTTCCATGGTCATCTGGCGATTCCTTCGCTTGACGACTTTCATACGATTGGGTAGTTTTATGTTTAAAGAGGATTCAGTTATATGCGTTTGTATGCTTTGGGAGTTAAATAGTCTGCTAAAATAGTAGCAAATCTACTGTAGCTACAAATATGAATATAACCGTTGAGGTTGTCAACCACTAGTTACACTAAAAATAAAAATAAACCGCAAAATGATTGACAAACGGGACTATTCTATCCTCTGCATTATACAATTATGAGTACCTGCACAAATCTGGCTGTACAGGTAAGTTAAGTGAAAAATTAGCCAATGGCCCAAGGGTAAATTGGTTAGGGAGGCACAAACTACCGTTCTGGGTAGGTATCTATCTGGCCCGATAAATCCTGAATGGCTTCCTGGAGCTGATTTCGATTGAGCAGAATATCCATTTCCAGTGGAAAATCGGGATAAGGATGCCAGGCAGGGGTAAGCTCATGATTAAGCTGAATTTGCAGGCGATATTGGTCGTTCGAAAGGGCTTTAGCCTCTACACTTAAACCAGGTTGTGAGAAATTGAGCGTAATGTGATTAGAGGCCTTATTCCATAACGAGCGTAAGCTAACCAGTAACCGCTTTACTTCCCAGGTTTGTAGAATAGCCGACCGCGTATCGGCCTTTTGGCGCCAGAAGGTCGAAAAACGGCACTGAAGCCGATTTCGGTCCCGCCAGGTGGTAGTGGCTTTACCATACCCAACAATAGCCATTTCGAATGAATCGGGAGAACCTGTGGAAGAAACAAATTTCATAACGAGAGTAATTAGGGAGTGTATATTTGTCTACTTAACAAATATACTAAGTATTTGTTAGAGCGACATGAATTTTTCGTGATTTTTTGGACTTTTCGAGTTTATGACAACGAAATGAGCGAAATGGTGAATGAGCAAAAGGTAAATGGCTGATGCAGGCAGGTTTTCACTCGTTCGATCCTGCATTCTTTCGCTCTTTAAAACAACCCTTCCCTGCTTTCCCTATCTTTGCAGCCGAAAACGAAACACACAAACTTTTAGATTCAGATAGATGGCAAAGGTGCTCATTATTGGGGCGGGTGGTGTTGGCAGCGTGGTAGCACATAAGTGCGCCATGAACAGCAACGTATTTACTAGTATCATGCTGGCTAGCCGTACCAAGGCGAAATGCGACCGTATCGCAGCCGAGATTCAGGAAATGCACGGCGTAACGATTCAAACAGCGCAGGTCGATGCCGACGTGGTAGCCGAGACGGTTGCTTTAATTCGGTCATTCAATCCCGTGTTGGTAATCAATGTGGCATTACCCTATCAGGATTTGCCCATTATGGATGCCTGTCTGGAAGCGGGTGTGCACTACATGGACACGGCTAACTACGAACCTAAGGATGTTGCCAAGTTTGAATATAGCTGGCAGTGGGCCTACAAAGAGCGTTTCGAGCAGGCTGGCCTGATGGCGTTGCTGGGTTGTGGTTTCGATCCGGGTGCTACGCAGGTATTTACGGCTTATGCTGCCAAACACTATTTCGACCGGATGGATTACCTCGATATTGTCGACTGTAATGCGGGGAACCACGGAAAGGCATTTGCGACCAACTTTAATCCAGAAATCAACATTCGGGAAATTACCCAGCCCGGTCGCTACTGGGAGAATGGGGAGTGGGTGGAAATTCCGGCCATGAGTATTCATAAACCCATCGACTATCCGGGCATTGGGCCCAAGGAGTCGTATGTACTCTACCACGAGGAGCTGGAATCGCTGGTGAAAAACTTCCCAACGCTGAAACGGGCTCGTTTCTGGATGACCTTCGGACAGGCCTATCTGACACACCTGGAGGTACTGCAAAACGTAGGCATGACGCGTATTGACCCCATCAAGTTTCAGGGCATGGACATCGTTCCACTTGAATTTCTGAAGGCCGTACTACCCGCTCCTGACTCATTGGGCGAAAACTATACCGGCCAAACCAGTATTGGGTGCCAGATCAAGGGGGTAAAAGATGGCAATGAGCGTACCTATTTCATCTGGAATAACTGCGATCATGCCGAGACCTACAAAGAAGTTCGGGGGCAGGCCGTTAGTTATACCACCGGTGTGCCAGCCATGATTGGCGCTATGCTCATGCTGACGGGTGTCTGGATGAAGCCGGGCGTCTGGAATTGTGAAGAGCTTGATCCCGATCCGTTTATCGAGCAAATGAACAAACAGGGCTTACCCGTAAACGAACGGATCGATATTCCCTTACCGCACGAATATCCGGCCTGATTAAAAATTCTTAAAATAGAAAAATCCCGTCATACATCAAGGCGGGATTTTTCGTTACTTGACAAACTATTTCTAAACCACGCATCCTATGAAACGTCTGGTACTTTTTGTGTTGGCAATGGCTTCCCTTGTTAATGTATATGCGCAGAAGCCTGATTCAACCAAAACACAGCCCGTTAATCAGTCGCAGTATAACCCCAATTCGCAACGGAATGGGTACGAAACCTATCAATCAACCAGCCAGATTGTCGGTGCCGGCCCCTATACCATGGTCAACACCATCGACCATCGGTACGAGGGGTTGCGTGGAACACCGTATTTTCTGCCCGAGTGGAATAAAGGCCAGATCGAAATGGTGGCTGGGCAGCACTACAAAGATGTGCCGATCAAGTTCGACGCCTTCCGCCAGCACCTGATTCTGCTGCGGACCTGGGCCGGAAATGACTCAATCATCGTTAATGCAGACCAGGTAAAGTCGTTTCAGCTAAAAAATGGCGATGGACAGTTTTATGTGTTTCGCCATATACCATCGGCCAAAATCAGTGACGAACTTGTTAGGGAAGGCTATTTTCTGGTGCTCTATCAGGGAAAATCAGCCTTGCTGAAACGAATCGCCAAGGCGTTTAAACAGGCCGATTATAAAAATCCTTACTCGAACAATGTCCGTTATGACGAATTTCGGGATATAATCTCTTATTATATCCTGAAGCCTGACATGACCCTGGAGAAAGTAAAACTCTCCGACAAATCACTGATTGAGGCATTGGGCGACCACAAAGAGGAACTGAAAGCGTATGTGAAGCAGGCCGATTTACATTTTAAGGCCGAAAATGATGCCATTCAGCTTGTCCAGAAGTACGATAGTTTCTGACCAGATTGTGGAATACGGTGTGGGCCCACATCTAAGCGGTAAACCAACTAATTATCGCTATGCGTCGCTCCGATCCGTTTCTGCCCGTTGCTCCTACCTACGACGACATTATTTTTCAGGCCCGTAATCAGGCCTATGGCGCATTTGTACTGCGTCAGCAGTATCGACCGACACTCAGCCGTGCTTTAGGCCTGGGTGTCGGTTTATTTTTAGCCGGATTGGCTGGGCCCGCCCTGTATGATCATTTCTGGCCTAAACAGACAGCCTCCGATCAGGAAGTCATGATTTCGGCCGATATGATGAAACTGCCTGAGAAAATAGAGGAACCTCCGGTTACCTTACCCAAAACGGAACCGGCTCCGGCAGTCAATACCGTCCGAAACTTACCTCCCGAAGTGAAGCCTGAGGAGGAAGTGATTGACGAAAATCTGCCGCCCACTACTGATCAATTAAAAGACGCTACATCGGGTACGGAAACGGCCGAAGGAACGGGTGCCGAAGAGGTAATACTGGCACCGGAAGCGTCTGCGCCAACCATTCAGGAGAAAGCAGTTGAAGTGGAAGCCGCCCCCGAAGCACCTTTTTTAAGGGTTGAGCAGCAGCCCGAGTATCCCGGCGGGATGGAAGCTTTGAGAAGCTTTCTGAGTAAAAACCTGAATTATCCGCGTGCAGCCGCATCGGCAGGGGTTTCGGGGCGAGTATATGTCAGCTTTGTGGTGAATACCGACGGTAGCCTGGCCGAGCTTCAGGTACTGAAAGGCATCGGCTTCGGTTGCGACGAAGAGGCCATTCGGGTTATGCAGAAAATGCCCCCATGGAAACCCGGTAAACAGTCGGGCCGGGCGGTGCGGGTCAGATTCAATTTGCCCATTTCGTTTACGCTGGAATAAATCGTTCACTCTGGGCCATGCACTCTATCCCTATTGCCTTGCTGATCATTAGTTTGTTTATTCTGTCTGTGCCAAAGGCCCAGGGACAAACGATACATAAAACGGATACAACTGTATATACAATTGTTGAAAGCGCGCCAGCGTTTCCGGGCGGGTCTAAAGCGTTGACCAGCTACCTACAGGCGATGATACATTACCCGTTAATGGCTCAAAAAGAAAAGATAAAAGGCCGGGTTTTTGTGTCGTTTATTGTTGAAAAAGATGGTAGCCTGACCGATATCCGGCTACTGAAAGAACTTGGCTATGGATGCGATGAAGAAGCACTTCTGGCCGTAAAAGCCATGCCCTGCTGGGTGCCGGGGAGCCAGTCTGGAATACCGATCCGGGTGAAGTATTACCTGCCGATCGCTTTTGGGATGGATTCAGACAAACGTAAATGACATTCATTTGCCTTTGCCTACCTTTGCGGTATGAATACCAATCTGCTGCAACACCTGTCCGATCCGGCGATTCCGTCGCCCTGTTTTATTCTCGAAGAAGCTAAACTTCGCCGAAATCTTGACCTTATCGATTCCGTTCAGAAGGCGGCTGGAGTAACCATTATTCTGGCCCTGAAAGGCTTTTCGATGTACAGTGCCTTTCCATTAGTACGCGAATACCTGAGTGGAGCTACGGCCAGTTCGCTCAACGAGATTAAACTCGTCAACGATTACATGGGCGTCAAAGCGCATACCTATATACCGGCTTACCGCGACGATGAGTTCGACGAAGTGGTAGACCGTAGCAGCCACCTCACGTTTAATTCATGGAGCCAGTGGGAGCGATTTAACGATCGGGCCGTTGGGCGGGTATCGTGCGGTATCCGTGTCAATCCGCAGTACTCCGAAGTGGCTACGGAGATGTATAACCCTTGTGTGCCCGGTTCGCGGCTGGGTGCCACCCGCGATCAGTTACCCGATCAGCTACCCGACGGACTGGAAGGGATTCATTTTCACACTCTTTGCGAAAATGACTCCTTTACCCTCGAGCGGACACTTCAGGCCTTTGAAGCGCGGTTTGCGGATTTACTACATCAGGTGAAATGGGTCAATTTTGGTGGAGGGCATCTTATGACCCGCGAAGGGTACGATACGGCACACCTGATTGGTCTGTTAAGCGCTTTCCGGCAGAAATACAATGTCGATGTGATTCTGGAGCCGGGATCAGCCATTGCCTGGCAAACGGGGGTTCTGGTATCGACCGTGCTGGATGTGCTGGATAGTCAGGGGATTCATGTCGCCGTTCTGGATACGTCGTTTGCGGCTCATATGCCCGATACACTCGAAATGCCCTATAAGCCTCGCATCATCCATTCCTATCATGAACCAGTGGCTGGTAAGCCTACCTATCGGCTGGGAGGTATGACCTGCCTGGCGGGTGACTTTATGGGCGATTATTCGTTTGATTCCCCTTTGCAAATAGGCGATAAAATCGTGTTCGATGATATGATTCATTACACGATGGTCAAAACCACGACCTTCAATGGCGTCAATCTACCTTCTATTGGAATATGGAAAGAGGATGAGACATTCCAACTCGTGCGAACGTACGGTTACGAAAGCTTCAAAGACCGGCTGAGTTAACGATAAACAGGTTGTAACGCGGTTGAAAATCGCCCGCTTTCTCCCGCGTTACAACAACGATTAGCTATTACTCAATAACGCCTGTTTCTTCCCATTGCGTTAGCCAATCCTTCTTGATGCCTTGTATGGATGAGAAAAACGCGTAGAAAGGAACCATATCGGCCTCATAATTGCCCGTTACATAGAGGGGTTCACTGAGAATGACCTGCTTACGGGGCCAGTCGAAGCCTGTGAGTATCAACGGAACGTTGGCCTTTAACGCAATGTAATAAAAGCCGGTTTTCAGCTTTTTAACATTACTGCGAGTGCCTTCAGGGGCGATGCAGATATGAAGATGGTCGCTTTGGCTAAAAACCTCTACAATTGCATCGACCAGATTGTGTGATCTATCCCGGTAAACAGGCTTGCCGCCAAGCGCCCGAAAGAGCCAGCCGGAATACCACACAAACAGCGAACTCTTGGCCAGGTATTGAACCCAGACACGAGTGGCCGCCCGGGCACCGAGCCCCACGAGAAAATCCCAGTTGGTTGTATGGGGGGCAACCACCCAAATGGTTTTGGGGAGATTAGGAACAGGACCTACTAATTGCCATCCGGCAATGGTAAACAACCAACGTGCAAAGGCACTGAGCATAAGAGTCGATAGTCGAAATAGATCAATCACTCAGTAATAGCCATTCTGGTTGAAAGACCTACTACTGAGTGATTGATCTATTTCGACTGAAATTAATACTTCCGGTCATTGCGCTCCAGCCACCGACCCGTAATGAACGAAGCGGTTAGCAGAACGACGTAGAACAGAATGGTCAAAGGAGTTGATAAATCCATGTCGATGTTCGGTTGAATTCAGATGCAAAAGTAATAGGAAAAGTCGATAGTTAACAGCCGTTGGCCGATACTCGTTCGTCAATTGTAGGTGCAAAAGCAGGCGGGTTATAACCGACGGCTCCACACTTACAAAACCCCTTTCGTACTAGGTAGGTTGTCCAGTTCTTTAATGTCACGTCGGACGGCCATTTTTATGGCTTTGGCAAAAGCTTTAAAAATAGCTTCGATTTTATGATGCTCATTGTCTCCTTCAACCTTGATGTTCAGATTGCAAAGTGCTGTATCTGAGAGTGATTTGAAGAAATGGAAAAACATTTCGGTAGGCATATCCCCGATTTTTTCGCGCCGAAATTCCGCATCCCAGACGAGCCACGGACGGCCCGAAAAATCGATACCGACCTGAGCCAGTGCTTCATCCATTGGGAGTAAAAAACCATATCGGCTAATGCCCCGTTTATCGCCCAGCGCACGACGGTAGGCTTCCCCAAGGGCCAGTGCTGTATCCTCAATAGTATGATGCTCGTCAATATGTAGGTCGCCGTTGACATGAATGGCCAGGTTTGCCCCTGAATGTTTGGCAACCTGGTCGAGCATGTGATCGAAAAAGCCCAGCCCCGTATGAATATCCGCTTTCCCTGAGCCATCCAGATTCAGATCGACACGAATTTGTGTTTCTTTGGTATTCCGTTCTACAGTGGCTGTTCGGGCGGGTAAGCGTAAAAATTCGTAAATCTGATCCCAGTTGTCGGTCGTTAGGGCAATCGCGTCCTGCATAGCTGGGGTCATGCCCGACACATCAGCAGCTTGTACCGTAGCTAGTCCATTGGGCGGTAGAAACAGGATGGCTTTAGCGCCCAGGTTAATCGCTAACTGTACATCTGTGAGCCGATCACCGATCACAAAACTATTGGCCAGGTCATAATCGGCTGAAAAATAGCCTGTCAGCATGCCGGTACCCGGTTTGCGCGTGGGGGAGTTATCGCGCGGAAAGTGACGATCAATGTGAATCGCCTTGAAGTGGATATTTTCTCCGGCGAAGGTGGTCAGCATTTTGTTGTGGGCGGGCCAGAAGGTATCTTCAGGGAACGAGTCGGTACCCAGTCCATCCTGGTTTGTGACCATAACTAGTTGATAATCTGTTTCTTCGGCTATTTTGCGCATTGCCGAAATCGCCTTGGGTATATAATCAAGCTTGGCTAATGAATCGACCTGTTGATCGGGCTGTGGCTCAATTATAAGCGTGCCGTCGCGGTCGATAAATAAGATTTTTTGCATAGTACGCAGGAATGAATGGGCAAAGATAGGGGTAGGGTAGCATGCATCTAAAAAATTGTTATGTTTGCAGCGTATTCTTTATACACTATTAATCTTTCCCGCACTGATTCTCCTTTTTCTTTGTTACCTACAATAATTAATAAAGTCTATACAATAAAGTGTAGTGCTTAAGGTTTAAGTAACTTGTTTTGAGTAATATTGAATACGATTAAAATAGAAGTAGATAAGTTATTTTTTTCGTAGTTATAGTATCCATATACCACCAATCAGCCCCATAAAAGGATAATTAAAAGCATTTTTCTCTTACATAATCATACAATTATAAACATTCAGGTACAGCATGCCAGCAGAATCCAGATTAACCCGTATTGGGGTTTTCTATGACGGTAATTATTTTCTACATGTAAGCAACTACTATAATTATTCGCACGAACGTCGTAGCCGTATCAGTATTTCAGGGCTGCACGCGTTTATTCGTCGTCAGGTAGCCGAAGAAGAAGGGGTGAACGAACGGCTGTGTCAGATTGTAGATGCACACTATTTTCGTGGTCGGCTGAACGCTCATGAGGCTAATCAACGTGGTAATCAACTTTTTTATGATCGACTGTTCGACGATATTCTCATGTCGGAAGGGGTTGTAACGCATTACCTGCCTGTAAAAACGTATCAGGGATACCGGCAGGAAAAAGGGATTGATGTATGGCTGGCCCTCGAAGCATTCGAACTGGCTCAGTACAAAAAGTTCGACGTAGTCGTATTGATCACATCCGATGGGGATTATGTGCCGCTCATTCGAAAGCTTAACACGCTGGGCTCCCGTATTATGGTGCTGAGCTGGGATTTCGAATTTCTGAATGAACAGGGCGAAAAGCAGGTGACGCGCACATCGCAGGATTTGCTCGAAGAGGTATCTTATCCGGTGGCTATGCACGGTATTATTGATGACCGAAGCCGTAGGAACGATATGGTGATCCAGAATTTATTTGTCAAACAGGCTGCCAGACCTACTTTTTCAACCGTCAACGGAAATGGCAATAGCTATACGAATGGTATGAGCTATGGCAGTTCATTATCACTGGAAAGTAATTACGACTACGATTCATCGATAGAGCCTAATTATAATGTGGCCGATAGTGACCCGGAAGGGCGTAAAATCAGCACCATTCGCAGCCTTAAAACCGGCTATGGCTTTGTGAATTACCCGCCTAATAACCTGTTTTTCCACTACACAAGTTTAGTCGATACCGATTTCAATGAATTGCAGGTCGACGACGAAGTTGAGTTTTCAATTGGTCAGAATGCCGAAGGAAAAGATATTGCTGTTGACGTTCGGTTATTACGTCAGTAAGGTATGGATTCCCTGCGTATAGACGTTGCCGACATGCAATCTGTTCGTTGGCAGGCATTAGCCTGGGCTATCAGCCAACAGAACGATTCAGTTGATTTTGTCGCTTCATTAACCAATAACGATAGTATCTATCCAAATGACCCGTTCCCAAACCGACTCTTTGTTGGTGCGGAACGGGTCATTTCGTTTTCTGAGCATGATGCGTTCGAGGCTCTAGCGGATGCACATGCCCGTCGACCATCTTACCTGGTTGGTTATCTGGGGTATGACCTGAAAAATCAGCTTGAGGTATTGGAAAGCCGTAACCCGAATCGATTAGGTTTTCCAGATGTTTATTTTGTTGAACCTGCCTGGGTTATTGACTTTGAAGCGTCTGACCGCCAGACGGGTTGCGTATGTATTCGTGGATACGGCAACGCCCAGGAGCTATGGCAACAAATCGTACATTTCCAGCCAGCCCCTATAACTGCACCTTCATTAGTTGCTCTTCCTCCGGCCATTCAGTGTCGGGTTTCTTATGATGACTACCTGGCCAACGTGCGTCGTATTCAGCAGCATATTCTGGCAGGCGATGTATATGAACTGAATTATTGCATCGAGTTTTTTGCCGAAGCCATCCATCTGGACCCACTAACGGTTTACCGCGCTCTGAACCAGCGATCCCCCATGCCCTTTTCTAATTTTATGAAAATCGGTGAGCGGTATGTTATGGGTGCATCGCCCGAGCGATTCCTAAAAAAGGAAGGGCAAAACGTTTTATCGCAGCCCATAAAAGGAACAATCAGGCGCGGAAAAACACCGGACGAAGATAGCCTGCTTCGTACGCAATTGCTGCAATCAGAAAAAGAGCGGGCCGAAAATCTGATGATCGTTGACCTCGTTCGAAACGATCTGGCGCGTAGCGCCAAAACCGGATCTGTGCGGGTGGATGAACTGTTCGGTATTTATGGCTTTCAGCAGGTGTATCAGATGATTTCGACGGTTTCGGCAACATTGCGGGAAGGCGTAAATTGGGCCGAGGCTATTCGACATGCTTTTCCGATGGGGAGCATGACTGGCGCTCCCAAAATCCGGGCCATGGAGTTGATCGATGAACTGGAGGTAAGCAGGCGGGGAGTTTATTCGGGCGCTATTGGTTTTATTACGCCAGAGGGCGATTTTGATTTCAGTGTGGTTATCCGCACGCTTCTCTACAATGCGCAAAATCGGTATGCGTCTTTCTCAGTAGGTAGTGCCATCACCTACGATGCCGATCCCGTACAGGAATGGGAAGAATGCCTGTTGAAAGCAAAGGCAATTCGGGAGGTGATTGACGGTTTTACTACCGTTTAATCAATTAAACGTATCGTTTTATGCAATCACTTCCTGTTTTTTCTCTTCACTAATCAAAGGATGCAACCTTTTTATCGGGATAAGGCTCTTTCGTTTAGTTGAGTAGGGTATTCGGTTTGTTCCTATAAAAATAGTTAATTTACTAAAAAATTAGTTAAAATTCGTTAAGGCCGTAACTAACCTATTAACTGATTTTTATATTTGCTCTCATTATCCTATTATCTTCTATTCGATCATCCATGAGAAACCTTTCCCTGCTGGCCTTACTATGCCTGCTCACGGCTTCGCTTTATGCACAAAGTCCTCCGGCGGCAACCCGCTTTACACTTCAGGGCCGTGCTGTCGATACAACATCGGCTCCGCTGCCCTCCTCAACGGTTATGCTGCTCAGCGCCAAAGATTCGTCGATGGTCAACTTTACCCGTACGGGCGACAACGGAGCTTTTACTTTTAAGAATATAAAAGCGGGTACATACATTCTGAAAATTTCGTTTGTCGGGTTGATTCCTTATAATCAACTGATTAAGCATGCGGGGGAGCCGGTTATGGATTTAGGTCCGTTGAAACTGAAGCCGATCACCCGCGAACTGATGGAAGTAGTGGTTCGAACGGCAAAGGCTCCACTGACGATCAAAGGCGATACCATCGAATACAATGCCAGTTCATTTAAGGTCCCGCCCGGATCAACGGTAGAAGATTTGCTTAGAAAGCTACCGGGTGTTCAGGTCGATCAGGACGGGAACATTCGGGCACAGGGGCAGGAGGTTAAAAAAGTAACGGTCGATGGAAAGAGTTTTTTCGGGGATGATCCAAAGTTAGCGACCAAAAATCTGCAGGCCGAAGCCATTACAAAAGTGCAGGTGTTTAACGATAAAACCGAACAGGCTAAAATGACCGGCGTTGACGATGGCAAGAAAGAAAAAACCGTTAACCTGCAACTGAAGGAAGAGTTTAAAAAAGGTGGTTTTGGGAAATTGACGGCCGGAGCCGGGCCTGCTTCGAATAATGTATCGACGCGTTTTGAGGGGAAAGGAAGCTACAACAAGTTCGACAGCAAGCAACAATTTTCGGCCTTGCTACTCGGAAATAACACGAACCAACAGGGCCTTTCCTTTAATGACTATCAGGATTTTAGGGGGAGTAACTCGTTCAACTGGAACGATAATGCCGACTTCGGGTTTAGTGGCTCTAATCGTTATCTCTACTTTGGCGACGACAATGAAAGCCTGACCATTCCGATTAGTGGCGGCAATGGCCGGGGCTTTACCAAAAATACGGCCGGGGGCCTTAACTACAACTACGACACGAAGAAAACCAAGCTAAGCACCAGCTATTATTTCAACCAGACCCGGTTAAATCTGGATGCGCTTCGGGAAAACAAAAGTTACCTGCCCGGTTCAACCAATCTGCGGAAAACGGACACCAGCAGCCAGTCCAACCTGGCCACGAACCACCGGATTAGCTTCCGTTTAGAGAAGCAGCTTGATTCCATGCAAACGTTGCTGATCATCAGTAACAGCCGGTTTGGGCTTAATACCAGCAATCTGCAAAGTCAGCAACGGGTGTTTCAGAGCGTCGCAAATAGCGCTGAACTTCCGACAACCTATAGCCAATCGACGAATAATTCATCAGCCAACCAGTTTGCGATAGCCAATACGCTTCTGTATCGGCTGAAGTTCAAAAAGAAAGGGCGCAACTTTGGCGCCAGCGCTACGTTTCAGATGAATAAAAACGATGGCGATTTACTGCTGAAAGCCCGAAACGAATTCTATCAGGCTACCAGTGTGAACGACATGCTGCGAATACTCAATCAGGATCAGGGAACCAATTCGGTCAGTAACCAATACAAGGCTAACCTGTTGTATGTAGAGCCGTTCGCCAAAAAGTTCTTCTGGGAGACGTTCTATAACTTTAACCTTCGCTACGATGAAGTCGATCGCGATGTGGCAAACCTGGACGACAGCCGCCGACGAATTGATTCCCTGAGTTTGTACTACAAGAACAATTACCTCTTCAATCGACTGGGAAGCAGTGTGCGTTACTCCTACAAAGGGTTGAATATATCGGCTGGGGTAGCGGGGCAGCAATTTCAGCTTGATGGGAAGTTTGCCCGCGACCAGAGCCAGCCGCTTCAACCCATCAACCGGACATTCACGACAGTGATTCCGAACGTCTCGCTCAACTTCGATCTGAAAAATAACCGATACCTGGGAGCCAATTATGATGTAGGGGTACAGATACCATCCTCGCGCGATTTACAGCCAGTAACCAGCAACAGCAACCCGCTGGCCATTACCCGTGGAAATCCGAATCTGCTCCCTCAGTTGGGTCATAATCTGAGTGCTTCGTACAACTACTTTAACCCAGGGAGCTTCATTAATTTATGGACGAATATTTACACGACCTATTTTGTAAACCAGATCGTGTATAGCCAGACCGTTGATCCGAAAACCCTGATTACAACGACGATGCCAGAAAACCTGACGGGTGGTAAAAATCTGGGATCTAATATTTATTTCGGCTTCCCGCTGAAGAAAACAAAGGCAACGCTTAACCTGAACACTTCGTTGAATTTGGGCCACAATCTGACGCGAATCAATGAAGTGCTGAACGAGACGAATAACCAGAATTACTCATTTGGTGTCCGGCTGGAGTTGACGCCTAAAGAGTGGATTACTTTTTACGGTAATGCGAATATGAGCATCACCAATACCAAGTATTCGATCAATACGACGCAAAACCAGACCATCTACAACAACAGCATCCGGGGTGATCTGAACCTGAAATTGCCCGGCGATTTTTACCTGAACACGACGCTGAACTACAACGAGTATAAAAACGAGAAGCTGAATTTCAATCAGCAGATTCCCTTGTTAAGTTCGTCGATCTATCGTATCGTTGGGAAGGCGAAAAAAGCAGAGATTCGGCTGTCGGGCTTCGATCTGCTCAATCGCAACGTGGTGGTGTCGCAGTATGCGGGTCAGAACTATACCAGCACCGAGCGAATTCAGTCGCTGGCCCGGTATTTTATGTTAAGCTTTACGTATAACATGCGGGGTGTTCAGGCGAAAATGCGCCGGGATTATTATTGATTTCAAGCTCTTCTAAACGCACTTATTTATCATGAAGAAATTAGTCCTGGTACTATGCCTGATGGTCAGCTCGATGGCTATGGCCCAGAAAACGGAAGGTGTAGTGACCTACGTTCGTAAAGATTACTGGAGTAAAATGATTAGTAGACTGACGTTTCTGAGTCAGGAGCAAAAGGACCGTCAGACGCAGCTACGGAAGAACTGGGAAGAGAACAACAAAGGCACCAAAATGAAGATGGCCTTTAACGCCAACGAAAGCCTGTACACCTATTTCAGTACGGAACCGGAAGAGGGTGGATACTCGTGGCGGCAGTACGAACTGGATTTGTACCGAAATTTTGAAAAGGATAAGAAGACGGACATCATCGAAATGCTGGGTAAAACCTACGTTGTTGAAGATTCGATCCATGCACCCGTCTGGAAAATTGGGAATCAGATCAAAGAAGTTGCGGGGTTCATTTGTATGAAAGCTGAGACGGAAGATCCCGTCAAAAATCAGAAAATTACGGCCTGGTTTGCGCAGGATATTCCGGTTTCGGCTGGCCCCGAACGGATGTGTGGTTTGCCCGGTCTGATTCTAGAACTGAATATCGATGACGGAACGGTGATCATAGAAGCAACCAACGTTGCGTTCCGCCCGCTTACGGCTGATGACCTTAAGCTACCAAAAGTAAAAGGAAAGAAAATAGACGATGCTGCCTACGATAAGGTGATTCGCCAGTATATTGCCCAGCAAACAGTAGCTCATGAAAACCCGTACTGGGAAATACGTTATTGAGAAAACTCAATTGAATTTGACAACGAAAACCGCTTCCTTACAAGCGGTTTTCGTGTTTATGACCTTTACCTAACAAAAGTCAAGTTTGACCCTGATAAACGTCATGTGGGGTCCGGCGACCTATGCCGTGATTTGTAGAGTAATTCAAACACACAAAATCATGGCAACGCTCACACAAGTAACTCCTGACTATAGCACAACCACCGATACTTCATGGATTTCTGCCGTTAAAAAATTCGTTTCTGAAGCCGAATTTTATCGCTTTGGATGGGCTGTCGGTGCCTTGGCTATTCAGGGATGCATCCTGTCGCCTGTACTGTTGCTGATCATGGCCAACTTTGGCGGAGGGGATTGGCAGTTTCTAGCCAGTATGCTTTGCTTTTTAGGGGTGCTGGTTCCCGTACTTTCTGCCTTACCCGTCCGATATATTTTTTCCGGCTTCGCCATTAGCCTGATCCTGCACATTATCATGATCGCTATCGATCTGCTCTGATAAGTAGCTTGTTTGGCTACCCGTATCGCTAAAAGAAGAACACTGCATATACAACTCCCCCTGAATGAGCTTACGAAGCAGCATTCAGGGGGAGTTTTGCGTTGGAGGTATTTGCTTTCCAGGTTTTGTAGGCTTCGGGCATACACACAGCACATGGGCGATACCCAATTGCAATGGCTTCTGTTGCATTGCGAAAAAACACCCGGTTTTCAGGTTTCATTCGCTTACCAGCCCGACAATCCAGCCGACCGTATAACTTGCCAGGACGATGGCCACCGAGCGCAATAGCTCCTTTTTTTAGTTCGCTAACTAACCTTCGCAGTCGGGCAAATGGTGTTGGACCGAGATCAACATGACGGATCATGCTGCATCGTGAAAAATAAGCCCAACGTTGATGCGCGTACCTGTCCGAACTTCACTGACACCGTGTCGCATCGTCAGCCGATAGTAGCCACGTGTGCCTTTAGCCGGTCGGTATTTTGTCGTGAATACAACAACCTGGCCTTGTTCGGGCTGTAAAACAATGGGCTTCGATTGCATACGCGGTCGTTGTTCGATGAGAACAAATTCGCCACCCGTATAGTCCCGATTGGGTTGACTCAGAGACAATACCGCCTGAAACGGAAAATACAACTCGCCATACATATCCTGATGAAGTGCATTCCAATCGCCAGCACCGTATTTCAGAATGAGTGGTGTTGGTTTGGTTTGCCCGGCTTCATGGCACATTACCAGCCATTCGTCAAGGTTAGTAGGGTAACGCAGGTCAATACCCAGTTTAGCGTTCCAGTCGTTGGCTACAGGAGCCAGTTGGGCAAACAATTCATGCCGAAACCGATCGACAACAGTAGGTAGGGGATAGCTAAAGTATTTGTATTCACCGCTACCGTATCCATGGCGTTGCATCACTACCGTTTTCCGGTATAGATCTGAGGCATCAAAGAGCGTTGCGACATAGTCACATTCCTCCGGCGATAACACGGGAGGCAATACGGCAAAACCTGTTTCGGGGAGCGTGGCTAAAGTCATTAGAAAGGAATTTAGTGGTCATTTACTTCGCGTCATTGATGGAAACTAATACACTGTCAATGATTGACAACAAAGTACGTGAAGTAAATGACCGGTTGACGGCCCTTGAATCACTAGTTATCAACGCGCGCAGCTTCCCAGCCTAGCATGGCCTGCTTGCGTTCGGCTCCCCAGCGATAACCACCGAAAAGGCCGGTTTTCTTAATGACCCGATGGCAAGGAATCAGATAACCGATAGGATTAGCGCCGATAGCCGTTCCAACCGCCCGCGACGCTGTTGGCTGTCCAATCGCATCGGCAATCTGATCGTAACTAGCCAGTTGGCCTTCTGGAATCTTCAGCAGGGCTTCCCATACTTTTAGCTGAAAGGCGGACCCACGCATCAACACAGGTAAGGGAGTACTAATAGTCTGGTTGGGTTCGCCAGTAACAGGAAAAATCTGATTGGTAAACCGCTGGATGCTAGTAGGATCGTGAATTAGTGACGCTTCAGGCCAGGCTGCTTTTAGAATAGTAACTGGGTCATCCTGGTCGTCTAAAAAATGCAATAGAGCGATTTTGTCATGCATAGTCCCCAATACATACGCGCCAAACGGACTATCGAATACGCCGTACACAAGTTGCAACCCGGAGCCTGCCTGCTTAAACTGGCCCGGCGTAACGCCTTCGATGGTGACAAAGAGATCGTGTAAACGCCCTGTTCCTGAAAGCCCGGCCTCATAAGCCGCTTCGGATAAGGCAACGCCTTTCCGGAGTTGGGTTTTGGCGTGTTCGAGGGTTAGGTACTGGCTGAATTTTTTTGGACTTACCCCCGCCCATTCGGTAAACAGACGTTGAAAGTGAAACTCACTCATATTAGCCTTGGTCGCCAGTTCACTCAGTGAGGGTTGCTCGCGAAACGTAGCGGTGAGGTGCTCAATGGCCTGGGCAATTTGCTGATAGGTGTACGTGCTGTTGGTTGTCATTGTATTTGTGTGTTGACTATACAAAAGTCGCCATAATCGCGCTGCCCAAAAACCCGATTCTTGCGGAGTTGAGTGTCTAAATAGTTTCCTGGCCTATGCGAAAGGGCGAACGATTTAGACATTTGTCCAGGAGATCAGCCCTGGTGCTCAGCCAATTTTGTATCGTCAATCAATCGTATACAAATGAAAACGGCTCTATTACCTTCGAATCGATTTATCAGTAATCTACTCATTTTTGGGGTTATTCTGGTCATTGTACCTTACACGGCCTTAACCATACTCTTCGATTATCCGAATGTGCTGCGCTACGAACCCGGTATCATACTGACCCGTTTCCATCAGGGCGGTGGGCTGCTGATAGCGGTGTGGTGGCTCTTTGCCATCAGTGGCTTTCTTCTGCTACAGGCGTATGTGCTTATCGGGCAGAAACTGGAGCCACAGGAACCCGGTTTGCGGTGGGCAACAACACTGGGCGTTATGTCGGGTATCGTGCAAATTGTTGGGTTGCTACGCTGGCCGTTTGTGGTGCCTGTGTTGGCTACCCAGTATGTTCAGGCGACCGACCCAGCTACCCGGCAGGCGACCGAAGTCGTCTTTACGGCTATTCATCAATACGGTGGTGTTGTGCTGGGTGAACATCTGGGCCAACTGCTGACCATTGCTTATACTGTTTTGCTATCGCTGGCTTTACGTCGGCTGGCTATGGTTTCAGGGTGGGTAAGTTACCTGGGTCTGGTGGCTTCTGGCATCTACCTGCTGGCACAGGGCGACCTGTTTGCGACTGTACTGCCGGGCTTCCCAACCTGGGAACTGGCTGGATTAGTGGGGAGTACACTTTGGCTGGTCTGGCTACTGGTTTTAGGCATTCAGTTTCGTCGGCTGGATGAGGTTGCCGTTCAGAAAGCCTAATTTACCTTCCAACGAGGGGAAGCAGCAGGTGATGTATTTTGGTGTTGTGCGATAGCTGCTTTTTCGTAAGTTCGATTAGTTATTAAACCAGACAGAACCTATGCCAGTTAACGCCAAACATTTAGCCACGTTTATTTTGGGAGCTGCCGCCGGAGTCGCGCTCAATAAATATGCACAAACCGAAGATGGTCAGAAATTGATGGCCGACCTGAAAGAAAAAGGACTGCAACTGAAATCGGAGGCCGAAGGAGCCATTGATAACGCACCGGAGTACTTTGAAAAATTAAAAGCTCAATTGGCCGACGTGCTCAAAACCAATTTCCCCGATGCGGAAGCGACGATAAACGATGTACTGGGCAAAAAGCCGGACGCGCCTAACACCTCTAGTCCAAGCTAGAAAATAACCTCTTTGTCAGCAGGACAAAGAGGACTTCTGTATGTACCTGTTGACCAATACTAGCGGGAACCAAAAAACAGCGCCGGACAATATTGCCCGGCGTGTTTGGTTTAGAGAAAGCTAGAAATTGACGTTGATCAGGCTAGTTCAAAGCGATCAAGATTCATAACTTTGGTCCATGCGGCAACAAAATCCTTAACAAATTTTACCTTCGCATCCGAACTGGCATAGACTTCTGCCAGAGCGCGAAGCTCGGAGTTCGAACCAAAAATAAGATCGGCACGAGTGGCGCTCCATTTCAGGTCGCCCGACTTGCGGTCGCGGCCTTCAAACACTTCTTTATGATCGGAAACGGCTTTCCAGGCTGTGCTCATATCGAGCAGATTGACAAAGAAATCGTTGGTCAGTACGCCGGGCTGAGCGGTGAAAACGCCGTGTTTAGAACCATCGTAGTTCGTATTTAGCACCCGCAGACCACCGACCAGCACCGTCAGCTCAGGGGCAGTGAGGGTTAACAACTGCGCTTTATCGACCAGTAACTCTTCCGTCGAGATCGTGAATTTAGCTTTGAGGTAGTTACGGAAACCATCGGCAATAGGCTCCAGCACCGCAAACGATTCAACATCGGTTTCTTCCTGCGAAGCGTCCATCCGGCCAGGTGTAAAGGGAACCGTGGTATCGTAACCCGCATCTTTAGCCGCTTTTTCAACAGCGGCACTACCAGCGAGCACAATCAGATCAGCCAGCGACACCTTTTTGCCGGTTGTTTGCGTACTGTTAAATTCTTCCTGAATGCTTTCCAGTATGCCCAGTACTTTCGCTAACTGAGTCGGATTGTTAACGGCCCAGTCTTTCTGAGGAGCCAGCCGGATACGGGCACCGTTGGCACCACCCCGTTTGTCAGAACCACGGAACGTAGAGGCCGAAGCCCAGGCTGTCGATACCAGTTCGGATACGGTTAATCCCGAAGCCAGGATGTTCGCTTTCAGGGCAGCAATGTCGGCTTCATCAATCAGGGCGTGATCAACAGCCGGAATAGGATCTTGCCAGATCAGCACTTCTTCGGGCACTTCAGGGCCTAAGTAACGGGCTCGAGGACCCATGTCGCGGTGGGTTAGCTTAAACCAGGCACGCGCAAATGCATCGGCAAATGCGTCGGGGTTTTCAAGGAAATGTCTTGAGATTTTTTCGTAAGCCGGGTCGAAGCGAAGGGCGAGGTCAGTGGTCAGCATCCGTGGCTCGTGGCTTTTTGATGGATCATGGGCATCAGGAATTGTACCAGCACCTGCACCGTTTTTCGGTTTCCACTGATGAGCACCGGCTGGGCTTTTGGTCAGTTCCCAGTCGAAACCAAACAGGTTTTCGAAGAAGCCATTACCCCATTTGGTCGGTGTGCTGGTCCAGGTAACTTCCAGGCCGCTTGTAATGGTATCGCCACCTTTGCCGGTTCCGAAGCTATTACTCCAGCCAAAACCTTGTTGCTCAATACCAGCGGCTTCGGGTTCTGGACCTACGTGCGTTGCCGGAGCAGCACCGTGTGTTTTGCCGAAAGTATGTCCACCTGCAATCAGCGCAACGGTTTCTTCATCGTTCATAGCCATCCGGCCGAAGGTGTCCCGAATATCTTTTGCGGCTTTAACGGGGTCTGGGTTTCCGTCTGGCCCTTCGGGGTTCACGTAGATCAGGCCCATTTGTACAGCTGCCAGCGGGTTTTCCAGATTCCGTGAGTGGATATCGCCATCAGCATCATCGTCAGAAACAAGTACGCCCCCAGCTTTTTCAACACCGTCGGAGCCATGCGCATACCGGATGTCGCCACCAAGCCAGGTTTTTTCTGCACCCCAATATACATCCTGCTCGGGTTCCCAGACGTCGGGGCGACCACCCGCAAAACCAAAGGTTTTAAAGCCCATCGATTCAAGCGCTACGTTGCCCGTCAGAACCATCAGGTCAGCCCAGGAAATTTTGCGGCCATATTTCTGCTTGATTGGCCAAAGTAATCGGCGGGCTTTGTCCAGACTAACGTTGTCGGGCCAGCTATTGAGGGGAGCAAACCGCTGTTGACCAGCGCCAGCGCCACCACGACCGTCGCCCGTACGGTACGTACCCGCACTATGCCAGGCCATACGGATAAACAAGGGGCCATAATGTCCAAAATCGGCTGGCCACCAATCCTGTGAATCGGTCATCAGGGCGTGAAGATCCTGCTTTACAGCCTCCAGATCCAGGCTTTTGAACTCTTCAGCATAGTTGAACGCTTCGCCCATTGGGTTCGATAGCGACGAGTGCTGCCGAAGGATATTCAATTGCAACTGATTGGGCCACCAGTCCCGGTTCTGCGTTCCGTTACCGGCTACACTAATCTTTTCAGCAGTCTGCATATTCCCATTGTGAAAGGGGCACTTGCTGATATCACCTGACATTGTATCCATCTTATTTTAACGATTTGGTTTACGCGTGAACGTGGTCTTTGTGTTGTTCTCGATTTGTTTTACAAGGCAATACTAGCAGGAACTTACTTATCAATCAAATTGATTTAATTGATTATCGTATCGACAATATTTATATTGAATAAGTAATGCTTATGGTTTTTCGGGTACCTTACTGGCTACCTGCTGGATCATTCCAATCATAATCAGGTATTGTGCCGTTGCGTAGGGTGTCATAACCAGCCAGGTCGAGCCACTAAATGGACTGAGAAACTTATTGACAGCAATAGCCGAGTCGGATATAATAAACAGTAAGGCGCCGATCACTACCTGATTATAACCAGGAAGACCCTGTCGCTGGGTTGCCAGAAGGCCCATTCCATTCAGGCAACTGGCATAGATGACAACAGGCCACCAAAGTACTTCTAAATCCGGTTTGCTGATAAAAACAGGTCGGAGTAAAACCAGAAAAATAATCAGGTATAGGCTAAAGGGAATCGCACGTTTCACTAACCTACGGCTTGTAATCAGTTGTTCTCCCGCCCGGATCGACTTCAGGAAAGCAATGCTGTAACAAATTTGCATCATCAGAAAAGCCCCTAGTCCGGCAGCAAACAAGTCGATTTCCTGAATCATCAGCAGGATATCGCCAACCAGCGCAAACACCATTCCAACCAGAAGCCATCGTATATACGAAACGAAGCCGACGGCCTGACAAAACTGCCACACGTATAGCATCAGCAGGGCCATAATCAGTGGTTTGCATCCGTAATGCAATACGCGGATAGTCAGCGAATCGCCAAGTATTTCCAGCAGCGTAATGGCTATAAACGTAAGCGTGAACGGACGGGTGGGCCTGATATACATAGCATTCGGTTCGGGTTTAGGTGAGCTAAATGTACGTGTTTCGTTGCCAGAATAGCTAAAATAGGGTAGGGAGCGTAGGTGGAAATGTGGCTAAATTAGACTGGGTTTTATAGATGAAATTAACGAGTAGCTACCAGACAAAATTTGCCTAATAATTTCTTAGTCTATTAGTTTTATTTATTAAGAAAAATTTATATTAATTATTTAATTGTGTCACATAACGGTAACTTTAATTCTGTTCAGTATTTTTAATCGATTTTTTAGACTAAATCGCTCTACACCCGATTTTGGTGAAAAACAGAGTGGATTTCTGGATAGAAACGTTCCTGCTATGAACAGATACCGGCGGATCTCCCTGATGGTAGCTTTGGGGGTTCTTATAACCGTAATCATCGGAATTAATGCCTGGCAGACGGTGAATCGGCTGACTGAAATGAATAAATGGGTTGTCCATACCCATCAGGTAATCAGTAAAACGCAACGGATGCTGGCACTACTGACCAATATGGATAATGATTTACGAGGCTATTTGCTGAGTAGCAATCTCTATTTCAAATCAGATTTTGAGCGCACAAGTCAGCAAATGAGTAAGGAACTCAAAGCCATACAGAAACTGTCGGCTGATGATCCTATACAAACAAAACGGCTTCAGTTGCTCGATCAACTTTTCCGGGCGAAGATTGCCAGGAGCCGCCCATTATTTGCGGAGGGGCTAATTAAGCCGGGAATGGCCCGACTGGATTCTATTGAACATTTTCTGAGCATCAGCAGCGACTTTTATCAGGTTTTAAAAGAGTCGGACAGCTACGAAAACGTACTACTCGAAACCCGCGTTGCGCAGAGTAAACGGTCGGCTGCCTATGCTACGATCAGCAATCTGGTTGGTGCGGTTGCGGCCTTGCTCATGATTATTGGGGCTATTTACCTGTTGTATCGCTCCCTGCGGGAAAGTAACTGGCTCAATCAAAAACTGACCGAAAGTGAGCAGCAAACCAAGAAATTGCTGGAAGCGGTACCGGCTCCTATTGTGATCATCGACCGGGATGGAAAGTTCTACTATGCGAACCAGGCCGCTATTAAATTATTCGGTGATCGTATCCAATTTGGTCAATATACGGAAGGGCTCAATGCCGATTCACTATTCCGTTTTCCGGATGGCCAGCCTTATCCGGTTAAGCAAAGGCCTACCTATCGGGCGCTGCAGGGCGAAACGGTTCAGGTCGACGATCTGGAACTGCGCATGAACGGTAAAGCCATTCAACTGCTTAGTACGGCCACGCCTGTTTACGATGCACAGGGCGATCTCCAATACGTAATTACGTCCAGTATTGATATTAGCGACCGTGCACAGTCACAGCATCAGTTACAGGAAGCGAAGAAAATAGCGGAAAAAGCGGCCAAGCTCAAGCAGGATTTCCTGGCTAATATGAGCCACGAAATTCGAACACCGTTGAACGCTATGCTTGGGTTTTCTGAATTGCTGGACACCACCTCCCTTGATGCCGACCAGCGCGAATACCTGGGGCATATTCGAACGTCGGGCAAAAACCTGCTGACCATCGTTAATGATATTCTGGACTTATCAAAGCTGGAAGCGGGTATGATCAAGCTGGAGTCGATACCCTTTAGTATTCAGCTGCTCGTTGCTTCGCTTAAGGCGATGTGTCAGGTATCCATTGCTGATAAAGGGCTGGAGCTGGTGATAAAAATTGATCCGGCATTGCCAACTGTTTTTCGGGGCGACCCAACCCGACTCACCCAGATTTTATTGAATCTGCTCAATAATGCCATAAAGTTTACCAAGCAGGGTACAATTACTTTACAGGCTGAGCCCCGTGGAGAGGTTGATGCCGACCTGGTTCTGGTGCGCTTTATAGTAGAAGATACAGGCATTGGTATCGACGCCGACGTATTGCCTACTATTTTTGATCGCTTCCAACAGGCCGACGATTTCACAACCCGATATTATGGTGGAACGGGCCTTGGCTTGAGTATTGTCAAAGCACTGACGGAGTTACAGGGTGGTACAGTTCGGGTAGTAAGCACATTGGGTAAAGGCTCTCAATTTGTCGTAGAAATTCCATATCCGGTTGCTGAAGAGCAACTGTTGCTGCACCAGCCCAATAACCTGGCCGTAGCTCCTGTGCTGGGTGATGTTCGTGTGTTGGTAGTGGAAGATAACCTAATGAATCAAAAGCTAGCAATTCAGGCGTTGAAGCGATTGGGGTATCAGTCACAAGTGGCCGACAATGGGCAGAAAGCCCTTGCGCTGCTCGAAGAAACCAGCTTTGCCATAATTCTGATGGATCTTCAGATGCCGGTGATGGACGGGTATGAAACAACCCGCCAAATTCGTTCAACACTCAAAAGTTCGGTGCCTATCATTGCCATGACGGCCCACGCGCTGCCCAGTGAACAGGAGGAGTGTATCAAAGTGGGCATGAATGATTTTCTGCCCAAGCCATTTCAGTTAGAAGAGTTACAAGCGCTCATGCGTAAATACGTAGTGACGGGCCGCCCTATCCCAAAACCTGCACTGGTAGCTGAACCCTCAACCCGTTCGTCGGCCAGCTTTTCTATAGAACCTTTATTAAGCGCAGTGGGCAACGATACGGCATTGGCAATGGAGTTAATCGAGATTTACCTGGTCGAAACGCCTTCGGGACTTGAGAGCCTCAGACAGGCAATCGATCAGCAGAATTTGGACACAATCAAACAGATCGTTCATACCCAGCAAGTCCATACAAAAATGCTGGGTATGAACGAAGCCACCCGATTAATTCTGGAAATCGAAGCGCTGATCAGAGAAAAGAAAGGGATTGACGACGTAGCTCCCCTGGTTGAACAATACATACTGCAAATTGAGGCAATCTTACCACTGATGAGCCACTATGTAGAAACTAGCCAAAGTCGCGCTGAGTAAATGTATTCGCCTATCCAACCTAAGGTATGTAGCGTAATCTATGGGTTTACCTGAGGATTTCAAAAACCATTTTCTGTTTAGATAGTTAAGTAAATAGACTCAACAAAATAGAAAAATTATGGATAAGGCACAGAAGTTTGAACTGATGAACAAAGTGGTTCGTGAATTGGAAGACCTGCAAAACAGCCAGACGGCCCTCATTACCAAAATCAGTCAGATCGAAGTGGACAATATGAATGGTCTGAACGATTCGACGCTGGAAAAAAATCTCAGCGATATGCATTCGAAAATTGCCGAGAATGTTGACTCGATCAATGACATTTTTTCGTATTTCGAAAGTAAACGGGACGAGTACGGTGAGAAGAATGGTGCAGCTATAGCGGCTATAGAGGCCGCAGCGGCTGTCGAAGCCGTTAAATAGATCAAAGAATACGATCAGGCAACAAGCCGGACACGATGTCCGGCTTGTTGTATTTAGAGCTAGTCTGTTTTTGCACTAGTCGGATAATAATGATTAGGGCCTCTCCAAGTGAAAGTTCAGGTTAAGAACCAATCAAAAAGTGTACGTAGAAGCTTGGTCTACATGGGCTGTATTACCTGGAAAAACGGCGGCTATAGGTTGAAATGTATTGGCAAGACGATACAATCAGGCAAGCCATATCCATTACGCGCGTGGTCTTCTGTGTGTTTTTCCGATGGATTGCTCTTGTTAAACCTTGTAAAAAGTCTTACCGTAAAAAATACGTAATGATAAAAAAGCATAGTAGATTCGTAGCGATTTGTTAAACCCTTGCTTTACGAAATTTATGACGTTACGAAATTGGCTACTGCTATTCGGTTGTCTGTTGTTCCAGACGGCAACACTTCTGGCTCAGGTTCCGCGAATGCCCGCCGTCAAATCCCCGGAAGTGACCGACGGCGGATTGATCTTCCGGCTGCGGGCGCCAAACGCTAAAGAAGTAATTCTTGACATCGAAGGCGTTTCGCGGGAAACGATGACCAAAGATGATCAGGGCGTCTGGAGTTTTACCAAAAAGCTTGACCCCGATGTGTATGATTATGCCTTTGTCGTCGATGGCCTTCGCATTCCCGATCCAGCTAATCCCGTGGCTAAACCCTGCTACCAATGTAACGGACAGAGTCTGGCCCATATGCCGGGACCAGCTTCGCTGAGTTGGGAGATCAAGGATGTGCCTCGCGGTATTGTCAACCACCATGTCTATCGGTCGGCGGTGATGGGCGAAGACCGGGACTACTATGTGTACCTGCCGCCAAACTACGACCCCAAACGCAAAGAGCCGTATCCAGTATTTTTCCTGCTTCACGGTGCCACGGGGACGGCCCTATCTTGGATCGTGAATGCGCAAGCCAACATTATTCTGGATAACCTCATTGCCGAAGGCAAAGCTAAACCTATGATTATGGTCAATACGCTGGGCTATGGCGGTAATGAAAAATACACCACCGAAGTGCTTCAGGAAATCATACCTCAACTGGAAAAGACCTACAATGCTGCTAAAGACCGAACCCAGCGAGCTATTGTCGGTTTGTCGATGGGTGGGGGCACGGCTTTTTATACGGGACTGAACAACCTCGACCATTTTGCCTACGTTGGTGGGTTTAGCAGTGCGGTTGGTATGGGAGGTCCGCGTCCAGCGGCTTCGGCATCCGGCAACCCAGCTACGACAACCCCGTCGGAGGAACAGATCAAAGCCATGAATGACAGCTTTGCCAAAGCGTATCCGAAGCTGGACGAGAGCGCCAATAAACAGTTAAAGCTCTTGTGGGTTTCCTGTGGGGTGGACGACTTTCTGTATCAGAACAATAAATACTTCAAGCAATATCTGGCCTCGAAAAAGGTAAAGTATAAAGAGGTCGAAACACCCGGTGGACACACATTCATGGTCTGGCGACGTAACCTCACCGACATTGCACCCCTGCTATTTCGGTAGGATACTGTTTTTTGTGTGAGCGGGTTCTTAAACCCGCCCACATTAGTACCTTACTGCTGTAATCACGTTCTGTAGTCTTGTTTGACCGAAATGGTTTATAAGTCCTGCGTTGTCGCTGGTAAAAGCCGGAATACCTTATGATCGGCATAGAAGGTTCCGCCCGGTAGGATCGATGCCAGCAGTGCCAGTCCCGTTTTGCTCGCCGACCAGCCATACTCGGTTTTGGCCTGAATAATGACCAGTACGTACCAGACAAACAGCAGCCCATGAATTGGTCCCAGAATTTGCACTGCTTCGGGATGACCACCAATTCGTTTTAGTGGCACAGCAATGAACAGAAGCAGCAGGTAAGAAATTCCTTCGGCAAAGCTTACTACGCGAAGCCGGATTTTGAGTGAATTGAAAAAGTGCATAATAGGTTGGAGAATGCTTAAAGCGTTCGATATAATGGTCGGGTGGCCAGCGGTGAAAATGGCCAGGGAATCGCAAGGAGGATGAGCAGCAAGGTAATGGTAAAATAAATAGCGGTCGTTCTGAATTTCTGTTGGGATGTCGGCTGGCGTTTCGCTTTGCTCGAGCCAACGGTCATTATCACGATGGCCGTGAACATCAACCCAATATGAATCAGGCTAAAAAACCGAAACTCGGGCGATTGACTGGCATCGGGCGAAAACGTCCAGTAATAGCTTACGATTGGACTTTTGGAGTAAAGATAGAAGCCGACCAGCAACTGCGTATGGGCAATTGACGTAGCGATCACGCGTATTGTCTGGTCGATGGGTCGGTACGAACGCCCTCGCAACCAGCCCGAATAACTGTTGCCCAGCGCTATCAGTAAACTCCCCAGAACCAGCCACCGTAGCGCATTATGAACAACCAGCAGAATAGGATAAATCATGGAGCTATCGAAGCCTGAATACAACCGCAAAGGTCCGACAGCTTACCGAGATATATGTAGGCAGGAACAGGGTAAATCTGGTCAAAATCAATCACGTTGTAAAGCCTCTACAAACTGGCTCCTGAATTGAGTCGGGGTCAATTCAGTATATTTCCGAAAGAGTTTTCCAAAAGTCGATTGATCGGGGAATCCCATTTCATGCGCGATCTGGGCCACAGTCAACTCTGTCTGAACAAGTAGCACCTTAGCTTCCAGTACAACCCGTTCGTCGATCCATACGGAAGGGGATTTACCTGTTCGATTTTTCACCACTTTGTTCAGGTGATTCGGGCTAACGGCCAGCCAGTCGGCATACTGACTGGCGAGTCGGGTTTCGCGAATACGTGTTGTCAGTACGTCCATAAAGCGCTGAATCAGTCGTTCGCCCAGGTCGGTTTTGGTTGCCATCGGACCCACATACGCCCGGTCGATCTCGGCAAACAGCGCCAGCAGATACGGCCGGATCAGCTCTGGTTTAGTTGCTCCGTTCTCCTGATATTCAATAGCGAGTCGATGCAGAAGCGTACTGACAAACTGTGCCTGCTGATCCGATAAATTTATGTGCGGATTGCCCGTCAATTTCAGAAAATCGAATTCACTAGCAGCGCCTAAAAGTAGTTCCTGACTGATAAACGACATAAACCCAATCGAATCGGGTCGGATGCTGTGCAGGGTAAATATTTGGAGCGCAGGCACTATGACCAGTTCCTTCGACCGAAGCGTATACGCCTGATGCCCGATGGTAATGTCGACCTCCCCATGTTCTACCAGAATCAGGGCATGATTGCTGGTGCGCGATGGGGGTAAAGGCAGTTTGATGACCGGCCAGCTATACTCCAGGGGCGCAATGATAAACTGGTTAAAATTTTCTTTAAACCGATCTCCCCACGATGCATCCCTGATTAGAAAAAGCTCGCGGGCCATTGCCGGACTGATGGCCGGAAAAAGATCACTGGACGTCATAGGTGATACAGCAACTTACTTGCCCGGAATGGCCCATCGGCCGCCTGTAACAGCTTCGCTCGCAACCGTGGGTTATAGTTCGGGCGGTCAGCCAGAAATTTCCGTATCAGTTGAACGGTTTCGGGTGTCTGATAGCTCGACAGGGTGGAACGAAGCCACGATTCAGGAAAGAAAATATCACCCGTCCGCTGAATTTCTTCCAGCAGTTCCAGACTTTTAGGCAGGTATTTGGCGGAGGTTTCTGTCCGCAACGGGTGGTGTAGGTACCCTAATGCCGCCGTTACCCAGGCTTCATGCTCCCGGTTGGATTCCGTTGCCAGTGACGCAAAAAACTGATCTCGCTCAGCTACGTTCGACGATAGAGCAGGCATCATAAATTCCAGCCGTTTCTTCCGGTCTGGGTTTTTGATACGAGCCAGTTGCTTCGCCAGAATTCCCTCAGCCGGGTAGTCGCGAACGGCCAGGGCTAAGGCCAGACTGGTGTAATCGTCTTCAGTGAGGGTAACGCCCGCTGGGGCTTTCTGATCGCGCCAGATGGCATACAGCCGGTCGCGGGCGTCGGTGCTTAAGGCAATGTTTTGGTACAACCGAAACAGGAGTTTCTTCTTACCCGGATTCGGTTCCTGTTCCATAGCCTGCCAGGCTGCCTGCTCAATTGAAGCTGCCAGGGCGGGCCGTTTTTCAGGTCGGGTAAAATTCCAGAAAATATCCGATAGCTGGCTGGTTATCAGACGTAGATTCAGTTCTTCCGATTCTATACGTAACATATTCTGATACCCAAAGGCCATCTGCTCCGGGGAAATTCCCTGACCAGATACCATGTTTTCGTATAAATTGATGTACGTAGCAGCCCGTGTTACTGGGTTTTTCGTGAATTCCAAATTGACAGCTGTGGCCGTATCGACGGGAAAAATTCCATACCCCTGCCCCGATGAATTGAACGTAACAAATAAAGGCGTTCGCTTCCCGATCGCTTCTTTTAGAACAACCTGTGGTTTGTCCATATGCACGGTCAATTCTTCCCGGTGATCACGATAGACAAATGCTATTTCAAAGCTCTGGGGCCAGAATCGATTGGAGCCGTCTTCACCCTGTTGCGAAATCACAAACTGTTTGATGGTTCCTCCTTTGCCATCCCATTGGTACGAAAACCGGGGGCGGCCGGTTTCATTTACCCAGACCTTGTTCCAGGCCTGGAGGTCGGCAGGGGTATATGTATCCAGAATCGAAATCAGGTCATTCCAGGTCGCGTTGCCAAACGAGTATTTTTTCAGGTAGTCACGCAGGCCGTCGCGGAGGGCGGTTTTGCCCATCAACCGCTCCAATTGCCGCATCATGATTGGCGCTTTGTGATAGATGATGCCTCCATACAGCGTTCCGGCTTCCTGTAAATTGGCCAGCGGCTGACCAATCGGGTTGGCGCCTTCAGTCCGGTCAACGGCATAGGCTGCTGGAAAATGATCGACCACAAACTGAAGGTCGTAATTAGCCTCCGGTGAGGATACTTCGGTAATCTTATCGGCCATGAAGTTGGCAAACACCTCTTTCAGCCACACATCGTTGAACCAGCGCATGGTAACCAGATCGCCAAACCACATGTGCGCCGTTTCGTGCGAAATCAGTGTCGCCCGTGAGAGTTTCTGGTCGCGGGTGGCACCGTTGTCGAGAAACAGGCTCGATAATCGGTAATCGATGGCCCCGACGTGTTCCATGCCGCCGTACTGAAAATCGGGTACGGCCACAAAATCGAATTTCTGGAATGGATATGGAATCTGGGTGTAGTCTTCCAGGAAGTTCAAGGCATCGGCATGGAGTTTAAAGATCGGGTCAAGACTCAGCCGGATTTTGGTCGTATCCGTTTCGCGATGGAAAAGGGTCATCGGTCGGCGGTCGAGGGTTCGGCTGATGGAGGTGAACTTCCCGGCTGCAAACGAAAACAGATAGGTCGGTATCACTTCCGACTGACGGAAATGGATGGTTTTACGGTCGCCAGTCACCGTCGAGTCGTTGACAGCCGCATTGGTCATAGCCTGCCAGTGGTTCGGAATCGTCAGCGACAGTTGGAATTTAGCTTTCAGGTCGGGTTGGTCGAAGCAGGGAAATACCGTTCGGGCGCGGTCGGGAACAAGCAGAGTGTATAGGTATTCATCATTTCGGTTGAGCGATAAATTACCAGCCATAAACTGGATAAAAATTGTGTTCGCTCCGGGCTTCAGATAAGCAGTAGAAATCAGTAGATGTTCGCTCTCAAACACAATAGGAATCGCAACCGAATTGACAGAAATGGTCTGTACCTTAGTATGTTTCTCTTTAAAATCGAGCTGGAGAGGGGCTGCGTTTTTGGTCCAGTTAAACGATATTGATTCAGTGGCTGGAATAGGCTGGTTTTTTTGCGCAGGAATGTCGAACTTTAAAGCATAAGCCACGTCACGGATCGTTTGTTTCCGGGCTTTGGCCAGCGTTTGCGACACGCCTGTTTCAACGGTTTTAGATTGACTTAGAGCAGGCTGTTGGCTCCCGAGCATGGCAAGTAGAAGAAGTGCAGTAATACCGTAACGCATCATAGAAGTTGTTGGTAGTCATGACTACACATGACGATGAATTAGGTCAAAAATAATGCACGCTATGAAACAGCACTTAACTTTTCTGCTGGTATTACTGGCTTTTGTTGGCTGGGCGGCTCCTGCCTGGGCTAATTACGTCCTGATTCCAATGGACGACCGACAGACCAATCACCTGAAAGCCTATGGCATTGCCTATAAAGTGCTGAAAGACGACCAGGACGTAGAGTGGCTTCTCAATTACCGGGGTGGCAGTTTTATGATGAAATACACCAAGTCAGTAGAGACCGAATGCCGGGTTCGAGGGGTGTCATTCGAGGGTATTTCAGATTCGCAGGCTGAATCGATCCGGCAGCAGTTGTCTAATCCAGATGTAAATATGGATGTGGTCAAACTGCAGAAGGCGGCAAAAATCATCGTGTATTCACCCGCTAAAGTTGGTCCTGCCGAATTTGAAAATACGGATGCTGTACTGCTCGTGCTGACCTATGCCGAAATTCCGTATGAACTGGTGTATGACGAAGAAGTGCTGAAAGGCGACCTGCCCAAGTACGACTGGCTGCACCTGCACCACGAAGATTTTACGGGTCAGTATGGGCGTAACATGCATCGGCAGTCGCTGGCCGACATCAAAGCGCAGGAAGACATTGCCCGTAAGTATGGCTATTCGAAAGTATCGCAGATGAAGCTGGCTGTTGCCAAAGGAATCAAGCAGTTCTGCGCGGGTGGCGGTTACCTGTTTGCCATGTGTTCGGCGGCCGAAACGCTCGATATTGCACTGGCGGCTGATGGCGTCGATATTGTCAGCAGTAACTACGATGGCGATGGCATGGACCCCAATGCGCAGGAGAAACTGGACTTCAGTAAAACGTTTGCGTTTGGCAACTTTACACTCGAATCCGACAATGGGTATCGCGGTTTTTCAACCTTCTCGGATATTAATTCGGCCGCTAATCGTGGATTCGATGAGCCCAGCGGCTTTTTTGAGCTGTTCAACTTTTCGGCCAAATGGGATGCTATTCCATCCATGCTCACTCAGAACCACGAAAATATAATCAAAGAGTTTTTTGGTCAGACGACAGCCTTCCGCAAAGGAGCGGTCAAGCCCAGTAGCCTGGTCATGGGCGAGGGCAAAACGTCGGATCGCTATCTCTATGGCGAAATGGGCAAGGGGCAGTGGACGTTCTACGGCGGGCACGACCCCGAAGGAACACGGGGGGGCGGTTTTCGTAACCCAACCGATCTGAATCTGCATCCCCATTCGGCGGGTTATCGGCTTATTCTTAATAACGTGCTGTTCCCATCGGCCCGTAAGAAAAAGCGCAAAACGTAGCCGAAGGTACACAGCCTTTGCCGTTTCAGGGGTTCTGATGGGGATAGGTTTTTTTAACCGCTGCCAGCATCTGATTTAATTCGGCAGCACTAAACCAGATTCCTTTCAGCATGACCCCGTTTATTTTTTTAGTGTTGGTTATGTCTTTTAACGGATTCCCTTCCAGCAGGACCAAATCAGCTTGCTTGTGAGGCTCTATCGTACCCACTTCCGATTGATTCTTCAGGAAAATGGCCGCATTGACCGTACAGGCTTTTAAGGCCTCGTATTCGGGTAAGCCTGCACTGACCAATTCCTGGAGTTCTTCGTGAATGCTGAAACCGGCTAGCACATAGGAATTCAGGCAATCAGTTCCCGCAATAAATCGCCCTCCATGTTTATGGATTAATTGGGCCATCTTTTTTTGTAAACTGTAGTGATCCCGGCTGTAATAATGAAGGCGCTGTTGCCAGAACGTTCGGGTGATCTTATCGACATAGCGTTCGTAATTGGTCGGAATACTCGGGTCGTTGGGGTGTTTCTGCATATTTTTATAGACCAGCAGAGTTGGGCACATCCATTTTTTGGATTGACCAATCAATTCTAATCGTTTCACCAACGGAAGATGTGGCGAGATAGGGCTCACATCGACATGCTCCAGCGAATATTGCGAAGATGCCAGGACTTCCTTAAGGTCTACCTGAAAAGGAATATGGCCTACTACCGGAATCTGGAGCGAATCGCCTACCCGCAAAATTTCCCGGTACAGTTCCTGGGGTAACGTGTGGTAAATTTTAATAAAATCATAACCGGCTTTGGCGAACTGGATAACCGCCTGACGGGCCTCCTGCTTCGTCCTGACGATCCGGCTAAACTTCCACACATTCGGACTCCCTTCCAGAATTGGGCTGGCCGTGTAAAGTGTTGGCCCCAGAAGTTGCCGTCGATGAATCTTTTCCCGCAGACTAAGATGAAATGGGTACCCGGCCATATTCCGAATCGTGGTTACGCCATTGGCTACAAATAGAAGCAGATTGTTGTCATCATTGATGTGTACGTGCAGATCATTCAGGCCTGGGATAAGAAACT
The DNA here is from genome assembly GCF_001898575.1 of Spirosoma sp. 48-14. Classification (GTDB taxonomy): domain Bacteria; phylum Bacteroidota; class Bacteroidia; order Cytophagales; family Spirosomataceae; genus Spirosoma. The sequence continues at coordinate 48,636 of NZ_MKUD01000070.1, forward strand.
TGCCGGTTCCGTCGATAAGCAGTGGATGGGCAGCCGTATCCACAGTACTTAAGTCAGGAGTGAGCTGTTTAATTCGGCCGTTTTCGACCAGTACATGGTAATTAGATAGAAGGGTATCCTTCGTCATAGGAATTACCGAAACATTACGGATCAGGTAGGTGCCTGCTTTTTTTAAGGCCTCTGTTCCAAATTGAGAAGGGAGCCCGGATTCCAGGTGTACGGGAGGTATCGCTTTGGGAGCAAAATAAAAATAGGCCACCAGTGCCAGTACGAGAATGATGGCTGGAAGCGCTGCCTTTTTCATGCCGTCGAGGGAGTAGGGGTAACAAGAAGTGGGGGCGTTATTGTGATTTTTTCCGTTTCTGGGCAAATAGCCAATCGAATATCCCAGGTGTAGTTGCCAGACCGGGCCGCAGATCGTGTCCTATTCCCTTAAATTCGGTATACCGAGGATGTCCACCCGCTTTCTGTATGGCCTTAACAACGTTTCGGGAGCCTTCTACCGGCACATTCTTATCGTTATCCCCATGAAAAGCCCAGATTGCTACGTCCACCATGTGGTTAGCGAAAGCCGGATTCCCCCCTCCACAGAAGGGGAGGGCAGCCGCAAATACGCCTGGATGAGTGCCAATGAAATGCCAGGTTCCATACCCGCCCAACGACCCTCCGGCCACATAACGCCGATTGGTATCGATAGCAAATTCGTATTCCAGGGCATGCATTAATTCAAAAACGACCGTATCCCGAGCTACCACGTTAGGTAGCCCGCCCCAGCTACTGCCAAGCGGGCATTGGGGAACCAGTACAAAGGCAGGGTATTTTTTTCGGCTTGCCGGTTCGGCCAGTTGCTGAACTTCCCAATTCGCCAATTGACGGATATTGTCTGTTCCGCAGCCTGCTCCTCCATGCAGACTAATTACCAGCGGATAGTTTCGGGTAAAATCATAGCCTGCCGGTTTGAGCAATCGATACGACAAGGTATCGCCACGCGAGTCAATAAAGGTTCGCGCTTCGAAAATTTGAGTCAGTTGGAGAGCCTCCTTTGAGGGATAACGGGCACGAATGCCCTCGCCAAATAGGGGTACGCCCAGAAACAGCAATGCAGCTACGCCGAGGAAACGAGCAGCGTCGATCAGCATGTCTGGCCACGAAGCTATGGCCGACTGAGGGATTGGCGCATGAAGTTGGGCCTGTTTTTGCCAGAAATGGCCAATCAGAAGCAAGGGAGGGATAGTACCCGCGAAGGAAAGCCATTGCTGAATGCTGACCAACATTGGATTGCCGGGACCCATATGTGCCTGTATGGACCAGATCAATAAGGCCAATGTGCTGCCTGATAAAACAAAATAGACCAACCCCGCTCCTTTCAACCAGCTATTCCTTCCAGTTCGGGACACAACCAGGCTACTGGCGTAGATAAGGCTGGCGCCAATATCCAGAAAGAGTACGGGCAGATAATAGCGCTCGAAAGCCCGCGTTAAAGGCACCAGTGTACAATAAAGCAGAGTCGCACGCAGCAGGGCGGTGGAAAAAGCGAATATACCCGTCCAAAAGGCCACCCGGTATGGCTGCTCATATAAATAACGGAGCAGAAAGCCCGTGCTAAGAAACGAAATCAGATTGGCTGCCAGAAAGAAATTGGCAAATGAGGGGAGCGTGGGCAGGCTTGCCCCTATTTGAACAAAAAACCAGCTTTGCAAAAGGCCAACCACAACGGTAAGTCCTAGAAAGAAAATCGTATTCTGATAGAATTTCTTAGTCATCACATCGGCAGTCCAGCCGCTTCTGGGGAAAAGTAAGCCTGTCTATTATTGTAAATCGGGTCATTTCGTTCTGGGCAGATTTATAGCCCTGCGTAGTTTTTAGCGGTATCGTCTAGCACCAGTATCCAGTCGTGGCCGTAGCCTCTGGAGGGCGGAGAAAATTGCCTGGCCTGCTGATTGTCGAAGGTGCCCGCCGATTGGGTTTTGCCCGTACGCGGATCGAACCAGGTGGCCGTGATGGTTTTGCCTGAAATCTTTCCCGGATTGACCGTAAACGGCTTGCCGACGGCCGAATACACAAAGGCATAGTCTTTGCCCCGTGTGGCCTGAATCCGTTCGGCCGGGCTGAGGTTGTTTTCCACAATAATCGACTGGTCGGGTACGCGGTCGAGTAGGGGGCGGGCGGTCATTAGTTTCCGGACATAAGTCATTTGATGGGCACCGGGTAAATCGAGTGCCTGCTGCCAGAATAGATGCGGGCCATTTACGGCGGGGCGCTGGCTACTGTACATCTGCCAGATGTCGTGACAACCGTAAGTGTGCCCGTGTGCACCCGCAAACAGATCCAGATAGGCATACACCCGCACATCGTAGGCATTGGAAGTTCCCAGATCCTTGACGTTGAAACAAACCGGATGGTCTTCATAAATGGGTTCGGCATCCATCGTTGGCTTGGTTGGCTGGCGGTTGTACGAAACGCTGATCTGGTCATATACAGGCGTGTATCGGCAGTGCCCGTTCTGATGCATGTTGAAGTCGAACCAGTCGTCATTTTGAAACCATTTTGAGGCCCCACCTTCCATTCCGTTGGGCTGGGGATGGTACGACATCAGGGCTTTATCGGTCCCGCCAACCCCTTCCTGAATACCTTCGGCCATAGCCCGCCAGACCGCTACATCCTGCGAACCATCGCGTGGCATCCGGTCGCCACCCAGTATCCAGACAATATTTTCGCGGTTTTTGTAGCGATTCCCAACGTAACGGCCATAAACACGGGCATTGGTCGGATTGAAAATTTCGGGTCCCTGTCCCCAGGTGCTTTTGAAAAGCTTGTCGCCCCAGGTGGGTAGAAAGGCAATGACGATTCCGTACTGAGCCGCTTTATCAACAATGTAGTCGATATGTTTGAAATAGGCTTCGTTGGGTTTGGTTGGGTCGTTGTCCAGAAGGGGTGTTTCACCGTAGGGGTTGGGTTCTTTCAATCCGTCAAATTCCGCCAGTGCCACCGCCTGTACGACCGTGAAGCCCTGTTCAGCCCGTCGCTTTAGGTATTGCTCGGCTTCTTCGCGGTTGAGTCGGTGAAATAGCTCCCAGGCTGTATCGCCCAGCCAGAAAAAGGGAGTGCCGTTCTGATGAACCAGGTAACGTTTATTCTCCGACACCTTTAGCCGACCATTCGTGAACGGTTGCTGGGCCTGAAGCAGGTGGTGACCAAGAAGAAATCCTGCCCAGATGATGAGTTTTTTCATGAATACGGGTTTAGACTAGGAAACCGATACAAACTGACTCAAAAAGACAGTTGAACCGTTTGCCTACCGTAGTGGCCGACGGACTAAACCTGAAAACGATACCTTCTGACTTATGTCTCAAATGCTTCATGCTGGCCCTGTACAGGTGCGTTATGAGCAGGGCTTCCTGCGTTACTTTACCCATAATAGTACTGAAATCCTACGGCTGATCTATTTCGCCATTCGCGACCACAACTGGACCACAGCCGCCTTTACCATAACCGACGAATCGATAACCCAGCAGACAGACACGTTCCGTGTTCAATATAATTGGCAGATCGACGAACTGGGTATTCAGATGACAGGTCGTGTTGTGATGACGGGCGATGAAAAAGGGACAATCTCGGTCGATTTCTACGGCAAGGCGCTCAATTCATTTCGGAAAAACCGCATCGGTCTCTGCATACTACATCCGATAGATGGTGTATTAGGCCAACCGGCTCAGATCGTAGCCCCCGATGGAACGACAACCGATGCCCATTTCCCGACATTTATAAAGCCCCATCAACCGTTTCTGAACATACAGACATTACGTTGGAAACCCGCTTCCGGCCTGACCTGGCAGTTGGATGTTGCAGGCGATGTGTTCGAAACGGAAGATCAGCGAAACTGGTCCGATGCGTCGTTTAAAACCTATTCAACCCCGCAGGTTCGGCCCAAACCCGTTACGGTTGCCGTTGGCGATGAATTTCAGCAGCAGGCAATAGTCAGTCTGGCTGAGGAGAATCTGATAGCTCCAGCAAACGACGAAAAACTACGCGAGATGGAGGAGTTTGCGGCATCAATAAAACCCGCTCAGCCGCGCGTAGGGGTCGGATACCGTACGGGTGGCCCTGCCCTGACCGATGCTGAGGTCGCTTTGTTGCGTCAACTAGAGCTATCACACCTGCGTGTCGATGTCTTTTTTAGTCTGACCAACTGGCCGGAATTATTCGCGCAGGCGCTTGCGGATGCGAATCGTCTGGATATTCCGCTTGAACTTGCGTTGTTTTTCGGTACAGAGCCAGCCGCTGAATTAACAGCGCTTCAGCAGGTTGTAGAAACACAGGCTGTGACTGTACAGACCATCCTGCTTTTCGAAGCCGCCACCTTACGAACATCGGATGAATTATTGGCCGCCGTTGTGCCTATGCTACGAAACGCCTGGCCAGAAGCGGCTATCGGCGGAGGAACTGACGATAACTTTGCGGAACTGAACCGAAACCCATTTGATGTTGAGCAGGTCGATTTTGTTACCTACTCAGTCAGTCCGCTGGTTCATGCGCTCGATGATCTGACCCTGTTCGAGAACCTGGCCGGGCAGGCCGAAACAGCTCTATCGGCCCGGAAGCTCAGCGGTGGTAAACCCGTTCATATTTCACCGATCACTCTCCGGTTACGATTCAAAACCCTGGAAGGCACGGCTACCGAACGGCTGAATGCCCCAGCCGACCCCCGGCAGGCTACTGAATTCGGAGCTGACTGGACGCGACAAAGTCTGGATACGTTAGCCAGGGCAGGTGTTGAGTCTGTAACGTATTACCTGACACACGGCCCCGGCGGGCTAGTCAGTAACGACATGGCTCATCCGGTTTATGATGTTTTTAAGCAACGCCTGAGCTGAGTACAGGCAGATCTATTCTTACCGTTATATGGGGTGGTTTATTGCGGTAAAAAGCATGAGCGTTCGTTTATGTGAAAGCCAACAATCAGTGCCGTAGCTGGTTAATCAATCTGTTGGGCGTGCGAAAAACCTGATAGATTGATTAACCATGTAGTGCAAATAGCCTGTTTGGGCATACTGGATGAATGAACGGTAGTGCTTATGACCTTCAAAAAACTGTTCACTATTGTTACCCCGCTTATGGGAATGGCTCTGCTGGGGTTGATTATGATTGGGTATGGTTTTGTACACCCGTCGCAGCAGAACAATGTACTACAGTTTATTTTCGGCATTCCTATTGCCTTAGGAGCCATAGGGGCTCATTTCCTGATTCTTCGGATCGTACACAACAACACGCTCATTATGTGGATTATTGAAGCGGTAATCGTCGGTTTCCTATGTTATGCTTTCCCGAAAATGTAGCCATCAGGTATGCTTGAAAGCTCAGAAAAGAATTTTTTATAAATTTGTATCGTAAGCGATATAATCGTTTGCGATTTTTTAATAACCATTCAGATGCTGGTTTCCTGACGAAGGAAGGCGCATATACTATTGAGTCAAGTAGCTAATTATGGAAAGTACATTTTATCAATTATCGGCCAGAACCCCAAAGGGGGCACCTATCCCAATGGGGGATTTTAAAGACAAGGTTGTTTTAGTAGTCAATACCGCAACCCAGTGCGGCCTGGCTCCACAGTTTGACGGGCTGGAGGCTCTGCATCAGCAGTATAAAGACAAAGGGCTGGTGGTGCTGGGATTTCCCTGCGATCAGTTTGCCGGACAGGAGCCTGAAAACAACGACACCATAGAGCAGGTATGTAAACTTAATCATGGGGTGACGTTCCAGCTTACCGAAAAATGCGACGTAAACGGCCCTCACACGCAGCCCGTATTTCAATATTTGAAAAAGGAACTAGGGGGCTTTCTGGGGAGTAGAATTAAGTGGAATTTTACGAAATTTCTGATCGATAAAAAAGGACGACCCTACAAACGCTATGCGCCAGTGGTCAAGCCTGAGGCTATCGAGAAAGACATTCAGAAACTGCTGTAAATGGAGAGTAAGCGCACATCCCTAAAGCTGGAAGATCAGCTCTGTTTTCCGCTATACACAGCTTCCCGGCTGGTAACCCAGTGCTACGCGCCCATCTTGAACACGCTGGGAATCACCTATCCTCAGTATCTGGTATTACTGGTGTTGTGGGAAAACGATGCAGTGAATCTGAGCTTTATTGCACAGCGTTTACAACTTCAGTCGAATACACTTACGCCTTTGCTTAAACGTATGCAGGAACTCGGGCTGATAACCCGGACCCGTTCGGAAACCGATGAGCGTAACATTGTCATTACCCTGACCGACAGCGGTAAAGTACTCAGGCAGGAGGCTGCCCAGATACCATTATATCTGGCCGATAAATTGCCATTATCACCCGAAGAAGCAGGGCAGCTTTACCATATTTTATACAAGCTGATCGGCAAGGTATAGGTAGCAGGGGTATGGTGCAGGAGGAGCGATAGAGAGAATGTCGCAGGTTAAAAAGTAGAAAAATGGGCGGAAGTCTGATGGAGTAACAGTTTATGCGTAAACTTGCCGCGCTTAAGCAACTAGAATAAGTAGGAACGTGGGTCAGCGGTTCTTACCAAAGCAAAACGTAGCAGTATCGTATCATTCACCAAATAATAGCATAATGTCAGAATCTGCAGATATTGGCCTGATTGGTCTAGCCGTAATGGGCGAAAATCTGGTGCTCAACATGGAGAGCAAGGGGTATACCGTAGCCGTTTTCAATCGGACGGTTGAGAAAGTCGACCATTTTATCAATGGCCGGGGAGCCGGGAAAAACTTTATCGGAGCCCATTCTATTGAAGAGCTGGTGGCTTCGCTGAAACGCCCTCGTAAGGTGATGATGCTGGTAAAAGCCGGACAGCCGGTGGATGACTTTATTGAACAGATCATTCCCCATCTGGAACCAGGCGATATTATCATTGATGGCGGTAATTCGTATTTCCCCGATACCATTCGCCGGACCCAGTATGTCGAAAGTAAAGGATTCCTGTATATCGGAACGGGTGTTTCAGGGGGTGAAATCGGTGCCTTAACCGGACCGTCGATGATGCCGGGGGGCAGCGTGGCGGCCTGGCCGTTTGTAAAAGAAATTTTTCAGTCGATTGCGGCCAAAGTAGACGATGGTACACCCTGCTGCGACTGGGTCGGTAGTGATGGGGCGGGCCACTTCGTCAAAATGGTACACAATGGGATCGAGTATGGCGATATGCAGATTATTGGCGAAGCCTATCAGGTGATGAAAGACCTGCTGGGCATGGGTGCCGATGAGATGCATGAGGTGTTCAAAAAATGGAATACCGAGGAGCTTGACTCCTACCTGATCGAAATTACGGCCGATATCATGGCCTATAAAGATGAGGACGGCACACCAATGGTCGACAAGATTCTGGATACGGCCGGACAGAAAGGTACGGGTAAATGGACCGGAACGGCTGCATTGGATGAAGGTATTCCGCTTACATTGATTGGCGAATCCGTATTTGCTCGATTCCTGTCGGCACAGAAAGACCTGCGCGTAGCGGCTTCGAAAGTGATTAGCGGGCCCAAGGCTGAATTTACGGGCGATAAGGCTCAACTGCTCGACGACCTGAAAATGGCGTTGTACGGAGCTAAAATCATCTCCTATGCACAAGGCTACAACCTGTTTATGGCAGCCGCCAAACAATACAAGTGGCAATTGAACTACGGCGATATTGCCCTGATGTGGCGCGGAGGGTGTATTATCCGGTCGGCCTTCCTGGGCGACATCAAAAAAGCCTTTGATAAGAATCCGGCCCTTCCACACCTGCTGCTCGATGATTTCTTCAAGGATAGAATCGAAGCAGCACAGGCGGGATGGCGTCGGGTGTGTGCGGCTGCCCTGAGCAACGGTATTCCGGCTCCGGCACTCACCTCGGCACTTTGCTACCTGGATGGATTTCGTAGTGAATGGCTACCCGCCAACCTGCTGCAAGCCCAGCGCGACTATTTTGGTGCGCATACCTACGAACGGATCGATAAGCCACGCGGTCAGTTTTTCCATACGAACTGGACAGGCGAAGGCGGTGATACGGTATCGACAGCGTACAATAACTAATTTGCCAACTTACTAGAACGCTGATTAGTATGATCACTATGATTTACCCAGATCATAGTGATCATACTAATCAGCGTTCTATTTTTAGTAAACGTTTAAGGATTACAAACGGGACAGTACCCCGGATCGGCCTGCGTAAGCCCATCCGCGCGACCTCGTATCGTTCGATAGGTGCATAATACACAGCCATCGATTTCGTAGTGGGTTAGTTCCGTTTTGTGGCCGCATTGACGGCAGGGTAATCCTTTTTCAGAACCTACCTTGCCCCAGCCAGGAGTGTGGCAGGCCGGGCATACACAGGAAAGACGATCGGCCAGTCGGGTTGCCAGCTCGCCAATGACTTGCATACGAGTTGGATTGAACTGCGCCCGCATATCCGTTTCGACCCAGACCGTATCCTTCGCAGAGTAGTACCTGGCCGTTTCATAAGCCACTTCCAACTCCGTCTCCGATTGAATGCCTTTAAAAACGGGCCCTTTGGTTGTCCGGCCGTTTGGGCGTACGATGAGCCCGTGAGAAGGAAACTGACAAGCCTTTGCAAAGGCTTGCAGCGCTTCCCACGACTGCACCTGTCCTGTCTGGTAGTTGGTATGCTCGCTTACCTGGGAAAGGTGCAGATGAAATCCTCGTTTGCGATCAATAAAATAAAGGATTTCCTCATCACAGGCTAGATAAGGCAGAAACGGGTGCGCTCCGAAACTACCCTCGCTGGCCAGGGCATAGTCGACTTTATCACCTAGCTTTTCCAGCGCCCACTCACATTTGCGCCGGGCACACGCAAGAGCGCTACCTTCGCGATCGATTTCCCCGGAAAATGTTCCTAACTGGTCAGTATCTACGACATATTCCAGGATACTCGCGTTCAGCCGGGACCAGAACGGCGGGGCTATCGCTATGGATTTAGCATGTTTGGTGGTCAGGATCATACAACTTCCTGTATAAACCGATGCGTGTTTTAGGTAAGGCTTTGCCATTGGAAGTCACGCGTTAAAAGATAGGGTTGGCTATCCTCAGGCTCCAGGCAGGCTAATTGTACCCATCCGTTTCCAAACAGTTTCTGCAAGACTGGCTGAGTCTGAACCAGCGTAATCAACAGCGTACGAGGAGCGTAAACCACCGTCAGTAGCCGTTGGGGTTCGTGGTAGGCTTGTTCGTCGGTGGCATAGACCGATTGTAACGGTAGGCCCGTCATCAGATCACTCGCATTTCCCTGCATGAGGCCGATTTTGCTGGTAACGTTCTGGGTTAGTTTGCTGCCACCGCCGTAGGCTATATTATCCAGCGTAGAAAACAGGTACTGCGCATTGATCCATTGAGCTACCACCATCGGCGCAGTCAGTATCGTTGTGAGGATGGTGCCCTGTGGGTCCTGCGTGTAATCGTACGAGTGCAGAAAGCAGCGCCCTTCCAGATTCAGGGAGGCCGTCAGCGCACGAGGAGCGACGATGAAGGCTGCATTACGAGCCAGGCCCCATTCGGGCCGAACCTGAGCCCAATCCACCGAACGCAGCCAGGTTTGCTGGACTTCATCAGAGCCTGGTCGGGAAGATGGGAACTGCTTGAGTCGCTCAATGCTGTTGGTCAGCCGGGCTTTTGCCAAATCCTGACTGATTTGTTGAAGTGCTCCAGAAGCGCTGTCGCCAAAGAGGGTGACTTCGTCGGTGGTTGTATTGTGTTCAGCCGCAACAAATCGAGTGGTATCTGGAATAACGATGCCTTTTTTACGCAATTCCTGCCGTACCTGCTGATCGTTTAGGATTCCCGCCAGCACTCGGGCATTCCCTCCACCATGTCGTCCCCCACAGGCTCCGCAGTCGAGGGCTGTGGCATAAGCATTGTTCTGGGTCGAGCTACCATGTCCACAGAAAATAATCACAGGAGCGAAGTTTTTGGTAAGCCCCATAGCCCGTAGTGCCCCTTCGGCATACCGGCTTTGGTCCGTTCCTGAAATGGAGTCCCAAGAGGAGGAGGTTGCCATGGGTTTTCGAATGGAGCGCACAAGCTGGTCCTGTAATCGATAGGCCAGCCCAGGCATAAGGCTGCGTAAGCCCATCCAGGTACCACTAGCAAGGCCCAGTCCTTCAACCAGAGCGAAGGGTGTAGTAAAGGTATATTTCAGCGATTGATAGAGTCGCTTGAGCATCTTTAGACGGGCATAACCGCTGCGATTCTGCTGTTGTTCTGTCGCTGTTCCGCAGGGCGATTCATGTATGGTATGGTTGGGAGTGAGCAGAACTGGGCAGGAGGCATAGGACTCCCCTGTCACGGTATCGGTGATCTGAACGGGTAGGCCAAAGAAGCCCGCAAATCCCAGCGTCTGGTAATCGCCTGTTGCTTCCAGGGCCCGGCGAAAAGGTTCTGAACGAACATCGATACAGAAAACAAACTGGGCGTCTGGAACATGGGGACCGGGCAGTGATTGAGCGGCTAGCTGTTTCAATAAAGGTACGCGGAACGTGCGTTCGGCCTGTTGCAACTGCGCCAACTGATTGCCGCCAGACGGCGCATTTTCCAACACCCGCTGGTGCCAGGTGAGCAACGTTCGGGCTTCTGGCCATAGCAAAGCAGTGATGATGACGCGTAGAGCCAGGTAGTCTACCTGTGTTACCGGGTGAGGATGATGGGCGTCCAGACCGGCCCAGTCTGTACGGTAGCGAATATAGGAGGCCCAGCCCGGTAAGGTCGTGAGCATGAGGGTTAGAAATTCCTCCTGCTCGTCGGTGGGTACGCCTAGCTGAAAAAGCGACTCCCGCAGGGCTTGGGCTGGCTGTTCGGGTAAGTTTGCCAGCCATTGCCGTTTTGACATATCCTGACCATACAGGCTTTTATCATGAATGGCGAGTTGTCGCCAGGCAGCGAACAACCCCAGGTGGCGCATGGGCATGGGTAAAGTGGCCTGACCGTCATCGACATATACAGATAACCATTTGATGGTTTGTCGGTTAATGGCTTCCATGGGCTCGGGTAGGGTAGGCTGCTGGAAATAAGCGTGTCCCAGCGCCAACGCTTCTTCAATGGGTAGCTCTTCGAAGCCCTGGAGGGGATTAACTGCAATCAGGTTTTTCAACGGCCAGAAGGGTGCTATTTTTTTGAAGCTACTCGTTACAGAATCAACTACTTGAGTTGCGTACAGATTGTCGAGCGGATCGATCATACGATCGGTGGAGGGAGGTAACAGGACAGTTTCCATCGGTTGTTGTTAGCGATAGTGGTAGTGATTGCGGTGTGTGGTTATGGTAGTTGGGTGGGGCTGGCTTGCATTGAGGGCCAGCACGTAACTTTTTAGCGCCCACTTGGGAAGCGCCCCGGTTTTTGCTGGCTTTCTGATAAAGAGCATACCTATCCACGACACTGAGAGAACGAGTAGCCCAGCGATGTGAAAGATGGTCAGGGGCTGTGGTTGCATTAGTGCCATTGGGGCCATAAATCCGGTAATAAGCTGTACGCTGCTACCGTAGATCAGTCCCGCCAGGGCCGTACCGAGGAGTGCCCCGGGTAGCATTCGCAATGGCTGAACGCGAAGCAGAGGCAAGGCAAACTGGCTCCCCGATAGAAAAACAATAGCATTCAATACAAGCGTTGTAGTACCGACAAACCAGGTTTCTCCACTGGTAAGGGAAAAACTGGCGCTACCGATCAGCCCACAGAGCAGCGAGCCGAAAAAGGCAGGAAGCCCAGGTGGGTAATCCAGGTCGATCCGTTTTTCCTGAGCGGCACTCCCACTAGATAGGAACAGATACGCTTTGAATAGTCCGTGCCAGACCAGATGGGCTACCGCAGCCGGAAACAGACCCAGGCCGCATTGAACGAACATAAATCCCATCTGACCCATGGTTGAGCAGGCCAGCATCCGCTTCACATCAGGTTGCATCAGCTTCCAGAAAGTACCCAGCCACGCTGTCAGAAATCCTATCACAGCTAGTCCCGTTAGTAGGAGAGGACTTTGTAGATAAAGCGGGGCAAACCGAACCAGTAAGAATCCTCCGCCATTGATCAGACCTGCGTGCATGATGGCCGAAACGGGCGTCGGCGAATTGAGGGAACTAAGCAGCCAGCGTTGGAAAGGCCAGATGGCCGATTGACTCATAGCACCCAGCAATAATAGCCCGAGGGCCAGACTCATCAGGGGCGAAAGACCAGACTGACGAAGCACCGCCTGAATACTGCTTTCGCCCGTGGTCAGATAAAACAGGGCAAAAGCGGTGGCGATACAGATGGCCCCCAAAGCAAAGTTTCTGGTAGCCAGCCAGCCAGCTGCTCTGGCCGCTTTCCAGCCTGATTTGTGGACCATCAAGCGAACCAGTAGCCCGTTACTAACGCACCAGCTTACCAGCAGTAGCCCCATATGATCCGCACTAACCATCAGAATGACTGAACCGATCAATAGACTAAATCGGACAAAAAACGCCCGATATTGACCATCCCCTTTCAGATAGCGGTAGGCGAAACTACCCACACATAGGCCAATAAAAAGGACCAGAGTGATCATGACCAGGGCCAGTCTATCGACATGAAAGAAGTTGCCAAGGATAAAAAGTAGCATTCGAGTGTTCGTTTATAAGTTATATTTGTTTTAGCGCTCAAATGTATTAGCTATTCTAATATTAGAAAAACTCGAAATTCTAATACTTTTTATTAGAGAATCTTATGAATATCGATACCATTGCCCTCCAGTGTTTTATTGCGGTGGCCGAAACAGGGAGTTTTACTAAAGCTGCCGACCGGGTAGGCCGAACCCAATCGGCAATTAGTCAGCAGATGACCAAGCTGGAAGGTTTATTGGGGAAGTTGCTGTTGGTGCGGGGGAAAGCGTTTACACTTACCCCCGAAGGAGAGATTTTTCTGGGCTATGCCCGCCAGATTTTTGCCTTGCACCGCGAAGCGCTGGATCGCTTTAAAGAACCCGAGCTGGAAGGGGAAGTACGCTTCGGCTTACCGGAGAATTTTGCTACCGTGTACTTATCGGACGTTCTGGCGGATTTCTCGCGGATTCACCCCCGTATCCTATTGAAAATTGAATGCGATCTGACGCTGAATTTATTCGAGCGGTTCAAGCAGAATGAGTTCGATCTGGTGCTGGTAAAGATGAATCGTCCCGAGGATTTTCCTAATGGACTGGACGTATGGTCGGAGCCACTCAAATGGGTAGGGGATACCAATCTGATTGATCCTGGAAAGCCGGTGCCGCTGGTGTTGGCTCCCCAGCCTTGTGTGTACCGGGCTTCGGCTATCAAGTCCCTTGAGCAGTCGAGCCGTGCCTGGCGATTGGTTTTTTCAAGCCCGAGTTATGCCGGAGCCGTAGCGGCTGTCCGGGCAGGTATGGGTGTTTCGGTGATGCCTCAGACTATGATTCCTGCTGATTTGCAGGCTATTGATGCGACGTTGTTGCCTAAATTGGCTGATACGCATGTGTCGTTAATCAAACACATGGCCAATAATGCGGCTATCAATACGCTGGAAGAGTTTGTGCTTCGGCGACTTAAACACTGAATTGATGAAAAGGTATTTCGACAGGATTAACAGGATTTGCATGATTTTTAAATCGTGTGAATCCTGTGAATCCTGTCGAACTTTTACTTCTTAATCTTGTTCTCAAGCAGGAAAACCCCGTTTTTGTTCGATACGATAATGTCGGGTTTCCGGTCGCCATTCATGTCGTGAACCGTAACGTTCAGGCCCGAACCTGAATCGGTATCAATGATGTGCTCTTTGTAGTACGGCTCTTTACCGGGCGTAAACTCAAACCACATCAGAATGGCCGGGTCGCTGTCGCCGGGGTCACGGCCGTGGTGCGCCAGAAAACGCTTGCCCGTAATATAATCCTTCCGGCCATCGCCATTCAGGTCGGCCATGATCGACGAGTGGGTTTGAGCGGTTGTGTTGCTCATCAGGTGCGTCTTGAAGTTGATCTGACCCTGCTCATCGGTGATTTGTTCGTGCCACCACACACCTAACGCGTGTGCCGATGCACTCACTACATCATTTTTGCCGTCGCCGTTTACATCCAGTACCTGCATGTGCGAACAGGGCTCGCCCAGATTGGCCGGATGAAAGACCCAGTTGCCTGATTTTTTGTCGGCCGTTCCTTCAAACCAGCCTTCCCGAATCACCACATCATTGAAACCGTCCTTGTTAATGTCGCCGAAGCCGATGCCGTGTGAGAAAATTTCGGTGCCAGGTACGTTTTCTTTGCTGAGCGGATAGCGTATCCATTCTGTTTCGCCGGGTTTCGAGGGCGCTTTCAGCCACACAATCTGCTTTTTGTCCTTATCACCACAAAGGATGTCGAGCCGCCCGTCGCCGTCGATGTCAATAAAACCGGGCGACTCGTTGGCAATCCCCATCGAGTTGGCCAGCATGTGTTTCTTCCATTCGCCCGGCGTGGATTCGCCCGGTGCATTGTTCTTCGGATTTTCGAACCAGAAGCCGGGCTTGCCGGGGAAGTCGATAATGACCACATCGTCCCAGCCATCCTGATTGACATCCATGCCCATATTCAGAAACGAATCACTGTACTCTTTACGCGGATCGTACGAGCGCGAAGGGGCCATTTCGTGACGGGTCCAGTTGGGGGCTTCGAACCAGTAATAGCCGGCTACAATGTCCATTTTGCCGTCTTTGTTCAGGTCGGCCACGGCAGCCCCCTCCGAGATGAAGTCGCGGGTAAGTGTCGTTTTTTTGAAATTACCTTCGGGAACGACTGGCTTGGTAGCTCGCTCGGTGCTGGTAGCTGCAGCCTGTTGCTCCCGAACCTTCATTAAGGTCTTATCCTGACTGTAAGCCGTAGTGAGCCAGCAGGCTAGTATGGTTCCACTCAGTATGATTTTTGTTTTCATAAGTTCATCGGTTATAGACCACAGATTTTTATGATTCTTATGATTTACGCAGATCATCATTAATCATAAGAATCATAACGATCTGTTGGGGACTCCCGTGCGGGTCTGTTGGTCTTAAATTATTCACCCAATACTTTGGCAATCAATGTCTGAATTTCGTGATTTTCGTGCGAATGCTCCAGTTTACCAACACGGTCGTTGAACTCTTTCAGTAGCTTTTTCGAGTCGTCGGTATTGATGGCTCCGATTCGCTGAATCATGTAGTTCAGATGCTTTGGCATTTTCGACTTCTGGGCCAGATCCAGCGCCCGTTTCATGTCGACAGCAGCCAGCGGCTCGGTAGCGTACCACAGCATAAGTGGTTGGTTATGGTCGTCTTTATCCTGCGCCTTTTGCACGAGGGCATCCAGTACATCCCACCGCTGACCCGGATCAATTCGCCCCATTGCCGAAGCCAGATACAGTCGGACCATTGCCGAATTGTCGTTTTGCGCCATGGTAGCAAACTGTTTCAGGGTTTCGGGTGAAACAGTTTTGTCTTCGGCTAGCAACTGGATGGCCCAACTCCGTACATACTCGTTTTCGTTCGAAAGCAGGTCGTTCAGATCTTTGTCGGTTAGCCCCTGCGTAACGTGTAAGGCCCAGAGTGCCCGTAGTTTACGGGTTGCGTCGGGGTTTTGGGCCAGAATCTCTTTCAGCGCCTTATGGACTTTTTTGTTCGGACCACGCTCCTGCAAAATGGTCCGGGCCTGCCGCACATACCAGTCGTTCGGGTTCAGTTGCGCCTTTACCAGTTCCATATCCGACGCCTTCCGTAAATCGACCTGCACCCATTTGTCATTCTCGTGGCTGAGCTTGAAAATCCGGCCCATCGTTTTGTCATGCACGTCGGGATTGGAGCTGTGGCATTGGTTTTTGTCGTACCAGTCGATCACCCAGACCGAGCCGCTGGCATCGTATTTAAAGTTGAGCCACTGCGACCACGAATCATTCATGACAATAAAATCGGGCTTGTGCGACACCGCATAACCAGTTCCCGAACGGGCCGGATGGTCTCTGTTGAACCGGGCTCCGTTGATGTTGTTCATGAAAATATCGTTGCGGTACTCCTGTGGCCAGCTATTGCCGAGGTAGATCATGGCACCCGAATGAGCGTGACCGCCACCCGCCGAGGCCGACCGGAAATTGCCCGCATGAGGGCCACGCTCACCTACCCAGTGTACGTGGTCGGCGTGGGTTTTGATGTCGTCGTAAGTGTAGGGGTTGAAATGTTTTCCGGCCTGTCGCTGGTAACGTCCGCCCTGAATCATGTGGTACATGTGCGGAATCACGCAGGCCGTTATGAACGCATGACCGTAATCGTTGAAATCGAGTCCCCAGGGGTTGCTGGTTCCTTCGGCAAAGAGTTCGAACTTGTGTGTGGTTGGATGATACCGCCAGACCCCCGCATTCAGTTTGGTCCGTTCCGAATCAGGGGCACCTGGCTTGCCAACGTTGGAGTGCGTAAACACACCGTGGGTACCATACAGCCAGCCATCTGGACCCCAACGCAGACTGTTGAGTGTTTCGTGGGTGTCTTCAAGGCCCCAGCCATCGAGCAGTTTTTGGGGTGGCCCCAGCGGTTTGTCGGTTTTGAAATCGGCCGGGATAAAGAGCAGGTACGGAGCCGCTCCGACCCACACACCACCCATACCAACTTCCATACCACTGACCAGATTCAGGCCTTCGATGAACACTTTCTTGCTGTCGAGCGTGCCGTCGCCGTTGGTATCTTCAAAGATGAAAATCTTGTCGCGGCCCTGGCCTTCGGGAGCTGGAACGGGATAGGTGTGCGATTCGACCACCCAAAGCCGCCCGCGCCAGTCGACGGTAAAGCAAATCGGCTTCACAATGTCGGGTTCAGAAGCGGCCAGGGTCATTTTAAAGCCATTGGGCAGTGTCATGGCCTGAGCCGCTTTGACGCCCGAAAGTCCCGCGTTCAGGACCGGATCGAGCGGAGGTAGAATAATAATGTCTTTCTGTTTCAGCTCATTAGGAAACGTTGGACGAGTGGCATAAAACTGGAAATCATCGAAATTGATGTGCGCCCACTTGTCATGCGGAATGTACGGAATCTGCGAAATTCCCGTTTCGTTGTCGATGATACGGATGTAAATGTCCTGATTCAGATACGGTTGCAGATCAACCACAACGGGCTGAAGCGTGGCGCGGCCTTGTCCGGTGCTGTGAAAAATAACCTTGTTGGTGCTGGCCTGTACAAGTTCGACGCGGGTATCCTGCAACGCTCCTCCCGACACTTTGAAGGCAGCAAAGGGCTGCGTGACTGTAAAGGGAACAGACGTTAAGGTGCCTGTTTGTTTGGCATTGGCCGTGCCGCCACTACTCAGAAAATACTTCCCATCGAAGCCGATGTGCATGTCTTTTTCATGAACGGGCGAGGGGTCATCCTGTCCGACAACCGGGTTGCTAAACGCATTGCCAGTCGCGGTCCAGTCTTTCAGCGTGCCCGTTTCAAAATTCAGGTTGAGTGGCTGACCGTTCTTCATGGGTGTCTGACCGGCAACAGTGGCATCGTTGACTGAACCTTCAACCACCTCGAAATTACCGACCATACCAGCCGCCCGGTGGCCCGGAACAGTACAGTAATAGGTGTCGTTTTTGTCGGCTTTGAAGGTGATACTGGCTTTGGTTCCCTTTTCCTGTAGCGTCTTGCTCTTAATGCCCAGCTTTTCGAGAGCAATATCGTGGGTCATCAACTCGCCATTGGTGATCGTAATGCGGACCCGGTCGCCTTTGTTGGCTTTCAGAGTTGGGTTACGGGCACCGTCCTTGGCGAAAAAGCCCAGCATAGTGGCTTCCAATGCATACTCCCGGTCGACTTTTGCCGTGTCTGGAGCCGCGGATTTGGTTTTGGGCGATTGGGCTAAAACAAGTGTTGCGGGTAGTAAGAAGGCCGCAACCGCTGAAGGTATACGATAACGGAAGTTAGGCATAGGAATAGATTTTTGTTTCTGACATGATTTACAGGATTGACATGATTTTCAGTCAACAAATCATGTCAATCCTGTAAATCATGTCAGAAAGAACATTACAACTCGTTTATGGTCAGATCTCTAAATTCAACCTGGGCGACACCACCGCTGTGAATTTGAACGGCAATGACGCCCTTGTTCGGAATTTTACTGTCCTGCTCTGTATAGTCACAGGTTTTGACACCGTTGATGTATAATTCATGGTGGTTGCCTTTGCAGCGGATGATGTAGCTGTTCCAGCCATCTTCTTTCAGCAGGTGTTTGAGCGTTCGCAGATCACCACCAACCAGTTTTTCCCGACGGTGTTCATCGTACAGATCGCCCCAGAAACCATTGCCAATATCGGCCTGGTACCCAATGATTTTTTTGCCCTCAATAATCGACCGATACTGAATGCCACTGTTGATCATCCCCGTTTTAGGATCGCCGTAAAGCCGAAACAGACAACGGAATTCAAAATCACCATACTCTTTTAGGGTATGCAGGTAGGTATTTTCCGGTATCTTGTTAACCCCATCGCCACTATGAATCACGCTGTCTTTCACCGACCACCAACTCGCCTGTGCCGGGTCAACGGTTTTCCAGCCGTTCAGTGTCTTTCCATCAAACAATGAAACCGCCTTGACGCTCGACTGGGCGAAAAGTGAACATGTACTGATAATCAGTAGTACCAAGGTACTCAATGTGGTCTGAAACGGCCTGGATAAATCTTGCGCAAAAAAACGATGTGGCCCGTTTGCGTTCATGCTGTCGAGGTTTACGTACTGGTTGACTTACTAAAGCAACCAATGCGGGTAAAACTCCCCATGTAGACGCAAGAAAATGATTGAATCCGTTAATCGATTAAGCTCAGTTGGAACTAGTTACGCACATCGTAAAATACATCAGGTACTTCCCTGGGTAGTGATTGAATCGGCCTCTATAGAGTACTTTTTTGTAAACGGCGAGGACGCAAAGACGCTAAAGCTAAACGTTTGATGTATAGCTCTTAGCGTCTTTGCGTCCTCGTGGTTGACTTGAATTGGGCTATTGTGAAACCATTAAGTCAGGAAAGGCTTCACAATCTCCAGCACTTCTTCTTTGGTAAGTGGCTCGTCGTAGGCTTCGGTAATGCCTTCCAGCGGTACCAGACCATTCAGAATACCCGCCAGATTGATGTTCTTCTGGGTTACATTGTCTTCGCCCTTGTAGACCATAGCGCCTACGGCTGGTGGTAAACCGGATGGGCTAGCCA
The DNA here is from genome assembly GCF_001898575.1 of Spirosoma sp. 48-14. Lineage (GTDB taxonomy): Bacteria > Bacteroidota > Bacteroidia > Cytophagales > Spirosomataceae > Spirosoma. The sequence continues at coordinate 67,791 of NZ_MKUD01000070.1, forward strand.
GTGGAATCCAGCCTTTCTGACCGCGCAGGAACCGAATCCGGGCTGCATGGGTAGCTTCGGTCGAGTGAATCTGCAAAGCGGTTTCCAGAATTGGTTTGGCGTTCATCAGGTTTGGAGCCTGTCCTTTATAGGCCCGTACGCCCGTATCTTCAAATGCCTGCGAAACGGCAGCAAAGGTCTGGAAATTACTGAACACATCCGGAAACATCCCTTTAGCCGTAAAATCAAACTTCGGCTCCGAAATGGCTTTAGGCCCCAGTACACTTTTCAGCAGTTTAACGTGGAGTTCTTCGTGCCGACGAATTAGTTCAAACGCAGGTTTGTACTGCGAAGGAATCATGGTCAGGTTGTTGCCGATGTCGTAAAAACGATATTCGAGATATTCCAGTGTAAGGGCGAAGTTGAGCACATCCACAACATTGTCGGGGAGCATCATACCCTGTCCGTAGGCTTTATTGAGTGCCGAGGCCAGAATGGTTGGTGCGGCAACAGCCACTGTCTTTTTGGTCAATGCACTAAATAGTCCGCGACGGGAAACGTGTTCCATCCGTCCGATAAAGTCGCCATCAACCTGTTCGAGTTCGTTGAATAGATTTTGTAAGTTCATGAGCTTAACTGGGTTTAGGCGACGGCTGTCGGCAGATTACGACCATCGATTTTTTCAAGGATATATTTTTGCGCTTTGGGCAGTACTTCTGAAGGCTCCATTTTGATGAATAACCCGTCCATCACGATGTTTTCGCCCGAGAAAGCCGTTTGGTTCATGTATTCCATTTCGCGGATGATGGCTACGTGCCGGGCTTCGAGCGAAACAATTTTCCCCGCTACTTTCAGGTTTTGGGGATCGGTCAGGTATTTACCACCACCTGTATACGCTGCCGTACCTACTTCGGCAAACATGCGCGAGGCCTCCATGACGTCGGTACGCTGGCGGAAGTTGATGCTGCTGAAATCGAAGGTTAGATCGGGTATACCGGCACCACCCAGAGCCGTCCGGTAAAAGGCCCGGTGCGTAACCTCATGGTTACGTAGATCCTGGAACAACTGCATTTCCATAGCAGTCATGCCCGAATAAGGATTCGCCAGCACCATCTGGTAAAAAGTGGCTTCAAGCTGTTCCAGAACGAAGGCATAGTTTAGGATGCCCAGATCACCGCCGGGAAGTGTAATGACGTCGCCCGGTGCCGCAGCCCGTGCCCCATTGGGACTTACTTGAAGATCCGCTGTGGAGCAGGCCGTCAGAATACCACCGGTGACCGCTGCGGCTCCGACAGTTCGCAAAAACGATCGCCGTTGAACGGAAGCCGTCTCGGGCGCAGTCTGCGTAGGATTGTGCATGTTTTTCATTGAGTAAATAAATAAGTGTTCGTACTGCTGGACTTACACCAATTCGGGCTAACAGGTTATGCAAAGTGAGGAAATGGGACTTTTCAGCAAGCGGTGGGATGAGTTGAAACAAGGTCGGATAAATCCTGACTGACGGGCCATTACCTCACTATTTTTCGGTGAAACTCTAGGCAGAGGGTTGTTAATGTACTAAGTACCCATCATACTATGATTTGTACGTAATAATTAGCTATAAGACTATTGGATCAGTAGATTTTGGCTAATTTTACAGAGTTGCTTTATGCCAACATTAACTGAAGAATAACGTATGCGGCAAAACTTCAAACGGGCCAAAGTGCTGGTGATTGATGATAGTTCAGATCATTGGCTATTAATTAAAAAGGCCATGCAACACTGTCTTCCTGAGGTGACGCTTGTGCACGTGAGTAGCGTACAGGAAACACTTGAGCTACTTCAGGAGTGGAATACGCAGGAATGGGAACTACCTCAACTGATTTTGCAGGATTTGTACCTTCCAACTCGTGAAGCCGGGTGGCAGCTATTGAATCAAATTAAGGCAATGTCTACGACCGTAAGTCTGATACCGTTGATTATGTTCAGTTCATCCAACGACCATCTCGATGTTGAGGAGGCCTACCACGCAGGTGTTTCTTCGTATTTGGTTAAGCCCATTGATTACACGGACTGGGTTGCTTATTTCAACGAATTACGAGCCTATTGGTGGGAAACCGTTACGCTGCCTCCCGTTCAGTTTTCGATCTATTAAACGGACGGCAGATCGTAAAGTCATTAAAAAAATGATTTACTCTGCAGGGGGCGTCATTGAATGGGGGAAAAGAAGTTTTGGGATGGGTTGGGCGAGCGTGGGTAGAATTTAGCCGTATTCTGTATTTTCGTTATCAGCAGACTTCGCCATTCTCCTACGCCTTATTTTCATGCAACCATCACCCAGATCCCTGCCGTTCGACGAGTATGTTACCCATGATGCCACAGCCCTGGCCGAACTTGTCCGAACGGGCGAGGTAACTCCGGCCGAGTTGCTGGAAACGGCCATTGCCCGAGCCGAGGCTGTCAATCCACAGCTCAATGCCATCGTCACACCCCTGTACGACAAAGGCCGGGCCATGACAAAGGAGTTGCCCGAGACTGGCCCCTTTCAGGGTGTTCCCTTTTTGCTGAAAGATCTGGAGCTGGAATGGGCCGGAACGCCGATGAAATCAGGTTGTCGGGGCTATCATAACTATGTGTCGACGGTGGATAGTGAAGTGATTAAACGATTGAAAGCCGCCGGATTAGTTTTCTTTGGTAAAACCAATACGCCTGAATTTGGTCTGACACCCTATACCGAATCGAAGCTGTACGGCCCTGCCCGAAATCCCTGGAAACTGACGCATTCGCCGGGTGGTTCGAGTGGTGGGTCGGCGGTGGCGGTAGCGTCTGGTATCGTTCCGGCAGCAACGGCATCAGATGGGGGCGGTTCCATTCGGATTCCGGCTTCGTGTTGTGGACTATTCGGGCTGAAACCGTCGAAGGGCCGGGTTACGTTGGGGCCTCGTTTTGGTGAGTTGTGGAACGGAGCGGTGACCGGACTTGCTGTTACCCGTAGTGTGCGGGATAGTGCCCGGCTGCTCGATGCCATTGCGGGACCTATGCCGGGTGATCCGTATTTTTTGCCTGCCCCTGAGCGCCCCTTTCGGGACGAAGTGGGTCGTGAGCCCGGTAAGTTGCGGATTGCGTTCTCTACCCAGCCCCTGATGCCTGGCCAAATAGTTGACTCAGAATGCATTCGGGCGGTTCAGGAAACGGTTATACTGCTGGAAAAGCTAGGGCACTCGGTTGACGAAATTCCGTTGCCTTACGAGAAAACCATCGTCACGGAAGCCTTCTTCGTGAATGTGCTGAGCGAAACAGCCGCTACTCTTCGCGAACTGGGTGAGTATCTGGGGCGCCCGGTTCGGCGTGACGATGTCGAACTGAACACCTGGGCGCAGGCCCGACTGGCGGAAGGGTTCTCGGCGGCTGATCTGGCCTATCAGAAACGACGCTGGAATACACTCAACCGCAGTATGGGGACTCTCCACGAAACCTACGACCTGTTCCTGACACCGACCTTACCCCGCCCGCCTATTGCCATCGGAACATTTCAGAACAAAGCTTCGGAAGAGCGGCTCCTCAAACTGGTTGACTCGTTGGGTGGCTTAAAATACCTGAAAGGCAGCAAAACGGTCGATGACCTGGCCGAGCGCTCGCTGGGTTATATTTCCTTTACGGTCATTACCAACATGACGGGCCAGCCATCCATGTCGGTTCCTCTGCATTGGTCGGCAGATGGTTTGCCCATCGGTGTTATGTTTGCCGCCAAACTTGGTGACGAAGCCACCTTATTCCGACTGGCCAGCCAGTTAGAGCAGGAACGCCCCTGGTTTATGAAACGCCCGAGTTTATAACAAACGGCTCGTCCGCTATTGTATCGCAGACGAGCCGGGAGCGAATGGGCTTTTGTGTAGTGTGTAGTTTACTGACAAGCGTAGGTGTAATCTGTCGTGCTGATGGAAGGGGTTCCGGCAGCGTTCGGATTTATACCACCTACACCACTTTTATAAAGCATCACTTCCAGTTTTCGTTGAATTTTCCCCTGCTTGTCGTAAGTATAGCTAAACGTTGATGTAAAGTTTGTGTATAGATTTACATCAAATTGCTGATAATCCTGTGATGATTTAATGAGCAGGTTTCGATTTGGACGACCTTCAAAGAGTTTTTTGGCTGGCAGATTATCTTTGGTCAGATCGTAGGTGTATACGGTCGTTAGCTTGAAGTTTGGATTCGTAATTTCCTTTTTGATCACATTACCATTATCAATCGTATACGTCGTCTTCTGAACGCCCGTCGGGCTGAGTTCCGTCGTTTCGATAAGGTAGCCATTGGCATCGTATTTATAGGTGGTATTACCATTGATAATGGACCCGATCAGGCTCTGGCTGTTCAATGAATAGCTGGTCTCTTTGGTAAGGATGCCTCCCGTAAATTCAGATTGCTTAATCGTGGAAACATTATATTCATAGGTGGTCGCACTATTGGAGCTGTTATACACTATGTTTTCCTGAGAGAGAAGTTTCTGCGAATTATAGGTGTAGGTATGTGTTTCTGTAGGCGCTAAGACAAATGTTTGCTTGCCTGCCGGAAGCCCGTACGTAGATCCTTCAAACGTAATCGTTTCGCTGTTAGGTGGGGTTCCAGTCCCTGTGTAATCTTTCTTAATGGTTTCTTGTACAATCGGACAAGATGGGATCAATTCGGGGAAGCGGTGATCCGTGCAGGAAAAAACGACTGATGCAATGGTTAAACAACTGAGTAATGGGTATAGCGTGAACTTCATAAGTGAAACGTATATAGATAAAAAGTATTTATGCGGTTACTTGTTTAGTAACCCGCAAATGTAAAAAATGAATACTTGAAGATGTAATAAATTCTATGCTATGGTTTTATGAAGCTTTAAGATGATGTGCCTTTTGTGACGTTTAAAATAAACAGCCTCAATCTTACTCACTATAAGTCAGCTACCTCCCAAAAAGATCGCTGTTCGCCCGCGATGTAATCGCTGACGAACGGATGTGGGTGATGCGATAGTTTAATAAGTTTACTCACTATAATCCAGTTCCTTTCCATAAGTTTCTTCCATCGTGAAGAGGGACCAGAAGCCTAGTACAAAACAGATCAGGGCGACGATAGCGGCCGATTCGATGACGCCCAGCGACGGCTTCATAGCCTGATAGGCCGGAATGCTTAGAAGGGTGGTAGCCCGGACATTGTTGGCTACTGAGGTCGTAGCGGTAGCACGGAGGTTGGTGCCAAAACTCTCCGCTGTAATGGTCAGGAACATGGCGATGTAGCCGATGCTGAAGCCCATCAGTAAGTAGCTATTGTAAAAGAGGCTGGTCGATTTTATCCCGCCGAACAGATAAATACCGACCAGAATAAGGGCTAGCCCCATCATCCAACCAATGGCACTCCGGCGAGCCTGTAACCATTGGCTCAGTATTCCACTGAATAAATCACCCGCCACCGTACCGACATACATAAGCATCAGACAACGACCTGGCTGGATCGCTTCGGCAATGCCCAACGCCTTCCCAAACTCGTTGCCGAACGTAGCCAGAATACCAATGACAAAATAAGTTGGAACGGCAATGCCCATGCAGCGCAGATAACGAAGCGTCGAGGTTCTGGTTCGAAACAACGCCCAGAAATTTCCTCGTGAGACACCTGTTTCCTGCGTCCGTTTGAACATACCCGATTCCAGCACGCTCACCCGCATGAGTAGTAGGCCTAGCCCCAGTCCACCACCAACAAAATAGGTTGTGCGCCAGTCGAACAGGGTAACGGTGAAATACGCAACGACAGCCCCGAGTAAACCGACACTGGCTACCAGTGATGAGCCATAACCGCGCAGATGCGGTGGCAGAATCTCACTGACGAGCGTAATACCTGCTCCCAGTTCACCCGCCAGACCCAGCCCCGCTATCAACCGCAGGATAGCATAGAGTTGAGGGTCATGAACAAAACCACAGGCAATATTCGCTAACGAATAGGTAATAATACTGCCAAACAGAACTGACAACCGCCCCCGTTTATCGCCCAGAATACCCCAGACAATGCCACCGATTAATAGCCCTGCCTGCTGATAATTCAGAATTTTGCCGCCAATAATGGAGATGTCAGCCTCCGACAGGCCAATATCTTTCAGGCTCGGAACCCGCACGATGTTGAACAGCAGCAAATCATAAACATCGACAAAGTAACCCAGGGCGGCTACAATAACGGGCAATGCAAAAAGTGGACGTAATGAGTTTGACGGTGATACGGTAGCAGTTGGCGACATAAGAGGTAAGGAATAATAAGGTCGAATGTACGGCAAAAAATAGAACGCAGATGGTTAGGCCGATTATGATTCGCACAGATTTTTTGCGCGTAAATCATAATCAGCCTAACCATCTGCGTTCTATTTTTTAAATCAAAAACTTTCGCAGGTTATAAACGAAGCATCCAGCTTTATGTATCTTCAATATAGCTATTAGTCGTATTACGCGTAATTCGCCTGTATTGCCTTTTAGGCGCGGTTGCCATGCACACCGTATTCCCGATTTGGACTTTAACCGAACGCCCTGATTATACGGCTTTATTGAATGACAAACGAATAGCTTATTCCTGGGGTCGGATTTATTTTTACATCGTGGTCTTTCGCTAGTAGAGCAATGCCGCCAATTCGCAGGTTTAGCCCTTTCCAGACCATCCAGCGAAACCCGGCTTCAAGGCCCATTGCATTTTGTTCATTGTAGTCAAGGTTTGTACCGCGCAAATACGAAATACCTGCGTAAAACGAAGACGGATTTTCTTTTCTGCCAACGGGTAAAAACCAGGTCGTTAAGCCAACCTTCATAAATTTTGTGGTAACGCCTGGTTCCAGCGCTGTGATGTAGTATCCTGCATGTACTGACACTTGCTGATGACGGTATTCCAGCCCGATCGACGGATTGCGAAAGCCATTCAGGCTAATTTCCTGTTTAGGAAAACGACTTTGCGAAAAAGTAGTAGTTGATACAAGCACTAGAAGAGCGACGATTGACCGTTTGATTTGCATGAGATTATTCGTTTTCGATTGACGATGCAAAGGTCAGTCGCTTAAAAATGAGGCTACTAGACAAATGTCCAAAAAGAAGAAGCGGTAACTTTCCGATGAAATTACCGCTCCCTTGAGGCCAGAAGAAATTGTATTCGGGTAGATTGATTGTTATCGAATAGTACTACGGATGCGGCTCAGGTGCCGGGGAGTTACGCCTAAAATCGAGGCCAGGTACTGTAGAGGAATTTGCTGTAAAAGGAAGGGCTCTTCCCGGAGCATTTTCTCATAGCGTTGTTCAGCGGTCAATACGATCAGGTCAATTCGGCTGGCATCGATACCGCAGATGGTGCTTTCCAGAAGCTTAATATAAAAATCCTTGAACTGCGGAACTTCGCTGATCAATGCCTGTAGGTTGGGTTTACTAATCAGGCTGATACTGCCATCGGTTAATGCCCTGATGTTTTCGAGAGCGGGCGTTTCGCTGACGAAGCTTAAAACAGAAGCCAGAAACGTATTTTCAATGGAAATGTAGGTTGTTTTCTCTTCCCCATCCTTAAGCACGTAGTACTGGAACATACCGCTTTCCACAAAGCCAATATGCCGGCTTGTTTTACCAAACTGAACAACGAAGTCGTTCTTTTTGAACGTCCGACATTGTAACGAAGCCAGAATTTTCTCCAGATCAGGTCCCGCAAAGCCTATACGCTCGAAATATCGTTTTAGTTTTTCCATCGTGGAGGGCCGGGGGAATTATCTAAAATCAGCGATCAAAACAAAAGTAGGAAGAAGTTTAAGCTGTTGATTGATAATCGGTTTGGCCTTTTTGGACGATCGTGTCAATTCAAAAAGGCCAAAAACAAAAACCAGATGCCTTTTCTGTTTGAAGAAAGACATCTGGTTTTTGTTTATTATGTTGGGTAATTACCAGAAACGAACGTATAGTACTGTCAAAATCAGCATAATAACCGTAATCATCGCTGTGACCGTGGGTGGCAGACGGAACATGCTGGTATCGATCTTGAACGCTTTCGGATTCACCGCCGGACCAGCCAGGCTAATCAGTACCATAGCCAGGATGGTGAAGAAAAACGCCCAACCCATTGCTACCAGGAACGGAATCTCGTATACGCCATCCGCATTTTTGAAGGCCGTATACAGGATCGTTTCGTGACCAAACCACTCAGGAGCAAAGTTGTTGAACAACGTGGTTAGCGCAAAGCCGAGCAGAATACCGGCCACTGCAGCCGCGCCCGTAGTACGCTTCCAGAAGAAGCCCAGCAGGAACACCGCAAAAATACCGGGGCTGAGGTAGCCTGTATACTTCTGAATGAACGTAAAACCACCCTCACGACCGATACCCAGTGCATCTTTCCAGGTCAACGCAATAGACAGCAGCATGGCGATCAGAATGGTAACTCGTCCGGCCCAGACCAACTGCTTTTCGCTGGCGTCCTTCTTGATGTATTTGTGGTAGATGTCGAGCGTGAAAATCGTCGAAATCGAGTTGGCTTTACCCGCCAGCGACGCTACAATGGCGGCCGTCAGTGCGGCCATCGACAACCCTTTAAGACCGTTGGGCAGGAACGACAGAATAGCCGAATACGCGTTGTCGGCCAGGAGTTTACCACCAGGAGCCATTTCGCTCTGGAGGCTACCGTTTTTATACAGTACGTAAGCCGCAATACCCGGTAGCATCACGATCAGCGGCATAAACAGCTTGATCATGGCTGCAAACAGGATACCCGTACGAGCAGTTTTCAGGTCGGCGCCAAGCGCACGCTGCGTAATGTACTGGTTACAACCCCAGTAGTTCAGGTTCACAATCCATTGACCTGCAAAGTACATCGTAATACCCGGTACAGTCAGGTATTTATTTACTTCGACCTGTGATGTATTCGGCCCCGGCTTTTCAAAAATTAGGTGGAAATGGTCGTCGGCATCTTTCATCATGGCTGAGAAACCGGCCACTACATCGTTGCCCAGCCCAAACTTCTGGCTCACCAGCGTTAAGGCAATGTAGCTCGTTACCAGACCGCCAATCACCAGTACGACTACCTGAAACACGTCGGTATACCCAATCACTTTCATACCACCCAGCGTAATGATCAGCGCGAAGATGCTGAGACCAATAACGATTGGATGGAACGACGAGGGCCCTACCAGGCTACTGATGGCCAGAGCACCGAGAAACAAAATAGAGGTCAGGTTGACGAACACATACAGAAACAGCCAGAAAATAGCCATGATAAGGCTGACCGTTTCGTTATACCGCGTTTTCAGAAACTGCGGCATGGTATAAATGTGATTTTTGAGGTAGATAGGCATAAACCACACCGCCACGATGATCAGGGCCACAGCGGCCAGCCACTCATAAGCAGCCACAGCTACCCCAAACGTAAACCCATTGCCCGACATGCCGATAAACTGCTCAGCCGAGATGTTGGAAGCGATCAGCGAAGCCCCGATGGCCCACCAGGTCAGTGACCCTTCAGCCAGGAAAAAATCTTTGGTATCGAGTTTAGTTTTCTGTTTTTGTTTGTAAATCCAGTATCCGTAGGAGGAAACACCGATAAAATACAGTAAGAAAATTATGTAATCTGTCTGGTTAAGCTGGTTCATTGTAACAGCGCGATAAGTTGGTTTTGGGAATTAGCGTGTAAAAAAAAGATTATTTCTCTAAATAGGACTACTTTATGTTAAAATCATTTAGAGATTGGCCAATCCAATACCATATTTTCAGTTTTTGGTTTGAGGTTTGACTGCGCCTGATAGCAGGCGTACCAGTACCAAACCTCAAACCAAAAACTACTGCTTCGCCTGTTCCACTTTTTTTTCGATCGGAATTTCGGATACGTCCCGCTCCCGTTCGGTTTGTTCGACATACACAGCATAATCGGCCGGTTCGATGCGGATGCCGAAATGATTGGCGTACGCTTGTGTGAACTCAGCTCCGAAATACAGGATGGCAGCCGTGTAGTAAATCCAGGTCAGGATAACGATCAGTGACCCAGCCGCTCCGTAGGTCGAACTGGTGCTGGTGGTTTCGATGTAGAGGCCAATCAGGTAACGACCCAGCATAAACAGCAATGCCGTAAATACAGCCCCCAGTCGCACATCCTTCCAGGCGATCTTTGCATCGGGTAGCACCTTGAAAATAATGCCGAATAAAATCGTAATGATAGATGTACTGAGCAGGAAATTAAACGCCATGACAATGTACACGCCCAGGCCCGGTAGTAAACGGGTCAGCTGATTGCTCAACGCCAGCACCAGCCCGTTGATGACCAGCGATACCAGCAGTAGAAACCCCAGGCTCACCACCAGCGATGACGACAGGAGCCGATCTTTGATCAGTTTTAACCAGCCGCGTTTAGGTTTAGCCTTCACCCGCCAGATCAGGTTAACCGAATCCTGAATCTCAATGAAAATACTGGTGGCGCCAATCACCAGCGTAATAATTCCAATGGCCAGCGCTGTATTGGTTTTGCCCGACAGCCCCACGCTTTTAATCATGTCCTGGATCTGCTTGGCGGCTTCGTTGCCGACCAGCCCGTTGAGCTGACCAAAAATTTGCCCACGAATGGCTTCTTCACCCAAAAAAATACTGGTCAGCGACATGATCAGTACCAGCAGGGGAGCCAGCGAAAAAACAGTATAATAAGCCAGGGCTGCACTCAGTTTCAAACAACGATCGTCCAGAAAGCCGTTGAACGAATCGCGGAGTACAATCCAGGCATCTGAAAAGAAGTGATTCACCCGTTTCGTTGCCATACGATTGCTGTTTCTTATAATCGGTTTTGGTCATGCATTGACCAATGGTATATTCTTAATACGTACCGAAATAACTTGAATACAGCCAGGTTGTTGGCAAACAACCGCGTTTTCTAGGCAAAACTGTTGACTAATTTGGAGGAAGGTTAATGAATGCGTGCAAATCGGATGGCAAACGCCCCGATCGAGTAGTCAGGATTTGTTGCTGCCAAATGAAGCCAGCCAGCCAATAACGCTACCTAAAACCACCAGAGCGCCCAGCACAATAAGCATCCATTTAAAAATGGTCAGAAATGGCCATTTGGCAATGAAACAAATGGCAGCAATAAAACCGATAATGACCAACATGCTGATGCCCAGTCCAATAAACAGCATATAGGCAGAGCCAATCCCTGAATCGCGGCTGTCGTTGTATACGGCAGCTTCGCACAGGAAATTGACCACCAGGAAAATCCCGACCAGGCTGGCTAGTCCAACCCGAAAGAGCCACCACCATTGTCCACCCGGAAGCCAGTACAGTGTAGCGAATGCGAGCAGCACGCCCAGGCCCGGTAAAAACCAGCCTGCATTGAGTAGTTTGTCGTGATCGTTTGGCGGCAGCGGTTGGCTGAATGAAATCAATAACCCGGTGATTGCTAATAAACCTACCCAAACGAGTTCAGGCCCTAGCAAAAAGGGGAGCAAACGGTTCATATTAAAACGGTTTGTAATTTTTTACGTTTTCCTGCAATAGAGCCAGCGTATGATTAACCTGTTTGTCCAGCTCTGCGTAAATCGCCTGAAGATCTCTGTCGCCTTTCTGGCAGTATAGCTCGATGGGTGTCGAGCGAGCGTTTCCAGTATCCTCAACTGTGATTTGCGTAATGGTGGCCCGGTATTTTCGATTGGTGCATTCTACCATAAAACTGAAACGGAACGAATACACACCCCCAGCCGAACTCTCCGAGCGGGGTAATGTCACTACCTGCGTCATACGACCGACCAGGTCGCCTGTTTCCCTGTCACTCAGCGAAACGTTATCGTTTGCCGAATGGCTTGATTGCATAATCCATAAACGCGCTCTACGAAACAACTCGACCTGGGATACGCTACCGCAATCAACGACGTCGGTATAGGTGACGGCCTGATTCATAACGGGTAGTATGCCGTGTAACTTTCCGTTCGTCAGTGTGGGCGGGCATTGGGCCTGCGCTGATCCAACAAGGAATAATCCGGCGGCCAAAACGGTAAGAAAGAGGGAGTTCATAAGGGTTGTTGTTCAAATAAGTTGAATGACTGTTCAGCAGGGGCCTCTGGTTGCCCAGGACGTTAAAAAAGAGGAAGGGTTGTAAACCGATGTAAAGGTAGCCTGTTGGGCAGGCGGCAGGCCAGTTGGAGTTGGTAACAGGTGGCCCCGAGCCAATAAGTTGCGGGAAAACAACCGTATTCTGTTGGGCTACTGGCACACTTCATCCGGCTTATTCGACAGTTCAGCCAAAAGGGCGTTTCGGTCGTATGGTCAACTCGCTAGTTTTGAGCAACAGCTAATCGTATCAAGTCATGAAACCGTTTGTGTATATAGTCTTTCTGCTAATCGGCAGCACCAGTTTTGGCCAGTATGTCCCCTTGGGGGCAATCACTATGTGGACAGATGGCTATGTGGTTACGCTCCAGAACGATACCCTTCGTGGGCAGGTACGGGTAGGCTCGCTGATAAACGATTCGCCTGCCAGTATTCTGATTCGTACCAGTGACACTGATAAGATCAAACTGAAAGGGGATGACCTTCGGTTGGTTGCCCAGTGGATTCCTGAATTTTCGTATTCCACGGGATACATTCCCCGTCAGCGGGAAATGGTTGTTTTTGAACGGGTACCTAATCCGCGCCGGAACGGGAAGCCGATGCTGCTGGAGCGACTAACTCCGTTCGGCGGTAGTGTGGCCCTGTATTTTGATGCCGCAGGCTGGAAGAAAATGACCGAATATACCTTTGGTAATTTCACCGTCGAGACCGATTATCAGGACTTTAGCTATATCGTACTCAAAAATGGACAGGAAAGCTGGGTAGCCAAACGGGGGGATATGGAAGTCGTTCACGAAAAACTCTTTGGCGACTGCCCGGCGTTTATTCGAAATTACCCATCAGCCACTCGTCGTAGCTGGCGTGAATTTGGCGAAATGGTGGCTTCCTACAACCAACTATGTTCGAAGGAATAAAAGTTGGTTGGGTTGTGGTAAATCGAGGCAAACGACCACCCGGTCTATCTCACGGAGTGAAAGTTAAAAACAGCCTTATAGCGCAGAATGAAGATTTTAACCGATAGAATTAAAAAATATTAATCCACGACATGGTTTTTGGGGTATATATTGGCGTATCATCCATGTAGCCGTCGCTGTTTGTAGCGACCGATTCCTTATGGTGAGGTTGTCCAATATGTCTCGTTTGCGATTGCTCTGGCAAATTCCCCTTATACTGTTTGTTCTTATTGTTGTGCTGATCCTGGTGAATGAATACGCCATTGCCCGTTCCAGCCGACGCATCAACGATATTCCTTACCGACCAATCAACGCACCCGGTTTTGATGCCGAGCGCAATAGTCTGGATGTGTATGCGCCTACCGACGATCCATCCCGGCCAAAGCCTGTGGTCATGTTTATTCACGGGGGCAGTTGGAACAGTGGCAACAAGAATATCTATGCGTTTATAGGCCGCCGTTTGGCCAAACTAGGTGTAGTGGCTGTGCTGATCAATTACCGATTGGCACCCGCTGTTGAAGTGCCCGATATGGCGGCCGATTGTGCAGAGGCCGTTCGTTGGGTGAGCCAGCATATCGCCGAATACGGGGGCGATTCGTCACGTATCTTTCTGATGGGACATTCGGCCGGTGCCGGGTTAGCCGCCTTACTGGCTACCGACGACCAGATTCTGGCTAAGGTGGGCATGTCGCCCAATCCTGTGAAAGGAGTGATTCTCGATGATCCGGCCGGGTTAGATATGTTCGACTACCTCAGTCGAATGGACTACCCTAACGATGAGCAGTACCTGATTCCTTTCGGGAAAAAGCCGGACGTTTGGCGGAGCGTGTCGGCCTTATATTCATTGACAGCCCATACACCCCCCATGCTGGTCTATGTAGGTGATCAAACGTATCCGAGCATCATCAAAAGTACCGGGCAATTTCTTCAGCGACTCCAGGCGCTGGGAGTTAACCATGAATTTACCAGAATGCCCAATAAAAAACATGTGGGCATGGTTACGCAGTTGTTCTGGAAAAACAACATCATCTACCGCGATTTGCTGGCTTTTGTCGGGGCAAAACGTTGAAAATACCAATCGTTTGCACGATGCCCTACGAAATAACGTCCTGAAACCCTTTTAAATCTGAAAATCAGATAAATAGCGGAATGAACCGATAAATATAAGGCGATTCGCTTACGTTTGCCCGTATGGAAAATGGCGGGCTTAAGACAAACCGATACTTTATTCAGCGAACCAAGGATGGGCTTACTTTAGATAATGATGAGTACCGCGCCTATTTGAGATTGAAATAAGCAGCTATATGTTCACTGTTTCTGCTGAAATTGAGTGATTTTGGGCTTCTTCTAATTTTCTATATTTACAGTAAAGTGCTCAGAGCGAACAGTGTATATGGCCGACATCGACTTATTGAAATATGCATTATACGAATTTGCTGGTATCGACGAGGTTGAATTTGCCCGTTCACTGCCTTATTGGGAAAAGAAGCAGTACCGCAAAGGCGAGTTCTATAACGAGTACAAAAACGTGTGTAAGCATCTGGGCTTTGTGCTGGATGGCTTTTTCAGGGCGTACTGCGTGAATGGCGAGACGGGGGAGGAGAAGAACGTTTTCTTCCTTTCGAAGCACCAGGTTGTCGTATCGTACAAGAGTTTTGTTAATCAGACGCCCTGCAACTACCATACGGAATCGATGGTTGATTCGACGATCTTGTACATTCATATTAATCACCTGACGCAGCTATATCAGCAGTCGCATCAGTGGGAGCGGTTCGGTCGATTGGTGGCCGAAAAAGCGTTTACTATTGCCATGACCCGCACCGAGGATTTTCTCTTTCAGACGCCAGAACAGCGTTATCTCGATCTCATTACCCAACATCCTGAAATCTACAATACCATCCCACTGTATCATATTTCGTCCTATCTGGGTATTCAGGGGCCTTCGTTGAGTCGAATTCGCAAACGAATGGCAGGCCGTTGAGCGCGTTGCTCTTGTGGAGTCGGTTTTGAGAAACCGACTCCACAAGAGCAACTACTTCAGCAAAACCACAGCTTTATTTTATGTCTTTAGTACCATTCCAGGTCTGGTGATTGACGCTGATGATGACACCTTTCTGCCGTAGGTTAGTTTGCAACTCGCTGGTAGCTAGTTGCTGAACGGCTTTTTTCTGACGGAACGCCATAGCCGCTGCAATACCGGCACTGTTGCCCAATTGCATCCAGGTCGATTCGACCCGCAAGGAACAGAAACCCACATGCGAAGCCGATACACATACTGGAACCAGCAGGTTGGTACACTCGTTCGGTTTAGGCGTAATGGCCCGGTACGATACTTCGTATGGCTGCGTAATCGACTCCCAGATGCGCCCCTCATTAACAAATTGGGTTTTCGAGACGGCTACCCGCTGTACGTGGTGGCTGTCGATCCAGTGCGATCCCAGACAAATGGCGTCGGGTTTCGTTCGTTCGTCCAGAATATCCTTCTGCGTCTGGATGTAGGCACCGATCATGCGCCGGGCTTCGCGTACGTACAGGTAATACGGGAAGTTTTCGTTGTCGGTAAATTCATCGGCACTGAACCCATACGAAGCTGTTTCCTGGCGTAACGCGTCCGGGACCGACGGGTCGTTGGCGAGGTAATACATCAGCCCCAGTGTCCAGGCTTTATGGTCGTCGTAGATTGCTTTCCGGCGGGAATAACTGGCCTCCGGGTAATCGACATTGCCGCCGAAATGCCCAAGCGAAATGACTGCTTTCTGCTTGTTGTTGGTTTCAAATTTGCCCTTCGGATAATTCCACGCATACAGGTCGATGATATCGCGCAGTTTTGTTTCAGGATGGTTTTTGAGCAACCGGGTGAGCAACAGGTACCGTTTGGGGTTATACGCGGCCGGTTTGGGAAACGGACGACGGTCGGTATGCGTCGACATCATGAGCCGGAAATTGTAATTCATCACCCGATCACTCGCCTGTCCTTCCGTTAAGGTAGATCGCTCGACAAAGCCGGGAAGTAGCTTGCCCTTGTCGTCGTAAGGCGAGGCATCGATGGGCGTGTCAATAAACCGGACCCCCGCCAGCGATTCGCCGTATTGTTCCCGGTTTTCGCGGCCATGTGTATGCGAGACACCAGCTTTGGCCATCAGATCCCCCTCGTAGGTAGCGTCGATAAACACGGAGCCTGTGTAGCGGTTACCGTTGGTTAAGGTAATCGACTGGATCGTCGTCCCTCGTTTGGTTGCCGACTGCACAAAGGCATCATACACGACCGTTACGTTGGCTTCTTTCAGCAGATCGAGAAACGTTTTTTCGGCAACGTGTGATTCAAAATAAAACGTAGGCCCATTGATACCATAAAACTTGCCTAATCGCTGATAAAATTCCAGCGGTAGACCCGAAATAGTTTCTTCAATCATGTGTTCGGATTCGGCTGTACCGATGCCGCTGGTGTTGAGGCCGCCTACGTGCCGGGTTTGCTCCAGCAGTATGACACGAGCACCTTCGCGGGCGGCTGCTACAGCGGCAATGACTCCACTGGGCGTACCGCCATAAACGACAATATCATACGTGGTTGCCTGATGCGGACTAAACGACTGGAATGTCCAGCAGAGCAGCATCAGACAGAGTGATAGAATGGATTTCATAATAACTGATTTCGTTGACTGCATGATAGAAATGGAACAGATAAGAGTCAGCTAGCCATTAATGGCCGACTAGGTGAATTCGCCTGTAGTAACGTGGGTGGAAACCCGCGATCTTAACTAGATAGCGCGGGTTTCCACCCGCGTTACTAAAAGCCAGGGTTTTGCGTTAAGGCCGGATTGGCATCCCGTTCAAACGTCGGAATTGGGAAAAGCAGGTATTTATCCGTTATTGCGTAGCCCTGCTTCTGGGCGGCTGCCAGTAATTTACCCGTCCGAAGCAAATCCCACCGACGATGCCCTTCGCCTGCCAGTTCCCAGCTCCGTTCCTGCAATACCGCGTCGCGAAACTGAGCCTGTGTTAGTCCGGTCAGATCCTGTGGTCCCGTCGTAGCGCCTTTTCGTGCCCGCGCCCGGACCAGATTGATGGCATTATACGCTTCGGCACTGGGCCCATTCAGTTCGTTCAGCGCTTCGGCATACATGAGCAGTACATCGGCATAACGAATGACCAGGAAGTTGTTGCGAGCCGACGAAGATCCACAGGCATTATAGTCCCAGTATTTGTCGAGGTGTGGCCCCGTACGCGACTGCACCACTGTACCGTCGGCCAGGGTTTTCTGCGTGATGACGGCTACCTGTTTGCGGTAATCGCCCGCTACGAACGAGTTGGCGTACGAGTCGGTGACCTGAAATGAGCCTCCAGTCAGGTTAATGGGATAGCTGAAATAAATGGCAAAATTTGAGGCCATCGAGCTGCCGTACTTAGGCTGGATACAGCTAAACTGAATCGAGAAAATGTGCTCAGGTCCGTTTTCTTTTTCCGGGGTGAATACATCTTTGTAATCCGGCACCAGGCTGTAGGTTTTCGCGTCGATCACCTCTTTCGCTTTGGTAGCCGCATTGGTCCAGTCTTTACGGGTCAGATACACTTTGGCCAGAATCGACTTGGCGGCTCCGACAGTAGCCCGGCCAATTTCGCCAGCGGCTGTATAACTGACAGGCAGCACTTTTTCGGCATCCTGCAAATCCTGAATGATCTGTTGGTATACCTTCTCGGTTGGGTCGCGGGGTATTTTGACGTTGACCACATCGGTCGTTGTTTTTACCACCAGCGGCACATCGCCAAATGCCTGAACCAGATTGAAGAAATGCAACGCCCGGAGAAACTTGGCTTCGCCCACAATCTGATCCCGCAACTTGGTGTCCATCTGAATTTTGGGCACGTTTTCGATCACTCGGTTGGCCCGGTCGATGGTAACGTAGGAGTTGGTATAAAAGCTATCGAAGTAGGTGGTAGAAGCCGTGTATTTGAACTGGTCGATTTCGTTAGCGACCGGATCGCCATCGCTGCGGACCCAGAGGTCTTCTCCGCTTAAATCGCCCAGGATGATCATGGGCATCTGGTAAATGGCTTTGGCCCGGTCGTAAACAGCGTTGATAGCCGTAGTCGCATCGGCTGCATTGTTGAATGAATTGGATTCACTCAAAAAGCTAAGCGGAACTTCTTCCAGATTGCTTTGGCAACCACCCGTAACCAGCAGGCCGCTTAGAAAGGTGAGTAGATATAGGATTCGGTTCATGACAGTCATCGGATTTATTCGTGTCGGTTGACGGATGATAAGAGAGGGATCAGAAAGTGAGGGTGCCACCAATCGTATAGGTACGGGAAACCGGGTAGGCGAAATTGTCGATCCCGTAGGTGGTATTACTGTTGAAATTTGAGTTTACCTCCGGGTCGTAGCCTGAATACTGGGTGAACGTGAGCAGGTTTTGCCCGCTGATGTACACCCGTGCCGCTTTGATGGCTTTTGTTTTGATGGGCAGCCGATACCCCAGCGATACGTTTTTCAGTCGCAGGAAGGAGCCATTTTCGATCAGGTACGAACTGTTCGAAATGTTCCACTGCCGGGCTGATGGGCGATTGTTGGAAGGTTTATCGGTTTGCCAGTGGTCGTCGATAAAGCTTTTCAGGGGTGTGGCGCCGGGGTCGGTTTCGGTAACGCTACGGGTATAATTAAAAATCTGATTGCCCTGTACGCCCTGAAGAAATACGGATAGGTCCAGCCCTTTGTAGGAGACGGTATTTGTCAGGCCATAAATAAACTTGGGTAAGCCGTTGCCAATGATGGTCCGATCGGTTGTGTTGTTGAAAACGCCGTCGCCGTTCACATCTTTAAAACGAGGAGCGCCACCCAGATCGCCCGTTTGCGCGAGTGTTCCGGCCGCTTTAACCGCATCGGTCGATTGCCAGACCCCATCGAACACGCGCCCGTAGAACGAACCAATGGGCTCACCTACTTTTACAATGGTTTGCATACCCGTATTCGGGTCGGTAACCAGATACTGATCGGCATCGGCCAGCTTCAGGACCTTGTTGCGGTTGAACGACAGATTGCCGGAGGTTGTCCATTTAACCTGGCCGGTCGTATTGACCGACGAAATGCCCAGTTCAAAACCGTGGTTCTGTAGACTGCCAATGTTACGGGTTACGGTGGTGAAGCCCGTTGTGGCGGGGAGGTCGATGGCCAGGAGCAGATCGGTGGTCGTTTTGATGTAGTAGTCGGCCGTTACCTGAAAGCGGTTGTTGAGGAAACCCAGATCGACACCCGCATCAAACTGGCCGGTTTTCTCCCAGCGCAGGTCGGGATTGCCAATCGTAGATGCTTGTGTCGTAAGCACTTCGGTGTCGCCAAAGACCGTACGGGAAGTTGCGTAGGAAGACAGTGAATTGTACAACCCAATACCATCGTTACCCGTAAAGCCGTAGCTCAATCGGAATTTCAGATCACTCACTACCGGGCTCGATTTCAGGAAGGGTTCGTCGGATACCCGCCAGGCAAAGGCTCCCGACGGAAAGAAACCATATTTGTTGTTCGTGCCAAATCGGGAAGAACCGTCGATCCGGCCCGTTAGTGTAAACAGGTAGCGATCTTTGAATCGATAGTTGACCCGGCCCAGATAGGAGTTCAGCCCCCATTTTTGTACCGTTGTGGTTGGAGCGATCAGTACGGAGCCCTGCCCCAGGTTATTGGCACCCAGCGTGTAGTTGGCGAAGTTTTGCGCTTCCTGATAGGTACGGTCTTCTCGGTTCGACTGGAAGGTAAGTCCGGCCACAATGTCGAAGGCGTGATTGGTGTTCAGCGTACGCGTATAGGTCAGCGTATTTTCATTTAAGAGATTCACGTTGCTGGAGTTGCCATTGGAGCCATAGCCGTTTAAGGTGTTGGCCACCAGCGTTTGGGGCGTGTAGAATACGTTGCGTCGGCTGGTGAGCAGATCGGTACCAACGCTGACCCGCGCGGTTAGGCCGTCCAGAATCTGATAGTCAGCAAATACGTTTCCTAACACCCGACTGGTATACAATACGTTGGTCGAGGTGCGGAGTACGGCCACCGGATTGGGAATACTGGCCATGCCTGAGCCGGGACCGACATTCAGCAATTGCCAGTTTCCAGTAGCGTCATAGACTGGGCTGGCCGGCGAAATAGTCCGGGCAGCGCCAACGGGCCCGTTGGTGCCAGCCTCGTTGATGCCGTTGTTGATGCTATAGGTAACCAGAAAATTGGTGCCGATCTTCAGCCGATTGCTGAGTTTGGCATCCAGGTTCATACGCCCGGTATACCGTTTGAAATTGTTGGCAATCACAATCCCATCCTGGTTGAAATAACTGCCGCTGATCAGATACCGGAGTTTATCAGTCCCGCCCGATGCCGAAAGCTGGTAGTTCTGCATGGGAGCGGCCCGATAAATTTCCTTCTGCCAGTTGGTACCGACGCCATAGTCCGATGGCTTTTTAGGGTAGGCGGTTGTATAGCCATAGCGTTCAGAAAAGCCAAGATTGCGCAACTGTTCATTTTTAAGGGCGGTTTGGTCTTCGGCCGTAGCCAGATTGAGGAGTTTAGTAATGTTGGATACACCGTAATACGCTTCAAAATCGATATTCGACATCCCCTCTTTACCCCGTCGGGTCGTTACCAGCACTACGCCATTGGCCCCCCTGGACCCGTAAATAGCCGTGGCCGACGCATCTTTCAACACTTCAATGCTCTCAATATCATTGGGATTAATAGTCGATAACACGTTCGGGAAATTGGCGGAGCCGTTAGCCCCCTGTGCCGATGCCGGATTGGTCACGGGAAATCCATCGATCACATACAGGGGGTCGTTACTGGCCGAAATCGAATTGCCACCCCGCACGCGGATTGTTACTCCTCCACCCGGCGCATTCGAGGCATTGGTAACCTGTACGCCACTGACTCGCCCCTGGAGCGCCTGATTGAACGACGAAATTGGTTGTGCTTTAAGCTCATTAGTTCCAATAGAGCTAACGGACCCAGTCAGGTCACGTTTCTTGACTGCTCCGTAGCCAATGACAACGACCTCGCTAAGTGCCTTGTCGTCCGTGGCTAAGCGAATGGAGAGGGTTGTCTGATTGCCAATGGCAATTTCCTGGGTTTGGTATCCGACGAAGCTGAACACCAGTACAGAGCCTTTTTCGGGAACGGCAAGCTGAAACGTGCCCTGGCTATTGGTCGTTGTGCCGCGCTGAGTGCCTTTCAACAAGACACTAACCCCCGGAAGGGCTTCCCCTTTCTCATCGACGACAGTACCGCTAATGAGCTGATCGACGGCCATCATGGCGGGCGTGGGCATAGCCGAACTGGTTGGTTTCTTTCGCAGTACGATGTAATTGCCTGACACCTGATAGCTGATATTCAGGGGTTTCAGCAATCGTTCCAGTACTGTTTCGAGTGGGTCGTTGCTGGCCCGAACCGATACTTTCTGCTGCGTTTCGACCACCTGAGGTACGTAGGTGAATTTAACATTAGCCGCCTTTTCAAGTCGGCGGAGTACGGTTTTTAAATCCCGATTCTCGAATTGAATGGAAATCGGGCGATTCAATAAATCCTGCGCCATACCGTCCCGGGCGGCTGTCAGGCTGACCGAAACCAGGGTAATGAGTAACGGTAAACAGGTGAGTTTCATGAGGGTAAAGAGGGGAAAGGAATCCCGGAATTTTTTCATACTTTTAACCAGTTTTTGTTCGATTGAATTGGAAAGCAAAGGGCAAAAACAGTCCCGTCCCCGCTTTTTCAGGGTTGTTGCAAGGCCGGAAAAGAGAGGAGCGACGTTACATAGGGCCGGACATCGGGTTAATACTGGTTGCAACAGGATTAGCCGGTTGTCCGGTCTTTTTTGTGCAGGAGGTTAGGGTTGCTTCATCGTGAATGGGTTTAGGGTTAACTAATTTGGTTTAGGGGCCTGACAGCCAGGGCCGGTAATCACAATCCGGGTACCCCAGACTTCATACGTAGCGCCAATTGTCTGGCAGATAATATCTAACTTCCGGAAAAGGGGTTCGTTGCCCAGTGGTGCGGTCAGGCTGCAATGGGTAAATGTGGTGGTGTCGTACTGAATGGTGACGCCGTAAGCCTGCTCCAACTTGTGGAAAACCTGGTTGACCGGCGCATTCTCGAACACAAAATACTGACTGCTGCCGGGTTGTTTTAAGAGGGCAGGTTCATCGACCAGGCGTTTGGTGAGTTTTTCGCTGCGGGTGTCGAAAATGGCCTGCTGATTAGGCGTCAACAACAACCGATCGGCAATATTACCCTGATTTTTTGCGGCTTCCAGTAGGGCGTTTAACGTATAAACGGCCACTTTCCCAGTCCGTACCGCTACGGATATGGTTGGACTTCTTGGTGTAGCCTTAATCGTAAAACTCGTGCCGACCACCTGCGTTATCATCTTACCCGTATAGACTAGAAACGGTTGTTGGGCATTGTGGGCAACCTCAAAAAAGCCTTCGCCCTCCAGGTAAATCTCCCGTTTAGCCGAATCAAACGTTTGGGGATAACGGAGTCGGCTTTGCGGTTGTAATACTACCTGGCTACCATCGGTCAGGTGAATGGTAAGGGGTGATTCCGATTCATTGACCCGTTCTACCAGCGATTTGTCCGTATTGCCACCCCATGCATGCTGCGATACAGATCGGTCGTTGGAGCTGGTTTCCACCATAAACCACCAACCGAAGCCAATCATCAGGAGTACAGCAGCCGCAGCCACCCAACTCCATCGGAAGCCAATCGGGCGCTGTATGGGTTCGCTGGTTGGCTCAACCGTATCGACGTCCTGAATCTGATGCTGAATACCCGCCCACATTCGCGTACCCTGCTCCTGCGTAGGCAATCGCTGGATGTTTTCGACTGCCTGTAAAAAGGCTCTGGCTGTAGCGACAACGACTTGCTTTTCGGGATAACGCTCCAGAAAATCGTTCCAGAATGCATCGGTTTCGACGGTTGGTTGACGGACCGACCGCTGAAAAAAGGCATCCTGCGCCAAGTCTTCAACCGTATAATCCCGGTAATGCTGCATGGTTGTCGGGTAAGGGAGTAGCGTGTAACGGCACTTCTAAAAGACAAGAGAGCAGCGACCCTAAAATGTCCCCTTGTTTTTTGAAAAATATTTTTTGTCCCGTTACAGTAATCCAGATCAGGAGAGCCACCAAAGCAGAAAACCCAGCAAAGGGGCCAGATAAGGCGCCTGTTCGCGTAGATGACTTAGGGCTTTATGAAGCGTGTTGCGAACCGATTTTTCGGTAATGCCCATGATCTGAGCGATTTCTTCATTTTTGAAACTCTGGTAGAAGCGGAGTGTAATGACTTCCTGCTCGCGTTGGGGGAGTTTGGCTAACGCCTGGGTTAAACGGTCAATCAGTTGCGACTGCTGTTCCTGACTAATCAGTGCTTGCTCGGCCGAGTAGTCGCTTGATACCGACTGACTGGTTTCGGTTAGCTCAAAGTCAAGCCCCTGTTCTTGTTTGTCCAGGTGGTGGATTTTCCGCCTGAGCGACCGGAATAGGTAAAATTTGACCGATTGGGCTAGTGCAATCGAACGGCGCATACGCCAGATGTCGACGAACAAATCCTGAATGGCATCTTCAACCAGCGCGGTATTGTCGGCTACTTTGTACCCATAGCTGTATAAAATGGCATAAAAACGCTGGTACAGTTCAGCAAAAGCCGCCTGATCGTCCAGTTTCAGGGCGCTCCAGAGTTGCTCATCCGACTGCCATCCGTTATGTAAATCGCCAGCCAAGTTGTTTGTACTTCGGGTTGTGAAATAGATTTTTTTATAAAGTTACTATCTATAATAATATTTCTATTTTTTTGAAGAAATTCATTTTGTTCAGGTAATGACGGTTCAGTAGGCTTTAGTGCCGATTCAGTCGATTGGAACTCGGTGGCCGGGCCATACAGGCACAATTTTGATTCATCATGTCAAAACAGCCATTGTATGCAAACGTCAAAAACGGCTGCGCTTAAGAAGGGGCGCACCATCATCAATCCAATTCTGAAAGACGAGGTTATTTTTCTGGAAACCAGCCGCGAAAGTAATGGGGCTCAGACATTAGTTGAAGTAGTCTTAGCGCCTGGAGGAGGGAACCCCCTGCATTATCACGAGGATTTTTCGGAAGAGTTCACCTGTCTGGAAGGCGAGCTGAGTATTCACCTCGGCAAACAGATCATTCGCCTGAAACCCGGCGAGTCCGCTACTGCTCCTGTTTTAAGTAGGCATCGGTTTTTTAACCAAAGCCAGCAGCCTTGTCGGTTTCGATGCCGGATTGCACCCGGTTGCCCTGGTTTTGAACAAACGCTTCAACTAATGTATGGATTAGCCCGGGATGGTCAGGCGAATGCCCAGGGTATACCGAAAAACCCCTATGCCCTGGGGTATACGATCATGATCGGTGGGACTTGTATGACCGGCTGGATGGCGTTAGTACAACCCCTATTACACTGGCTGGGTCGTCAGGCTGTTCGGAAAGGTGTTGCGGCTGAATTGCAGCGTCGTTATCTGACAATCTGGTAGCACCCTATTTAGGATAAGTTTTTGGGTATCAGTATTCAGTTAGCCTGCTCATCTGCTTGGCCAAACCAATATTACCTGTATTTTTGATGATAAATGATTTGTTTGTCCTATGAAGCGGTGGGCTAAATTTGACCGATACGACTTTCTGATCTATTTGCTGAATTATCCCGCTGTATTCATTGCCAATTACGTCGTTTTTGGTCCTGCTTACTTTCAGGATCGGTCGCTGTTTCTGGGGGCTACGCTTATCGTCAATAGTTGGGGTATTGTCATTTTTGTGACGTTGACCCTCTGGATGAAATACATGCGATTTGTGTATGGCGCCCCCGATCAGTTTGGTCAGCGGCTTCTCTACTCCATGCTCATGTATGTCGGCGTGATGATGTCGGTTATTCTGTCGATCTACTGGATTTACGACCAGCTTGGCTACCCTTACAAACCCGAAACCATTCCATGGGTATTAATGATCGGCTTCGTGACCAACGTTACATCGGCTGGCTGTCATGAGTCTATATTCACCTACAACCAGTTGCGGGAAAGCACCCAGCGTGAATATCGGTTGAAGCAGTTACACATGCAGCAGCAGATGGATGTGCTGAAGCAGCAGGTTAATCCGCATTTCCTGTTCAACAGCCTCAATTCGTTGCTTACCTTGATTGGTGAGAATCCCAGCCAGGCAGAAATCTTTACCGAAGAGTTAAGTTCGGTTTACCGCTATGTGTTGCGGGCAAATGAACAGGACCTGACCGACCTGGCTACCGAGCTGGATTTTATCAACTCATACACGCATTTGCTGAAGACGCGCTATGGAGCTGGCTTTCAGTTAACTGTACAGGTCGATTCGCGCTTCCAGTCGTTTCAATTGCCGCCGTTGACCTTACAGCTACTGGTCGAGAACGCCGTCAAGCATAACATCGTAATGAAAAGCAGGCCACTTACAGTCGACATTCAAACCGATGGACTCGCTAATCTGCATGTTCGGAACAATATCCAGAAGAAAAAACAGGGCGTTGTGTCGAATGGCGTTGGTCTGACAAATATTCTGGCTAAGTACGAAATGCTGGGACAGCCCCGGCCATCGGTTCGCGAAGAAACGGGTCAGTTTGTCGTCGCCTTACCCCTGATCCCAGCTTAGTTTAAGCCGCTGTAATACCACACGCTATGCAAGTTCTGATTATTGAAGACGAAGATTTAGCCGCTCTGCGATTAACCCGGTTACTAGCTGAACTAGAACCGCAAATACAGGTAGTTGAAACGATTTCGAGTGTTGAAGCGTCTGTCAAGTACCTGCAAAGTGAACCCGCTCCTGATCTGATCTTTATGGATATTGAGCTGGCCGATGGACAGAGTTTCGAGATTTTCGAACAGGTCCTGGTGCCTGCCCCTGTTATTTTTACCACCTCCTATGATGCGTACGCGATAAAGGCCTTCAAGGTGAACAGCGTCGATTATTTGCTGAAGCCCATCAAGCAGCCTGAACTGGCAGCGAGTCTGCGTAAATACCATCAACTAAATCCCCAGCCCGAATCGACCGTGCGGCAGGTAGAAGCCATCGACGCGCTGATACAGCAGTTGCGCCAGCAAACGCAAGCCCCTGAGTATCGACGTCGGTTTCTGGTTCGGCATTTGTCACAGTGGTTACCTGTTGACGTTAGCGAGATTGCCTACTTCCACTCCGAAGAGCGGGTTACCTTGTTCCGTACGTTTAAAGGGCAAAAATTTTCGCTGGATTACCCACTGGACGAACTGGAAACCCTGCTCGATCCGACGCAGTTTTTTCGGATAAGCCGACAGTTTATAGTTAGTATCAATGCTGTGCAGCAGATTCATCCGCACGACCATCATAAGCTTAAACTTTTTCTCGACCCGGCCCCCGCTGAGGATGTATTGGTAAGCCGGGAACGAACGGCTGCTTTTAAAACGTGGATGGGCAAATGAAGCAGGCTATTACAGTTCCTGCATCACAAAACTCTCATTCGGATTCGCCTGTACAACAAATGTCTTACTAACAGTCTGGCCGCCCGTAGTCAGTGTCAGTCGGTAGGTGCCTGTGCTTAAGTTCGAGACGTCGAATTGTTGGTGCAATCCTTTCTGAAGAGCCACACGGCTTGTATAAATAGCCTGACCATTGGCATCCAAAATGGTAAGCTGGCCTTTGGTTTGGAGCGGTTGCACGTAGAGTTTTATTTTATGGTCGCTGGTCATGACCACGCGGGTATCGGAGGCCGAAGCAGGGGCAGTTGAAGCATGGGCAAACGATGCGGTACTGGCTACCAGGCTCAGCATCAGAACAAGTACTTTTTTCATGGCTTATAGATGTTATGGTTTGTAGACCGCGTCGGCGATCTGATGGAACAAAGTTGCATCCGGGTTTAATGGCCAGAAAATTGAAGACGATGAGTGCCCGAAATAGCAGGATGAATTTGGGCTTTTGCTGGATGAATACGCTACTAGGCTATGGTTATCAGTCTTTTATGTTATTTTTATTTAGGATATTTTGGTGAAGTTTTTGGCTTGTGGTAAGCTTGTCTACGTTCAGAGCCTAGATGATCGAATAGGGTAGTAAGCTATTGGTCAATAAGCCAATAAACGCTCATGGATGAGACGAATGATCTGTACCCCATAATAGGTTATTCATACCAATTGAGTTTCTAATCGTCATCCGGTCTATATTCAGCTCGGCTAACAGATCGTCCGTTTGTGTCGTATGAAAAGAAAAATAAGGCAATTTCTCAACGAACCCTTGCAGGCACAGATTCGCGACGTGCAAACCCAGCTTCGGCAAGCCAAAGAAGATAACGTGGCTACTAAACTGGTGACGGGGGCCGTACTGGCGAAACTGGCAAAAGGGGCGAAGTCTCTGAGGGAAGCAGAATTTAAAGTATTTTCCCAGTTTGGTGATGATGGTATTATTCAGTACTTAATCAGTCGTGTTAAGCCCCGTGTGGATACCTTTATTGAGTTTGGGGTTGAAGATTATGAGGAAGCGAATACCCGGTTTTTGTTACTGAATGATAACTGGAAGGGGCTGATTATCGATGGGTCGTCATTCTTCATCGACGCTATTAAGGCAAGTTCATTTTTCTGGCGTTATAGCCTAAAAGCTATTGCGAGTTTTGTCACCGCTGAAAACATCAATCAGTTGCTCCTTAGTAGTGGGCTTACTGGGCAGATCGGGTTGCTCAGTATTGATGTGGATGGCAATGATTACTGGATCTGGAAAGCCATCACCGTGGTTGAGGCCGATATTGTCGTTATTGAATACAATAGTGTGTTTGGGGCTGAGCGAGCGATTAGTGTTCCTTATAAACCTGATTTTGTGCGTGAGCAAGCGCATTACTCATACTTATACTTCGGCGCTTCACTCCCTGCATTATATAACCTGGCCATTGAAAAAGGATATGCATTTGTAGGCTGTAATCAGGCAGGGAACAATGCCTACTTTGTCAAGCGGGAGAAATTGAATGGTATAGCTGAACTATCTGTTGAAGAAGGCTATGTGTATTCTCGTTTTCGGGAAAGTCGAAATCAGGAAGGGCAAATGTCTTTTCTGGATGGCGTCGAGCGAAGCGCCCTGCTTGAAGGCCTTCCAGTTATTAACACAGTAACGAATAAAGACGAATACTTGTAAGAGTACAACGATTCGGGCTTCTCTAATACCCAGTACAGGCCAGTAGTTTCAACATCACAGTGAACATAGCTTATGATAGCGTTGGTTATGATGTTGAAACTTGACTCAACAACGTCTACGCCCGAATTCGATCAGGGTTGTAACCGACCCAGATGCGTAAGGGGTAGGGTTTACGAAGTTAGTAACCAAGGCTGCCTGACTCCATAAACCCTACCCCTTGAGACAGGTAAATCTTCTCGGTTATTGACCACCTGAAGGGAGTTTTTGGGGCGTAGTGGTTGGTCCTAAGACCTTAATAGTGCCTTGCCCTACTTCCATCCGGTCAAGAAAAACGACCCGCTCGTCGCCGGTTTTTGATGTTCTGGCGTGATAAACGCAAAACATCTCTTTCCCATCCGGTGAGTAAGCAATGCTATTATGCCCGGTTCCCGTAACCGAGCCCCCGTTGGGCGTGTTTTTCGCTACGATTGGGTTATTGGCGGCTTTTTTATAGGGTCCTAACGGTGAACTGGCGGTGGCATACCCAATGGCGTAATGCTGTCCACCAAAATAATTGGCCGAATACATCATATAATACGTGTTCCCCTTCCGGAAAGTGACTGAACCTTCTGTCCAGCGCCGGTTTACTTCGCGAGCCGTTACGGAGCGGCTTTCCCATTCCGACTGCGTATCGTCTAGCTTAACAGGCGGTCGTAACAAGAGAACGGGCTGACCAACGACTCCCGAAAAATCAGGTTTGAGTTCGACACCGTATACCCAGCTTTCTTCAATCTGGTTAAACCAGCCTTTTTGGCGGGCTAAATCGGCTACTTCACTCTCGACCGGATGTTTGTAGCAACAACGCGAGTAGTATAGATACGCTTTACCATTGGTGTCGAAAAAAACATTGGCATCAATGATGGGATACCCTGGATCAAAAATGGGTTTGTTCGCCAGATCAATGAAGGGACCCGTCGGTTTATCGGCTACGGCTACGCCAATCCGGAAGTTTTCTTCCTCATGCGTTGGATTGACTTTCCATTGAGCACTGTAAAAAAGGTAGTACTTGCCCTTTACCTCGTAGACTTCCGGCGCCCAGTAGGCACCGCCCCAATTCGCGTCTGGATCGCTCCAGCCCTGAGGATTGTCGTGAAAATAGACCTGTCTTTCCCGCTTCCAGTTTACCAGATCGTTGGACGAGTAAGCGACAAATCCCTTATTGGCCCCTGCGCCTGTGCCGTACATATAGTACTTACCTTTTGTATGCAGAACAAACGGATCGCCAAATTGAACCGATAAAGGGTTCGAATAAGTGGTTTGAGCTGGCGATACTTTTTGCGACGTCTGGGCTGTTGACTGGTAGCAAAACAGACTAAAAGAAACGAGAAGCAAAAACAGTTTTTTTATCATAGCCATGGTTGTTTCCTGGGTGAGACTGCGCTCAAAGCCTTTTTGTGAAGAAGGTCTACCTAAGAAATGGATAAATTGGGAGTAGGTTAACAGGTAAAGAGGTAACGGTTGTTTGGAACGATTCGCATCGAATACCAGAAGACAGTCTTGATTGCTCACCAGCGTTAGTGAATGGCCAGCAGATCAATCTGGAAGACAAGAATCGAATGGGCGGGAATATCTCCCTGCTGTTGATCGCCATAGGCTAACGAAGGTGGTAAATACAACGTAATTCGGCCACCCGGTGCAATAAGCGGAATTCCTTCCTGCCAGCCCACAATTAGTTGATTAAGGCCAAAGCGAACGTCATCCCCACTATCGAAACGGGTGCCATCGGTTAAATGTCCCTCATAATTGACACTGACGTTGGAGCAAACAGTGGGTTTAGCGCCACTACCCGCGTTCTGAATGGTGTAATAGAATCCCCGCTTATCGGCAGTAGCCTTAATCTGTTTCGATTCGATGAATTGTTTGAGCTGCGCTATTTCCTGGTCAGGCGCTGTTATTGTGACTGGCGTTGGTTCACAGGGGGGCTGATTGGATGACTGACAATTCGCTAGAAGACAAAGACTGATTAGTCCGATTCCAGCCGTAGTGAATAAGGTTCTAAACATAGTCGCAAGGTAGGGCTTTTCCGAAAGAGTTTCTCATGGGAGTGCGACCTTACTCGTATCCATGTGATTGGTTGACCCGTCAGCGTAACAAGCTCACACATAAAAGCGAGCTTAGTCTGTTGCTCATTTGCTGAAAGGGCTATTCTAGTAAATGGCTGGAAGCTTGTAAATCGTAAATTTTTTGAAAAATTATCGGCTCTTTTTTCAGTAGCGAAAACAATTCTTGCTGTAAGTCGTTTTATACGTACAATCGCTGATAGACGGGGATGCTGTGAAAAGCACCTGATTAGAGATAATAACTGTTCTAGTAAGCGAATCAAAAGCCAGGTGATCTCGTGTCGTCTGGCTTTCTTTTTTGTGATAAAGGCTTGGTCAGTAACCCGCCGTCGTTGCAGTTGATTTCCTGGGCCAATTGGTAAGGCATAGCAGAATAAGTGTATGAGATTAAAACAATTTGTTTACTCTTCGACTTCCACAACCAATCAATGTTGAGTAAGCCGATGAAACCTGTTTTCCGTTTCCAACCTCCCATTTTTCGTAGTTGTTGGGTTGACCGTTCCATGATAGCCTTTCTGGTTTTGACAGTTATCGGCATGCCATTTTATCCTATTCATTCTGTATGCCATCCATAACGCGCCGACTGCACATTGCCATTCTGGGTGGAGGCCCCAGCGCTTTGTTTATTTACAAACGACTAGTTGAATCCCAGCGTACTGATTTACAGATTGATATCTTTGAGCGGTCGAGCCAGTTGGGAGCCGGGATGCCGTACAGTAAAGCCGGGGCTTGCTCAGAACATGTAACGAATGTTTCGGGTAATGAAATTCCAGAGCTGGTCACCTCCTTGCCGGAATGGATAAAAAACCAGCCGGTTGACCAATTGAAACCCTTTCAACTGGACCCTTCTACGATCAGCCCTTACCGCGTAGTTCCTCGCTTACTCTTTGGCCAATACCTGGCTGCCCAGTTTGATTTACTGCAACAGCAGGCCTTGGTTCGTGGAGTCGATACCCAGGTCCACCTCAACTGCCCGGTGATTGACATCCGCGATGAGCCAGACCGTCAGCAAACTTGGGTGCAAACCACGGACCAACACTGGCACTGCTTCGATAAGGTAATTATCTGTACGGGCCATTACTGGCCGATCCGCCATGAAGGCAAGGTACCGCACTACTTCGATTCGCCTTACCCACCCACCAAACTGGCTCATACGTTCAATCATCCCGTTGCCATTCGGGGCGCATCGCTGACAGCCATCGACGCCATACGCACGTTGGCGCGTCATAATGGCCATTTCGAGGCTGATGCTACGGATCGACTTACTTATCATCGAGCTGAAACATCTCCTGATTTCAAACTGGTATTGCATTCGCGCGAGGGGCTGCTACCTGCCATTCGGTTTCATCTGGAAGAGCCGCTCATTTCGCAGGATGATCAGCTAAGTCCAGAGATGATTGCGGCTAATCGGCAACAAAATCAAGGATTTTTGTCACTGGATTTCGTTTTCGAAAAAGCGTTTAAAGACGCTTTCCGGCAAAAAGATCCTGCGTTTTATGCGCGCATTCGTAACCTGAATCTGGAGGATTTCGTTGAACAGGTGATGGCGATGCGGGAACAACAGGATCCATTTGTGCTTTTTGCCAACGAATATCAGCAGGCCGAACAGTCTATTCATCAACGGCAGTCCATCTACTGGAAAGAAATGCTGGCGGTACTGAGTTATGCTTTGAATTACCCCGCTAAATACTTTTCAGCAGAAGATATGCAGCGGTTAAAAACGGTGCTGATGCCGTTGATTTCTATAGTCATCGCTTTTGTTCCGCAGAGTTCAGCCCGAGAGCTATTGGCTTTATACGAAGCTGGATTACTGACACTTATACCCGTTGGCGGAGATAGTGAGGTGATTGCCCATCCACAGGGCGGAGCAACCTATCAGTATCTGGATGCGGAAAATCGCCCTCAGTCGGTGTACTATCACACATTCGTGGATTGTATCGGTCAGCCGCATCTGGCTTTTGAGGAGTTCCCCTTCAAGAGCTTGCTAACTGGCAAAACGATTAGCCCGGCCCGCTTACAGTATCAATCGGATGAGCAGGGTCGGGCTGCCTGCCAGCAAGGTCAGGAAGGAGTAGAGTTGTCGACTGATGGGAAGTATTATCTGAAAGTGCCAGGTTTAGCCATCAATGATGACTTTCAGGTTGTTGATCAGCAGGGACAGCCAAACCCGCGCTTATACATTATGGCCGTGCCGCACATCGGGGGCTATAATCCCGACTACTCGGGGCTTGATTTCGCAGAAGCAGCTTCGGATCGCATTGGCCATCGGTTGCTGACCGATAATCCGAAAGCCTGATCGATTACAGCTCGAAGCAACGAAACACAGCTAGTTTACCTTTATGATTGTTACCAGTAAAGATTTTGGGTGGGAGGTGATCCATCAACAGGCCCACGGCTTGTTAGCTTTTCAACTGGCCCTGCATTGGGCACCTGATAAACGACCGATTAGCTGGGCCGAGACCCTGGTGGCGCTTACGGAACACGACGACGGACAGGATACCTGGGAGGCACGCCACCATCTCACACAGGCGGGGGCTCCTCTGGACTTTACCATACAGCAGTATTCAGTAGCACAGGCCCAGCGAATGGTAGAGATCGCTCTGGAGAAAAGTCGCTGGAACGCTCTGATGGTGTCAATGCACGCTTCATTTCTGTATGAGCCCCTTCGCAAGGAACAGGCGGAGCTGAAAGAATTTCTGGACCAACAGCGTAAGAATCAGCGCGATTGGCTGCGAATGATGAAGGCTACAACAGCCGAGGCACAGTATGCTTACGCTTTTTTGCAGTGGTGTGATGCCTTCTCGTTGCTCTTATGTCAGGATAAGATACCTGTCGATGGTCGGCGATTGGAAATTAGCCGGGGACCAGACGATGTACCGTATTTTGTTGCCAAAGCGCCCGACGATTCGCTATGCGTCGATCCCTGGCCTTTTGACGTAGACTCCTTTGTGGTAGGCGTTGAAGCTTTTCAGCTAAACCAATTAGCCTTTAAAAATGATAAGGAGTTGTATGATGCGATTCAACAGGCTGATATTCTTCGCCATGAGTGGCGGATCAGTAATACAGCTCGCTAGGGTCGAGTGCCCGATTCGAGTAACCGAATCGGGCACTAAGCTTCCGAAG
This sequence comes from Spirosoma sp. 48-14, assembly GCF_001898575.1. GTDB lineage: Bacteria > Bacteroidota > Bacteroidia > Cytophagales > Spirosomataceae > Spirosoma. The sequence goes on from NZ_MKUD01000070.1 coordinate 101,130, forward strand.
AGTCGGTACGGAATCCTTTTCCCTGATCATCTAGGGCAGATCCGTACAAAAGGCGAGGCTGGTTTTTAGATCAGTTTCCCGATTGAAATTGATTGAGTTCTCTTTCAGGTATTGCTTGACGGCCTGTTTGTTTTTAGCGAATAAATGCAGAAATCCGGCTTGGCTTGCCGGATGAAATTTGCCGTTGCTATCCCGTAATCTGAACTCCTCTTTTTTTGAAAATAACATATCGCTATGGGTGTCTAATCGGGCTAATGATCCGTTGACACCTGAATAGGTCGTGGTGGTTCGTATCGCTGAGGCACCCGTCGATTGTTTGTAGCCACCTTCCTTTTCCCGGTCAATTAAAACCATGGTTCGTTTAATCAGCAGCTGGGCTGAACGATAGGCTGATGCCAGCTGCCAATAGGTCTTTGGGTACTCATAATAAAACGAGTCGGGGCCGATAATCACGAGCTGAACGGTGGGGTCATTTTCTAAGGCCAGTGTATCGCCGGTAGCGTTAATAAAATGCATCTCATTCAAAAATAGATTGTAGTTGAACCGGGCTGCCGACGACTTATTGGAGGTATAAACAAGCTTTCCCATTGTAAAAGCCGGGTATTGGTAACGGTCATTGAAGGAGAGAGAATTTGTCAGATTCTCTCCCGCTTTGACCCGGATATACTGATTGCTCTGCGCAGCGACCATCGACTGCATACCAATCAACAAGAAACAAATGAGCGATAAAAATTTCATGGCTAAGGATAATAGAGAAGTGTAACGGTGAACCAACGCTTACTCGGGAAATAAATAGCTATGTTATTGAACCTGAATTAACTGAACCCCTAGTACCGGATGCCCATCAGCTGTAATGCCCTGAATGACCACGCGCAAGGTTCGCACAACGTCCGACAGTGGGAAACGGAGTTGGCTATGCCCCTGGCTATCGGTTTGCATGAGTGGCTTCCAGTATAATACATCGCGCTGATCGACGGGGCCAGAAAGGTTGTTGGTTGGTGCCTCCGCATCGTAGCGGGGTACATAAAATTCACGCTGTACCGACGGATAGCCAATGAGTTTAACGGCCCTCATCCCCTCGCTAGGCATCGCGTTTCCACGCATAGACCGGGCACTTTTGGTGTAAAAAGCAATGACTCCATTTCCTCCCCGAGCACCGTATGTGCCAGTCGTAATAGCGCTTTTCAACACTTCAATACGTTCAATGTCGCTTGGACTAAAGAAAAACAAAGCCGTTCCATCGGGGTCTTCAATGGGCATACCGTCTATCAAATACAAAGGTTGTGAACCCATGACAAAGCTAGTCGTTCCGCGTATCGAGACACGATAGGAAAGCGCTACCGCTGCTCCTACGCGTTTAACCGTCACGCCCGTCAAGCGCCCTTGAAGCATTTCGTATAGATTCTGGTAGGCTGGCGATTTCTCATCGACTACAATAACAGCATCGGCCTCATGGTGCAAACTACGCTGCTGAATATCCTCGGGTCTTTTATCGAATTTTTGCGCTCGCACGGTCACTTCGCTTAGCTCCTTCGCCGTTTTATCGCGGTAAAAATCGGTGTTTGCTTCCTGCCGAATTCGAGCCGCTTCCAGTTGAGCTTTCATCGTCGACCAGTTTGGCATATCGATTGGCATGCTGGTGGGCTCCCATCGTTGCCCCGGTTTTTCCTGAACCAGAAAGGCGTCTTTAGCCGAAAGGGTATGCTGCTTACGATCGGCGATTTTCGTTACTAATTGTACCGTATCGGCAATGGCCATCCCCGCCAGCTGGAAACGCCCCTGCTCATCAGCAATTGTTGATTTAACGAACGATTGTCTGGGGCCTGTCGACATTACGGTGATCTGGGCACCGGGTATGGGGGCTTTTTGGGCATTCAAAATACGACCTCTTAAGGATATGCCACCAAGCGAATCCGCTTCGGGCGTGCCACTAACTCGTCGCCAGCCCTGGGTCAGCAGCAGGTCGTCCAGCGCTCGACGGGTTTCGGACGAGTGATTCATGACGTAGCTATTGGGGCTTTCGATACGGCCCCGAAGCTCTCCTGTTAGCAACAAGTGCGCTGACAATGTGGCGTTGGCGGTATCATCGGGCACCTGGCCTGCATCGGTAATCGACGCCGATAAAGCGGCCTGAGACGATGATCCATTATGGCTCAGATTGATGCTCAGGATGGCTTGCTCGCGTGGCAGATACCGCTTTTTGTTAAAAGCCATTAGCACCCGCACCGGCGCAGTAAATTCGGGAACAAAAACTAGTCGCTCGGCTTGAGGGTTGGCGCTGGCATCGTACAGAGTGATTTGCGCCAGGCCTGGCAACCAGGTCATCATAGGCAGGCTTACCTTTGCTACCCCATGTTGCAGGAGAATTTTTCGTCCATCAAGTACACGGCCGTGTTGCTGAATCAGAATATAGGCGGAGTCGAGCGCGGTTCGATTAGTACTTAGTATGGTCAACGCCAGACGGGTTGTATCGCTGGTTACATCGGCTGAAAGTAAGAGCCCTTCCGTTTCGGGTCTGGGTAACGGAACGCGCTGGGGCTGGTTGTTGTAGGCTATATCGGCATAATAGGTCCGCTGTGGCTTTGGCGTCAGCGAGATACTGCTCATACCTTGCCGATTCGTCTTAAATCGGGCGACTTCAGCCCCCAAATCGTCGATAATACGCCCTTCAATGGTCAGGCCATGCCCATTCGGTTGCACAATTTTTACACCTAGCCGTGCTGCTAAACCCGAAATCCAGCGACCTCCTTCTGGTAAAATCTGAACATCAGCCTGTTGAGCGATAGAATCACTGCGTATAGATGCGTTGGGCCGAAGCAGATTATAGACGGCTACAGACCGCTCGAACGCAGGACGTTGCTGGGCGTCGTCTTCATCGGTATAAGCGCGAAGACGATAGGTTCCCGTTAGGAGTGTATCTGACAGGCGAAAACTGCCTTCACCGCGCCCGTCAATAATACGTACCCACTGGTGTTGCACGAGCCTGCCTGCTGACGACAGTAGATCAACATGAATAGCTGTTTCACCACTGGCTCGCAGGTAGCTAGCCGGGTCGAGTACATACGTACTCATCCACAGCCGATCGCCCGTGGCGTAAAAAGGCTTATCGATGTGAACAAACACGGTAGGCGCCAGCAGCCTGAATCGCTCACTGAAAGCCGCTGCGATACGCTCCAGGCGAGTATCAGATGGCGCGAGCTTCCCTTGTGTAGCCAATGGTTCAGTCGAAAGCGTCTCTTTCGCCATGTCGCCGGGTTTCCAGTCGGCTGGCAACATAGTCGATAGCCGGTCATTCCCCATCGAGCCTTTGACTTCCAGGCCTTCCGGCATCGTAATAACCCCATCGACCGTCATTTGCAACTGACCTTTGGGTAGTCTCATTTCTGTGTAGGCATAACGAGCATCAGGATAAGGAGAGAAATTTGAATTTGCATTCGTGTAGAATACAATCAGCTTCATAGGCGAAACCAATCGCCGTTCAGTCGATAGTCGGCCGGGTTGAATCAGCGTAGAGGTTTGAACGGGTATTAATCGTTTATAGTCATTAACCGCAGCCGAGAGGGTAATAGAACGCTGTTCCAGGGATACCATTTTAGTCAAATCTTCCTGATAGACCAGAAAACCAGCCTCTTTGAACGTATTATTCGTCAGGCTAGCCATTAAATGGCGAATAGATCCTTTGTAAGCGTTCAGTCGGTTCCGCTGGAAGCGGTTGGCTTCCCGTTCGTTTTCGGGTTTTAATTCATCAAAACGGGCCGTACCCCCATAATACGCTTCTCCTGACGTACTACCGTCAAACTGTTGCAGATCATAAATTAGTCGATAACCCAGCGCCTGATTTTCGATAATCAAAGGCGTAGAAGCGGTTGCATATAGATGATCTTTATCTTCTTTAAAGCTGAGAACATCACTGTTTACGAGCTGGCACTGCCCACCGAAGGGCTCGCCGAAGAGCAACTTTTTAAACTGACGTAACTGCCGTTCTCTATTCTTCGGATTGCCCTTTACGGTTACAGCATCCAACGTTTGCTCACTGGCTTTCAGCCGAAAATTGGCTGTTTGCGGAGAGGTGTTGTCAAACCGGATTGTGCGTTTATCAGACTGATAGCCAACAAACGAGGCAACAATCTCAACCGTACCAAGAGGAATTCCAGTAAGGGTATACGTGCCTTTTTCGTCGGTGATAGCTCCTCGCGTTGATCCATTGATATAGACGTTGGCAAATGGCATGGGCTTTCCCGTTGTGGCATCTGCTACGGAGCCGGTCAATAAGGCTGTTGGCTGGCCATGAGCCAATAAGAATGATCCTAAAAACAGGAAGGCCGCTAACCAGCCGATGATGAATAAACTCCGCATAGTCATTGAATTGCCCTCTCAAAAGGACCACTGATAACTAATTATACCTATGGCTGTACTAGGCAATAGGCTGTGAATGGCAAGCGTGTAGATTGGACTGGAAAGCTTATCGTAATCTCTGTTTATGAGGTCGTTGACAACGTTTGTCGTCGTTGGTAACTTTGCCCGTTTAAGCTATTTATGTATATCCTCCGAACACGTATGTTTTGTATTCGCTCGCTTATAAGCTCCTCGTTTTTAGCTGCCCAAACAGTTGTATTTACGTTCGGACAGATAGTGCAACCCGGCGATGCAACGCACCGTAGTCAGATTGCTTCCGATCTGAGTGGGATCGATGGGTTATACGATGACCAGAATAGCCTGATTGCTATTCAAAATCGGCGTTGACCATCCGCTGGCCAGCGAACCTGCCCTGGGCGTTATGGTTGGGCGTCGGTTTTATTATATTGCCAATAGCCACTGGGATGCTTTCGATGAAGCGGGCAAATCCGTACCTAATTTCCCGGCTCAAAAACCAACAGTTCTGGTATTCCCGCTGAATGAAAAGCTGGTAACTTAGAAAGTACCTATAGCAGACAGAGTAGACTTAGTTCTGAGTTTGAACCGAAGCTGTAGCATTATCAAATGTTAAGCGAGCGTTTGTACCAAACTGAATACGTTTGGCCTTAGCATTCGGAATGGTTATAGTAACCGTATGCCCATCCTGGATTTGGACGAGATCGCATAACGTGGGCACCCTACCACAACTCCAGGTGGAGGCCGATGACCACAAACCCGATGCTAAGCTCTGACAGGGACCCCTGGAAATGATAATATCATCAATCCGCAACTCATCCCGAGCATTGCTGCCCACCCCCGTCCAATAGTACTGCCACAACAACTGAACATAGGGCTTGTTCAACACAGTGGCTGGCAGAGCCACCGGACCCAGTACCTGACTATCGCCCGCTGTGGCACTACGCACATACTCGACAGGGTTGTTCTGACTGTCGAGCACATCGGTGAAGGGCCCTGAGTCGCCCACCCGGTAGCGGAGCCGGATGCGGTATTGCTTCACATTGGGTGTGACCGTACCAGCCGTCCACTGAACATAGGCTTCGTTGAGACCACTGGTTCGGATGGCCAGCAGGGCTCCCCCCAGGGTGGAGGCCACGTAGCCCGGATTGGTGTTGTTGTTGCCGGTGTTGATGAAGGAGAAACCGTTCTGATTGAGTCCGTTGATTCGGGTACGGCTGGTAAAGTTGTAGGCGCCAGTGACGGTGTTTGAGATGGTGGCCGATAGCGTGGGGTCTTCCTGATTCATAGAGACGAAGACCATGTTGGGAGGGTAGCTACCCGCTGGTGCGGAGTCGGGCCACTGGTCGAGCTGGTAGTCGCAGGTGGCCAGTGAGTAGGCGGCCGGGAACGAGTTGAAGGATTCGTCCAGGTAGAATACGGCGGTCAGGCTACGGTTGGCGGATGGGTTGAAGGTGTATACGGAGTCGGTGGAGATAGAGGCATTTGCTTCTGTCCAGCGGACGAACTTGTATCCGGGTTTGGCTCTGGCAGTGATGGTGACAGCGTTACCCTGGAAGTAGATTCCGGTCCATGGGTAGGGTTGCTGGGGAACGCCTACGGTAGAAGGCAGGATGGTGATGGAGTTGACGTTGACGTATCCTCGGGCGGTGTCGGAGACGTTAAGGGTCAGGCTGCGGTTAGCACTCAGGCTAAACTGCTGCCGTATATGCTTTCGGACGGAGTCGGGACGAACCTGTAGAAAATTCATCATATTTCCAATGTTCCCGAGCCAGCCGTTATAACTGGTGTTGGTTATCCATCGATTAAAATGTTCGGCCATGTTAGGCTGGTACTGCTGTTGCATGGAAGTCAGTAATGCCGTCGTTCGGGTGGGGTTGAAGGTGGTGTTCAGCAAGTCGGCGTATCGGTTGATGAAGTAGGTTTTAAAGGCTGGTATAGCGAGCAACCGACGCAAATAAACTGTGAATTCAGCATCCTGGCCCGTATCCAGCGCCGTTGGGAATACGTTTTTCTGCGCATAATTCTGCCCGGTTATTCCCCAGTCGAGATCCCGAATCATCCATCGCCACCGGCCATCGTGCCCGCGAGGAGCATTGGGTTTATACTGGCTGGTCCGTTTACGCCACATCGAGAGGTTGTTGTGAGGCCAGTCGGTGTTGGCTACGAAAATCTCCGACATCTGATAATCGGCGAAGCTCTCCACATCCATCAGCGTTTGCACATAGGTGTAATTGACCGGACTGGTATTCATGAAGTAGTTCTTCAGAGCAGTAAAGCTGGTTAGATCACCCTCGGTAGGCTCGTAGGTATATTGCGATACTTCTACCATATCCACACTGTCGGTAGCTACGCCGTAGTTCTGGTTGATGTAGAATCGATCATAGCGTTCGTACAGATTGGAGACACCCCAGTATTCGCCGTTGAAAAACAGGGCTACAGGTCGGTTCGACTGCGTGTCGAAGGGAAGATGCCGAACCATGGTTTGTCCGAACGCATCTACCAGTGTGGTGTAATCCCAATCGTTGCCGCCATTACGAAGCAGGAGCCGATCGTAAACGACGTTGGTTGGCCGATTGTCGAAGAAAGGATAGGCGAATTCGCTACTTCCATACAGACGAACACTTTTACGAGGTACGGATCGGGAGCAGCCGCCATGTGTCCGTAAGCCTATTGGCTGGTTGATAACCGAAGCGTTATTGATAAAGAATTCGACATTGCCTGGTCGTTCCCAATCATCACCTTCGTTAAAAAAATTGCCGGTTGTACAGAAGGAGGTGCCTGCGCTGGGATTGGCTGCCCGCCAGGTATCGAAGGTTTTTCCGGCTGTATAAATACCTGTGTTGTAGTCAAATAAATGCTTCTCATTTAGTGAAACCGAAACGACAGGAATGTTATATCGGGGGAGCGAGGGGGAGACGAAGTAGGTTTGCGTGACGATATCACTGGGAATGGCATCGGGTTTATAGACCACCGCCCGCACCACCGTGCCCTTAAAAACTGGACTTGTAGGGAAATAGGTGGGGGTATAATTCCAGGTCGATGACTTGACGGATAATTTATTCGGTGAGCTGGTTTGGTCAGTAATGGCTATCGTTGTCGAATAGGGGAAAGTTTGATAAGAGCCTGTCAGGAGCGGACCAGAGGGTTGACCTGGTTGTTCGGTATATCTGTTTTTATACGTATACGTAACGGAGTTGGGATTGGTAGGATCGGGGTCGGAGCCATCCAGCGTATAGTAAATGGTTGCCGTTGGATCGGATGCACTCAGTGCCAGATTGAAACCCGTCGAATAAAAGCCTCCAGCCTGCGAAAATGTCGGCCCTGCCAGCCATGCTGTATATCCGGTTTTTCCATTATTCGATGCCTTTGGCGTGCTGTTGGCTTTCTGAAAATAGACCCAGCTGGCACTGCCGTTGGGCTGGCGACCCCAGGATATATCGGCCCGCTGGGGTCCGAAACGCAGCGTATCCACCACTGTGGTGCCATCCGGTTGATACAAGCCCAATTGCTCCCCACTGGCCGACAGGCTGAAACCAATGTGATCGGCTCCCCGGTTGGTCTGCCCGCTGGCCCATACCAGCAGAAAACCGTTGGCGGGAATAATCGTTTTGGTGGATCCGGAAACGAACTGGTATTTGGTGGGATTAGTCAGGTTGTCGGTGATGAAATAACCGGCGATGTTGACTGAGAAGGAGTTAGGGTTATAGATTTCGAACCAGTCTTCAAAGGCCCCGGTCTGGTCGGCGAGGGTCGTTTGGTTGGAGGCCATCAACTCATTGATATAAAGTTGCTGGCTGCGTGCAGAGAAGTTAATGCACAGAAAAAAGATGGTGAGGGCAGTAATTGTTTTCATAAGCGGTACTACGCGTACTGGGCAGGCGATATATAGTTAGAAAGTGCCTGGCTGATTTAATTGGATAAAACACGTACAGACTTTTAACGGGAGGCTTTAGTAGAATGGCTATCTCCCAAAAAACGGATTGAGAGCAGGTATAACTAGACAGAATTATATAAGTAAACTTATTTCTGCTATAAGTAAAAAGAGGGCAAGTGCCTTTGTTGGGGCTTCAAATATACTTATGGGAGTTGCAAATGTATATAGTCTTATGTTGGTTTGTCTATAATCTTTACTGGAAGGTATGTAAATGCTAACCCTAACTGCGTGAAGCTTGCAGCGGAGTAGCGCGTATCACTCAAATTGAAAAGCGAAGTACATGCAGTTCCCCTTGCTCGTGTTCTGAAGGGCGTGAGGCACATTCGATTCCAAAAAAATCAAATCCCCTCTGGTCGACGGGCAGAGCTTGCCATTGATACTTTCCTGAGCGTTGTTATCAACCATCAGCAGGATTTCGGCGGCCCGGTGCGTATGGGGAGCATGGCTCCATAAACCTTCACGAAGCGTGGTCACGTGCATTTCAAACCGTTTGGTCATGGCCGTAGCCCGGTCGAACATCCGCCGGATTCCCCCTTTATCGTGTGGCTGAAAAGGAACCTCGTTCCAGTCGATCCAGAAGGAACCACCTGCTATCTGGCCCCGCTCCCGGTCGACAGGTAGTCGGGACGTATACCGCATCACGTAATAGGTTGTCGGGCTGCCTTCTTTATTGCTAAAGCCGTGCTCATCGCCGGGCATGATCAGGGCAATGCTGCCAGCTCCCAGCGTTTTTGTTTTGCCCTCTATGGTAATTGTCAGTTTGCCTTCTTTAATGATAATTAATTCTTCGTCGTCATGTTTATGGGCTGGATGGGGCGCCTGATGGGGAGGTAAGGTGGTAGCGTGGACGTCAATATGGCTGAAATCAATGGTGTTTCCTTCAAGAATTGGTCGTTGTTCCGAAGCTGCTTTTTGTACAACAGGCGCTTCGGCCCAGGCATATACCTTCGAGTCGATGGATTGGCCAATCACCAACTGAAACGGAATAGTCACCGACAAAGTGGATAGGAGTATAACCAGTAATTTCATAAACGAGACAACGTCTGCCAGTAAAAAAAGCAATGAAGAACAATAGTTTGTTCATATGTGATAAGGCAGAAGTCGGGCGTACTTACTGCTACTGGTGAAGTTGGGCATGTCCAGGCGATACGATGGTGGTGTATAATCTCAATGGGAAGCTGACTGTAAAGAGCCAAATAGAGGAAAATAGTTGAATTGCCAGGATACTATTGCGTGAAATGCCTCATTTGTAATTTATTATAGGGGATATGTACTAATTTATTTGAAAAAATTATACCTTGGTCGGTATTCCACTACAGGACTGTAACTATATGAAGGTCATCATATTGGGGGGAGGGGTAGCTGGTATGAGTGCAGCCCACGAATTGATCGAACGTGGGTTTTCTGTCGATATTTATGAGAAAAAACCGTATTACATGGGCGGTAAAGCCCGCAGTGTAAACGTACCGGGTTCGTCTCCAGATGATCCTGATGGCCAACATTCAACGGAGCCTGGCGCCGATGCCCAGGCGTTACCTGGCGAACATGGCTTTCGTTTTTTTCCGGGTTTCTATCGGCATATTACCGATACCATGAAACGAATCCCTTATACAGCACCAGACGGGAAGAAAAACGCCCAGGGTGTGTATGATAATCTGGTCGATGTGACACGGGTGGGTATTTTGCGAAATGGGAAAAAGCCGATCATCACCATCGTTAGTTTTCCGAAGTCCCTGGCCGATTTGAAAGCGGCTCTGGAAGTACTACATACACACGATACGGGGCTGCTACCAGGCGAAGCGCACTTTTTTGCTACGAAAGTCTGGCAATTGATGACTTCCTGCCAGCGTCGGCGTGATATGGAGTATGAAAAAGTTGGCTGGTGGCAGTATATGGAAGCTGATGGGCACAGCGAGGCTTATCGGCACCTGTTGGTAGAAGGGTTAACACGGACACTGGTGGCGGCTAATGCCAAATTTGCCAGTACCAAAACAGGGGGGGATATTTTTATTCAGCTACTGTTCAATATCGCCAATCCTGGGATGCATACCGACCGGGTATTGAATGGCCCTACGAGCGAAAAGTGGCTAAAGCCCTGGGAAGACTATCTGACCGCTAAAGGAGTACGGTTTTTCAAAAGTGCGCTGGTGCAGCGGGTAAACTGCGTGAATGGAAGCGTTCAGGCGGTCGATATTCAGAATTGGGAGAAGGGGGCCCCCTACGATCCCCCTGCCCAAGGAGATTATTACGTGCTGGCTACGCCCGTTGAGGTGGCAGCCGCCGTACTACCCGACGAACTAAAGCAAAGTATCGGTAGTCTGCAATACCTGGATGATCTGGCGGCCGATGTAGCCTGGATGAATGGCATTCAGTTTTACCTGAATCAGGTGATTGACGTTGTGCATGGGCACTGTATCTATGTCGATAGCGAATGGGCACTGACATCCATCTCACAGCTTCCTTTCTGGGACGATTATGATATCAGCAAGCGCGGCAACCGTCGGGTAAAAACTATTCTATCTGTCGATATATCGGACTGGCTTACAGATAGTCCCGACCTGCCGGGGTTGCCAGCCATGAAGGCCAAAGATTGCCAAACCTTTGATGAGATTGCCGACCGGGTGTGGGCGCAGTTGAAGCGTAGTTTGAACGTCGATGGCACCATTGTACTCAGCGATGACATGAAAGAAGGGGCTTTTCGCGAGAACGACATGGTATACCGGGGGTACTTTCTCGATCACTCCCTGAACGAGCAGGCGCCACCTAGTAAACGGGATCCGATGGCTTCGGTGGTCGGGCAGAAAGGGCAGAAGGGCGATGTGCTGGTCAACCACGAGCCACTGCTGGTCAATACCGTAAATAGTTGGTTTAAGCGACCCAGTGCCTATATACCGGGTTTGTCGAATCTCTTTCTGGCTTCGGACTATGTGCGCACCAATACTGATCTGGCTACGATGGAAGGAGCCAATGAAGCAGCCCGACGGGCGGTCAACAGCATTATTGATGTGTCGGGAGTCGATGCTCCGCTCTGCTCGGTCTGGGATTTACACGAGCCCGTCTTTTTTGCCCCTTTCAAGTGGTACGACAACTGGCGTTTTGGGCGAGGGTTACCTTATAAAAAGCCTCCCGGCTGGTTCGATGCCCTGATGGTGGTCTGGGGTGTTATGTATGCCATTGGATTTCTGCTATATACTGCCTGGACGGCCCTTACTACCTGGACCCAGAAAATGCGATGATAAACCAACACGATTATACGAACCTTGAACTCATTACGTTCGGAGTCGGCTGCTTTCTGTGGGTGATGGTTTACTTCTTCACGCTACGAAGCATTCGGCTGCATCGGTTTGTCGAAATTCCCATTGTGACAATATGGGGGAATATTGTGTGGGAGTTTCTATGGAGCTGGGTCTTCGTGCCGGATATGGGTAGCCTGTTTGTGTGGGGCTATCGGGTCTGGTTTTTTATGGACTGCTTTATTGTGTATGGAGCCATCCGGTTTGGGTATAAGCAGATCAGTGTCCCGTTGTTTCGGCAGCACGTTGGTCTTTTGACGGTGTTGGGTATACTGGGCTGGCTGCCCTTGCTCTATTATTACATTGCCGTGTACGATGCACCCCTGAGTCATATGGGGGCTTACTCCGGCTATTTACTGAATATACTGATTTCGGCTTTATACATTACGCAGGCTTTGCGGCTCAATAACTGGGCGTTGTTCTCATACCCGGCGGCCTGGTGTAAAGGGGTCGGTACACTCCTGATTTCCATATTTTGTTTCCTGCATTTCACCGATCCGTTCCTATTATCGATGTGCGTTATTACGGCTATCCTTGATGGTGCCTATATTGTTCTCTTCACCAGGCAGTCTACTCATGCCTAACCGTTATGAGCAAACTAGTACACTGGAAAGATAACTTTTGGAAAGGGTTTGGTTTTGACGGACTGGAGCCTGAAGAATTTAAAAAGCGGACATCTGCCGTTTTGCTGGCTATTTTTACGATAGGGGCTGGGTTGTGTTATTCGTTGATCTACTCTTTTTTAGGTTTCTCGTCGCTGGCTTTTGTTGTTTATACCTACGTGCCTGTATGCCTGCTGAACATCCTGTACCTGCGTTTTTCGCACCAGTATCAGGTTTTCGGCGGTATTCAGCTTGTGTTAATTTTTATATTTCCTCTAGCCGCCCAATTGGCTATCGGCAGCTATGTCGATGCCAGCGCCGTTGTTCTGTCAACGTTTCTGGCACCCGCAGGGGCACTCATTTATGCATCACGCCGGATTGCGCGTCTCAGCTTTTATTTGTTCATGGTGGCCATTGTGGGCGTAACCTGTTGGGAGTATTTTTTCGGGCGACCCGAAATGGTACTACCTCGCGGTATTGTCCTTATCTTCTTTTCCTTTAATCTGATTATTGTCTGCGCCATCATTTTCTTCCTGCTCGAAAGTTTTCTCCAAAAACAGGATGAACTTCGTGCCGAATTGCGCCAGTCGCTTCATACCCTGAAAATCACGCAGAACCAATTAATTCAGTCCGAGAAACTGGCCAGCCTGGGCGAGCTGACTGCGGGTATTGCGCACGAAATTCAGAATCCACTGAACTTCGTCAATAACTTTTCAGAAGTAAGTACCGAACTTATAGAGGAGCTAAAAGAAGAGGCCCAGGCCGGACGTATCGACGATGTGCTGGCTCTCGCCAACGATCTGGATCAAAATCTTAAAAAGGTTATCTTTCATGGTAAACGGGCCGGTTCCATTGTGCGAGGAATGCTGGAGCACAGCCGTTCTGGAACGGGCGAGCGGCAACTGACTCAACTGAATGACCTGGCCGATGAATACCTGCGGCTGGCGTATCAGGGGCAACGGGCCAACGACAAAACCTTCAACTGTACGCTTCAAACCGACTTTGCGTCAGGGCTTCCTCAACTGAATCTGGTGCCGCAGGATATAGGTCGGGTCTTGCTGAACCTTTTTCAGAATGCCTTGTATGCGGTACGGCAACGGCAGAAACAGGAACCTGTTGGTTATACGCCAACCGTGTGGATCAGTACTAGTCAGCAACAGGGACAGGTCGTTGTCAGCGTAAAAGACAATGGAACAGGTATGTCGGAAGTGGTCAGGGGTAAGATTTTTCAGCCGTTTTTTACGACCAAACCCACGGGTGAAGGAACAGGATTGGGCCTGAGTCTGAGCTATGACATCGTAACGAAAGGGCACAATGGCACACTGGACGTGGAGAGTCGGGCAGGCGAAGGGAGTAAATTTGTCATGAAACTTCCTCTTGTATATAACGGACCCAGTTCGGCTAAACCAAAAACAACGTAAATCGGCTACTTATTTACTCATATCTACCAGTTATTCATTTCCCCGTTGACGGCCGGTCCCTGGCGTATTGTTTTGTGACGACAAGTGAGCAATACCTCCTTGACTAAATCATAGCAAGACAATGGCAAACGAAAAAACAATCATCGACGAGTGGGCGGTGAAAGACCTGGAAGACGGCTCTTCCCTTAAAGTTACGGTTATGAGTTGTTCCGAACTGGGTAATCAATCCCTCCCTGGTATTCAGGTTTGGTATCTGGGTTATATTGTTAACTACGAACCGCTGATTGTAGAACGTTGGGCATATCAGGCATCGAAAGCGGGTGTTGATGAATACCTGCTGGAAGACCAGTCGTGGATGGTGCATGCCGATCAGTTTATAAAAAACTACCTGGTGCTGGGCTCTCCGCTGAAAGCCAAAGTAGAAGTTAAAACGCGCTCATCCAAGGTGATTACTAAAGAGTACGAGCTGCCTTTTGAGGTCTAGAAACCCATGACGCCCCTGTTTCGCAAGGTTTTCCGCGTTTTATTCTTCCCCATTAGCCTGTTATTCGTCCGGTGCGGTAATTCATCGCTATCGACAGGAACTGTAATCGATCCTTCACTGCTTCGGGTGAGTGTTAACGTTTACCAGTCTACTGATGAAGATGGTGACCTAACGGAGCGTGTGGATGCCTATGTTAAAGATGCCAAGGATCGGTCGGTGGCTAACCCAAATATTCAGGTGAAAGTGGATGGACGTAAGCTGCGGCTGACGACCGGATCAACCAATTATTATAGCTCTTATGCTTATTACATGCTGGCTGATACCACCTGGCATGTGGACGCTACGAAAGCGTATCCTGTCTCGATTGTACTGACCGATGGAAAAGAATATAGCCTGGGTACTATGCAGGTTCAGCCAACGCTTACGCCCGCTTTATTTCTGCCTCCTAAAACCCACAGTCGACGCCAGGCATTGACCCTATATTGGCAGGATGTAGAACCGAACAACTGGTTGGTCAGCCTCTGGAAAAAGTGGCATGGCGAAACCTCCAAAACAGAATTGACGGTTTCGAAAAGACATCGCACCGTTGATGAGTGGAACAATGTATATTACGAAGGCCAAAGTACTGACGAGGCCGATTATCTGCTTAAAGAAATAGGATCGGGTAAGGGAGCCCTGACCGTTCCTGTGACTTATTTCCAGCGGTCGCAGAACCCATTTAACGAACTCTCGCTGATGGTCAATTCGGAGAAACAAGTCACCGTCGATGCACCTTTCCTGAAGGGGAGTGCCATCAGTAGTACACGCAGAGCTCTTTACCGCATAGACGTAACGGATTAGAAAATACAGACGGGCCCATTGCGTTGGCAACGAGAACCTTTCCGACTAGCGGCAGTTATCTCTGTTCAATAGGTTGAACATACTATGATGACTGTCTCAACGCAAACAAAAGCCCTGCTGTGGGGATTAGCAGGAGTTGGCGCCTGGGTAGCCCTAAAGTCGGGACTGGCCAGGCAACGTAAAATCGATTTTCAGGGAAAGACTGTGGTGATTACAGGTGGATCACGCGGACTTGGACTCGAAATGGCCCGTATTCTGGCGCAGGAGGGGGCTAATCTGGCTCTGTGCGCTCGCAACCCCGCCGAACTCGACGACGCCCGAAACGAATTGCTGGCCTATGGCGGAAGGGTTTATACACAAACCTGTGATCTGACTGATAAGCGCCAGATTGAGGACTTCATCGAAGACGTCCGCCAGGCGCTCGGCCCTGTCGATGTGCTGATCAATAATGCCGGAACGATTCTGGTTACCCCTTTCGAACACAGCACTGAAGCCGATCTTCGGGAGTCGATGGATACCAATTTCTGGTCGGCTTTTCACACCATCAATGCTGTGTTGCCCCATATGCGCCCTCGTAAGGCAGGCCGTATCGTCAATGTGACCTCCTTTGGCGGGAAAGTGTCGATTCCGCATTTGCTGACCTACTCGGCCAGTAAATTTGCCTTTGTAGGCTATTCAGAAGGCATTCGCCCCGAATTACAGAAAGAAGGTATTTATGTAACAACCATCTGTCCGGGCCTGATCCGAACGGGCAGTCCGCGTAATGCTTATTTTAAAGGGCAGAACGAGAAAGAGTATGCCGCCTTCAAAATTGCCGGATCGCTCCCTTTTTTCACCATCGACTCCGCCGAATGTGCCCGTGAAATTATAGAGGCCTGCCGCTATGGTGAAGCGGAACGTATTATTGGCCTGCCCGCTAAGATTGGCGCTTCCGTTCAGGGATTGGCTCCGAATCTGCTGGCGGAAGTTATGGGAGTGGTAGCCCGACTGTTGCCAAATCCTGGCGGTATTGCGGAAGAGGCAATAAAAGGGAAATACAGCGAAACACCGTTATCCGAATCCTTTCTGACCACGCTGACCGACCAGGCCGCTCTACGAAATAATGAACGGGCGGAAGAGTAAAAGAGCGAAACCTGCCGGATAAAGCGCTCTTTTACTCGTTCGCTATTTGAGTTTACTCCTCCTCAATGCTTACATCGTGTTTTTTTGCCGCTTTTTTGATGCGCTCTTTGATCGTATCTACCTCATCGGCATCGTATTTGGCTGCGTTGTCTTTGTGGTTGATGTAACTCCAGGCCGCCCGAACGTGCTCAGGCGTATCAATTGGGTATTTTTTGTTGGTTTGGTCGGCGAATTCAACGTCTCCGTATTTATGTTCGCCTTCGGTCGGCCGGACGTCATCGCGCCGACTGATTGTTGAGTCAGTTGCCATAGTCGTTGAGTGTTTGGTTTATCTCTATAAAACGTTGCGGGTCGATCGGTCATCGCTCCGAAAAAAAATCCATAAACATAAATTGTTGTTCATTCGTCAACGATCCTGTTTCAGGGAATGTTTAGGTAAGTAATCCATCGGTCAGGATTAACGCTGACCGGTCAATACGTTGACGATCACATAAACACTGTACAATGTCTGTTCTTTTTTCGCCACTGGGTCTCCGAAGCATTCAGCTTAAAAATCGCATCGTCGTTTCTCCGATGTGTCAATATTCAAGTCTCGATGGTTTTGCCTCCGACTGGCATCTGGTTCATCTGGGAAGCCGTGCTGTGGGTGGGGCAGGGTTGATTTTTACGGAAGCAACGGCTGTATCGCCCGAAGGCCGCATTTCACCCGACGATCTGGGGATCTGGAGCAATGAACATATTGCTGGATTAAAACGCATTACAAAGTTTATTCAGCAAAACGGATCGGTCGCAGGTGTCCAACTGGCGCATGCTGGTCGAAAAGCCAGCCACCGTCGGCCGTGGGAGGGAGGGTCGTTGCTTTTACCAACCGAAGAGCGCGGCTGGCAAACCGTAGCGCCCAGCGCGATTCCGTTTCAGGAAGGACAGCCTTCCCCTCTGGCACTGACCGCAGAAGGCATTGAACAGGTACTGACTGATTTCGAAAAAGCGGCTCAGCGTGCTATCGAGGCAGGTTTTCAGGTTGTCGAAATTCACGCGGCCCACGGTTATCTGCTTCATCAGTTTATGTCGCCACTGAGTAATCAGCGGACGGATGATTACGGCGGACTGTTTGGCAACCGGATTCGCTTGTTACTGGAGGTCATTGAACGCGTCCAAAGTGTGTGGCCGGGCGATTTGCCGCTGTTTGTGCGTATATCCGCGACCGATTGGACCGAAGGCGGCTGGACAATCGATGATTCGGTGGCTTTGGCTAAAATTCTTCATGAAAAAGGGGTAGATGTAGTTGACTGTTCGACGGGAGGTAATGTCGCCAGAGCAAAAATTCCGGTTGGGCCAGGCTATCAGGTTCCATTTGCTGAGCGAATCAAACAGGAAGCAGGTATCAAAACGGCGGCTGTTGGCCTGATCACATCGGCCGAACAGGCAGAGGGTATTCTGGAAAACGGACAGGCCGATCTGATCTTGCTGGCCCGCGAATTTCTACGGGATCCGTACTTTCCGCTACATGCCGCGCATGCGTTGGGCGATTCGGTCAATTGGCCAGTACAGTACGAACGCGCCAAACCTCGCTGAAAATTCGGTTGAGTATAAACAATTTATCCGCAGAAACAGTAATCTTGCCAACGAAAAGCTAAATAACCAGTTGTACTATCACCATTTATTAACTCAAAAGAAATCATGCGTTGGTTAGGAGGACGTGAAAGTGATAATGTCGAAGACCGCCGGGGAAGCGGTGGCGGTGGACTACTTGTAGGCGGGGGTATCGGTACCGTTGTCATCGCCATCATTGTTACCTTGCTGGGGGGCGATCCATCAGAAATTCTAAATCGGTCGTCTCAGTCATCGGCTCCGGTCAATCAACAGGCCGACGACCAGGCCGCTTCGTTTACCCGGAAAGTGCTGGCCAGTACGGAGGATGTCTGGACCAAAATTTTTGCCGAACAGGGAGCACAATACCGGAAGCCGGTGCTGGTTATGTACCGGGGAACAACTACATCCGGCTGTGGCACAGCCCAGGAAGCGATGGGGCCATTCTATTGCCCTGCCGATCAGAAGGTTTACATTGATCTGTCGTTCTACGATGAGCTGGCTGAGCGCTTTCAGGCACCGGGCGAATTTGCCATGTCCTATGTGATTGCGCATGAAATTGGCCACCATATTCAGAAACAACTGGGGATTATGGATAAGGTAGACCGATTGCGGCAGCAGCTAAGCGAACGGGAATACAATCGGGTTTCGGTCCGGCTGGAGCTACAGGCCGATTTCTTTGCGGGGGTCTGGGCAAATCACGCACAGGGGCAAAGCATAGCCATCGATGAAAACGATGTAGAGTCAGCCCTGACAGCGGCCAATGCCATTGGCGACGATAAAATTCAGGAAGAAACTCAGGGGCGTGTTGTTCCCGATGCCTTTACACACGGCACCTCTGCCCAGCGTGTATACTGGTTCAAAAAGGGACTCAAGACCGGTGATTTAAATCAGGGTGACACATTCAATAGTCGCGAAGACGCCAATTTGCAATAGTTGGGGTTGTCAACATAAAAATAGCCATCCTGAATTTTTCGGGATGGCTATTTTTATACCTAAACTTCTTACGCAGGTAATTGAACTCGCGGTTTCAATACGCCTAACCACATACCTACCAAGGCACCAATAACGGCCGAAATAAAAAACTTAAGCGGAAACCAGTCTAACACCAGGTAAGATGGCCGCTCCTCGTAAAAAATGGCAGCACTTACTATAATTTCTCTAATTGCTGAAAGACCGGGATCAACGCTTTCCCTCGTTCGGAGAGTGTATATTCAATATGGAGAGGCTTTAATTTGATCACTTCTTTAGTCAGGTAGCCTTCGTCCGCCAATTCTTTTAAGGCCAGAGAAAGAGATTGTTTGTTTGCACCTTCGATTATGCGTAGCAATGTGTTGAACCGTAACGGACCCTGCATCGCTAATTGAAAAATTTGCGGTTTTAGCTTGCCAGAAAGCCGCTTCAATAGCTCTTCGGCTGGACAACTCGTTTCAACTTTTTGCATTTTCTTGTAGTCAGCTTTTTTTGACTAATTGACTTGTTGCCTGCTATAAGGCCAATTTTGCAGACGAATTAACCAATATCCTGAAACAGTCTGAGCAACCAGTCAGTAGCTGTTACAGAAAGTAGGCTGGCCAATTTTTCAAAAGGGATATTGACAGCATAACGCAAACTTTAGCAGAAAATTCAACAGGAATTGGCTGGCTCATGCGGAGCTAACCGGCATTAACAAAACGTACAACCTACTCAATATGGATAATACGACCATTAATCCGCTTTTATGCGATGTCGAATCCGGTATGTGTGAACTACCCGGTTTCGATGCAGAAACCAAAACGGGTGTGCCTGCGCAAGCTAAACAGTCTGTCAGCGTCATTTATTTCACCGACCCGATCTGTTCTACCTGCTGGGGTATCGAACCGCAGTTGCGTAAACTCAAATTGGAATATGGGCATAGTCTTGACATAGAATACCGCATGGGCGGGTTATTGCCCGACTGGAGTTACAACAGTGGTGGAATAAGTAAACCATCCGATGTGGCGCCCCACTGGGATGAGGTGAGCCTATACTATGATATGCCCATTGATGGGGATGTTTGGCTGGAAGATCCTCTGTCATCGTCCTACCCAGCGTCGATTGCCTGTAAAGCTGCTCAATTGCAGGGCGAGAAGAAAGCACTGTTATTCCTTCGGGAGATTCGCGAAATGGTTTTCCTGCAAAAAACGAATATTGCAACGTGGGAGAATCTGGAAGCTGCGGCCAGGAATGTAGGTTTAAACGTGGAAACCTTTACTGCCGATTACAACGGGCAGGCTCAGGAGTTGTTTCAGCAAGATCTGGCTTTGGCCCGACAACTAGGTGTTAGAGGATTTCCAACCCTGTTTTTTGTGGACCAGGCTGGTAATCAGGAAAAAGTATATGGATACAAGCCCTATTCCGATTATGAGAACGCCATTCACAAACAACTCCCTTCGGTCTCTAAATCGGCGATTGATACAGACTGGCAAAATTTGTTTGCTATATACCGTACCTTAACCTCCCGTGAATTTGCTGAATTGTCGGGAATGGATCGAAACGAAGTGGATGGGTATCTGCAAAAATTGTCGGAAGCCGGGTATCTTAGAAAATTAGCGTCTAAAAACGGCCCATTATGGATTAGGCAGTAGGCTCGTTCAGCGTGTTTAAAACCGTCTATCTGCGAATTGATTTCTATCCTTACTTCAGATAGAAATCAATTCGCAGATAGACGTTGGATGCTGGTAGGCTTGTTGACGGATTTCCCTGACTCGCCCAGGCAGAGCAAGATCAGTATTTTCTCCTCACACCAGGTTTTCTCTGGAGCTGAGTTCTTTTTTTATTGCCTTTAAATTATTCCAGTTTATAAATAGGATGGGCATAAAGGCAAAAGGAATCACGCCCAGACCTATGCTCGTTGCATTGAGTCCTTTTTTTGTTGCCAGAAATACGACCATAACCAGCAGTGCTAAAAGCATCCCAGCCAATATACCCGTTGCGAGTTCCGTTGTTTTCTTTTGTTTGAGCAAAGCCTCATTGCTCATCTCTTCGATTTTCTGGCCTTTCATGTGTCTGATTTAGCGTTAAGAAAAAGTTACTTTATAGGGGACTATCTGTTCAAAGGTATTTTACAACACCTATAGCGATTTACAACTGCTTTTTGAGCCTTCTGTAGAGGTATAGGCCTATTGACCAGCTCATTATGAGACTGTAAGCCATCAACTTTCCGGGCAGTAGAATAACCTGGATGTATATGAGCCATCTGTTATAATCGTCCGATATGCGAAAAGGGTTGTCGATCAGCCCCCCAAACCAACCCACGTTGGTATAGTCAGGGGTAGCGGTAACGACATGACTTATCAGCACATAGATAGTTAAAAAGCATAGCTTTACAAATACGGCCCTAAATCCTGCATAACCTAAATTGTAAAATACTGTGTAGAGACTGATACCGACCAAAATTAGTCCTATACCAATGGCTACCCAAATCAACCATTTCTTAGGTGGCTCATCGTCATCTGGTTCAGGGGCATTCACTTCCAGTTTGCCAACAGGCCCTGGATTAGTTGGTTCAAGAAACCATTCAAGGAAGCTCATTAATCGATTTTTAGGCCTAATCTAGAGCCCACCAGGATATGAAAATGAAACTTTGTGTCTATTGGCTTCGCCTATACATTGCTGGTTGAAAACAAGGATAGGGTTACTATAGTATTCACTTTGGAGCCCCTCTTGATCCTGTTCGTCAAAGCCTATTTTAGTGCGATTGTATTATACGGATTTGAGATTCAGGGAGCCAATAGTTGTGTTGTTCTGATATCCTGTACTTTATCGATTCGAATACTGTTTAATTCTATATAGGCTGAAAAGCGCAACGAAGCGTAGGGCTTGATCGTTTCGTACTTTTATAACAACTATGCCATTTACGTTACGACTTTAACCAAAACGCAAACAAGTGAATTATTACAGTATATGTGTCATGGGCTGCCTACTGCTCAAGAGTGGTATAGCGGCTGCTCAATCAAACGCTAAGCAGATTACCGTCGAAGTAAACCCTACTGTCGAAACCATTGCCACATTAATGAATCAGTTATCGCCGGAATTCCTACCTGATTCAGCGAAAGACCCGACAGGCTACCGACGCTCACAGTCAATGCGTATCAACGTTAATGCGTTTCAATTGTACGCCAATCATCCAGCTATTGCGGCCACCAAAGCCTTATCAGATAAAATCGGAACAGGGATCTATCTATTGGGGCTTTATGCTCGTCCATTGCCGGCGACCGGATGGCGGGCTCCGGTATCACCGTTGATCCTATCTGCCGTACACGCAGACCCGGATTCAGCGGAATACTTAGCAAACGCCTATATGGATCATGTGGCTCGTTTTTATAAAGATACTCATATGGCCAGATTCATAGCTGAGCAACACCGTACCTACCAGAAAGCGATCGCTCAAGTGAGCCAAAACCGCCCCTCGACTGCTTTTATTCCAACAATGGAACAGTACTATGGTAGCCGAAAGCAGGCTTATACACTCGTTGTAATGCCTTTTTTTATTACGCAATGGGGTATGGGCTGGCAAATCGGGGAAGGGCAGACTGCTCAGATTTTTAACATTAGCGCCCCTTACCGGGATCAGCAGGTGCAAGGGCAACGGGTAGTCGATCCGGGGTTCAATGACAGCGAAGCGGTTCGTACACTTTGTGTCCATGAATTTGGGCACTCCTTTGTTAATCCGCATACTATGCAACCGTTGCTGATGGAGCGCATTAATCAGTATAAAGACTTATTCAGACCCGTACCCAATCAGGCCCAGTATACAGATTGGCTAACTCTTTTTAATGAATTGACGGTACGGGCCGGCGAAATACGGATTGCCCTAAAAATGGGGTTGCCAGCAGAGAGTCAGCGCCTTCAGGAGTTATATAACGAATGGCCTTACCTCGATCATTTTAGCAATCAGTTAGCTTATTATGAAAAGAATAGGGACAAATATCCTGCCTTTACCGACTTCCTGCCTGATCTGATTCATTCATTAGAAAAGCTACGTTCTGTTCGGTAAATCCAACAAGTGAGACTGATGGTCTTCAAGTAACGGAGAGTCTAAGAGGCCAATATCGCCCAATTCGTTAATCCGTAGAATTTACTATTTTTTGTAATTCAACCGATATCGTCAACCTGTGACTATTAAACTCCTAAAGCGGTGTTAATCTGCACGAACACCGCTTTAGGAACTATGGGCTGCTTCCCTTACTTCTTCAATTCGTCCAAAAATTCATGGAATGCTTTTTCAAGCGCCTGTAGCGCATCCGACAGGCCACTGGTGTCATTCACTTTGAGCTTACCTTCGGCGGTTCGGGCAATATCGGCTACGCGGGATACACCGATGGTCCCGGCACTACCTTTCAACGTATGCAGATGACCTTTTACCGTCGGAATATCGCCCAGTGAATAGGCTGATAATGAACCACTGACCAGCTCTTCAGCCTCGGTCACAAACTCCTCCATAATGCTATCCACCAAGTCCTGTCCGCCAATGTCACGAAGTTGCCCCACGATTTCCTGGTCAATAATGGGCAACGTTGGCTGAGGAGTCAACACAACGGGCTTTACTGGTTCGGGCGAATCAGTGGATTTGGCTCGGTTGGCATCCGAAATCTCTTTTACTTTGGCGACCAGACTCTGCGCGCGGATGGGCTTGGCAATGTAGTCGTCGAGGCCCTGACTAATGAATCGTTCCCGGTCTTCCTTCATCGAGTAGGCGGTCATAGCCACCACCGTAGGCAGGGCTTTCCCAAACTGTTCGCGAAGTCGACGGGTGGTTTCAACACCATCCATATCTGGCATCTGAATGTCCATGAAAATGACATCGAAGGGAGTTAATGGATTGCTACCTTCTGCTCGTTCCGTCACGGCCTGAATGGCGGCTGGTCCACTATCGGCAGTGGTGACAACACAACCCGCTTTTCGTAGGATTTCGCTGGCCACTTTGCGGTTTACGGCATTATCGTCGACCAGGAGTACATCCGGGTGGTAGGTGCTGAAGAAGTTAGCCAGGGCGATTTCGGCTACTTCGGTCGTTTGCTGCGTTGGGCTGATGGCCGTTTCTTTAAGCTCAATGACGAACCAGAACGTACTGCCCATGCCAACGGTCGATTCAACGCCAACTTCGCCTTTCATCAGGTGCGCCAGCTCCTTAGAAATAGCCAGTCCGAGCCCGGTGCCCCCAAACGATTTCCGCGATGAGGTGTCGACCTGGCTGAATGAGTTGAACAACAGATTGATATTCTGGGGAGAAATGCCAATGCCCGAGTCTTTAACCGCCACACGAATCCGGTTGAATTTGCCCCGTTTGCTGACCAGCGACGCTTCGACTTCGATGGTGCCATTCTCCGTAAATTTGATGGCGTTGGATGTCAGATTCGACAAAATTTGCAACAGACGCGTCTGGTCGGCAATGACAAACGTGGGGAGGTCGGGAGCCAGTTTGTACGTTAGCTGGTTGTTTTTTGAGTTGGCCTGCTGCCCAAAAAGCGCAATCAACTTCTCGAAAATCTCCTTGAAGGCAATGGGCGCTTCGTGGAGAACCATTTTACCCGCTTCGATTTTCGACAGGTCCAGAATGTCGTTCAGGATATTGAGCAGGGTTTCCGACGACCGTTTGACGGTTTTGACATAACTGCGCTGCTCTTCATCCAACCGGGTGTCGTTCAGCAGGTCGATCATGCCGATGATTCCGTTCATGGGAGTCCGGATTTCGTGGCTCATATTGGCCAGAAACTGCTCCTTCACCTTCAACGAACGCTCGGCCTCGTCTTTGGCCTTTTCCAGTTCGGCCGACTGTCGTTTCAATTCGGTGATATCACGAGCCAGTACGGCCACTACCGAACCTGTACTGGGGTCGTCGTTCAGCATCAGCATGTTGAACATATATTGCCGTTCACTGCCGTCTTTCCGGCGCATACTGGCTTCAAAATTCCGAAGGCTTCGGTTTCGGGCCAGTTTGAACATGGCTCGGCGAATGGCTGTCTTATCGATAAAGAACTGGCTGATTTCATGCCCCAGCACTTCGTCGGGCGTGTAGCCCATGCGCTTGAACACCGACGGGCTGATCATGGTAATGCAGCCTTTCCGGTCAACACGAGCATAGATATCCTGAAGGTTTTCAAAAATACCCCGGAATTTCTCTTCACTCTGGCGGGTTGCAATTTCGGCCTGCCGACGGTTGGTAATATTCCGGGCAATGCCCGACACTTCTTCGATAACTCCGCCCGCCAGTAAAATTGGGTTGAGATGAAACTCAAAAAATGTTTCGCCCCGATCGGTGGTGAAGTGCAGTTCGAAGTTTTGTGGGTGCCCGTGAAAAGCCTGCCGGTAGCGTTCCTCAAGTCGCTTCAGGTTTTCATCGCCAATCATACGCCAGCCCAGGTTAGGCACATTATCCTTATTGGTTGGAGCTACCTTCTCCTGGTAATCAATAAGCCGGGCGTAGTTTTTATTGAACGAAGTCAATTGGAGCGCTTTGTTGACCGACCAGATCAGGTAGGTACTACTGTCGAAGATGGCATTCAAACGGGCGTTTTGATTGTCGAGTCGGGCTTCCGACTGCTTCCGGGCAATTGCCAGCGCTACCTGCCCCGAAATAAACTCCAGCAGTTCCAGATCGCGGGGGCCGTAGGTTTGTGCATCGTCGTACGATTTCACTCCAATGATCCCCGTAATCTCATCGCCAATCCGAAGAGGAGCCGTCAGCATAACCTGGGGTTGTTGCTGACCATACAGATCGATGTTGTGCTGGTCGGCTAGCTGGCGAATATCACGCTCGTAGAGGAACAACGGTTTGTTGGCCCGAATTGTGTACTCGATAATGCCATTGCCCAGCTTCCGTTTCGTAAATCGCATGTTGCTGCCAAAATACTCATCGACGTAATACGGGAAAGACAAATAGGTTTTAGTCGAGTCGTAGAGCGCGATGAAAAAGTTTCGGGCGTCGATGATATTCCCCAGCTCTTCGTGAATCTTATGGTAAAGCTCGCCAAGGTTAGGGGTATTGATCGTCCAGTTGGCGATGCTGTAGTAAAGTTTCTGCGATTTTTCGGCGCGGATTTTGCCGGTTGTATCGTGCAGAATACAGCGAAACGTTGTCGGACGGCCATTGTCGAACCGGCAGTTGACACTTCCCGACAGGAAGAGTGTTTTGCCCGACTTACTCCGAAAAACGGTTTCGACATAAGGCAGTTTGTCGCCTTCCTGAATTCGTTTGAGCAGGCCGAGAGTACTTTCGGCGTAGTCGGGATGGAGCACATCACGCAGGTTGAGGGCCGAAATCTCTTCGGAGTTGTAGCCCAGAACCTCACGCCAGGCGCGGTTCACAAAAATGAACTTGCCATCGAGCGTTAGCAACTGAATGAGGTCGGAAGTATTATCGACCAGATCCTGCAACTGCGCGTTGGTATTCGATAAGGCCGAGGCTACGCGTCGTTTGTTGGTAACGTCTTCACCGATTACGGTAAATGAATCGACGTGGCCATCTTTACTGTTGGTAATGAGCGAGTTGATCTGTACACTACGAAGCGCACCACTACGGGCCAGCAGGGTAATTTCGCGAAGATCAGGAAAGGTGTCCTTTGCGAGTGAGTCCTCGAAGTCGATTTCGAGTCTGGCCCGATCGGCAGGAGGAATCAGTACATCGAAGAAGTTTTGCCCGATGATGTCGTCCGGTTGCCAGGCCGTTACGCGGTACGTATACGGATTGGCATAGCTAAGGGTTCCATCACGCTGGATGGTGAGGCCTACCAGATTGAGTTGGTCAACCGTCTGTCGAACATCGAATAGGGGTTGGGCGTCGGTTAGCACCTGACCGTCGCGCTCATGGTGGAGCCGTTGGATTTCAGCCACTAACTCATCTTTAGTTTTTGCAGACCAGCGCATGTAGGGTAGGGAAGTTGATATGTCGTCTGACTTGTTAAATTTACAAAAAAAGCTGCTTTCTGACTACTACTGACGAATTGGTTAGAAATAAGTTCTGCCTATAAGACCCACCTTTGGGCAATTCGTCATCCGTAATTCTGCAACGTTTTAATCAATACGATTCGTCGATAGGAGCCTGAAGTCTACCAAAAATATCCACGACTATGAAAAATTGTAGGGCATTGAGCTTTTGTTTACTCGGTATGTGGCTGTTTGTTACCTGCCATCGCTCGGAAGTAGAACCCCCTCGTTTTCTGGATGGTTCTCCGCGCATCAAATCCATTGCCTTTTCAGGAATTTCCTCGGATAACGTTTCTATCGACCAGGCGACGCGGACCATCTGGGTCATTATGCCAGCGAAACTACCCGACTATATTGACATTAATATGGAGTTGACCGATAATGCGGAGTGGGTCAACAAACAGTCGGGTGTCAAAGGTAGTGGTTTGTTTGGCTGTGAGACCTGTTCCCGTATTGATCTGATTGATAAAACGGCCATGAGCAGTCAGGCTACATATGGGTATCAGATTAAGCGTAAAGCGTCGGCCCCGTTGCAGGCAGGTGTATTGACTGTGCCGTTGCAATACAACATTCGGAATGCAAATGGAATGGAGTTAGCCATACCGATGCTGAATCTGTACGGAAATAGATTGCCTAAAGAAGCCCGCTTTACGCACGACAAAACCGGCGAAACACTACAGGTCAAACGAGACTCGGCTTTATCGTGGATTTATCCCGATTCACACCGGATTTATTTTAGTTCGTATACCAATCAATTAGCCATTTATCTGTACGATGCGAACTTACTGCCGGGAAATTATCATATCGACCTGATTTTGGATGACGATTCGATACTGAGCGTTCCTCAGCCTGTGGTGGTGACACAGGGTACAGCCGATTTTGAATACGAATCGGAACCCTATATGGCGTATCGAAAAAAAGACTTTGGCTACCGGGTAGCTGTGAACGACGTTCTGACGGTCGATGGCTATAACTTATTTGAAGGGACTGTTGCTATAGAGTGGGTCGATAATCAGAATAATGTCATTAAGCCGTCGGGTATTCGGTTCGATCGGTATGGGCGTCGGGTTCAGATACCAGTCCCGGCGGGTTTGCTGCCGGGGCAATATAGCATGCGGGTTTGGCAGAACGATGTTAAACTGCCTTATACCTATTGCCTGCGAGTGAACGTGACGGGCGATACTAAAAATCGGCCGATCATTGGCACTATTGGTGATGATTCGGCTCCTTGCTCGCTCCGTGATCCGGTTCCTGTTAATCGGGGAGTGCGTGTAAATTTTTCGTCCAGTCTGAAACAGCAGGTGATAAATGGAGTCATGCAAACGGCTGTACTCAAACTGACGGCCATTGCCAGCAAAGACGTCTATTATGCGCCGGTTGCTCCTTATGATGAGCGAAGAGGCTGGGACCCGGCAGAATCCGTTACGATACCTATAACGGTGCCACCTGGTTTTTATACGGTATCTTTGCAGGTTATTGATGATAAGACAAGTGTTTTATCGGAAAGTGAATCATATGGCCGGATTATTGATGTAAAGTAATCGATGGTCTTCATTGCGTAATTACTGTTTATTTCGTCATGTTTTAGTGACTACCTATGCAACATCGCTTTATTTGCTTACTGGTTTGCCTGGTCACCGTAGCCTGCGAACCCTTTGATCTGGAAAAAAAGAATTTTCCGGTATGCGCCAAGCCGTCGGCATCTATTGGATACACGGCTGGTACACTGGATGTTACATTTTTCTTGGAAAATCCACAGGGCAACATTGGCGCTGTGGGCTGGGACCCCGGCGATAACAAAGGAAAAAACCGGGTCGGGACGCGGGTAACCTATACCTACGACAAACCCGGTACCTATACCGTAACGCTCACGCTCGCTAACTCATGCGACGATCAGTTCTCAACAACCCGACAAATCACCGTTAGTAATTAACCTATGATGCGCCTATTTTTCCTTCTATGCTTTAGCTGTCTGCTGGTTTTGTCGGGCCAGGCGCAGGAGCGTGTTCGCAATGTGCGAATGCGGGTGGTCGATTCAGTTCAGCTCGAAATCCGGTACGATCTTATCAATGCCAAACCGGGCGATTCGGTGTATTTCGAGATGCGCAGTCGATTACGGGGTACGTTGCGTATCCTGCCCGAATTTGTACAGGGCGACTGGGGGGCTAATGTCCCGGCGGGCTCCGATCGACGAATCATCTGGGATGCACTGGCCAACGGCTATTCGCTCAACGAAGAAGTGCAGGCCAAAGTATTCGTTCGAACCAATACGGGTGCGGTTGCTGCGCCCGCACAGAATGAGCCGACACCACCCATTGTAACACAAGCGGCCCCGGCCACCAGTAAAAAGCCAACGCCCGTGCCACCTAAACCGGCATCGACTGACCCTGTTGCGATTACAGAGCCAAAACCAGAACCAACGACCCCTGTGTCGGTAACGTCTACACCTGTATCAGCCAGAAGGCCAAAACGAGTCGCACCACCCAAGCGATCTATTTTTGCCCCCGATAGCGTTCAGGCGGAACCAACAGTACCAACAGCATCGACCCCTACTCCTCAGACTCCTACAGCCCAGACAACGGTGGTAACTCAGCGTGTTGAACCCGCCAAAACAGAACCGGCAAACGTAGAGCCTGTCAAAAGCGAACCAGCCAAGGTTGAGCCACTAAAAAGTGAACCGGCAAAGATTGAGCCTGTTAACGTCGAATCGAGTACAGTGGCTGGCCCAGTAGCTTCGGCAAGTGACACAACTCGGCGGCCCAAAACCCGCTATGCAGGACCTGCCTGGGCCTTACTGTCGGCAGTGGCGCCGGGCGTCGGGAATATTTTCGTACAAACGCCTAAACCCAAAATAGGCTTACGACCGCTGGTGGCCATTGGGTGTTATGGGCTAGTAGCGTATGGGCTGATTGAACGGCAGAAATCAAGGGATGAGTACGCGATTTACGAGCAGCAGAAGAATGTGAAAGAAGGCGATCCGTATTACCAGACTGCCAACGAGCATTACCATATGTATTGGCTGGCTACCAGAGGAGCCGCGGTCGTTGCCGTTGCCGATGTAATTCTGACAATCATAAAAGGCGTTCGGAATAACCACATCCAAAAAGAAGCCCAGCGCTATCAGAGTATCAGGATTCGACCTGGCCTTCAGGCTGGGCAGCCAACAGCCGTATTGCGGTACACGTTTTAACGAGTGAACGTTTTCTCTATAACTCATGCACGCTGCATCGATAGTCCGATTTCGCTCATTTACTCTTTCGCTCTTTGCATACCTATGCGCTTAATTCTGACCATTAGCCTTGTGGCTCTGATTTCCATAAACAGCCTGGCGCAGCCGGCAGGACGGCGGCCGAAATCGACTATCTATTCGGCTTCCAGCGAGTGGCAAAAAGTGACACTCAGGCAAACTGCCCGGCTTTCAGGCAATGCATCAGCACCTACTCAACCCGTGCGTGAACGTGTCGAATCAACCTCCAGACAGCCAGCTACGCCCGACGGTTCTGATTTTCGGCCTGCTTTCACGGGCGATTTCTCGACCAATCGCAATGGCTGGCGAGCTGGTAATCAGGGCGACTATTTTTATCAGATTGGCCTGGGGCGCTACAGCATTCGCAAACGCAACACGAATACGCAAAAAACGGCCTTTAGTTCCGTTGAACTTCCCACCAATATCAACCTCAACAAAGCTGATTACTTTACCATTAAGGTAGATGTATTGGCTGATTCTGGGCAGGTCCCAACGGGAGGAATCTTGTTTGGCGTCAAAGATTCACTGAATTATTCCGCATTCACGGTAAATGGTAAGGGTGAAGTGTCGATCATGCGTATTGCCAACGGGCAGACCTTCAGCGATTATATGCCGGGCGATTTTTTTATGCCAGGGGTAACTGTCGATAAAAACCGAAATCGATTGATTATCCGACGAAAAGGGGAAGAACTTCATTTTTACATAAATGAGCAGGAGATTCGCAGTAGCCCGTATTTGTTTAAAATGCTTCCCGGAAATGGGATTGGACTAACCTCGTCGGGCTACTGGACTTCGTTCCAGAAATTAATCGTTACGCTGGGGCAGTAAGCTTAATTTCTGACCTGCTCGCCGTTGCGGTTGATAGTCAGGAGCTGACCGTTTAAAAAAACGGAGGCTGTATTACCCCGGAAAGGCGTAACCGCTTCATATTCGGGCTTGATCACCCATTCGTCATCTTCGTTGATATACCCCCATCGTCCTTGGCTTCGGGCACGTCGCCAGCCGCGTTCATCGGCACCCAGTTCCACTTTGTCGAACGGTTTATCCCCAAAGGCTTCTTCGTACTTCCCCTGTCGGGCATCGGCTGGGGAAGTAGGCTGTGACTCAGGCGCCGACGGATTCAGATCGGCATCTGTAGTTTTACCTTTAGGTTTAGTATCTGCTTTTATTTCCTGGTTCGTAGCCACCGTCTGATCGGCTGGCGTTTCCGTTGGTGTATCGGTTGCTTCTGTCGATGCAGCTTCCTTTTCGGGCTCTGCGGTGCCGATAGATGACCCTGTTTCGGACGGCCGATCGTCGGGAATAGCGGTGGTACTCTGCTCTGTTTTCGACTTCGGACGAGGTTCGTCGGGTCGGGAATTACTGCTTTTAATAAACCAGTAGATCAGTGCCAGCAATAACAGCGCGAATAAAACGCCATAAATACCACTACGGTCGCGGGGGATAACCTCAATCCGTACCGTACTCAACGGATTATCATTGGCATCGAAGAGGGTATAGTCTGTACTTTTCGAGGGTTTCACCCAGCCCCGATTTTTGGGAGATAATCCTTCGCCAAGGTCATCAATCGTCACGGCCAGCAGATTCTCAACCTCCCACTCCAGTGTTACGGTTTGCCCTTGTCGAATACGGGCGGGGGTTGCGGTGAATCTCCGAACAACTGGTGCGGGATCGGTATGCGTCGGTGGCGCCTGATAAACCGGAGGCTCTACCACAACGGGCGGTGGTGGAACGGGTGTCGTAACAACTGGCGCTGAAACGGTTGAGCGAACCGGAACAGGTTCAATGACTTTCGGTTCAATGATAACCGGCTCTCGATTGATCAGTTTGTCAAACTCATTTGGTGATGTTGGCGGACTGATATTGACGGGTTGGACCGGAGCAGGGTGTTCTGCCGGTTTAGGTGCAGACGCAGGTTCAGGCGTTGGCGCGAGTCGCTTCAGAACTGTAGGTACCCAGCGATTCTTGACGAAATCGGGGGACAGCTTTAGTGACGTAGCGGCATTGACGATCTGGGCCAAATCCTGATCATAGAAATGGCTCCGCGAGGGTTGCGCCATCCGGGCAATACGAGCCTGTATATTTTGAAACAGCAAGCTATTATTCGCTACTTCCTGACTGATTTCTGTTGCCCGTTTTTGCGCATCAGCCAGCGATAGGCCTGCCCGTTGAGCATCCTGTAGGTAGCCATTGGTTTGCCAAACATCAGGGCCGTCGAGCACAATGGCTTCTCGAAGTCGGTCGATCAGTTCGGATTCTGTCATTTGTGGGGGGGAGTTTTGTCAAGTAGGATCACGTAATTGTCAGATATTGCCAACGTCTACTGGAGAATTCCTATAACGATTGCTGGCAATCGCTGGGCCAATACCTGACAATTTCTGACAACTTGTTTTACAAACAACAAAAATCAGTCGAACGTCACGACATTCCGCCGATAATCGACAGAAATTTTTCCAAACTTCGACAGAGCCGACTGACCCAGCAGTAAAGGAGCCTTCGTACTACGGACTACATTGGCATTGACATTTTCGAGTACCCGATCGCCGATCTGGACGGATTTCAGTCGGATAATATCACCCGGTGATATATCCCCATTGGCATCTTCAAAACGTGAATGCCCGACAATATCCTCCTCCGAAATGGTACCCTGTTTGGCCATAAACTCGGCTTCGGTTGAGGAAATGGAGATGAGGCTGGCACCTGTATCCAGAATAAATTTCATGGGATGCCCATTGATCAGTACCTGAATCTTGTATACCCCTTTGTCTTTTACCATAGGCACCTCGGTAGGACCTGTACCCACCTGTGTCAGAGTCGGTTTGGTAGCGGTAACGGAGGTCGGTGCCGTTGTACTTGTTGGCTCGGTAGCGGCTGTGTTATGTCTGGCCCGGCGTGGTTGGTGACTGCCCGAGCGGGAGCAGCCGGAGCAAGCCGATAGGTAAATGGCCAGAAACAGCACTAAGCTACCCACCAGAAGCTGAGTAGCTAGTTGATTAACAGTTGATTTTCTCATTCGGTTGTGCCAAACTAAAGGTCTGGATGTGTCCAGAACGGTTGGTTAGATGTGCGTATTGTCCGCAGAACCCGGATGAGGTCGTTTGTGCTTTTGTCTGTGTTCATGCCTGGCGTGATACAGTTTTTCAAACACCTCTGTTACTGTAACGATATAAACGCCAATAATGATCAGATTAATCAAATGATTGAAAAAGGCGGTGATGCTGAAGAACTCCAGATCGGGAAGCACATACACCTGTTTTTGGGCTGTAGGCACGGGGGAGACAGCCCAAAAACATCGACCAGGAAAGCAGGAGGGACGTTTGCCTTATTTTTTAACCAGCACCGTATAAGTCACGGTCGTTGATGACTCCACGCCGGTCATGGTACCGCTTATACTGGTATTATTATCCGACGAGCCCGAAAGGGTATAAGTTGTTCCGCTGGCATCCGGTTTTAAAGTCATTGTTAGAATAAGTCCTAGAACAGAACCCGTTAGTTTGCCCGAAGTACCATTTAAGTTGTATGTTCCAGCCACTGGGTTTTCGGTACTGGTAATGGTCATACTCAATGGTTTTTGATCACTACCGTTGGTTTTATTGGTAGCCGTGCCATTATAGGTTCCTTTTAATTCAGACTCTGGCTTATCGGGCACGCCGTTTCCTTCATCTGGATGACAACTAAAAAAAACGATCGAGAAGAAACTGACGAGAAGAAGAAAAACGATGGTGGATAGGCGCTTCATAACGTGGCTGGATTATGATTCATTAATTTTCGTGCAATGTTACAGGCCGCCGACTCTCCATAAAATAGTTAGCCCTAACTACTTTTTACATAGCCTGTAAGCGACGAAAAATAACCCCGTCTCTGTAGTACTTCTTACGAGCCAGGAAGTAGTATAAACGACAATCGCTTACCCGCTGTATCTGCTATATTCGAATGGCTACGGCATGATCTATGAACGCTCACTGGTTTTACTTTGGAATACTTGTTTTGGTCAGTGCTGGTTTTGAGGCTTGTAAAACGGGCCAGAAATCGACTCCCGCATCCGTTAAAAACGTTATGGATAAAGCGGTTACCCGGCTTTATGAAACGCACAAACCCGAACAACTGGATACGATCAGCCATAGCTATATTCTTCAGTTCCTGAGCGAACCGGAGAAGGAAGTATTGGCTACCCAATACCTGACGTTCGATGTCGACGTACCCGCCGTGATTTCGTTGATGCGGGATCAGAACCAGAAAGTAGTGCCCTTCTGGCTGACAGAGCGTGGTTTTCGGAAAACGGCGCTGGTTGTAAAAAATGAAGAATACACCTACGAGGTGTGGCAAAAGGCCGTTCAGCCCGGAACGGTGCGGCTTGGCATCAACGGGTTCGACAAACACCGCCCGGTATACTTTATCAGTATTGGGCCGCAAAAGCCGGGTGAAAAGGTCACTATAACCAATGTGTTTCCGGCCAATCAAACACTCGATACGATGCGGACAGGCGCATTTACCTACCACGACTGGAGCGACCTGACACTTACCGACGTACCGGAGTCGTTGCGTGGACAGATACTGGTTCAGACGATTCGTGGCCGGGCGAGAGAAGCCCATCTGGTAGGGGCATTTCGAAAAACCACCTCCCCATCGCAGGACCGCCCCGACCAGCTTTTACTGACATGGAGTGGGGACCCCGCAACGACGCAGGATGTTCAATGGCGAGTGGCACCTTCGGTTAAGGATGGCGTGGTGCAATACTGGATAACGGGTACAAAGGATACGCTGTCGAAACCAGCAACGGCTTTTCTGATGGAAGATCGGCTGTTGCAGAATGATCGGTACGTTAATCGGTTTACAGCGCAACTTTCCGGGTTGAAAGCGGGTAAAACGTATGGGTATCGCGTTGGTTCGAAAACAGGGAATTGGTCAGTGCCAGCCACCTTTCGTACACAGTCGGCAACGGCGGATGGCTTTTCATTCATCTGGTTTGGCGATACCCATAAGTCGCCGGATTGGGGAGCTATGGCTCGGAAAACGCTGGATCGTCATCCCGAAATCACTTTTTACTCCATTGCCGGAGATCTGGTCAGTACTGGATTGCACCGGGACGAATGGGATGAGCTGTGGCAACATTCGGGGGGTATTTTTCATTACAAGCCGCTAATGCCGATTCCTGGAAACCATGATAGCCAGGATGGATTGGGGGCCTGGATGTATCAGGCGATGTTCAGTCTGCCCAAAAATGGTCCAGCTCATAAAGACGTACCTGCTGAACAAACCTACGCCTTTACGTACCAGAATGCGCTCTTTCTGATGATTGATGCCACATCGCCCATTGATGCCCAAACCGCCTGGATACAAGCGCAACTAGCTAGTTCGAAAGCCGACTGGAAATTCGCGTTTTTCCACTTTCCGCCCTATAATTTTGAAGAAGACTACGCGGATATTCGTCGGGAGTGGTGTCGGTTATTTGATCAGTACCATGTCGATATGGTTATGAGTGGCCATGTGCACTATTACCAGCGGACAAAGCCCATGTTTGCCGAAAAGCCGGTTGCCTCACCAGCACAGGGCACTATCTATACCATTTCGATTGGGATACCCAGTGAGCATGAGGTCTGGCCAGCCGCCGATTATGCACAGGTTCGGTATAAAAGCGGGCCGTTTTATCAACACATGACGATCAACGGCAAAATGTTGACCTACACTGTGTATGATAAAGACGGGCACGAAGTGGACGAACTGAAAATCGTTAAATAACGCGTAAGCTAGATTGAATAAGTCAGGCTACTCGTAGCGAATCAACGCCTTTGTTTTCACCCGCCATACACCGTTTTCGAGGGTCGCTTCTCCATCCCGACGCATAGCAATTCGAGTATGGCTGGCACTGTAGCTGTTCTCGCTGTCGCAGGCGGGTTCGATCATGTAATTCCGATAAGTCATGAATCGGGCAACCCGGCCCGGATCAGCTTCAAATCGGAACGTAGCTATAGTTGGATTATCGGCATTCACACTGAAGCGATAGGCAGATTCGGGGGAGAGTACAGGTGATTTCTGGCTCAGATCGAATTGGCCGGATGGGTCGGGGGGAGGAAAATAAAAAACTTCCGAGCGGTTCATCGATGGCAACGGTTCGAGCGGAGGGAGTGGCGGCAGGGATGCCTGTACCTGTATAGGCCCTGGCTCTACGGGTACGTTGACAGTGGGTTCAACCAGCGGTTCGCCAGTACGCATTATGGGCCGATTTTCTACTTTCCGTATGGTCTGTTGCTTTAGTTGCCGAATGGCCGTCAAGGGATTTTCGCCACCCAGTTCGGCAACGATGGCATCATATTGGGCTATTTTCTGACGATCTGCTGACCGGAGCGAATTAACATCAGAGCCAGATTTTGTCCGTTGAGCGTTTTCGAGGGAGTTACGTAGTCTATTGTTTTCGTCCTGTAACGCGTCTATTTCGGCCTGTGCCGACCGATACAGTAACAGATATACTGCTCCACCACCTAATAATAAACCTCCTAATGCAGTTACGATCATCATCCAAAGGTTGCTTTCTTCTTTTTCTTTGAGTTGCCGCTCTAACTGACTCATGCGGTAGAGCGTCGGGTCAACATTCGCGCTGTCTCCGTCAACAACCTGATCGGTTGACTCATCAGCCGGAGCCGAATTAACTGTGGGCGTTGGTTCGGCCGCTTCGGCTCCAGGTGGTAGTAGTGCATCAATTTTCTGAATAATGCCTAGCTGAACGGCGGGACTTAACGGCTTACCGTAGTTGTTATCACTTTTGTATCGGCTGTAGAACTGAATCAGCTGCTTCCGAATGGCGTCATTAGCCTCGGCTGGCGACATGGCGTTGAACTTGGCTGTGTTTTTCAATTCACTCAGCTCCTGCATTTTTACGCCCACGGCATCCCATCCGCCCACAGATCGGATAACCGTCTGCGGGTCGCAGCCATCGCCACAGTCGATAAGCTGGTCGTAAATTTCCTGCGCTTTGGCCTGCCCTGGAGCCTGGCTTATTTTTCCGAATACCGCTTTGGCTACTTCCTTTGTCAGGGTATCAACAGCGGCCTGATTGGTTGTCTGGGCAAAGGTTGAGGTGGTGACCAGGCCCAGTATGAAAAAAAATAGGTTTCGCATAAACGATTGTGGCTTGTCGATTTTGCTAGTACACGGAGTTTCACGGAGAGACAAGAGATTCACAGAGAATAGAAATAGCTCTGCGAATCTCTTGTCTCTCCGTGAAACTCCGTGTAACAACGTTCAAACATTACGCGAGTGCATTTGCCAGTTTATTGATTGCCCCGATCAGTGGATAGAAAAACAGCGTTTCTTCGATAGGAGAGCCTAGTGCGTCGGTCATACCACTGTATTCGGCCATCAAGTCGCCTTCTTTTCGTTGAATACCATCCATGAGCGAGGTGTCCAGATGCGTCCGCAATTCCTGCTGAGCAATGACCAGCGAGCGGGCCGAAACATTGAGGTTTCGAACGAAGCTAAACTGCTGATTGATCGCAAAGAAGAAATCAATAAACTCGTTGGTTTCCTTCAACAGTGAGTCGATCACTTCGGGTTTGCGCAAGTCGGCATAGGTCAGCTCTGGGTACTGGTCGTTGAACGTAGCCGGATACACATAACTGATCGCTTCCGTATCGACCGGACGGTTGTTAGCGGGTTGCATCAGAGCGCCTTTGCAGGTTACCTCTTTCGGGCCTTTCCGTTCGTAGAAGAGTGTCAGGCCACTGGCATCGTAGGGTTGGTCGTATACCTTCTCGAAAATAACCCGTGCCAGTTTGCCTAGCATCTGATCGTCGGAACTGATGATGGTCAGCAGTTTGGAGCCCGTTCCGCTGAAGGTGATCGCTCCCGGAAGGTTGATGCCCTTGTGCTTCATCAACCGGGCAATGTGGTAAAGCAGTGCCGTATAGAACAGCACGAATACCACTTTCAGGTCTTCATCCTTCGCCAGCATCCCGTTGAACGACAGCATACTCTTGGCTTTTACGTCGTTACTCTTTTCGATTGAGAACCAGAATGCCATAATATCCTCCGACCGATTCGTATCCAGAATCCGCCGGTTATTGTCGCTGAGGTTACCCAGGCTCTGGCTATCCAGCAACGTTTGAATCCGGTCGGCATATTTGCGGATGAATCCGTTATGACTGGCGGCTCCGTATTCGCTGAACGCGTCGCCGTAGATGGCATTTCCGGCAAACCGGAACGAGGTCAGCAGCTTGGGTTCATTACGTTCGTACACCACCACATCCGACGTACCGCCACCAATGTCGACGTTGATTACGGGCCGGGCCGATGCGCTGAGGGTTGGGTTTTGCTTGTAATAATAGAATGGTGCTACGGATTCCGATACTTCACGCAGTCGGCCAGGGGCACCACCGATATAACGGTCATACAGCGTTTGCCAGTCGGCCCGAAGCTGGCTCACCCGGCCCGGTGTCATACTGGCCGGGAAGAACCAATACACCGTTGTCTGGGCCAGATTACCGCCTTCGGTCAGTACTTTGTTTTTGATGAGCATCAGCAATTCTTCCAGAAACGCTTCCACGCGCCGTTCGGTCTGATCGCTGTTTTTTGCCCATTT
This sequence comes from Spirosoma sp. 48-14, assembly GCF_001898575.1. GTDB lineage: Bacteria > Bacteroidota > Bacteroidia > Cytophagales > Spirosomataceae > Spirosoma. The sequence goes on from NZ_MKUD01000070.1 coordinate 139,558, forward strand.
CAGGTTGGTCGTAATACGATTAGAACCCGCCGGTTGACGCTCCACATAGAACGGGATATTGAAGTCGGCCAGTGCCTGCGTTTGCTGATTGTAGCTCAGATTCATCGGTTCGGCAATAGCCGTTCGAGTCGGGAAATTATCCGGTTTGCCGGGGCCAATGGTCGGTGGTACAAATTCCAGATCGTAGAGCAGGAACAATTCGAACAAGGCCGGATTGTACTGCGCCGGATTCACCAGCGTAGCAACTTGTGGCGTCAGTTCGGCCACGTCGAATGGGCGAGGGGAGCCACCATCCACTTTATACTCGACGTGTGTGTTGGTAGTTCCGAAATCGACCGAAAATTCGAACTGCTTGCTGCCGCCACTGTACTGCTGCCAGCGCGGAATCAGAACCCCGTTCATTTCTCGTCCATCGCCCCGAATGTGCGCTTGTAGGTAATCGAACTCTTCGCGCAGCACATAATACACGCTCGACCCGTCGGTATTTTGCTGACGAACGGTGCGCTGGTGTTTCGACTCAACCGTCACTTCCGAATTGGCCCGTTCGCTGAAGTAGGTAAGCTCGTACTGATTCTGGCTGTCGAAGCCCGATTCGATCAACTGAACCCGGTAATCGGCCGGAACGGTGACGGCCCCCGAGCGAACAAATGGATAAATGTTGACGGTGAAGGAGTTTTCGACAATGATCCCTTCGTTCGTGGCTTCGTTGGGGGCGCTGGCTCCTCCAACTGTCGAATTATACAGGCGCTCGAACGTGATAAACTGATTGCCGGGCTGGCTGGGGGCTGTAACGGGGATGTCGAGCGTTACGTTGATACCACCACCCTGCGGGGTCATTTTGAGCCGAACGCGGCCCGTCAGCAAATCTTCAACGTTGAAGAAATCGAAGAAGTCCTTCTTCAGAGGCAGCAAAAAGCCCTTATCCGTAGCGGGTGTTTGCAGATTGCCATCGAAGAAACGGCCCCGGTCGGTAGGGAAGGGTAAGCGAATCAGGTAGGGTTCCAGAAAATCACTGACGGTGAGCCAGGGGTAGTTTCCGGGTTGTCCCGGTAATGGCCGCTGGTTCTCGCGCCAGGATTCACGCGCATAATAAGGCACTACCGTGTTCGAGTTCCACAGTGTTTGCGGTACATAGGTAAACTGCCGGAAAAAGCGATTTTGCAGGGCCATCGGGCGCGGCAGGTTCTGATTCAGTCGGGCGTACTTATCCGATCGGATGATGAAATCACTAACCTGACTAATGGCTCGTGAATCCGACTTTTTCTTGCGAAGCGGGAAACCCAATACTTCGACAATATCGCCCGGCCCGGTGGTCAGTTCGTCAAAATCCTGCTCAAATTTCTCCCGTGTCATCAATGGCTGCCCATTGTGCGACTCAATATGCTCGTAGAATAAGGCCGGATTGTGTTGCTGCAACAGCGCCCGACTCCGATTGAGGTAATCATCCACTTCGCGGAAACGGTCGCGGAAGTTGGGCATGAACTGCTTGATGGCGTACCAGAACTTCTGGTATTCAATGTCACGCTGATACAACGGACAAACCGACGCATCGAACAGTCGATCATTACCCATCGACACATCCACCCAGCTCAAATCGTTTCCCGAACTGAAAAACAGCGTTTTGGGAGAAGTGCCACCGACAACCCGCCCCCGATAATTGAGAACGAACAGCCGGTGTATATCGCCAAAATTGTATTCGGCAGCATCCTGATCCAGAAACAGTTTCAGCGCATCGCCCAGCCGCTTATGGCCCTGATTGATGGATTGCCGCAACCGTTCCAGATCCGTACGAATATCGAAAGGCGTAATGGTGATGTAGGTCTTGAGCTTATCGTAATTGAAAAACAACTCGCCCACATCGAGGGCATCCGACACAATACGCTGATCGTTCACCGTGCCCATCAGGTCGGGGCGGAGGGCCAGGTTCAGGAAGGCCGACCGTACCAGGTCCATACGGGCAAACGGACTCGGAATCGAAGTCGGTTGTTTTACGGTTTGTCCGCCCTGTGGGTCACGAATGGCCGCAATCTGGTCGGTGCCGAAGGGCTTGCTCACGTACCAATGCAGGCCCGGAACGGGATTATGTAAGCTGAATGTGGTTGGCATAAGAAATAGTGGTCATTGACTCCGTCGGTCCGCCGGTTCGGTCATTTGTGGTCATGAATTGTCATTTATCGTTTTGGCAACTGTTGACAATCAATGACCATCGAATGACCCTGAATGACAAGTTTAATAGTCCATTACTTTCGGGAGTTTTTCGCGGACGAACTGGTCGGTCGCTTCCGAAAATAGTTGTATAAATTTATCGGCTTCGCTGCCGTAGGCTTTGCCTTCAGCGGTTTTGTTGAGCGTCTGGTCGAAGTCGTCGACGATGTCCAGTTTTACGTCGGATTCACCGCCAAAAATGCCTCGTTTTTTCGGTTCAAAGCCGCGTACTGTATGGCCGAGGTTGGCCGCATCGAGCAAAAACGGCTCAAACGACCGCTTGTTCTCCCGCATCTCGGACAACCATTGTCGGAAAGCCGCGTCGAAATTTTTGACGCTGTTGAAAAACGACGAATTCAGGAACGACGACGAAATGGTTGGATTGGCTTTTGACCATTGAACTGTACCGGCTGCCTGCCGAAGTCGCTGACTCAGGTATGTACTGAACAGCGCCATTTTAGATAAGGGTAGGTTGATCAGTTGTTTGGTCGGCGCTGCGAGGTGCCCCAACTGAATACTAATGCCATCCTGTTCAATACCGAACTCTTTGAATACCGGATTCACAGGGCGACCGTTGCTAACGGCCAGGCTGCTGTCGTCGGTGTTCATGAAATCGACGATGGCCAGCGCCGACGCCATTTCAACAAAATGAGCTTCGTTCTTCTGACCACCCGCACCCGGATCGTAGGTGTAGGCTTTCGTCTGGTCGTCGCCAATGTAGTAAAGCGTATTGACCGACGGGTTCACACCCTTCTGGTAATAGTTCAAAGCCGCTTTGGTTTTGGCAATGAACGAAGCCGGGTCGATCAGCTTATTTTCGTTAGTAGTCAGGCTGAAATAGGGCATCACCGTAACGGCTCCGATTTTGGCATCACGGAGGAAAGCCGGATTCGGAATTTGCCCGATGGCCTGCGCCCCCCGGATGTTTTTCAACAGAATTGGGAAGCCAGCCGCGCCCGTTCCGCCAAAGATGGAGCTAACGATAAAGATACGGTCGTTGGCGCCAAAGTTTTCGGCAAATGCCTGGAACACATCCGAATACCGAAACTGATTCAGCACCGTACTGCCGATGTTCGGGTTACCGACGAAACCAATATCCATTTTGGTCTCCAGATTTTCTTCTGAAAACAGCAGACTGGCAAAGGCTTTGGCGGGGGCATCGAGTCCTTCGTAGTTGATGTAGTCCCGGAATTTCTCCTGCTGAACACCCTGAAGTTCAAAAACGTAGGTATCGGCAATGGTCGCGTTGCCACCAATTGAGCGGTTCAGCGTTTTGATTTCGGTACTAAAAAAGCCCGATGTTGGTTTGGTTTGCAGGTTTGCCCGGATGTTGCCGTATTCTCGCAGTAGATCTTTAGTGCGCAGCAGGTCGTCATTGGTAGCGTGTGGATCGAGCACAATCGGGATAACCTCGTCCGTATTGTTCAGCTTCACGCCAGAGGCCAGCAGAAATGTGAGTGCCTTAAGCACCCGCGAACCCGTTCCGCCAATCGCAAAGACAAATAGTTTAGCCATATTTTTATTTTTTTGTAGAGACGCCATCCCTGGCGTCTCATGACCGGATGGTTTTATCCGGCGTAATAAATTGCTGATCGTCTCGTAACCGGATGGTTTTATCCGACGTAACAAATTGCTGACGCACAGGAGACGCCAGGTATGGCGTCTCTACATGTGGGTTATTTAGAAGGCCACAACATGGGCCGGTGTTTGGCATTTTTACTGAAATTTTTCATCACCATCGAAATGATGAAGAAAATAACAGCCGTCAATAAGGCCATCTCGAAGGCGTAACTCAGGAAAACACTGATGCCCTGATCGAAGAGAGTCCCCTGGTTGGGGTCGGCTTCGTCGCGGGGAATTTCCTGGCCTTCTTTCTGATAACAGGTAACCAGCGAAATAATAAACAGGAGCACCGAACTGACGCCCATCATCAGCAGCCAGTTGCCCATGCCGCTGAAACTCACTTTGTTGAACGGCCAGATATAGAAAGCAACCGCTACGACAAAGGCAATGCCGATAGCCGTCAGGGTGAGGGGGGATAACAGTTCTTCCTGGTACAGATCTTCCAGCAGGGCACTGTTCACAAACAGATTGTAAAAGTTATAGAGGGATTCTTCCATAAGTAAAGAGTGAAAGAGTGAAAGAGTGAAAGAGCGAAAAAAGGCTTATGTTGGCGTTTTGTCGGATTGATAATCCGCTCTTTCGCTCATTCACTCTTTCGCTCTTTAAAGTTCTTTCGCTCACTCAAGATTAATTGTTAACGTAAAATAGTCGGTTTGGTTATTGGGGTTGTAGGCTCGCTCGACGCCCTGTAAAAGGTTTTGGATGCCAAAAGTAGAACTGGCGTCGGGCGAGGCATCGTTGGTAGTGTTGGTGTTTTCGATCCAGCGGGGAGGGAATTCCCGGCGTAGGCGAATGGTAACGGTTCGTTTGCCACGGGCTGGTTTATCAGTCGTTAGGAGTAGCTTGTGGGTGGTACCATTAGCTCCAGCATAGGTTTGTACCGATGTGACGCGGAAATTGTCTTTGCCCGATACATCGTACTGACTGGCATTGGTTAGCAATGAAGCGGGTACGCGCAGGGCCGACAGATCGACGGCTACCGGAATCGTTAAACTTTTGTCGGCTACGTCGGGCTGAACATCGGTGAGGGCGTGAACGGCTTTATCATGATTGCGTACCTCTTCGTCCGACCGCTTGAAACGACCTTTTCGGGCAGGATCATTGACCAGAACGCTGTAGAAAGGCGTAACGGCCTTGGTATCACGACCAAAGAACCACGAGTCCTGATAGCCGGGTAATTCGTTGAACTGGCGGATGGTCTGGTAGGTTTGGTCCTGGTACAGCCGCTGCATGGCTTCGTTGCGGCCGATCAGGCAGAGGTAATAGGGCCGTTCGCCCGTATATTTTTTCTTGGCGTTGTTCCAGCTATAATACGTACCATCGAAGTCGGCTTTCAGTTTGATCACCAGCATCGAATGGGTGTTGGCATAGGGGTTGAATACCGTAGAGAGTAACGAACTGGCGGCATCGAGGGTTTTCTGGGCGCTCATACCCGTCAGGCTGGGGTCGGAGTAGATCAGGTCTGAAACCAGGATGCTTAGGTCGTCGCCAGAGGTATTCTGGAGAATATCGCTGAAAATCTTCTCGAAGTCGGTGCTGGTGGTTTTGCCCTTCGTTTTGGCAACCGTAAAAATGTCTTTCTCCTTAAAAAACTGCGAGAGCGACAAGCCCAGGTCGTTGACTTCGGTATTGACCACGAATAGTTTTCCCTGGTTGGGATTAACCGCATCAAACTCCGTCAGCACATCATTGAGCGTTCGTTTAAATAGACCGTTGCCGCCCGGTGCATCGTAGGGAAACATACTGCCACTAGCCTCCAGATAAAGCTTCAGCCGCAATGGTTTGCCAGCTACCGCACCACCTGATAGGTTCAGGGTAGGGTTCTTGCCCTCTTTTACCAGTTTACGATAAGTACGGTTTCGTTTAATGTAAGCCACTAATGCCGACTCATCCAGTTTTCCGTCGGGTGTGATCAGAATACTGGTTTTTTTATCTTTCCCTAATGCCTTGCTCTCCTGACCGATAAAGACCCGCAGGGCATCGGCCTCTTCAACATCGAGGGTATTATCTTCCAGCGCATCGCTGATCTGGCTATCGAGCTGGTCGGCGGAGCTGGAACAGCCCACCAGCCCACCAAGCAAAGCAACAGCAAACAGCCATGCGCAAAAACGGGTGCAAATCATGAACAGTTGTTTAATAGTTAGCAACGAATAGGGGAGCCCTGTACGCCCAAATTTCACCCACATTCTCGTTCACGGAGCGCGCTACCTTTAAATTTTCTTAAAATTCTATACATCCTAACGAACAGACCATCCATTTTATGTCAATCGGTACGGTTAAACGATGAACGGACGTTTACCTTTGTAGGATAAAATAAAGAGTGAACGAGTGAAAGAGCGAAAGAGCGATTGTCGATTTTCATCCCTTGTGTTGAATCAGGTACTTGTGACCGATTTATACGATAGAATATTTCATTTCTTTGTTTTTGCCCTTTTACTGGCTCTTCCATTTTTTCTGCAAAACTGCGCGCAGGTGGCCCAACCGCCTGGCGGTAAGAAAGATACATTGGCACCTAAACTGGTCAGTAGTATCCCTTCAGCCCGTCAGTTAAACTACGATGGTAAGTTTGTGGAACTGGAATTTGATGAGTACGTCAATAGTGAAAACCTGCAACAGAAAATTACGATCACTCCGCAGGATAGCAATACCTATGTGGTAAAATCGCTGCCTAAAGGCATTCGATTAAACTTCAACAAACCTTTTCTGAAGAATACAACCTATACCATCGACTTTGCCGACGGCATAAAAGACGTTACTGAACGGAACATCGCCAAAAATACGAAAGTGGTATTCAGCACCGGGTCTGTGATCGATTCGCTCTACCTGACGGGCAATGTGGTCGATGATGAAAGCCGACTGCCCCTGTTAAGTTTTGTTGTTGGGCTGTTTGCTCCTACCGATACGCTACCGATCAATCGGAAACGGCCTCAGTATTTTGCCCGGACCGATAGTAATGGCAACTACCGCATCGAAAACGTAAAGGCAGGTCAGTATAAAGTATATGGGTTCGATGATAAGGATTTGAATCTGGTCAACAACACACCGGGCGAGCGGGTTGCTTTCCGCGATAGCGTGCTGAACCTAAACCGCAACTATACGGATGTGAACCTGGTGGCGTTTCGGGGGTACGGAAAACCACGAATCAGCCGACGTGAGCGTACCGACGAAACCCTGGGCCTGGAACTGAGCAGCGGTATTGCCAGCTATAAACTACGCTACGGTCGCCCTACGTCGACGTCGGCCGTATCCACGTCGGCCGTCTCCACAACGGCAACTTCCACATCCGCTACGTCTGCATCAGCTACGTCCACCACAGTGTCTGGTTCTTCATCGGGCGATTCGCTGGTGTCGTTTCTGGAAAATCCGAAAATGATTCGGTTGTTTCGACCGGCCAATCGGGCTGCCGACGATACCATTCACGTAACCATTATGGCTGAAGATTCAGTTGGGAACGTGACGGAACTGCGGGAACGTATCTATTTTTCTCCGCTGAAAACCAGAGCTAAAAACCGGACTGGGCTAACTGTGCAGGTGTCTCCGCCATCGGGGGAGCCGATCGACAATAATCTGGAGTTTACGCTGACCTTTAACAAGCCAATTCTGCGCTACAATACAAACCAGATTATTATTGGCCCCGATAGTACCAAACCGTTTCCGCTGACTCGTGCCGATCTGATGTGGAGTAACAATTTCTCCCGGTTGGTCATTGCCCGAAAAACCAACCTGCGCGACAGTGTGCTGTTTAGGTTGCAGAAGGGCTCGTTTATTAGTGTTCAGGGTGATACACTAGCCCGATACTCCGCCAAATATATCATTGCCGAAGAGGATAGCTACGGGTTGATTGCTGGTCGGGTGAGTCCCGCAACCGTAGGGGCGGCTGGTAATAACTTCATCATCGAACTGCTCGACGATAAGTACAAGGTTATCCGATCGGTGTACGGAACGCCCTCGTATAGTTTTGGGCGATTAAAACCTGGGATGTACCGTGTACGTCTGATTATCGATTCGAACGGAAACCGAAAGCGCGACATCGGTAATGTGCAGAAAGGCATCCAGCCCGAACGAATCGTCTATGCGCCCGGCACCGAAGAAAATGGTACCATCCGCGTCAAACAGAATTTTGAACTGACTGATATTGATTTTTGAGTGGTGGTCGTTTTGGGCCTTTTCGTATATAATGAGAATGGCTAATTGGCTAAGTAGTTTGCTTTTAAGGGATAATTAAAAGGTATTATTGGCTTACCTAATTTTAAGACAAAGACTCGTTTGTAAATTGTATTAATATATTTCCATATCAAGGGTTATAGGTACGATTGTTTTGTACTAATCTTTAAGCGTCGAAATGACTTTACTAAGTAAATTTTTTGAAGGGAGAGAAGCTTTATTTGAAACTTTCGAAGAGTTTGACGATAGGCATGGCTTAGGTATTATAAACAGTCTATACAAAGAAAATAATGAGGTTGATTTTTTGTCAAAAATTACAGAAATTCATTTCGGCCTTTTCTTTGGTACATTTAGCAGTTCTGTAAAATATAGTAAAATGTATGATAAGCTAACGCCTGATTGGGCTTTGACTATAAACGGTCAAGAGATTATTGCTGAGGTCATGAGGCTTAATCCATCAGTAGCAGACAAAGTGAAGCTTGATTTTGACTCGAAATTTATGAATGCCTTGCATGAAATAAAGCAAAAATGCGTTCTGGAATTTTCTTATGATGATAAAATAATTAATATAGATAAAATTAATATTATTAAATGTAAAGCTTTAGTAGAAAGTTGGCTTAATAATAAACCAGCTATTAATGAAATGATATTGATAGATAATATGATAGAGGTAAGATTAATTAATTATATTCCAAATGTTGAACACGTCTGTCTAATAGGCGGTGGAGGAGCTATAAATTTTAACTACAATCGGTTAAGAGGGGAAAACAGCGCATTGCTAAAGAAAGCTAGAAAATATTCTCAAATAGTTGATAAATATAACCTTCCATATATTATTTGTATTTACTTGGATTTTCATAGTTGGTTTGATAAGGATGATTTATACAGGACACTTTATGGGCTTTCAGTAGAGCACGAAGCAGAAATAAATTATTTTTCTCACGATATTGAAAACGCACTGTTTTACTCGGAGAGAGAAATAATGGCTAATGTTAGTGGAGTGCTGTTAAGACAAAATGGTGAGTTTACATATTATAATAATTATCACAAAAACAATAGATTGAAGGATATAAATCAAGAATTATTTTCAGAGTGGCAGTACACTTATGAATCATACGCAAAAAAGTATTGATTTAATTGGTACGGTAAATTCATATTATGGGCGTTGTAGCGAGTTCCTTATTTCAAGGATACTGATTTCCGAAATATAACAATTCAAAAAGCCAACTTCACGAATTTTCTGGCTAATACCATGCCGGTCATTCAGATGGTGGATCAATATGTTGGTATCAAGCAAATACATTTAGAGGGGTAAATCAATTGTTTTGGTAGTGCGGGCCGATTCGATAAGGTCAATTAATTCGTCGGTAGATTGTTCACTCTGCCAACTTCCAGCTAAAGAGAAAAAACGGTCTTCTGCCTTGGTTAATTCTTCCAGACTTTGCGATTCTTCCCGGTAGTCAACCTGAAGGCGTTTGGCCAGATCAACAAAAAGTTGATAATCGGCTTGGTTCTTGGTTTCCAGAACGAGTGTCATGTATTGGTAGATGATTGATAATACACTGTTACAAAACTAACAAACTTACACCCCTATCTTGTTGCAAGACCTTAAAATACGTTCCGACAGGTATTTTGGCTTAGATTTTTGATTACCAGTTGCTTTGGGTGAGGTCTTTTCTATATTTGATCAAAATACCCCAAACCGTTCTCATAATCAGCATGAAATCGTTCTTTCTGTTCCTCTTTTTTACGAGTAGTATAGTCCTGGTGTATGGTCAGGGAAAACTACCGACTGGGACCGTAACCGTCCCCAAAAATATCACAGCCACTCTCCCTAAAAATCAGAAGTTTCCAACGGTTGTCCTGCCTTGTAAGCTACACAATGGTAAAGATCGGCCCTACCCCTGCGAATTTGCTCTGCTGAAACTGGTTTTCTATGACACCAATGGTAACAAGATTGGTGAGGCTACCCAAAAGAATCCGAGTTTTACACTACCTCTGTCGAAAGCGAAATCGGCACCGGCAAATGGAGCCAAGGGGCTGGTAACCTACAATGTACGCGCTACCATGACGCGCATCAATCCGCCTGCCTTTCCGCCTAAAGATGGGTATATGGTGCGTAGTGCTTTTGTGACGTTGGCCCTTCAATCGGATCCACTGACTACGCATGCATCGGGTGTTTCGATTCCATCGCCTACCAATGGCCCCATCGAAATACCGTTTACGGTATCCTGGCTCTATGAAAAATCAGAAGGTATAACCGTCGGGCCCCGTGAGTTTTATATCGAAAACGATGTTACGACGACTAAATTCCCATTTAGTTCGGATGTGCCTATGCGCGACAAGGCGGAGGTTTCACTAGTTGTTCAGCCTAAAATCGATTATACGAAATAACTACCTGGTTCTGTCAGTGCAACCTTGGGTCGTGTATCTGCATCTTTTGGGAAATAACATCATAACGACGACATGAAAATCCTGATTACATCCCTCCTGTTTGCCCTCGTTGCTTTGTCGCCTGCACTGGCGCAGACAACCGTTGATGCGAAAGACATTATGGCAAAAATCAATCGGAAAGAAGCGGTTTCCTATCAAAATGCGACCATCACTGGCGATCTGGACCTAACCAGTTTAGCTAATCGTAAAGAAGTTCGGGATGGTAACTGGGGTGATTCTCAGCATTACCTGAGCACGGTTGATGTGCCGATGACATTCAAAAATTGTACGTTTAGAGGTAAGTTTCTTGGCTACCGTACGGAAGACCAGGATGGTAAGATTTTTCGGACCAGCAACATTGTTTACAACACCGATTTCCCGGAAGCTGTCACGATTGAAGGCTGCACATTTGAAGACGATGCCACTTTTAAATATTCGACGTTCAGCCAGCGGGCCATTTTTAGTAACAACAAGTTTGAGAAGATAGCTTTGTTCAAGTACACCAAGTTTCGGAATGATGCCGATTTCAGTAGCTCAACCTTCCAGGGCTATGCCGATTTCAAATACACCAAATTCGATGAGGCTTCCACGTTCCAGAAAGCCCGTTTCGAGCGATCTGCCGACTTTAAATATACCAAATTCGACGAAGGAACGAACTTCAGTCAGGCCCGCTTTACGGGTAGCGCCGATTTTAAATACACGCGTTTGCCGAGTGGGAGTAATTTCGATGAAGCCCGTTTCGATGGGTCAACCGATTTCAAATACACAACATTGGGTGGACGGCGTTTCCTGCCTTATGGCCGCTGATTGACAGGCTGGCAGAGCGGAAGTAAACGGGGTGGAGTTGGTGTACTAATGGCCATTGGTTGGCACTTAGTCACCGATTCCACCCCGTTTACTTTCTGCACCATTCCTAAACCTGTGTCCTACTTTTTTGTTTATCAAAGCGTTACACCAATCACGCAACGTTTTGAAACGCACGACTAAAATCCTGATTGCACTCGTAGTACTCCTGATCATTGCCCGATTGCTGTTACCGTACTTTGTACTGCGCTATGTCAATAAAACCCTGGCCGACATGGGTGGTTATACAGGCCATGTCGAAGATATTGACATTCAGCTCATTCGTGGGGCTTATCAGATAGATGATCTTCGTATTCGGAAGATCAATGGGAAGATAAAAGAACCATTCCTGTTTATTCCTAAAACGGACTTGTCTGTGGAATGGAAAGCCTTATTTAAAGGTAGGCTGGTAAGCGAAGTGGAATGCTATAAACCTGAAATTAATTTCGCTTTTGGTAAAGACCAGGCCAGTAGCCAGACAGGAGCCGAAGTGGATTGGACAGCCTTCCTGAAAAAACTGCTCCCCATCAAAATCAACCGATTTGCTGTGATCGACGGAGAGGTCAATCTGGCCAGTTTGATTACTCAGCCCCGCGCCGACCTGTCGATCAAACGGTTTCAGGGGGAGGTGCGAAACATCCGAAATGTCGATGACCGGAACAAAAAACTTCCTTCGCCGGTGGTGGCATCTGGTGATGTACCGGGCTACGGCGGCACCATGAAATTTTCGGCTGATATGAATCTGCTGAAGGTAGTTCCTGACTTTGATTATAACCTGATGTTCGATAACCTTCAGTTGGTCAAGCTCAATGCACTCGCTCGTGCCTACGGCAATGTTGACTTCGAATGGGGCACCGTCAGCGTATATAGTGAGATGGCCATGCTCGACAAAAAACTGAATGGCTATGTCAAACCGCTGACAAAGGGAATGGAGATTTTTAAGCTCAATGAGCACGAGCATCGGTCTGTAGGGCGCTTTTTTACGGAATTGCTGGCTCAGGTCGGTACGGATGTCCTGAAAAATCAGAAGCATGATCAGGTAGCTACCCGGATTCCCCTCAACGGAACGTATGACGATATCAAGACGGCGGTGTGGCCTACTATTTTCGGCTTATTGCGCAATGCATACGTAGAAGCTTTTCGGCATGATTTTGACAATAATATCACGCTGAAAGACGCGTTCAAAAGCATCAAAGAGGATTATAAAGCCAGACGCGATGAGCGAAAGGCCGCACGTAAGGAAGCCAGAGCTGACCGAAAAGCCCAGCGACAGGAAAAACGCAGAGAACGAAAGGCCGAACGTGAACGCAAAAAGAAAGAACGTAAAACGGTTGCCTGATACCTGTGGATCAGCGCCGGACAGTATCGATTCGGGTGGCTCCACCACGGCGCAACGAATCTGGGCGCAGTCGGGGCTGACGACGGTTTCCGGGTTTGGTCGAATCGGGTAATGGTTTGGTTGTGGAACGTCTATTCGGTTGGGCAGAAGGCCGATTCGGTGTTGGCTGCTGCCTCGCTTCCGAAGCCGACCGAAGTTCCGACGAGATGAGGCTCGTTGAGTTGATAAGGCTTAGTATACCGAGCAGGCAGGCCCAGAAAAATATCCATTTCATCGTGATAAAGCGATTGTTTAAATACTGTAACCACATAGAACGGCGTTCGGTTATGGAATTCCGACTGCTTTTGCATCTTTAGGCATAAGTAGCCCTACACTTATGTTTCTGAAACTGTTTCGTAAGCCCAAACCCCCCTCTGAACGATACCGAACGGATTCTGCCGGTCTTCTGGCGGCTTATCGGGCCACTGGCGACCTAACTATTCTGGGGGAGCTGTATGAGCAGCATATGGAATTGATTTACGCAGTCTGCTTCAACTACCTGCGCGACGAAGAGGAGGCAAAGGATGCGGTCATGAATCTGTTCGAACAACTCATAACCGATTTGCGTCGGCATGATGTTCAGCAGTTTGGGCCCTGGCTGCATAGCGTGGCACGCAACTATTGCCTCATGCAACTGCGAAAAAGCCAGTCCCATCCGACAGTTGCGCTAGTCAATCAGACCGAATCAGAGGCCAACGACGAATCGTCAGATCAGTTTACCAGCTATGATACCGACCTGCCTGAGCTCGAAGAAGATCTAACCCGGATGGAAGCCTGTTTGCTGACCTTACCTCCCGAGCAGCAGGTATGCCTGACGTTATTCTATCTGGAGCGAAAGACCTACACCGAAGTTGCCGACCATACGGGCTACGATATGAAACAGGTGAAAAGTTATTTGCAAAATGGCCGAAGAAATTTGAAAATTTGTATGAGTCGGCATTAAGTAACGTGGGAGAAAACCCACATTGTTTTGTTAAAGCGGGTTTGCCCCGCGTCACCACAATGAACGACCAATTGACATTCGACGATTTACAGGCGTATCGGTCTGGGCAACTGAGCGGACCGGCACGACATCGTGTGGAGCGGTTACTGCTCGAAAACCCGTTCTACGCGGATGCGCTGGCCGGGTTGGAGGCCATGCAGCAAACGGCCACGAACGTCGCCAATGGCCCAATGGCCGATCAGATGGCTGATCTTCGTGATGCGCTGCATCGGCGAATTCATGAATCGGCTAATCGAAAACGGCTCTGGCCTCTCTGGATTGCTACCACAACAGCTGCCATTCTGTTTATGCTGGCGATGGCTATTTATTTTATTTTCTTCGCGCCAAAACATTATCCGAAGGCCAGACCAGTTGTGCCTGCATCTAAAACGGTTTTAAATAAGCAGCACACTATGGGCGGAACAGGTTTTTATCTGCTTGATTATCAGCGTTTTGCTTGCTGATAGGGCGCGGATTTTTAGGGTCATCTAAGATTTAACGTGCTGGTAAAGCAGGCTCTGAATAAACTCAATCTTAATTGACCAAAAGAGTCATAAAAATCCGTGTTCGCTGTGTACCATGTCCTTTTTTGTAGGTAAAAAAGATTGAAGTCTCCCGAAAAATTAAAACATTTGCCGAACATCAAGCGTTAACGGGGCATATCAACCCATTGATTTATTTATGTTTCGCGCAAATTCACTACGTTCTATTATTCTCTCATCTTTTCTTGTTATCGGTTGTCTATCAGTGAGTTCGGCCCAGCAGCGGTTCACGGCAGGTCCGCGTGTTGGCTTGAATTTATCTAATTACTGGGGCAGCGCGGATGGGATGAGCTTTACGCCTGGACTTACAGCAGGGGCCTTTCTGATGTATAGCTCGCTGAACCACTTCGGTATCTCTGGTGATGTTTTGTATTCGCAACGCGGTACAAGCTATCAGGGCAATAATATGAAGTTTATTCAGCGCGTCAACTACCTCGAAATTCCGGTGGTAGCCCGCTATTTTCTGACCCTGAATGGAAACTTCAGACCCAACCTGTTTGTCGGTCCTTCGTTAGGCATCAAACTCAATGCAAAGCGGATTAAAGGGGATTATCTGCAAGGGACTGGTCCGGTACTCAACGGCGACAACAGCGACGCGTTTAATAATCTGGACTTGGGAGCAACAGGTGGTATTCAGTTGAACTGGGGCACTGGCAATCGGCAGCACTTCCTGATCGATGCCCGGTATACCCTGGGGTTAACTGATGTGCAAGCCTTCACGAACGTCTGGGGACCACGGAGTTCGCTGCAAAATTCAACCGTCTCCATTACGCTTGGCTATGGTTTTGGGGTAGGACCTGAGTATCGCAGCCGATACAGAAAATAAGACAGCTGACTAGCTACGAACCACGAGGTACGGTTTACGATTTAGATGGTGTGATTCATATTTTAATTGGTCACGCAGGAAAAAAATCGTAAATCGTACCTCGTAATTCGTAATATAGTTAGCTTATGCCCTTCAGACGGCCCATTTTTGTTCTCTTCATCAGCATCTTATTTTCTATGCCGGTAGTGGCGCAAACCACTACCCCCGCTTTTCTTAACCTCAACGAACGCCAAAACTGCTGGGTCGATTCGGTATTTACCAACATGTCGCCCGACGACCGGATTGCGCAGTTAATCATGGTGGCGGGCTATTCGAACCGCAGACCTT
Source organism: Spirosoma sp. 48-14 (assembly GCF_001898575.1). Lineage (GTDB taxonomy): Bacteria > Bacteroidota > Bacteroidia > Cytophagales > Spirosomataceae > Spirosoma. The sequence continues at coordinate 154,881 of NZ_MKUD01000070.1, forward strand.
CCTATGAAGATTCGCTGGTTCGACTGGTACAAACGGCAAAACTCGGTGGCGTTGTCATGTTTCAGGGTGGGCCTGTTCGGCAGGCTCAACTGACCAATCGCTTACAGGCCGTTTCGAAAGTCCCGTTGCTGATGGCAATAGATGCCGAGTGGGGGCTTGCCATGCGCTTAGACAGTACGGTCCGCTACCCTTATCAGATGACGCTGGGGGCCATGCAGGGGAACGATAGTCTGATTTATCGTATGGGGGCCAATCTGGCCCGGCAAGCCCGTCGATTAGGTTTGCACATCAACTTTGCGCCCACGGTCGATGTCAACAATAACCCTAACAATCCAGTCATCAATTTTCGGTCGTTTGGTGAAAACAAATACGATGTGGCCCGAAAAGCCCTCGCCTATGTGAAGGGTATGCAGGACAACCAACTGCTAACCAGCATCAAACATTTTCCGGGACATGGTGATACCGGCACCGATTCTCACTTCGATCTACCACTCATTGCTAAAAGTCGGACCCAGCTCGACTCGCTGGAATTGTATCCGTTTCGGGAGCTGATCAAAGCGGGGGCTTCTGGGGTGATGGTGGCGCATTTAAACGTTCCGGCCCTGGACACGACCCGTAACCGTCCTTCTACCTTATCGCCTGCTATTGTAACGAACCTGCTCAAAAATGAGCTGGGCTTTCAGGGGCTGACGTTTTCGGACGCGATGAATATGAAAGCGCTTACGAAGTATTTTCCGTCGGGGCAGGCCGATCAGTTGGGTATCGAAGCCGGCCTGGATATACTGGAATTTACGGAAGATGTACCGGCAGCACTGGCAAAAATCAAACAGGCCGTGGCCGCCGGGCGTATCAGTCAGGCGTCGCTGGATGCCCGTTGCCTGAAAGTACTCCGGGCCAAAGTCTGGGCGGGGCTGGATCGATACAAACCCATTGACCTCACCAATCTGGTAAGCGATCTTAACTCAGTGCAGGACGACCTGCTCAACCGGAAACTCACCGAAGCGAGTCTGACCGTTCTGAAAAATGAACGGAATCTACTACCTCTGCAACATCTTGACACCCTGCGTATTGCGTCGGTAGCTGTGGAAAGCGATAAGATCACGGCTTTTCAGCAGATGGTCGCCAACTACACGCAGGTCAATCATTTCAATATCACGTCCCGCACACCCGACTCAACGCTGGCTCAGGTGCGTGATTCACTAAAGAATTATAATCTGATTCTGGTCGATGTTCACCTGAATAATATTCGTCCGGCTGCCCGCTATGGTTTGCAGGCTAAAACGGCTGCTTTGGTTAGTGAGTTAGTATCAACGGGTAAGGCGGTTGTTACGGTATTCGGTAATCCCTATGTACTGGATAAACTCACGTTTCCGATGGATACGGTACAGACAGCCCGGAATATTGAACAGGCGCGGGCGGTCGTAATGCCGTATCAATTAACCAATTATACCGAAGAACTATCAGCTCAGTTGATATTTGGCGCTATTGGGGCTTCGGGTAAACTGCCGGTAACCGTCAACCAGCGCTTCCGGTATGGCGATGGTATACCTGTTCAGCCCATCGGCCGGATGAAATATACCATTCCCGAAGAAGTGGGGATCGACAGCCGATATCTGGCCCAACAGGTCGACTCACTGGTAAACGTGGGGATGACTCAAAAGGCATTTCCCGGCTGTGTGGTTCAGATGGCCAAAGATGGGAAAGTGATCTTCCGAAAAGCGTATGGAAACCATACATACGATGCATCGCTTGGGGCAGAGCCTAAACCTGTCCAGTTGGATGATCTGTATGATATGGCGTCGGTTACGAAAGTAAGTACCTCTACCCCGGCTCTGATGAAGCTGGTGGATGAAGGTAAGTTCAATCTGGATGGCAAAATGGCCGATTATCTGCCCTTTCTGAAGAAGTCGAATAAGGCGAACCTGATCTGGCGGGATGTACTGACGCACCAGGCCCGGCTGAAAGCCTGGATTCCGTTCTGGATGGACACCAAAAATCCAGATGGTTCGTGGAAGCCAAAAACCTTTAAAAACGAACGCTCGGGCCGTTACCCAATTGAAGTGACCGACAGCCTGTTTGAATTCAAAAACTACCCGAAAGTTATTTACCAGCAAATTCGGGACTCCCCACTGAACGAGAAGAAAGAGTACGTTTACTCCGATCTTTCGTTTATTATGTACCCACTTGTTGTGAAGCGCCTTACGGGTGTCAACTTCGAAGAGTACGTCAAAGCCACCTTCTTCCGACCACTGGGAGCTACTACGCTGACGTTTAACCCACGTCGGTTCTACTCTCTCGACCGGATTGTACCGACCGAATACGATTCGTTGTTTCGCAAAACACTCATTTGGGGACGCGTGCACGACGAAGGAGCTGCCATGCTCAACGGCCTGTCGGGGCATGCGGGGCTGTTTGGTTCGGCCAACGATCTGATGAAGGTGTATGACATGTATCGTCGGATGGGGTCATATGGTGGACAGCAATTCATTTCGCAGAAAACCATGGCAGAGTTCACCCGCTATCAGTTTCCCGAATTGGGTAACCGCCGTGGGTTAGGCTTCGACAAACCCTCGTTCAAGTACTCGGGTAATGGTCCTCGTTCAGCAACCAAGGCTAGTTTTGGGCATTCGGGCTTTACCGGCACGTTCGTATGGGTCGATCCCGATCCGGCCTACAATCTTACCTATGTATTTTTGTGTAACCGCGTGTACCCAACCCGCAATAACAATACGCTAGGCAATCTGAATACCCGAACGAACATTGTAGAAGCACTGTATCAGGCAACTAAACGAGGCATTCAATGAAAGAGTATCTGATTGAGCTACTCGACTATGAGCTTTGGGCCAACCACCGCATCATTACGGCCCTCGAAGCGGTTAGCAATCCACCGCAGCGAGCTGTAGCCGTGATGGGGCACATCTTATCTGCACAACAGGTCTGGATCGGCCGAATTACGAATCAGTCGGTGTTTGTATCAATCTGGGAAGATATCCCCGTTAGCTGGATGGCCGAAACCGCCGACCGCCAGCACCGTCAGGTGAAGAGCTATGTAAGTGGGCTTTCCGAAGGGCAACTGGCCGAGTCGATTAGCTATAAGGATTCGAAAGGCAATCCACACCAAACGCCATTGGTCGAAATTTTAACACACATGAGTCACCACGCAGCTTACCACCGGGGGCAAATTGTGCAGCTCATCCGGCCCATGCTGGCCGAAGCCCCTGTGACGGATTACATTATCTGGAGCCGGGAGAAACAGAAATAGCCTACTTGTAGGCTATTTCTGTTTCTTTATGCGTATTCAGTAAGGCGTTGATCTATAGGTGGGTAGCTCTTATTTCTTTTCCAGCCAATTACTAAAATAAAACCCCTTGACCCTGCCACTTGTTAAGTTAAGGAACAGTAGTTACGTTCTGTCTGCACACGTTTCCTGTCCTACACGCCGAGAAAACCATGAAGGTGACGTCAAAAAGCTGGGTAAAACTAGTTCTTCTGGTAGTAATGCTCCCGTTTCTGGCGGCAGGGGCTGTGTATTATGTACTGATTCATAATTTGAATCAACTCATCACCTTTGCTGTCGATAAAGAAACACAGGGTGGCTATGTATTTCAAACCCATAATCTTAGCCTATCACTGCTACATAAAACGGTTACCATCGATAAGCTGGTGTTTACCCGGAAAGATACTACGAAGGCATCCTCCTACTATTCTATAAAAATTCCAACTGCCTATTTGTCGGTCGAGTCATGGCAGGAATTGTTGATAAACAAACGGTTACTGGTCGATAGCTTTTCGGTAAGCAGGCCCGAAATTGTTATTCACGATTACCGGACAAACGCGCAGGGACATAGCCAAACGCGTTTTCATACATCGAGTATTCTCGAAAATCTCCAGAAAACCTTAGCGCACCTGCACGCCAAGTCGTTCAACGTACAGGGCGGAACGTTCGCACTGTACAAGCGCAATACGACAGACCCGTTTCTGATCAAAGACATTAACCTGACGGTTCGCAACTTTTCGAAGATCGACAACGACGACCGACGGGTGTTGGCCTCCGATCATATTGAACTAGCCCTCGGACGCCAGAAATGGGTGCTGTCGGACGGAAAAAATACGCTCAGTTTTCGAGGACTGCACTTCATTAGCTCAACCCAGTTATTCGAGATGGATTCGGTCCATTTCCGGAAACCAGCTACCGATAGAAAAGGGGAGTTGAGTTTACGGGCGGAGAAGTTTTTCTTCAATTCCAGTCATTTGCCAGCTGTTTATCAAAAAGGTGAATTATGGCTCGATACGCTCATTTGCCTCAGGCCCGTTTTGACGTTGCCTATCGAGAGTCGTAAAGACCAGGTAACCGATACCGTTAGTACGATTCAGTCGAACCTGAAAACCCTGTTTAAAACCGTAACGATTGGGTATACACAAATTAAAGATGGGGAGCTACTGCTCGGAAATAAGACCAATCCGGTATCGCGGGGAGGGACGCAGAAGGCTAATATGAGTATCTATAACCTGGTGCTGAATCCCCAAAGTGAGCACTCGGTCATTACCGATAGCATCAATCTGAGTTTACGGAATATCGCTTTTTTTTCGCCCGATAGTTTGTTCAAAATTGGGGTCGAATCGTTTCAGATGGTCCGAAACGACGTTATTTTTCGGAATGTGCTCTATGGTACGGCTTCTCGAAGAATAACGGGTAAAGGGCTGACATTTAAGGCTCCACTCTTGCAACTGCATGATGTGAGTCTTGAAGATCTGATGCAGAAACGCATTGTGGCGTCGGCGGCTGAGTTGGTACAGCCGAGTATTGACATTAGCGCGACAAAAAAAGGCGATAATCGGCCGAAACCGTTTGTCGTAGCTACAGCCGCTCCTCGAAAGGTTGATTTATTCAAAACACTCCACGGCCTGGGCGAACTGCTTCAGGTAAAGCATTTTCAGATCATTAATGCTAATGCGCACTATCATCTGGAAGGCGATGGCCCCATGGAGGTAACGATGCACAACATGAATGCCAATGTGTTGCTGAACGATTTTCTGGTCAGCGATTCATTGATCGACATAAAACATGCTATTCCGACGCTAACCATAGCCGATGCACACCTGACTACCAACAAAGTGGCTGTTGCCTTGAAAAATTACACGCTGAAAGGGCAACAGCGCTACAACCAGGTGGACAGGTTACAGGTAAACCTACCCAATGGTACCGTTATGACGGCCAGCAAAGTCTACTGGGATGCCTGGGGATGGGATGCCCTTCAGCATTCGAAAGATATACAGGTCGAGCTACTTCGTGTGCATGATTTAGCCATTGATGCCCGATTGACGCATAAAAAGCCCGCCCGGTCCTCCCGAGGCCCGTCGTCCGATTCACCCCAAAAGCCGATGCCCCTCCTGCACATCGATCAACTGATGGCCGATCACATTACCCTCAACATCGGGTTATCACCACAAACGCAGGCAGGCTTTCAGGCTAGTAATGTCCGTATCGATAAACTATCTACCGAAACCGGAGATATTGGCTGGGAACAGTTCAGGGGTAAACTGATGGATACGTATGTGAACTTTCCGGGGGGTAAACGCCTGTCGGTAGCGCAGATCGATCTGAATAGCCAGCAAACCTCCACGCTCACGGGTCTACGCTATGCCGATAATCGGCCTGGCCAAACTATGCAGGTTTTTGTTCCGCAAATCCAGCTCAAAGGCTTATTGAATTCGACTGATTTTTCAACCGTACGCTTTCATTCGCTGCAAATAAATCAGCCCGAATTCACGGTGGTGAGTAAACAACAGGCTGCTAGTTCATCAGGACCAGCCAAGGCCTTTCCAATTCCGTTTACGTTTACTTTACACGATCTTGACGTGCAGGGAGCGAAGGTGGCTTATACACTGCAAAAAGACTCCAGTTCCATTCAGGTTCAGTCGGTGGTCGATATAACCGGACAGAGCTTCTTCGGTGCCAAAGACGAAGCGCTTACCTTTGCCTCCCTACGTATTGCCCCGTCCAGTACAACGTTCAGTACGCCACGACTCAAAACTAGTCTGCCTTCGTCTACCATTCAGCTTAGTAATGGAAGTCTATCCGGTTCTCAACTGGGCCGCCCAATGCTGGTGGGGCATTTGCAGGCTAGCTTAACAGCCAGTGAGTTGCGCCCAATATTGAATCTTAAGAAAAGTGTGACACCTGATCCTTTACTTATTGGCCATATTACCGCTCAGGTCGATTATCCGGGTTTCAGTTGGATACCAGGTAAAAAACAGTCCTGGCGAACCTGGCTGGACCACACCAGTCTGGCAGCCAGCAATGTATCGTTCAGGGGACAAAAAACGGCCATAGACGCTGCTAAGCTGGCCTGGGAACCGCAAAATGCTCGTCTACAGGTAAGTCAGTTCCAGATAACGCCGACGATGACCAAAGAGGAATTTATGACTCCTCCCAACTTACAGGCCGATTACATAACCGTAAAAGGCGATGAAGCCCAATTCAACGGGTTGAACACGGCGCAGTGGAATCGCGATTCGAGCATAGCCATTCATCATGTCGTGGTAAGAAATGTTATGACGGATGTGTCGCGCGATAAGCGGCTGCCCGATCCCAGCTTCATTCCCGAAAAACTAATGCCTACCCGCTTGGTCAGGCAGGTGGGTTTCCCGTTCCGGATCGATTCCATTTCGGTGATTAACAGCCAGGTGCTTTATCACGAAACCTCCAAATTAACCAATCGGGTGGGTAGCGTTCCGTTGAGAAATATCAATGGCGTTCTGAAAAATATTACCAATCGCCCGAAGCGGGCAACGGATAGTTTGGTATTGAGTGCCAGTACCAAACTGCTGGGGCTACATATTGATCGTCTGCTTTATCGGGAATCCTACGGCGATTCGCTGGCTGGTTTCCGGATGTCGCTCAATACGTCGGGTGTCCATCTGCCCGAACTGACCCGGATCACTAGTCCTATGATCGCGGCCAATCTGGAAGCCGGTTATGCACAGCCCATCAGGGCACGGGTAGCAGGGAATCAGTACGCATCGGTCGGTATGATGCAATTGCACTACAAAGACTTAAAAATCCATCTGCTTAGCCCGGCCGATACAACAAAAAAAACGCTGCTTACACGGTTTAAAAACTTCATTGTGGGCCAGGTAATTCGCAAAAAGAATGAAGCAGATTCGCGTATTTTTTATGACCGTGACCCGCAGGTCTTTATTTTTGGGTACTGGATCAAAACCATGCTAAGTGGCGTCATGACCAGTGCGGGTGTCAAGCGGAATAAAAAATACCACGATAGCTACTTGAAACTGAGTCAGCAGCGACCATTGCCTGCCGAACTGGAGTAGCTTTTCTACATGATCTGTTCACTATGAAGTATTTGCTTATCCTTGCGTTATGCGTATCTATCCAGACTGTTGCGCAGGTACGATTACCCAACAATGAAGCTGGCCAGGTTCAGTATCAGGAGATCATTAAAGTACCCAATCCGAAAGCACCGGCCCGGCAACTGATGGAACAATTTCATGAGTGGGCTGATACTTATTATGCCTCCGACCTCACCGCCGAGCAGCAATATGATCAGGAGCATAATATTCTGTTTGTCAAGTCGATGTACAAAATCCACGACCAGACTATCCGCTATACATTGACTCTTGAAGCCAAGTATGGTCGTTACCGAGCAACTTTAACTGATTTGATCGCTGAAAGCAACGGATTGAGTGCGCCCATCCGGGCCACGAGCAGTACAGTGGCCGAAATGGAACGCTCGGCTGCTGGCAAAACCACCCCAAAAAAAGTGATTGAGCAGACAGTACAGCGGCAAACAGAACTGTATCAGGAAATTGACAAATCTTGCCGGGAAACGCTTGCCAATCTGCGCGAGGCCATGTTGACAGAAATGAAAAAATAATATAGCTCGCTAAGTATCGCAAGGTGCTTCGGACGGCCGAATAGCGTAACAGAAAACCAACTCAAATTTTACCGATGCCGCTCAACACCAACCTGTTCGCAATAGTCCAGAACCGGGCAGGTGGAGCAGTGCGGTAATGTGCCCGTGCAGATGTGCTTTCCAAACGGCATGATCAGCCGATTGATGTTGATCCATTGCCGCTGAGGGACCTGGGCTTCCAGCACCTTCAACGTTTGTTCAGGTTGCTTCGTATGCACATAACCCCATCGATTAACGACCCGATGCACATGAACATCCACGCTGATAGCCGCCTGTCCTGTAGCCACGCCTAAGGCGAGATTGGCACACTTTGGGCCCACTCCTTTCAGGGACGTCAGCGTATCGAAATTGGCTGGTAGTGTGCCCTTAAATTCATGAATGATGCGTTCGGCGATGCCATGCAGAGTGTACGCTTTCTGGTCAGGATAGGTGGTGCCGTATAGTAAGTTAGTCAGGGTTGGAATATCCAGCGCCAGCAACTGTTCGGGTGTACGGGCTTTCTCGAAAAGACGCAACGAAACGGGAATCGTGGTTTCGTCAAGTGTTCGGATCGAGATAATACACGAGATCAACTGTTCGAACAGGGTGTTGTATCCTCGTTCGAACAGGTCGAACATAGCGGCTTTGGGAAAGGGACGGATGGCTTCGTCAATTCGGGAAAGCACAAGGCTGAGGTTGAAATCAGGTTTCATATTCCCTAAACACCGAAGAGACGAAGATGTCACGAAGAGCAACCGAAAATCTCTGGGTACTCTGCGACATTTTCGTCTCTTCGGCGCTTCGGGAATCCTATGCCTTGACAATGACTAGTTCAACCCGACGGTTTTCAGGTCGTTCTTTCAGACTTTTGTTAGAATTGATTGGGCGGGAGGGGCCATAGCCAACCGTTTCAATTCGACCGGCACTGATGCCTTTACTGACCAGGTATTTCTTCACTTCATTGACCCGGTTCCGCGACAACTCCACGTTGGCATCGAATTCGCCCACAATGTCGGTATGTCCTTCCAGTTTGATCTGCATGGTTGGGTTGTCGCGCATCACTTCCGCCAACCGATCCAGTTCAGGATAGGATTCGGGTTTAAGATCGTACCGCGATGCATTGAAATAGATGTTTTTTAGCGTGATTTTCGTGCCCGCTTCAATCGGAACCAGATTGAAGTCGCGCGTCACATCCACGCGATTCGTAGCCAGCGTATCACTTTGGCTAAAATAGCCTCTTGCCGAAACCGTTAAGGCATAGACGCCTTTTCGGCCAACTGGAATCTGGTATTTACCCGTCGGGATATCGCTCCGTACCGAATCGGCAGGATCATCGCCAGTCGCTTCGGCTCCCGAAATCAGTCGATAAGTTACTGTAGCGGCAATTGGATCTTTCGTTTTAGCGTCCCGCGTAATCCCGTTAATGGCCACCTCCGTCGGGGCTTCTTTAGGTTGTGCAGGCGTAGCAGGCTCATCCGTTCCTACGCCGGGTTTAGTGCGGGGAGTGTAGCGAGGTTGCTGTGTTTTTGGTTGTACAGGTACAGGCGTAGGGGCTTTGGGAGTACGCTGCGAGTACTGATTTTTTCGTAATGGATTTATGATATGTACGCCCCAGAAATTGAAGCAGACATAGCCCTTACTGTCTCTACATTCATATAGGTCAAAGGTGGTATAGCCGGGGTCGACCCGTTCGAAATAAGCCACAAAATCAACCCGCTCGCCCGGCTGTACACGCCGACGGGTTTCGGCCGGTATATTCTCAGCTTTAATAAATTTGTAAGATTTCTCGCCCTGATTGACATACAAACGAGCCGTTGGCTGAAAACCAATGTTACTTGTTGAGAGTTCTTCCCCATTTGGCGCTGGAATTGGAAATGGCCAGGGACGGTTTGGGAGCGTCAGTGACTGCCTTTGCGACTCAAATTTCATGTAAATGATTGTATACTGGGCTGTTAGTTCGACCCGCTTGATGGTCACATCGCGGTCGTTTACGTCATCTACACGCGGATTTTCGGTTGTATATTGTACCTGTGCGCGTAAGCCTGTTACGAGCAGAGTCAGGCATAAGGTGGACAGGAGTCTCTTGTTCATTATTGTTTGCGTTTACGGGCACATACCACTAACGATTAGACACTAAAAGCTGTTTCATAGTTTAACCGATAGTTGGAATGATAACCTAAGCCAAATAAGCTGGTCAGTCGGATATAGGTAGTGTAAATAATTGATTTTGCACCGTTTAGCCCCTCGATCCCAATGTTCGTATTGAGTGTATTATGGTTAAATGTACTTATTAGTTAATGGTTATTTTTACTTATGTTATAAGTAGTTTTTTGTATTTTTTCTAGTTTATGCATATTGGGGATTAAGTAGTCAAATATGAATTTTCAAACAATTTATCATGCTTATCGACGTCTAAATAGTTAGGTTAATAGATATTTTATGGATATTTTATTCTTTTAATAACTCATTTATTAATCAATTATTCTAATTAGACATTTATAGTGTACTAGTTGGTCTTGCTTAACAATTTTTTAATTTGTTGTTGACTTTTGTACTTTTGCACTATTATCACTTATGTTTCATTAACAACTTATGAGAAAACTCGTACAGATTAGCTTCCTGCTGCTGATGACGGCACTAGGGGCTTATGCCCAAAATCAGGTGGTTTCGGGTAGAGTTACATCGTCCGATGATGGCAGTGGATTGCCGGGGGTATCGGTCAGTGTGAAGGGGAGCACGCAGGGTACGCTTACCGACGCAACAGGCACCTATCGGCTCACTGTTGGCAATAATGCTACACTTGTTTTCAGTTTTATTGGTTTTACCACGACGGAAGAAGTGGTCAATAATCGGACGACGATCAATGTGGTCCTGAAAACTGACGTCCGGAATTTGAACGAAGTTGTCGTAACGGGTTACGGTCAGCAAATTAAACGTGACCTGACGGGCAACATTGCGAAAGTAAAAGCGGCTGATATTCAGGATCAACCCGTTACCACCTTCGATCAGGCGCTTCAGGGAAAAGCTGCTGGCGTACAGATCAATGCCGGGTCGGGTAAGCTGGGTCAGGGGATTCAGGTTCGGGTGCGTGGTCAGTCGTCGGTATCGGCGTCGAACCAACCGCTGTATGTAGTAGATGGCACGCCCGTTACGACGGATAACCTGAGCTTTAACAGTGCGGCTACCAACCCATTGGCCGATATTAATCCGCAGGACATCGAATCGGTTGATATTCTGAAAGATGCATCGGCTGGGGCTATTTATGGTGCTCGGGCGGCCAATGGCGTGGTGCTGATCACCACCAAAAAAGGGAAAGCAGGGCGCACTAACATCACGTTTGGCGCACAATATGGATCGAGCAAGCCAACTCGTAAACTACAGTTCCTGAATACGGAGCAATACGTGAATTTCTATAATAAAGCGGCTGCTAACTCCGACCGGATTGAAGGGCTTGACCCGGCTGATCCTGACTCCTACAGTTCTTACATGAAGGGCTTCTATGAAACACAAGGGTTGGGAACCTACGGAACACCTCAACAGGTAAGCACCAACTGGGGCGATCTGGCCTATCAGGATGCGCCGTATCAGCAGTACGATCTGAATCTGAACGGTGGTAACGAAAAAACGACGTTTTATATGTCGGGTCAGATTCTGGATCAGAAAGGTATCCTGATTGGTAATGCGCTCAAACGATATTCGGGTCGTCTGAATCTGGATCATCAGGTATCGAGTCGGCTACGGGTGGGTATCAATATGGGCCTGACCCGTACCTTCAATCAGCGGATTTCGGCTGATAACCAGTTTGATAACCCGATGCAGATGGTGGCTCTACCGCCAATGACCCCGTCGATCGATCCGACTACGGGACTACCCGTCGGAACTCCTCCGGGCGACATCAGCATTCCGACCTACTATAACCCAATGATTAACATTGGTAATGCGTACTTTAATACGACAGTCTATCGCACGCTGACCAATGTGTTTGGACAACTTCAGATCGCTAAGGGATTGTCGTTCCGTACGGAGTTTGGCCTGGACGTGCTCAATCAGCAGGAAGAACTGTATTACAACAGCAAAACCCAGCGTAATTTCGGTGCACCACAGGGTATCGGTCAGAATCGATACGTTCGGGTAGAGAACTATACGACTAACAACTTCTTTACGTACAATTTGCTGTTTGGCCGTAGTGTTCTTGACCTGACAGCGGGGATGTCGTATCAGCAGTCGCAGCAAAAGACCAGTTTCACGGAGGGCCGCGATTTCCCATCGGATGCTTATCGTCAGATTATCAGTGCTGCCCGGAAAACGGATGGTTCATCTACGCAAACCGATTACCGCTTCCTGTCGTACTTTGCGCGGGCTAATTACAAATTTTCGGATCGGTATCTGGTCGGTCTAAGCGCTCGTGTCGATGGATCTTCCCGCTTTGGTCTGAACAGCCGTTACGGGTTCTTCCCGGCTGTATCGGGAGGCTGGGTAATTTCGGAAGAAGATTTCCTGAAGAACAACAGTACCATCAGCTTCCTGAAACTGCGGGCCAGCTATGGTCAGACGGGTAATGCCGAGATTCAGAATTTCCCACAATTGGGTCTGTTCACGGGCGACGCCAGTTATGGAACGCTACCCGGTCAGCGGCCATCGCAGCTAGCAAACCCCGACCTGAAATGGGAAACCACCAATCAGTTCGACGTGGGTGTTGACTTTGGCATCCTGAACAACCGCATCAATGGGGAAATTGACTACTACAACAAGCAAACGTCGGGTCTGTTGCTGAGTGTAAACGTACCGGGCACCACAGGATTTGCTACCCAGTTCCGCAACGTCGGTAGTCTGGAAAACAAAGGGTTTGAGTTTGTGCTGAACACCGAAAACCTTACGGGTGCTTTCCGCTGGACGACCAACCTCAATGCTGCTACCAACACCAACAAGATCACCAACCTACAGGGGCAGATCATCGAAGGCGGTATTAATGCCATGAGCCGGGCCGTAGAAGGACAGCCGCTGGGCGTTTTCTTCACGCAGGAGTATGCGGGTGTCGATCCGGCCAATGGCGATGCGCTCTGGTATAAAAACACGAAAAATGCCGACGGGTCGATTGACCGCTCAACGACCAATGTATATGGTCAGGCGCAGCGTGTTGTGGTCGGTAGCCCACTGCCTAAATGGACGGCAGGGATGACCAACACCTTCAGTTATAAAGGGTTTACCCTAAGTGTATTGTTCAACGGTGTATTTGGCAACAAGATCAACTTCTACGGCGTAGGTCGGTATTCGTCGGCCAACGGTCGGTATGAAGACAACCAGACCGTCGATCAGTTAGCTGCCTGGACCCCACAGAATACCAACACCAACGTACCCGAAGCTCGTTTGTACTACAACAACGGGGCTCAGTCGTCCAGCCGCTTCATTCTCGATGGATCGTTCGTTCGGTTGCGTACAGCTACCCTGTCGTACAACCTGCCAAAAGCCCTGATCAATCGGGCGAAACTGAATAACGTTCGGTTGTTTGTGACGGGGCAGAATCTGTTGACGTTTACGAAATATACCGGCTGGGATCCTGAAGTAAACGCCGACTACATTGTATCGAACATTGCTCAGGGATACGATTTCTATACGGCTCCTCAGGCACGCACCATCACGGGCGGTATCAACATCGGTTTCTGATAGCTTCGTTAAAACGACTTTTCAAATGCATTTTTCTATGAATTCATCCATAAAACATTGGTTATACGCTGGAACCGTCGGTATGTTGCTGACGGCCTGCGGCAACCGCCTGAACGTTGTACCAACGCAAAGTATCGAGCAAAGTCAGGCGTTAAATACCGAACAGGACGTACAGATTACGCTGACCGGCGCTTACGACGGTCTGAGTGACGTGAACGTGTATGGCGGAGAAATCCAGTATGCGGGCGATTTGCTGGGCGACAACCGGGATGTCGTATTCGGTGGAACCTATGCGGCCATCGACGAAATCTGGCGGAAGGCTGTCACAACGTCCAACACCTACACCCGCGATTTCTGGCTCGATGGGTACAATGCTATCAACCGGGCAAACAACGTACTCTCGGCGCTGGATAAAGTAGGTCAGTCTAACCGGGCCAATACCGAAGGGCAGGCTCTGTTTATCCGGGGGGCTTTGTATTTTGAGCTGGTGAAAGCGTTTGCCAAAGACTGGAACGACGGTACACCCGCATCAAATCCGGGAGTTCCGCTTGTGCTGACAGCAACTAACAGTGTAACAGAAGCGGATTACCGCGCCCGGAACACGGTTGCCGAAGTGTATGCCCAGGCAATAGCCGATCTCACCAAGGCTGAGAGCGATCTGCCTGCTACCCAGCCAGGGGGGAATGGTTTTGCCACGAAGGGGGCTGCGGCTGCCATGTTGGCCCGTATTTACCTGCAACAGCGGAATTATACCGCAGCGCGCGATGCCGCTAACCGGGTTATTACGTCGGGGCAATATAGCCTTGCATCCAACTTTGCCGATGTATTCAACGATGCTACGAACGGATCGGAACTGATTTTCAAGATTATCGTAACCGACCAGGATGGCGCTAATGATATGAATACCTTCTATGCGTCGGCGCTTAACCAGGGCCGGGGCGATGTGCGGGTGCAAACCAAATTCCGGCAGTTGTATGGTACGGGCGATGTGCGGGGCACCTTCTTCAATACGGCAGGGCAGAACACCTTCACCAGCAAATACAACGATCAATACGGTGATGTGCCTGTGGTTCGTCTGGCAGAAATGTACCTGATTCGTGCTGAAACGAACCTCCGCCTGAATACGGCTGTTGGCGCTACGCCACTGGCCGATGTCAATCTGATTCGGGCCCGATCTAAAGCTACAGCACTCACGTCGGTCGATCTGGCGGCTATCCTGCTGGAACGGCGTCTGGAACTGGCGTTTGAAGGGCAACAACTTGCCGATGTGAAACGTACGGCCGGTACGGTGGGTACAACCGCTTACAATGCCAATAACCTCGTGCTGCCAATTCCTCAGCGGGAGATCGATACCAACAAAAATCTGGTTCAAAATCCTGGTTACTAAGCAGTAACAGCTAATCAATGAGAAAACGAGCGAACTTCCAGACGGAGGTTCGCTCGTTTTGTTTGAATGAATTGACTCCGACTGTGGAGTGCCTGAAATCCTGCTAAATCCACTCTACTAAATCATAGAAGGTATAAAAATCAGTCCTTCCGTCGATGCGGTTCTATGATTTTATGCGTAAACCCGGATTGGTAGAACTAATGGTCGATTAATTCTGTGACAGAATCGTTACCCGTTCGGCCCAGTTTGTTCCGGGCGGAATTTTCATTCGGTTTCCTTGTGGAGTAATCAGGACTTTGGTTGGGTATTCGCCGACCCGGAATTGTTTGATGAAGGCTTCATCGGCCATGACAACGGGAAAGGTATACGCATGTTTTTTCATAAACTCCCTGACGCGTGCTTCGGTGTCGTGTGAGGCCGCAGTAAAAACCACTATGTTGCCAGAGCTCTTTTTTTGTAGATCGGCATAAAAGGACTGGAAACGAGGCAGCTCTTCTACGCAGGGTTGGCACCAGGTTCCCCAGAAATCAATCAATATCCACTTTCCTCGAAGCGTTTTATAGTCGAATACGCTGTTGCTGAGGTCTGTCATCCGAAACGTCTCAGCAGTCTTCAGCTTTTCATTCAGCTTTTTTGTCCAGTAGGTCTGGAAGGGTAGGGCTGAAAAATGAGTTTTCTGGTAGTAGTTCTTAAGCAGGGGCAGATTGCCGGGATCAGCCAGCGTCAGTTCCGTTAGTGCATCTACCGCATTGGTTGTGTCGCCTTTTGCCATCAGGAATTGGGCATACCCTTCGTGAAAATCTTCCTTGCCATCCAGCAGAAACGCAGCTTCGTAGAAATAGGCCGACTTAGCCATCCGGTCAGTATCGTCGGGGCTGAACTGAGAGGCCGCTTTCAAATATGACTCGGCCAGCGTCTGATTTTGCTGGCTTAACGCTTCATTGGCTTTCACAAAATTCGCATAAGCCATCAGGTACCGGAAGTACGCCCGCCCGGCCCGTTGTCTTCGATCATCGGTTTGTGGATAGTAAAACCCATTCACAGCATGCTCAAGCCGACGACGAGTGTGTTCAAACAGGGTGTCGGCCAGTTCAGCATAGGCAGGGTGTGGCTTTAAGGCGGTATAAATCAATAACGCATACCGATCCAGCCGGTTACCGATTTCTTCGTCTGTACGCTCCTGAGCAACCATAAATCCCTTCAATAACTGGTGAAGTTTCAGGCTATTGTTCAGATTGGATTGGATGGCCAGCCATTGGTATAGTGGGTATGTACTGCGTTGAAGGGCCAGATTACCTGAGTATAACTTTTGAAGTAATTGCCGGGCAAAAACGGTATCGGAGGGCGAATGAGTTGACGGAATGAAGCTCTGGGCGAAACTGTCGTGAACCAGAAAGTTTAACAGCTCAGGACTTTCGAGAGCGAGTTGTTGCGCATAGTAACTGGCCGAGTCGAGTTTTTTCTGACCGTAGGCATCCTGAAACTGGTTGAAATGAGTAGCTGCCTGCATGGGTAACGTCTGCGCCTGCGAGAGCAGACCACAAATCAGCAGCAGAAACGTAGCAAGAAAAGGGTAGGGCTTATGCATAAGTGGTTGGCTATAAGTTATAAAAGACTGCTTTGTGTGTTGGTGTATTCAGGAGAATGCATATTTATACGATGCGCTGGCTACCAAAAATCCATAATTTGACGGATGCCCCGTACCTTTGTACTCCAATGCGGATACATCGAATCTGAGTCGCCCGAAAATTGCCCGTATAATGTCTGTAAAGCCCAAAAAAGAACTCGGTCAGCATTTTTTAAAAGACCTTAGTATTGCGCAGCGTATCGCCGAACTACTGACCGGACATGGTGACTATCAGAAAGTGCTTGAGATAGGACCGGGGATGGGGGTGTTGACACAGTTTTTACTGAACGACAGTCGGTTTCAGACGTATGTGATCGAGATTGACCGGGAATCGGTCGATTATCTGAAACAGCATTTCCCGGCACTGGAAGGCCGGATTCTCCCCTCCGATTTTCTGACCATCCGCCCCGACTTATTACCGGCCAAACAACCCGATAGCACGGAGCCCTTTGCCGTAATAGGCAACTTCCCGTACAATATTTCGACCCAGATTCTCTTTAAAGTACTGGACATGCGCGATCGGGTGCCCGAGGTAGTGGGTATGTTTCAGCGGGAGGTGGCGCAGCGCGTAGCATCGGGGCCGGGCAACAAAGACTACGGTATCCTGAGTGTGCTGCTGCAAGCCTGGTACGACATCAAATATGAATTTACGGTTGATCCAGACGTGTTTAATCCACCCCCTAAAGTGTATTCAGGTGTGATTTCACTTCGACGGAACGATAAAACGGAGCTGGGATGTGATGAAAAGAAATTTGTGCAGGTGGTCAAACACGGGTTCAACCAGCGTCGAAAAACACTCCGAAATGCCTTAAAGCCGCTGGGCCTGACTGAAGCGGCCCTTGCCAGTCCCTACCTCGAAAAACGCGCCGAGCAACTCAGCGTGGCACAGTTTGTGGAATTGACAGTATTAATGAGCGAAAGAGCGAAAGAGTAGGCTGGCGTTCCTGCGATAGGCTTTCCTTGTAAAATCACTCTTTCGCTCTTTCACTCTTTCGCTTTTTAAGTCGTGACGTTCGAACTCACCAAAGAATACCTGGAACGAATCCAGTCGGCCATTGATGCGGGCGACGACGCGCTGCTACGCGCGGAGATGGAAGAGCTGTTCCCGGCCGATATTTCGGGTATTCTGGATGAGCTGGAATCCGAATCAGCGCATTACCTTCTGAGTTTGCTGGACAAATCGGTAGGGGCCGAAATTCTGGCTAATCTCGATCCTGCCGAACGAACCAATCTGTTAAAGCTCTTTACCTCCGAAGAACTGGCCCCATTCATCAACCAGATGGATTCGGACGACGCCGTTGACTTGCTTAATGAGCAGCCTATTCAGGTGCGTGAGGAAGTCATGGGGCTACTGGAGGATCGCGAACAGGCTCGGTTTATTCTGGACCTGCTGCATTACGAAGATGGCGTAGCGGGTAGCCTGATGCAGAAAGAGTTGATCAAGATCAACGTCAATCTGACGGTGAATGCCTGCATCGAGGAAATTCGGAAACAGGCCGAAGATGTCGAAAACGTGTACGCAGTGTATGTGGTCGATGACGTAGGCAAACTACTGGGCCTGGTATCGCTGAAGAAAATCGTGCTGGCCCGTAAGAATGCTAAAATTGCCGATATCTACGACGAGGATGTCGTCTTTGTGGAAACCTACCGACCCGTTGCGGAAGTGGCCGAGGTGATGCAAAAGTATGACCTGGATGCTGTTCCGGTCGTCAATGTGCAGCAGCGCCTGCTGGGGCGGATTACCATTGATGACGTCGTCGACGTGATTACTGAACAGGCCGAAGAAGACATCCAGGTGATTTCAGGGTTATCGGGCGAAGTAGAGGAAGACGACAATGTCTGGCAGCGGTCGAAAGTACAATTGCCCTGGCTGGTGGCGGGGGCTGTAGGAAGTTTGCTGGCGGCTACGGTGATCAACGGATTTCAGAGTGAACTGGGAAAAGTGGCGGCACTGGCTGCCTTTATTCCGATCATTGGATCGACGGGTGGGAATGTGGGCATTCAAACCTCGTCACTTATTCTGCAAAGCCTCACCGATTCTACGGGGCTGAGTATGACAATGGCCAAACGGCTTCTGCGTACATTGCTGGTCGCTATTATCAATGGCTTAGTCGTTGGCCTGATTGCGGGGACGTATACGTTTATTATTGGCGAACCCCGACTGTTTTTTGTGGTGGCTATCTCGTTGCTGGCTGTAGTTTTACTGGCTTCGTTTATGGGTACCGTTACCCCCTTGGTCCTCAATCGGATAGGGGTAAACCCGGCGGTAGCTTCCGGCCCATTTATTACCACTGCTAACGACCTTATCGGCATCGGGGTCTATTTCCTGATTGCGCAGGGGCTATTGGCTGAGGTATAGAATAGAAGCGTTAATTTAATCAGGATAGACGAATACGTTCTACACCGTTCCGTAGTAGTCAAAACTCTTTTGGTAATAACGAGAGTTTTTATAGATTGTAGTTGATCTTATTAAAATGGTTTACTATTTAGTAGATTTTTTATAAATTAGCTCTTCGATAATTCAAGTTAACAGCGTGCCTAAGCTACTGATCTACCGGGCTGTCTGGATATTTACTATATTCGGAACAGATATTTTTGAGAATCGTAAACATGTTCATATAGGTCGAAAGGGGACCGAGCAACTTTGTAAAGTATGGCTGGAGCCTGATGTTGAGATGGCGAAATCGGGCGAGTTGTCATTAAGTGAACAGCGGGAAGTTTTGCAGATCACAGTGTTATATAGAGAAGAATTGATTCAGCAATGGGAACAATTCCTATCTGGGCAGAAAGTGGAAATTATAAAAATCAATTGATATGGTAAGCGTGAAACCTCCGGTTGAAGGATATTGGGATGTTGTACCTAAGGTACAATCGATCAGTTTTCCGGCCAATAACCAGTTACGGGTTGAACTGGAAGATGGGCGTGCTATCATTATGCCCCTTGACCGTTTCCCAAGTATCCAAAAACTAACTCCAGAACAACGGCTATATTGGTATAAATACGGTAATGGCTTTTCGTTTGACGATGCTGACGAAGTTATTCATATTGAACAGATTCTGGGGAATTTTAACCTGTATCGTCATGAAGCCTAATTCAAGCTCATGACGATCCGCTTTGCCACTCCGGCCGATGCGCCAGCCATTCTGGCAATCTATGCGCCGTACATTACCGATACGACCATCACGTTTGAATACGACGTACCATCGACGGATGCCTTTACGGAACGTATCCGATCCATTCAGCAGCAACTTCCGTATCTGGTAGCCGAGGTTGATGGTCGTGTGCTGGGATATGCTTATGCCTCGAAGCACCGCGACCGAACGGCCTATCAATGGTCAGTCGAGACGTCGGTGTATGTGCATCCCGATGGGCACCGAAAAGGAATTGCCCGCCAGCTTTATACCAACTTGTTCGCCTATCTGCGCCAGCAGGGATATTACAACGCCTATGCGGGCATAACCTTACCGAATCCGAAGAGTGAAGCGTTTCACCAATCAATGGGTTTCGAGCCAGTTGGGGTTTACCGAAATATTGGGTATAAAATGGGAGCCTGGCATAGTGTAGCCTGGTTTCAACTCCTCCTACAACCACATCAACTGAACCCACCTGCGCCTACATCCATACGTTTGATAGGGCCGCCTAGATAGACCGACTGATCGCTATTGCCTGACGGTATTGAACTCAATATTAAGCAATTGTTAACATTGGTGTTATCGATTTAATATGACCCTAACGTTATCTACTTTTGTGCGTAATTCTACTTAGAAGATACCGTAGCAGGTTATAGTTGTGAATCGCATACTACTCTTTACTGTACTGACGATCAGCCTTGTTTTAGGCTTGGCCGGACGTACACAGGCGCAAACGTCGCTTACCCCCTCTACGCCAACGGGAACCTGGCTGATTGGTACACTGGTGCTGCCGGGCGGTGAAAAAAAATGGGGTGGTTTTGCTGAAATACAGGCTCGGGGCAATGGAATGTTCCAGCAGTTCTTTTACAATGAATTGAAAGGTGGTGTCAGTTATGATGTCGATAAAAACTTTTCGCTGATGGTAGCGGGTGGGCGGTATGCAACCTACGATTACCAGGATTTATCGGCGGGGCCACTCAACACCGAGAAACGGCTGTGGGAGCAATTGACCGTCAACCAGTACTTGTCGCGACTCAAATTTGAACACCGATACCGGATTGAACAGCGGTGGTTTACCTATCGGGATGGCAGTACACCCTTTCGAAACCGAATTCGTTATCGATTCAACACGTTCATCCCACTGAACAAGCACACCATTACGGATAAAACCGTATTCCTGTCGATTTACGACGAGATTTTTCTTAATCCGGTTGGGCCTGTCTTTGAGCGAAATCGCTTTTATGTGGGCGCTGGCTACCAGTTCGACTCGCAGTGGATTTTGCAGGTTGGTGCGGTCAATCAGACTAACTATAATCCGGCCACGTTTGAAAGTGGCGTGTTTTCTCCTCAGACCGCTACGGGTAAAAACAATCTTGTCATTGGCTTGATCTATCGTCTGAAACGCCATAGTGATTCGGAGAAGCTGCCGACACAGCCTGATTAGTGATGAACTAGGATGCGCGGCCGATGCAAATCTCATGAACACCGTCTGCTGCCTGATAGGCAATCCGAAGTCCGTAGCTATCGCAGATTTGCCGGACAATAGACAGCCCTAACCCAACCGAATCAGGACCGGAGCTTTCCTTCTTAAATCGTTCAAAAAGCCGTTCTGGCTCCGTAGTCAGGGCTCCTCCGGTGTTACGTAGGCATAGCTGATCAGGCGTAGACGCCAGTTCGATACGGCCGTTGGGCTGATTATGTTTGATGGCATTGTTGACCAGATTCGTTACCAGACTATCGGCCAGGGCGGTTGGTAAACTAACCTCAAACGGAACGACCGGGCCTACCTGAATTGAAAGGTGTTTGAACGACAGCACATCGTCCATATCGGCTAGTTTCTGGGCCAGCAGGTTGGCTAAATCAATGCACTGGCTGTCGTTGAACTGGCGATTCTCGATTTTGGCCAGCAGCAATAACCCCTGATTTAACCGGGAGATACGACGCGAAGCCTGATAGATGGTTTCAATCCAGTGCGTTTGCGATTCGGAAAGCGACTCGGTTTGAATCAGCTGTTCCACTTTGGCATTAATCAGCGCCAGCGGGGTTTGAATTTCGTGTGAAGCGTTTTCGGTAAACTCTTTGAGACTCCGGTAATCCTGTTGCATCTTGGCCGCCATTTTCTGAAGAACGTCATTCAGTTCATTGAATTCTGTAATGGTGGTTGGGCTAAGGTCCAGGGACGAATTGGTGCTAAGATCGAATTGCTTGATGCGGGACAGAGTCTCGTAGAATGGATACCAGAGCTGACCGGATAGCCGTCGCTGAAACCAGAACATACCCAATAGCAGCAAGCCTAGAAAAACCACCATCGTTGCCGTAATGACTTCAATGAGCCGATAGGTCTGAATCAACGACTTACGAATCGAAACCCGGTGCATAACCCCATGAATCGGTTCGTAAAAGGTCAACTGCCGAAACGGAGTAAGTTCGTTATCATACCGATTAAGAATTAAGGTATCCCTAAACGATTCTCTGACGGACTGGCGCTTGCTGACGGGCACTACCTCAATCTTGTTTTCAACGAAATACGGACTACTCGACCAGGTATTGTGTATACGGACGTAGGTTTCAAAATCCCTTCGTTCGACCCGCAACCGGCTTTCAACCTCTTCGTAGATCAGTAACCGGATTATCTGGTAAAAAGCCAGCGCCGTCAGCAGGTAGATGACCAGCGAAAACGCTAAGTAAATCCGGTTGGTTTTGGCGAGCAGTTTCAAGGCTGACTGAATTTATAGCCAATCCCATAAATTGACTGAATGTAGTCGGCGGCTCCTTTTTCGAGTAATTTCCGACGCAGGTTTTTAATATGCGAATACACCATATCAAACGAATCGGCCGAGTCGATGTTGTCGCCCCACAGGTGTTCGGCAATGGAGGCTTTGGTCAGGGCTACATCAATGTTGGACAGAAAGTACAGTAATAGGTCGTACTCTTTTCGGGAAAGCGTAGTTGGCTGTCCGTTGACAAACACCTTGCGCGTTTGGGGCACAACCACCAGTTCCTGAAACCGGATTTCGGTATAGCCACCAAACTGCCGCCGACGCATCAACGATTTTACCCGTGCGTTGAGTTCGGACAAGTGAAAGGGTTTGGTTAGGTAATCGTCGGAGCCAATATCGAGGCCTTTCAGCTTGTCTTCGAGGGTATTACGAGCCGATATGATAATGACACCCGTTGTGGCCATAAGCCGCTTTAGCATTTCGATCAGTTGAAAGCCATTGCCATCGGGCAGGGTAAGGTCTACGATCACGCAGTCGTAGGTGTACAGGTGGATCTTCTCCTCAGCATCCCGGAATGTCGTTACGGTTTCGCAGATGTAGCCATCTTTTACCATATAATCGGTAATGCTCTCGGCCAGGCCCTGTTCATCTTCAATTACCAGTACTTTCATCCCGTTATCGACTCGTTGATCCTACGAAAGTAGGAGGCAATGTTGGAAAGATTCTGGATTTGAGGGATTGTTTAAACACAAAGACACCGAGAGCGCAGGGAAAAGAAACCCCCAGGCCCTCGGTGTCTTGAAGCGAAGCCGGATGTTATTTGGCTACGGTAGCAATTTTCAGTTCATCCATCTGTGCCTGCGAAATCGTTGATGGCGAGTCGATCATCACATCGCGACCCGAATTGTTTTTCGGGAACGCGATAAAGTCGCGGATGGTGTTTTCGCCCCCGAAGATAGAACACAGTCGGTCGAAACCGAACGCGATACCGCCGTGGGGTGGTGCACCGTATTCAAATGCATCCATCAGGAAGCCAAACTGAGCTTTTGCCTCTTCGTCCGAGAAACCGAGAATGCTGAACATACGGGCCTGCAATTCGCGGTTGAAGATTCGGATGGAGCCACCACCAACTTCGGTGCCGTTGATAACCATATCGTAGGCATTGGCCCGAACAGCCCCCAGATCGGTTTCGAGTAGCGGAATATCTTCCGGTTTTGGCGATGTAAACGGATGGTGCATGGCAAACCAGCGCTGTTCCTCTTCGCCATATTCGAGTAAGGGGAAATCGAGCACCCATAAGCTGCTGAATACGTTTGGATCGCGCAGGCCAAGTCGCGTTCCCATTTCCAGACGAAGTTCGTTCAGTTGCTTGCGAGCTTTGGCCGTATCGCCCGAAATGATCAGCATCAGGTCGCCGGGTTTCGCCCCGAAATGAGCCGCCCAGCCTTTCAGGTCCTCTTCCGAATAGAACTTATCGACCGACGATTTCAGCGTACCATCTTCGTTATATCGGACATAAATCAGGCCTTTGGCACCGATCTGCGGACGTTTGACCCACTCGGTAAGTTCGTCCAGTTGCTTGCGGGTATACTGCGCACAACCCGGTGCGTTGATGCCGACCACTAGTTCAGCCGAATCGAACACGCCAAAGCCCTTGCCTGAGGTCATATCGACCGTATCGAACGTGCCTTTCAGCTCAACGAACTGCATGCCAAAACGCGTATCGGGTTTGTCGGACCCATAGAACCGCATGGCATCGGCATAGGTCATACGAGGCACTTCGTCCAGCTCAATCCCCTTCACGGCTTTGAACAGGTGTCGAATCAGTCCCTCAAACATATTCAGGATGTCTTCCTGCTCCACGAACGACATTTCGCAGTCGATCTGTGTGAATTCAGGTTGGCGGTCGGCGCGTAAATCTTCGTCGCGGAAGCACTTCACAATCTGGTAGTATCGGTCGAAGCCCGATACCATCAGCAACTGCTTGAAGGTTTGTGGCGATTGGGGCAATGCATAAAACTCACCGGGATTCATGCGGCTGGGTACCACAAAGTCGCGGGCACCTTCGGGCGTCGATTTGATCAGGACGGGTGTTTCGACCTCGATGAAGTTCTGCCCGTCCATGTACAACCGGGTTTGCTGCGCCATCCGATGCCGCAATTCCAGATTCCGCCGAACGGGATTCCGGCGTAAATCGAGGTAGCGATACTTCATCCGAAGGTCATCACCCCCATCGGTATCGTCTTCGATCAGGAACGGAGGAAGTTTCGCTGCATTCAACACCTCCAGCGACGTTACCTTGATTTCAATATCGCCCGTAGGCAGGTTTGGGTTTTTGGATTTCCGTTCGATGACGGTTCCGGTCGCTTTCAGGACAAATTCGCGACCCAGCGAGCGGGCTGTGGCAAAGAGTTCGGGTGCTGTCTGTCCATCTTCCAGCAGGAGTTGGGTAATCCCATAGCGGTCGCGGAGGTCAATCCATAATACGCCCCCTTTATCCCGAATGGTTTGTACCCAGCCACTGAGTGTTGCGGTTTTGTTGGTGTCGGTAAGGCGGAGTTCTCCGCACGTGTGCGTTCGAAGCATATATAATGAGTGATTGAGCGAATGAGTGATTGAGTGAATTGGTATGAGAAATCGTCAAAAATTACCCGATCACTTACTCGCTCATTAAAATTCTGCCGCAAAGGTAGGGACTCCGGGCGCAACGGACAAGGTAATCTCTTACCCATACTAGCTAAACCCCTAAATCCCCTAAAGGGGATTTTGCTCATAATTGAACAAAGTCCCCTTTAGGGGATTTAGGGGTTTAGAACTTAGATATAAAACGTGACGAAACCGACTCACTACGTCTCGAAGAACTAATGCATTAGATAAGTGAAGCCAGATGAAAAGTGATATGTTTTACGGAGCTTCTCCTCAGATTTTTGAGAATGCCAGGAAACTGCGCGCAGCAATGACCCCGGCTGAGCTTTTGCTTTGGGAACATCTGCGAGCGAAGCGTTTTAAAGGCTTACGCTTTAAGGCACAACATCCAATCGGGTATTTTGTTGCCGATTTCTATTGTCACGTTGCACGATTAGTGATCGAGCTAGATGGGAGTGTACACGATTCTGTCGATCAGCAGGAATATGACTTAAACCGAACGTATGTACTTAAGGAATTTGGTCTTACAGTCATTCGCTTCCGTAATGAAGAAGTTTTGCTGCGTGTAGATGCTGTATTAACAGAAATAACAGAGTTTTTACCCCAAATATAGATAACCCCTAAATCCCCTGAAGGAGACTTTGTCCAAACTCGAGCAAAGTCCCCTTCAGGGGATTTAGGGGTATTTCTTTACTTTCTATAGTCCAGTGCCGGTTTACGGTCGCCGAGGAGGGCTTCGTATTTGAAATCGGCCCCGCGTTTCTGCTTCCACTCGGCAGTGGCTTTCTCGATGAGGGCAGGGCTTTTGTACAGATCGAGGGCGGTCAGGGCCAGGGTTTTGGCGGCTACGAGCATCCCTTTCTGCCCGATGCTCATGCCACTGGCGGCTGTCGATTGCCAGCTATGAGCCGATGAACCCGGCACCCAGGTAGCCGTCGAGAGGCCAACCGTCGGTACAGTCCAGCTTACATCACCCACATCGGTTGAGCCGCCACTAACCGGGTTGTCGGAGGCATCACGGAAATCTTTAATGGTGGCCGCTTCTTCAATCGGTACTTTCTTGTCGAAGGTTTCGCTGATCTTTTTGGCGAATTCGGTTTCTTCCGGTGTGTATTTGACACCGCCTACAGTTGTCAGATTCTGGTGCATCACTTCGGCCAGGGTTACGTTGGGCAGCAGATTGAAAACACCCCCCAGAATTTCCCATTCGACTTTGGTGCCCGTGCCTTTAGCCGCTCCTTCGGCCGCATTTTCGATCCGTTTCCAGACACTTTGCAGGATGTCGCGGTCTTTGTGACGTGCATAATAATACACTTCGGCAAAGGCCGGAACCACATTCGGTGCTTCGCCCCCGCGTGTGATCACATAGTGAATGCGTGTATCGGACGGAATATGCTCCCGCATCAGATTGACCATATAGTCCATGGCTTCGACACCATCCAGCGCCGACCGGCCGCGTTCGGGAGCCGCAGCCGCGTGGGCCGCAATACCCCGGAACCGGAATTTGGCGTTTTTATTCGCCAGCGACGTACCGGCATCGGCTGAATTAGCAGCGCCTGGATGCCAGTGGAGTACTACATCGACATCGTTGAATAGCCCTTCGCGAACCATGTATACTTTACCTGAGCCGCCTTCTTCGGCCGGGCAGCCATAAATTTTGATGGTACCCGAATGCCCCGACTTTTTGAGCCAGTCTTTGATTTCGGTAGCAGCTGCTACTGAGGCTGTTCCGAACAGGTTATGTCCGCAGCCATGACCACCTTTCTGTCCGGCAATGGGCGTAAACTCCGGCTTGGCTTCGGTTGCCAGACCAGGCAGAGCATCGTACTCGCCTAAAATTCCGATAACGGGTTTGCCCGAACCGTAAGTGGCAACAAAGGCCGTTGGAATACCCGCTACGCCCGTTTTTACATCGAATCCTTCCTTGCGTAGCTGATCTTCGAGTAGGGCAGAGCTTTTCTCCTCCATATACCCCAGCTCGGCGAAGTTCCAGATCTGTTTTGAAATACCCGCATATTCCGGGAATCGTTTGTCCAGATCGGCCAGGATGGTTTGTTTGTCAGGGTCTACGGCAGCAGTGGGTGATTTCTTGGCTTTGGGTTGGGCAACTGCCAGTAACGGCAGCAGCAAAGCCGCTGAGAGGAACTGTGTTTTCATAGATTAAGCCGTCGTCGCGGTTATATTTGGAGAAATAGGTTGTAAGCCGATAAAAATACGGTAAAAAGACGGTTTGGGCAATCTTATTAGAAGGGTACTATCTTTGCCTGCCAAATTCCAGTTTTATGTCGATTCCTTTTGATGAAATCCTGTTAAAGGTATACAAGCGGAAGTTTACAAAGCTTAGACAAGGTGGAACACAGTATGGCAAAGCTCCGCACAAGCCAGTTTTTCTGATTAGTTTGCTCGAACTGATTGACAAACATATTATCTCGGATAACCGGATAACGATCACTCCTGAATTGGTTGCTACGTTTAAGGAAAACTTCGCATTACTGGTCAACACAGCCCATAAAGATGACTTTACCCAGCCCTTTTTCTATCTTCAGCACGATGGTTTCTGGTTTCTGAATGCCCGGCTAGGTTATCAGCTCGATCAGTATATTCGAAGCGTTCAAACACTGAATGATAGGCTTGACTACGGCTATTTCGATCATAGCCTGTTCGACTTATTAATGAATGACGCTGCCCGGTCCGATCTGAAACGGACATTGCTCGATCATTATTTCAGCGATACAAAGGCTGAATTTTGGTCGGTAAAAAATGCTGGACGTAGTTATTTACAGGATATGGAAACGTATTTACTGAATGAAAAAGAAGTAGTTTATGAAAAACTACAGATTAAAGAAGACGAAGAGATTCGCTTTGTTCGGGGAGGGTTGTTCAAGAAACTTGTGCCCAAAGTTTATGATTTCACCTGCGCTATTTCAGGAATGAAGGTGATTGCTGTTGATGGATCGTCGTTGGTAGAAGCTTGTCACATTGTACCCATCAGCATTTCAGGCGATGATAAAGTCACCAACGGGATTTCGCTCTGTCCCAACTTGCATACTGCCTTTGATCGTGGTATGATAGGAGTAGATGAACAGTTACGGGTAGTGGTTTCGCCTTTACTCGCTGATAATCCAATGAGCTCTTATAATCTGACGCAGTTTCACAGAAAACCCTTACAACTTCCGTTTGGCAAGGTGCATTACCCAAAGATAGAACATTTTCGATGGCACATGCAGGAGCGATTTAGACGGTAATTTTTAGAATATACTCTATTGAGAGTCGAAAGCAAGTTTAAAAGTCAGGTAGAACAATGCCGCTAAAAATTTCGTTATCTTGCTGATTACTACTGGTATTGCCGATCTTCATGAGTTGATTGATAGTATTAATGCTATGGATTTTGGGTAATCGTGATTTATTTCGATACTGACGTTCTTGTCCATTATCTTGTTAATTACGATCCGGCAAAACATCAACAGCCACGGCAAGTAGTGAAACAGGCTTTTATTAATGGAATGTTTCACGGTAAAATTGAGATCGGTCATGTACACAGGATGTACACGAAGAGCCTATCATGTGCAAAAAAAGTCTATTTTTGTATATGATAAATTTTCAGTCTGCCCAGTCCTACAATCGCTTACCGCTATTACCTCCCTCACGTGAACAAGTCGAAACATTGGCTATTCTGCGGCAGGAGAGTCGGGCGTCTCGAGCATTGGCCGAACTGAAAGGCTTGAGCCGTCTACTGCCTAATCCGGCTATTCTGGTTGATGCACTCGTGCTGAAAGAAGCCAAAGCTAGTTCGGAGGTTGAAAATATCATTACCACCAGCGACCAACTGTATCAGGCGTTGACGGCTAAGAATCAGCCCATCGATAGTGCTACGAAGGAGGTATTGCAATACAGACAGGCACTTTATACAGGGTTTCGGTTTGTTAAAGAGCGTGGCTTTCTGAGTACAAATGCAATCATATCTATTCAGCAGGAGTTAGAGGCTAATCAGGCGGGTATTCGCCGATTACCCGGTACCGCCCTACGAAACGATCGCACGCAGGAGGTTATCTACACACCTCCCGATGATCCTGATGTCCTTCAAGCCTTAATGCAGAATCTGGAACTGTATCTGAATATAAACGCCGAGGACGATGTTGCCCCGCTCATCAAACTGGCAGTGCAACATTACCAGTTTGAGAGTATTCATCCATTCTATGACGGAAACGGCCGAACAGGACGCATTATTAATGTGCTCTACTTAATCCTACAGGAGTTGCTGACCGAGCCAATTTTATACATTAGCGGATACATTATCAGGCACAAGACAACTTATTATCGGTTGCTGCAGGAAGTACGAACTTCTCAGAATTGGCAGGATTGGATACTTTTCATGTTGCAGGCGGTTGAAGAAACGGCTCGGCAGACTATTGACCAAATACTTAGTATTCAGACGCTTTTTGACCAGACTGTGGAGCAAATTCGACGTGAGGCTCCGACTGTATATAGCAAAGAGTTGGTCGAGGTATTGTTTCTATATCCCTACAGCAAAATTGAATATGTTGTTGACAAGCTGTCGATCGATCGGCGGACAGCCTCTAAATATTTACGGGCAGTTGAGAAAATTGGCTTACTCCGATCTGAGAAAAAGTGGAAGGAAACATTATTCATCAATACACGTCTATTTGACTTATTGAAGGAATAAATCACCCCAACAACGCTCGCAACTCGTCTACAACGCTCTTTACTCCATTAATAGCCGCCGTTATTTCGGCATCAGTGGTAAATCGTCCAAGGCTAAATCGCAGGCAGGAAAAGGCTTCGGTTTCGTTCAGGCCCATGGCCATTAATACGTGCGATGGGTCGATTGAAGCAGCTGTACAGGCCGAGCCGTTCGAAACCGCCATGCCTTCCAACCCCATAATCAGCGCGTCAGAATCACAGTTTTCGGAATAGATATTGGTGACGTTATACAGCCTGTGTGTCTGATTGCCATTTACGCGGGTGCCGGGAATTGTCAATAAAGCCTTTTCGAGTCGATCCCGTAGAGACGCAATCCTTTGCGTCTCATGACCGGACGGTTTTGGCTGACGCGAATGAGACGCAATGTATTGCGTCTCTACAAGAGATGCCGCTGTACCCATGCCTACAATGCCCGGAACGTTCAACGTACCACTGCGTAAGCCGCGCTCGTGTCCACCACCGTGCAAAAGGGCTTCCAGTTTCACTTTGTTTGGTCGGCGCTGGCGGATAAATAGGCCACCAACGCCTTTCGGTCCGTAGAATTTATGGGCGGAGAAAGCTAGTAGATCAATACCAAGCGTATCGACGTCAATCGGTAATTTGCCAACGGCCTGTGTGGCATCGGTCATGAATAAGGCACCGACTTCGTGCGCTAGTTGAGCAATTTCCTTAATGGGCTGAATAACGCCCGTTTCATTGTTAACCAGCATCACCGACACCAGTATTGTATCAGGTCGAATAGCCGCTTTTACTACATCCAAATCCAATAAGCCATCGGGTTGAACGGGTAAGTACGTCACTTCAATTGGATCACCGAATCGACCATGTTTTTCCAGATACCCACATACATCCAGCACGGCTTTGTGTTCCGTTTGCACCGTTACGATATGTCTGCCACGATTCTGGTAGTTTTCAACCACGCCTTTGATCGCCAGATTGATGGCTTCTGTAGCGCCCGATGTAAATACCAGTTCATGCGTTTCGCAACCCAGCAAATCAGCCACCTGCTGGCGCGCCGTTTTAATCGCTTCGTGTGCCGAAAGGCCAAACGGGTGCGTACTGGCCGCATTGGCGAAGTTGTCCGTCAGGAACGGCATCATCGCATCCAGCACCCGTGGGTCGAGCCGGGTTGTCGCATTGTTATCGAGGTAAATCATACAGTAAAAATAACGTTGTCAGCGATAGGTTGCTATAGGCTTGGTTAGATCAGGCACATATTCACCGCGATCCTATTGAGTTGTAGCCGATAGGCTATTGGCATACATTCTTAGTCATTCAGTTATAAAATTCCCCAGCACTTCGTACGGAGCCAGATGCTGCCAGAGGGTTGCTAAACTGCAAATCTGTACCTGTTCATCCAGTCGAAAATCCTGAGCTGAAGGGGTAACGACCAATACTGGGATTCCTCCCAAATCACGGCTGGCATTGTAATTTCCGCGACTTAATACAGGGGCGTTGGTGTATTTTATTTCAATCCCCACGATCGGTTGCCCAGCACGTACCAGTACTAAATCCAGTTCAGCCCCTTCTGCCGTGCGGTAGTAATAAGCGTGTGTGTCATGGGCCAAATTGGCAATTACCTGTTGCACAATATAGCCCTCCCATGAACTACCCAAATGCAGACTTCCACTAAGCGCTTCGGTCGTTTGAATAGCAGCCAGTGCATGAAACATGCCACTGTCCCGTATGTACAGCTTCGGGGCTTTAACCAACCGTTTGCCAATATTGACGAAATAAGGGGGCAATCGCCGAATCAGAAAAGCCTGTTCCAGAAAGTCGAGATAATGCTGAACGGTGGGGACGCTAAGACCCAGTGAGCGGGCTAATTCGGAGTTGTTTACTTGATTGGCATGAACACTGACCAGCATCGACAACAACGTACGAACCCGCGTTGGTGAAGCTCCCAGCCCTAATCCGGGAAGGTCGCGTTCTACATAGGTTTGAATAAAATCGTTCATGCGCCGATTGGCCGAACGGTCGGTGGGAGCCTGTAGCATGTCGGGATACCCTCCACGGAGCCAGTGTTGCTGATACGATAGCTTATCCTGCACCTCCGGCCAGGTAAGCGGTTGAAGCTCCAGATAGGCGATTCGTCCTGCCAGTGACTCCGAACTTTGTTGAAGCAATTGGGGCGATGCGGAGCCTAAAAGCACAAACCGACCGGGCACCCGATGTCGATCAATAAGCGAACGAAGTACGGGAAAAAGCTGTGGCATTCGCTGGACTTCGTCAATAATCACTAAGGCGTCCTGTCGATCTGTTAAATATAACTCAGGATCGCGGAGCCGATTAAGATCCTCCAGCGATTCTAAGTCTAAATAGACCGTTTGGCGGTCGAACTGAGCCGCCAGCATTTTTGCCAGGGTAGTTTTTCCGACCTGTCGGGGTCCAACGAGTGCTACGGCTGGTCGATCGTCAACCAGTTCAACAAATTCTTTAGCTATAAGTCGCCTAAACATACCCTGCAAATTTAAAGTAATAGTTTAAATTTGCAGGGTAATAATTTAAATGCAAGCCATGATCTTAGATTAATACAGCTATTGTGCTAATGCCTCAAAAAGTGATATTGTAGAAAAAGCATAAAGGCGAAAAGGCGGTGATGTAATTAAAGACCTGCCTAAACAAAAAAGCGCGTCACTCTCCCAAATGACGCGCTGAATGAGTCGATGACTGGTTTAATAACTGTCGGCTCGGTAGTTGAAGCGATTAAAAATCAGGTTGACAGCTTCGCGAATTTTGCCCTGTTGCCGATCAAAGCCGTTGTTGGTTGTCAGGCCTGAAGCCAACCCGGACCAGATTACCTGATCGGTTTTATTGTCGACCAGGTTAACTAGAATTGTACCGGGCTGAACCTGAATATCCTGCTCATCACCCAGGCTTTGTACCTCACCGGCAGAAAAATAATCGGAACCCTGGTTGGTGTACCCTTTAACGGTAGTCGGTTTGTCGAACACCCGGAAATTGACCAGCAGGTCGGGATTCTGCCGCATAAATTTGTAGCCGCGTCCATCCATCGCAAAGCCAACGGCATCCCGAATCTGTTTTTTCAGGACAAGATCGTTGAGGAAATAGAGGCCGGGGTCAAGTTTGTTATCGACCTGTGAGGCCCAGGCATAGGATTTATAGCGGCTAAAGTCGGTATTGGGCCGCATTTCGCTGTTGACAGTAACTGTTTGGGCCTGCGTCAGGCTGGCTACCAGCGCAAACGCAGCAAGAAAAAAGAACCGTTTCATTGTCGTTAAGTTTTGAATCAGGTTGTTGACTAATCCATATCAATAACTCATCGACGGGTTCAGACGGTTATTAAAAGTAAGTTAAACCTCCATGACAGCGCCGAGATAGTTTCGCTATCTGTAACTAGTGGTTTCGAAACGGCTTGTCATTCCGGCAGTTGTTAGGATGGTAGGGTGTAGGGTTACCAGTTTAATCCGGCTGTTCGAAATTCGATCTGTCGGCTGCCCTGCCCGGCAAAATCGACATCGACGAGCATGGTACGGGCCGTTTTTAGCTGTTTGATCAAGGCTTTTTCGGAATCGAAGAAAATAACATTGGCACTGCCATTTTCGGCGGCCGAAAACGTATAGGTGACTGGTGCACTGCCATCGAACCGAACGTTTGCCTTGCCCTCCTGAAAGCTCCGGTTAAACTGCCCCTTCGACACCTGAATGTAAACATGCGTATTGGTATCTCGTTTCCGAATGGTCAGCGTGGCAACCGACCCGCCATTATACGGGAAGTCGAATTCGAGCAGCCTGGGCGACGTGATCGAGGCTTTATAGACCGTACGGCCTTCGTTATCAACACGCTTTGAATACTGCCACGTACTAGTTCCAGGCCGACTGTCTGGCTTGTTCGCTGCGGCATAAGTTGTATTGACTGGTTGCGTAGCGGTTGTGTCGGCCTTTGGCAGGTTCTGGTCGTTCACAGCTTCCTGACTGGCTTTTTCCTTGGTGGAGCACCCCCAAATGAGGGTTAGCGAAAACATATAAAGCAAAAGTCTCATAAGGTATCAATGAGTAAATCACATGACCATTCAGGCCGACAGCAGAAACCGTATGTTCAGCGATACAAACGTAGCCGCTCCGATGTTTTAACATTGCGGATAGGGCAGACAAATATATAGTCTTTGTAAGGTATCTGGCTGATTTGCAGTATAGGCTTTTGGTTTGAGGTACGAATTTTGCGGAAGCAGCTAATAAAATTCGGTTAGTCCCTAACTTTAATTCCGTCTCCCAAATACTTTTTTCTATTTTAGGGCATATTTACGTACTATGTTCATTCGTCAAAATCTATCGCTTGCAGCGGCCATCTGCCTGTCTGTCTTATTTACCCACAGTTTAACGGGATGTCAATCCAAGGGCAAGGCTTCCAGCGAAGCGACTACCGATACCACCAAAGCGACTGCCGCCGATAAGCCATCGGATGTGAAGGCCGAAGCGGCTGCCCCAGCCCCCGACCCATCCAGTATTCCGGCCGATAAAATTGCCAATGCAGCCGCTATTCTGGCGCGGCCACAGGTGCCTGTGCTCTGTTACCATCAGATTCGCGACTGGCGGGGTGGCGATTCCCAGACTGCTAAGGATTATATTATCCCGGTGGCTGCATTCAAGGAGCAGATGCAGATGCTGGCCGACAGTGGGTATCATACCATTTTGCCCGATCAACTGTACGCTTATCTGACTACGGGCGCCCCGTTGCCATCCAAACCTGTTATGCTGACCTTTGATGATGGTGACCTCGATCAGTACGAAACAGCCGTCCCCATTCTGGAAAAACATGGCTTCAAAGGCGCGTTTTTTATTATGACAGTGGCGATTGGCCGGCGGGGGAAACAGCCGTACATGGATAAAGCGCAGATTAAAGACCTGGCCGATCGGGGCCATACCATCGGAGCCCATACCTGGGATCATCATAATGTGAAAAAATACCAGGGCGACGACTGGAAAATTCAGATCGAAGAACCGAAAGCCAAGCTGGAAAGCATCACGGGCAAGCCGGTGAAATACTTCGCCTATCCGTTTGGGCTTTGGAATAAGCAGGCACTGCCCGAAATACAGAAGCGGGGCTATGCTGCTGCGTTTACACTGGCCGATGGGCGGGACGAGCAGTTGCCGCTCTATACCATCCGGCGCATCATTGCGGGTGGACAGTGGAAAGCCAAAACATTCTATCGAAACATGATCCAAAGTTTCGACGGTAAATAGTACCTACCCTCTCCCCCGGTTCCTCTCCCATTTTGGTAGAGGAATCAGGGGAGGAGGGATTTATTCGTTCACTTCGTTGCGACGGGGCATGGACGCCTGAGCACCCATACGTGTGACGGAAATGGAAGCGGCTTTGCAGGCGAAGGTGATTGCGTCGGGTAAGGGCTGTCCTTCGGCCAGCGCAACAGCCAGGGCGCCATTGAAGCAATCGCCCGCAGCCGTAGTATCGACAGCTTTTACGGGGGGCGTGGCGATAAGCTGACTCTGCGTGCCGGTCGATAGATAGGCCCCTTTGGAACCCAGGGTAATAATGACGTTCGATACGCCCATTGCGTGCAATTTCTGAGCAGCCTGTCCGGCGCTTGACAGGTCATCAACCCGAATGCCAGTCAGGAGTTCTGCTTCGGTTTCGTTCGGGGTTATTAGAAATAAATTGGGAAACAGTTCATCGGGCAAGGGCTGGGCAGGAGCTGGGTTTAAAATAACCCGTAAGCCACGTGTAGCCGCTTCACTTATTACGTGAACCACCGTGTCCAGCGGAATTTCGAGCTGAACCAGCACCAGGGCATCCGCTTCGGCTGACATCAGGGCCGGATTGGTTTCGGCGGGGCGGAGCTGGGCATTCGCTCCGGGAGCTACCGTAATACAGTTTTCGCCCGCAGCATCGACGTTAATTAACGCCACGCCCGATGGATGGTCAGGATCACTCTGAATGTAAGTGGTATTGATCCCTTCCTGACGAAATCCAGCAACAGCCTGCTCGCCAAAGATATCGGTCCCAACTTTGGCTACAAAGGTTACGTTCCCTGTCAAACGGGCAGCCGCCACGGCCTGATTGGCCCCTTTCCCGCCAGGATTCATGAAAAAAGTACCGCCTAGTACGGTTTCGCCGGGGGCTGGTAATTTGGTCGTTTGAACAACCATGTCCGTGTTTGAGCTACCAACCACTAAAATCTGACCTGGCATGTAGTAAGGATTTAGGTAAAAACTAATAGTACGTGAACCGACACCCTGGTAAACTTCGTCCGCAGCGTCTGAATTTCTCGCCAAATAAATGCATTTGTTCGTAAGCATGGGCAGATTCGCCCAACATTCGCAAAACATCTGGTTAACCCTTTGGTTTTTATAGGGCGCACTTGCTGGCGGTTGAGGAGTTCTGCGCTACATCATCCACAATTTTCTACTTAAGAGTCTATCGTATACGTTGATAGCTATCCATTAGCGGTATTAAAAAGCCCTGTTGGTTTATAGAGTTTCAATGTATTACCATCTAGTATGCGTATATTGCGCTATACCGATACGGTTTACCTGTAATGGCAAACGTTTTATCGACGCTATTCTGATCTATATGAGCTGTAACAACCTATGAGTTGGTCAGAGGATACGTTTTAACCCACTTTACTCAACTAGTTGATTAATGAGTGCATTTACTGTTGACCTAACTAACTGCGAACGCGAACCAATCCATATACTCGGACACGTACAGTCGCATGGCTATTTACTGGCTATTCTGCCTGATACCTATTCCGTTGTTCATGCCAGCGATAACATTGTCGACCTGTTAGGCATACCAGCTACCGATCTGTTGGGGAAGTCGATCGATACGCTATTTTCGGGCACCGAACTATCGGCCAGTACCGTCATTGAGTTGCTGAATATTGGTCGGCGAAACCATTCGTGGGAAACGATCAACCCGCAACTGGTAACGCTGAACGACAGCGTCTGGAATTTGATCATTCATGAACACCAGGGGTTGATTATTCTGGAATGGGAATCGGCGGGTGATGAACGAAATACGGCTATCAATCAGCAGCTGATTGCGCAGTCGCTAACCGAAGTGCAGGCCAGCCGTACATTGTCCGATTTGTTACAGAATACCGCCCAGCGTATCAAAACCATTATCGGGTACGATCGGGTCATGGTGTATCAGTTTAGCCCCGACTGGCATGGGCATGTAGTGGCTGAGGCTAAGGACGATCATCTTGAACCGTATTTAGGGCTGCACTATCCAGCGTCCGACATTCCTCGTCAGGCCCGAGAGCTGTACAAAATCAATCTGGTTCGATTAATTGCCGATGTAGGGAGTACTCCATCCCGGATTCTGTCGATTCCCGACTGGCCCATTGATCGACCGCTCGATCTGACGCATTCGGTGCTTCGGGCCGTCTCGCCCATTCATATCGAATACCTCAAAAATATGGGCGTTCAGGCATCAATGAGCATCTCGCTTCTCTACCGGGGCGAATTGTGGGGCCTGATCTCATGCCATAATACAACGCCCCGCTTTGTCGATTATCCGGCTCGGCAGGCGGCCAAATTCGTAAGTCAGCTCTTATCGTCGGCCCTGGAGTTTCGGCGGAGTGAGGAAGATAAAACCAATCTGCTGCAATTCACTCAGAATGCACAGCGACTTCATGAGCAACTGCTGCTGACCGACGATGTGGCCAGGGCATTGACCAAGTTTCCGGTTACCGCGCTCGATGTGACCAATGCGACAGGAGTCGTGTTGTTGTTTAACGACAAAATTTACCAGCTTGGCCAAACCCCCAGCGAAGCGCAGCTTTGGGATCTTGGGCAGTGGCTGACAACAACCAATACCGAAACCTTTCTGGAAACCAACAATCTGGCCAGTTTATACCCACCCGCTGAGGCATTTCGGGAAGTGGGGGCAGGGATGCTGGCCATTGCCCTGTCGCGCGAGCTGAAGGAATATGTGCTCTGGTTCAAACCCGAACGAATTCGGGAAGTGACGTGGGCCGGTAACCCCGATAAACCCGTAACGGTTGGTGGCGATGGGCAGCTTCGGCTAAGCCCCCGCAAGAGCTTCGAAGCCTGGACAGAAATTGTACGAAACACATCAAATCACTGGACCGAAACGGAAATCGGTACCGTGGTGAAGCTGCGGGAAGATATTCTGCAGGTGCTGACAAAACAGGCCAACGCCATCCGAATCCTGAATCAGCGGCTTCAGGTAGCCTACGAAGAACTGGACGCATTCAGCTACACGGTCTCGCACGATCTGCGAACTCCTTTGTCGTCTATCCGGTGTTATTCAGAAATTTTGCTGGAAGAGCACGGAAAAGACTTTGACGAAGATGCGCAGGCGCTCTTCCAGAAAATTATTGATTCTACCGAGCGTATGCGGAGCCTGATCCGGCATATTCTTTATTACTCGCGGATGGGCCGTACGGACCTGGATACGCAGTCGATCGATATGCGCCAGTTGCTGGAGGGAATTCGGGAAGAGCTGCTGGTGACCGCTAAAGGCCGTTCGTTGCGGATTGATATTGGCGATACTCCGCCGATCAACGCCGACTCGACTATGGCGCTTCAGCTATTTACTAACCTGATTGGTAATGCAGTGAAGTATACACAGCATAAAACCGATGCATTGATTCGGATAAACGGCCAACAAACTGACGATGAAGTTGTTTATACTATCGAAGACAATGGGATAGGATTTGATATGAAACAGGCCGGTAAGATGTTCGATTTGTTTAAACGCCTGGAAAACGCACGAAACTACGAAGGGTCGGGTGTTGGATTGGCAATTGTAAAACGGATTATCAATCGACATCAGGGGAAAATCTGGTTCCGCAGTGAACCCGATCGAGGGGCCAACTTTTCAGTTTCATTTCCTGCTGTACCTTTAGTATAAGTTGTTGTATGGCAGATGTTTTGTATATAGAAGACGATCCGAATGATGCGGATATATTTGGCCGGTTGATGCAGAAGCTGGATCGGCACATTACCTATGTGGTCTTGTCCAGTGGCACCGAGGCTATCAATTATTTGCTGGGAAAAGGTTCGTATCAGTCATTCAGGCCTCAATTGCCAAAGCTGGTTTTGATGGACCTGAATCTGGATGGTATCAGTGGGTTTGATATTATTGAGCAGGCTCGGGCTATCGACCGAACCCGGTTTCTGCCCATCGTTGCTTTTAGTACGTCGGATAGTCCCAGAGATATCCGATCGGCGTATGAGGCAGGGGTAAACGCCTATGTAGTAAAGCCGGGAAGTTATCCGGCTACTCGAACGCTTATTGACCAATTGTGTGATTTCTGGCTGAATAAAAATACCCGAATCGATTTTGCATGATGACGTTGCTGGAACGACTGCGGTACGAAACTCAACCGCTGCATCGCCAAACGGAGACGTTATTTTACACCGACGACTTACAGAATGGCTCACTTTCAATTGATCAATACACCCATTTACTGCTCACTCACCTGCGTTTCCATCAGGAGTTAGAAGCGGCTATTGATGGTTATCCGGATTTTTTTCAGGACTATAATCCCGATACGCGCCGAAAAACAGCCTGGCTTCTTGCCGATCTGGAACGTCTGAATGAACCCGTTCTCGCTATCAAATCGGACTTGTTTCGCGGGTGGACACCCGTTTCCTTATTGGGAGCGGCTTATGTAGGGGAGGGGTCTATGCTGGGAGGTACTGTAATCTGGAAATGGTTACAGAACAACACAGCTATTCAGCCCTTGCTGACCCATGCCCGATTTTTTCAGGGATATAGATCGGTTACGGGCGTTAACTGGAAGCAATTTGGCACTTTTCTGACTTCAGCCGGAGAAAACCATGTCGATGATGTGGTGGAGGGTGCTAAGCAGGCTTTCGTCAACTACCAGACCATTTTTCGCTCGCTCTCAGCCAATCGTTTGACTAGCCAGTGTAGTTTCTGAATCAACTACTTATAAGGTAGCCATCGGTAGAAAAACCTTGAACGTGGAACCCTGCTGAGGCTGACTGCTAACGTCAATCGCGCCACCGTGGCTTTCGGCAACCCGTTGGCAAATAGCCAGCCCGATACCAGTGCCAGTATAAGACCCGGTGTCGTGCAGGCGTTGGAAAGGGGTAAAAATCCGGTCTTTATAGCGCTCATCGAAGCCGATTCCATTATCGATGATCCTAATCAGCCAGAACGAACTGGCTGACTGATCCTGTAACCGGGCAGGGAGTTCGTCGGCGGTAGCTTCCCGCGCTGATACCTGAATACTGGGTTTTCGGTCGGCCGGGACGAATTTCAACGCATTGGCAATCAGGTTCTGGAACAGTTGCCGTAAGCGGGATGAACTACCGAGCACCGTTGGTAAATCGTCGACAGTTACGGTAGCCTGTTTTTCGGTGATACTCATTTCCAGATCGCTGACAACGTCTTCGAGCACATCGGTAAGCTGAACCGTAGCAAATGGCTCCCGCTGGGTACTCAGCTTTGAATAGGTAAGTAAATCTTTGATGAGCAGTTGCATTCGTTGTGCTGATCGCTGAATCCGGTAAATCATGTCCGATTCGCCATCGGACAGGTTATCGGCAAACTGTGTTTTGAGCAGATCACTGAACGATTGAATACGCCGGAGCGGTTCCTGTAAATCGTGCGATGCAATATGGGCAAACTGCTGAAGATTTTCGTTGGACCGTTTAAGCTCTGCATTCGCTGTTTTGAGTTCGAGGGCTTGCTGTTGGGCGGCCAGTTCCGTCTTTTTGCGCTCGGTTATGTTGTTGTAAGTCACTACTAGTCCATCCTCACCTTGTTTAACCGCCGACACTTCGAACCAGCCTTCCAGTCCAAACTCATCCCGATAATACTGAGTGCTTTCGCCTGCCTGACCCGTTTCAACAACGCGTACGTATAGGTCGAAAAACCCGTTCTCTTTATTCCCCGGAAAGACCGTCAGCAGTCTACGACCAATGATCTGTTCGGGTTCCATAAAGTTACTGCGTATAACGGCCTGATTCGCCATATCCATCATGAAATCGATAATCTGGCCGCTCTCGTCCCGAATGGCTGTCATGGCGATAATGCTATTCAGCGAAGCATCCAGAATCGTTCGTAAATGATGGGCTTGTCGTTCCAGATTTTGCGTTTGCTCAACGACGAGTTGATGCAGGACTGCTTCATTGCGTTTGCTGTCGGTAATGTCGATCACCGTGCCGATAAATTCCTGGGCAACACCCTCTTTGCTGAAAAGAGCCTGCCCATTGGCCCTGATCCAGCGAAGCTGCCCATCTTCGATACCAACAGTTCGGTATTCGATGTCATAACGACCTGAACTGCCTGGCCGTAGGGCTTCCTGTACGGCCTGGTTGGTAGGCTCCCGATCATCGGGGTGCAGTCCCTGCAAGAAAACCCCGTAATCGACATGGGCCGATGGCGAAAGCCCGAACAGCTCTTTGCAACGATCCGACCAGATCAGGGTTTGGGTGAGAGGATTAAAATCCCAGGTACCGAGCTGGGCGGAATCTATAGCAAGCCGAAGTCGATCCTCGGCTAATTGAGAACGCAGCTCTGCTTTTTTGCGCTCAGTCAGGTCGATCAGTATGCCCGAAAAGGTAAGCGGTTGATGGTGCTCATTGTAAGTTGATTGTCCACGAGCCAATACCCATTTGTTCTCCTGATTTGCGCTTAAAATGCGATATTCGGCTTCATAAGTCCCGCCTAGTCGAATCGACTCGTCAATTTGTTGTAAAACCCGGTCGCGATCGTCGGGGTGAATGTTGTCGGTAAAGGTACTGAGTGGGAGCCCATCTCTTGAGGCCTGCGTATCGGCTACATCGAACATCCGCAGCAGGTTAGGGTCGCCATATAGTTTATCATTGCCTATGTCCCAAAACCAGGTGGCAATAAGTCCAATGCTCAATGCCGTCTGGAACTGGTCGTACGATCGTCGCAATAAAGACTCTTCATCTGACAGCAAGGGTGAAAATTGAGCAGCGATCGGCTGATTCATACGTTGAAATAAGCTGAAAATAGGGTAAGTGCGGAGCGCTATGATACATAAACCAACTTCCTGTAAGACTGTTCAGAGGAATAGGCTTTGCTGAATAGGCTGAATCAATCTGGTTCGGAAAAAGGCTTAGTAACGGG
The DNA here is from genome assembly GCF_001898575.1 of Spirosoma sp. 48-14. Taxonomy (GTDB): domain Bacteria; phylum Bacteroidota; class Bacteroidia; order Cytophagales; family Spirosomataceae; genus Spirosoma. Next base: position 196,773 of record NZ_MKUD01000070.1, read on the forward strand.
ACTGCTCAACTTACTGGATTGGTGGAGAGGGTGGTGTTTTGGGGCTTTTTTGTTTGGGGCTTTCTGAAGGTGAAGTAGCCGTGTTGTGGTTCGTAAGCCGACTGGCTTTTAGCTGATGAAAATCCTCTACCTTTTCCTGATGAATTTCGTTCGCTTCTTCAATCGAGTGCGAAATAGAGAGGCTGGTTTCTGATTTGGCTCGTTCGGCTAATTCGCCAAAAAAACGGTGCAGCGCCCGAATTTCTTCTTCCGACAAATCCTCTACGTTCAATAGTCTATTGCTGGCTTTGCGGTTGACGGCGATCAGTTCATTCAGTTTGACCTGCATAGCCAGTGAGTCTTTATTCTGCGATTTCTGAATCAGAAAAACCATCAGAAACGTAATGATTGTGGTGCTGGTATTGATCACCAGTTGCCAGGTGTCGGAATAGCCGAAAATAGGTCCGGTAATAATCCAGATAATGATGGTAAGTAGGGCGAGCAGGAAAGCCATGGACGAGCCTGTGGCCTGTGTAGCTTTGGAAGCAAACCGTTCGAACGGCCCAGCGTTTGGGTTGGTGAACATAAGACGAGCGAATTAAACACGGAAGTTCCGTCTAAATCACGGATTCACTGCGCTGAGGAGGATTAAAATTACGCATCAGTCTGGGGAATCTGTTGATAAACGACCTTGCTTGTCCGGTTGATGCCTAAAAACAGGCTATCCCTTACGGATTCATCGTTCTTAATTCGCTCTCGTATTGGTCGGTAGGCCAGCCAGCTTTTTGCGCGTCGGCGATAGCTTGTTTCTGGTAGGTAAGGGCTTCCTGCTTGCGTCCCAGTTTATGGAGCAGTTGCGCGTAGGTATGCAGCGATTCGTGTGACCGATAGAGAACCAGCGACCGTTCGATCCAGGGAATTGCCATCTGCCAGTTGGCTGTCGAATGGCCTTGCTGGTGATACGTGTCGGCTAGCTCATAGAGCGAGTGGGCCACTTTCCACGACATCATCTGGTCGTTCATCGGCTTGCCCGCCAGAGTACTGGATAATCGGTTCTTTATCGAATCGGGCATAAATCGCATCATATTCTTGAGCCGTATTGAAGCGAGCGAATCGGACGTATGCAGTTCGGCGACCGACTGGGCCATAAGGGGGTGAGCCTCGGATTCCGCGATTGGCTGGTAACGGGTAAAGTTTCTGGTCTGCTTGAAAAACGTCAGTCGGTAGTGTGTAGCGGCTTCCTGTTTTACTAACTCTGTTCGCTGCATGAATGGATTGGCCGAAGCGGTGTTGCGTTCACTGTTGACAATTACTTTTTCCAGCAGCGTTTCATCATTGGTCGAAACGGCCTGTTTATAATCACTATCGAGCGTACGAAGAATGGCTTTCAATACGGTTGTCGCCAGGTTTCGTTTGACTGGGTCAGCCGAGAGAGCCGGTGGCCGGTTCCGGACTAAAAAATCGAAGGCCTGAGAATCAGTCGTCTGGAGATTATTGGCTATAAAAGCTATGGTTTCGGGAGCGGTGCGGTCGGAGTCCGACAGGGTCGTCAGATACGCATCCAGCACATCGCTTGTAGGCCGGCCAAGCGCCTGACGCATCATCAGGTATTTCTTGAGAAATTCGGCATCACGTCGGCCGTTGGCAAAATCCTTATCCCCTTTGGCAAGGGTTGCTTTCAACGCAGGAATGCGCAACACATGATCTACCTGATCGAGCATCCCATTGATGCCGCCATAACCTATCGCCCGATGAATCAACGCGCCATCGGGAGCGATGTACAAGGCTGTCGGATAGCTGGCTACCGCATATAATTTGGCAACGTCGATACCCTCACCTTTTTCGGCATCCAACTGGTAATTAATGAAGTGGACATTGAATGTAGACCCGATTTTAGGATTTGGAAAGGCTTCTTTAGCCATGCGTTTACAGGGAGGGCACCAGGTCGTATACACATCGACGAATATCGGTTTGTGTTGCCGCTTCGCTTCAGCCAGTACCTGCTGCCAGGAGCCTTTGAAGAAGCGAATACCGCCTGATGGGTCGTCGGAAGTAAGTGGCCTGCCCTGAATGGTTATGCAAATAGTTAAAGCCAGAAACGGACAGAGAACCAATCGGAAAAAGGTCGGTCGCATATCAACAATGGTGAGGTTTATGACTTGACGTCAACTTGACTCAGTAAATAACCAGGTTTTCGTTTGAAAGTCGACAAAAAACGATGCGTTTCGCTGTAGCCGAGTCTGTACAGTAATTCTGATTCTGCGTAATCGTATTCATGAAACGAAGCCATACCGAACCCTGGCTTGACCAAATTGGAAAAGTACCAATCCTTGCTATAAGTTTAGCTGAAACTTTTCAGAAAATAAAAAGACCAACCTTCTATACAGGCTGGTCTTTACGTTGGAAGCGGCTGGTTTCTTAATCCATCCACATAACTTTTTCGTAGGCGATTTCATAGTCCATTTCCTGAAGTGGAATCAGCCCGGCAAAATGGCCTGTTTCGTCGGTCTTGATGGCATTCCAGCAGCCAGAGGCATCCCGCAATAGGAGTCGGTATCCATAAAGTGGGTGTAGCGTGTTGCTGTCGGTGCGATGGTCCCAGCCAGTTTGTAATTCAATGGCAAAGCCAATGCGCTCCATCACATCATCCATTTGAGTCGTCAGGCTGTCGGTACCGTCTAATTCCTCGATCCAGAGTACCAGACCATCGGTACCCCAGTCGAAATGAAGCGGAGTAGGCGTCAGGTTGATTATTGAAGCGTTCATAACGTTTTGTTGGTTTTCGGTTTTGCGGTATTCTATTTACGGCCTATAGGGGCTAACGCAGGAATTAGTCACGCTTCGGCCGCCACAGGCCGTAAACAGAATACCGTGCACCAAGTTTAGGCACTCATACTCCAGGCGGGTGTTACCAGGGGTAAAGTCTGTTCTTCCCGCCATTTGCGAAGCCAGAAACGATATTTTTTTCGGCCATAGTCCAGGAAACCGGGTATGGAACTCGCATCAACAGCGAACAGCCGGTGAGGACGTTGTTTCATGATACCAATGAACACAAATCGAAACTGGCGCGTACTGGCCCACTCGCGATTGTCGGCGTGGCGAAGGCTGTCGATGTAAAAAGCAGCCTGCCGATCGTAATCGTAGGTGTAGCAGGATTCCAGAAACTGAGCCTGCGACCGGGCCGACGTTGTTTTCAGGTCGATGATCAGCGCATTACGTCGTTTGAGGCTGGTATACACCATATCGAGCCGCGCTTTGCAGGCTATACCCGTTGCGGGGTCTGTCGATAAAATAATGCGTTCACGCTCCGAAAGTCGTAAATACCGTCGGCAAAACGTATCCTGCCGGATGGTCTTCATGAGCGTTTGTAGCTGTTTGCTTTGTGCCGGAGCCAGTTCGTCGGTAGGTAGTTGGCTGGCCGGATCAAGTAGATCGGGCAGGAGTTGGGCCATTACCGTACCGACAGATTCAGGTTCGAGTAAGTGCTGATGAAAGGCACGTCCAAACACCTTCGTTTTCTCCGAAATAAACCGGGCCGATGGCGTAGACCAATAGCCGAGGTGCTCTTCTTTCAGGCGTGTCAGATCGGAGTTCGACACCCGTACGATCGAGCGATAGTAATCACCAGCGCCAACAGATTGACTAAGCATACTAAATGGATCTAAGTTGAGTATGTAGACTAGCTGAAAGGTGGTGTAGTGGACTGATTGACAGGCAATCGCCTGCTTTACTCACTTCACTACACCACCTTTTTTCGAAACCTAACCAATGGGCAATAGCTCGTGCTCGTCGATTGGGTTCAGAAATGGATTGTAATAGTTCATCGCCGTCTTGATGTTAGCGATGTCGGTTAGTGTTTCCTGGCGGAAAACTTTGACATCCTGGGCAAATTGCTTCAGTTCAGCCGTTTTTTCAGGATCGCCGTTCTTATAGGAGAACGTGGCAATGTAATACACACCCTTTGGCTGCGACTTGGTGTATTCTTTCTTTTCGGCAACCGCTGTAACTACTACATCGGCCAGCGTAAGGTCGTCGTAGTAGAGGGGTTCGATCAGGCGGAAAATATTATCGACGGAGTAGCCATGAAAAAGAATCGCCGAAACACAATTGTTTTCATCGATGAAAAAAATCTCGGCCCAGTTCTTGGTTCCCATATTCAGGATGTTGTCGGTGAAGATCCGCCAGGCAATGGGTTGAAAGGTGAGGGTACGGCCCAACTTCTCGGTTCCGTTGATATTGAACACACCTTCTTTGGCATCAAACCGGTACTGACGGGGGTGTCCTTCCAAATATTTGTACTTATTTACCACTTCACCTGTCAATTCGTGAATTTTTTGATACGGTTTAAGGGGGTTACCGCTTTGAATTGTCGAAAGTTGGTTTTTGTTTTGTGTGTTCATTAGTATTTGTTGTTTACTGTTCAAGCAGGGGACCCGTTTTGCGGTCCCTTTTGCCTTTTCTAAGGGCACTGTTTATGGTTTAAATATACATAGTTTTGTGTAATTGATCAAGGCTTTTTTTTGCCTTTTTGCAATTATTTTACAGGGTTATATGTAGTAATGGGGGTGAGGAGTGAGTACTAGGAGTTGCGGCTGCGAGTTTTTCCCTCCTATTACGCACTCCTCACTCCCAATACTAATTTTTTAAGATTTTTATTTTTTATGACCATTCACCTACGTTTGCAGCAACTTATTGATACACTAGATATTAGCGTGCTCGAGTTTTCTCGTAAACTGGGGGAGAATCGGGGCGAAAAAGTGTATCATATCCTGCATGGTCGATTGAAGCCCAGGTTCGATACGCTCGAAAAAATTTTAATCGCTTTTCCACAGGTGAACGGCGACTGGCTGCTGCGGGGCGAAGGGCTGATGTTTAAAACACTTAGCTCACCATCGGCAGCTATCACAACCGAAGAACGACTGCGTAATGTTGAGTTTCTACTTTTTCAGCTCAATGAGCGCGTGGCCCTGCTTCAGCAAACAAATGATGAGCTATTGGCTGAACTAAGAGCGCATAAGGCAGAGGGGTAAGGGGACGTGTTTGAGACAAGCGGTGAAGGATAGGAATGCTCTCTGATTCATACTGGCTAAACAACCTTCCTTCATTTCGGGTTATAGCTAAAAAACACGTAACGTTATGGCAACTACATCACCATTCGACCCCGAAAAAGTAGATCCTGATTTTTACTCGAAAGACCCCAACCAGCATGGTACGTCCGACTTTGGCCGTGAATCAGAGGGGGTAGGAACAAACGCCTATAAAGACTCGACCTCGGGTATGGATATGGACAGCGAAAACATGCATCTGACGCACGATACCCGCGAAGCGAACCTTGGCGTCGGACGCGCTGGTGAACCGCATAACGAAAGCCTTGGCGGCACGCAGGAATGGGACGTCGATGCCGACGCTATTTCGGACGTACCCAAAGGGCACATGATGAGCGATGAAGCAGCCAGCAAACTAAGCGAGGTAGCAGAAAACCCTTCTGATGATGCACTCCTGCACCGGGCTGATGCAACCTATCTGGAAGAGGGCGACAATCCGAATGAAGGGTACGACCCCCATCATGTCGGATACGATGATAAAAACAAAACGGATGTGAGCAAATCATAATCGTTATACCAGAATGCCTAATACTGAGTGGCCAGTTAATAAACTGGCCACTTTTTTTAGTAGGTTTCGGGACATACAGGACAGTTAATACTAGGATTCTTTCGTAAACTTGTTGGCTAATTGTTTGATTAAAATGGCGGCCTGTAGCCGCTTTCTGTCTTGCTGATCGAAACTCGTGCTTATGCCCGGGCGGGATTGCTCGGTAACCCGTCCGATGGATTTTTTGGTAAAACCATTGCTATTTCTGTTCGTAACTTCGGAGCGTCTGTAACGCTTTACCCGTCGCCCGAACTTCATATTGAACCACAGCCACAGGATACGAACGTTTTTCGGAGCCTGCACCACTTGCGCGATTCCGTCAGCATGCTGGGTTATCATGGTGGGGTGCCCCTGCTGAAAGCGGCTATCAAGAAATTTGCTGAATACTGCGAGAAAGAGAACATTCGGCTTCCTAATCAGAACTTCTCCATTCGTTACAACACGTCCATCCCCCGGCAAGTGGGCTTGTCAGGCTCCAGCGCCATTATTGTGGCGACGTTTCGGGCGTTGATGCAGTTTTACAACGTTGAAATCCCTCTGCCTGTGTTGCCTAACCTGGTGCTGGCTACCGAAACCGACGAGTTGGGCATAACAGCGGGTTTACAGGATCGGGTTATTCAGTGCTACGAAGGCTGTGTTTATATGAACTTCGACAAAGCCATTATGGAGCAGCAGGGACATGGTGCCTATGAACCGCTCGATTCTCGGTTGCTACCCCGGTTATACATTGCCTATAATACCGATCTGGGTAAACAGTCGGGGCAGGTGCATAACGATGTCAAATCGCGCTGGCTCAAAGGTGAACCCATCGTGGTCGAAACCATGAGCGCTATTGCCGACGTAGCCCGGCAGGGGCGCGACGCCATGTTACAGCGTGACACGGAAGCATTGAATGCGCTGGTTAATCGTAATTTTGATTTGCGGGCTCAGATCTATAACATCAGCGACCGGAATCGAAGCCTGATCGAAACGGCCCGTTCCTGTGGCGCATCAGCCTCGTTTACTGGTTCGGGTGGTTCCATCATCGGCCTGTATCGTGACGACGCCATGCTGAATCGACTGTTTGTATCCCTGAAGAAAATCAACGCCCGCGTGATTAAGCCATATGTAGTATAAATTGGCGAAAGAGCGAAAGAATGAAAGAGCGAAGGATTCTCGCGTCGGCCACTCTTTCGCTCTTTCGCTCTTTCGCTCTTTAAAATGATAAAGAAAGCCGTTATTCCTGCTGCCGGATTTGGAACCCGGTTTTTACCAGCTACCAAGGCACAGCCTAAAGAAATGCTGCCTATTATCGACCGGCCGACCATTCAGTATGTGGTACAGGAGGCCGTTGATTCGGGTATTGAAGACATCCTGATTATTACAGGCAAAGGCAAACGTGCCATTGAGGACCATTTCGACCGTAACCACGAACTCGAAACGCGTCTGGAAGAAAAAGAAGACCAGTTGCTGCTCGATGAAATGCGTCGTTTGTCCGACATGGCTACGTTGCACTATGTTCGTCAACGGGAGTTGAATGGTCTGGGCGATGCGATACGGTATGCTAAGCATCACGTTGGTAATGAGCCATTTGCCGTATTGCTGGGCGATACCATTATGGATTCGGTAATTCCGGTAACCCAACAATTGATCGACACTTATGCGCAGTATGGCGGTTCGGTGATTGCGGTAGAAGAAGTGCCGCATGATAAAGTAAATCGCTATGGCATTGTTGGCGGGAAGTCGCTGAGCGACCGTATTCTGGAATTGAATACGTTGGTTGAGAAGCCTTCGGTCAGTGATGCGCCATCTAATCTGGCGATAGCAGGCCGGTATATTCTGACGCCCGAAATTTTTACGATGCTGGAGCAGACACCGGCCGGTAAGAACAACGAAATTCAGTTGACCGACGCCATGTTGCTGCTGCTAAAGCGGGAGAACCTGTATGCCCACTGCATCGAAGGAAAGCGGCACGATATTGGTAACAAGCTCGATTTCCTGAAAACAACCGTTGAATTTGCCTTGAAGCGCCCCGAATTTGCCGACAAGTTCCGGGCTTTTTTAGAAGAGATTTTAAAGAAGGACTAGTAGAGAAGGCTAAAAAAAAGGATCGATGTGTGCACACATCGATCCTTTTTTTTACCTCACTCGCACACTTATCGTTGCGGTGTCATCCTCGCCATTGGTGTATCCATTGCCCGGTGTTGAGTCGGGATCGGATGGCGTAACACTGAATACCTGGCCCTGGAGCGTTCCTGAATTGGGTACCTGAACGAACAGTGATATAGTTCCTTTGTTGCCAGCAGTGATTGAGCCTATGTTGGCTGTTACTGACTGGCCGCTGATGGTTAATCCGTTTGTAACAGTCAATTGCCAACCCGAAGGCAGAAGGGTTCTAATTGTTACATTGTTGGCCGTTGCTCCGCCACTGTTCGAAACAGTAAAGGTAAACTTGGCCACCTGATTCGGTCGTACGACCAGTTGGTCACTAACGATAGCCAGGCTAAGATCGGCCTTTGTTGGATCGGTAGGCGGTTGGTTGGATTGTACAGGTGGCAGCGGTACCTGGTTTGGATTCGGCGAAATGCTTATAAAATCGCTCTCTTCAAAAGTACGTAAATCGACTGTGGCTGCATCATCCTGTCCATCGCCTGTACCCGAACCTGGCTGGCTGTCGGGGTCTCGCCGACTACTGGTCATGATTTGGGCTGATGTCAGAAACCGGCCAGCCTGCTGGGCTTTCATTCGAAAGGCGAATGGCAGGCTAGTACCAACGTCTACTCTGCCTGATTTGATCCGAATCGTGTCGCCTTTCGCCTGAATGGCTGCATCAGCGGTATTGATAAACTCCATACCTGGCGGAAGCAAACTCCGAATAGTGGTACTATCAACGGCTGCTGGTCCTTCATTTGTTAGAACTAGTGTAAGTGTAACGGGTTGATTGACAGCAGGTAGGCGACTGCTTAGGCTCATTGAGATCGAGAGATCAGCATCGTTGCAAAGAGAAAAAGGCTGACTGGGTAATGTGGCCAGATTAGGGTTGCTGGTAACTACCCGGATACGGTACTGGGTGCCTGAGGCTAACTCGGGCGATAGCGTAACGGTGAATGGGCCGGTAGCTGTAACGTTGCTGATGGTCGTTTCATTGGCAAAGGAGCCGGTTGGATCTGATAAACGAACGCTGTAAATACCATCTTTAGGCCCGTCAATTACTTCGATAGATACGGTGAGCGGATTGATAAGACAAGCAGGTGGGGTTGGGGTACCACTTACTGTCAGAAAAGGTTGAATGACCACATTGGGTTCTTTTTGATACAGGATTTGCCGCGCATCGATAAACGCAATATCGAACCACATCGTCTGGCTGGTATTGCCCTGAAGTCGTATTGAGTAACGGTATTTGCCAGGTGAAACCCCTCCAACACCAGCGCCCTGGGGAGGATAGTTTTGAACGTACGTAAAATTGGCAAACTCTTCATAATCGGGCGCTTGCGAGCCTGGTTGAGCCAGATACCAGCCGGTATCGGTGAACGTTCCCCCATCAATACGCTCAAGTTTCACCTCAACGGGTGCAGTCGATTCCACCATAGCAAAGAACCCGTGTGTCCAGGAATCGTATTTGTACGAAACCCTACGAATGGCGTCGGGGGGCGTACCGCCCATAACAGGCTGACGTAATACACGTAACAGCGAAGCGGGGGCCGCCGATTGCTGGATTGTAAATGGTTCGCTGAGAGTCCCCAGAATCACTGGGTTCGTTGAGCGAGTTCTGACCCGGTATTGACTGTTGGGTAGGTTGGTCGGAATCTTTATTAGAATCGGGTTGTCCTGCGTTGGTGAGGACTCGGCGACCACCGTTCCGTCGCTGGCTCGAATAATCTGAGCAACATACTGATTTGATGGCTGATACGGGTCGCTGCGGAGTGATGCCACGGCCAGTGTATCACCCTGCCGACGAAGAAGGGGTAAGGTGTATCCGGTAGTAATCAAAGCGCCAGGGTCGTTAGGCATGAAAGGGACTGCATTCTGAAAAAATGCAGTCGTCAGCGCCTGATCCCAGCTATTGGTAAATCGTACCAATCCTGGCCCCTTCATATGAATACCATCCGGTCGGTTTGCGGTACCTATGATGCTGTCGCTGGCTGGACCCGGAAATGTGTTGGATATATTGGTAATAAGTTGGTTCTGAGCCGCAATAATGCCGGCATTAGTCAGATAATTATTAAAACTTACGCGCGAAATCATCCAGGCTAGTGGCTGTGAACCTACCTGTTGTCGACTTTTCTGAATGACCGCATTAATGTTATTGTAATACGTCTGACTAGTAACGTTATAGTATGTGTCTGTTTCGCCCTGGTGCCACAGCACGGCTCGGGCACCTGTGCGCGATACATAATGCAGCAGTGCTTCTCCAAGCCTCCGATACACTGATGAGTTGGTGGTCGTACCCATATTTCCGACTGCTCCCTGCTGCCATTCGCTGCTGCTACTACCACCCAGCGCTGCTCCCAGGAATAGAACGGGGACATTTAAACGTTGCACCAACTTGTCGCCGAGCGTACTCCATAAATGAGGTGGCTGACTAGGGCCTATCGAGCTTCCATAGCTGACTTTACTGAACTGGAGAGGTAATAGTTGTTCGCTGATGCTATCCTGCCGAAAATCGACGCAGGACACGCGATCTTCAACCGAACTTGTTACGCGCTGTAAGCCGCCGAATACGTTCGATTGCCCTGCTACTACAAAAACCTCGCCTATACCTATCCGGTCAACTTGTGTTTCGGCTATAACTATTGGCCCGTTTTTGGCCCGGACTGCTAATCGATACCACCCACCGTTGACCGTTACCTGGCCCCGGAACGAGGATGTACCTGATAAAAAGGATAGAGATGACCAGTTAGTGCTTGTTCCCTGATTGGCAGCTAGGGGTATAAAACGTGCCTCAACCAGCGTAGCATTGCTTGGTGCAACACCAGTTACGGTAACGGCGGCATTGTTGGCTAAGTTACGCTGGAAAACCATTCTGGTTACCGGGCTCGTGATCGTCAGTTGAGCATACAGGATGCTAAAAGGAAAAACCACCAGTATTAAGAATACTAGCTTCCGTAGAGGTAAATACATAGATAGTCTATTAAATGGATAGGATGTGTCGTGTGGTGACAAATAGCGTGCCTAAAGCTATCAGATTGATTATTTTTTTTAGGTTCAGTAATTCATTTGTGTTGATTGACTAAGTAGTTGACGTGATTATACAGGAGGAGTTTAGGGGAGATGAGAGGAAAAAGGTATTATTGATAGTAGCTTTTGTATTTGCTTATGAATACTTTGTTTAAATCGATCTTAATTGGCTGTTTTTCAATAGTTTTTTCTCTTATGGAGGACTTGTTGCCAAGTCCTGAAGTGCTGAGGCAGGGGGCGCCACTTGCCAAACGTCCTAATATCGTCCTAATTGTAGCCGATGATCATGGACGCGAAGCAGTAGGATGTTATGGCAATACATCTATACGCACTCCCCATATCGATCAATTAGCGACTGATGGCGTGCGATTTTCCAATGCTTTTTGTACAACAGCCAGTTGCAGCCCCAGCCGGTCTGTATTACTGACTGGTATCCATAATCATGCCAATGGTATGTATGGGCTAGAGCATCAGATACATCATTTTAGCTCGTTCGATACGATCCATTCGTTGCCTGTCTGGCTCGAACAGGCTGGCTATCGCACCGCTCGCATCGGTAAACTGCATGTGTCACCAGAGTCAGTCTATCATTTTCAGCGCATACTGGGTACAGGCAAGGTCAACGATCCGGCTTCAATTGGTCGCAGTCCGGTTGAGATGGCACGGGCGTGTTATGATTTTATGGTGGAGAAGTCAGACACGCCATTCTTCCTGTATTTTGCAACCGACGACCCTCACCGCAGCAATACCATCTCTCCGGATGGCTCCCCCATTTTTGACGGTACAAAACCGAATTTGTTTGGGAATCGACCGGGGGGCTATCCACAGGTGGGCGATCATTTTTATCAACCCCGAGAAGTTAGTGTTCCGACTTATCTGCCCGATAACCGAGCCTGTCGCATGGAACTAGCTCAATACTATGAAGCCATTAGCCGTCTCGATCAGGGCGTTGGGCGGTTGGTGGATTATCTGAAAGAGACGGGCCAGTACGATAACACGCTGATCGTTTATCTGTCAGACAATGGCGCTCCCTTCCCAGGAGCGAAAACGAACCTGTATGAACCGGGTATGCGGTTGCCCTGCATTGTAAAACTTCCCGGTCAGCACAAGCGTAGTTTTGTGCAGGATGCCCTGATCTCGTGGATCGATGTGACACCTACATTGCTGGATTTTGCGGGCGTCGATCTGAGTACGATTGTAACACAGGGCCGTTCGTTCCGGTCGGTTGTGGAGCAGGAGTCTGTAAGGGACTGGGACGAGGTGTATGCCTCCCATTCACTGCACGAAATCACGATGTATTACCCCATGCGGGTGCTGCGCGAACGACGCTACAAGCTGATCTTCAATATAGCCCACGAATTGCCTTATCCAATGGCGCTCGATTTATATCGTTCCTATACGTGGCAGGAAGGGTTAAAGAAAGGGGAAAAAGTATACGGAAAACGAACGGTAGCCGCTTATTTGCACCGTCCACGTTTTGAACTTTATGACCTTCAAACCGACCCTGACGAGATCCACAATCTGGCTGCCAATCCGAAGTATGGCGGGGTACTTCAACGGATGCAGACTAAACTAAAGCAGTTTCAGAAACAGACTCGGGATCCCTGGCTAAGCAAGTGGGAGTTTGATTAATAGGGGCTTATACTTTTTACGAAATCTGTGTGTCGGCGAAGTAGACCATGGCTTTGTGCAGGAAGGACGCATAGTCCGGGTTGTCTATGCCGTTCTGGCTTGTAAATCGGGGATCATCGAGGTATAATTGGGCCAACCCTTTATATGCTTTTGCCATATCCTTCGACTGGCAGACTTTTTCGCCCCAGAACCCCCGAATGTTGACATAGTGCCGGGCTATCTGCTGTTGTACTGCCAGGCTGGCGGGGTCATGATCGACCATAGCTGTTAGTATTTGTGCAATAGCCTGCTGATCAGCTTTGAGCTGCTCAAAACCGGCCTTGCCCATTTGCTGTAGTTTGGCTTCGCTGCTTTCAATGGCTTCTTTGCCGTATTTTTCAATAGCTTCCTGTCGGTACTCCCTGCCTTTGGGGAAACCTTCGTATAACTCTTCGTTGGTTACCATGACTCGTTCGCCTTTTAAGGTTGAAATTGTTTTATCAATCGTCAGCAGCAGCTTTGACAGTCGAAATTGGCGGGCCTGAAGGGCCAACTTATGGCTTTCAAGTGCTTTCAACGTGTCGAATTCCGGGTCTTCCAGAATATGCAGAATCTCGTCGAGCGAGAAATCCAGTTCTTTGTAAAAAAGAATCTGCTGTAACCGGATCAGTTCTTTTTCGCCATACAGTCGGTACTTGGTCTCGGTACGGACTACTGGTTTTAACAGACCCACCCGGTCGTAATGATGGAGTGTTCGTACACTTACACCTGCCAGTTTTGCCAGCTTATTGACCGAATAGTGCCGCATAAAAAACGTGCTTTGATTGACCCTGGCAAATGTAGGCTATGACGTAAGGGGAGAGTCAAGTAAACGTTTAACTTTTTTTACACCCGATTTAGGTAACGGGGGTGGGAACCCGCTATTTTGGCCCGTAGCGCGGGTTTCCACCGCATTAGCTAAAGGCTATTCTCAGTTTGGGAGAACGGGGGGTTTGGGATTTATCGCTGTTTTCGGGTGCTTTATCCCTAATATTCGACGGTTAATCAATTTATCATAGGAGCAAACCGACCGATCAGTCATTTTTGTAGCCTCCCTTCCAACAGTAAACAACAACTACCATGAAATTCAAACACTGCTTATTGCTCAGTCTGATTCTGTCATCATTAATGATTGGTTCCTTAATGGCTCGTAGTATCAAAGCCCAGCATAAAGCCAGCACAGCTATGCATCAATCCCGTTAAGTAGCCAAGAGTTATCCAACTAGTTTAACTTAGAGGGGTCAAACTGGTTGGATAACTCTTGAGCGTTCAATCGTTAGTTAGTCAAAACGGGTCGGGGAAGCCGATTAACCAACCAGAGGCAGAAGAGTGCGTTGAAAATCAGGGTGAACGGAATCACCGAAATGTTCTTGAAGAAAAGAATGATTGCCCACTCCGACGATTGATCAGAAATCAGATCTCGGGCTTTTAATGTGATGTATAGACAGGTTTCGTAGGCAATGTGGTCGATTAACTTGTTGAACAGTAGGGCGATTACCGAAAATACGACTAGATTGATTAGTAAAGCGCCCCACTTGGTTCGAAGTTTCTGAATTGCCAACTGCCAGTTCTGTTTTCGGCTCTGTTTATTAACAATGAGCTGCATCAGCCGTTTGGCGCCTGCCCGGATATTGGTGAGTCCCAGTGCATACAGGAAAATCAGTATCCGGGCCGACTCCACAATAATTTCCAGTAACCCATGCGATATTGGGCTGATCGGCCCAAACGCTTTTAGTTGAATGGCTCGTCCAACAGCGGCAATCAGCCCCAGGCTGAAAATGAACCCGAAATGTTTTTTGCAGAATTGAATCGTTTCGACGGTCCAGTCGAGTGCTTTGAGAAGGTTGGGTGGTAATGTCATCAGTTAGTGGAGTAGTAATGTTCAGATTAGCATTTAGTTTAAAAGTATTGATAGCCAGTAAATTACTGATTCATATAAAAAACCGCGAGGCTGCGAAGTCCCAAGGAGTATCACCGATTTACTTCCTTGCGTCTTCGCGGCCTCGCGGTTTATGTTTGATACGGTACTTAGGCCAAAGTAGCCTCGACGCTGATGGTGGTATTGAACAGCTTCGAGATTGGGCAGTTGTGTTCGGCATGATCGACCAGCTCGTCGAATTTAGTTTTGTCCAGGCCCGGAACAGCGGCTGTCAGCGTCAATTTTGAGCTGGAAATGCCACCGTCTTCAAGGGTGATGGCACAACTAACGTCCAGCGAATCGGCTGCGAAACCAGCCTGCTGAATGTTGAAGGCCAGTTGCATGGCGAAACAGCCCGCATGAGCAGCAGCAACCAGCTCTTCGGGGTTGGTGCCGATTCCATCCGCAAATCGAGTATTGAACGAATATTGGGTTTTGTTCAGAACCGTGCTGGCGGTAGTCAGGTCTCCTTTTCCATCTTTTCCGGTTCCAGTCCAGTGAGCAGAGGCATTGCGTACGATTTTCATAAGAGTAAGCTTTAACTTGTTTTGTGATTTGTTTTGATGCCTCAAAGGTAGACGGGCACTTTTTGCCAATTTTTCACCTATGTTAAAAAGAGAATAGAGAACCCGGATTTTTATGATCATTATGGTTTGTCATGATCTGTGTAAATCATAATGATCATAAAAATCCGGGTTCTATTGAACGTAACGAATAGCCAATGCCCCACCGCGAAACACACTACCTTACACCAGTCTTTACGGCAATTTGCCCAACTTTCTGACGATGATCTCAGGCTGGGTGATCCATTCTGGACGATCCGAAGCATTGCCAAGCATGAGTATTTCAATTTTCAGCATTCCGTATGTCGGCAGGTGGGGTTTATTCTGAAGGGAATCTTTCGGGTTTACTACATCGATCCCCGAACCGAGCAGGACCATAATCTCTATTTTATTCCCGAATATGCTTTTCTGACTTCGCTGAAAAGTCTGCTGACGAAAACGACCTGCCCATACTTGATTGAAGCGCTGGAAGATGCTGAATTGCTGGTGATCGACTACGATCATTTACAGCAATTGTACGAACAGTCGCACGGATGGGAACGCTTCGGACGTTTGCTGGCCGAACAGTATTTTATGTTCAATCAGACCCGTTCGGAGAGCTTGTTGACCCAATCGGCCGAGGAGCGCTATGTCGATTTATTGACGAATTACCCGGATATTCTGAATCGGGTATCGTTGGGGCATATTTCGTCCTATCTGGGCATCAAGGGGCCGTCGCTCAGCCGCATCCGGGCACAGGTAGCGCATAAGTAGAATAGGCCAGACTATTTGCGGGTTTTCCTGTAGACATGAGATGGCTACAGGGTGAGGCTAATCAATTCAGGTACTGGTTTACTGTTTTGGCAAAAGAAAATCTTATAAATCTGCCTGGCCTACCCTCGTAGACCAGGCAGTATGTCGAAACGTGCAGAAATAGAGTTATTCGAATACCTTTTTGAGTGAAGCCTGCAGCGTTATTCTTCGTCCTGTTCGGCGTGGCCATGAATATAACCGCCGGGCAGTTCTTCCTGATCGTCTAAAGGCGTATCGCCCGGCTCGTGTGGTCCTTCCTGACGCAGAATGGTCTCTTTATCACTCGTAGCGTCTCCGCCCTGGTCTCCTTCGCCCCCTGGCGAATACCATCTTACTGTTTTCATGTCTGTTTCGTTTTGAGATAACTTTATTATAAAAACGGGATAAAAAAGATGTGGTTAATAATAGAGAGAATCTGGTTGATTCGCAAACCTGAACCGGACAAGATGCATGCGCACTCGTTTAGTGGCTGGTTCGATCACGTTATGGATTTTTTCTTCTACCTGCCCAATCTGCTGGTAGTCGAAGCGTATATACGTGCGGGGCGCTATAAAGCGTCACCTATCCTCCGATTGTCGGCATCGTTGGTACTCCTGCTGGCAACGGGCTTTTTAGGATTAGGTACGTACTATTTTACCCTCTACTACTGGGGGCCTGCCATTCTGCGTTATTTATCCATTGCGTAATTGCTCAATAGCCTTCATCCAGAACAAGGTAATAGTTCTTTATGGCCGTTGTCTGATCGGCATGCTGAAGTGTTACCGTCAGTAATTCGACGTGGGTATAGGCATCAAATTTGACAATCCGGCTATCCGTAACCTGCTGTTGTTGGCCAGTGGCCTGTTCCTGAACAAATGCCAGCGCTTCTTCCCGCGAGTCGAAACTGCCGAGCAGATTGCCCAGTTCAAGGGCTGGCTCCTGTTCTGGAAGTTCACCTGTTGTATTGGAGATGGGCGACTCAACGGGTGCTGAATAATCGGTAAGCGACGTGCTGTAAAGTTCGATAGTCATCCGGGTGAAAAGTAGGTATAAACGGATAACTATTTTTGGGAAAAGTAGTTAAAAAATAGGTGTATCCCAATGATCCTGACAGGCTTGGCCAGAGGATAATCGGGTTCGTTATTTAGCCACTCGTTCATACCTTAACAGCTTATTGGCCCAGGGAATAAAATACTGGAAATTAGGCGCATCGGTATGGCCGCCGTTATGCTGCCGCCAGGCGAGTTCGCCGTTCATCAGGCCAGTCAATACGGGTGGCATTATGTCTTTATTGTACTCACTGTTGGCGCTCAGGTCTTTTGCTCCCAGAAGTTGGAAAACCGGCCCAGCGGCTACGGTTGCCTTGTAACTACCCATCTGATCGAGCCATTTGGCATCGCCTTTTTCGGGGATACCGTAGCTGACAAATGTTGGTCTTGGGGCACAGAGCGCCAGTAATTCGTGCGAATCGATGGGAAGGTCGCAGCCGGTTTTAGGGCCCGACGATGATTCCGAAGCGGCATAATTCAGGTAATTACCCGCCATCCAGTGATACTCACCGCTACCCGCCAGACTTTCGACGGCTTCTCCAAAAACGCGCCGTTGTAGCGTAGTACCGCCTTTTCCCGACGAACCAATCAGTACCATCGCAAATCGCTGGTCGAAGGCCATCGCCACGAGGGCTGCTTTACCGTAGCGCGAAACTCCTTCAATAGCAACCTGTTTGGCGTTTACCAGCGGATCGGTTTCCAGATAATCGAGTACCCGTGAGGCCCCCCAGCCCCAGGCGCGTAAGGCGCCCCAATCCTCTGGTTTGCGTGGTTGACCTTTATTGGTAAGGCCAATAATACCTCGGGTAAGGCCCGCGCCGTTGTCGGCCTGGATACTGCCTGGTTCCAGGGTGCAATAGCCCCAGCCAGCCGCCAGCAGTTGCTCGGTAGGAGGGGAGTCGCCGTTGGGAGCGGGAGCAAAGAAATTGGGTCCGGGCAGTCGGGTAATGGGTGAGTAAGCCGGGTATTTATCGAAGATGGCTTTTAGTTCCGGATTGCTTTTGATCATCATGTCCTTAAAAGCGGCATTGATCTTTTCCAGCTCAGGAAGCGAAGGCTGAGCTGGTGCCGGTAAGGTTGGAAAGCCCAGCATGATCATGACAGGTACGGGGCCTTTTACGTTTTGGGGCAACACCAGTACCATATTGATATTCACGCTGATCAACGGATACTCGCTATTATCGACCCGGCCAATCATGTGTCGGGCAAGCACAGGAATACGGCCTACAAATTCATTGTCAGTGATTTTCGTTGTCCAGGTAACTTTAGGGACGTTGGCCGGTATGCGACCATACATTTCTTTTTCGAAATCCTCAATGATTTCGGGACGACGAATGCTCCACCATTGCTCGGGGGTCGTTACTTTCCTGCCTTTTTTAGTGGTAAGCACATCGGGTAGTTGGGGGCATGGATTCGCCTGCGACTCGTCGTAATTGGCATGATTGGGGTCTGATTCATTGCCACTTGGTCCCGGTCTTAGTTTGCGGATGCCCAGTTGCTGCATCATGTTGGCCTGATCCTGTTGGGCCGTCATGGTTTTCAGCGGAGGGTACTTGCTGCTGTCGATGGCAGCTTGTTGAGCAAGGGCCCAGCAGGGTAGGCTTGTCAACAGTACTAACGCCAGATGTTTCGGCATATAGGTAGTGGTTAAGGACGATTAATTGTCGGTTCGGAACGGTGAAGCGGGTAGCCCTTCTTTATTATAAAGGTTGGGATTCACGGGATTATCGGCCCAGGCGTACCGCACGTATTGGGGAGAAGGCACCTCGTCGCTCCAAACGACCACTTTATCGCCTTCAATTTTTGCCTTTGCCCACACGAATTTTTTGTCGTTGCCCGCAATGGCAAACTCGCCCAGGTCCTCGCCATCATTGGTAATCAAGCCACCACCAACATTGGTAAAGCTGATCGTTATTTTGTTGCCGTCGACTTTCGCGGATTGATACAAAGGCCCTGAAGAAACCAGGTTTTCGTGGTAAGCGGTTTTCAAAGCAGCCAGGGCCAGCCGTTCGCCAACCCCCTGTTTATTGTCGGGGTGAATATCGTTCCATTCTCCCAGGTCAATGGCAACAACCATAGCCGTGTTGGGTACTGATAAGCCGTTGAGTTGACCTTCCCGCAGAATAGCCCAGTTGCTTTCGGAAGGGAGATAGTTGTAGTCCATAAAGCCCGGAAGCTGGATGAACAGAAAGGGTAACTCTCCCTGTTGCCATTGACTTCGCCAGTTTTTAATCAGAGCAGGTAATAAGGTTCGGTACTGCTCGGGTTGCCCGGCGTTACTTTCGCCCTGATACCAGCAAAAACCTTTGATGGCGTACTTGATTTCAGGGGCTACCATGGCATTATACAAGGCCGTTGGCTGATTTTGAGCCGCGATGCCGCCACCAAAAGCTCCTTCAACGGGTCGGTACACGGTGCCGACTTTGTACTGCCACGTCCCTTTCAAATCGACTGTATCGGCACCGGCAAACACACAATACGGCTTGTCGGGTACGAAGCCGCCTTTCCCGGCCATATTGGTCACCCGCACGACAAACACGTTTTTGCCAGCTTTCAATAAATCGGTCGGAACGGCATACCGGCGTTGTGGGTACTGATAAGTGGTTCGACCGACCGATTTGCCATTGATGTAGAGTTCGTCGGCATCAACGATTCGCCCCAGAAAGACGCGGGCCGGTTTACCAGCCATAGAAGTCGGGATGGTAATTTCTCGTCGATACCAGACCACACCATTCAGGTCTTTAATGCCCTGGTCTTCCCAATAACCGGGAATATTGATAGGCCGCCAGCCTTTGGGAACATAAGCCGGGTCATACCATTTGGTGGTTCCTGCCTGTCCTAAATCCACAGGAGGAGCCGGTCGATTAGTGGGCTGCCGCCGGGAGAGACTGTTGATATAGGTGGTATCTTTATTCTTCTCAGCAGTAGCTTTTAGCGTAGCGAAATCGGTCAGGCCTTCTTCACTCATCCAGGCTTCGATGGGGGTGCCGCCTACACTGGCGTTAATGATGCCAATCGGTATTCCGTACTTTTCGTGAATTTTTTTGGCAAAGAAATAGGCCACAGCTGAGAACGGGCGGACGTCTTCCCCAACAGCGGCTTTCCATTGCCCATTGGGCAGATCGCTCTGAGGGCCCTGCAGGTTGGTAAGGGTAGGTATCCAGAACTGACGAATTTGCGGATAGTTAGCTTTCGCAATTTCGTTGGCATAGGTCACGTCATGAATGTTGAGCTGGTGAACCATATTACTCTGCCCACTGCAAAACCACACATCCCCGATCAGAATATCGTTTATGGTTAGTTGCGTACTGCCCACAATATCCATGCTATAGGGGCCACCTGCTGCTGTCGATGGTAACTTGACCTGCCATTTTCCGGTGGCATCGGTGACGGTTTTGTAGGTTTTGCGGTTGAAACGCACCGTAATTTTTTCACCCGCTTTGGCCCATCCCCATATGTTCAGGGGCGTGTCGCGCTGCAATACCATTCCGTCGCTGATTAGGCGGGGCAAACGAAGCTGAGCCTGAGTTGAGTTCGTTAAAATACAGAGCAAACAAATGATTAGTAGGTGCTTCATTATACGTGCATTAACTGATTTAGTACTCTATGCAATCGGTTGCAGAGATAGCGCGAAAAATAAACCGCTACTAAGGATGACTCTCCTGTAAATTGATTGCGGTTCGAGTTCAAAAAGCATAGACTGTCTGTTTACTAACTATCGATTTTGTTCTAAATGATAGGAAAGGCAACTAATACCGTTTAACTATAGCTTGTGTGAATACAGCCTGCTCCAATTAAAAGAGGTGTAGACGGGCGCTGTTGATGGAAAGCCGATAGCTACGATTGCCATACAATCGTGTGTTTTATAGGGGAGAAGGGCTTTAAACGTATCACCCAATGCTTGTTTTCCCAAATGTTTCCAAAATTGATGCTGTGTTTTGCATACACCTGACTGTCGGCTAAAGGGCCGTCGGGTGCATGGACATGACGAGCTTTTTTTGCGCTTACGTTCGACAACGGTTTGTAACAACCAGAAACCGATACTGGCAAACTGGGTGTATTCTGGTGGGACTGAGTCTATCCGGGCTACCGTCCTGGGGGCAAACACTCTCGCTGAATCAGGTAGTCGAGCAGAGCGTACGACAGTATCCGTTTCTGAAAGCGAAGCAGGCCGAAATCAGTAGTGCCGAGCGTCGGGTACAGGCCAGCCAGACTGAACTGATGCCGATTATGCTGCTTCAGCATCAATACAATTACGCCACCAGTAACAGCCTGAATGGGTCTTTCTTCCCAAATGAAAGCGTCAATATTTCTACATCGGGTGGTGTACGGCCTGTAGCGATTTCGCAGGCTAGTTTTGGGAGTTTCTCTACCGCTTCTATCGAATGGCGGGCTACCACGTTTGGACGGGTCAAAGCGAACATTGGCGTAGCTAATGCCGATCTGCAACGGAGTCAGGTCGATTACGAAAATGAAGTGTTTCAGCATCAGGTGCGTACCATTGATGCCTATCTGCTTTTGCTGATCAATCAGAAACTGGTTCAGATTCAACGAAGCAATCTGGACCGGGCCGAAACCTTCAAACGAGTAGTCGATTCGGGTGTCCGGTCGGGGATGCGGGCGGGCGTCGATAGTGCACTGGCTACCGCAGAGGCCGTTCGGGCACGTTTGCTCTTACTCGAAAGCCAACAGCGTGAGCAGGTACAACGGCTCCGGCTATCCGAACTAACGGGCTTGTTGCAGACCAACCTCCAGGTCGACAGTATGCGCTTCTACATCAATCTTCCTAACGATTCGTTTCTGTCCGATTCCATTTCGCCCAAGAACCCAACGCTTCGACTGTTCGAATCACAGGTCAATCTGTCGGCTGCCCGGAGTTTGGCAACCCAGCGGTCGGGGATGCCCATGATTTCACTGGTCGGGGTGGGTAATGCGCGCGGGTCGGGCTTTTCCAATCAGGGCGATATTTTTCTGAATAATCAGATTAATGGTCTTGGCTATCAGGTAGGTAACTACCTCGTTGGGGTCGTAGCACGCTGGAATTTAACCAATATGATACGCACTAGACGCGATTATCAGGCCGACCAGTTTCAGGTGGAGCGATTCCGGCAATTGTTCAATGAGCAGCGTCTGCGAATCAACCGACAGTACCAGGAAGCGGATACGCAATATGACGTAGCACTGGAACAGGCGCGTCAGGCCCCGCTTCAGCTACGGGCGGCTCGTCAGGCATACGATCAGGCGAAGGCTCGCTATACCAGTGGTTTAACCGACTTGCCGACGCTTCTGCAAAGCGTGGTTACGCTCAACCGGGCCGAAGTCGATGGCTACGTAGCCACTAGCAACGTCTGGCGGTTTCTGCTCCTGAAAGCCGCTGCCGAAGGGGATTTGTCGCTATTTATGAATCAGGTACGGTAGAGACTGGTGCGCTACCTCTTGTGCGTCAGCAGTTTATAGGCCTAGTCGTCTGTTTCAATAACCATCCGGTCATAAGACGCAAAGATGCGTCTCTACACATAAAAATTAACCTTATGAATTCGATCATTCGATCTGCGTTGCGAAAGCCGATTTCGGTGGTGGTAGCGGTTATGGGACTGTTATTCTTCGCGGTGATGTCGTTGTTTACTATTCCGGTCGATATTTTTCCGAACCTCGATCTGCCGACTATTTACGTGGTGCAACCGTATGGGGGGATGGCGCCCGACCAGATGGACGGGTTTATCGCTACCCGTTATCAGGATCACTTTCTGTACGTATCGGGGATTCGCGATGTTGAAGTAAAAACGATTCAGGGACTATCGCTGATCAAGCTGCAATTTTACCCTGGCACCGATATGGCGCAGGCTGCGGCTGAGGTGGCCAACAACGTTTCACGGGCAAAAGCGTATATGCCCGAAGGAACGGTGCCGCCACAGGTGGTGCGTTTCGATGCCAGTTCGGTGCCGGTAGGTCAATTGGTGTTTGAAAGTCAGAGTCGGTCATTGAACGAAATTCAGGATTATGCCTCGTCTCGTGTGCGGCCGATGTTCTCCCGGATTCCGGGCGTGTCGAGTCCTCCGCCGTTTGGGGGTAACCAGCGTACCGTCGTTATCCGGGTGAATCCGCAACTGGTGCGTAGTTATCAGCTTACGCCTGAAGAGGTCATTAAAGCCATTACGACCAATAACCAGCCATCGCCCGCCGGGAATATTCGGATCGGTGATAAAGCACTGATGACCCCCGTAAATTCACTGGTGAAACGCCCGGAAGATTTTCTGAATATTCCGATTCGGATTGGTACGGGCCCAACGGTGTTTGTACGGGATATTGGAACGGTGGAGGATGCCGCCGACGTAACGGTAAGTTATGCACTGGTCAACGGGCGACGGGCGGTGTACATTCCGGTGGTCAAAAAGTCAGATGCCTCAACGCTCGATGTCGTGAACAACATCCGCAAGGCGATGCCCGAACTACAGGCGGCTGTTCCCGAAGATGTAAAGATTTCGTACGAGTTCGACCAGTCGGTTTACGTAACCAACGCGCTCAAAAGTCTGGTGACAGAAGGGGTGTTGGGCGCTATCCTGACCGGATTGATGGTTCTACTTTTCCTGCGCGACTGGCGGAGTGTGATTATTGTGGTACTGACCATCCCGATTTCGATTCTGTCGGCGGTGATCCTGCTCAATCTGTTCGGGCAAACCATCAACATCATGACGCTGTCAGGACTGGCACTGGCCATTGGGATCCTGGTCGATCAGGCGACGGTGACCATTGAAAATATTCACCAGCATCTGGAAGAAGGCAAACCAAAAGCGGTTGCGATCTGGGATGCCTGTAAGGAAATCATTTTCCCAGAATTCCTGATTCTGCTGGCCATTCTGGCGGTGTTTGCCCCGGCATTCGTGATGAGTGGAATCCCCCGCTCCATGTTTCTGCCGCTGTCGCTTTCCGTAGGGTTTGCCATGATTGCCTCGTTCATCCTGTCACAGACACTCGTGCCGGTGATGGCCAACTGGCTGCTGAAAGCCCATCCTAAACACGAAGCCCCAACGTTAGCGCTGGATGCTCAGGAGCGCCACATGATTCTGGACGAAGCGGCCCATCCAACAAAAAACGCTACCGGTTTTGAGAAGTTCAAGCAACGCTATACGGCTCAGCTTGAAAAGATTATAAACCGTCGGGGGCTGGTTGTCGGAGGGTATCTGATTGGTTCGCTGGCCATCATTGTGGTCTGCTTTCTGGTGATCGGGACGGATATTCTGCCCCACGCCAACAGCCACCAGTTTCAGCTTCGGTTGCGCGTTCCCGATGGCACACGCGTAGAACGGACCGAACTGGCTACGCTGAAAGTCCTCGACATCATCAAGAAAGAAGTAGGCCCTGAGCATCTTGAAATTTCATCGGCCTATGTCGGTACAGTACCGTCCAGTTATGGTACATCGAACATCTTCGTGTTCAACAGCGGCCCACACGAAGCCGTCTTGCAGGTGTCGCTTCACGAAGATTTTCCGGTGAAGATGGACGATCTGAAAGAGCAGCTACGCAGTCGGATTGCCAGTGCCTTACCCAACGCCCGTATTTCGTTCGAGCCGATTGAACTGGTCGATAAAATCATGAGTCAGGGTTCGGCTACGCCAATTGAGGTGACGGTAGCCGCCAAAGACCTGAATGAAGCGGGCCGGTTTGCGAATAAAATCAAAGACCGGATGAGCCAGATTGCCTACCTACGCGATGTGCAGATAGCCCAGCCGTTGTCGTACCCGATCCTGAACGTGACCATGAACCGCGAACGGGCCGGGCAGTTGGGGGTTACATCAACGCAGGTGGCCCGGTCGATGGTGGCGGCTACATCATCGAGCCGTTTTACCGATAAAAACCTCTGGCTCGACGATTCGAAAGGACTGGCGTACCAGGTGCAGGTGCAGATTCCTGAATACCAGATGGCCAATACCAACGATATTGGGAATATTCCGTTGAAAAGTGGTGAAATGCGCCCGCTCCTGTCGGATGTGGCTACGTTCTCGGAAGGGACGGCCCCCGGCGAATACGACCGGGCAGGCCCGAACCGATTGGTGACAGTAACGGCCAATCTTCAGAAAAAAGACCTGGGTACCGCCCAGAAAGCCGTTATGCAGGCTATCAAAGATGCTGGCGATCCACCCCGTGGAGTAATTGTGGAGATGCGGGGACAAACCCGGCTCCTGGCGGATACGCTGAGCAGTTTGCAAACGGGTCTGCTGGTCGCGATTATCATTATCTTCTTACTGCTGGCGGCCAACTACCAGTCGTTTAAGCTGTCGTTGGTTATTCTGGCGGCTATTCCGGCGGTGGTGGCGGGGGCTTTGCTGATGTTGCTGGCCTGTGGCGCTACGTTGAACCTGCAATCGTACATGGGGCTGATTATGTCGGTAGGGGTATCGGTAGCCAATGCCATTCTGATGGTAACGAATGCCGAGAACTTACGACTGGAAATAGGCGAAACCCGAAAGGCTGCTGTATTGGCAGCTAACAGCCGGATTCGCCCCATCCTGATGACCAGTATTGCCATGATTGCCGGGATGGTGCCGATGGCTTCGGGCCTGGGCGAAGGGGGCGATCAGATTGCGCCACTGGGTCAGGCAGTTATCGGTGGGTTGATTGCGTCTACATTGGCCGCTTTGCTGATTCTGCCCTGTGTGTTTACGCAGCTTCAGGCCAAAGCCGCTACCCAATCCGTATCGCTTGACCCCGAAGACCCGGAAAGCAAATACTATCATCCCGAACTAAGTGCTACAGCATAAAATTGGTCTTTACATCCTTTCAATGGCAACAGACATGGCTTCTTTTCACGATAATCGCTCTTTCACTCTTTCGCTCTTTCGCTCTTTATCCCTGAGCCTATGCATATCTACAGCTATGGTTGCCTGTACTACCGCCAGCAGCGATCATAAAACGCCAGCCAAAGAACCTGAAATTCAGCAGGTAGTGGTATCGACAGTACAGTCGCTCCAACCCAGCAAACGGGTTACGCTTCCCGGTGAACTGAAACCCTGGAACCGGGTGAGTATGTATGCCAAAGTAAAGGGGTTTGTCCGGGACGTTTCGGTCGACCGGGGCACCGTTGTTCGTAAAGGGCAGGTACTGGCTCGGCTGGATGCGCCCGAAGTCATTTCCGAACTCAGTCAGGCACAGGCGCAGCTACAGGCGCAGGAGGCTACGCTGGTAGAACAGACAACCCGTGCTCGCGCCAGCAAATTGACGTATACGCGGCTTTTGCAAACGGCCAAAATGGAAGGCGCTGTGTCTGCCAATGAACTCGACCAGGCGCAGGCTCGTATGCAGGCCGACAGTGCTATGGTAGCCGTAGCGCGGGGTACCGTGCAGGCGTCTCGTTCCAATTACCAGGCGAAGACCGAACTGCGCCAATACCTAACCATTACGGCCCCATTCGATGGTATAGTTATTGAGCGGAATATCAGCCCCGGCGCCCTGGTTGGCGCGGGCGATAGCGGTAAACCGTTGTTTGTGCTGGAAGACAGCCGGACCCTTCGCCTGACGGTGGCTATCCCTGAGTTGTTCGCCAATCAGTTGCCGCCCAATAGTTCGGTTTCGTTTACGGTCAACGCCATGCCCGATCGTCGGTTCAATGCGAAACTGGCTCGTTCGGCTCAGAGTCTGGTCGAAGCCAATCGGTCGATGATGGCCGAGTTTGATGTGCCTAATGCCGCACACGAACTGAAAGCCGGTATGTATGCTGAGGTTCAGATGCCTATCGAGCGTACGGCTAAAACCCTGTTTGTGCCGACAACTGCCGTAGTCAACTCCAGCGAGAAGATGTTTCTGATTAAGGTACAGGACAACCGGGCACAGTGGGTTTCCGTGCAAAAAGGAAATGTGCTGGATAGTCTGGTCGAAGTATTTGGCGACGTTCAGCCGGGGATGGCCATAGTGAAAAAAGCATCTGAAGAAATCCGGGATGGACAGGAAGTGAAAGCCGTTCAGAAGTGAAATAGTTGGATGAAGTAATGTGTCGAAGAGCTATAAAGCCTACGGCTGATTGATGGGAATGCCTACCCGATATAAATCGAATCCGCCTTTACCTCCTGGACGATTCGAGGAAAAGATCATGAGTTGATTACTGAACTGGTTTAAACTAGCCAGAATAGGGCGATATTCATCATACTTGGTGTTGATGGCAGGGCCGAAATTGACAGGGGCTGACCAGCCATCGGAGGTCCATTGACTGTAATACAGATCGAATCCGCCATAACCTCCCGGACGGTTAGACGTAAATACTAATTTATCCCCACTGATGAACGGGCATTTATCATCGGCTGAGGAAGACAGAGCTGTAACTTTTTCAATCGGGACATCGGTCAGCGTGGTTAATTGGGTTGGTAATGCGGAAGGAGAGAGAGTTGGTAAAGTGGCCTTGTATACATCGAACGAACCAGCCCGGTTAGACGTGAAGTAAATGGTTTGGTTGGTTTTGTCAAACGTTGGATAGGCGTCATCATAAGGCGAATTGAGGAAGGACACCGGCTTAGGATCGACAAATACCTTGTTACTGGCTCGGCTCGATAGGCCGGTTACGGAACTTGGTGAGGACTGATAATTATGCGTCAGGTAAATATCCAGATTGCCAGTCCGATCCGAAGCAAACAGCATCAGATACTCCCCGAAGTGTGTATCACTGTAGGACGTATTGATGGTTAAATCATGGCTAAACGAGCGGATATAAGGGCCTAATTCGTTGGCATTGGAGTTAGCTTTTCCAGTAGCCCAGGTCAACGGACTTTGTTCTTCAACAACATCTAAGCCTCCGTAGGGCTGAGAATCAAACGTAATGGAGCCGTTTCGTAGATCAAAGTAGGTTTCCAGCGATTCATGAACGAAGTCAAAATCGGTTCGTCCTCCTCGTTTAGATGAGAATACCAACGCCATTACATTTCCTACAAAGTGGCTGGTTGAATTATAATCGTCGTCGACGGAATTAATATCCCCTAAGTTTTCAACTGTTTCGGGGAACTGGCCTTGTGTGTACTGGTCGGGAAGTAATGGACCGCAGTTACTGGCAATCACTAATAGGAGGGATAGAAAAAGAAGTCGTTTCATCGTACAATAGTTTCGTAGTATAGACTCCAATTTTAAGGATACAGTTGGAACGGTATGGTCTATAATAGATTGGCCAAGAAGTTGTTTGCATTTGTAACGCGGGTGGAAACCCGCGCTCTTTTTTTTAATCGTGGGTTTCCACCCGCGTTACAATTTTTATTTACCGGAAAGATATAGTTTGAAATATATAGTTATGTTTATTCGATAAACGCTTTTTAATTTGTCAGTTTGGTTAAACCGTCAATTTATACTGTTTTCTACTAGTTCAATACGCTATGATGCTCTTGATGGACGGAATGTATAAAGGAGTTCACTATGAGAATGTGGCTCACTGGGTTCAGAGTTATGAATCCGCATTCGAGCTACTAACGCAACTTGTAGTAAACCAATGGACATTGACGACGGCTATACTTGTCGATAATGGCGATTGCCTGTGCCTGCCTGTTGAAGCATTTGATGGACAGCCAATTCTGGATCATATTCAGGCTTTGGAGCTGGAGTGGACCCAACTGCTGTTGCCGAGCCACTATAGTCCCTCCAGATCAGTCGATGCGCGGCTTAAGGATTGGTATGTACGACTGGATATCTATTATGGCGATTTACTGGCCCATTTAGAGAGAATCATTCTTCTGCTGGAAAACCGGAAGCTTAAGATCCTGAATCATCACAATGAAGCGATGAGAAGCCTGCTGAGCAGTAAATACGAATCGCGGCTTGAGCTAAACCGGAAATTGCATTTGCAAACGCAAAATAATCGGCAAACGAATCAACAACGTTTACGGCAATTGGAGGGCTAAATGCTAAGAGTTAATACAGTAGGAAAGGCTCTATAATGGCTGCCCACCTCCTACAGTCAGTTACTGTCTGGCCCGTTTCCCGAAACGAAGCGAATGGTTGCTCAAACAAGGATTCTGAGTCAGGTATGCCCAGGAGTTTGTCCAGGTGTTGCTTTCCCGTTGGGTTAACGTAAGTGGGGTAGGGAGCCCAGCTAAACTCGTCGGGATGAAAGTCGTAGACAAGCTTAATGAAAAGTAGTCCAGACCAAACCGCCTTAAACACAGTAGCATCCGTAACGTGAAACATCACCCCCTGGCACAGTTCTCCAGCATATTTACCACTTTGGGGTGTAAACGTTAAGGCGCGGGCAATAACACCCGGAATGCCCGTAGCATTGAACTGGTTCGTAAGCGTATACGCATCCAGCCAGGGTGCACCAGCCAGTTGAAACGGGGTTGCGGTTCCGCGTCCCTCGCTCAGATTAGTGGCTTCCAGCAGGCCCAAACCCGGATAAAGGACAGCCGCTTCCGAATTGACCATCGCTGGCGAGGTTGGTACAAACGAGGGCTGCCAATCGCGTGAAAAATCAGCTCGGCACCAGCCTTCGGCTTTTACAACAGTGAGTGATAGATTGGAAAAGCGCTGATGTTGCCAGAATCGGGCTAATTCGCCAAAGGTGCAGGAATGCCGTAATGGAATAGCCCATCGGCCAATAAAGGATGAGCAGGTAGTTTCATCGAGAATAGGGCCTTCAATATGATCCATTCGCCCGGAAAGTGGGTTCGGTCGGTCGAGCAGAATTAGTGGCTTGCCATACTGCGAACAGGCTTCCATAACGTGCGTAAGCGTCCACAGGTAGGTATAAAAGCGGCAGCCGATGTCGGGCAAATCCACAATGACCACATCAATATCGGCCAGGTCGTCAGCTGAAGGCTGAAGTTTTGTACCGTATAGACTGACAATAGGAAGACCCGTTAATGGATCGGTTCCATTCGGCATGAGCCTGCCATCTTCGCCAATCGAATCCAGCCCATGCTCGGGGGAGAACAATTTGGTTACTGGAAATCCAGCCGCTAGCAAAGCGTGCCGGGAAGGTATATACGAGGCCGTAATAGCGGCCTGATTGGTGACAAGGGCAATGCGTTTTTGCTGAAAATTTACTGCCTGTTCCAGGAAACGATCCATACCAAAGAAAACCATAAAGCAGATGAGAAGGCCACTTCCCGAACGTTCAGAACTTCTGGGAAGTTTGCCGTATGAATCAGAGGGTCAGGCCAGAAGTTTGCTGAGTTTTCGTGGCTATTTTCAGAACAAAGATGTCGTCGTCACGTGTTTACTTTATGACTAACTTAAAAACATTCACCATGTCTAGCCAATCTACCCGGCCTGAAGATTTGCTTTTTGAAGCCGCCCGCAACGGCGATGTTCGTTACCTGAACCAACTTATTGATAATGGGGTAGAGGTCAACATCCAGAATGAACAGGGATTTACGCCGTTGATTCTAGCTACGTATAGCGGTCATCTGGAAGCGATCCGGGTTTTGCTGGATGCCAATGCCGATGTGAATGGGCAGGACATACATGGCAACACGGCTCTGATGGGCGTTTCTTTTAAAGGCTATCCCGAAATTGCCCGTTCGCTGATCGAGAGTGGTGCTGATTTGAATAGACAGAATGTCAACGGCAGTACTGCCCTGATGTTTGCTGTCCTTTTTGGCCGAAATGAACTGGCCAGACTGTTACTGGATCATGGGGCTGATGCTTCTATTCAGGATAGCCGCGGATTGACTGCGCGTGACCTGGCCATTCAAAAGAGCAATGAAGAAGCGTTGCAGTGGTTATAAACGTTCTTGATGAGCGTAACGCGGGAGGAAATCCGCGACTATTAGTCAAAAAGCGCGG
This sequence comes from Spirosoma sp. 48-14, assembly GCF_001898575.1. Lineage (GTDB taxonomy): Bacteria > Bacteroidota > Bacteroidia > Cytophagales > Spirosomataceae > Spirosoma. Next base: position 227,264 of record NZ_MKUD01000070.1, read on the forward strand.
GTTTCCTCCCGCGTTATGCTCATCAAGAACATCTATTTATTTCCCACCCGGACGGGTTGGGCGTACTTCAATTTTACTGGGGAGTGTGCGAGCGGGCATTTTGATCAGGTCCGAAACGATCTGACCAATGTCTTCCGGCTGAATTTTCCAGGCATCTTTTTCGTTGGGCTGGTGGTCGTTGAAGTAGGTGGCAACCGAACCTGGCATGATGGTCGATACTTTGATACCTTCGTTTCGCAGGTCGAGCATGACGGCTTGGGTGAACCCAACCAGGCCGAATTTACTGGCGTTATAAGCCGCTCCTTTTTCGAAGAAGTTCGTACCCGCCAGACTGGCAATGGTAATAAAATAGCCTTCCGATTTCTTCAGGGCGTCGAGAGCTGCTTTGGCGGTGTAGAATACGCCAGTCAGGTTGATATCGATGGTTTCCTGCCATTGTTCGGGAGTAAGGTCCTGAATAGACGCAAAGTGGCCGACACCCGCATTAGCGATCGCATAATCCAGCCGACCCCACGTTTGTAGCATGGTGTCGACGGCTCGTTGCTGTGAGGCTAAATCGCGTACATCGGCACCGATGCCTACTGCATAACCAGGCTTGATTTCATTGAGTTTGGCAGCTGCCAATTCGGCGGCTACCGACGACCGGCTAGTAATCGCTACCCGAATTCCTTCGTTGATGAGCACTTCGGCAATACCGTAGCCGATGCCTTTTGAGCCGCCCGTAATAAGTGCGGTTTTAATACTATCTGCCATAAGGACTATGAACGGAATGGTTTCTGTTTCGCCCATAACCCCGAAGCCAACGGAAAGGTTTTTGGTAAACCGATTTCATTATAGCGTCCAAGGGATGCGTTTACGGAATGGTTAGCCCGATTTACCGCGAGTGCAACCGATAGTTTAGCGTAGCAATGCCCTGCATGCCCGGCCAGAATGTGTCCCAGTTTGTGAGGCCAATGCCCGGCTGGTAGGTCATGTACTTGTCAAAGAGCAGATAATCCGTCCGTTTGCTTAGACCGATAAATTTCTGGAGGCCGAGGTCCAGATTCCAGCGTGGCGAAAACCGGATGTTCATCGCTGCTGTTACACCTAACCCCATTATAAATCCGCTTGCCGATTGCGTGGAAAAAATGTCCTGTCCACTCGGGAAGGAACGGATGGTGGCATTCTGGTCATACTGGGAGCCAATCAGCAATACGCCAATCGGCAGGCCAATTCGGGTTGTGTGTTTGACCATCCGAATGGCGTCGATTCGCGCACCAACTTTGGCCGAAGCCCCCGACGTATTGATGGCACTAATACCGCAATCACATACGTAATTGGAAGGAATTCGACGGGCATGATTCTGATAGGTGTATCCGACACTGGCCACCAGCGCCCAACGGTTCAGGTCCGGGCTCCAGGCGGTGGTTAATTCGATCGACCGACCTGGGAGCGTAGCCAGATTCGTACCGATTTGCCCTTGCCAGGATTGGGCGTGGGCTATGCCTGAGCAGATCAGTATGACTAGTGCAAGTAGATTGTCTTTCATGGAGGAGGAGTGGTTCGTGGGGTAGTCGTTTGATAGAAGATGACGATGATCAACCGCCTGCTTTCTTTGCTTTATAGCCTTTGCTGGTCAACCAGGTCAGGACTTTGTCGCGATGATCGCCCTGAATCAGAATTTCGTCGTCTTTGGTCGACCCTCCTGATCCACAGGCTGTTTTGAGCTGCTTGCCTAAATCGGACAAATCAGCCGTACTGCCGATAAAGCCCCGGACGGTGGTAACAACTTTATTTCCGCCTAGTTTAACCAGCCAGATTTTCAGGTTCTGCTGAGCAGCAGGCAGCGTCTCGGCCTCCGATGGCTCGTCTGATTCATAGTGAAATTCTGGATTGGTGGAAAATACGATTCCCGACCTGTTTTTCTTGCTCATATGCCATACCTATTTAGGTACAAAGCTAATGGCTTTAGGCTAAACTCTCGTTCAGTAGATGTAGACCCTAAACGGATGGGTAAGGTTGGATAGACAGGAAAATTAATGGGTATACATCCATCTATAACTCCATTAACTGCCGCACTGCCTCGCCATACGTACTGCCGCTGGTCAGTTTCGTTCCTTTCCGATCGTTCATCGCCAATACGAACTTACCGTCGAAATGGCGATGGATCTCACCAATCTTATGCCGATTGACCATAACCGACCGACTGATGCGTACGAACGTATCGGGTAGTTTCTCGTTGAGGGTCGTCAGGGTGTAACTAGTCAGGTATTTCTGACCGTCGAGGGTGGCCAGGAAAACGTATTTGTCTTCGGCTTCAAAATACGCAATATCGGAAAGGGGAATCAGAATGATTTTTTCGCCGGTTTTGACCGAGATCGAATAAATCTCCTTCTTGGGTTGCATCTGGGCCAGTAAGCGCATTACGCTGTCCGTCATGGGGTTGCTGACAGGGTAATTGGATTCGTTCCGTTCGACCAGGTTACGGATTTTTTGGGCGGTTCGGGTTAGTCGATCGGCTTCAATCGGCTTGAGCAGGTAGTCGACCGAGTTTTCTTCAAAGGCACGGATGGCGTATTGATTGAAGGCCGTGGCAAACACCACCATGGGTACGGTAGTCACTTTTGCGAGCATTTCGAACCCATTGAGCAAGGGCATTTCGATGTCCAGAAAAATAATATCCGGGTGTTCGGCTTCGATCAGGGTCAGCCCCTCGGCCCCGTTGGAGGCTTCGCCTATAATGTCGAACGTGTCGCGGTGTTTATCGAGTAATCTGCGCAAGCGGCTGATGGCCAGTGCTTCGTCGTCGATCAGGATGGTTTTTAGGGGGAATGTCATAACGCGTTGCAATTAAGCGTCGGGAGTTACAGCGGTATCGGTATTACGTATTTTATCCATGCTGATCGAGATCAACACCTGTTTAAGCGGCCAGTTCTGGAGTTCAACGCGGGCATCGTTGCCATACAGTAGTTTTAGTTTATCCTGAATGCTGCGAAGACCATAGCCGCCGTCCATATCGTCGGGGAACGATGGGCCATTGTCGTGTACACACAGGTGCAACTCCCTGGTTTTTTCGTAAATCCTGACGTCGATTCGACCCGAATCGGCCCGTTTGGTAATACCATGTTTGATGGCGTTTTCAACAATGGGCTGCAATAGAAACTGTGGTAATTTCAGGTCGTTGAGCGACGGGTCAGATACTTCTACGCTGAACGCGAGCCGATTGCCAAACCGGACCTGCTCTACCTGCAGGTAGGTGCGAACCATTTCCAGCTCGTCAGACAGGGTTGCATACAGCTCGCCGTTGCGTCCGGTCGAATACCGAAATAGTTTAGACAGGAGTAGTGTCATCTCTTCGGCCTTGTCGGGATCTTCGTGAACCAGGCTGGCAATGCTGTTGAGGGCGTTATACAGAAAATGCGGGTTGATTTTGGCTTGTAAAGCGTCGAGTTCGGCACGGGTTTTCAGTTTTTCCAGATTGAGCAACTGGAATTCCTGCTCGGAAAGTTTACGCGTCAGTTGCCGGCCTTGTTGTAATACGTACAAAAACATATTGGCTATTAGCAGGTCACCCATCACATAGGCATACCAGGGCGCCGTTTGGCCGATACCTTCTGGACGTTTCAGCAGCACTTCGACATGAGGCCGGCCCAGAACCTCATAGAGAGCCATATTCACGATAGTGAAGCTACAAATGATAATCAGGCTCATCATTACATGCCGGACCCATATGGCCGGAAACTGATTAATGAGCCAGCCTGAGAGTGCCCAGGTGAGCAAATAGGTGACTGCCCCATCCGTCATATTCTGAACAACCAGGAACTGATACAGACCAACCATATTCGGATCCTGCGTGGTTAGGATCAGATTGGTGAAGAAGATGATGGCGTTTGATCCATAAATCAGCAACGCTCCCAGCATCATCCCGATCAACGTACCCCAGCCCGGTTTTTGTAAAATGGTAGTTAGGGTAATTGGCTCTGGGCGTACCTCCGATTTTGAACGATATTTGCTCCGACCTGAAAAGTTGAAGGTAGCTCCTTCAACATTGGCTCCGGTCAGGTTTACCTCTTCCAGTGAGCTGAAATTCAGGTTGGCTTCGTAGAGGTCTGCATCCGTAAAGTCGGCCCCTTCCAGATTAGAGAAACTTAAGTTGGCCTGCCGGAGAATGGCTCCCCGAAAATTTGCTTTACCGAGATTCGAAAAGCTTAGATCAGCCTGAGTCAGATCAAGGCCGCTGAAGTCGAAATGTTCCAGATCGGAGCCCATCATATTGACTCGTCGGCCATTTTTGCCAATCGTACCAATGAGTTGTTCGCGCGTCATGTTCTTCGTTTACGGGTTACGGTCTTCAGTTTTCGGCTTACAAAGGGCTGAATAAACAGACTAACTATCGTAAGCCGAAAACCGTAAACTCATTTACACTTGGCTAATAGCGGTTCGATCTGCTTTTGCCCCCAGTTTGGCGACAGGTCGTTGGCAGGTTTAAATGTAGCAAATTTTTCGGCGGCCTGTTTCAGCACAGGGCAGGCAGTGGTGGGGCCACCACCAAACTGCTCGGGGGTGTACATCAGCGAGGTACCTTCCAGCACATACGGGCGTGGATTGGCGGCATTCAGGCTTTTCGCTTTCTCAATACCCGCCTGTGCCAATGGGCCATACTGCTGCCAGCGATTCATGGGATCGACCACCATTCGCGACTGGGCAATGTAGGCTTTCAGCACTGCCAGCTCGTCGTTATTGGGCGACAGGGCTTCGGCGGCTTTCAGATTCGCGTCGGCCTGGTCCAGGTATTTATCTTTGGCAGCTTCGTCTTTTCCCGTAAAGCCCAGATAAACGTACATCAAGCCCGCATAATATCGGGGTAGCCATTCCTTGGTTTCGACACTGGCGATGCGTTCAAACTGATTGGCTACTGCCTGTAAATCAGCGGTTGAGGTCTGCATGGTTTGCGTTTGCAGGGAGCCAATGGCCTGGCTCATGGCCTGCTTGTATTGGTCAGACTGCGCCCAGACTGGGGCTACTATACCGAGCGTGGTGATAACGAGGATGATAAGGGTTTTCATGAAGCTTATGTTTTAAGCGAGCCAGGTTCCAGTTTGACTCGATAATCGGTTTAAATGGCCAGCCTGGAACAATCCGCTGGAGCGGGCGGGCCAGTGAGTTATAATTCGTTGACGTTTACGTTGGCTTTTCGGGATAGCATAATCACACCACCCACAAAAAAGCTTCGATACGACTGTGGGCCCACTGCATACCGAGTTTTGTTGTCGGGAGTATAGCGGTAGGTGTATACATTATGTGTGTTGAGGATATTGTCGACCGATGCATACAGCACAACCAGATTTTTGTTGATTCGGGTAATGTGACTGGCCGAAAAACTGAGGTTATTAACCATCGGCGTCCGGTCGGCCAGAAACGTTTCATTGGTAGGATTGTAATACGGGCGACCGCTGCTGATGGTATACGTCAGGCCGAGGTTTGTGCTGATTTTCTCGAAATACCGTTTGCCAATCAGGCTGATGTTATGGCTCGAAATAAACGTTGGCGTAGCGGACACGGTGAACTGCTGGAAAAGCCGTTTCGAGTCGACATAGCTATACGTAATCCAGTAGTCGAGCCCTTTAATGGTTTTCTGATCACGCCAGAACATATCGAATCCTTGGGCATAGCCATTTCCCGAATTGTTGGTCTGGCCGATGGGAAAGCGGTAAGGGTTGGCGTCGTATGGCTGCCCAGTGAACTCACGGACCAATTCAGCGTAGTTTTTATAGAATGTTTCGATTCGGAAGGTGCGCTTATTTTTGATGATCTGATAGTTGAGGATCAGGTGATCGGCGCGTTCGTAGGTGAGGCTGCGATTCAGATAGAGGTACCGATAATCCGGAGTCTGGTAAAATTGCCCGTAGGCCAGTGAGATCTGACTGTACAGTCCGGTTTTATAAGCCATTGACAGGCGAGGTGCCAGGTTGAACCGATTGATGACCGACGAATATTCGCCCCGAAGTCCAAGCTGAATAGCCAGATTTCGGCCCAGGTAGGTTTGTGATTCGACAAACAGGGCTGCATAATTATCGTTGAGCGCGTAGCGGGTTCCCATAACCGTATTGCGAAGCGTAACCCGGCTGGCTTCCGTACCAAATAGCAATGTATTGTTATTGGGCAGCAATCGTGTTAGTACGGCTCGGCCCTGTAACCGCTCACTTGATCGGCCAAAATCGTAGGCATCGAAGGTGGTGGCATCTGTATCGTAGCTGTACGACAAGCCAGAGTAGAGTAACCAGCGACTATCGGCCCAGCTATCGGTATAGGTACTGGTGGTAAAAAAGTTGTTGTTTCGCTGTTTAAAAGCCGTTTTCCCGGCATTGCTCGATGGGTCGATGAAGTTCATGCCGAGCTGACTGGCCGAATACATACCGTAGAATTTGAGCATGCCGGTCTTGCTGGGTTGCAGCCGATAGGTGAGTGAGGTGCCTGCAAATTCGGGAACCTGTGTCCAGTCGATATTTTGTCGAACCAGGGCAAACAACGGTTTCAGATTGCCATAATAGCCTGTTGCCGAAATAGACGATTTATCGCTTGTATGATCGTAGCTCAATCCGGTGTTGGCCAGATTGACACTCAGGCCAAGCCCTTCATTTTGGGGCTTATCGGTCGTGTTCAGGAGCAGTACCGACGACAGCGCCTGACCATACTGGGCCGAATACCCGCCCGTACTGAACGAAGTACCTTTGAACATAAATGGCTGAAATCGTCCCCGCGACTGCACATCGGGCATCGAACTGAAATAGGGATTCTGTACAATCATGCCATCAATAACCACTTTAGCTTCTTCGCCTGAACCACCCCGGACAAACAAGCCCGTTTGTTCGCCCACTCGCTGTGTGCCGGGTAGTAGGTTCATCGCAGCTGTTATATCGGCATTGGCCCCGGCCGTGGTAACAATATCCATCGGTTTCAGCATGGTCATTCGCTTTTCATCCGATGCTTCAAACGAGCCAGCCGTAATGACTACCGTATTCAGTTCGTTGGCCGCTTCCTGAAGTCGAATGATTAGCGGTGTGGAACTGCCAAGGGTTATTTTCTGGCTAAAGGGTTCATAACCGATGTAGGACACGAGTAAGGTTGCCGTATCGTTTCGAACCGTAGTAAACCGGAAGGTGCCAGTACTATCGGTATTGCCGCCATCGTAGGTGCCTTTAAGAAAGACATTGGCACCGGGTAGGGTGCGGCCTTTCTGATCCAGCACGCGACCCGTCAGCCTGATTTGTGCCGTAGCCGTTGAGGAAAGGAGGAGTATGCAGAGGAAGTAAACAGGTTTCATCAGTGCGGTGGCTGTTTGGATGAACCAAAGCTATCACCTCGTAGAGTTGTGTTAACTCATTTTCTGACGAATCCCGGAAGGATTGGAGTAAACTAGGGTAGGGGCATGATGAAATTGTTGGCCCCTGATAGCCAGCCAGATCGGAAACTTACGTTGTTAAAAGCCAGTTTTAGACGATAAACATTTGGTAATATGCGTAGTTAGTGACGTAATTTACCTTTACACCTGTGACTCCGTCAACTACTACTTTGATTTGCTTCCCCCTTTCTATCGGTCAGTTGCGTCCCTGGCATGAGGGCGATGAAGATTCATTGATTCACCACGCCAGCAATCGACACATCTGGAACAATGTACGGGATTTTTTTCCGTACCCATACACCCCCCGCGATGCCCATTCCTGGATACGCTCCAACAAATCGTACCAGCAACCCAGCAACATGGCCATCGAAATAAATGGACAAGCTGTTGGGAACATCGGATTTACGGTAAAAGATGACATTTATCGTTACAATGCCGAAATTGGTTATTGGATCAGCGAAGACTTTTGGGGGCGTGGTGTAATGTCGGAAGCTGTTCCGATCATGACCAATTATATCTTTCAAAATTTTCAGGTAAACCGCATCTTTGCCTGTGTGCTGGAAGGAAATATTGGCTCCATGCGGGTGCTCGAGCATGCAGGCTATCGGCACGAGGCCATTCATCGGAAAGCAGCTGTTAAAAATAATCAATACCTCGACGAGCACATTTTTGCCATCCTTCGATCCGAGCACAAACAGTTAAATGCCGCAGAGGGTAGTAAGTAACTTGTAATACACCAATATTTCATTGGATTATAGTAGCTATTGCTAAAAACTTGCTTAACTATACGCCATTTTTGTGGTTATTTTGTAGGACTATTGCCGCTTCGGCGGACAACCATTCATGCCGAAGATCGTTATTGCCATTGACGGATACTCGAGCTGCGGGAAAAGTACAACCGCTAAAGCTGTAGCGGCCCGTATGGGCTACGGATATATTGATACCGGCGCTATGTATCGCGCTGTAAGTCTGTATTTTATCCAGGAGAAAGTATCGCTTTCCAGCCATCGGGATGTACTGATAGCACTGGATAATATCCACATCACGTTCAAGTTTAATTCGCGCACGGGTAAGAACGAAACCTGCCTGAACGGCTTGAATGTGGAAGATGAAATCCGCAAGATGTACATCTCCAACATCGTCAGCGAAGTTAGCGCTATCCCTGAAGTGCGTTGGGCTATGGTGGCGCAACAACAGCAAATGGGCCGCCGACGAGGGGTGGTGATGGACGGCCGTGATATTGGTACCAAAGTTTTTCCTGATGCCGAAGTGAAAGTGTTTATGACGGCCGATACCTATACACGGGCCCGGCGTCGTCAGCAGGAGCTACTGGCTAAGGGAGAGCTGGTCAACCTGGATGATATCATCAGCAACCTCGAGAAACGTGACCACATCGATACGACACGGGCTGAAAGCCCACTCGTTCAGGCTCCCGACGCCATTTTGCTGGATACATCGTACATGACTATCGAAGAACAGGTTGACTGGGTAATCGAACTTGCCGACCGACGTCTGGCCGAGCTGCACCGCGAACGGGCAAATAAGCTATTGGTAAAATAAACTAAAAACTAAGCAAGGAAGGAGAGGAGGAGGGCTAATGGCTTTCTCCTCTCCTTCCTTGCTTAGTTTTTAGTTACTGCCTGAAACTGTATGAACGTTGATTTTTTAATTGTGGGGCAAGGTGTGGCCGGATCAGCTCTTGCCTGGACTCTCGACCAACGCGGTTGTTCGGTCGTACTGGCCGATGATCCAGCGTTGCCAACGGCATCGACAGTAGCGGCCGGGATCGTGAATCCACTAACCGGTCGTAAGCTGGTTCGCACCTGGAAAGCCGATGAGTTGTTTCCGTTCCTACATGCCTTTTACACCCAGATCGAGCAGGAGCTGGGTGTTACGTTCTTTCAGTCCAAAAATATTTACCGTCCTTTTCGCTCACTGGACGAAAAAACGGCGTATCTAACTTATGTCAGTGAGCCCGATATTCAGCCTTATGTTGAGAAAGTGGCTGATGACCAGGCGTATAGCCCGTTTATTGCTAACCCATTCGGGGGTATCGAAGTGACGCAGGCAGGGTGGCTGGATTTAACTGAGTTTGTCAGAATTATTAAAGGGTATTTTATAAAAAAAAATCAATACTTCGAGGGGCGAATATTGCCCCAAGATCTGGCAATCAGTGATAATAAAGTAGAGTGGCAGGGATTGAATATTGGAAAAGTGCTATTTTGTGATGGGGTTCAAGCCCGCGAGAATCCATTATTTGACTGGCTTCCGTATAATCCCGTGAAAGGACAGGTTCTGACGGCGGTTGCGGAAAATTACTCTATTAAGAATATAGTCAATCAAGGCGTATTTATTTTGCCGGTTCGAGAAGGGTTGCTCAAAATTGGAGCTACGTATACCTGGCATGATCTGGATTGGCAAACAACCGACGACGGTCGCGAGTTTTTAGAATCGAAAGTGCAGCAGATTTTAAAAGTACCTTACAGAGTAGTGGCACAACAGGCTGGTATCCGACCCTCGACTAAAGATCGCCGTCCCTTTATCGGACTGCATCCTTTGCATCCGTCGGTTGGTATTTTTGGCGGTATGGGCACTAAAGGCGTGTCGCTCGCTCCTTATCTGGCGGAGCAATTTGCCCGGTATCTATTAGATGGCGAAGATTTAGAGCCCGAAGCGAATATTAGCCGTTGTGTTTCGTTATTATCGAGAAGTGAATAACTTAGGAGTTAGAAGTGGGGAGGGAGAATGACAGAGGCAGGAAGCTAGTGATGCGCCAGCCAGTCTCACCGTTCTGGTGCCCCGTTACTCGTTTCTCCTAATACCTGATTGCTAAACACGTATGCGAAATCAGTACATTTTGTTGTTGGGTCTGTGGCTGGGTGGATTTAGCGTGGCAACGGCGCAAAACTATCCATCGCTTGAACGGTTCGGGAAAAACCGTATTCAGTATCGGGACTTCGAGTGGAAAATTATCCGAACCTCCAATTTTGAGATTTACCATTATCAGGATGGGACTCAGATCGCCAATCTGACGGCCCAGTATGCCGAGTCGGAGTTCGATCGAATTACCGAATTGCTGGGGTATACGCCTTACAATCGGGTAAAGATATTCCTCTTTAACTCGCCCGCCGAACTAACACAAAGTAACATTGGCCTGAATGCGCAGAGTGGGCTTAACAGTCGTGAGCAAAACCTGTCGAAATCGCGGATTGAGCTGGCCTTTACGGGTGACCAGGTTAGTTTTCGGAAGCAGATCATACACGATGTCGCTATGTTGTTCGTGTACGATATGCTCTATGGGGGGAGCCTGAAAGATGCCTTACAAAGTTCATTGCTGCTAACTCTGCCCGATTGGTTCATGCCCGGTATTGCGTCGTACATTGCTGAAGGGAATAGCCTGGAGCTGGACGATCATATGCGGGATGTATCGCTTACTCGCCCGGTTCGGAAGCCATCGCTACTATCCGGAGCCGATGCAGAGCGGGTTGGCCATTCGATCTGGAATTATATTGTGCAGCGATACGGCCGGGATAACGTGTCAAATATTCTGAACCTGACTCGAATCATTCGGAACGAGCAAAACAGTATTTCCAGTACGCTGGGTATTCCGTATAGCCGATTCCTGCGCGAATGGCGGGAGTATTACGCGGGTATGGCCAGTCCATTTGCCCAGTCGAATACGTTGACAACAGACGGTTTTGAGTTCAATGTTGGTTCTGCCGATGATAAGACATCGCTGGTAAGTCTCAAGTTAAGTCCTGATAAACAGTTTATTGCATATTCGATATTACGGGATGGTAAGTTTCATGTTGAGGTTGTCAATACGGCTAATCGCAAGCATACAACGGTTTTGTCGGGGGGGTATCGGCTCGATGGCGAACTGATTCGTGCGAATACACCCCTGGTTGCCTGGCAGCGAGACAATAACCTGCTGATCATTACCGATGAATTGGGCGAAACGAATCTGTACCAATATAGTGGTTTTGACAAACACCCTAAACGCCAGTTCAAACGGAAAGTAAATGGCTTGTCGCAGGTTGTCTGGATGGATGCATCGGAAGATGGCGGAAGTCTGATTTTGAGTGCAGATCGAAAAGGTCAGAACGATCTCTTTCTTTACAGTATCAACCGGGGGTCGTATCAGCAGTTAACCAACGACCTGTATGATGATATGTACCCAGCTTTTATTGGTCGTACAGCGCGGCAGGTGGTGTTCAGCTCCAATCGCCGGGACGACACGCTGGGCGTTGATAAAGGATCGT
>NZ_MKUD01000070.1:238946-253894 GCF_001898575.1 Spirosoma sp. 48-14
TTATCACGCTACGCAACCTATACCCGCCAATGAATCGACGATTTACTTCCTGAGCGATGCCAACGGTATCCGTAATTTATATAGGTTACAGACTGAAAGTGGCTCTGTGTCGCCCTTAACGGCTTTTCCACAAAGTATCCGTCTGTATGATCTGATTCCATCGAATGGTGGGTTTGTATATAGCAGCCTGAAAAATGGTCGCGAGTTTATAGGGTTTCGTTCGCAAATCAGTCTGACCCAATCGGTGGCATCGACGCCTACCCAACGAAGTGCCTCAATTGCCCGAACAATGGGAGCCCGGCCTGGACAACCTAAAGCTGATACGACTGCTCGGTCAAAATCTACTGTAACAGACTCTAGTAAAGTAGCTCAGGGACAGACAAATACTCCGCAGTCGAATACAGGGTCGAAACTAGCTTTGGAACCAGGCGAAGTCGATACCGATAATTATCAGTTTGATCCTGAGGTCCTGAAAGCTGCTGAGTATCGCCAGCGTCGCTCAATAACAGGTTCAACACCTAGTATAACTACTACCTTACCACGTAACCGACGCCGGGAAAATATCACGATTCGTGGACCCTTTGAGTATAAAGGCACGTTTGGTATTAATGAAGCACCATCGAGCTGGCGTATCGACCCTATCAAGGGGTTTGGATACGCACAGGATGTAACGCTGACGGACTTGCTGGAGAACCATGTACTACGGGCTGGTGGTTTTATTAGTTTGACTAACACACTGCGCAACAGTGAGTTATTTGCTGAATATACCAATCTGACCCACCGGATCGACTATGGTGCCCGGATTGATCGGCAAACCCTGTTTGTTGATGGAGCTGGGTTGTTACAGAAGTATCGGTATAATCGCTTTGCGGTATCGGCTTCCTACCCAATCTCGGTAAATAGCCGGTTTACGGTATCACCGTTCTACGCCCTGACCCGACTAATTGATCTATCATCGTTTTCTGAGCCAGACCATGTGTCCGATTATGCCGGGTTGCGAGGAGAGTTTGTTTTCGACAATTCGAAAGTAAACGGCATGAACATGGTTGAAGGCACGCGCATGAAACTCCGGTATGAAGAGTATGCAGGACTGCGTTCGTCTTCGGAGGGTTTCCGTCGGCTGTCGTTTGACTTAAGACACTATCAGAAAATACATCGGGATCTGATTCTGGCAGCTCGGTTTGCATTTAGCCAGTCGGGGGGGGCGTCTCCGAAGAAAGCGACACTTGGTGGTATGGAAAACTGGATTGGGCCTAATCCGAAGGAGCCGGTTTCGTCGAACCCCCTGTTGATTCCGAATACAGAGCGAAACGTTATCCAGTCCGATTATCGGGATGTATTCTTTTTAGATTTTGCCGCTCCATTGCGCGGGTTCCGTCAGGGTAAACTTACGGGGAACAGCTATATGCTGTTTAATGCTGAGCTTCGGCTTCCGTTGGTTCGGTATTTATACCGGGGTAATATAACGTCTAATTTTTTGCGTAATCTTCAATTGGTCGCATTCTCGGATATAGGAACTGCCTGGACGGGTAGTGGGCCATTTAGCCAGCAAAATAGTTTGAATACCGAGATTGTTGGCGGGGGCTCTGTACCATTCAGGGCTATTGTCACAAACTTCAAAAACCCATTCCTGATTGGATACGGGGCTGGCGTAAGGACAATGATTTTTGGCTACTTTGTGAAGTTTGACTATGCCTGGGGCCTGGAAGACAAGACGGTAGGCAAACCAATTGCGTATCTCTCACTTGGATATGATTTTTAACAGCTGAATAGGTACGTTACCCAATACAAAAAGCCACGCTAGCGTGGCTTTTTGTATTGGGTAGGCTAGGATACATTGCATTTAATAAATAAATGGTGTTGAATATGTAGTTTAGGCACATAGTTTGATATGTAATAAATGCGGTATACCGATAACTTAAGTATTTGTTTTGAGCAATAGCTGTATTTTTTGATAGCCTAAATCGTAATTGTTGGTAACAATTCGATGCACACAAATAAATAAAGAAAGTGCATAAGTATACAATAGAGTTGGCATAGTTTTCGCTAAGCCCTTTCGGCCCCACCGTATCCTACAGTCGTAGAATAAAAGGTTTTCATGCAAACCGCTTAATCATAGCTATTTCGTGAAAAGTCTCTAAAAGTTGAGTTTTTGGCGATTATTGATTCGATGGGCCAAAACGAAACTGTTGTTTGGCATAGTTTTAGTTAATTTTTAAGAAGCTATTGAGTCTACTAACTCCGGTTGATTGACCGTGATTTATTTCCGTATGGCTGTTCAGAATTATTCTGATCTGCCTGGATCGTATCAGACTCACTGAGATCATTCCAAATTAAGTCCAAATGGAAGAAATGTCTACGCTACACACAGAACATACCGGTCGCTTTGTCCCTACGGTTAATGGTAGGCAACTACCCAAGCGATACCATTCCGCCAGTGATCCTTATCGAAAGATAGGGTTGATTGGAACATTGATTACCTATATCTGGCAATGGTATGACCAGGCCATGCAGGTCTTCCAAATGCCCTTGTTTTCACAAGGGAAAACGAGTGATTCAGCCTTAGTTGATTTTGCATTCAATCAAACAAAAAGTAGGCGTGGGTTTAGTGGATTCGACCGAGAACCGCCTAATATCATTGATTCTGGACCACCCGGCTATGGTATCCACACTAGTTCAAACGCTTTTTATTTTCCTGTACGCCGACCAATGAATGAGCAATCTCTACTTAACAAATCACCTCATAAACCGATGGATTTACCTGTTCCAGATAGAACATCGGCAGCTATGAGACGGATTCCTCCGCGATGGAATAGCTATCTACAACGGCTTTCCTCGTTTGTTGGCTATGCCCATCATAGTGCATCAATGCTTCAGGCATTGTCAGTTCTGGCCTTTTTACTGCTCGGAGTGGCGGCTTTGCCAGCTCAGGCTCAGACTCAAAAGATTAACCTGAGTCTTCACAAATCAATAAGTAGTCAGTCGCCAGCTATTGGTGATGTGGTTACGTATACCGTTGTAGTCACTAACGCATCTGGTTTCACTACCGCAACCAATGTGTCTGTTAAAGATGATCTGCCTGCGGGTGGAGTTTCATTTATACCGGGGTCGGCTACGGTCACGCACGGTACAGGCACATTTACCCCTACAGGCTCACTAACTGCCACAACGGGTACCTGGTCGATTCCGTCAATTGCTTCCGGCGATTCGGCGGTTTTGGTGTTGAAAGCTACCGTACTGGAACGGGGTGTCTGGTTTAATACGGCTGAAGTAACAGGGGCCGATCAAACGGATTTAAACTCGATCCCCGGTAACCAAAGCCTGGCTGAAGATGATTATGATGCCGTTTGTTTTTCGGTACCTATATTATGGTACGTTGGCGATGAATATACGGTAACCATACCATCTGGCTATGATCAAATTGTATGGTACCGAGATGATGTACCTATTAGTTCAAGTGCTGTATCTACCTCGCTGGCCGAGGTTAACAGTGATTCGTCCCTGACTATCAAAAGTCCAGGTACCTATCGCTTTGTTACCTACAGAAATGGCTGTCCTTCATCGAACTGCTGTAACATACAAGTCAATCAGGGTCCTTATGGAAGTCTGGGCGACTATGTATGGCTTGACGCCAATCAAGATGGTAAACAGGATAATTCCGAGTCGGGTATCAATGGTGTAAAGGTTTATCTGTACGACAATACAGGTACCGTAAAACTAGATTCGACCATTACCTCTGGTGGTGGTAAATACCTGTTTGATAGTCTTACCGACGGAAGTTACATTGTTCGATTTATTGCGCCTTCGGGTTACCAATCTACATCCGTTAATGCGGCTGGTGTTACTGACGATCTGGACAGTGATGCCGGGCTCAACGGATTTACAGGCATTTACACAATTGATACCAGTCAGCCAGAATCTAGTACGGCCCGGAATAACCCGACAGTGGATGCTGGGTTCTACATTCCAAGTGCAGGTCTAGGTGACTTTGTGTGGAACGACATTAATAAGAACGGTATCCAGGATGATGGTGAACCAGCTATTGCCGGGGTAACCGTCATACTGTATACCAGCGGTGTAGCCTCGGCTACCACAGTGACTGATGCCTCTGGTTTGTATAGCTTCACGGGCTTGACACCGGGCAATAGCCTAAGTTATTCGGTCGGCTTCACGGCACCATCAGGCTTCACGGCTACCCTACCTTACAGTGGCACCGATCGTACGAAGGATTCGAATGCGGATCTGATCACGGGTCGGACCGAATCAGTCACGCTGGCACCGGGTGAGTTCAACCCGACGCTGGACGCTGGGTTCTACATCCCGAGCGCAGGTCTGGGTGACTTTGTGTGGAACGACATTAATAAGAACGGTATCCAGGATGATGGCGAACCGCCAATTCAGGGTGTAACGGCTGTCCTCTATATTAATGGCGTTGCTTCGGCCACCACGGTGACTAATGCCTCTGGCTTGTACAGCTTCACGGGCTTGACACCAGGCAACAGCACCAGTTATGTGGTTGGCTTCACGACACCATCAGGCTTCACGGCTACCCTGCCTTACAGTGGCACCGACCGCACCAAGGATTCGAACGCGGACCTGATCACAGGTCGGACCGAGTCAGTGACGCTGGCACCGGGTGAGTTCAACCCGACGCTGGACGCTGGGTTCTACATCCCGAGCGCAGGTCTGGGTGACTTTGTGTGGAACGACATTAATAAGAACGGTATCCAGGATGATGGCGAACCGCCAATTCAGGGTGTAACGGCTGTCCTCTATATTAATGGCGTTGCTTCGGCCACCACGGTGACTAATGCCTCTGGCTTGTACAGCTTCACGGGCTTGACACCAGGCAACAGCACCAGTTATGTGGTTGGCTTCACGACACCATCAGGCTTCACGGCTACCCTGCCTTACAGTGGCACCGACCGCACCAAGGATTCGAACGCGGACCTGATCACAGGTCGGACCGAGTCAGTGACGCTGGCACCGGGTGAGTTCAACCCGACGCTGGACGCTGGGTTCTACATTCCAAGTGCAGGTCTGGGTGACTTTGTGTGGAACGACATCAATAAGAACGGTATTCAGGACGATGGCGAGCCAGCTATTGCCGGGGTAACCGTCACCCTGTATACCAGCGGTGTTGCTTCGGCAACGACGGTAACTAATGCCTCTGGCTTGTACAGCTTCACGGGCTTGACACCGGGCAACAGCACTAGTTATGTGGTGGGCTTCACGACACCATCAGGCTTCACGGCTACCCTGCCTTACAGTGGCACTGACCGCACCAAGGATTCAAACGCGGATCTGATCACGGGTCGGACCGAATCAGTGACGCTGGCACCGGGAGAGTTCAACCCGACGCTGGATGCTGGGTTCTACATTCCAAGTGCAGGTCTGGGCGACTTTGTCTGGGTTGATTTGAATAAGGATGGTATTCAGGATGGAAACGAACCGGGTCTTCAGGGCGTAACCGTTACGCTATATGTTAATGGCGTCTCTACGGGTACGACAGTAACCAATTCGTCGGGCTTCTATAGCTTCACAGGACTGACTCCAGGAAGTAGCCTAAGCTACTCGGTTGGCTTCACGGTTCCAACGGGTTATACGGCAACGATTCCGCTAAGTGGTTCGGATAAGGCACTCGATAGCGATGCTGATCTGATTACAGGTTTAACGGCATCGGTCACACTGGCACCAGGTGAGTTCAATCCGACCCTCGACGCTGGTTACATACCACCAGCACAAGAGGTAGTGAAAGCAAGCTTGGGTGATTATGTCTGGAACGACATTAATAAAGATGGTATTCAGAACGATAACGAACCCGGTATTCCTGGCGTAGTCGTTACGCTCTATACAAACGGTGTAGTTTCTGCGACGACAGTAACCAACGCGTCGGGCATATACAGCTTCACGGGCTTAACACCAGGCAATAGCCTAAGTTATTCGGTAGGCTTTACAACGCCATCGGGTTATACGGCAACCCTTGCTCAGCAGGGTGGCAATGATGCGAAAGACAGCGATGCTGATCTGATCACAGGCAAGACACGTTCTGTAACACTGGCCCCAGGTGAAAGCAACCTGAATCTGGATGCTGGCTTCTATGTGCCAAGTGCTGGATTAGGCGACTTTGTCTGGAATGATATCAATCATAATGGTATTCAGGACGATGGCGAGCCGGGTATTCAGGGTGTGACGGTTATACTTTACACAAATGGTGTAGCCTCGGCCACTACGGTGACCAATTCGTCGGGCTTCTATAGCTTCACGGGCTTAACACCGGGCAGCAGCACCAGCTATGTAGTGGGCTTCACAGCACCATCGGGCTATACGGCTTCGGTACCCTACAGTGGCACCGATCGTACGAAGGATTCGAACGCGGACCTGATCACAGGCCGGACCGAGTCAGTGACGCTGGCACCGGGTGAGTTTAATTCAACCCTGGATGCAGGCTTCTATATCCCAAGTGCTGGGTTGGGCGACTTTGTCTGGAATGATACCAACAAGAATGGCATTCAGGACGAAGGCGAACCGGGTATTGCCGGGGTAACCGTCATACTGTATACCAACGGTGTTGCTTCGGCAACGACGGTAACTAATGCCTCTGGCTTCTATAGCTTCACCGGCTTAACACCAGGTAGCAGCACTAGTTATGCAGTAGGCTTCACAGCTCCTTCGGGCTATACGGCAACCTTGGCTCAACAGGGTGGCAATGATGCGAAGGACAGTGATGCGGATGCCATCACGGGCAAAACGCGGTCAGTAACACTGGCACCAGGCGAATTTAATGGTAACCTCGATGCTGGTTACTACACCTGCCCAGTCAACTTCAGTCTGATCGCTTCGAACGATCTGTCGATCTGTAATGGTGATGTTGCTTCATTGACGGCTACTTCGTCGGTGACAAATGCTCAGATACGGTGGTACCTGACGCCTTACGATGGCGTGGCCTTCGCTACAACCTCGAATGGAGCGTCGCTGACCGTGAACCCAACAACGACGACGGTTTACTATGCTGAAGCCTTCACTACAGATGGTTGCGTAAGTGCTCGTAAGCCAGTGGTTGTTCAGGTGACAACGGTGCCAGTGCCGATTTGCCTGGGTGTTATGAAAAATACCTGCCCTCAATCGACGGTTGATCTGACACAGGTTCATGTTGAGAACCACACGAATGGTCTCACTTATGAATGGTACACCAGTCTCGAACGGTCGGCTGAGACACGAGTAACGAACCTTACGGCTGTAGGCGCAGGTAAATACTATCTATTTGCCAAGCAGAATAACTGCTACAGCAGCCCGACGGTGTTGAATGTTGAAATCGTTGATTGTAGCTGTCAGAACCCAGCAAGCGTAACGGCAGTTGCCCTGGCTTCGGTTTGTGAAGGTGACCCAATCTCGCTGAGAGCGATCCTTGGTGGTTCAGCAACCAGCGTAACCTGGTCGGCAACAACAATTGGTGGTTCATTCAGTGCACCCGGCAGCCTGACAACGACCTACACGCCGTCGCCTGCCGATGTCGCTGCTGGTAATGTCCTGCTAACGGTTACGACAAATGATCCAGATGGTGTGGGTACCTGTGCCCCAGCCACGTATGCTGTACTGGTGAAAATCAACAAACGGCCTGATGCTCCGCTGGGTGTAGCCTGCGATGACACGCTCGTTTGCCAGGGCAGTAGCACTAAGTTGGTTGGTTTCGCACCGAACGGTAAAATAAATTGGTATGACCAGAATGGAACGCTGATCGGAACGACTGTAAGCGGAGGTAAACTGACGGTGACACCTGCCAAAGCGGGCGATGCAGTCTACTATGCGGAAGCCGTAAGCTCGGAAGGTTGCGTAAGCAGCACACGTTCGTCGCTGACGATTACAGTAGGTCAGTGCCTGGCCGATCTGGCAGTAGTGAAAGATGTGGTGACGGCTGGTCCGTTCTCGGTAGGTCAGAAAATTACCTACTCGATCACAGCCTCTAACAATGGGCCGATTACGGGTACCGATGTAAAAGTAACCGATCTGTTACCTGCAACATTGACCTACGTGAGTTCGACACCAGTCAACCAGTATAACCCTGCAACGGGTATCTGGACCATTGGTTCGCTGACTCCGGGCTCGAGCCGAGAACTGTTGATTGAAGCAACAATCAATGCAGGTGGTTCATTGAAAAATACGGCCATCATCAGTGGCTCGAACAACGATCCAAACCATGCGCTGAACGATACATCGAGAACGGTAACGCCAATTATCGATTGCAACGTGGCACCGCCAACGCTTATCTGTGCTATCAACCAGATCTGCAAAGGCAGTACGACAACGCTCAGTGCGAAAGGTTGCGAAAACGGTACGGTCAAATGGTCGAACGGAAGCACAGGTGTTACAATCTTTGCGGCTCCAACGGTTACGACTACCTATACAGCTAGCTGCGTAATTGGCCAGTGTGTAAGTCAGGCGTCGGCACCAGTCACGGTCACCGTGGTTGAGCCTCAGACACCAGTAATTGTCGCTAGTGCCGAAAACGTTTGCCCAGGTACATCGGTAACGCTGACTGCATCGGGTTGTCAGGGTGGTATCATCGAATGGTCGGATAAAGCACAGACAGGTAACTCGATTGTTGTAACGCCTTACAGCAAAACGACTTACACGGCACAGTGCCGTCAGGGTAGCTGCCTAAGCAACCCGGCTGTTATCACGATCAACATGAACGCCGAGCAGCCACAGCCAACGATTGTATGCAGCACGTCGGTTGTATGTCCGGGTGAAACGGTAACCTTAACGGTTGAGAACTGTATCGGTACACCGCACTGGAACAGCACAACGGCTACTACATCGAGCATCGTTGTAACGCCAGCACTGGGTAGCAATACCTACTGGGTATACTGCCAGAGCGGTAGCTGCACCAGCAAGTCGTCGCCAACATACACGATTCAGGTGGTGGCTCCAGTAATCCCAACGATTACGGCCAGTGCCGATACGGTCTGTGCAGGTGGTGCGATCACACTGACGGCTGCTGACTGCAACGGTACAGTACTGTGGTCGAATGGGGATACGGGTGCTAGCATTACCGTACATCCAACGGCTAACATCAGCTACTACGCACAGTGTAAATACCGCACTTGCCTGAGCAATCCTTCAAATACGGTATCGGTGGCTGTAGTTAACCCACAAGCGCCAATCGTACGGATCAGCAGCACGAGTGTTTGCAGTGGCGAACCTGTTTCGCTGACAGCCATAGGTTGCACAGGTACAGTGGTTTGGCACGGCGTGGATAAAACAGGATCGGTCATCACGATCTATCCGACCGAGAGCAAGTCGTACTACGCAACCTGTAAGATTGGTTCCTGCGAGAGCAGTGCTTCTAACTCGGTTCGTATATCGGTGAATACCTCGCCAGCACCTGCACCAACGATTGTAGCATCGACAACCGCAATCTGTAGTGGTGGGTTAGTATCGCTGACGGCTACGGGCTGCAACGGAACGGTGAAATGGTCGGATGGCCAGACAGGCGCTGTTGTGTCCGTGTCGGTGACTCCGTCGAACCACGAGTTCTACGCACTGTGTATACCAGCAAGCGGCTCTGCCTGCGGTTCTGGCAAGTCGAATGTGGTAAACGTTCAGGTAACCCCAACACCGACACCGTCGATTGTTCGTTGCCTGTGTAGTGCCGATACGATCTGCCCAGGTGAAGAGGTGAAACTCTCGGTGAAAAACTGCCAGGGTACACCACACTGGAGCACAGGTGAAACAACAACGAGCATTATCGTTTCGCCAACCGTTACTACGGGCTATACGGTATACTGTCAGGATGGCGTGTGTCAGAGCACCACGACCCAACCTTACACGATTACGGTAATTCCAGTAACAGCACCGACCATCGTCGCATCGACAACGAGTGTAACACCGGGTGGTTCGGTAACCCTGACCGCTTCGGGCTGCACAGGTACGGTGATCTGGTCGGCCAACGATGTGAATGGCAATAACAAAGGCACGTCGATTGTCGTGATACCCAACGGTACACAGACCTACTACGCACAGTGTCAGTACCATGCATGTCTGAGCGATCCATCGAACCCCGTCATCATCAATCCTGGCGATTGCGTGGTTAAAGCGGGAAGCCTGACGCCTGTGAATGACAAGGTTTGTGCCAGCACCAGTACAACGGCTGTAGTTGCAGCCACTACAAATGGTGGTCTGATACAACCAACGGGCTACTCAGTAGTCTATCTGTTGGCCAAAGACGGTGTTGTTCAGCAAACAGGAGCTGCACCACAGTTTACGGTAGAGGCTTCGAATGCCCACTACACGATCCATACATTGGTATACAACGCAAACTCGGGTGATGCAAGCTACCTCGATCTGTCGCAGGTGAAACAGAATCTCTCGACCATTGCCGACGTACAACAATTGATTGGTAGCAAGTGTGCCAGCCTGGATGCAACGGGTGCTGCTATAAAAGTATGCGTCATCGATGCGCCAACGCTATCGGCTACTTCGCTCACCGTATGCTCGGGTGGACCCGTTTCGATCACCGCAACGGGTTGTGAAAATGGTACCGTGAAATGGTCAGACGGCAAAGAAGGCGCTGTGTATACGACAAGTGTCTATGCTGAAACCTGGCTGACGGCTATCTGTGAAGTTGATCATTGTGCCAGCAAGCCATCGGCAACGGTACACATCAGCTTAGGTACACCACCTATCCCGATCATTGTGAGCAACAAGTCGGCCCTATGTGTGGGTGAAACCGTATCGCTGACGGCTACAGGTTGCCCAGATGGTAACTACCAGTGGTCCGACGCACAGCAAACGACGGGCTCGATCCTGACTGTAACCCCAACCCAGGATGTTACCTTCCGCGTGAAGTGTAAAGTGGGTAGCTGTGAAGGTGAGTGGTCGGCAGCAACGACGATCCAGGTAGGTAAGCCATCGGCACCAACGATCTCGATACTGGGTGGTGGCAGCAATGCTACGGTCTGCTTCGGCGCTTCGGTAACGCTGGTCGCTCAGGGTTGTTCGCCAGATAGCTACGTAACCTGGTCCAATAATCAGGTAGGTAATACACTGGTTGTTTCGCCTGCTAGCTCGACAACGTTCTCGGCACAATGCTGCAACTCGACCTACTGTAAGAGTGATGCGTCGAACACAGTGGGTGTGAATGTACTGCCAAAAGTACCAGTACCAACCGTTTCGGATCTGACCAATACCTGTCCGATTACTACGGCTGATCTGTCGAAAGGCGTAACCAGTAACCCAGCCACAACAGGTGGTGTGTTCGAATACTATACGGATGCTACGTTGAGTACCAAAGTCGCTGATCCAGCGCACGTAGGTACGGGCGTCTACTATGTGATTGAGAAAACGACGAACGGTTGCGTAAGTCTGCCGGTAGCGATTCATGTGCAGGTGACTACCTGTAGTGAGCCAACGCCTTGTGATGGTGTGAATCCGGCAACGGCCAGTGCTGGCGCCGATGCGAGTGTGTGTGCAGCGAAAACCTATCAACTGAGTGGAACCATGGGCGGTTCAGGTAAAACCGCCCACTGGACCACCAGTGGTACAGGTACCTTCGATAACCCCTATGCATTGAACGCCGTTTATACAGCTAGTGCTGCTGATTTGCAGACGGGCAAAGTAACGCTGACGTTGACTGTAACACCTACGAATCCGAATTGCCCAGTGGCAACGGACGCTATGGATTTGACGATCAATGGTGTTAAGGACGTACCTGTTGTAACGGTAGTCGGTGCTCAGAATCTGTGCTATGGCGACTCGGTAACCCTGAAAGCCCCTGCGGGTTATACAGGCTACAAATGGAGCAATGGTGCTACGAGTGAGACGATCATTGTGAAGCATAGCGGAACCTACAGTGTGCAACTGGTCGATGGTTCGGGTTGTAGCTCGGTAAGTTCAGAGCCTGTTAAGGTGAATGTCGCTGAGCCGGTACTTCCCCCGCTGGTACACAACCTGCGTAACGAGTGTCCATCGAAAATTGTGGATCTGACCAAGGCTCTGTCGACAACAACAGCTGGCAGCACCTATACGTATCGGATCTGCGAATGCTCGACCTCGAATATTGTGATCCGTCCGGATTCAGTTTGTGAGGGAACCTATTGGGTAGTTGAACGGACCGCGCAGGGATGTGTCAGCAAACCATCAAAAGTGGTCGTGAAAGTCTTCAACTGTGCCGCAGATACGTTGAATACGGATGTGAGCATTGCCAAACTGGCAAGTACAGCATTTGTACAGAACGGTGCTCCTGTAACCTATACCATCACGGTTAGCAACGCAGGCCCACACACGGCTTACAATGTAGATGTGCGCGATGTACTGCCTAAAGGGCTGGAACTAATACCGACCCCAAGTAGCAGCTTCACGGTCTCCAACGGTGTTGTAACGAAACACATCGATAGCCTGAAAACAGGAGCTTCTACGCAGATCGTGTTTAACGCTCGTCTGACCGTGAAAAATCAGGAGGTTGTCAATACGGCCGAGATTGTTTATCTCGACAATAAGGAAACCAACCTGGCTAACAACAAATCGAGCGTAACGGTGAAAGATACCTCGGCCCACAAAGCCAGCGTAATCGGTCTGGCGAAGTCGGTGCTGGGTAAACCGCAGGCGATTGGTGATTCTCTTGTGAAGGTGGCCTACAAATTTGTAGTGACCAACTTCGGTGAGGATACCCTGCGCAGTGTTCAGGTAAATGATGATCTGGCCTACGCTTTCCGTCCGAATACGGTATCGGCTAGTGTAACGCTATCGGATGCGGCTTCAACGCTGAAGGTTAATTCACAATTTACCGGAAGCGGTAGCCATACAAACCTGCTGGATTCTGCCAGCTACATCCTGCCGGGTAAATCGCAGATTATGGTACTGGACGTTACGGTGAAACGCGTAGCGGGCGACACGACGAAAGCGTTCTACAACCTGGCTGGCTCATCGGCCACCAGCAGTAAGGGAACCGTGACGGATATGTCGACCGATGGCGGTGTGGCTGACCCAGATAACGATGGCGATCCAACCAACAACGCGGTGGTCACCAGCTTCACGCTGGGAACTGGCCAGCCACAGGGACCAAGCATCGGTCTGGCCCTGGCTGTTGTTAAAGTTGAGCAGCAACCCGATAGTTCGTACAACGTGACCTACAAGGCAACGATTAAGAACTTCGGAGATGTCGAACTGAAAGGCTTGAGCCTGACCGATAGCCTGAACAAGGTATTTATCTCGCCAGCGTCGTATAGCGTAGTTGGTGGCCCCGTAGTGGGAGCAGGTAGCACCTTGGTTGCTAACACAGGTTTCGACGGTTCGTCGCAGTCCGATCTGCTGACTAATGCCAGCAAACTGGCCGCTGGTGCTCAGGATACGGTAGTGTTTGTGGTGAATGTGAAAACCAATGGTAACAACGGTCCATTCTACTCCAGTGCTACAGTAAGCGGTACGACACCAGATTCGTCGCAGACCGTGAAGGATATTTCCAACAATGGATTCGATCCGGCACCGCAGGGCTCTGCTTTAACCACGGTTCGCTTCGATCTGCCCAAGGGCTTACTTGGGGTAGCCAAAGAGGTGGGTACACCAACGCTGGTACAGAATGGGGTATACGACATTCCATATACCATCACGCTGACCAACATGGGAACCGAGCCGCTGAAGAATGTACAGGTAGAGGATAACCTCTCGACAGCTTTCGGTAAAGGAGCACTGATTGTGAGCAACCGGATTCATGTGGCCAGCACAGGAACTGTAACGGTCGACACGCTGTACACAGGCCAGGGCTTGATTACCAAGATGCTGGTCGATACCGCTAGTACGTTGGCAGTGGGTGCCAAAGCAACGCTGACCTTCACGGTACGGGTCGATGTGTCGGGTGTTAATCCAGACTCGCTGACCTTCTACAACACAGCGCTGGCATCGGCTAAAACGCCGTCTGATGAGCTGGTGGATGATGCATCGACTGCCGGTACGAACAATGACCCAGACAATGACCTGGATCCTCGTAACAACAGCCAGCCAACACCAATTGTGCTGAACGGTCGTGCTACGGATTCGCACATTGGTCTGGCCATGGCCGTAGCCGATACGGTTCGTCAGTCGGATGGTAGCTACAACGTCACCTATCAGATCGTGGTGAAAGCCTACGGACCTGATCCATTGACAAATGTGACGATCTCTGATACGCTCTCGAAGGTGTTCAACACCCAGACAGGATCAATCTTCAGCCTGGTGAAAGCGCCGTTCATCACCTCGACGGGTAGTGCCCTCAAGCTCAACCCGAACTACAACGGGGTGTCGGATCCGGTCATCGTGCTGGGCGACAGCACCAGTTCGCTGGCGGTGGGTAAAGTCGATACAATTCGGATGGTGATCAACGTCATCGCCGATGGCTCGACCACAACCTTCCTGAACACGGCTTATGCGACAGCTCAGTCGAAGACAGGTACGGTAAGCGATATATCGACGAGTGGGTTGAATCCTGACCTCAACGGCAATGGCGATCCGACTGATCCGAATGAGCGCGAAGCTACTCCGCTGACTTTGCTGCCGACTTATCAGGAGATTTTCATCCCGCAAGGCTTCTCTCCAAACGGCGATGGAATTAATGATCTGTTCGTGATCCGGGGCGCCAATGGACTGACGGTTAGCCTGGAAGTTTACAATCGCTGGGGTAATCTGGTCTACAAAAACGAGGATTACAAAAACGATTGGGATGGCAAGCCGAACACGGGTATCGTGCTCAGCTCGGCCGACTCCAACGGGGTGCCTGATGGCACTTACTACTACGTAGTGAATCTGAGCGATGGCCGCAAGTTTGTTCGATACATGACTATTAACCGCTAATTCGGATGGCAAACCAGTTTGCAACTAAACTATGGGCCGCGGGAGTTGTGCTGCTGATGCTGGGCATCAGCAGCCGCCCCGTGCGGGCTCAGCAGGACAAGATGTTCTCTCAGTACATGTTCAAC
>NZ_MKUD01000071.1 GCF_001898575.1 Spirosoma sp. 48-14
TACAGTTCTTTCAGCCCTTACGGAACCAGGCGGTTGAAGTGCCAGCCACCCATATCGAAAGGGTGTACACCGTACCCCAAAACGTAAAGGCTATCCTTGTTCAATCCTGTTACGACTGTCATAGCAACAACACCCGCTATCCGTGGTACAGCCGTATCCAACCCGGAGCATGGTATATGGCAGAACATATCAAAAATGGCAAAGAGGAACTCAACTTTAGTGACTTTGGCGAATACTCTGCCCGCAGGCAGCGAAATAAATTCAGGGCTATGGCCGGGCAAGTTAAGGACGGGGAAATGCCATTGTCGTCATATACACTAATTCATCGTAATGCAGTTTTATCAAATGATGATAGACAGGTGTTGTTAGAATGGTTTGGAAAAATGGAAGATAGCATTAAATAAATTTAAAAATAATGAATAAATATAATCAGATACCGATAAGAATATTGCAAACAATATTGATATTTCTTTGCACACAAACATTATTCGCACAGAAAGTAGTGCGTTACGAGCTGTATGTAAAAGATACACTTGTCAACTATGCAGGTAAGCAAAAAAGGGCGATTGCCGTAAACGGGCAAATCCCCATGCCCACCCTTACCTTTACCGAGGGCGACACTGCCGAAATAGTGGTGCACAACCAATTGAAAGAAAGCACATCACTGCACTGGCATGGTGTGTTCCTGCCCAATAAAGAAGACGGTGTGCCCTGGCTTACGCAAAAGCCCATCGCACCGGGTACAACCTACACCTACCGTTTTCCGATTATCCAGCATGGCACGCACTGGTATCATTCGCACTCAGGCTTGCAGGAGCAGATAGGCATGTACGGTAGTTTTATCATGAAAAAAAGAGGCGACGATAAAACCTTTAGAAAAGGAATTGACGATTTGCCGACCGTCCCGATTATATTAAGTGAGTGGACAAATCTTAACCCGGATAACATCAACCGTATGCTACACAATGCAAATGATTGGGCGGCCATTAAGAAAGGTGCTACGCAATCGTACGTTGAAGCTATTAAGGAGGGAAAATTAGGCGTAAAGGTAAAAAATGAGTGGAAACGGATGCTGGCGATGGATGTCAGTGATGTTTACTATGATAAAATCCTAATAAATGGTAGCCATAGCACCGATTTGAAAACAATTGGTGGTAAAAAGCTAAAAGCAGGTGACAAAGTCAGATTACGCGTTTCCAATGGCGGGGCGTCTTCGTATTTCTGGCTAAGATATGCTGGAGGGAAAATTACAGTAGTAGCGAATGATGGAAATGATGTTGAGCCTGTAGAAGTGGATAGATTAATCATTGCAGTTTCTGAAACTTACGATATTGTAGTGACTATCCCTCAAGATGGTTTAGCCTATGAGTTTTTAGCAACAACCGAAGACAGGACACAATCTGCGAGTTACTTTATAGGTGATGGGGTCAAACAGCTTATTTCTCCACTCCC
>NZ_MKUD01000072.1:0-14560 GCF_001898575.1 Spirosoma sp. 48-14
AATCCAAGTTGCTCCACAAGTATTGTCCTTGATCCAAAATCGTGGCAAAACGAATTGGACAAAACCAAGATTGGCGATTTTGAGCTGGGTGAATTTCCCTGGAAAGAGCCCAGGCTGTCCAAACCCACCGACAATGATTTGTCCAGACAGTGGGCCGTCGTTTACGGGGTCTGGTAGTACGATGATAATAAGATCGTTCGCAAACGGGTGACTATCACCGGGCCAACGGTCGAGATCCGGCTGGCCAAGGCCGAGTGGATCATCAAAGCCCTAAAGGAAATGGCCTGAAAGGTCTGGGTCGGCACTCGGCCACAGGGCCTTCCTGAACTCAGGGTGACGCCTAAGCCCGGAGCCGATATTGAAATCACTCCTTCGCTACCCATTGCCAAAGCGGCTCATATCTACATCGCATTTTGTAAAAAGGCCTTAGCCGCTAATACGTTTAAGTCCTACCGGACGGGCGTGATGAAACTGCTGGGGTATCTGGAACGCCACCGGCGGGGCAATCTGGTACTGGACAAGCTGGAAGTAGCCGACGTGAATGAATTCTTAAACGAGCTGATCACCGTCGATGGGGTGTCTAACCGCACCCGTAATAATATCAAAGGGGCCTGCGGCACGTTCTTTAATTATTTTGCCAAGCTCGACCGCTCCAAAAAGCTCAAAAAACAGGGTAATCCCTTTGAAGATGAGGACGTGAGGATGCTTCCCTTTGTGCAGAACAAACACCAGTCGTATTCGCTTCCTCAGCCAAAGCAGTACCGTGAGGCCTGCGAGAAATTAGGACTGGATAATTTACTAACCTTCTGCCGCTGGATGTACTATACGCTGATGCGTCCCCATGAGGAGCTGCGCCGGCTCCGGGTGCGTGACGTGCGGACAAAAGTGATTTACGTGTCGGGTGATAACGATAAAACCAACGAAGGCGATTACGTTGATATACCATTACCTCTAGAGCAGCTCATCCAGCAGCAAAAGATCCGTGACTTTCCAGGGCATTACTTCGTCTTTTCTCAATCTGGTACGCCGGGACCAGTGATGGTGGGGCCGAAATTCTTTTATCGGCGGCATGTCAAAGTACTGGAGAAAATGAAACTCGAGGATAGCGGTCACGATATGTATTCCTGGAAGCACACCGGCGCGATCGCGCTTTGGACGGCTACCAAAGATATTGAACTGGTTCGCCAGCAGGCTCGGCATTCGAACATTAAACAAACGATTGAATACCTACGGGATTTAGGCGTTCGCTTGGCGGATGATGATAAGATACACAAGTTTCCAGTTTTTTGAATATTAGCCGATGGGGTTATCAATGAATTGAAAATTAAATAAGAATATGGACTTATTGATTAGCCTCATATTTTTTCATCAGCCACCAGTGCTCGGGAGATTCTGCTCCTTCCCAAATATGTCCATTTATGAGCCAACGCTCGTAGAGAAAAACCCATGAAACAGTCAATGGTATTAAATCTAACGCAATCCATAATCTACGAAAGGGAGAAATATCAGGAGGGTAGTATAGGCATAAACTTTGATCCCTATACATATGAATTGCTATCGAAGGGGTAATGCCTGGACTTATAACAAATACCTTATGTTCACGCTGCGATTTGAAAAAGATACATACCCTGTAAACAGATGACAGGTCTGGGTCGGAGATCTTGAAATCTACAATTATAGTTTCCCCACTCCTTTGGATTCGACAGTGGGGAAACTTTTCTTTGATTAATTCGATCTGTACAAATTGTTCGAACTTCGAATAACCTTCATTATAGGAGGCTTTTATCATCGTAGTGATTACGTTCTTTTGGTACAGATACACCAGAACCTCCAAAAACTATATTTACATTCTGACCTACCTTTGCTTGGCCAGATCTTAATGCGTTGGATTTATCAGCAAGGCTTTCAGCTCGAGCTTGTTCTTCGGATACGGGCGGAAATTCAGATCCGAAAAGCTTCCGCCAGTTATCATGCCAATCCGTTTCTTTAACAGAATCAAAAGCCTTGCGTGCGGTTTTTGCTGCATCCTTTACATAGTCATAAAATGCTACAAAATCTTCTGGATCTACTCGTTTCCATACGTTATGATCATCAACTCCTCGATCCCATAAGATAGGGGTTCTCTCTAAAATGCGATCAATTGAATATATAGTAACAATACCTTCAAGTGTTTTAACAATACCTTCTTCAACAGATGTAATATTGTCTGGACAGCAATCGCCAACCATATGTTCGATTGGGTATCCTTTAGGATATTTTAGATCAGTAAGTTTGGATGTTCGCCACCACTTAATTGCTTTGACGACATTTATAAAATGGGTATTCGTATTTTTGTTTTTATCTCTTGTCCAGCGGATTTGCTCCAAAGGGTTTGTTTGAACCCAACATTTTGCATCACGGTCTGGAATCCATAATGGTTCAGATTTCCATTCTACAGCATTTCGTACGGATTGTTCGAATAGAGAAGACCAATAACTTCGGTGATTTGGCTCTGCCCAACTATTAACGAGCCTCCAGTCGTTATTAAGGTCTTCTAAAGAGAATTCAGTCGTTACACTTTCAGCCCTAAGTTCTTTCTGGGCAGCTTCAGAGGGTGCAGACGTTATAACTATATCCAGATCAACATAGGACAGTTTTATGCCAATCGAACGCCCATTGATTTTATACTTGCCATCATAGTATTTCTTAACAAAGGGTTCAAACTTATTAATTGCCTCTTCTGGAGTTAACTCATCCTTGTTAAGCGTAGTGACTACTATAATATCAACATCAGCCCGTTTGTTATTTTTTGGCTTGACGGCTGTTGCTCGTCTGTAACTCCCTTGTAAAAAGGTACTAACAATTACGGAAGAAAGCTCCTCATCATTATTTAACCGCCTAGTTAGAGTTTTATGACCCATGATCAGGTCATCTCTTTGTGATTTGGTTAATCGGATGTTGGCAAGAAATTCATTAAAACTAGATTTTCTAGACATGGCGTGAATTAGTTTTGATTGGTCTGTGAATGGTATTTAAGTAGGTTAATGAAATTGCCTACAACTTGAGTGCGGATATTAGCTGCAGCAAATCGAGTTGAAGCATTACTTGTAGTCCGTATTTGACCTTTGCCTATATAAAAGCACAAATTCGGATGTGCTTCAATAAAAGCCTCTACTTCCTCGGGAAGCCAATGGGCTCCTTCATTGTTAATGATTATGCAATCATTTTGCGTAAATGTCGCTTCACTAAGCTGCTCTAGATTAGTAAGAGCTGATACTGCAAAACCATGCTTTTTAAAGAGATCAAAATGATAATTATCATTTCCGCTCGCATGTGATAGCATGACGATGTTGTGAGCTTTTTTTACCCTCTGCTCATGGTCATACTCTTTTAATAAGGCAATAAAATCTGCTCTACGATCAGTAAATATTGTAGTTATTTTTTCATTTACCGCTTCTTGGATCTTTTTGTCTATTTTAAAGTAGTAGGTAAAAATTGCAGAAAGAATAACGAATAGTGTAGCTGCTCCAAAGGCCAAAAGAATGGATTTAAAATTTTCAAAATATGGCTCGTAGGGGCTAATTTTACTTGACAGCTTTGTATGTTTTAAACTTAAGCTTGTTAAGCTATCTTTTAACAATTTGTTATCCTGCTCAAGCTTGATTAAACGACTCTCTAAGGTAACAGGTGAATTTTGTTGCTGACCTCTTACTGGCGCAAGAGCGTACAGAATAAAAATTAGGGTAATAATAAGATGTTTCATTTTTTTTAGCTCTTATGGAAAAAAAATGCTGAGTAACAAAAGTGTTCACTCAGCATGCCCAATGTTCAACCACGTGGTGGGAAGTTGTCGTTCCCAAACGAATCCCGTCTATTAATCTTACCATCCTTGCTATGTATAAGTAGCTCAGAATGGTTGTCTTTGGCTTTTTGACGGCCAGCCTCAATTGCTTCCTGTTGAGTAGGCAGCACCTTTGAGGCTTTTTGATTACCCTCGATTTTAACTGCCCAACCTTTTTCTCTTGGGGTGATGTGAATGTTTTTGCTCATTTTAATGTTTGTTAAAATTGACATAATTGCAAATTTAAATAAACAAATTGAATGTCAAAAGAGTTGGAGAAAAAAAAGTTGTCAAGTATGACTTGACATATTGGTTTTATTCAGTACTTTCACGGAATGAATCAAACACAGCAGGCTCTCCTATACGAAATAGTTGGGAGTAATATAAAGAAGAGACGTACGGAAGTTGGGCTAAACCAGACGGCATTGGCCAGTAAACTGCATTTAAGCCGAACCTCAGTCGTCAACATTGAACAGGGACGTCAACATCCCTCTTTACATCTATTGTGGCAGATAGCAGAATGTTTACGAACGACTGTCGTAGCATTATTGCCAAAAGATGAAGAACTAATTTTAAATAAAAAGTCAAATCCTGACCAAGTTAATAGAGCTGTTGAGAATAGCGATTATAAAGAAATTGTAAGTCAGTTCATGCATAAAATAAATGAAACGTCATGAATCGCAAACGACAAAAGCAGATAGAAGAATTGGCAACGCAAGTTCTAATGGAGACTGGTTGCTATAGAACCCCCGTTGATGTTAATTTAATCGCGGCTAAAAAGGGTGTTAATATCAGCCCCTATGATTTTGGCGAAGATGTTACTGGAGTATTAATACTTGAAGGAGACAAGGCAACGATTGGGGTCAACAAGAATAATAATAACAACGATCAAAGACGTAGATTTACGATTGCCCATGAATTGGGGCATTTCATACTTCAGCATCAACGCTCAGGAGTATTCGTTGATACCCCTACACAGTATTTTACCATTTTATATAGGGATTCAAAATCATCAACAGGTGAACATCTACAAGAAAGAGAAGCTAATGCTTTTGCTGCTGCACTATTAATGCCTGAAAAGTTGGTTATGAATTACCTTAACAACACCAAATTTGATTTTAAGAAAGATGATATAATTCAATTGCTGGCTAAAGAGTTCGATGTGAATCCGCAAGCAATGAGTTTTCGTTTATCAAATCTAGGACTGGTTTGGTAAAATAATTTTTTTGCTATCCAAAAAAAAGCTGTCTCATTTTTGAGGCAGCTTTTTTTGGATAGCCATTATTAACCTATTTCAATGCCTCGATGCTTTAAGTATTTGTACAACGTCGTTTTGGAAATGCTTAGTCTTTTGGCAATCTCTTGCACCGAATACTTATTTTCTCTATAAAGACTTTCAGCAGCGAGTGCAGTACGCTCGGCTTCTTCAGACAGTCCCTCTTTTCTTCCAAGTTTTTTACCTCGGCGTCGAGCAGATGCCAAGCCTGCTTTTGTACGCTCTCGAATGATTTCTCGTTCAAATTCAGCTAGGCTGGCAAAAATGCTGATGGCATATTCAACATGGATTTGCCTATGATGAATATCAGATATTGCCCATTTTGTGGCAAAAATCTATTTGAAATTTACCGTGACGACAGCTACGCTAACGAAGTAGAAGGGCAGATAATTTGCTACAGCCTCAGCCCTTTTTAAACAGGAATATATTGAGTATTCGGTTAGCAAAATACTGGAATTCGAAATGTACCGTTAGGCAAAAAAACAACTCTTTACTCCTTATGAAAATCCTGTTTTACATCTGTTTAATTGGCTCTCTCTTGTGTGCTCAGATACAGCCTACGTTCGCCCAGGAAAAGAGACCAGTCAAACCGCTATTCGCTAAAGGTGACTGGCAACTCGGTTTAAAGGTAGGTCACGGGCCTAGCCCCTTGTTAGGGACCAGGAATACGACACAACTCGCAGCAGGTTATTATATCGTCAATGGGTTATTGCTTGGTCTAACTAGCTCGTATACTACAGAATTGGCTGAACCTGTTCTACATAAAAATGTCCTCTCGGCAGGTCCTCTCATTCGCTATCAATTTATCTCAGGTCGACTTTCTCCGTATACCGAATCGGCTTATCAACTCGGACGACGGAGTACCGAAATGGAGCAATCCCTATCGTTCACTCTTGGGTTAAGTGTCGGCCTGGTTGCTGGTTTAAGGCTGGATCTCGGATACAACTTTCAATATATAAAATCAAACTATTTTCAGGGTGGGGCTGACCAAACCCATATAGGGATTAATTATTTATTTAGATCGAAACAATAGAGTAAGGCATTAATTTATAGTCTATTCGTATAACGTGAGTTGTTAAAACAAGATTGAAGAGTTTGTAAAGGGCATTACCAAAGTTGCAATTTTTGAATCGGCAATAGCCAGATTTAGTTTATGATAGGGCAAATGGACTGGCTGTTAGGAAATATCCGCTTTAATTCGGCCAGTAAGTATATCGTTTAAAAAGCGCTTTATTTCATTGAGCGCCTGCATGAAGTACGTTGTCATAATTTGGTTTGGGCTAAATAGGTTGATTGTCAGTTAAATTAGGGTAAAAGATTAGCCAGCCCTGGAAGGACTGGCTAATCTTTTGAACTATAAAAAAGCGTATTAATTCTTTAAAATCCAGGATTCGGTTCCGGCTAGTGAGTCGATAGCGGCCATCTTCGCAACGGCTTCTGAACGGATGGCCGAACCGGCGGCAGCCACTTTATAGCGTTCCTTTTCGCCAGTTTCCGGCATAATGATAAACGCATCTGTATATCCTGCTTTGCGCAATTGACGACGTAAGCGAAGAGCATTTTGCTTGCTCAGAAAAACACCAGCGATGACCGTAAAGTGAGGTCCTGTAGGCTGCGGCTTTACAGTTGCTATGGCAACTTCTGGTTTTGCAACGGCTTCGACCTTCGTAACGGTAGCTACACTTAGCTTCTCCTTATTATCAGAAGAACGCGCTGGCTCTGGTTTTGTGGTCACCTCGTTTACCGAAACGGGAGTCGGTTCTACAGGAGCCGGCTTAACCGAAGCTGTTTGTTCAATTTGAGCATGTGCTACGGGAGCAGGCGCTGGTTTCTTGACGGAAGTAGCTTTAGGAACTGCCTCTGTCGTTTTGGCTGGCCGATCCATTAGCCAGGTCGTAAACCGAAATAAATTAGCCGGATCAAGGCTACTCTGGAACGGTTGTCCTGGTTCCAAAACGGAAAAGTAACTAAACGCTCCCAGCGATCCTACCAATAAAGCGATAGCCGCAACACGCCAGTAAGGACGGGAAGGACGATACGGGGTTAGCGTTACGTCTTCCTGGACTTTTACAGGACCAAGTGCGGTTGTGACGGGAACAGCTTCGATAGAGGATTCTTGCAGGGACTGTTTGGCGACGGACTGCACTGATACCGGGCTCAGTCCATAGGATTCACCAAAAAAGTTATGTCGTAGACTGGGGCCAAACTGCAAGCGGCCCTCGTCGTTATAGGTGAACGTACCGATACCTTCCAATTCGAACCGACCTGTGGTTTCGACCTGCTGACGGAGCTCATTGACAAATGAGCTGATATGCCGCTGGGCACCTTCGCGCGTGACGGGCTCATGCAGCATGATGTAATTGGCCAGAATACCATCGTCCAGACGAAGGGCCTCGTTGAACGCTACCCGTTTGCGGGGGGGCAAATACAAGCCGGAGGCCTCCGTAAAACTAGCTGGTTGATAGTGGGTCAGAAAAGCCCCTAACTCGGGGACAACTACGCAATCGTACTGATACAGCAACTTTTTAAGATAGTCGTTGACGGAAGCCATAGTTGTCGGTTGGTGGTCAGATTAGAATGAATAGCTAATTCCTCCGAGAAAGTTAAGCCCTTGTGTTTGATAATACAAATACCGCTGGTAATTCTGACCGAAGATGTTATTTAATGCAACGAATGCTGCTACCTGCTTCCCTAGGAAATAGTCAATTTTCAGGTTGGCATCATAAATCGGTTTTAGGGTGTAGGCAACCCCCGACACCATATTCTTATTCTGGATGCCCTCATAAAAGTACAAATCGGCCGTAACGAATAATTTTTTATTCAGAATATACGAGTTCGTCCAGGTAGCCGTAGTGCGCGGACGGCCCCAGGCTGCTTCGAGTCGATCCAGTCCATAGTTAAAAAAGTCTGCTTTCAGGGTAGACCGGAACTTGTCTTTCAGCGTGTAGCCCAATTGCCCCGAAATGGTAAGCACATTGGTAATGCCGCCATCATAAAGCACAAAGAATTTGGTCGTGTCGGGGGCCGTGTTGTTAAACGTTGAGAAGTTCCGGTAACGGGCATACGACACTTTACCTTCGTACGAAAAACCACCTCCCAATGTACCCTTCGATCCTCCGTAAATATCCAGCGACTTAACAGTGTTAGCCAATAGAACTTGTGGAGCAAGCCACTTATTCTCAGCTAGTAACGAACGCAGCGTGTTTCGGTTAATATCACCGTCGACACCCCCAAAAATATGGATGTTTCCAACAGGAGTGACGTCAATATTGGCCACAGGGAAGGCGCGGGTGTCGTTGATATTCTGTCGCTGATCGGTCTGGTTGACCGCATTGACGCCAACTGTCAGCGTAAACAGCGGGGAGGTGTATTTAAAAGTAGGCTTCACCCGGAACAGATTTCGATTGTCCACAATATTACCATCCGACCGCTGGGTTAGGTAAGCATCGGCAGACACCAGGGCGAAAACATTGTCGGAGATGCCGAGCGAAGCATTCAGATTGGTTCCCCAGTCGGTTTCGGATGCATTGAAGCGGTCTCGTAACGAGGTAATGCCTGTTCGGAGCGAATAGTCGATGGCGTTATCCGAATTTGCGTTTTCAATACCCAGCTTAAAGTTGATCGTATTCAGTCGCTGCTTGATCTGATCGGGGTTGAAGCTGGATTGGGTGGCGTATTCGCGACTATATCCGTAAAAATTGTACGCATTCCGGTCGAAACCAAGGTCGGCCTGGAGCTTGAAAGCATCGGCGAGGTACTTACCCGTTACCCGTACGCGTGTATCACTCTGCGACGAATTCTTACCATCCACCGGCCCCAACCCGGATGATAAATGCCGAACAGAGCCTTCCAGTGCCAGATTCGACAGGTTATTGATGCCTACAAACCCTTCGCCCAGAAACGAGCTGTAATTTCCGGCCCCCAATTTAACGTAGTTGCTGTAGGCTGGTGTATCGTCGGCCTGGCCTGTAGCCGGAGGCAGTATTGTTGGGTTGATGCGAGGATCACCAACAGTTAGTTTTCGATCCTCAAATTCATAGGTTAGTCTCCGCTGTTCGGCCGAAGGTTTTACGGAGGGGATCTTGTTGAAAACCCGATTGGCAGGAGGCAGTTCAATTTTACGGCTCTTCTCGACCGTAATTTCCTGACTATCGACTTCGCCTTCTTTGGTCGGGCGGGTTGGCTTTGGCTGCTGAGCAAAAAGCGTTGTTGAAAGGCAGGTTAGAAGAAGTATGTTTCGTATTTGCATAATAGTGAAAGAGCGAAAGAGTGAACGAGCGAAAGAGTGGAGGGCTGAAGCGAAAACCTATCGGATGAGTTCGCTCGTTCACTCTTTCGCTTTTTCACTCTTTATTTTTCCAGAGCGGCCAGTTTTTGTTTCGCTTCGGTAATGATGGCTTGATCGGATGAGTTTTCGATGATCGAATTCAGAACGGCTTTGGCCTGGGCAACTTCGTCGAGGGCAACATTATTGTCGGAAACCAGGATGAACGCTTTGCCTTTCCAGTATTCGAAATCGCCAAACTGCTCGTTAAATTTCAGAAGAGTCGTTGTCGACTCTTTGTATTTTTTCTGCTTGTTCAGGATAGCGCCGAGGTAATATTGGGCTTCAGCTCCATTAACGTCCTTGGCTAGAGCGATGGTTTTCTCAAAATCAGACTGTGCCGTTTTGTAGTCACCTTTGCCGAAAGCTACTTTACCCAGCATCAGCTGTGCCCGATTTTGAGCGCCGGGAACGACGTTACCCGCCGTCAGAACCTCGCGGGCCAGGATAGCCGCCGAATCAAGTTTTGGGTAAACGAAGTAGGTATCCATCATACCCAACTGAGCGGCAACCTGCTCAGCTTTCCCATTGGCTCTGGCCATGATAATCTGGTAATTCCGAATGGCACGAGGGTAATTTTTCTGTTTTGACTCCAGATCGGCTGCTCGGGTAGCTGCCCGAACCAGATAATCCGAACGGTTGTCGTTGATGATCAGGTTGTAATACCGAAGTGCGTTCCCTGCATCATCCGTTTGCCGGTACGATTCGGCCAGGTAGTACCGGGCTTCGTTGGTGTTTGGGCTGGCTGGATACTCCTGCATAAACGACAGCAACGACTGAATGGCCTGCGGGTATTTCCCACTGGCATAAATATCCTTGGCATTTTCGAACTGTACCCGCTCTACGTCGCTACTGCCCGGGTTCCCTTTTTTGTACTGACCCAGTACCTGCGAGAACTCTTCCGGCCGACCAGCATCATTTAATGTATTCTGAATGCCTAGCAGGGCACTTTGCGCCTGTTCCGAATTGCCATAATTATCCAGAATACGTTTGTAGTCGGCAATGGCGGGGTCGTATTGCTGGATATTGCCATAGGCGATGGCCCGTTTTAATAAAGCGGCTGGGATAAGCGAACTGTTGGGCTTATCCTGTATGAGTTTGGTATAGCCCTGAATAGCAACCTGATAAGCTCCCCGTTCGAAATCGACGTTGGCTTTTTGCAGTAGCGATTCATCGACAAAGCGCGAGTTTGGGAATTGACGTTGTACCTGGTCGAATTGCGCTTTGGCTTCGGCATCGCGACCCACATAACTCAGGATGACCGCTTTCTGATAGGCTGCATAGTCTTTGTCGGGTGCATTTTGTGCAATGGCCTGGTCGTAATAGCGCATGGCACTCTCGTATTGCTTACCCGCAAAATAGCTATCGGCTAGCCGGATGGTAGCATCCTGAACCTGTTCCCGGTTGTCGGCATCGCTTCCGCGACTCACAAAATCCCGGAAATAGGGGAGGGCACGGGTGTAGTCTTTTTTGTTGTAATACGCATAGCCCAGCCCATACAGGCTTTTGGTTGCATACGCTCCCGAACCCGATTTGGCGATACTGGCATACAGGGGAATAGCTGTATCATATTGTTTACCAGCCGAATACGATTCGGCTTTCCAGAACTGGGCAGCCTGTTGCAACTCATTGTCGACTGGGTATTTGAGCGACTTATCCAGATTCGCAACGGCCTGAGGATATCGTTCAGCGTTAAAATCATTGACGCCCTGGTTATAGGTTAGTCGCTGGTAGGTGGCGTTGATTTTCGGTGTTCGACGTTTCAGGCTTTCAATATAGGCGATGGCGGCCGGGTAATTGTTCGATGCTGAGTAAGCCTCTCCGGTCAGTTCATTGGCTTCATTCTCAAACTTACTGCCGGGATATTGCTTCAGGAATGCCGTCAGTTCTTTAACCGCATCGGCTCCATTGTTCTGATCCAGTTGCAGTTTGGCGTGCGTAAACCGGGCTTCTTCCTGAATATCCTTATTGAACGACAGTCGCCCAGCCTGATCGAAGGCATTTAGCGCGTAGGTTGGGTTCTGCGTCTGTAAGTAGCTCACACCGAGGGTATAAGCTGCGTATTGCGCGGTGGTGTCTTTACCACCCGCCAGGGGTTTCAACTGCGTAATGGCATCGGCATAAGCTCCCGTCCGAAATAAGGATTGGCCATACCGGAACTTAACCGCAGCCGGTGCTTTGGCCCCTACAGCACTGATATACTGTTTGTAGTACGGAATAGCGCGGGCAAACTGATTTTGCTGGTAAAATACTTCAGCAGTAAACAGAGCCACTTCACTAAGCAGCGAATTGTTGGATCGTTTGAGCAGAGGTTCGGTGTAGGCCAGCAGATCGTCGTACCGGCGTTGTTTATAAAGGGATTGGGCAATCCAGTTCGGCACCTCGTTCTGATAGGTCGGATTTTTTTCGATCCGACGGAAGTCAGAAACGGCTTCGTTGTAGTTCCGATTCCGGAAATTAATGACCCCGGCATAGTAGGAAGCGGCTGGTGCATTGGCAAAGCTGGGGTCGAGCTTCACCTCGTTCAGCAAGGGCAATGCATGCTGTAAATCCTGCGTATTGTAGTAGGAGAGGGCTAGCTGGTATTTATACGTTGTTTGTTGGGTATTGCTTCCGCCCTGAGCTACCGCTTTTTCCAGAAAATCGATGGCTTTAGCGTAATCCTGCCGATTGAAGTAGTACGTACCCAGATCGCCATAGAGCTGCCCGGCTTTGGGGTGTTCGCTATGATTTTTAACGAACCGATCCACCAGCAACTCAGCCCCTGGCTCGTCGATATACAAACTGGTCAGGGCAACGTAATATTCGGCTTCGACCGCGTTTTGGTCGCCCGTGTTGAGCAGGGTTTGAGATCCGTCGCCCCGTCGAGGTTCCAGGTATTGGCGGAATTCGTAACGGGAGGCAGCATAGTTGGCTTTTTCGAAAAGCTCCAGCCCATTCCGATAGTGGTAATCTGGCTCTGCATAGCTTTGGGTTCGCTGTGCCGATACGGTACGTGTCAAAAATACCCCAAAGATCAGTAGGTAAAGCAAACGGTGACTGATTTGGGAGCTTGTGTAGGGCATAAATGAAAAGTAAAGTTCAGATTTCAAGCGCCAGATGACGTATGTATCAAACGATTTTACGCCAGCAACTTGAAACATTGTACTTGAAACAATAATCTGGAAACTATTTATTATCTGAATTGAGTCGTAGTTTCGCTGATAAATTGACAAATATCAGGTCTATTCTGGACAAAAAACGAAGGTATCTCTCTTTCCGTATGAAAAAAAACGCCCGGCTTCTGTATTTACTTACTATCTGGACATTTTTTACCCCACGATCATCAACAGCGACGACTTTAGTATCCGATGAAACTCCGCCTGCCGTAACGCCAAGTGTTACTTACGTGCTCTCGATGCCCGAACCACAAACACACTATTTCGATGTTGAAATGCAGTTGAAGAATGTAGCGGCTGCGACCAATGCGAAGAAAAACGGCTATATCGACATCAAAATGCCGGTCTGGACACCGGGTTCGTATCTGATTCGGGAATACGCCAAAAATGTGGAAGCCTTTACCGTTTCGGCGGGAGGAAAGGCTGTCCCAAGTGAAAAAATCCGTAAAAATTCCTGGCGGGTATACACGGGCGAAGACAACCTGACTATTCGCTA
The DNA here is from genome assembly GCF_001898575.1 of Spirosoma sp. 48-14. Taxonomy (GTDB): domain Bacteria; phylum Bacteroidota; class Bacteroidia; order Cytophagales; family Spirosomataceae; genus Spirosoma. The sequence goes on from NZ_MKUD01000072.1 coordinate 13,075, forward strand.
CCGGGTATATGCCAACGAGCTTACCGTACGAACCAATTTTGTCGATGCCGATCATGGGTATGTGACCCCGGCCGGGATGTTCATGTACCACGACGCGCTGAAAACGATTCCGCTTCGGGTGGTTGTTCAGCCCTACAAAACCTGGACAATGGTCTCGACGGGGCTAGAACCTGTTTCGGGCGAAAAATTCACGTTTGAAGCCCCGGACTTTGATCGGCTGGTCGATTCGCCGATTGAAATTGGCAACCAGAAAACATTTACGTTCACAGCTTCGGGCATTCCGCATACCGTAGCGATGTTTGGCGATGTTGAGTATGACGAAAAACGACTTGCTGCCGATTACAAGCGGGTCTGTGAAGCGGCTGCTACGGTGGTGGGTGAACATCCCTGTACGCATTACACCTTTATTGTGCATCACATTCCGCCGGGAGGAGGTGGGCTTGAACACCTTAACTCAACTACGCTCGAAACCACCCGGAATGCTTACGCGACCGAATCGAACTATAAAGGATTCATGACGCTGGTAGCTCACGAATATTTTCACCTCTGGAACGTAAAACGCATCCGCCCAATCGCGCTGGGACCGTTCGACTACGAGAACGAAAATTACACGCACATGCTCTGGTTATCAGAGGGTTGTACGTCATTTTATGAAGATAATATTCTGCGTCGGGCGGGCTTTCATACGCCAGAAGCCTACCTGACTATTGTGGCAAACGACATAACCGTGATTGAAAATCAGCCGGGTGTACGGGTGCAGTCGGTGGCCGAGTCGAGCTGGGATGCATGGATTAAAGGGTATCGGCCCAACGAAAACTCCGCTAATACGACCATTTCGTATTACAGCAAAGGCAGCGTGTTGGGAACACTCCTGAATCTGGCGATCCTGGCCGGGAGCAACGGCGAACGTAGCATGGACGACCTGATGCGGTTTCTGTACAATGAGTACTACAAAAAGCAGAAACGCGGCTTTACGGATGCTGAATTCCGGCAGGCGGCTGAACAGATGGCAGGTCGCAAACTCGACGATTTCTTTACGACGGCTGTCAATACAGCTGATCCGATCAACTACAACGCCTATTTTGAGCCTGTAGGCATGCAATTAGTAAATGTAGCCTCGAAAACTCAGGATGGTTTTCTGGGCGCAGGGGTTAGCCCGGCCAATGGCAAATCGACCATTACGAGTGTTCGTCGTGGGTCGGCTGCGTACACGGGCGGATTGAATGTGGGCGATGAAGTCATTTCGATTGATAGCGTTCGGGTAGGGGATGACCTGCTCCGGCATATTAGTGGCCGTCGGGTAGGCGAAACGATCAAGGTGCTCGTAAACCGGGCGGGCTTTCTGCGTGAAATCCCTATTACCCTATCGCAAAATCCACTGGTTAGCTACCGTCTGGAGCCACTCACTAGCCAAACACCCGCTCAAAAGGCTTTGTATAATAAGTGGTTGTTTATTAAGTAGACGGTCATTGAACCGCATCGGCGG
>NZ_MKUD01000072.1:14575-251653 GCF_001898575.1 Spirosoma sp. 48-14
GCTGATGCGATTTTAATCAATCTGGCTAAAGTTTCTGGAAGGATCCATGCTTTTCTGTTTTAGTTTTTTTAGCCTGATTTGTACGTTAATATAGTCGATAATTAAGCCGACGAGCAAGGTGAATGAACCGATGAGCAGGGTCTTCATTTTGAATTCTGAATACAATAGTCCCGCCAAAATGCCGCCAAGAAAAAAAGCGGTTATGATGGTTAATTTTAATTTGATGGCCGCCTTTAATTTGGCCTGTTGGCCCTTTGCTCTAAAGAAAAAGAGCTGAGAAACTTCTATCCCTAAGTCCGTAAATAATCCTGTTAAATGAGTCGTTCGTACGGCCGAGCTTGAAATAGTGGTAACTAATGAATTTTGAAGCCCCATGGCAAACAGCATCGAGCAGGCAATCAGGTTTGGATTGGCGAGGATATAGTCAAAACTCAGCAACGCAATACTTGTCAGTATAACCGTTTCGGATAAGACGGGAATAATAAAAATATATTTATCCATCAACTTCTCAGTGATCTGGATAATCAGGTTTGAACAGAAAGAGCCTAAAAAGAAGAAAAATATATAGAGAAAATAATAGAAGGATTGGTGTAGATTTATTTTTAAAGCTTCTTCTACCATAAGCGCAAAATGCCCTGTCACATTGGTGGTCAATTTCTGAACGGCCAGAAAACCAACTACATTGACAATACCAGCCACAAAGGAAAGAATAGAGGCAATGCCTAAATTCTGTCTCAAACTTCTGCTTTTCCCTTTATGCCTGAACATTTTTTTATTTACGGCGGGTTATATAGGGCATCTAACGTCGAGGTATTTGCGATGGTTAGGGTTAGAATTCCGGCGGCCCGTAATCAAAGCCCGATAAAATTACAAAAGATGATGATAATACGCTAGTGCTCAATAGAAATCCTTCTGCCTGAACTGAAGCTGATTAGGATTACAAATGTTGAGGTTTATTCCGCCCGCCCAACTATTGTAAATTCCATGTTGGTGACTGGTATTTTTTGACTAGATGAATCGATTCATATTGCTTTAACAGAATTGGTCTTTTATATACAAGTTGCCTTTTTTCAATATCAGGTCAGGCTGATTTTCAATTTCCATTAGAAGTGTCCCTTTTACAACGTAGAACAATTCATCTTCGTTTTCGTGAATATGCCAAGGGACTTCTTGCCCCTTTATTTTTACGACTTTACTATATTGGTCATTTACTTCACCTATAATCCCTGGTGAAAAATAGTTGCTAAGATTTGAAAACGCATATTTCGAATTCATCTTTTAAATAGTTTGCTTTTCACAATTTTACCCTCTCTTTTTACCCGATAATAAAGTATTATTCCAATAAGCAATAAAAAAGTTGGTGTAAAAATTGATCCCTCAATTCCAAATGCACCCCCTGTTAATAGTTCTGGTCCCGTAAATTTTGATTGAATGATACTGCCAAAATCATTTGCCCCTGTGAGATTGGAACCATAAAAAGGCTGAGAAAAATTCCAACCAATATGGAAGAAATAAGGTAGCCAAATTCTTTTGGTATAGATAAACATTATTGCCATAGTAAACCCCCAAATCAAATATAAAGGAAGACTAAGTAAGCTGGAAACGGGATTGGAAACGTGCTGTAATTCTACCAACATTGCAATGACAATGGCTATGTTGGTACCTAACCAATTTTCCAATACTCTTAGGATTAATCCCCTGTGAAATAAGTCTTCAACTATCGCAGCAAATAGCAATACAGTAAACATTCTTGCTGAGTAGTGAGTAGTTGTAATACTAAAAGCCTGATAGTGGCCTAATAAGTATAAAATGAAAATAGATAATGAGATTGTCGAAAAACCAAAAATAAAACCTCCAAACATTTCTTTAGGTAAATAGTTCAGAGATAGTTCGGTAATTTTTCTTTTATCATATAACCGGAATAAATAGTAATAGCTAACTAATAATAGTATTGAAGAAATAAAAATAATAATCGGGTCAGCAATACTTTTTTCTGAAATAATGCTGTAAAAAAAAGGTTTTAATACAAAGTTTTGAATTACTACGAATAGAGAAAAAGGGACTGCAATGCCTACGATAATTTTTGTTATTGGAAAATGCAGGAATTTTTTAATTGATGCATTCATTGTTTCTTTTGATTTATTGTAAGTGAAATTTTATACAAAGAAAATTCCTTATTATCTTTACAGCAAGTATGTACAATAAAGTATCTTACATACTAAAAAGGTACTATTGTTGATTATCAATGATTTAAACTTAAGAATGAATGAAGAATAAAATTAAAAAGGCACATTGTGCAGTTGATTATGCTTTCCAACGAATAGGTGGAAAGTATAAAGGCCGAATTTTATGGGTATTGAGAGATGGTTTTTTGAGATATGGGGAATTAAAAAGAGCAGTGGTAGGTATAACACCAAAAATGCTTACTCAAACGCTAAAAGAATTGGAAGCCGATGAACTAATTGTTAGAAAAGTTTATTTGGAAGTTCCACCGAAGGTTGAATATTCACTTACCGATACAGGAAAAGAGTTAATTCCGTTTATTAGTCAAATGAGAAGTTGGGGTGAAAAGCAAATGTCAGCAAATTGAAACTTACAATTCTCAGGGTGTTACGATATGCTTGCCACTAACGGGCAGGTATTGCCGATGGTGGGGAAATAGAATTCCGTCCGCCGGAACTGCTGCTGGCTTTTTAATAAAGTTAAATATAAAGAACTAAAGTTGGGCTTTATTCGTCGAGCCCCGAACCAAAGCACAGCAGAATTACCGCTGCTGATTGCTTCGATATCCAGCCCCACTATTGGCAATACCAATGTTGTGTGCAGAAGCTTTTATTTAAAGACACGATTTCTGGAAAGTTTACCGAAAAACCTTTCCCATCAAATTTCTTTATTGTCACTATGTCTTTTATTAGTTCCTCGTCTTTTTCTGTCTGCTTTGCAGGAGGTTATGCTCTATTATTTGGCGATATTGATAATTCGACAACTGTAAGTTTTCAATTAAAGTATCTTTAGCTTGTAACATTGTCTTTGAAATTGCAAGTTGTGATTTTAGATGAAAGATATTAGCTTGCCATTGTGTTACAACCATATCCTTAAACTCAGTTGTTTGAATTTCGAAATCGTCCATACTAGGAGCTTGCAAATAAATGGATAATGCCTCTTTGATATTTGCTAGTGCTTCCTCTTTATTGTGTGGTATTATTTTAAATAGTGTTGTTGAGCTTGAAGTTTCTCTCAATTCTGTATCAATTTCTAATCCCATATCAGCGACAAACTGAGTAAATTAAATTAAATTAAATACTGTTTATATGCTGTTTTAATTGACTCCAGAAAATGGAAAAAAGTTATTATTGATTCTTTGTCAATATTTGCGATTAGATAATTGTTTGTCCTGAAAATTATCTCTTTTAAAACTATCAAGGAATTGTTAACATGTGTCTTTATTATCGAATCAGCATTATCTATAATGAATTCAATACCAAATCAATTTCCAATAAATTCTTCATCTACTTGAAAATAAGAAACTTGGGGGTTATTGTAACTCTCTACTGTCAACGCAAGAGCTTTTGGAAATTCTACTAAACTCCATGCTTTTGACAGTGCTCTGTCTCCACTCTTAAGTTTATTCTAGTTCTTGGATATCTTTCCTCAAAATATTTGTCGCAGTGTATGTCAAAGTCAAGCCAATCATTCCACCAATCTTTGTCAAGATTAAACCAAATTTAGTGAAGTATTTTTTTAATTTTGTTAAATGAATGATTTACTAAAACTTCAATTACTTCATCATCGTAAAATCCTGCTGATTTATATATGTAGTCAGAAAAAAAGGAATCCTTGTTGGGTATTCCGTTAACTACTACGTAAAATTTATCTTAACTATCTGCTTCTTCCTTTATCTTAAATCTATATTGAGTATAGCGGTTTTGAATTGAGAGGTTTGCTTTTGCACATAACGACCACAGGGGTTGATGGATGAGGAAACCACTTCAGACAACGAACATGGCGTCAATCTTTACACCCCTGTTTGGTTGGGCTGCAAACTTTCCTACGGGACGTGCTTCCTGTCACCAGAGAACTACCCCACGCGGAGCTATTTACCAAGTATAACATCTTTTATAAATCGTAATGCTTCAGCACAGGGATCTTCCCACCAATAACCGATTTCAATATGGTCATCATGTGTCCAAATAACAATCACTTCAATTAGCGGGTCAAGTTGTATTCCAAATGCAGGTTCGCCTATAAATACAGCATAGCTATCTTCTGTTTGATAAACTATGCCCTTGTAAAAAGTTAGCTTCCTGAAAACCTCTGGCAACTGTTCACTTAGCAAACTATATAAGTCTTCACCGAAACCCGAATATCGGCTCATGAAATCATTATAATTTTCGTTCACATATTTCTCATTGAGAAATAGAAGCTCTAAGCTTTCCTTTTTTTGCGTTTTTACACTTAATGGTACATGCGCAGAATCGATTATTTCTCTTGACCGAGGTGGTTTACCTGTCAGCCGAAAGTCAAAAACATTTTTCCAACCTTTCTTAATGAGTCGCTCCAATGTCGCCTGAAAACTGACCATAGAATTTTATAATTATGGACTATCACCCAATGACCATGAGGGCTGATGGATGAAAAAACCACCCAAGACAACAAACGTAGTGTCAACCTTTACACCCTCATTGGGCTGCCCCAACTTTCCCCACGGGACGTGCTCCCTGTCGCCGGAACGGTGACAGGCGCCGAGCGAATCATGCTAGCACAGCGTATTGATCAGCGTTTCGTTTTATATAGTCACACATAGCTTTGCGCCATTGCCCTTTAAAATCATCCTCATAGAAATAGGCTTCGATAATTTCGGGAGTTTTCAAAATTTTGTAGCCTTCTGAGAAAGCTTGAAGCCGCTTTTGCTGACTGTAAAATGGGTTATTTGAACGCCATGTATTCCACCTTAACTGCGTTCGCTTTTCTTCTACCTCTTTTAAAAATATATTGTAATCGGTAAGCAATCTTTCCTGCTTTAGTTCAACCATCATCTGTCTTGCTGCGTAAAGATGCTCAGGCGAATTATGCATAAACTGAAAAAGCCCACCGTTATCGACTTCACCTTCAAAAACGAGATAGGTCCAAAATACTTTTTGGCCTCTGGTAAGCTCAAGCCAAAACTCATGCGAACGTTCTTCCCCTCTGTGCTCTTTGGCCATGTTGTCAAAGAGGAGTTCGGTATATTCATTAATCGCATTTCCTATTGAATCGTAGCTATTCGCATTGTGAGAAATAGTAATATCATTCATCTGCTCTTTTTCTACTGTTACCGAGTGGATGAGTTTCGATTGATTTCCTTGGTTTATGTCAAATTGTTTAACGATTCTTAATCTACTACGTATAAACCTCCAAACGAAACTACCGACTGCTAGCACAACAGCAATATTTAATAACCAATCTAACCAATCATTTCCCAAAATTCCACTCATTCCTCTATCAAGTTTTGTTAATCACAATTTGTTACAAAGTTAGGCCTACCAGAACGTTTCTCGTGTAAGACGCTACGTGCCCAATGCGCTTTCTTGGCTACCCTAACTGGGGCGTTTCCTTTGTCGCACACTACGTCATAAACACGCTTTTTGCTGGCCCAAACAGGGGCATTTCTCGTGTCGATGGAAGCTGACCAACGAGCTAAATCGCCCAGTTACGGGACATACCGCCTGTCGCACGCGAGCCAGACTTTGAAGCGCTATCTGCTCGGCTCCACCCAACGACCATGAGGGTTGATGGATGAGTACGCTACGTTCCTGAACACAAACCATTACCAACCTTTACACCCTCATTGGGTTGGGCTGCCCCGCTTTCCTACGGGACGTGCCCCCTGTCGCACAAGAGCTGAAATTACAGCTTTTCAAATTGCTCTTCAACATTCCACAGTACCTCGGCGTCGTCACCTGCGCCATTTTGAATAAGCCACGCTTGCAACGTAGCAAAGTTGAGGTCATTTTCATCACAGAACTTCCGAGTTAAACTAAAATCCACTCCTGTCTCCTGGTCAAGGTGTTCATCTAAGAAGTCAAAAAGTTGTTCAAACAAGTCGACGGATATCGGGAGCGACTGTCGAAAGGCATTCAACTCTTGTTGTTTGAACTGATTTTTGAGCGCTTTCTTTTTGTCTTTCTCGTTCATCTTGGGTGAAGTTTTCCTTTTCAAGAAGTTCTTCCTGTCGCTGGAGAGTTGAAAATGGGGATTTCAAACTGACCTAACCGGAGCGTTTCTGGTGTCGACCGGAGCCGATTAACGAGCTAAAACCGCCTTGTTACGAGACGTGCCGCCTGTCGCACGAAAGCTGGAAATGGAAGCACTGGCTGTATGGTTCGCCCAACTCGTAAATAGACGCAATAAAAGATGTAATCATTGCGTCAATACAACTTTATAGCTCTGTATTGACGCAATGAATATCATCAAGAAAAATACAAAATGCGAGCGGGAGTTAGGCTTTTGCCAGTAATTCATCCGCTAATTGCGTCAGGCCGATGGTGGCGGGTTCGGGGATGAAGGTGACGTTGGCGCGTTTGTGCATATCGGGGATATTGGGGTCTACAACGTAGATGGGCACGCCGTCCCGAACGGCATAGACGAGGCCAGCCGCCGGATACACATTCAGCGACGTTCCAACCACAATGAATAGGTCAGCCTCGTAGGTGATGTCCAGGGCAACATCCATCATCGGTACGGCCTCGCCAAACCAAACAATATGTGGGCGAAGTTGCGAACCTTTTTCGCAGAGGTCGCCCTCCTTTATTTCCCAACCCTCAATGTCATATACCAATGATTCATCTACGGTTGAGCGCGATTTGAATAACTCGCCGTGCAAATGAACGACTTTCGAAGACCCCGCTTTCTCGTGGAGGTTATCGACGTTCTGCGTAATCACCGTTACGTCGTATTGCTCCTCCAGTTTTACCAGAGCATAGTGTCCCGCATTCGGTTCTACGCACAGGGCCTGTTTTCGGCGCTGGTTGTAAAAATCCTGCACCAGTGCAGGATTGCGTTGCCAGGCTTCGGGCGTGGCTACGTCTTCAATCCGGTGATTTTCCCAGAGGCCATCGGAAGCCCGGAAGGTTGGTATACCGCTCTCAGCACTTATACCAGCACCAGAGAGCACAACAATTTTTTTCATACGTTTAGCTGGTATGGCTCATTCAACCACAATTTCATCCGTTGCAAATTTCGTTTTTTGTCCCGCCCGTGGATGGTCGGGTGGGCAAACGCCTGCGTTTTTAGCGCGAATGCGAACGTAGCGGGCGCGGGCCGTTTTGAAATCGGCCACGACCGGCAAAATATCCCAGGGACCAGTTAGCTCATACTTAACGGGCTGTGAGATCGCTTCTTTATACTCCGTGCCATCTTTGGATAGCGCAATATCGACCGACGTAGGTGGAAAGGTCTGCTGGAGGATGATTTTCAGGAAGTTGAGCGATACTTTGGTTACGCTCGTTACATCGCCCAGATCCAGTGTCACTTCCATGTCGTCATTGAAATTCACCCATTGACGCTTATCGCGTGGCGTTTCTCCCCGAACACCATCGGTTAATTTGGTCATGGCTGGGTCGGCGGTCGGATCGGGGGCTATTGTGTACTTGTAGGATTTATTCTTGCCTTTGTGAAGCGTAAATGTTTGCGTTAAGCGCCCTCCGGTGGGAGTCATGGCCTTGACCGTTGCGGTTTTGGTTAGGGTAAAAGGGCCGATGTATTCGGTACTTTTTTCATTCGGTTCTTTGCCATTGATGGTGTAAAAAATCTGGCTGTCCGAATCCAGTTTGTTTAGTTTCACCTGAAGTTGTCCCTGATCGTTGGGTTGCGTACTGGCCGAAATATCAAACAGACGCCTGGCGTAGTTGACGGGAATAGCCGATAGTTTAGGCAGGTGGTTTTTGAGCCGCTGAGCAAAATCCTCGAAGTTGTGCGGTCCGGCCTGCATCCAGCCAATTTCGGCCAGGGCAATCGCGCGTGGGTAGGTCATGTACTCAACAACGTCGGGCGTAGGCATCATTTCAGTCCAGATATTCCCCTGTACGCCCAGTACATACTTCTGTTCATCGGTCGATAGTTCGGTGGGCATGGGTTCATAGGCATAGACCTGATCCAGTGGCAGATAGCCGCCAATAGCCAGCGGTTCAGTAGCGGGGTTCCCCTGGTAGTAGTCGAGGTAGCAGGTGTTGGTGGGCGTCATGACCACAGTATGTTTTTGTTTGGCCGCTTCAATACCACCCGTTGTACCGCGCCAGCTCATCACTGTAGCATTAGGAGCCAGACCCCCTTCCAGGATTTCGTCCCAGCCAATAATCGACCGGCCTTTTGTATTCAGAAACTTCTCGATGCGCCGGATAAAGTAGCTCTGGAGTTCGTGCTCGTCTTTAAGCCCATTCTTCCTGATTAACTCCTGACAAAACGCGCTCGCTTTCCAGGCCGTTTTCGGGCATTCGTCACCCCCGATATGGATGTATTTACTGGGAAACAGGGCGATCACCTCGGTCAATACGTCCTGCAAAAACGTGAAGGTTTTTTCCGATGGGCAATACACATCCTCCGAAATGCCCCACTGCGTACGAACTGTATACCCTTTGGCCGGGTCGCAGCCCAGTTCGGGGTAGGCTGCCAGAGCCGCCTGAGCATGACCAGGCATTTCGATTTCGGGAACAACCGTTACAAAACGGCTTTGCGCGTATTTGACCACATCCCGAATGTCGTCCTGGGTATAAAAGCCACCAACGGGCTTCCCATCGAACTGTTGCGGGTAATTCTGGTAGTTTTGACCGACGACCGTTTCGGCCCGTTTGCTGCCAATCTGCGTCAGTTTGGGGTATTTTTTGATTTCGATACGCCAGCCCTGGTCGTCGGTCAGGTGCCAGTGAAACGTATTCTGCTTGTGCATCGCCATCAGGTCAATAAACTTCTTGACGAACGACACGGGCATAAAATTCCGGCCAACGTCGAGCATCAGGCCCCGGTACCCAAAGCGAGGTTTGTCGGTGATGGCACAGGCTGGCATCGACAGTGCACCCTGACCGGCTGGCAACAGCTGTCGCATGGTTTGAGCGGCATAGAAAAGGCCTTTAGGAGTTGCGGCTTCAGCCAGTACCTTGCCAGTGGTTACCGTCAGTTTATAGCCTTCGTCACCCAGATTCAACTTTTTATTTAACGTCAGGAAAATGTTGGCTCCTTTGGCTAATGCCGGATTGAACGGGGCTACCGCTAGTGAAACTCCATTCGCTGCTTTGACCTGTCCGGCAAAGGTTTGTGCCACGCTACGAACACTGGCATCGGTGGCTGGGGCGATCACGATCCGGGTGGTATTAGTCAGGGTAAACTGGCCATTTTGTCCCGAAAAACGGGCAGGAAAGGGAATCAGGTTATATTGATTATCAGTTTGGGCGAAAGCGGTGGTGGACAGTACAAGAAAAAAAAGCAGGAAATGTTTCATGCGTTCCGTGATACAACGATGGTTTTTCTGCAAAATAGCGATGATTTCGCAATGGTGTATCAAACAAACAGCCTTCCGGTCGGGGAAGGCTGTTTGTAAAGAACTGTTCTCAATTCTATTTCTTCGAGGCTACTTTCTTGGTTGCCGCCGGTTTTTTTGTGGCAGCCGCTTTACCTGACGCTTTCGTGGCAGCGGCTTTTTTCGCCGGGGCTTTCGTAGCGGCTGGGTCGTCACCCGCCAGTGCCAGGCAGTCTTCAAGGGTTAGGGTTGCGGGGTCAACATCTTTCGGGATGCGGACATTTCGCTTGCCAACAGCCAGATACGGCCCATATTGCCCGTTCACCACTTTGATTTCCGGGCGTTCGGCAAACTCCTTGATGTATTTATTGGCTTCCTGCTGGCGTTTGGCTTCGATCAGTTCAATGGCCCGTTCAAGCGATAGTCCAGCTATCGACTCATTCCGGGGAAGCGAAATATACTTCTCATCGTACTTTACATACGGACCAAAGCGACCTTTGCCGGTGGTAACGGGTTTGCCCAGGTAATCGCCCAGTGATTCGCCGAGAGCTTCGGCTCGTTTTTGCTGAATGAGCTGAATAGCCCGTTCAGCATCAATCGAATACGGATCATCTTCCTTCGTCAGGGAAACGTATTTATCGTCGTGCTTCACGTAGGGGCCGAACTTACCGATGCCAATGGTCATAGCCTTGTCTTCGAAGAAACCGACTTCGCGGGGTAGGGCAAACAAATCGAGGGCATCCTGCAAGGTGATGGTTTCAATGAGTTGGCCATCGCGCAGATTCGCAAACCGCGGTTTATCTTCATCGCTGGCTTCCCCGATCTGTACGTAAGCACCATATTTACCCAGTCGGGCCGATACGGGTTTTCCTGAAGCCGGGTCCAGACCTAATTCGCGGGCTCCGGTTTTAAATGACCCAACCGACGATCCCTGAATTTCTTCGATATTTTTGTGGAAATCGCCGTAGAAACCTTCCAGCATTTTCTGCCAGTTGATCTTGCCATCAGCAATTTCGTCAAACTCTTTCTCAACCGTCGCTGTAAACTGGTAATTAACAATGTCGGGGAAATATTCGACCAGAAAATCATTCACCACAATCCCCGTATTCGTTGGGAAGAGCTTCGATTTCTCGGAGCCGAAGGTTTCTTTACCACTGGTTTCGGTAATGTGATTCTGCTGGAGGGTGAATTCCTGATACTTCCGTTCCTGACCGGGCTTGTCCTGTTTAATCACATAGCCCCGATTGATGATGGTCGAAATGGTCGGTGCGTACGTCGACGGGCGGCCGATGCCCATTTCTTCCAGCTTTTTTACCAGCGATGCTTCGGCATAGCGAGGCTGAGGGCGGGTAAATTTCTCCGTGGCTTTCATCTGGCCGAGGTTTAGCACCTGACCAATGGTAAGCGGTGGCAACATCCCTTTAGCCTCTTCATCGTCCTCGTCGTCTTTCGATTCGAGGTAAACGCGTAAAAACCCATCAAATTTAATGACTTCACCCTGGGCGACGAGTTCGCTGGGGAAGGTTGTATTTTGGGCCTGCGCCTGCGGATTGAATTTAACCTGTTTGGCTGGATCGTAATCCTCGCCAAACACATCGAAACTCAGATCCTGCTCAAGTTGCGTGCCATTAGCGAATTTAATGCCGATGGTAACGATGGTCCGCTCAAGTTGCGCGTCGGCCATTTGGGAGGCAATAGCGCGTTTCCAGATCAGTTCGTACAGTCGTTTCTGATCGCGGTCGGCACCCGCATTCCGGTCGTTGAAATTGGTTGGCCGGATGGCTTCGTGGGCTTCCTGGGCCGACTCATTTTTGGTTTTAAACTGACGAGTCTGTACGTATTTAGGGCCAAACTCGGTTTCAATCTCGGTTTTTGCCTTATCAATGGCCTCCTGCGACAGATTGGTCGAGTCGGTCCGCATGTACGAAATCTTACCGGCTTCGTACAGGTTTTGCGCCAGGCGCATGGTGCGGTCTACCGAATAGCTGAGTTTACGCGAGGCTTCCTGCTGTAAGGTAGAGGTTGTAAACGGCGGAGCGGGGGATTTTTTGGCTGGTTTTACCTCCAGATTCTTGATCGTGAACGTAGCACCTATGCAGGCTTCCAGAAACTTACGCGCTTCTGCGGAGGTTTGGAAGTTCTTGGGTAACTCGGCATTTAACACCTTAGAGCCATCGACAATAAACTGAGCCGTGACTTTAAACGACGATTTTGTCGAGTGTTTGTCAATCTCCCGTTCGCGCTCGACCACTAGCCGCAAAGCGACTGATTGTACCCGACCTGCCGACAAACCTGTGCTCCCGCCTTTAATTTTCCGCCACAACACTGGCGACAGTTCATAACCGACTAAGCGGTCCAGAACACGACGGGCCTGCTGGGCATTGACCAGATCGACATCAATGGTTCGGGGCGTTTTAATCGCGTTCAGAATCGCATTTTTGGTGATTTCACGAAAAACAATGCGTTTGGTATTATCGCGCAGGCCCAGGGCTTCTTTCAAATGCCACGAAATGGCTTCTCCTTCGCGGTCATCGTCAGTGGCCAGCCAGACTTCTTCCGCCGACTTTGCCAGGGATTTGAGTTCACTGACTAATTTCTTTTTATCGGGGGATATTTCATACGAGGGTTGAAAGCCATTGGCAACATCGACGGCCAGCCCATCTTTGGGCAGATCGCGTACGTGGCCAAAGCTGGACTTTACCAAAAAATCCTTACCCAGATAGCCTTCGATGGTTTTCGCCTTCGCCGGCGACTCCACTATGACTAAGTTTTTCGACATATCGGTTTTTCAGGTTGATGCGATTTCCGCGCTTGTTTTGTCGCAAAGCATCTATATAACGCTCAGATCGGTTTCCGGTTTTGAGCTGCTTTTTCAGACCGACCGGCCCAAATATAGACGCAAAAGCACTGACTTGTACAAATGGCCAAGTTAAGTGTAACGAAACAAAAGCGGGGGATTGGCAGCCCAACGGGCTATTTCGGTTGTAAATGTATAACATAAACTGTGCCTGTTCCGTTCGGAATCTGACAAAGAAATGCCTCAAAATGAGCTGGGAAGGATGATCATGGATCGTATAAACGACACCAGATAATGCACATAAACACGAAGTCGACCACGTCGTACAGGCATGAAGAATTTTTTAATTCAGATGTTCAGGCTGGCACTTACAGCCTACCCGTTTACCGGAATGTATGATGTTGTCAGAGGCTGGCCTGGAAAACCAGCATTCTAGTTAGGTAATTTAATGATGAACTCTGTGCCTTCTCCTGCCTGCGTATGAACCTGGATTTCGCCATTATGCCCTTTAGTAATAATGTCATAACTCAACGATAGCCCCAGTCCAGTGCCCTGACCAGTCGGTTTTGTGGTAAAAAATGGCTGATAGATTTTGTGAAGAATTTCGTTGGGAATGCCTATTCCATTGTCATGAACACAGATGAATACAAAGTCTTCATCTTTTCTTGTTTTGACCTGTACCCTTGGCTTGTAGTCCTGATCGGCTTGTTTTTGTTTGGACTGGATTGCATAGAAGGCATTATTGTATAGGTTAAGTAATACCCGACCCATATCCTGCGGCACCAGATTGACCAGACCAACCGAAGGATCAAGGTCAAGTTGTAACTCAACGTTAAACGATTTGTCTTTGGCCCGTAGCCCATGGTAAGCGATACGTAAAAATTCATCGACCAGGTCGTTTAACTTGGTCGGTTGCTTTTGCCCGCTACTACTTCGGCTGTGTGCCAGCATGCCTTTTACGATGGAATCGGCCCGTTTACCGTGGTGCGTAATTTTTTGCAGGTTCTGGGTTAAGTCGCCCATAATTTCCTCCGCATAGGCTTTTTCGGAGTCGGGCAGTTGCTGGATGGGCCCTTCTTTCAGTTCCTCAATCAGTTCGGTCGATACTTCGGAAAAATTGTTCACGAAGTTGAGCGGGTTCTGGATTTCGTGGGCAATGCCAGCCGTCAACTCCCCCAGAGAAGCCAGCTTCTCCTGCTGAATAAGTTGATCCTGCGTTGTTTTTAGCTCTTCCAGCGAATGCCTTAAAGCTGCTGTTCGGGCTTCTACTTCGCGCTCCAGGCGTTCGTTCTGTGCCGCAATCAGCCGATTACGCTCAATTTCCTGTTCTTTTTCGAGCTGTTCTTTTTCGATGGCCTGCTGAATAACCTGTTGTCGAATCAGTTTATACCGATTCATAAGTGCCCCGGTAAATACGATAATCATCCAGGCGAAGCATGCACTTTCTACATATTCCACATTTTGATAAATGATACGGGGAAGGTCTACATTAAAGTACATACCCAGTATTGCGGTTGTCAGTGTGAAAAGCCAGAGCAGGAAAAGTGGAGTAAGGGCCAGCAGGAGATACCGCGCTTCCAGTAAACCCTGCTTCATCCGGCTATACGCCATGAACATACAGAGGCCGTAGATGAACCGGATCAGTACTTCGATCAGTATGGCCCATTCGTCCATCGGAATAATCGGTGTACCATAGCCAATAATCTGTACGATATTAGCTACTACGGTTAAGATCAGCGCAGTCGAAATGATCTTGTCCAGCCGGGCCAGGGATGAGGGTGGCTGAAGTAACTTCCGAATTGACTGTATGAAAAAGATAAAAAAGATAATGAAGAAAAAATTGGCAATCAGTTTGACCTCGTATGGATATTCTTCAAAAAAGGCTAACTGAAGGCGGTAATGATTTCGATCTAACACAAAGAAAAACAGACAAATGCCGAAATAGAGGTAGACTCTGTCTTTGATTGAATAATAGACGAATACATTGTAGCAGGAGGCCAGGAATAATATACCGATAATAATCCCTTCAATGAGGTAATTTTTCCAGCCTTTTTCGGTCACTATGTTTTTAAAGACGGCTTCCATACGCCCCTGTTCGGTTTGTAACTGGGGCGACAGATAGGTAAGGGGAGGATGCCATAAGGTATTGTGAGCCCGCTCATAAAGGATGGTTTCCTGACCGGGTGATAGGGTAAAAAAAAGTCTGGCCCGTTCTGGGCTCCCATTATGGACAGGGAGCTCGCTAAATGGAACAAGATCACCCGTTTGCTGGTGTTGCCATTCGCCCGTACTGTCCTGCCTGTATAAATCGATATAGTCGCTGTTAAAATCACAGTAATAGACGCGCAATGGGTGAGGCAGAGCGTTTTTAAGGCGCATGCGCATCCAATACGTATGCGCATGACGATGGCGCGAGTAAAATTTGTCGTATCGAAAAGAGGGGTGGTTTAGAACTTGCTTTAACGTAAATGCCCCGTGTGTATCCTCCAGGATCTGGAAATGAGTTGTATCGAGCCGGAAGAAAGCTGAATCTGTGCTTATTTCGAATACTGGAGGCAGGTTGTGTTGCGCCTTTACGGAAGCGATCAAGCCTAACCATCCCCAAAAAAGAAAAAGAAATGTTTTCACCAGCGACAATCGTTAGCGTTTGCTATGAGGTACGGATGCCCAAAATACGCGATTTGCCAGGATAAACCATCAGTTACTGGCGGTCGTATGTTAATGACACGATCAGGTTGACGATTTACCAGATAAAATATTCAGATCAGGTTGAGCATATTTATACACCTTAAAATACAGGGTGGTTTTGGTTTGATAAACCCCTTCAATCTTCGAAATTTCGTTAATAAACTCGACCAGATCATGGTTGGTAGGGCACATCACATCCACTTCCAGGTCATAATCGCCTGAGGTACTGGCCAGAAAACTAACTTCAGGCAGTTGGGCAATCTGTAAAGCAACTGGCTCTTTCCGCGTTGCTGGTCGCACGTATATGGCAATATGCGCATACGCCCGAAAACCAACTTTATCGGGGTCGACCCGCCCAACAATACTAATGACCCCTTCTTCGAGCAGTCGATTCAGCCGCGTTCGGGCCGTTCCAACCGATACATTCAGGTGTTCCGCAATTTCGGTAAACGACATTCGGCCATCTCTCTGTAGGCAGGAAAGAATGGCGAAATCCAGATCGTCCAGTACACTACTATTCTTTTCCATAGCTGTTTTTCGACAGGATTTACAGGATGTACAGGATTGTGTTCATGCAAATAAGCCTGTGCGTAGATTTTATCCGCTTGAGCCCCGATTTGAGGATATTGATTAGATCTACGCAAAAAATCCTGTACATCCTGTGAATCCTGTCAGAAACTATTTGTCTGTAAAAATATTGTTAAAAATTGACTTGTATCTAACTATTTTTTAGTTTGCATACTCTATTTCTGCAAAAAATGTAGTACCTCAACAAAGCCATGAAGTATAAGCCTGTTCAGAATTACATAAATGGAACATTTGTCGATGCGGCTAGCGACCAGACGCTGGATGTAATTTCACCCGTAGATGGTACGCATTTATCGACCGTTCCTTTGTCGACCGCCACGGATCTGGATAGGGCGGTACAGGCGGCACAGGCGGCTTTTCCGGCCTGGAGCCGGACTACTCTGAAAGAACGGGTTCAGGTCTTTTTTCGCTATAAGGCACTGCTGGAGAAGAATTTGAAAGAGCTGGCGCTACTCGTGCAGGAAGAGAACGGGAAAACCTACGAGGAGGCTGTTGCCGAAATTGAAAAAGGGGCTGAACTGTCGGAGTTTGCCTGTTCGTTACCGCAGATCGTAACGGGGGAAGTACTGGAGGTGAGCCGTGGGGTAGAGTGCCGAACCGAGCGGGTGCCGGTGGGGGTAGTGGCTAGCATCGTACCATTCAACTTTCCGAGTATGGTGCCGAACTGGACCATACCCAATGCTATTGCGCTTGGTAACTGCATGATTATCAAACCGTCGGAGAAAGTACCGCTAAGCGTTGGACGACTGGCCGAATTATTACAGGAAGCGGGTTTGCCCAAGGGCGTATTCAATATTATTCACGGCGATAGCGACGTTGTCAATGCCATTTGCGACCATCCCGGTATCGAAGCGGTATCGTTTGTCGGGTCGACTAAGATTGCTAAATTGGTGTACCAGCGGGCTACGAGCAACTTCAAACGATGCCTGGCACTGGGTGGTGCCAAAAACCACCTGATCGTTCTGCCCGATGCCATACCGTCTATGACAGCGCAAAATATTACGGCATCGATGGCAGGCTGTGCTGGTCAACGCTGTATGGCTGCTTCGGCGATGGTAGCCGTTGGACCCGTCGATCACATCATTGAAAAATTGTGCGAGGAAGCCAGAAAAGTAGTACCGGGTAAAAACCTGGGGGCCGTTATCAACCGGGCGTCGAAAGAGCGAATCGAACGCTACATTACCGAAGCGGAAGAGCAGGGGGCTACAGTACTCGTTGACGGGCGCAACCCGACTGTAGACGGTAAAGAAGCAGGGACCTACGTTGGGCCGACGGTTATCGACTATGTTCGGCCCGATATGGCGATTGCACAGGAGGAGATTTTTGGCCCGGTCATCAGCATCATGCGGACCAAAACCGTTGACGATGCGCTGGCTATTGAAAATGCGAACCCGTATGGCAATGCGGCAGCAGTGTTTACCCAAAATGGTGGAATGGCCCGCTACGTCATGGACCGGGCAAGTGCGGGTATGGTGGGGGTTAATGTGGGCGTGCCCGTTCCGCGTGAACCTTTTTCATTTGGTGGCTGGAACGAGAGTCGGTTTGGAGTTGGCGATATTACGGGCAAAAGCTCCATCGAATTCTGGACGAAGTTGAAGAAAACTACCACCAAATGGAACCCTGAAGCGGGTATAAACTGGATGAGTTAATAGACTTACGATAACCAAAAGCTGATAAGGTAAACCGTACATTTTATGCTGGATACCATTTCATTTACTGAAAAAGAAGAAGTTCTTCAGGACAATTTCGACTCTACCGTTTTTGTCTGGAGCAAGCAGCAGGGGATTTCACCCATCGCAGTGAAGTATGCAAAAGGGGTGTATCTGTATGATTATGACGACAAACGGTATATCGACTTCTCATCTGGCCTGATGAATGTCAATATCGGTCACGGTAACCAGCGGATTACCGAAGCGGTAGTTCGTCAGATGCAGGAGGTTAGCTATGTTACGCCCTACTGTGTTACAAAAGTGCGGGGTGAACTGGGTAAAAAACTAGCCGAAATCTGCCCCGGAGACCTCAATAAGGCCTATTTCACCCTTTGTGGAGCCACGTCTATCGAAGCCGCGCTGAAAATGGCCCGGTCATATACCGGGCGGCATAAAATCATCAGCCGATACCAGTCCTATCACGGAGCCACGTATGGCGCCTTATCGGTAGGAGGAGACCCCCGAAAACTTCCCGATGATGCACAGCAGGCCCCTAATTTTGTTCACGTCGACATCCCCTATCGCTACCGCTGGAACCACGAGGAAGCGAGTATGTTATCCGATTCGGTGGAGCAACTTGAACGCATTATTGCGTATGAAGGGCCAGGTAACATAGCCGCCATTCTTCTGGAAGGTGAGTCGGGGACATCGGGTTGTTTGCAATATCCGGACGGGTATCTGAAGGCCGTTCGCGAGATCTGCGATAAATACGGCATTTTATTGATTATCGATGAGGTAATGAGCGGATTTGGCCGGACGGGTAAGTGGTTTGGTTTTGAAAATCACGGCATTGTGCCCGATATGGTGACCATGGCGAAGGGCATTACGAGTGGTTATATACCCTTTGGCTGCCTGATGATAACCGATAAAATTGCGGCAAAGTACAACGATACCGTACTGGCAACTGGTATGACCTATAATGCTCACCCCGTCGGTTGTGCGGCTGCGCTGGAAACAATCAAAATTTACGAAGATGAGAACCTGATCGAGAATGCGGCTGAGATGGGGCGTTACGTAGCCCAGCAGGCAGAACTGATGAAACAAAAGCATCCCTGTATTGGCGACTTCCGAACGACGGGTTTACTGGGGTGTTTTGAAATTGTCAAAAATCGGGCCACCAAAGCAGCAATGGCACCCTTTAACGCCAAACCTGAGGATATGGCCGTAATGGGCAAAGTAGCGGCAAAAATCAAGGAGTTGGGTATGTATACGTTCGTGCGCTGGAGTTATGTATTCGTGGCTCCACCACTTTGTGTAACGAAAGAGCAGATCGACGAAGGGCTGTCCATTATCAGTGAGGCTCTGCGGATTGCTGATGCATATGTTGAGTAAACGGTATTAATCACTCACTATAAATGTATTAGAAATGGCGAGTTTCTGTTGGTTGGGTTAGCAAGATTAATGGCCAATGGATGGATACTTTCGAACCTGTCAGAAATACCAACGAATTTGCCCCTCTGTCACGAACAAATCGTTGGTTTGGTATCTTATTTGCGGGATTTTAGGCTGTAACTGTGAACTGAAAGTAAGATTTCGTAAATAAAAAGAGCCAAAGAAGCATGTTAACGTCAAGACGCAAATTTATTGGTGCCCTTTCGGTCGGTACGGCCTCGACATTTTTGCCTGCTATGACGCTTGCGTCTGCCAAGACGAAACCCAAAACGGTCGACTCCAGAAAGCGAATCATACTGGATACGGATACGGCTACCGATGATGCGCTGGCCGTATTAATGGCAGTGAGTTCGCCAAAGCTGGCTGTTGAGGCTATTACCATCGCTGTAGGAAACGTTGGCTTTGAGCAGCAGACAAAAAATGCACTCTACACGCTTGAACTAGCGGGAAAGTCGGGGCAGATTCCGGTGTATCAGGGCTCGGCCCGGCCACTGACTCGTGAGGTGCATGGAACAGCAACGTATGTGCATGGGAGTGATGGGATGAGTGATTCGTTTTTTCCGGACCCTAAACAAAAACCCGAGAAAGAACACGCCGTAGATGCCATCATTCGACTTGTTAACGCCAATCCAGGCGAACTGACCATCGTGGCCATCGGGCCGTTGACCAACATCGCGCTGGCTCTGCTGAAAGAACCGGCCATTGCCAAAAAGGTGAAAGGGCTGTATTTCATGGGAGGGTTTTACAAGTTTTACGGAAATATCAATCCGGGGGCGACCTATAATGCCTGGGTAGACCCCGAAGCGGCCCGGATTGTGTTTCAGTCGGGTATTCCGATTACGACGGTTGGCTTCGATGTGAGCGTAAAAAGCTCTGTTTTCACCGACGACGATTATGATCAGGTGGCTACGCTGGGAACGAAGTATTCCGATTTTTTTATGAAAATCAATCGCGTTCGTCGAAAGTATTGTAAAGAGCACCAGAAAATGAATGGCTCCAATCATCCCGACGCGATCACCATAGCCGCCGTTATTGATCCGACATTGGTAACCCAGTCTGTATCACGCTTTGTGGATGTGGAAACACGGGGCGAACTGACACTGGGTGCGTTGGCTATCGATGAGTTAGGTGTATGGAAAAAAGCCCCAAACGCCACCATTTGTGTAGAGGCTGATGAATCCCGGTTTAAGAAACTGGTATTCGATACCTTGAAAATAAGTTAAAGAGTTTGTAGTTTGTGCGGAGCGGCCCGTACTGAATGACGTATTATGGTCAATAAAACTGCAAACGACATGGGCCGCTCCGCACAAACACGAACCTCATGCAGCAGCAAACTGAAGCCCACGTAGACGAATCGTCGGCCCTCTATAGCGAAGATCTGGCTCCCATTCCCGTATCGAAGCGGACCTGGAATACCTGGAACTATGCGGCTCTCTGGATCAGTATGAGTCTGTGTATTCCTACGTATATGATGGCCAGTTCACTAATTGAAGGGGGCATGAACTGGTGGCAGGCTATTCTGACCATTTTTTTGGGGAATACTATTGTACTCGTTCCAATGATTCTGAACGGTCATGCAGGGGCTAAATACGGTATTCCGTTTCCTGTATTGGCGCGGGCCAGTTTTGGAACCAGCGGAGCCAATATTCCGGCCTTGCTGCGGGCCATTGTAGCCTGTGGCTGGTTTGGGATTCAGACCTGGCTCGGTGGGTTTTCTGTATACCAGATGCTACGGCTTTGGATTCCATCCCTGGAAACATTACCCGACATCTTCCCGGCATCGTTTGGGTTACAGACCGGGCCCGCCATCTGTTTTTTACTCTTCTGGCTGCTGAACATGTATGTTGTTTATCTGGGCGTGGAAAGCATCAAAAAGCTTCTCCTGTTCAAGGCTTTTTTTCTGCCGGTAGCTGCCCTGGCGCTCCTTTGGTGGGCAATTTCGGCTGGGAATGGATTAGGGCCTATTCTACAGCAATCATCTAAATTCGCAGACTCATCGGCGTTCTTCGCCTTTTTCTTTCCCGCTCTAACCGGGATGGTGGGTTTCTGGGCGACTCTCTCACTGAATATTCCCGATTTTACCCGCTACGCCACCAGTCAGCAAGCGCAGATCAAAGGACAGGCTATCGGCTTACCGCCCTCTATGACCTTGTTCTCATTCATTGGGGTAGTCGTTACCTCGGCTACGACGATCATCTACGGAACCACCATCTGGGACCCCCTGATTCTGGCCGGAAAATTTGATAATAAACTACTGGTCAGTGTGGCGATGATTTCGGTAGCGGTCTCCACACTGGCAACCAATATTGCAGCCAACATTGTCAGCCCCGCTAACGACTTTGCGAATCTGGCTCCTTCTAAAATCGATTTTCGAAAGGGTGGATACATTACGGGTGTTATTGGTATTCTGATTTTTCCCTGGAAGCTCATTGCCGATCCAACGGGCTTTATTTTTACCTGGCTGGTTGGCTACTCGAGCCTGCTTGGGCCGGTTGGCGGGATTATGATTGCCGACTATTTTTTCCTGCGGAGACAGAAGCTTGATTTGAACGATCTTTACAGCACAACCGGGATATATAGTTTTAAAAACGGAGTCAATTCATCGGCTATCATTGCCTTGCTGGCTGGCATTATTCCCAATATTCCCGGCTTTCTGACGACCATTCACGCTATCCCGGCTGATAGTGTACCCGCCTGGATTTCACAGCTTTATAATTATGCCTGGTTTGTAGGCTTTTTCCTGAGTGGTAGTGTGTATCTGGGATTGATGCGAAGCCGGGATACTGTGCAGGAACGCCAATTGACTGTGAGTTAAGTAGCGCAGCCCCAGCACCTATAGTAAATCGTACGATACCATAGCCTTTTTTTCGTTTTACATGTACAGTCCCTCATCAACTGGGAAAAGGCCGGTATTTTAGAAACCTAAAGCAGTTCATCTCTTCCTGTTGAAGAGAGTTTAGCCAATGTCTATACTCATTAAAAACGGCCGGGTTATTACGGCGGCTGAGGATTACGTTGCGGATATTTACATTGAGGGCGAAACCATTTCGGCCATTGGAAAGAATTTACCCATTCAGGCCGATGCCGTAATCGATGCATCGGGCAAGCTCGTGTTTCCAGGCGGTATCGACCCGCATGTGCATTTGTCCATGCCGTTCATGGGGACGTTCTCGAGCGATACCTATGAAACCGGAACCCGCGCGGCACTCTTTGGCGGCACCACAACGGTTATTGATTTTGTATTGCAGAAACAGGGCCATTCGCTGAAAGACGCTCTTGCCGACTGGAATTCTCGGGCTCGTGGAACGGCCGTTGGGGATTATAGTTTTCACATGGCCGTAACCGACTTCAACGAGGACTCGAAGGCGGAAATCAAGGATATGGTTGAAAACGAGGGAATTACGTCGTTTAAAACCTTTATGGCCTATAAAGGGGCGTTGATGATTAACGACAGCCAGATGGTCGGCCTGATGCAGGAGGTGAAAAAGCAGGGCGGGATGGTGACCGTTCATGCCACCAATGGGGATATGATCGACTACCTGATTGCGAAACATCGGTCGGAAGGGAAATTAGCTCCGCTTTATCATTATTTATCCCAGCCCGAAGTGACGGAAGCCGAAGCGAGCTGTCGTTTTACCGACCTGGCCGACTACACGGGTTGTCCCGGCTATATCGTGCATATGACCTGCGAAGGGGCGTTGAATGGGGTACGGAATGCCACTCGCCGGAACCAGAAAGTGTTTGCCGAAACCTGTATTCAATACCTGATTCTGGATGCGTCTCTGTACGAGAAGGATTTCGAGGGAGCCAAATGGGTGATGAGTCCGCCGTTGCGGGAGAAGAAAGACCAGCAAGCCCTTTGGGCTGGTATCAATCAGGGACTTGTACAGGTGGTGGCGACCGATCACTGCCCATTCATGTGGGAGCAGAAGCTGATGGGCAGGGATGATTTCTCGAAGATTCCAAATGGACACCCGGCTATCGAAAACCGGATGGAATTATTATATAGCGAAGGCGTCGGGAAAGGCAAAATCACGCTGAACAAGTATGTGGAAGTAGCCTGTACGAACCCCGCCAAGATTTTCGGTATGTTTCCCCGGAAAGGTACCATCGGAATAGGAAGCGATGCCGATATCGTTATTTTTGACCCGGAAGAAAAACACGCCCTATCGGCCAAAACCCACCACATGAACGTCGATTATTCTGGCTATGAAGGCTGGGAGCTGACGGGTAAGGTAAAAACGGTTCTATTACGCGGCACGGTTGCTGTCGATGACAATCAATGCCTGATCGACAAGGGATATGGCCAATTTATTAAGCGCAAAAAAGTAAACGGAACAATTTAAAGGCAGGGAGGGTGGAGCCGGGAGCTTGGAGAAATAGAACAAACTCCCGGCTCCACCCTCCCTGCGAAACCAACAAACCCAACGTAAGCATGCCACGAATCATTAAATCGGGATTGATCCAGATGAGCCTTCCAATGACCGAAGGTGAAGGTACGATAGAGGAAATCAAGGAAGCGATGGTGCAGAAGCACATTCCGCTCATTGAGGAAGCCGGTCAGAAAGGCGTTCAGATTCTGTGTTTGCAGGAAATATTTAATACGCCCTATTTCTGTCCGGGACAAAATGCCGACTGGTACAAATCCGCCGAAACGGTGCCTGGCCCTACCACTGACCGGATGGCGGAATATGCCAAAAAGTATAATATGGTGATGATTGTTCCGGTCTATGAAAAGGAACAGGCTGGGGTTTTATATAATACGGCTGCCGTAATCGATGCCGATGGCACGTATCTGGGTAAATACCGCAAGAATCACATTCCACATACATCGGGTTTCTGGGAGAAATTCTTCTTTAAACCCGGCAATCTAGGCTATCCCGTTTTCCAGACACGCTACGCTAAAATCGGAGTATACATCTGCTACGACCGTCATTTCCCCGATGGGGCCCGCTGTCTGGGACTGAACGGGGCTGAGATTGTGTATAATCCGTCGGCGACGGTGGCTGGTCTGTCGCAGTACCTCTGGAAGCTGGAACAGCCCGCCCATGCAGCCGCCAATGGCTATTTTATGGGCTGCATTAACCGCGTGGGTGAAGAAAAACCCTGGAATCTGGGTCGTTTTTATGGCTCTTCGTATTTCGTGGATCCACGTGGCCAAATCTTCGCTCAGGCTTCGGAAGATAAAGACGAACTACTCATTGCCGAATTTGATCTGGATATGATCGATGAAGTTCGTAGCGTCTGGCAGTTCTTCCGCGACCGGCGCCCAGAAACGTATAAGGAATTGGTGGAATTGTAAAAGTAATAGGAGCGAGGAGTGAGGAGCGAGAATAGCTTGCGCAAGCCAAAGGGATTTTGCGTCAGCCATTCTCGCTCCTCACTCCTCGCTCCTCACTCCTTGACTATGGCTATCCTCAATAACCGATTAACGACTGAACAGTACGAACAAAACTTCAGCGACATCCACCCGCCCTTCGAAACACGCGAAGCGGCTTTGGTGGAAGCCAATCGCTGCCTGTTTTGTTACGATGCCCCTTGCACGAAAAGCTGCCCGACGAGTATCAATATTCCTAAATTCATCAAACAGATTACCACCGACAACCTAAAGGGGGCGGCCTATACCATTCTGGATGCCAACATCATGGGGGGCGGCTGCTCGAAAGTCTGCCCTGTCGAAAAACTGTGCGAAGGCGCCTGCGTGTATAATTTGCTCGATGAACCCCCCATTCCGATTGCCCGGCTCCAACGGTATTCGACCGAAAAAGCCATTGCGCAAAAGTGGCCCCTGTTTCAGCGAAAGCCCTCCGTCGGCAAAAAAGTGGCCGTAGTGGGCGCTGGTCCGGCAGGATTGAGTTGCGCCCACGTATTAAGCCGCGAAGGGGTCGATGTGACGATCTACGAGAAGGAAAGCAAAGGGGGCGGTTTGATGACCTACGGCATTGCGGCTTATAAAGTGACGCCCCAGTTTTGTGAAGACGAAGTGAATTTTATCACTTCACTCGGTGGCATTACCATCAAATATGATCAGGAACTGGGTCGAAACCTGACATTAGCCGAACTTCAGGCCGGTTATGACGCGGTTTATCTGGGTATTGGTGTTGGCGTTGCCCGCCATTTGGGTATTCCCGGCGAAGACCTCGAAGGTGTTGAGGATGCCATCCGGTTCATCTACGACATCCGGGAGAAAGGCTACCCGGCTGTTCCGGTGGGCGATAAGGTGGCGGTTATCGGGTTGGGTATGACGGCTATCGATGCCGCAACGCAGGCTAAACGGCTGGGTGCCAAAGAGGTAACCATCGTGTATCGCCGGACGCAGGCCGAAATGCCAAGTACTGAAGTCGAACTGAATCTGGCAAAGCTGGACGGCTGTAACCTGATCTGGCTGGCATCGCCTAAAGAAATCCTGGGCGAAAATGGGCGGGTTACCCAACTGATTTGTAACGTTATGGAACTGAGCGTCCCTGATACCAGTGGCCGTCGTACACCCGTGGAAACAGGTGAAACCATTACGCTGGATGTCGATATGGTGATCAAAGCCGCCGGACAAATTCCCTACGAAGAGCTGGTAACGAACAACCAGCTTACGAACTGGTACGGTAAACTGGCGATCAATGAACACTGCGAAACCAACATCCCCGGTGTTTTTGCCGGTGGCGACTGTGTCAACGGTGGTAAAGAAGTGGTCGATGCCGTACAGGCAGGTAAAGACGGAGCACGAGCGATACTAAAAAAAATGAGTGAAAGAGCGAATGAGTGAAAGAGCGAATCGCTGGCGCGACAAACTCCGGCATAAGCAACCTCCACTCTTTCACTCATTCGCTCTTTCACTCTTTAAACATGGCAGATTTAAGCACTAACTTCCTCGGTATCAAATCACCGAATCCGTACTGGCTGGCGAGTGCTCCACCGACGGATAAAAAATATAATGTACTGCGGGCTTTTGAGGCCGGTTGGGGCGGTGTTGTCTGGAAAACGCTGGGTTCGCAGGTCAAGAATGTGTCGTCACGCTACTCGGCTGTCGATTACAACGGCACTAAAGTAATGGGATTGAACAATATCGAACTGATTTCAGATAGGCCCCTTGACATAAACTTGCGCGAAATTGCCGAGTGCGTTCGGGAGTTTCCCGATCGGGCAATGGTTGTGTCACTTATGGCGGATAATACCCGTGAGAAATGGCACGAACTGATTGCACAGGTCGAAGATACGGGTGCCCATGGTCTTGAACTGAACTTCGGTTGTCCACATGGTATGACCGAACGGGGCATGGGCGCGGCCGTTGGACAGGACCCCGAAATCGCTAAAATGGTGGTGGAATGGGTGATGGAAAAGGCGACGATTCCGGTCATTACCAAGTTGACGCCCAACGTGCATTCGGTCGTGCCGACGGGCCGGGCCTCGGTCGAGGGTGGAACCAACGCGCTTTCCCTGATCAATACGATTCAGTCCGTGACGGGTGTGGATCTGAATACCCTGGTGCCGAATCCGTATGTAGCCGGGAAGTCGGTATACGGCGGGTATTGCGGACCGGCGGTGAAACCCATCGCCCTGAAAATGCTGACGACCATTGCCCAGGACCCGGTTACCTCGCGCGTACCGATCTCAGGGATTGGGGGTATTAGCACCTGGAAAGATGCCGCCGAGTTTATGTTGCTGGGGGCCACATCGGTGCAGGTTTGCACGGCTGTTATGAAGCATGGTTTTCGGATCATCGACGACCTGTGCGACGGGCTGAACAACTGGATGGATGAAAAAGGGTTTAAAACCGTTTACGACTTCATTGGTAAATCGGTTCCAACCATCACACACTGGGAAGATCTCGATATTAACTACCACATTGTTGCCAACATCAACCAGGACAAGTGTATTCACTGCGGTCTATGCTACATCGCCTGTGAAGACACGTCCCACCAAGCCATCAATCTGACGTATGGAAAGCCTTACAACACCTATTCGATCATTGAAAACGAGTGTGTTGGCTGTAATTTGTGTAAATTAGTTTGTCCAGTCGATGACTGTATTACGATGGTCGAACAACGTAAAGGCGACGAGTACCTTAACTGGAAAGAATTCCAACGGCGCGGCCTGCCGCTGAACGACCACTGACATAGATTGTCATTGGAGATGTAATCAGTGGTTATTGGTTGCCTACATAATCATCCTGTTCATCTTGTAAATCCTGTCGAAAAAGAATTTAAAATTGATTTCCTTCATATTAAATACGAAAGATGTTCGTACGACGCTGCCACCAGGCACGACGGTGCTCGACTTTGTGCGCTATCACCAACACCTGACGGGTACTAAAATTGGCTGTCGGGAAGGGGATTGCGGAGCCTGTACGGTGTTGGTGGGCGATGTATCGACCGGTAGCCTTCGTTATCGAACAGCTACGTCCTGCCTGATGCCACTGGGTAATGCGCATGGAAAACACATTGTAACGATAGAAGGGCTCAATACAGATGATCTGAATCTCATTCAACAGGCAATGGCCGACGAATCGGCTACTCAATGTGGGTTCTGTACGCCCGGCTTTGTCATGTCGCTGGCCGGGTATTGCCTCAGCCATAAGGCATCCACTACAGCCAACGCGATAGCCGCCGTTGATGGGAATATCTGCCGATGTACCGGCTATAAGTCGATAGAGCGAGCGGCCGGGCGTGTGGCTGAACTGGTGCGATCACGACAGGACAATGAATCTCCAGCGCAGTTTGTAGCCGATCGGGGGATTTTACCAACCTATTTCGTTGCGATCGAAGAGCGGTTACTGGCGATGAAGGTAAACCTGAATGGTGAGCTGAAACAGGATGATTCAGTTGCGCAACGTGTTGGTGGAGGAACGGATGTGTATGTGCAAAAACACGATGAGATCAAAGAGGCATCGATCCGGTTTTTAGCCGATAACGCCGAATTACAGGGAATCTGGCAGGATAGGAATCAGTGTTGGATCGGCCCCTCTACCACGGTGTCCGATTTGGTTGAATCACCTGTGATGCAGCACTACTTCCCTGATTTCAAGGCGTATACAAAACTGGTATCTTCGACACCGATTCGAAATATGGCAACCCTTGGTGGTAACTTCATCAATGCCTCACCGATTGGCGATTTTACGATCATTTTTCTGGCGCTGGATGCCGTCATTACCTTGAGTGACGGTGTACAGACTCGTGAGTTGCTCTTACGGGATCTGTATCTGGGGTATAAAACACTCGATAAACGTCTCGAGGAGTTTCTGGTCCGTATAGGGTTTACCCTGCCAGCTAATACCACCCGGTTCAATTTCGAAAAGGTGAGTAAGCGTACCCATCTGGATATTGCCAGCGTCAATTCGGCCATTCAACTAACCGTCGAAGGCAAGGTAATAACCTCGGTAACACTATCAGCGGGTGGTGTGGCACCCATTCCCAAACGGCTGACCAATACCGAAGCATTTTTAATTGGCCAGCCGATTAGTGAAGCGTTGATTCTTGAAGCCGCGAATGTAGCGCAAACGGATATTACACCCATCAGCGATGCCCGAGGAACAGAAGCCTATAAACGGCTACTGCTCAGTCAATTGATCAAAGCGCATTTTATCAAGTTGTTTCCAGAGTTGAAGGCAGAATCGTTATTGATTCAATAGAACACAGATTATTATGATCGTTATGATTGACACCGATCGTAATCATAACGATCATAATAATCTGTGTTCTATATAAATCAGGATAAGTCGATGAAAAATATAGATTCCAGAACGCATGTGCGGGGAGAATCGGTGTATCTGGACGATATTCCACTGATTCAGGGGACGTTGTTCGGGGCTGCCTTTGGCTCACCTGTGGCGCATGGCGTTATCCGACATCTGGACCTTTCGGTTGCTGAAGCCATGCCCGGTGTGGTTAAATTGTTTACCTATAAAGACGTAACCGGCGAAAACCAGATTGG
Organism: Spirosoma sp. 48-14; assembly: GCF_001898575.1. Taxonomy (GTDB): domain Bacteria; phylum Bacteroidota; class Bacteroidia; order Cytophagales; family Spirosomataceae; genus Spirosoma. Next base: position 43,164 of record NZ_MKUD01000072.1, read on the forward strand.
GGGTATCGTTCCCGATGAACCTTTACTGGCCGAGCATCACGTGCATTATTGCGGGATGCCGATTGTGTTTGTCGTGGCCGAAAGCGATGATATGGCCCGGGCGGCCGTAAAAAAAATAACGGTAGCGATTGACCCCTTACCCATTATCACCGACCCTCGCGAAGCGCAGGCCAAAGGCGAGCTGATTGTCAGGCCCCGAACGCACAAGCTGGGCGATACCACAGCCGCCTGGGCACAGTGTACGCACATTTTCGAGGGACGAACCGAAACCAATGGTCAGGAGCATTTGTACATCGAAACCCAGGGCGCATATGCAATTCCGCAGGAGAACAACGGCATAAAACTCTATTCATCGACCCAGGGTCCAACGGCTGTACAACGGGCTGTTTCACGGTCGTCGGGTCTGGCCATGCACCAGGTCGATGTCGATGTCACGCGGCTGGGAGGTGGGTTTGGCGGTAAAGAAGATCAGGCTAACATGTGGGCGGCTCTGTGTACCCTGGCGGCTCATGTGCTCCGAAAACCCGTCAAATATTCGCTGCATCGGATGGAAGATATGGCCATGACCGGCAAACGACATCCGTATTCATCGGACTTTAAAATCGGTCTGGACGACGATTTGACGATTATAGCCTATGAGGCTACGTTTTATCAGAATGCCGGGGCGGCTGCCGACCTATCACCGGCAGTTCTCGAACGAACCTTGTTTCATTGTACCAACACCTATTTTATTCCGAACGTAACCGCTACAGCCTACAGTTGCCGAACCCATCTTCCCCCAAATACGGCCTTCCGGGGGTTTGGAGGACCGCAGGGCATGTTCGTCATCGAAGCCGCCATTGCCAAAGCTGCCGAGGCCTTAGGGGTCGAAGCATCGGTCATACAGGCTAAAAACCTGAATAAAACGGGCGATGAATTTGCCTATGGACAGAAAGCCGTAAGCGAAGCGCAGGCCTGTTGGAACAAAGCGATTGAGTTATATAGCCTGGACTCGATCCGTTCCAGAATCGATTCATTTAACAGTGTTAACCTATTGACTAAGAAGGCCTTCGCGTTGATGCCGATTTGCTTCGGAATCTCGTTTACGAACACCCGGATGAACCAGGCACGGGCGTTGGTACATGTGTATACTGACGGTAGCGTGGGCGTTAGTACGGGTGCTGTTGAGATGGGGCAGGGAGTGAATACAAAGATGCTACAGGTGGCTGCCCAAACGCTGTCTGTTCGACCCGAGCGGGTGAAATTGCAGACGACGAGTACCTACCGAATTGCTAATACATCGCCCTCAGCTGCCAGTGCAACCGCTGACCTGAACGGTAAAGCTGTACAAATAGCTTGTACTGATATTGTACAGCGGCTACAGGTGGTGGCTGCGGGTGTATTACAAACGATCCCTGAAGCGATTTCCCTGAAGGATGAATGCGTCTACGTAAACGGTGAGCGTACTGACTGGGACTGGAACCGACTGGTGATGGAAGCGTTTACCAAACGGGTCAGCCTGTCCGAACATGCACACTATGCCACCCCCGAGATTCATTACGACGCCAGCCAGGAAAAAGGACATCCGTTTGCCTATCATGTGTATGGCACCGCGATAATCGAAGTGACAGTCGATTGCCTGCGTGGAACCTATGAGATGGAATCAGTTAAAGTAGTCCACGATTTTGGTGTCAGCATGAACCCACTTATTGATCAAGGGCAGATTGAAGGGGGGATTGTACAGGGGCTTGGCTGGATGACTATGGAAGAAGTCCTGTATGATAAAGCCGGGCGGTTACGTTCCAATGCGTTATCGACCTATAAAGTGCCCGACATCTATTCGGTACCCAAAGAAATAGCCATTGAGCCGCTAAACACTGAGCAGGATAACCTGGCTATATTTCGGTCGAAAGCGGTCGGAGAGCCACCCTTAATGTACGGTATCGGTGCTTATTTTGCCCTTCGGAATGCCATCCGGGCATTTAATCCAAAAGCCGATATGCCATTCGATGCGCCCATGACGCCCGAAAAACTTCTGATGGCTTTATATCAAACAAGCACTACGCTGGGTTCGATGCCCTCTGTCCATGAACAAATCGAAGTCGTTAATCGTCTGGCAACGCATCCATAAGTGCATTCAGCAACGGGAGCCGGTTATGTTGCTCTACGTGCTGGAGAGTCATGGGAGTAGCCCCGGTCGACAGGGCTTTGCCATGGCGGTGACGGCATCGGGTACTATGGAAGGTTCGATTGGTGGAGGCATTATGGAGCATAAGTTTGTGGAACTCGCTAAAGAAAAGCTACAGACACAACCATCTGAGCTATCCATCCGAACCCAATACCACGATAAAAAAGCCGCTCAGAACCAGAGCGGTATGATCTGCTCCGGGGAACAAACGATTCTGCTATATCAACTTCAGTCCGACGATGAACCTGTTGTTCAGGCTATTGTTACCTGTCTTGATCAGCATGGCAACGGATTACTGAGCTTGTCCCCATCAGGCATTGCGTTTACGGATAGAGTAACTCCCGGATTCGATTTCAAATTTGTCCGTCAATCGGCTGACGAATGGGTGTTTCAGGAGCGGCTGGGGTACAAAAATGAGCTGTTTATTATCGGAGGGGGGCATTGTGCACTGGCGTTGTCCCGGTTGATGAGTCAGATGGACTTTTATATCCGACTGTACGATGACCGTCCAGATTTGCACACCGTTCAGCTAAATGATAGCGTTCATGAGAAAATCACCGTTAAAACGTATTATGATCTGACCAATCTGATTCCTCCGGGCAACAACCACTATGTAGTGATCATGACGTTTGGTTACCGTACCGATGATCTGGCGATCCGGGCGCTGCTGAACAGGTCGTTTCGCTATGTAGGGGTGTTGGGCAGCCAGACGAAGATCGATACGTTGTTTGCCACTTATCGGGATGAAGGCGTTTCCGACGAGGTACTCAGCCAAATTCACGCGCCGATTGGTATCCCGATGCATAGCCAGACTCCTGAAGAAATTGCGGTTAGTATTGCTGCCCAGATCATTCAGGTAAAAAATTCCTTTTCATCGACAGGATTTACAGAATTGACAGGATGAGCCGGAAATGTCTGTGCTTTTATCCTGTTCATCCTGTAAATCCTGTCGAAAAAAAAACCTTAATAGCTCTGATTCTGAACTAAATAACCGGGTAGGTTAGAAGCTCCATCAATCGCTGTCTGCGGAATCGGAAAAATCCGTTTAAACTTGTCGGTATTTGTTTTTTCTGTCCAGGTGCCTTCGTACTTGCCAAACCGGATCATATCAGTCCGGCGAACCATTTCCCAGTATAGTTCGAAACCGCGTTCCCGGTATAACAGATCCAGGTTCATGGATGTCAGAGCAGGTGGAGGAGCCGTTACGGTTCGGGCCGCCCGTACCGCGTTGACATCGGCTAAGGCACTGGCGGCATCGTTGCTCTTACGAAGTTTGGCCTCGGCCCGCATCAGGTAAATATCCGCCAGCCGAAGAATGATAATGTCAGCCTCGCCGAAATTACGCCCACTCACCGATTTCTTACTGAACTCGTATTTTTCAACCCGATAGCCAGTATTGTAATTACTGCCCGCCACCGTGAAGTCGATTTGTTCGGTGAAATCAACGGCCAGCGTCGGTTTGTTGCGGGTATCGTGATACAGTTTAGCTACCTTATATTTTCCATCCGGGCATTTCAGGAATACCCCATTCCGACGAATCAGACCATATTGCTGCCCACGAAGAATACCCCGGTTGATATTAAAATCCGCTTCGGCTACGCAGGAATCGGCCGGGTTGGCGTAAATCGATAAGTTTTGCTTATAAAACCGAGGGTCCACCGTTGGGTCTTTGGGTGCGTAAGCATTTACCCAGGTACGGTAGTAATCAGGGGTGATAGCGGGTCCATCGGTGCCGTTGGCATTCGGATAGGCGGGTATCGGAAACTGATCGCCCGACAACGAGAAATAGGCCATCCGGTTCGTGCCATTCAGATCGGCTCGCTGGTCAACGGCAAAAATCAGCTCCTTGTTGTCGTGATTATCGGAGTTGAAAATCGAAAAGTAATCTTTCGACAGTTGGTACTGGCCCGAATTGATGATCTTATCGCAGTATTCAACCACTTTGTCCATGTCTTCAGGCTTAAACGTAACCTGGGCGCCGTAAATATCCCGATACACCCCTGCATTCAGATACAGCCGGGCCAGCAGCCCCCAAACGGCCCCTTTTGTCAGACGACCGGGGCCAACTCCCGTTTCCAGATCAGGCTCTACGGCCAGGAACTCGCTTTTCAGGTAGTCGACTGCTTCCGTTCCGCGCAAAATGGTTGACGTAGCTCCCAGGTCATCCTTCACAAACACCAGTCCGAACAGATCCAGGGTCAGTAGTCCATAATACGCCCGCATCCCCCTGGCTTCGGCCAGATACGTCTTCGTAACCGGATCTTTTAACGTGGGCAGGGTATTGATGGCAGTTATGGACCGCGAAAGCGCCTGAAGAATGAGCGCCCAGGTATTCCGAAGGTTCGGGTCAGTGCTGGTATAGGTATGCTGGTGCATGGCCAGATAAATCCCATTATCGCCCCAGTCGGTCCCACCACGGTAGGGGAGGATCGCTTCATCCGTCGAAATCTCCTGAATAGCGAAGTAGTTGGTATGCAGGAATATATCTGGCAGACGGGCATAAACAGGAGCCAGGATGCCATCGGCTGCCTGCCGGTCGGTCAGTCCCGAAACCGATGCTTCGTCCAGCACTTTTTCGGCCAGATTGGTACAACCATTTATAAAGAGCACGCCAGCCAGGGCCAGCATGGATATGAGTTTCTTTTTCATTGGATAATCGGAATTAAAAAGTAAGGTTCAGGCCGAATACAAAGGTTCTGGCTTTGGGGTAGCTGAGGTAGTCGATGCCATACGACAGAATACCGTTGATGGTACGATCGGTGTTCACTTCGGGATCGTATCCGTCGTATTTCGTAATGACGAACAGGTTTTGCCCCGTTGCCGACAGCCGGATGCCCGAAATCCAGCGTTTCATGCCGATGAGTTTCGGATCGAGATTATACCCCAGCGTCAGGTTGTTCAACCGGAAGAACGAGCCGTTTTTTAGATAGCGGGTCGATACCGGGGCCGAGTTATTGATTGACTCATTGGGGTATTGAATGGCCTCGGCCGTGGTATTCAGCCCTTTCGACAACCGAAGTTTGTAGAAATTGGCGTTAGCGGTATTGTCATAGAGCTTATTGCCCGATACCCCGTTGAAATTGATAGCCAGATCGAACCCTTTATAAGCTATGTTGCTGTTTAGGTTAAACTGTTTCGTTGGGAGTGCGCTTCCGGCGGCAATCCGGTCTTTATCCGTAATGATGCCATCGCCATCCGCATCCTGAAATTTACTGATTCCCTTATCGTCCAGACCAATGAAGTTTTTCAGGAAAAATGTACCGATAGGTTGTCCATTGATATAGCCGTTGATGGTAGCTGAGGTGAGCCCGGAACCCGACGCTGATCCTGACGGAATAACGGTATAGGGCGAATTGTTCACGACATTGTCAATGAAGGTGATATTCCCGCCAATATCGAACCGAAAACCGTTCAGGCTGGCGTACCGATAGTTCAGGTCCAACTCAAGACCCTGGTTGGTAATGGTCATATCGGGTACATTGGTCCAGAACGTTCCGGCTGGTTGAACTGGGTCGGAAGGAATCACTTCCAGCAGGATGTTGTTGGAAACTTTCCGGAAATAATCGACCGATCCGGTCAAGGCTCCCTTAAACAGGCCAAAATCAATCCCCAAATCGGTTTGGTTCGATACTTCCCATTGAATGTCGGGGTTTGCCAGGCGGGTATACGAGGTACCAGCCGGATAAGCGCCTGTAGCCGCCAGCGGGTAGCTGGTGGAAGCCGACACCTGCGACGTAAACAGCGCCTGGGTAATCTTGGATGGGATTTCCTGATTCCCGGTACGACCCCAGCCTGCGCGTAATTTAAGATCACTGAACGGTCCCGATTTCAGGAAGGATTCTTCCGATAGCCGCCAGCCCAGTGAGAACGAGGGGAAGATACCGTATTTGTTGTTGGCCCCAAATTTCGATGAACCATCGGCCCGTACCGTTGCCGTTGCCAGGTACTTATCTTTATAGTGATAATTGGCCCGGCCAAAGAAGGATTGAAGCTCGTTTTCCAGCGCAAATCCTGTCGGTTTGTTGTTGGCCAGCGTCAGTTCCTGGCCTAAACCTGGATTATAAATCGGCTCAATAGGGGAGATGGGGAATTTATTAATACTCGATGAGCGCTCCTGCACGTAAATTTTCTGGTACGAATGCCCCAGCAGCGCTGTCAGGTTATGATCCTGCCGGGCCAGCGTATACGTAAAGTAGTTTTCGACCAGAATATTGCGATTGATTCGGTAAATGGTTTCCAAACGTCCATCCTGTTGCGGCACCAGACTCGGCAGCGATTGTATATCCCGCATCGAACTGGAATTATCGACACCCAGATTCAGCTTATAGACCAGATCTTTCGTGATTTTAAACGAGGGTGAAATATTCCCAACCACCCGGTTGATGGTTGTCATATCTTTTTCCAGGTTCAGCGTAATCAGTGGATTCGTCCCGCTCAGGTATTTATAGGGATCACCGTTGCTATCGTAGGCAGGTAGCGTTGGGTTGGCCGAAATCGCGCTACCAAGAATGGTTTCAGTCGGTGGGCGCAGATTATACGTATAGGAGGCAGTCAGGTTTACGTCCAGATTCAGCCGGTCTTCAAGCAGTTTCTGCGACACGTTGATGCGGCCCGTATAGCGGCTCATCCGGCTGTTTTTGATGATACCTTCCTGATTCTGAACGCCCAGCGAGCCATAATAGGTCAATTTATCGGTTCCCCCGCCAAACGAGAGGTTGTGGTTCCAGGTCTGGGCGGTTCGGGTTACCTCTTTCTGCCAGTCGGTATTGCCTTTAAAATCTTCAAGTACACCACCCACAGCCGGAACCTGCCGCCGGTATTCGTCAGGTGAGAAAACGGCCAGCGGACGAGTCAGGTTGGAAATACCCAGACTGCTCGACAGGGTAAAGTTCGAAAAACCGGCCTTCCCTTTTTTGGTCGTGATCAGCACCACCCCGTTGGCACCCCGCGCTCCGTAAATAGCTGTTGCCGAAGCATCTTTCAGTACATCAATCGACTCAATATCCTGTGGATTCAGGAAGTTTAATGGATTGGTGGCTCCACCCGTACTGGAATTGTCGAGAGCAATACCATCCAGCACAAAGAGTGGCGTACTACCCGTGCGAACACCACCGGGGCCTCGAATCGTAATGTTTTGCTGCCCGCCTGGTTCACCGCTGGCTGAGGTAACATTGACCCCGGCCACTTTACCCTGTAACAGTTGCTCGGGTGAATTGATAATCCCTTTGTTAAACTCGGCACTTTTGATCGACTTTACGGAGCCGGTCATGTCTTTTTTAGAAGCACTACCATAACCGATCACGACGACCTGAGCCAGTTCAGAGGCCGATGCTTTCAACGATACATTGATAGTTGTCTGATTGCCTACTGGAATCTCCTGCGAAACAAAGCCGATAAAACCGAATACCAGAACCGAATTACCATTGGGTACCGCAATCTGGTAATTACCATTGGCGTCTGCGGTAGTTCCACGGGTGGTTCCTTTCACAACGACACTACAGCCTGCCAGGGCTTCGTTGGTCGTTGCATCCGTAATACGGCCACTGATGGTGATATCGGCTGAGGGGTTTTGCATTGTAGGATTGCCGGTCGCAATCCTACCGGGACCAGCCATAGCAACAGAACCGATAGCCAGCATAAGCAGGCAGGCCCATCTGTGAATGATAGGGGGAGATGAAGGATAAAAATGCTGCATAATGAATAAAGTGGTGGTAATGTTTTGTAAGTTTTGGAAAATGGGTACTCAATTAAAAAGGATTTAATAAAGATTAAAATAAAATTAATATACAGCGGTATTATTTTGAGTTTTATTTGTAGAAAATACTTTCTGGTAGTTTCGTATAATTACTTAAGGATGCGCTCATTCGTGGTTACTAACTGCTGGTGGCGTTGGTTGCCCTGGGTGGCAAGCTCATTGGCTCTATCCGCAAAAGGGAACCATTTTCATCCATCACGTTGCCCTGTTGGCTTAGCGAGAGAAAGGTAGTGGGTGGGGTACCCGTCAGGTCATGATGTAGGTGATTGTAGGGCTAGGTTTAGCAACATCGCCAATATAATGGTAGAATTAGTCAATCGGATATAAGTTTTTCTTAGTATAGTGCTATTAATTTGTAGCGTCGCTTAGTTCTGGCCTACGAGTGAAAAAAATCAGTGATACATTTTACAGGGAGATTAGCTATACATAAAGGGCTTAAACTGAAAGGTCTGGCAATTAGATACATAGCCTGGTGAAAAGCCATTATAACACGTATCCAACTGAGGCCCTTCTATGGGAGGCATTTGCTAGAGGTAATGAACAGGCATTTGAACAGCTTTACCGCGTTCATGCTGGTCCATTACTTACGTATGGTAAACGATTGCATCCCAATTCTGATCACGTAGCCGATGCAGTACAGGACGTGTTTCTGGAAATCTGGAAGTATCGTACCACGTTGACTCCACCATCAAATGTCCGGTATTACTTGTTAAGGATCATGCGTAATCGGCTGGTTGGGAACCCCGCTCTCCGCTCCGATCCACTGTACCAGGCCGACGAGCTGGATGGAATTGAAAACCTATTGAGCATTCCATCCATGGAAACGTTGTTATTGGACATGGATACGCGGGAGCATCAGGTAAACCGACTTCGTCAAGCCGTCAGCTCATTACCCGCCCGGCAGCAGGAGGCCCTTGTACTGGCCTATTTTCACCAGCTTAGCAACGACGAAATTGCCTCGCTTATGGGTATAAACTCCCAGTCGGTAACCAATAATATCAACCGGGCTATTCATGCACTGCGCCAGATATTGACCAACACGATATGGTTAATTTATTGGCTGCTTACCACAATAAGTATATAAAGAGCATAAATGAGTAGGCTACCTAGCCATTCGTTAACTCATTTATAAAATTATTATTAGAAATAATGAGTTAAAACCAGTATTGGTCCACTCTTGTCGTTGAGACAGGATGAAACATGGAATATACCAATTACAGTGCGGAAGAATTAGCCGCTGATTCGGCCTTTCGACAGTGGGTAATGAACCCCAATCCGACGACGGATCAATTTTGGATAGGGTTGCTGCAAAAGCATCCGCAACAGGTCGCTACCGTAGTGCGGGCCATCCAACTGGTACAACAACTTAATCGGGCCACCGAACCCGAAGCGCTCTCATCAACCGACGCGGATCAGCTGGAAGCTATCTGGCAAAATTTACGCAGTCGGATCAGGCTGGAAGATGAACCGGAGGTGCCTGTAAAACCAATAGGTCGATATGGTTCAGGATGGAATCGCTGGGCTGTTGCTGCCGGTATCGTAGTGGCCTTAGGAGTAGGCTGGTGGTTCAACCGGAGCCGCTTAACCGCGCACGTTGCTGACCGCTCTGCGCTGACAACCTCAATAGAGGCTAAAAATCAGCAGGAAGAAGTCAACAATACGGCTCAACCTAAAATCATTCACTTAAGCGACGGTAGTTCAGTGCGACTTCTGCCCAACAGTCGCTTGCGTTACGCCAAATCGTTTGCCGCAAACAAGCGTGAGGTTTACCTACAGGGTGAAGCTTTTTTTGACGTAACTAAAAATCCGGCCCGGCCCTTTCTGGTCTTTGCAGGAGGAACGGTCACGAAAGTGGTGGGCACCAGTTTTCGGGTACAGGCCTATGAGCAGGATAAAACGGTGCGCGTCGTTGTCCGCACGGGTCGGGTATCGGTCTTTAGCCGTAAAAATTTCGATCGGATTGGTCAACGTCCTGATTCACAGGTAGCCGGAGTGGTGCTGACGCCCAACCAACGGGCTACATTTGAGCGGGCAACCAACCAATTAGCCAAAGACCTTATTGAGCAGCCGGTCATTGTATCATCGTCAGCCGCATCCCAGGTGCTGAGCTTCGAAGATAAGCCTTTTGCGGACGTATTGACAGTTCTTGAAAAGCAATATGGGCTCGATATCATCTTCGATAAGCAGCTTCTCAGCCAGTGCTTAATCACAACAACCCTGTCGCCCAACGAAGGGCTGTATCAACGGCTAAATCGCATCTGTAGCGCTATCGGTGCCACGTACGAAGTGGTAGATGGACAACTGATCATTGTTAGCACTGGCTGCTGACCCTACCACTCAGCCCAGCCGGGCAAGTGAACAAAAATAAACCCCCAAACCCTGTAACCGTATGGCAAGTCTACCTCCGCCCAGTACATTACTGTATACGTTTATGCGACTAACTCTATATCAGATTCTGATCGCACTGATCTTTACGAGCCTCACCATGGCTCACAATACCCATGCTCAGGAACTGCTTACCCGCCGGGTAACGCTCCAGATCGCTAATCAATCCATTAAGACAGTTCTTAACCGATTGAGCAAACTGACGAACGTTCGGTTTACCTACAGTTCTTCCCTGATCCATGCTGAACGAAAAGTGACGGTCAATGCGAGCAATCAGGCGCTTGGCGAAGTACTGAACGACTTACTAACACCCTTGAAAATTGAGTATCGCGTCGATGCCGATGAAGTAATCCTAAATCCGGGGCCGGTTGAAAATGAGGCTGAGAAAAGTACGTTCCAGACCATCGAAAGCAAACAAACAGGCGATACTCCGGTCGATATTACGGTAACAGGCACCGTGGTTGACGAGAAAGGAGAAGCGCTGCCAGGGGTAAGTATTTTGGTGAAAGGGACAACAAAGGGTACGAACACCGATGTGAATGGGACCTATTCAATCCGGGTTCCCGACGAAAACGCAGTGCTTATTTTTTCGTTTGTAGGGTATGCCCCGCAGGAAATAGCGATAGGTAATCGTTCGTCGATTGCCGTTACCCTCAGACAGGACGATAAATCGCTTGATGAAGTTGTCGTGGTTGGGTATGGTACGGCTAAAAGGCGGGACATTACCGGAGCCGTTGCCCGAGCAGACATCAATGCGTTCAAAGAAGCGCCCAATGTGAGCATTCTTCAATCGCTGCAAGGGTCAGTACCGGGCCTGAATGTAGGCGCGACCACCCAGGCTGGTCAGGACCCGGCCATCAGCATTCGGGGGCGTAACTCCATATCCGGTGGTACCGCCCCGCTGATCGTGCTGGATGGTATTATTTATCGGGGAAACATTGTTGATATCAATCCGAATGATATTGCTTCGGTCGATGTACTGAAAGACGCTAGTGCTGCTGCGGTGTACGGCTCTCAGGCATCGAACGGCGTTATCCTGATCACTTCGAAAACCGGTAAGGCTACCAAAAAGCCAACCGTCGAATTCAGCTCGTCTTATTCGTTACAGGAGATTACCAATAAAGCGATGCTGCCCGACGATGCGGCTGGGTTTCTTCGAAAGAAGGCAGATCGATACATTTCGCTCAGCCGCACCGGCCCTGGGCTGTTGCAGACAAATCCTGCCTTCGATGTTACCAAATACCTGAGCCCGCAGGTGCTGGCCGGTATGCAGAACGGTACCGAAACAAACTGGTGGGAGCTGCTGACTAACAGACGGCCTTTCATTTCAAGTAATGATCTCAGTATCAGTGGACGGACTGAGCAAAGTTCCTACTTCTTTTCGCTGGGGTATACCAAGCAGCAGAATGTGGTGAAGAACGACGACTATAAACGCTACAACTTCCGGGTCAATCTGGATACGAAAGTAACGAGCTGGATGAAATTAGGGATTCAGTCGTTCTATGGCCTGAGTGACTATTCGGGAGCGGCACCCAGTCTCGATGATGTGCAGTTTCAGGTGCCGCAACTAGCTCCGTACGATGCTAATGGGGCATTGGTCCGTCTGCCCGATGGTGCCCGCGTAAACCCGCTACTCCAAATCGCCCAGACGAATCAGGAGACACGGAGTACGCTGTTTGGGCTGTTGTTTGCCGATATCAATATTCCGTTCATCAAAGGGCTGAGCTACCGACTGAACTTCTCTCAGAATCTGATTCAGAAACGGAATAACAATTTCAGTGCGTTCGGCCAGAATTTCAACGGAGAAGCGTTTAAAGCCAATGCACAGCAATACCTGGCTACCCTCGACAATATTGTGACGTATCAGAAGACGTTCGGGCCGCATTCGATCAATGCCACTCTTTTGTATGGAACAGAAAAACGTTCGTTCGACAGTACCAGGGCGTATTCTGCGTTCTTTACCAACGATATTCTTGGCTACAACAAACTGGACGCGGGCCAGGCTGCTCAGCAGACGACAACGTCATCGGCCTGGAAAGAAGCCAGTCTGTACTCGATGGCCCGTCTGATCTATAACTACAAGGATCGGTATATTGTAACCGGTACAGTTCGACGAGATGGTTTTTCCGGCTTTAGTACGACCAATAAATTTGGTGTATTTCCGTCGATAGCCTTTGCCTGGGCATTGAGCGAGGAGAAATTTATCAAAGATCGGGCTCCATTTCTGGATGAATTGAAATTCAGAGCTTCGTACGGAATCAGCGGCAATCGAACGATAGGCCGATACCAGACACTGGCCAAAATAACAGCGAACGTGGGCAGTGGATATCTGTTTGGCGATGGCGGTGCAGCTCAGCAGGGGCAATATTTAAGTGCATTGTCCAACAATGATCTGAAATGGGAGTCGACCAGGGCATTTAATTTCGGGCTGGATTTTGGGCTCTTCAATAATCGATTATCCGGCAGTTTCAATGCGTATGTATCCAATACCTACAACCTGTTGTTCAACGTTGACTTACCGGTTGTAAACGGGATTACCAGTAGCCCGGCCAATATAGGTAAGCTGAAAAATACGGGTCAGGAACTGACCCTGTCGGGCAGGCCAGTACAGAAGGGCGATTTTAGCTGGGATGTTACCGTCAATTTTTCCCGCAACCGTAACAAGGTTATCAGTATTCTGGGTATCGACGCCAATAAAGATGGTGTGGAAGATGATCTGGTCTCCTCCAAGATTTTTATCAACCACCCCTATGGCGTTGCCTATGATTTCAACATTACGGGGATGTGGCAGGTGGCCGATGCCGAAGCCAACAGAATACCGGCCGGATTTACGTACGGCAGTTATAAAGTAGAGGATATTAACGGCGATGGTACGTATACCGCAGCGGCCGACCGTAAGATTCTGGGCTATACCGACCCCTCATACCGCTTCAGTATTCAGAATAGTTTCCGGTACAAATCGTGGGAGTTCAGTTTCTTTATCAATTCCATTCAGGGTGGGAGTAAATACTACTATGGCCAGCCAGGAAGTACCCTGCCCAATCCGGATAACATCTCAAACGGCAATATTTTCAACTTTGATTACTGGACCCCCGAAAATCCCAACGCCCGCTATCGGCAGCTTGGTTTCTACACAGTGGCCCTGGGAGAAACATTCTCTCCTTATGTGCAGCGCAACTTTATCCGGCTTCAGAATGTGACCCTGGCCTATAGTTTACCGCAAACACTCGTTCGGAAAGCTAAGCTTAACCGGGTTAAGCTGTTCCTGAATGGAAAAAATCTGGCCACCATCACCGGCTGGGATGGCTGGGACCCAGAAACAGGAACAGGCCTGGACCGCTCTGCTTATCCATTTCTACGGAATTATACCGCTGGCCTAAACATCGAATTTTAACCCGTCGACCGTAATGAAAAAACTACTTATCTATAGTTTGACCCTTCTGATGGGCATGAACCTGGTTATGTCCTGTAAGGAAGACGAATTTCTGAAGGAAGAACCTCTGGACTTTTATTCGCCCGATAATTCGCTGGAAACCAGTGCTCAGTTTCAGCTGTCGATCAATTATTTACACAATCGGCTGCGGAACATTGCGTTCGGAGGTATTGACCTCGACTCGTATTTTGCGCTCCGCTATGCTACGGATTTTGCCGTTAATGCCACAGACTATCAGCCGGCCGTTAAGCTGAACGATTACAAGAATACGATGGTGCCTACCTATAACGTACCGCAGGTGATCTGGCAGAACGTGTATCAGATTATTGCCAACGCCAACGTCGTTATCAATCGGGCTAAGCTATCGACCAAACTATCCGATGCCGACAAAAATCTGTTTAAAGCACAGGGGTTGTTTTTCCGGGCGTGGGGCTATAATATGCTGGCTAATCTGTATGGGGGTGTGCCACTGGTAACAGAAGAAATTAGTGTGCCACGCAGAGACCTGGTTCGGGCCACTCGCGATCAGGTGTATACGCAGTGTAAAACAGACCTGATCGAAGCCATTACGTCGCTGCCCAATATCGATGCGGTGAAAGACGGTGCCGTAAATAAACAGGTTGCCCAGCATATTCTGTCGGAGGTATATATTTCCCTGAAAGCCTACGACGACGCCATAACCACAGCCACACAGGTTATCAACTACCCCGGCGTTGGGTTGATGACGACCCGTTTCGGGGCTCGGAAAGCCAATCCCGGCGATGTATACCGCGATCTGTTTGAACTCGGAAATCAGAATCGCACCAGCGGCAACCGGGAGGGGTTATACGTTATTCAGTCCGACTATCTGAATCTGGCCTCTACCCAACGCGATGCCATGCAATGGGCTGTCATGTCGGGAATTCAGAATGTTACCATTAAATCATCGGTCGATGGTAAAACGGTTGTGGCCGTAAAAGGACCCAACGAAAAATGGTCGGGTCGCGGAGTGGGCTGGATACGGCCAACGTCGTTTGTCCTGTATGGCATGTGGAACAGCGGAAAGGACGACATCCGTAATTCAGAATACAACATCATTCGGGATTTTCAGATCGACGGGGTTCCAACTACATCACCTGATTATGGGAAGTGGTACGTCAAGGATGGTTATAAAGCCAAAGCGACAGGCTTTATCGATACAATCCGGTACTGGTATCCCATTCTGAAGAAAAATACGATTTCTGCGGGCGATTTTCCTGATGCGTATTTTCAGCGCGATGCCGCTGGGAATGTGCTCTCATCACCCCTGGGTGGCCGATTACTGATCAATGGCAGCGATCTATTCCGGGACAATTACCTGATTCGGTTACCTGAAACCTACTTTTTACGCGCGGAGGCCTATATCATGAAAGGCAATATGGCCAGTGCTGCGGACGACCTCAATATCGTGCGGGCCAGGGCCAAAGCCACCCCCATTACGGCGGCTGACGTGACGATAGATTTTCTGCTCGATGAACGAATGCGGGAACTCTACGGGGAAGAATTCAGAATGGTCACCCTCACCCGAATGGGCAAACTGTATGACCGAAACAAAAAATACAATGAGAAAGCTGGCTTAAGCATTGAACCGTACCACAATCTATGGCCGATCCCATTCAGTGAAATCAACCGGAATGTATTCGCTACCCTTGAGCAAAATCCGGGGTATAATTAGCGACTGCCTGGTATAAATCTAGCCTGCCGAAAAATTTCATTCGGCAGGCCTCACCTATACTCTTCTTCTTAGTTGAATGAACGTACAATTTATTATTGCCGCATTGCTTTGGACGAACGTCGTGCTGGCTCAGGGTAAAAACAGCAAGCCAAATAGCCGCCCTGACCTTATGCTTTGGTACGATAAACCTGCCAGCGTCTGGACCGAAGCCCTGCCAATTGGCAATGGTCACCTGGGAGCTATGATCTATGGTGGTATTGAGCAGGAACATCTGCAACTCAACGAAGGAACACTTTATTCCGGTGATCCAACGGGTACGTTCACCGCCATTGACGTGCGGAAAAAATTCAGGGAAGTCGACCAGCTTTTTAAAGAAGGGAAATACAACGAAGCACAAACGATTGTAGACGCTGAATGGCTGGGACGAAATCATCAGGATTACCAGCCTCTTGGCGACTTATGGATGAATTTTACCCATACTGGCTCCGCTACGAACTATCGTCGTTCGCTCGACCTGTCCACGGCAGTATCACGGGTTGAGTACATGGTGAATACGACAACTTACCGCCGGGAAATTTTTGCCAGTTACCCTAACCGGATCATCGTCATTAAATTATCGGCAGAGGGAGAGGGAAAACTCAATGGTGAGATCAGTTTTTCAACGCCCCATAAACCACTGGCCGCCTATTCGACAACCGGTAATCAACTCGTCATGACGGGCAAAGCACCGGGTTTTGTTCTCCGTAGAACCGTGAAAGGAGTGCAAAAAATAGGCGATCAGTACAAATATCCTGAGGTGTTTGATAAAGACGGGGCTGTATTACCCAACGCGGCTGACGTACTTTATGGAGAGGATGCCAAAGGCTTAGGCATGGCGTTTGAGGCTCGTTTACAGACTACTCACAAGGGCGGCACAGTACAGGTGGCCGGGCAAAAAATCAGCATTCGGGATGCCAGCGAAGTGCTCCTGGTGATGGCCTGTGCTACCAGTTTTAATGGTTTCGATAAAAGCCCGGTAACCCACGGGCTGACCCCGGCCGATTCCACCAGGAAGTACCTGGCAAAGGCAATGGGTAGCTCCTACGAGAACTTGCTGGCTATACACAAGGCTGATTACCAGAAACTATTTAACCGATCTCAGATTCAGATTGGCAGCCTAAGCGAACAGTCGCGTCTTTCTACTGATAAGCGAATCAGCCTGTTTGCCAATGGCAAAGATCAGTCGATGGTTGGGTTACTGTATCAGTTTGGCCGATATCTGATGATCGCAGGGTCGCGGCCTGGTGGGCAGCCTTTGAACCTACAGGGTATTTGGAACGATAAGATTATTCCGCCCTGGAATGGTGCTTACACGGTCAATATCAATGCACAGATGAATTACTGGCCGGCTGAGCTGACTAATTTATCGGAGTGTCATGAACCCTTCCTGAAGTTAATCAATGAACTGGCCGTTAATGGAGCGATTACGGCCAGAGCTATGTATGGTAATGAAGGGTGGGTAGTACATCACAACACCGACATCTGGCGCCATACCGAGCCCGTCGACTATTGCCACTGTTCTTTCTGGCCCATGGCTGGCGGCTGGTTAATGAGTCATTACTGGGAACGATACCTGTTTCGGGGGGATACAGTCTTCCTGAAAGACAAGGTTTATCCTTTGTTGAAGGGGGTCGTTTTGTTTTATAGGGACTGGCTGGTGCCGAATAAGGACGGCTATCTGGTCACGCCGGTTGGTCATTCGCCAGAGCACGCGTTCCGCTACGGAGATGGCCAATCATCAACTTTGAGTCCAGGTCCAACGATGGATATGGCGATCATCCGCGAATCGTTCGCCCGTTTTCTCGAAGCATCGGATCGTTTAGGGAAACCGGATTCAACTCTTCATACTGAAATAAAATCGAAACTAACTAAGCTGCTGCCTTACCAGATCGGCAAACTAGGGAACCTACAGGAATGGCAGTTTGATTTTGAGGATGGTGAGAAAGAACACCGGCATATTTCCCACTTGTATGGCTTCTACCCATCTAACCAGATTAATCCCTATACGACGCCCGAGCTGAACGCAGCCGTAGCCAAAACCATGGAGCGCCGGGGTGATAAAGCGACCGGATGGTCGATGGGCTGGAAAATAAATGTGTATGCGCGTTTGCAAAACGGCGATAAGGCGCACGCTCTCTTGACGAATCTGCTGCATTTAGTGCAGGAAGAGGGAACGAAGATGGTAGGTGGAGGGGTTTACCCCAATTTATTTGATGCGCATCCACCTTTTCAAATTGATGGAAATTTCGGTGCAGCCGCCGGTATTGCCGAAATGCTGGTTCAAAGCCACGCGGGCGAAATTCATTTGCTTCCAGCCCTGCCAGCAGCCTGGCCTGACGGGAAGGTTTCTGGTCTGAGAGCGCGTGGAGGCTACGAGGTAGACATTGAATGGACAAACGGTCGGTTAAAGAGTGCGACCATCCGATCGGAACTGGGCGGTGTGTGCCGGATACGAACAAATAACCCGGCAGTTGTAGTCAACACAAAGGTATCAACGGGAATAGGTCAGCATCCTAACCCTTTATTTTCTTTCATCAATCCAACTGATTTTACCAGCAACCGTCAAGCAACGGTCGCTACCAATAAATCAGTAAAAGGATTCGTACAGGATTTTCAGACTCAGCCTGGGCAAACGTATGTAATAAAATGAAAGTTATAGGGTAGAGGCTAATCAACATGTAGCTTCATTATTAGGTTTCCCCAAATTCATGTATCCAGAAATAGTAAACGCCCCAATGGGCCGAACATAAAAACGCTCGGCCTGACAGACGTGGTCGATACGGCGAAATCAGTATTCAACATGCCAGTATGCAGTCATAGGGGCATTTCTATAAACGATTCCAGATTACGGTAAACCATATAATTCTGTAATTTTGCCGGATGCAAAAACCGACATTACCCAAAGGAACGCGTGATTTTGGCCCGGAGCAAATGAGCAAACGGCTGTTTATATTTGACACCATCCGGCAAACCTTCAAACGATTCGGCTTTTTACCCCTCGAAACCCCGGCGATGGAGAATCTCTCTACCCTAACCGGAAAATATGGCGATGAAGGCGATCAACTGTTGTTTAAAATCCTGAACTCGGGTGATTTTGCGGCTAATCTGACGGAACTGGATATTTCTTCAGGGTATAAAAAATTAACCCCTAAAATTGCTGAAAAAGGACTGCGCTATGACCTTACAGTACCATTTGCCCGGTATGTGGTGATGAATAGAAATGCGCTGGCCATGCCCTTTAAACGCTACCAGATGCAACCCGTCTGGCGAGCCGACCGACCGCAGAAAGGGCGTTACCGGGAGTTTTATCAGTGCGACGCGGATGTTGTCGGGACCGACTCGTTGATTTGCGAAGCTGAAATTGTGCTGATGATCCACGAAGTATTCCGAAATCTGGGCATTCAGCAGTTCACCCTGAAAATCAATAACCGAAAGATTCTGGCGGGTATTGCCGAAGCCATTGGTGTACCAGGACAGGAGAGTACCTTATCGGTGGCCATTGACAAGCTGGATAAGATTGGGCAGGAGAAAGTGCTGGATGAACTGCGTGAGCGCGGATTTTCAGAAGATACCATTACTAACCTCTTACCACTTTTTTCGTTTACAGAGCTAGACATTCGACAGACTCTTGAGCAATTGAAGAACTGGCTGGCCGTATCGGAGACAGCTCAGAAAGGGATTGCTGAACTTGAAGAAACACTTCAGTTAGTGGGTGTTTACGGCTTACTAAACAGTCAGATAGAGCTAGACCCCACTTTAGCGCGTGGTCTTTCTTATTATACCGGAGCGATCTTTGAAGTGAAGGCAAATGGGGTAAGTATCGGTAGTGTGAGTGGGGGGGGACGCTATGATAACCTGACGGGGGCTTTTGGTATGCCCGGTCTGTCGGGGGTCGGGATCTCCTTCGGCGTCGACCGAATCTATGATGTCATGGAGGAACTGAACCTGTTTCCGGCTAGTACCGTGCAGGGAACACAAGTACTCATTGTGCCCTTCGATGCCGAAGCCCGACGCGTGGCCTTGCCTTTACTAAGCCAGTTACGGGTTTCGGATATAGCTGCTGAAGTGTATCCCGATCTGGCGAAAATAAAAAAGATGCTCGATTATGCCAATGCCAAATCGATTCCCTTCGTAGTATTGATCGGCTCAGAAGAAGTACAGACGGGGCTGCTTACGCTGAAAAACATGGTGACGGGCGAACAGCGTAAAGTAAGTGTAGAAGAAATCAGCAACTTGATTGTATAACATAAATACAATACCTGTTTCAATTGTTGAAACACTACTCATCTGTTAGCTATTTATAGCTTTGGGGTTTACTAAAAACTGGTAAAGGAAAATGGGTAAACTGGCAACGGCGGTAAAGGCCGTCTTTTCGTCGTTTGGGGTGTTTTTGGCCCGTAAATACCCCGATCAGGTCAATGGTCTGAAACTGGAAGATGATTTGCGTCAGCTTATCGGTCAGCCGAATCCACTATGTTTTGATGTGGGGGCCAATCAGGGCCAGACCATTCAACTCTTGCAGCAGTGCCTGACTAACCCGGTGATTCATGCCTTCGAACCTGCATCAACTACCTTCAACGGATTAGCCAGTCAATCGCATGGGCCAGGGGTGTCGCTGCATCAGCTTGCCTTTGGCGAACAGGCCGGAACGGCGGAGTTTCGGAATTACGAGCAGTCGGAGCTTAGTTCATTTTTGGCCGTTAACCCGGATAAATCCGAAAATATTTTCTTTGGTGAACAGGTTGCCTCCATAGAGTCGGTTAAAGTTGATACACTCGATGGCTTCTGTGCTGCCCAGGGAATTGACAAAATAGACCTGTTAAAGATTGATACGCAGGGCTTTGAGCTCCCTGTTCTGCGTGGAGCAACCAATTTACTGGCTCAGAAACGAATCGGTGCCATCTTGCTGGAGCTAAATTTTGCGCCTATCTATGAAGGGCAGTCCGATCCTCTTGCCATTCTCCAGTTACTTCGAGAGTATGATATGCGACTGGTCGATTATTATGAAAAAGAACGCATGACAGGCCGCGAACTGTCCTGGACGTCTGCGCTATTTGTATTACCCGCTTCATGAATGGACGCACGTTTGAGTAAATTACTCGTCAAACGTGCGTCTACAAGAACATAGTTGTCTGTTCGACAGATTGACAAATTAAACCAGATTTGCAAGAACTGGTTGGATAACCGATTGCTTCGACAGCAGGGCTTCGTAAACCCCATCCCATAGGCGAATGCGTTGCTGGAGTGAAGCGATGGTAGCCTGTTCGGCCTCCTGCCAGAAGGTTTCATTCTCCCCGCATAAATTTGCCGTCATTTGCAGGGCCAGGTGACTATGGTGATCTCCATCCACTTCAATATGCCGTTCCAGGTAATAGGTAAACTGTGAAATGTTGCCCGGAAAGTTGGCATTCAAATCCTGAATCATCGATATAAACATACCCGGAATCAGATCTTCCCGGCCAAACGTGAACACAGCCGATTGCAGATGCGGTTTCTGGCTATGGATAACATCAAACGTATAGCGGACGAAATCATAGGCGGCTGTTGGGGTTTCTGAGTCAAGAAGGGCTTTTTCCAACGAACCGCTTTCCTGTAAGGTCGACAGAAAGCGCATGATCTGACTGCTGTCTGCCCCAGCTTGCTGCATGGCATCCAGATACATTTCGAAATGGCTTTTCCGCTCACCCAGCAGATCAACGTCCGACTCTTCGCCCGCTACGATCTCGTTGATGAGGTACCGCGTATCGGCTGATCCCCTTGGAAACCAGGGTACTGAGGTACATGTCAGGTTATTCTGTAATGTTTTGAGTAATGACATGAAGTCCCAAACCGCATAGACGTGGTACTGCATGAAAACGGTCAGATCATCAATGGTTTTAATGGCTGAATAGACCTTATGGTTGATAATTTCCTGCCGGAACGGCTCGATTACTGCTTTTAGTCGGTCAATTGGTTGCATGATGAATTGATTATAAAATGAGAGCTAGCTTGTTGAGGGCTAGCTATCGGTGTTGTACGATTTTGCGGTTACAAAAATACATACGACAGCCCGTGATTGTCGGATTTGCCTGACAAAACACGGGCTGTCGTATGTATTTATTCGTAAGCTTTATGGTAATTCTTCTGAATCAGTAAGGAGTACCGTATAGGATCGCCATTACGGATTATCCTGGTCGGAAGTCTGGGAAAGGGCTACCAGGTCCGAAATAGCCAGTTTAGCTACTTCACCGACCACGATAATGGCAGGATTACCTACACCCGCTTCTTCTGTCTTCTGGACAATGTCCGATACACGGCCAATCACTACCTGCTGTTCGGGGAGGGTGCCATTCTGAATAATCGCCACTGGGGTGTCTGATTGACCACAGTCGGTAAAAACGGCCATGATCTGGGCCAATTTATGCATCCCCATCAATACCACTACTGTAGCCGTTGACTGGGCGGCCAACTGCAGATCGTTTGAGAATTGCCCATCTTTCGTCGTACCCGTAACAACCCAGAAGCTTTCGGATAGCCCCCGTGTGGTCAGTGGGACACCGGCTGAGGCAGGCACGGCGTAGCTACTGGAAAGACCAGGCACAACCTCAGTGTTAATACCATGCTGCCGGGCAAACTCAATTTCTTCATAGCCCCGTCCAAATACAAACGAGTCGCCCCCTTTCAGTCGAACCACATGGCCATACTGCCGGGCATAATGGACAATTAGCGGGTTAATATCTTCCTGCATACAGGAATAGGCACCCCGGCGTTTACCCACATACACCTTAAGCGTGTCGGGTCGGCAATAATCCAGCAAATCAGGGTGAACGAGCGCGTCGTACATGACCACATCGGCCTGACGCAGCACTTTAATACCTTTTACCGTTATCAAATCCGGGTCGCCAGGGCCGGCCCCCACGAGTGTTAATTTCATATGTGAAAGAGTGAAAGAGTGAAAGAGCGTTTCTTGGGCGAGGGATTCATTCGCACATTCACTCTTTCGCTCTTTATGTCAACTATCCTGCGCCTGGGTTAATTCCTGTAATTCAGGAGCGCCTTCGAGCTCGATCTGGGTTTCGCGATAGGACTGTATGGTTTGCAGAAACGCTTCAGCCTGGGCAACGAAGCGCTGGGCAAACGCTTCGGAAGGTTCCTGCTTATTGATGCTGAATACCAAGGCTTTAAATTCGCCTTCCTCCTGATGAAAATCGGATTCGCCCAAAAACGTTTTATCGAAATCACTAACAATACCGTGCTGGGTATTGGTCGGAACATCACGGCTCATCAGCGCGGCTTTTGCCCCGGTGATGAATACGTTATACCCATGATAAAGTGCATCAGCCCAGCGGCTTTCGGCCAGCGCTTCCCGCGCCCAGCCTAGTTTTTCAGATGCTTCGGTCAAGGTGGTCGCTACCAGGTCGATCAGGACACTGGCACATTCACCAATCCCCACTTCCGTAACGTATTGTTCGGTGTGATCCCAGTCGATGTAATCGCTATTCACCAGTGTTTTTAGATCGGCCAGGGGCTTTAAGAGCTGGTAAAAATAGTTTTTACCTTGCCGGGCATAGTAATCGCTGTAATATTCACCCTCAAAGGCATTGGCTTCATAATCCCGTAGCAATGCCCGTAACGAATGCGGACCACGTTTGGCGGGAATTTTGATCACCTTATCGGCAATCAACCCTTCGCCTTTCCCGTTGAAACCACCGCCCAGCAACACCTGCAAAGCGGGTAACACATAGGCACCATTTTTCAACGATGAACCGTGATACCCAATATTGGCCACTGAGTGCTGCCCACAGCCATTCATACAACCCGAAATCTTAATTTTGATGTCGTTATTGTAGATCAGCTCAGGAAATTCATCGGTCATCATCGTTTCCAGGGCTCGGGTAATACCATAACTACTGGAAATAGCCAGGTTACAGGTATCCGTACCGGGGCAGGTAGTAATGTCGGCGGTTGTATCAAAACCGGGCTCAGCCAGACCGAGGCTGTTCAGGGCCTCAAAGACCGCTGGTAAGTCCTCCGGCTTAACGAACCGAAGCAGATAGCCCTGGTTGACCGTAACCCGAATATCATCGGCAGCGTAGGTTTTGACGATCGTTGCCAGTGACCGGGCTGTATCGGAATGCATATCGCCCAGTAAAACCCGTAGCTGAACCGCATACCAGCCCGTCTGCTTCTGCTCGAATACATTCGTTTTCAGCCAGCGCTCAAATTGGGGATTGTCAGGGATAGTGCTCGGTGCGGGGGCATCCAGTCGAGGGGCGGGTTCAGAAGCAAACAGTGCATTGCCAGCCTGGGCATCCACAGCAAAGGATTTAACCCGGAGAGCTGGGGTTTCGCCCTCGATGCGATGGAGTAATTCATCCAGACCAATGTCGTTAAGGAGGTATTTCATCCGCGCTTTATGGCGTTTCTGCCGCTCTCCATAGCGGTCGAATACCCGAATTACACCCTCGATGAACGGGATTACCCGATCTTCTTCCAGAAACTCAAAAGCCGTTTGAGCCGGGAAGGGCTGAGCCCCCAGGCCTCCGCCCAGCATGACCTTAAAGCCCTGTTTCCCATCCTGGATACGGGCAATCAGGCCTACATCGTGCATATAGCCATAGGCCGAATCCTTTTCGCTGGAAGAGACCGAAATCTTGAACTTTCGACCCATATCCTGGCAGATCGGATTCCGCAGGAAATAATCGAAAATGGTATAGGCATACGGCGTGATATCGAATGGCTCTTCGGGGTCGACACCCGCTCTGGCCGAACCCGTTACGTTCCGAACGGTATTGCCACAGGCTTCCTTCAGCGTAATGCCTGCATCTTCCAGATCGGCCCAAAGCTGGGGTGAGTCGGCTAGTTTGACAAAATGGAGCTGAATATCCTGTCGGGTAGTCGCGTGGAGATTACCCGTTGCGTATTTATCCGACAGATCAGCAATCCGAACCAACTGATCGGCCGTTATACGACCGTGCGGTAGTTTGATACGGATCATCTGAACCCCCGGCTGCCGCTGACCATACACCCCTCGGGTCAGTCGGAATTTGCGAAACGCTTCATCCGCTATATCACCCTGCTGGAATGAGCTGATTTTCTGCTGGAGGTCCAGAATGTCGCGCCGGGCGACGGTACTCACGTTGTCGGAGAATAGGATAGACATAAAGTATATTGTCTATAGAATTAATCAACTAATATCTTAAAAGGAAACGCCGGTTCCATCCGGCGCTTGATTCTGTTGTAAAGATAAAGCCAATCAGGGTAGATAAAGTTCAGGAATGTCCCAACTTATGGTTATGGACGATAAATAAATGTTATGATAAGGCGTATAAGGTACTTCGACAGAATCGTACGCATCGGTTTAAAACCGATGCTGCCTTTAGGTGCATGCCGTATTAATATTGGGCATAACCAAACAAACGAGGCAACTATTTTTCTTGTGTTCGAAATGATTTAAAAAGTAAATAAATGCATCGCAAATTCAGCTACAATGTGAGATTGTTGACGGTCCGCCGTGGCGGTTTGATTCATGAGATGGCATTTTGAGACTTTACTATATACGAAATGAATTTGCTATGGCAATAACTATTCTTATCTCATGAATAGGGCATTTCAAGCGACAGTGTGTTTTAATAACTGTTGACGACTATCTGTATCATACGCATTGTCGCTACGGTTGAGATAAGCATTGAGGTCAACAAACCCAAGTTTAGGTGTAAAAAGGGGCCAGATGCGCTGGTGTTTACCGCTAGTGCAGTTTATACTGCCTCAATACCTAAAAAAAGGCTCTAACTCGTTTAAATTTCCCCAAAAAGTGAACTTCTAAGGCCAAAAAACCTACTGAATAAGCACCTTATCTCCTTGTTCTACGTAAAAAACGATTGAGAGAGGCCGAATCGCTGAACCCTAACAGATCGGCCAGTTCCGCTTTCAGCATCCTGGGTGAAGTAAGTTCGTAATAGGTTGCCAGTTCAAGCCGAACTTCATCCAGAATGGACTGAAACGATAATCCCTCTCGCTGAAGTCGTCGCTGAAATGAGCGGGGCGATTGAGAAAACTGATGAGCTACCGACTCAAGTGTTGGTTTAGCCAGGTTATGCTGTTGTTCTAACGTTCGTTTTACCTGCCAATACAGCGAACTGCTATCCTGCAAGAAGGGAGCTAGCTCTAATTCATAAACCCGGAGGGCTCGCTCGTTGGCTGAAGGAACCGGAGAAGACAAAAGAGCACGAGATAAAGTAATCTGTAGGTAGGGGTAATCAAATTGAACCGGACAATTGAAGTAGGTTTCTACCAAATCAACAGGGCCGATTTTAGGATAAGGTATTGCTAAAGCTAATGGAATGACCTGCTGACCTAAATATTCCCGCTTGTGGCGTAATGAGAAGCCAATATTATGTTCAATCATCTGCCGGGCAGCCATGGGATACGCGGCTTGCCAGGCTGGGTCACTGGCGGTAATGATGTGTACATGCTCCCCGTCCTCTTCCCAGTGATAGGTGTTGATACCATCTAGCCAGCTTATGTAGCGCTGCATCGCTGTCAGCATGTCCGCCAGCGTGGCAGAGCTTTGGTATAAGCCGCCCAAGCTTCCCAGCATCGACAGCGGAGTTCGAAAGCCCAGTTTAAGTCCCAACCGTTCATCGCCAGTCTGGCCTACCATGTTTTCCAATAGTTGACCAAATACGTCCGCTGACAGGGTGAAGTCATCTTGAACCAGGGTTGATCGGCTTAAACCAACTGAGCTCAATAGCCTGTCGATATCAATTGACTGATCATCAAGTTGAGTAACCAGCGTACGCAGAATGAGATCATTTAGCTGTTTCATCTTTTGAAATACACCTCATGTCGTGATTAGTCAAATTATTGTCGTTGTAAGTGCTGATCCATGTATATCTATTTTCTCAACTTTGCCCCCAACAAAACCTCCTTCGTTATGAAGCTGATAATTAAGCAAATAGTCTGGCTGATACTCGTAATTACCTGTTTTTCCGCTTGTGAACCGGCTCCCTTACAACCCGCTCAATCATATGCTCAGTTCCAATCGTTTAGTCAGCTTGAGATCGGTAGCGGATTTTCGGTTGAGCTTCAACCCGGACTTCAACGCCAGGTTCTTTTATATGCCACCAATGATCAACAGGAACGGTTATCTATCCGGGAGACGAATGGGTTACTTTCCATTCACATACAAGGCAATCGGGGCACTACTCAGCCACGTCTACTGATAACGACACCTGTGCTGGAGGCTCTGACTCTACAGGGGCAAACCCAGCTTACGACCGGTCATTTTGATCTGCCTGCATTACAGGTTCACTTAATGGGTAGCTCAAGTATAACCATGACGGGCAAAATTGATCAATTGACTGCTTCCCTAACAGGAGGCTCCATTTATCATGGTTTTGGAGCACCAACCCGGCTCGCTACGATGAGTTTATCAGGTGGTAGCGAGGCTCAATTGAATGCTAGCCAACGCATAGATCTAACCGCAACGGGCGGGAGTCTTCTGCGGTACAAAGGTTCCGCTTCAGTAGAGCAGAACATACTGCTCGGTGGTAGCCGAATTGTTCCAGAATAATCCTAGAGTTGTCACCGCTTCCTTGTATGAACACGATCCGATTTTTTTTGCTCTTAAGTCTGTGGCTACCCCTAAGGGGTAATGCACAAACTACGCCCACTACCTTTTTGGCCAAGCACACGGTTTTCGCGGAGCTGGCTGGAAAAGGGGCCGTTTATTCGCTGAACTATGACCGCATCATTCGACAGGCTGGTTTGACCTGGAGTGTTCGGGCTGGTACCATGTATTTGCCTTCAACCAACATAACAGGGGCGTCCCTGTTCGTGCCATTAGCCATCAATGCCTTTACGGGTAAGAGAAACCATCACCTTGAGTTTAGCTTTGGGCAAACGCTGCGCTATTTTACCGGCTATACAGTGGAAGGCCAGTTAGTAAAGGGGAAACTGGACTATCCCCTCACATTTGCCGGGGTTGGCTATCGATACCAAAAACCAGGTGGTGGTTTGTTTGCTTCTGTCACGGCTTTGCCATCTTTCAGGCCTTTCCGGGGTGTTGACGGACTCCGGGTAGATTTTCTGCCCTGGCTGGGTCTAGGCCTTGGACGAAGTTTTTAGCACTACTAACGCTTATGAAGAACATGATGATTCTCGTTAAAAAGTCGGTCAAGTGTAGCTTAGGTGTCTTACTGGCGACAGTTGCATGGAGCTGCGAATCCGAACTTACACAATCGCCAGCCTATCGGGTAGATGTTTCATTTCCAAAACTGCCCGCCAACCAACCGATGGGACAGGCCTCCGGCGTCGCGGTAAATAGTAAGGGCGAAGTGTGGGTTTACCACCGCGAGGAGCGACCCTTCCTGGTATTCGATGCCAAAGGCAATTTCCTCCGCGCTATCGGAACTGATAAAAAGAAGGGAGCGCACGGATTACGGTTCGATACTGACGATAATTTGTGGATAACGGACTACCTGAACCACACGGTCAAAAAACTGGATCAAACCGGTACTGTTTTATTAAGCTTAGGACAGGAAGGGATTGCCGGGGACGATTCTGCTCATTTTAATCAGCCAACTGATGTTGCTTTTGCCGCCAATGGTGACTTTTATATTTCCGATGGATACGGCAATGCCCGGGTGGTCCAGTACAATCGACAGGGTAAATTTATCCGTCAGTGGGGTACACATGGTAGTAGTCCGGGTCAATTTAATTTACCCCACGCGGTTCAGGTGGATTCGAAAGGGAATGTGTATGTCGCTGATCGGGAAAATTTTCGAATTCAGGTGTTTACGTCCAATGGGCAGTTTATTCGACAACTAACTGGATATTCACCTTATGGCATGTTTGTAACGAAGGATGATTTATTGTTTGTTGTCGATGGGAAAGCCAATCGGCTTTACAAAATGACGCTGACCGGGGAGCAACTGGCCAGTTGGGGCGGAGGGCCAGGAGATGATATAACGAAAGAGTTAGGCAAAAACTTTGTACTAAGACTGAAGCAAGGGGCTTTCTCCATGCCCCATGCCATTAGCGTAGGCCCTGACGGAGCAGTCTATGTTGCCGAAATTAATGGCCAGCGAGTTCAAAAGTTCATGCCTGAGTAACGATCTGTCCCTCAACCGGACAGAGGCTCATTTTATACACCAGCAGAATGATGAAAGTTACACCACCAAGCTTCTCTACCTTCTGGGGGAAGTTATGTCTCGGGTTACTCAGTGTATTGGTCGTTGGTCTGGCCGGACTGTATTGGAAATCACCGACTTTGATGACCATTCTGTGGTATCGGCAACCGAATCCCCAAACATTCCGTCATTTTCCGCAGGAGGCTATTGAAGCCAATTCACATCCCTTTCAGTTTACTAAGGCAGTTCATCCGCGAAGAGATCTGGACACCTTATCGGTTTATGATGGCCGACATCAACTACTGTCGCTGACCGATTATTTGCGGGCGGGTAAGACATCCGCCTTTGTTGTGATTCGAAACGACTCTATTCTCTATGAATACTATGGTCCGGGCTTTAGCGATACAGCCACTGCCAATGTATTTTCTGTTGCCAAATCAGTACTGGCTATTTTAGTCGGGGTCGCTCTGGAAGAAGGTGCTATCCAGTCACTGGACGACCGGATTACAGACTACCTGCCTGAATTAAAGAAGAACTCCGCCTTTAAGGCGATAACAGTTCGTCATCTGCTGACCATGAATTCAGGGCTGGCCTTCAAACGTAAAGGTGGTGGTCTGCTAGCTGATTTATTTTCGGATGAAGCGCTGTATTATTATACCGATAATAGTAAACAGCAACTGCTGACGAGTAAAGCAGCGTCAAAGCCCGGAACTCAGTGGCAGTACAAGAATATTGATCCACTCTTGCTGGGTTGGCTTCTAGAAGCGGCTACTCATCAGCGGTTGGCCCTGTATACACAAACTAAACTTTGGCAACCTATTGGAGCGGCCTACCCAGCCAGTTGGGGAGTAGACCATGCTGGAGGACTGGCCAACACCGCAAGCAGCTTTCAAACGACGCCCCTTGATTTAGCCAAGGTCGGCCGTCTTTTTCTGTTGGCCGAACAAAGCGGCAAAACACCCGTAGTATCGGCGAACTGGTTGAGTCAGTTAACCCACCTTGACCAAACCAATAATTCGCCACCGAAAGGGTGGACCCAGACTCGGCATCAGTATTATTGGTGGCTTCCTCAAAAAGAACCAACCGGGGATTTTGCCGCTGAAGGAATGCTTGGCCAACGGCTTTATGTCGATCCCACTACGCATACCATTATTGTCCATTTCGCTGGAGGTGGTGCAGGTGATTATCCATATCGAAAAGTGACCGCTTTCCTGGCTAACAGACCTTTTATTTATCCAAAACAGTTGATTCGTTAAATCATTCAACGTTTTCCATTATGCTGAAAAATATACCGGTAACGACTAGCAAAGAATGGCTTTAAAGTCTGCGATAAGTTCGTTATGATTAACTGCTTATGAGTGCGCACTCAGCACATTTGTCTTACATCATAGGCAACAATTCAACCCCTGGTTTACTGAAGAAACACGTAGGTAAAGTAATGGCAAATCGGGCGCGATACAAATACTCCTCTTGAATTCAGACCGATTTATAAATCGATTTATTCTCAAAAAAACACTCGTTCCCTTTTACACTGAACTTGTAAACATCCGTTTTAGTACTCCATTGTTTTACAACTGGGACGATCCTAGTCCTTGTAGGCACACCAACACCAATTATTCTACTGATTCGTAGATTACAGAACTTCCTTCTAAGATGTTAATCAATTATTGTCCCTGTTGCTGGTATCCACCGGGCATCCCGTTTGCTTGACTGACGGCTAGTGGCTAGGGAGGTGGGCACATAGCTCCCCCGCTCGAGAACCGTGCGCATCATACCCACTTGATCCTGGGTAAAACTCCGCCGGGGGGTGATATAGTAGTCCATCACGTAGTCCGATACGAAAGCCGCTCGCTGACAATTGTACTTCAAACCATTTGCATCAGCGTATGCCTCCAGATGCAGAGGCACGTCGGCAAATTGCCCAATACCTGTGCAAGTAGGCGAAAATGTATGGCCTAAACCCAAAAAGTGACCCAGTTCATGAGCTAAATTACTGCCAACTTTTGGTAAACCTAGCGGAGAAATGTATACTGCGGGCAGCTCAGTCTTGGACCAATCAGCCATCGTTAGATCCGCGCAGCTGGGTGGCGGGCTACCCTTTGGTAACAGCGTGGGTATAGTAGCATAAGAGTACTCTGCGGGGTAACGCCGATACCAGTCAATACCGATGACCACGTTGAGATATTGACGAGGGCACCATTGGTGCAGCAAATTACCTACAATGCGCTGGGCTTGAGTAGCCGAATCGGGATTAGTAACGCTCAAGGGATGCAGCCCTGCCACAGCCAGCGGTTGGCCCGCCGGATCCTGGGGAGCAGGGTAGAACTCAATATACGCATCAGCCTGGTTGGGTGTGCTCGAGAGCAGCGCCCGGCGATAGATTTGATTGACCTCAGCAAGTAGCGCGGCTGGATCGACCTGGTTAGCCATCGCCCGAGGAACGTGCATGATCACTGGCAACCGAATCAAGGGATAGCTGATAGCTGGGCGAGCGGTCACTAGGATGCCATTGGAAGGCACGCCCAAGAATGAGCTATATAATCGGTGAGGACCTACTTGACGAGTGGCAAAGTAAGCCGCAGTCGGCTGAGGTTGATCATCAGCTACTAGTTGAGGAGCTGGATAATCCGCAGGATCTAAGGATTTGCCCTGTTTGGGAATTAGCTCGTAGCTCAGGGGGAGCTGACTGATCGAATCAGCGTTGAGCAGCAGAACGGGTGCTTTGAGGAGAACTTGCCGTAAGTAGTCAGCCGCCCGGCTTACAGTAAGTACGAGTTGGTCTTCGCTAACTCGATTTTTGACGCGGGCCGAGATGGTGTACTGGCCAGGCTCCGGGAAGGTAAATGTATTGCCCGCAATGACTTGTCCGTTGACCAGGAATTGAGGTGGAGCGGGTGGGGCGGTGAATGCCTGGTTCTGATCGTAGTAGTAGAGTTCAAAGCTTAGTTGACGGTGTAGAGAGTCTTCCCAAAAGTACACGGTTTTTGGGGGCTGGTTGCCCATCAGCACTACTTGTAATCGGGCTTTCTTTGACACCTCATCGGCTGGTGGGCGACAGGTTAAGATAGTCATTGCCAGTAGTACAAGGCAGCATATACCTAGCCAGATGCGTTTTAGGTAAGGCATGGACGTAGATCGGTTGAGTAACCCACCAAAAAGATGCAACCCTCTGTTATATACCTGATGGCTGAACAACTGCCTCCACAATGATAGTTGACGACTCATGGATTGCCGTGTCATTTTACCCTACCAGCTACTTAATTCTTACGTATGTATAAGTAAACTATCTCCTAAAAGGGGTGTTTCATGAAACGCCCAAAAAGCAGTTTTTAGCTGGTGAATGATCACAAACGAACCCGTAAATTAGGGTCATTCGATTTCGTTTTGACTTTTGCAACAGCCACTCATCGTTATAAAACTGCCCCCGATAGAATACAATTATTAGTTTGTTTTTTGATTAGCTGAATAGTGTAGTTTTTGTGGACTCTCGTCGAAAGCGTTTTGTTCAAAGCATATACTACCCCGTGATAATTGTCGACTTTTTTAATAACTACCTCCTTTTTATTAACCACAAAGTGCATAGGATAAGAACCAATCTTTAAAGTCTTCTCCAAGTATGACGCCTGATTGGGCACGATGGCATAATCAAACTTTTTTTTCTTGAGGAAAGCGGCCACCTTATCCGGAGAGTCTAAGCACAGACTCACAAATTCGATATCAGGACGATCTTTGTAACGCTGTTTTAAGGCGTTTAAAGCAGGCATCTCGGCTACGCAAGCCACACAATGAACGAACCAGCACTTCAGCACCAGCGTTTTTCCCGCCATTGTTTCTGGAGAATAAACCTTGCCATTCATATCAACAAAGCGATAGTTGGGTAGGGGCTTCCCCTCCGCTTGGGAATAAGTATACTCATTTTGAGCCCATTGTTGAAGAACGGCCTTAATGCCTTTATCCACTTGGGCAGGTAATGGATACAGTTGATAGAGTGCAGTTGTATCCGTTGGCTGTAGGCGTAAAGGCAAATAGCGACCGGTCGATAGGGCTCGGAGAAAGTTCTCTTTAGGGATTGGTTTTGACTGGTTATCTACGGCTTTGTAGTCTTCGTAGAGCCGAACATATTGCTGTTGGTAAGCCCAAAAACTGGCAAAATCTTTCAATATACGATTAGGGTCAGCGACCGGCTTTTTAGCCATGCATGTACTCATCAGAATGAGCAGCACAAAGCAGATCACAGCAATCATAACTACGCATAAGAGGCTAAGTGAGAACAAACCTACCGAGTTAGTTTCATGATTAATAAAGATTGAGAAGTGAATAATTGTGTATGAAAGCCAATCTACCAAAATTTCGGATTCATAGGTAAAATCTCAATAATTGCTCTTTTGGGGGAGCGCATGGGGCGCCTATAAAAGTATTGTTCGGAAGGCCTAAACATCCAGCAAGCCCCGTTCATTAAATACGTTCTCTTCTTTCAACAACGCATCGACTTGCTTGT
This sequence comes from Spirosoma sp. 48-14, assembly GCF_001898575.1. Classification (GTDB taxonomy): domain Bacteria; phylum Bacteroidota; class Bacteroidia; order Cytophagales; family Spirosomataceae; genus Spirosoma. Next base: position 76,246 of record NZ_MKUD01000072.1, read on the forward strand.
CAAGCTTAGGTAAGTACAAAGCCTGAATATAAACTGTATCCACGGGATTAAAGGAGACTCCGCCAGCTAACTCATAGCCGCTTGACAAACGATCAACTACTTGAGATTCGAGTAATTCAAGGCTTTCGGCGGCTTCAACGACGTATACTTTCATAACTATAGGGATTTTGTCAGTATGCTGACCATGATTGATAAACTAGTTCAGCGTAAATACAGGTTTCTGTTCTCGCTTCAAGTGTGGTGGTAACTCAGACTTTTAAGACTGATAAAAACCGTAGATAATAAAGCTTGCCAAGATTGATTCTATGATCCAGATTGTACGCGTATTCGAATGAGTAAGTCGACCGATTATCCAATGACTTAGTAAACAAACAGCCATAATAGGAATGCCAAGGACAATCTCAAGCGGATAATCTCGCTTCTGTTCAGGTGTTCCGTACAGCATATAAAATAAGCCATGTAAGATCTCGTAGAGACCCACTAACGCCCCCAGCGTCAGCGGTGTAACCCAGGTTAGTAACTTCTCAATAGTCATGGGGGTAATTCGTTATGAGACAAAAACCTTGACCATTTTCCGCTCCGCCCGGAAGTAGAGAAAGGCATCCGTAGCCGTTTCGGGTTGGTGGGCCAGGAGTGGTTGACCCATCGGTGAAAGCTTTGGGTCGGGTAGGGCTTTGCTAACCGAAAAAGGCTGGATGTCAAATTGAGATTTAATCTGTTTGCATCGTTGGCTGAGTTCGATCGCACCGGCGCACCGGCGTGACTTGATCCAGGAACGAACCAAAGCGGGATTGGCCGCAGCGGGGGCTAAAGGACGCATCGGCCGAAGCTCAAGCGAAAGCCCGAGCTTTGAAGTCGATTTATGTTCTTAAAAGCCATCAGCCAAGTGCCAGGTTGGTAGACATAATGTATGAAAGCATCTTTTCCCGGTGGGCGATGCTTTATGAATCTGCAAATAAACCTGGTCCCGTTAAAACACCGCATTCCGTTCGCCCGTCGCTTGCCAGTCCGTATCCATTTCCTGGAATCGGGCGGCCACTTTAGTCAGAAAAGATTCGTCGAGTAAAGTAGGTATGCTTTCTGGGTCAATCAGATCCAGCTCACTGACTTTATACGTCTGCTCGTAGGGACCCGCTTCAATTTTGACGATATATTTGCTGTTCCAGGCGTACAGCCCGATTCGGAATTGTGAGTGAGGGATGTCCTGAACGAAACGCATACGTAGTATTAATTGAGAATGACGATGGAAAATGAATCGCTAACCACCTTCTGGAAGAAGACAAAAGTAATAGGCAGAACCATTCCACAGTTAATTTGTGCCGTATTCATAATCCATTGTTCATTACTCATTACTCAGTGCACTCGCGATACCGATGAAGCGGCTCAGTTTTTCCTAAAAGGAAACGTACAATTGCAGAAGCGTGAGTATCGGGAGGCTATTCGGTATTATTCGGAGGCCATTGCCAAAAAGGCTGATTTTGCCGATGCGTACAACAATCGGGGGCTTGCCAAATTTCGGAACGATGATCGGGAAGGAGCACTGGCCGACTATACCCGAGCCGTTGATCTGGACCCTGATTTTGCCACGGCTTATTTTAATCGCGCGGAAGTTCGGCTGGAACTGGGGGATGCGACCGGGAGCCTGGGTGATCTGGAGCATATCGAAAAACAATACCGCGATTCGACGTTTTACCATTCCCGCCTTGGCGACGTGTATACACAACTGAATCGGGTAGGGCCTGCCCAGGCCGCCTACGACCGGGCTCTGCAACTGGCTCCAGCCAATGTCGAAGCACTGACCAATCGGGGGGCGTTGTATTTTACACAAAAAGCATACGGTTCCGCTCAGCAGGATATCCGCCGTGCCTTACAACTGAATCCCAAACAGGATGCTGCCCTGAACAATCAGAGTTTGCTTCTGGCTCATGAAGGGAAGTATGCCGAAGCGTTGCCGTATGTTGAACAGGCATTGTCATTACAGCCCCGTCAACCGTATTACCTCAATAACAAAGCGTATCTGCTCCTGAAACTGAATCGCCCAGCCGAAGCCTTCCCCCTGGTAGAAGAATCGCTGAAACGGAACGATCAGAATGCCTGGGCACACCTGACCATGGGACTGTACTGGCTTAATCAACATCAACCGACAAAAGCCGTTACTGAATTTCGCCGGGCCGAAACCCTGGATGCCTCGGTCGAACACCTCTATTATTACCTTGGAGCGACGGAATGGGCAATGGGGCATACGGCCGAAGCCTGTACGGCCTGGCAGCGTGGTGATGCCGCTGGCGATGAACAGGCTCGCTTGGAATACAGAACCAAATGTAAAAAAGGCTAATGCACTATTTTGAATTCAAGAATGCCTCATAAACGTTTTTTATAGTACGCTTTTCGCTTCTACTAATGCCAATACAGCCGCTTAAATTAGAAATTAAGTACTTGGACATACCTTTGCTGGATGAGGACCAAACGCTACATTCATTTAGAACCCAGTGAGGTCATTTTTTAAAAAGTTTGGTTGGGCCAGTTGGCGACGCTGCGGTTCCTCGCCTAATCTGAATCCACCCTAAAATATACCTGCTAGTTCGACGTGCATCATTACGCAGTCGGCGCTGGTTTAACACACGCAACTGATAGAGCTGACATTAAAGAAGGTTAATGTTGCCGAACTTTCAAAAACTAGTAATATTGTCAACCGGTACGAAGCCGTCAGGCTGGCAATGGCAGAACAGACAACGGCAGCAAAAAATAGCGGATGTCAGTTTGTTGGTGACAGGCCATAACGGACACCCAAATTTCGCAATGAAAATATCCCTGTTTGTTCTACTTAGTGCCATCAGCCTGTGTAGGGGCTACGCCCAGTCAACAGCAGACTCCGCAGTCAACCGAAATAATAGTCTGAAAATTAACCCACTGAGTCTTATTGTCGGCGACGTATCTGTATTTTATGAACGGATGCTGACCAAACGTGCATCGCTGGTGGGTGGGGTGGGCTTCGGTTCGGAAACGTATGAATATCACAACGCCAACAACCCCTCGCCGAGATTATTTCACTATAAGCGGGTTACATTGGAATACCGGCACTATTTCCCTCGGCGTCCTTCTTCCCCCACTGGCTTTTACGCGGGCGTATACGGTCGCTATGCTGGGCTCACGCTCGATGACTATCAGTTCGACAATCAGGGTACGATTGTTCGAGACCCGAGCGGGAAGTTAGTCAGGGCTATCCAGCAGCTTTACGTCTGGATGCCCGGCGCTATGGCTGGTGTACAGACAAGCACACCGCGAGTAGTGGTCGATTTATTTCTGGGACTTCACTATCAACTACCAACCAGCAGTCCCCCTCTCAAGGCAGTCCTGCCAGAGCAGATGAGCCGGAAAGGGTTTACTCCCCGCTTTGGGCTGACCTTGGGCTATCGGTTTTGATGATGAGATCGTGTAAGGTCTGACAATCAGGGCTATCTCCGTTAATAGGTTGCCAGCGCTAGTCGGATATGAGCGAGGTGATGCTGAAGGTGCCAGGCCGACATGGCCAGTGCCTGAGCCTGGTTGATCCAATACTGCCGGACCGGATGGTAATACTGAATAGCCTGTTGGGTATCTGTCAGCGTTTCCCCCAGTCGTACGTAACGAGGGGTAATCCCTTCCAGCATACGAATTGAATCGTCGATGGGGGCTGTAGTAGCATCCGGGGTATTGACCCAGGCATCCATGTCGATCAGGGTCACAGTCGTATAATCCGATTCGGTCAGTGCCTTTTTCATCCGAAAGAAATGAAGAAACTGAATATCGGCTACGTGATGAATCAATTGCTGTACGGTCCAGCTTCCTTCCCGATACGTTTTGGTCAGGTCGTTCGGGGTGAGGGTAGAAGCAATGGCCCGATACTGTGCGGGACTGTCAGCAATTGTCGATAGAATTGTATTCAGTTCATCGGTTGAGTAGGTTGATTGAAGGTTAAAGGGGCCGATTGGATACCTGCGGTCTTGCATAACTTGACGGTAAACGTTTTTAGATCAATGGATCTGGTGGATTGATAACTATAACTACAGTTTTAGTTTATTACTGTTTTGGGTTTTATAGGCTAAAAACTGCGCCTGATTAGCCAATTTATCCGTTGTGATCTCCAACAAGCTGGCCTGATTGCTGGATTGGAAAAAGGCGGGTAGGAGAGAATCCAATTTGTCCCGTGTCGCACAGACCTCATAGTGCAGCCTGGCGTCGGCAGCGGTATTCCGGGCCGTATACCCATGCGGAGTTTCGAAATAGGTTTCCAGTTCGGGCTGGCGACTGGGGCCGTCGATAATCCGAAAAATATGCCCCCCATCATTATTCAACAGAACAATCCGCAGGTTATTGGGGATCGGAGCTGACCAGAGTGCGTTTCGGTCATAGAAAAAGGCAACATCCCCAATAAGCAGGGTAACGATCTGATCGGTTTTGAGTGCAGCACCTAATGCCGTACTCAGGCACCCATCAATCCCACTGACCCCCCGGTTAGCCGCTACCTGAATGCCCTGCTGTTCGGCTAGATCGCAGAGATTGGCGTAGCGTACGGGCATGCTATTGGCCAGGTGTAGAATGGAATTAGGTGGGAGCTGTTCCAGAACGGTCTGAACCGCCGACCAGTCAGTAAGAGGTTGATCAGGTTGAGTCAAAACGCGTTGCACCAGTCTGGCGGCCTGTCGATCAGAAGCCTGCCAATGGTTTAAAAACTGACGCTCATCGTCCTCATCATCGCCCTGAAGAAAGCGCTGGTAGTCAAGATCGGCGAATAGTTTTTCCAGAAAAGCCGTTGGTTCGCTGGGAATGAGGGTCGTAAGGCTCTGGAAGGCATCCGTGACCCGATCGACGGTTGGCTGGATGTGCCAGTGTCGACGGGCGGGGTAGTTCCGAAAGAAGGTTTTCAGATTTCGGGTTAGGAACGAACCGCCGAAGGTGATGAGCAGATCGGGGCGGAGTGCATCGGCCTGCTGCTCGTCCAGATCGGCCAGCATCGTATCGGTATGGGTAATAAACTGTCCATTGTCAGCCAGATTGCTGATGAGCTCCCCCACCACGGGAATTCCCCATTCGTCGGTTATCTGCTTCAGAACCGACCGTAAAGCCGGATTGGGGGGAAGCTGCCCAACGGCAATCAGGATGCGGGTGCTTTGTTCCCACTCGGTTTGTAGCCGATGCCAGGTTTCTGGAGCTAAGGTAGGCGTAGCGGTTAGGGTATCAATGCGCCGAACCCGTTCAAACACGAACGATTCATCCGCTTTTGGGTAGAAAGGTTCCCGCAATGGGACATTCACATGCACGGGTCCGGGCGGGTCCAGTTCACAGAGCGTAATGGCTTCGTTGAGTGAGCGTTCAATGGTCCAGCGGGCATCGGGATGGGTGTAATCGGCCGGGAGGTCATAACTTCGCTTTACCTGGTTACCAAAAATACCGACCTGGTCGATGGTCTGCCCATCCTGCTGGTGTAGCCATTCGTGAGGCCGGTCGGCGGTCAGCAGTAGGAGAGGCACCTGTTGAAAATAGGCTTCGGCTACGGCGGGCGCCAGGTTATACACGGCACTGCCTGATGTACAGATTACGGCTACCGGTTTTCGGCTTTGCTGGGCAATGCCTAATGCGACAAATCCCGCTGACCGTTCATCGGCCATTACCCGAACCTGTAACTGTGGATGTCGGGCAACGGCCAGGGTTAATGGAGCAGAACGAGAGCCCGGCGAAACGATCACATCGGAAATTCCTTTTTGAGAGAGTAGTTCAGCGATGTTAACGATAGGCTGAAGAACGGGCATGGTAAATGACGATTTATAGAAATAGATTGTCGACAGTAAACAGGGTCTGTTGGCAGTCTGGGTTGCAAACATACGCGGAAAGCCAATGCCCAGACGGGCTTTGTGTCGAAGAATTTACGTTACTTTGTTCAGTTTACAGTCTCTACGCCCTACAGATTCACCGTATCATAAACGATGTGTTCGGTTTCTGCGTTATTAAACACAAACGAATTGACGAACACATCTGAACAATCCTATCCCGAATTAGCCCAACAATTCAGCCATGAACCGCATTACATTTGAGAACGAAGACGAAATTCGGGTCAAATCCTTAGCCGGAGCTGTTGTGATTAACGTCCTGTTGATTATTATTTTGCTGCTGGTAAAGCTTACGCAGACGATCCCCAATCCACCCCCGATTCAGTTTGTGGAGGTGAATTTTGGGACGGATGCCCGGGGGAGTGGTCGGATTCAAACCTATAATAAAGCATCCGATTCACCCAGAGCGGAGGATGTAAAACCTGCCGAGAAACGCCCAAATCCAAAAATCAATACGACCCCACGTATCGAAAAGGTAAAGGCGACTCCGAGTCCAAAGGTGGAGGACGCCAAACCGGCAAAAACAGCTACCGAAAAACCGCTGATCGTCAGTAAAGCCGAAAGCCCGGTGACCACCCCCGAGCGGCCCGAGCCGAAGCGGGTTGAAGCACCCAAAAACACCGCACCCGTAGAACGGCCTGTTCCGCCAGCGCCTACCAAAAAAGTAGAAACCGTCAACACCGATGCCCTGTTTAAAAAATCCTCGGGTGGGGGTGGGTCAAACGGGACCGTTGGCAAAGCGTCGGGAAATGGGGGTAATAATAACGGTGACGATGCCAGTGGTGTAGGGGATAAGGGGAATCCAAACGGTAAGATTAACGCCAAAGAGTTTTACGGAACCCCTGGTGGCGCGGCTACAGGGGTTGCCTTCGATGTATCAGGCTGGTCGATGGCGAGCCGCCCAGCCGTTAATGATGATTCGGATGAAACCGGAAAGATCGTTTTTAAAATTACCGTCGATGGCGATGGTGAAATCATCCGGGTCCAGCAGCAGCAGTCAACCGTGAGCCCATCGGTGGCCGAGCAGTATCGGAAAGCGGTTCAGCGACTCCGCTTACGGCCTAAAGGCGGCTCAACACCTCCTACATCGACAGGAACCATTACCTTTATCATTAAGGCAAGAGATTAATGCAGTACACGGAAGCGATCGACTATCTCTATAGTCGGCTCCCAGTTTTTCACCGGATAGGTCCCAAAGCCATCAAACCCGGTTTGGGTAATACCCTGGCGCTTTGCGAAGCCCTAGGGAACCCGCATCAGCAGTTTCGGAGTATCCACGTAGGGGGTACCAACGGCAAAGGCAGCACGTCCCATATGCTGGCGGCTATCTATCAATCGACTGGTTACCGCGTCGGTTTATATACCTCGCCCCACCTGCAATCGTTCACGGAGCGTATCCGGCTCAACGGGCAACCGATTCCGGAAGCCGACGTGGCCGCGTTCGTGGAACGGTACCAAGGGGTAATCGAATCGATCGAACCGTCGTTTTTCGAAGTGACGGTCGCCATGGCTTTTGACTATTTTGCCCACCAGCAGATCGATCTTGCCATTATTGAAGTGGGGTTGGGCGGTCGACTCGATTCTACGAATGTTATTACTCCGCTGGTGTCTGTCATTACCAATATTGGATACGACCATACGGATATTCTGGGGGATACGCTGCCTCAAATAGCGGGAGAAAAAGCGGGGATTATCAAACCGGGGGTTCCTGTAGTGATTGGCGAAACCCATCCCGATACGCAGGCTGTGTTTACGAAAAAGGCCTTAGAGCAAGAGGCTCCCCTTGTTTTTGCCGATCAGGTTTACACGGTAGTGGATAAGGGTATCCTGAAAGGGTATCGGCAGGTAGCGATCAGGGCTAATACCGACGAACAACCGGAATTCTATGAGCTCGATTTGCTGGGTGCTTACCAATTGCATAACCTGCCTACGGCCCTGGCCACTATTTCGGTGTTGCAATCTAGCTTTCCGGTGCCTGTTTCGTCCATACGGCAAGCTCTCGGTGCGGTCAGCGTGCTGACCGGATTAAAGGGACGGTTTCAAACGATCCGTCAACAGCCCCGCGTCGTTGCCGACACCGCCCATAATCAACCGGGCCTGGAAGCCCTTTTCGAAACCATTCATAGCCTTACCTACGATACCCTACGGATTGTATTGGGGGTAGTAGCGGATAAAGATCGGACTAAAGTGCTGGAGGTTGTACCGCCGTCCGCCGTCTATTACTTCTGTCAGGCCCATACACCCCGTTCGCTTCCGGCTGAGGTACTACAGGCCGAAGCGGCTGCCGTTGGGCGACTGGGGAATGCATATGCCGATGTGAACCTGGCGTTAGTGGCTGCTCTGGAGGAATCGTCGCCCAATGACCTGATCCTGATCACCGGTAGTAACTATACCATTGCCGAATTGGTGGATTTAGGATAGTTTTGCTAAAGAACTACTTTCGCCTATGAAATCCATTCCTATTTTGCTAATGCTTTGGTTGATTGGATCGACCAGCCTCATTGCCCAGAATCCGTCTGTAGAGAACGAAAAATTTGTCTTTCTAAACAACGGCGCAACGGTTGGTATGATCATCAAATCGGTCGTTAAAGCTGATAAACAGCGGCTGAAATTAACCGACCAGCAACTACCCAAAGCCAAAGAAATTATTACCAATGCCGTGGTTAAATTTAACAATGGTGTGAAGCAGTTGAAGGCAGTTGGTATGAATCAGGCGAAGCTCCGTACGCTGGCTGTTGGGGTAGAGACTGAGAAAGTACTTGCCTATAAATCGATCCTGACGACTCAACAGTATACTACCCTGGTTGCTCAGCATAAGAAGGTATATCCTGAAGCTAAACTCTGAGCTATCTAGATAGGCAGCGTGAGTTGAAGCCTACCTGGCTACCGGCAGGGACGGATTATTCAGTTAGTTAAACCCTGCTCGTTCGCCTTCCCCTGACTTCACGGATCTTTTTCTATTCGTTTATTTTTATTAGTTGAATGGCTGCTTGGCGGCCTTATTTTTTTATTTCTGTGACACGACGAAAAACGCACCGCTTTCTGCAAAATGCCGAGAGTCTAAATGTTATTGAAGCTGGTAAACCCCTGTATAAAACCATTCGCGGAAATTGGGGGTCTGAATATTTTAGGAACGATAATCCGATTGTATTGGAGCTTGCCTGTGGCAAGGGCGAGTATACTGTAGGGCTAGGACAGGCGTACCCGACCACTAATTTTATTGGGGTAGATATTAAAGGGGATCGAATTGCGCGAGGCTCTAAGGCGGCTCAAATGCTTGGCTTATCGAACGTCGCGTTTTTACGTACCGATATAAATTTTCTACAGGAATTCTTTGAGGCAGGAGAGGTATCTGAAATCTGGATTACGTTTCCAGATCCTCAGCCGAGACCGAAGCAGGAGAAACATCGATTGACACACCCTCGTTTTTTAACGATCTATAAACAGCTTTTAAAACCGGGTGGAACGTTGCATTTAAAAACAGATAATCCAGAATTATTTGCCTACAGCTTGGAGCAGGTCAGTGCAAATGGAGGTATTGATTTACAATTCACAACTGACCTATATAAATCACCGTTGAATGAAATTCACATTGGTATAAAGACAAAGTACGAAGAGTTGTTTTACAACAAAGGATTTACAATCAACTATTTACAATGTAAAATGGGTGCGATTTAACTATGTAATCGCACCCATTTAGTTAAGTAAACTATAATTTTGTCGTTAATTGACATTTACTTTTGTGAATAAACCTCTTGTAAATTCACAATTGTTAAAATAGTTTTTCCATCAAGTCAGCTACTCGGCTTGAGTATCCATACTCGTTATCATACCAGCCAACAACCTTTGCGAGATTGCCATTTACCGCTGTCAATTTTGAATCGAAGATGCAGGAGTGAGGATTGCCGACGATATCGATCGATACAATTTGATCGGTAGTGTATTCCAGAATCCCTTTTAGTGAAGATTCTGAAGCTTCTTTGATCGCGTTGTTAATTTCTTCTATGGTGGCTGGTTTTTTCAAAATTACGGTCAGGTCGGTGAGTGAGCCATCTGGTGTTGGTACGCGGAGTGCGTTTCCGTCCAGCTTTCCTTTTAATTGTGGTAATACCAAACCAACCGCTTTTGCTGCCCCTGTAGACGTTGGGACAATTGATAAGGCGGCTGCCCGAGCCCGACGTAAATCGGAGTGAGGTGCGTCCTGTAAGTTCTGGTCGGCAGTGTATGCGTGAATAGTAGTCATGTACCCTTTTTCGATACCGAATACATCATCGAGTACTTTGGCCATTGGGGCCAGACAGTTTGTGGTGCACGACGCGTTCGAGATGATTGTTTCTTCACCGGTTAGCGTATCATCATTTACGCCCAATACAACGGTTGGTATATTACCTTTAGCAGGTGCAGAAATGACTACTTTTTTAGCACCAGCCTGTAAGTGCATACCTGCACCTGCTTCATCAACGAAACGTCCCGTTGATTCCAGCACTACATCGATTTCTAATTCACTCCAGGGCAGATTTTTAGGATCCCGTTCAGCATAGGCATGAATACGTTGTCCGTTTACTGTTAAGCTTTCACTATCGGAAGAGACTTCACCCGTGAATTTTCCATGAACGGAATCATATTTTAGCAGATGGGCCAGGGTCGCATTATCAGTTAAATCGTTAATAGCGACTACTTCGATGTTTTCCTTTTCCAGAAGCCGTCTGAACGATAACCGTCCGATACGACCGAAGCCATTAATAGCAACGCGTATTTTTTTCATGTACAGAGAAAATTGGTTTGTTTTCGGAGCAAATATACTGATTAAATATGCTGATAGCTAGAAATGGGGTATAGGGTATAAGCTTCATAATTAGCACTTTATTTTAGTAATTAAACGAACTTTTTTAGCAAATAGGTTATCAAATTGTCAAAAATTAGCATATTTATTAGCATTTAGCTACATTTTTATAGTAAATTGCGGAATATTTGCTTAACTTTCGGCTATAATTGAGCAAAATACTATAATTTTACTAAAAATTATGCCAACACAACTTAGAGTTGCTAATCAATATTAGTAAATACCAATTAAATACTAATTATTTAGTATTCCTTTATAGCTTAACGATTTAAGGTATAATAGGGTAGAGGTTAGTAATTAAGGAGACAAGATTTTAGGGAATTATTTCCACAAAGCATGTAATAAGAAATAACAACGTTTTTAATTTAGTCAAGCACTCAATGCTCTATATAACTGAAATAATAACCAGGTACGCTACAATTAATAAGAGTTTTTATAAAGACTAACATAATAGACTAAAACTCATTAATTAAATACTTCTTGAGCAACAACTATTCGATCACTTTTTCCCACTACGGCATGAATATTGATCTACAAATTATAGGTAAGCAAACTAATCATGAATCAATAACAAATCAGTTCTATTTAATTACACTTTATCGTAAGCCATCAAATAGAGGAAAGAAATAAAGGACTCAACCAATACTTATCCGTTTCGGCCAAGCACAAGCTTGGCCACAAGAGTATACATAGACACCTTATTTCAAAGTATACAAGGCCAAGCATAAGCTTGGCCGAAACCACCATAGCTGAAAAAATTTAGCCATATATTTCAACTATACATGCCTTCTGCTTACCTTTGAAAAATAGAAAAAGAATTCTAGTATATTATTGATGTAAGACAATATAAAATTTGGTAGTAAAATTCAAAAAGCTATATATCAGTTAGTTATAACCGTATTAATAAACAATTACTTTATTTAATGATTGCTGAAATCGAACGTATATGGGCTAATCGTGAGCTATTAGCGAATCCAGAATCTACCAACCTAGTACGGGAGGTAATAAAAAAATTAGATAGCGGAGCGTTACGAGTGGCTACTCCGCCAACAGCTGATGGGGGAGAGTGGACTGTAAATGAATGGGTAAAAAAAGCTATTTTACTTTATTTCATTAGTCAGCAAATGACTCCTCAGGAAGTGGGGATTTTCGCCTACAACGATAAGATTCCCTTAAAGACTAATTTTGCTGAAGCTAAAGTTAGGGTAGTGCCGCCAGCCGTTGCTCGTTACGGATCGTATCAGGCACCCGGTGTTATTCTTATGCCTTCTTATGTCAATATAGGAGCATACGTAGATGAACGTACAATGGTCGACACCTGGGCAACTGTTGGCAGTTGTGCACAAATTGGGAAAGACGTTCATCTTAGTGGGGGAGTGGGTATAGGTGGTGTCTTAGAACCACCCCAGGCTGCACCTGTTATTATCGAAGATGGGGCATTTATTGGCTCTCGGTGTATAGTCGTTGAGGGGGCTCATATTGGTAAACAAGCTGTACTAGGTGCTGGCGTTACGATCACAGGCTCCTCTAAAATCATTGATGTGACTGGTACTAATCCTGTCGAATATAAGGGGTTCGTTCCTGCTAATTCTGTGGTGATTCCTGGTAGCTATGCTAAACAGTTTCCTGCTGGTGAATATCATGTTCCCTGCGCCATTATAATTGGACAGCGTAAGCCATCGACTGACTTGAAAACGTCGTTGAATGATGCATTACGAGAAAATAATGTATCTGTGTAGGATAGTAAACATAATAAAAATGTAAATTAACACCTAGCGCAATTAACAAAACAGCTATTTACATTTATTTAGTACATTTGTACAATCAACAAAAGCCACACGGGTCGTGTGGCTTTATTTTTGTATATTATACATCGTCTATTACAATTACCAATAATTTACTAATATATTTGTAACTATACACATCAACTACGGATTTTTTATCCAACAATTCACATGAGCATTAATGACAAGATTAAACAGATCCTTATCGATAAGAATTTAACCCCTTCTTATTTTGCCGATGAGATCGGTGTACAGCGATCAAGTATCTCACATATTCTGTCGGGTAGAAATCGCCCTAGCTTCGATATTATTCAAAAAATAATTCGTCGTTTCCCAGAGTTAGGCTATGAGTGGATTATGGAAGAGGATGCATACGGTTCTACAACAAATCAACCTTCAACTTACAGCAATCGAATTAGCACTCCAGCACGATCGGCTACTGATCGAGTTCCGAACGGACAACCTTCATTTTATTCGTATGGGAGCCAACCATCTGTACGTTCTCAACGAACCGAAATTCCACCTGTTTCCCAACATTCACAACCCATGGCAGAACCTGCTGACTCAGCCGTAGAACCTATCATTTCTAGTAATCCGTCAACTGATAAGAAAGTTGAGCGTATTCTAATCTTTTATACTGACGGCTCATTTAAAGAGTATACTCCCTCATTATAAATCAACCCAACAAACCGAAGGCATTGGGCATTTCAGAAGCTCTGATCTACCGCTGGAAAATCATAAACGCTCTGGCGGCCGCCCAGCAAGGGTGAGAAAAAAGTAGATAGTGCACAAAATGAGCTAGCGCTGGAAAATCAGCAATTCAAAGTTGAGTACGACAATTGGAAACAGACCATAGGTAGTCCAGTAGGAAAAATCTTCGCTGCTTGCTGGTATGGTTAGAAATAATCTTCAATGATCGTTTAGACGACAAGATTCCTCGAAGAACTGTAGCCGTCGGCTCTGACTCAGACCCAGCACGAAGCATGTAAAGACATCTAAATACTGTTAGCTATCGATTCAGTCATTTATGTTGTGGCCAAGCACTCGCTTGGCCTGATAGCTATTAAAAGCTTATATAAGCATGGCTTTCATGTTAAAATTTTGGCCCACGGATGTACCATCTATCAGTTTGTACTATCGCTTTAGATTTACTTTAATAGTTCTGTATCTACGAGCATTTCCATTCATACGCTCCATAAAAAAGGCTATTTAGACGCTGTATAAGGCCTTTTTCACTCTTAATAAAGCTAACTCCTTGTAAAGCAATACTTTACTGTTCCACGTGGATAAGCTGTTGATAAGTCTGTGGATTAAACCAATCCTTTTGTTGTATAATTTATATTATGTTAAGTAAAGAAACTAAAAAATAGGGTCGGCGTCTTCACCACCGACCCTATCCATTACTTACTTTCGATACACGTGATCTTTTTCTCTTCGTATTGCTTCAGAATATTTTCTGTGTTCGTCAGGTTCTCCGTTACTTCAGCCTCATCTTTAATCGACTTAGCTTTCTGGAAATATGGCAGAGCCGCTTTGAACTTACCACAAACCCGACCATCCATCTCTTTACCGTTTTTACTATACTCCGTCATATCCATCTTATCGACGATATTTTTCAGATTCACGGCATCGTTGAATAACCAGACCGCCATGTTGAAATTAGCGTCGTAGTTATTGGCATCCACAGCCAGTGCTTTTTCCAGGTACTGTTTTTCCAGCGCTTTGTTATCAGCGACTACCTTTTTCAGTTCAGCCACCTTACTTTCATTTCCTGCGTTAGCAGCTGCACTGGCAGCCGCTTCTTTAGCCTCAGCTTCCAGACGCGTAACTTCCGTTTTCTGCGTAGCTAGTTTGCCTTGAACATCCGCTAATTGCCGTTTCAGTTCAGGCTTGGGCGACTTCTTGATCGCTGCCGTTAACCGGGTTATTTCAGAATTATAGGCATCAACAATGCTTTTCGCATCAGCCAATTGCTTAGCACTATTACCAGACTTTTTGGTTGTCCCTTCCAGTTTCTTGGCATCTTCGTCAGCTTTACGTCCGATATTGTTATATACAATCGACAGATTGACCAGATTCTGTACATTGTTCGGATCTTTTTCGATCATCTGCTTCATGCTGGCAATGGCATCGTCCATCCGATTAGTACGCAACATGATATTGATCTTCTCGTTGGCGAGATCCTTATTGGCTGGAGCCAGTGCAATTCCTTTATCTAACGCAGCAATTGCCTTGTCCACTTCATTATCTGCACTATACAACATAGCCAGCGATCCATAGATAGCGGCATCCTTACCACCACCAGCAATGTATTTTTCCAATTGCGTCTTTGCCGTTGCGTTATCTTTCACCTGCTGGGCTGCAATGGCTGTATACAACGGTGCCAGTGTATCTTTCGGGTTGATATCTCCAGCCATTGACATTGCCTTGATAGCATCGGGGAAATTCTTGGCCTGGAACTTGGCTACCCCCTGCTGCATAAAAGCACTGTACAGGTTCGGGCTCTTTAGTGCATCTTCTGCTTCTTTCGCTAATTTTCCTGGACCACCCTTTTTATCCTTGTCCAGTTCAATTACTTTTTTGTAGGCTTCATAGGCTGTTGTTGCGGCCGCTGAGTCTAGTTTGATGTTGCCTCCGGCAGCAATATTCTGATATGTTTTTGCGCGGTCCATCCAGGTGCTGGCCTTAGCCCCTGCCTTGGCATCGGTTATATCCTTATCACTTTTTTCCTTTTCTTTTTTAAGGTTATCCAGCATAGCTGCATCAACGGCATTGCCTTGCTGGGCGCGAACGCCTACAGATGTCAGGCTGCACGCGAGGAGAATTACCAGAACTTGTTTCATATGTAAATCGGGGTTGTGTTATTATTTAAAAACGAAATTACGGAATCTGTCTGTATAAGCATGACTGGTTCTAAATTGTTTGAGCCGTCCGTTTTGAC
Organism: Spirosoma sp. 48-14; assembly: GCF_001898575.1. Classification (GTDB taxonomy): domain Bacteria; phylum Bacteroidota; class Bacteroidia; order Cytophagales; family Spirosomataceae; genus Spirosoma. The sequence goes on from NZ_MKUD01000072.1 coordinate 91,681, forward strand.
ATAGAAATCAAACAGACGGCTCAATTTACTCGTTTTGAATTACTTATACCTGTTTATTCACTAACAACCGTTTCAGGTTCAGAGGGCGTAGTGCCGCCTTCCTCACCTTCTTCCTGCTTAATTTTAGTAACCGACGAAATTTCATCCCCATCGCGCAGACTGATCAGCCGAACGCCCTGGGTATTTCGTCCGATAACACTGATATCCCCTACTGGAGTCCGAATGGCAATCCCCGATTTGTTTATGATCATCAGATCGTCAGCATCTTCCACATCCAGTATCGCTACCAATCGTCCTACTTTTTCGGTGACCTTCAGCGTCCCCACTCCTTTCGCCCCCCGGTTCGTAATCCGGTATTCATCAATCTCGGAACGCTTGCCATACCCTTTCTCGGATACGACCAGTAACTGCGCCTGCTGTGAGTCGATGCATACCATACCGACCACATGATCGGTTGTATCCTCTTCATCCAGCGAGATGCCACGAACCCCGGCAGCTGTACGACCCATCGGCCGAACACGGCTTTCGTGGAACCGAACCGCTTTTCCCGCACTCGACGCAATCACAATATCGTTATCGCCATTGGTCATGCACACCCCGATCAGTTGGTCATCTTCATCAATCGTAATCGCAATGATACCGTTCTGACGTGGGCGGGAAAAGGCTTCGAGCATGGTTTTCTTAATCGTTCCCTGCCGTGTACACATCACAATGTAGTTATTGTTGATGTAGTCCTCATTCTTGAGGTCAGTCACGTTGATCACCGCCCGCACTTTATCGTCAGACTCAATATTGATAAAGTTAGCCAGGGGCCGCCCTTTCGATATCCGTGATCCTTCGGGCAGTACATGTACGGGCACCCAATATAGTCGCCCTTTCTGGGTAAACGCCATCAGGGTGTTATGCATGGTCGCCGTGAACAGGTGCTCGGTGAAATCCTCTTCCTTAGTGACAGCTGCTTTCGCACCTACCCCACCGCGCCCCTGCGACCGGTATTCGGTAGTTGGCGTCCGCTTGATATACCCCTCATGCGAAATGGTAATCACCATGTCCTCATCGGCAATCAGAGACAGATCGCTGATGTTGCCATCGCCCAGCGGATTGATCTGCGTCCGGCGTTCATCGCCATAGCGGGCACGGATGTCGATCAGTTCGCCTTTTATTACTTCCCGCTTCCGCTCTTCGCTGGCCAGAATCGCACGCAGTTCGGCAATCTCCTTCATCAACTCATCGTACTCCTGCTGTAGCTTGTCCCGTTCCAGGCCTGTCAGCCGTTGCAGACGCATTTCCAGGATCGCTTTTGCCTGCACATCACTCAGAGAAAACTGCTCCATCAGACCCGTCCGGGCTATTTCTGGATCACGCGAGGAACGAATCAGGTTGATAACCGCATCAATGTTATCAAGGGCAATCAACAGTCCTTCCAGAATATGTGCCCGCTTTTCAGCCTCCCGGAGTTCGTATAGGGTCCGTCGGGTTACTACCTCGAATCGGTGTTCGACGTAGTATTTCATCATATCCTTCAGGTTTAGCAACATCGGCCGACCTTTAACCAGAGCGACGTTGTTGATACTGAACGACGATTGCAGGGCAGTATGCTTATAGAGGTTGTTCAGGACAACATTAGGGATGGCATCCTTACGGAGATCATACACGACTCGCAGTCCGTCCCGATCCGACTCATCCCGGAACGCGGTAATGCCTTCGATCTTCTTGTCGTTGATAAGCTCAGCCGTTTTTTCAAGCATTACCGCCTTGTTGACCATGTACGGAACATCTGTCACAATGATCTGGGTTTTGCCCTTGTTTTCTTCAATGGTCGCATTAGCCCGGATAACGACCCGGCCACGGCCTGTTTTGAAGGCTGACTTCACCCCTTCCATGCCATAGATGGTCGCCCCCGTCGGAAAATCAGGGGCTTTCACGTACTGCATCAGTTCTTCAACGGTGATGTCCGTATTATCCAGATAGGCAATGATTCCATCGACCACTTCGGTCAGGTTATGCGGGGCCATGTTAGTAGCCATACCGACCGCAATCCCCGACGAACCGTTGAGCAGCAGATTGGGTAATTTCGCGGGTAAAACGGTTGGCTCTTCGAGCGAATCATCGAAGTTTGGCTGAAAATCAACCGTTTCTTTATAAATGTCATTTAGCAGTTCTTCGGCTATCCGCTTCAACCGGGCTTCGGTATACCGCATAGCTGCCGGCGAGTCGCCATCAATGGAGCCAAAGTTCCCCTGCCCATCGACCAACGGATACCGGAGCGACCAGTCCTGCGCCATCCGTACCATAGTATCATATACCGAGGCATCACCGTGTGGGTGGTATTTACCCAGCACTTCCCCGACAATACGCGCTGATTTTTTGTGGGGCTTGTTGTAACTAACACCCAGTTCAGCCATTCCGAACAACACCCGGCGGTGTACCGGCTTCAGCCCGTCACGCACGTCGGGAAGGGCGCGGGAAATAATAACCGACATCGAATAATCGATATAGGCACCGCGCATTTCGTCCTCAATGTTAATAGGAATGATGTTACTGGGAGATTCGAGGTCGGGATTTTCGTCCGCCATTTGTCAAAGGAGTTTCGCAGAAAATTACTATTCCGGTTTACACAATTGGCGTAAACCGCGTTATAGACAAATATACAAAATTTTCGGGAGAAAACAGAAATAAACCCCTACTAATGGGCGAAAATGGGTCAAAAACCAACAAATAGTCCCCATCGGTACGCCCAGGAAATCGGCAGCTAGCCTGCCCTTATCTTCCAGTTGAAATACAATTCTATTTCAACTAAAACCCACCGTAATTTCACCCAAAAACCAAGCGATACGTATACAGCTTGTAGGTACTGATTAACAGGCGATTGATACTATACGTGCCTTTGTTCAATCAGATTTTTTAAATGGTGGGGTTATTATTGGTTGAGGCCAAGCACCGGCTTGGCCGCCGAACTACAGCTTAATTCTGGGATCGAACACAAATGGCTCGGTACCGACCAGCGTAATGTGCGAAAAATCGGGGTGGGCTGGGTTAATCAAGTAATTGGATTCGTGTGGTATAATGGCCGATGGCACTTTTAGAATAGCCGTACGCCCTTCCAGCAACCACTCCCCTCCTATTCGTTGACAGGCATCATACTGCTGAAACTCAAACCAGTTCGCCGGTAAGGTCTCCGACCGAATCACAGTCACCGATACCGCATCAGGAATCTCGATCAGCATCACCCGGAAATCATCCAGCAGCCCTTCCCCACTTCGGTGCACCACATTTTCCAGGCACGCCAATGCCCGGCTGGCTGCGGTATAAATCACGAATTGACCGCGACTATTCCAGCGAGCCGCTCCTCCTGAAGCCACCAGACGACTGGCATACGCAGCTTTGGTAATTCGATATACCCGCATCAGGCCAGATCGCCGTATTCAATACGAATCAACTCATCCAGAATCAGGTCGATCCCCCCAGACGTATGCAACAAGTCAAATGGCACCTGATTCCCGAGTCCATACGCGGGTTTATCCATCCACCGCCGAAAAGCCGCAGCCGATCCAAATACCGACTCACCCGTTTGAAAAAGAGCCATAATCTTCAGCACTTTCTCGCTATCCTGTGGATTGAGCTTTTTTTGCTCACGTTCATAGCGCTGAAACGTTTTCAGCGAGGTATCGAACACCTCCGCCAGTTGTTCGCGTTTATAGCCGCTTAGGTCAGCTATTTCAAAAAAACGAGTCGCCGGAACGCCTTTGAGAGCGGAAAAAACGAGAGCTGTTCGATCTAAAGGTTTCATGATACAAACGTAAGAATTTTGTCCTGAAAACACAGAATTTTGTCCAATAATTCACCGCTCCCTCGAATATTACAAACCTAACGACCGCTGAATAGTTGTTTATGCATCAATCATTTCGGGCAGTTACAATTCTTCAGGATGCCGAAACTGCTCTCTATTCCAATTCACAATTAATTATATAACGTTATGAAAAAGGTAAGTTTAATGCTGTTACTCGCTGTGAGCACCCTTAGTTTTCAGGCATGCAGTAGTAAAAAATCAGAAAGTACAGACAGCGTTGAGAACGCTGAAAATGCCAATGAAGCCAAAGAAGATGCGGGTACGGCACCCGATGAGAACACTACAGAGTTTGCGGTAAAAGCAGCCAATGGTGGTATGATGGAGGTTGAGCTTGGGCGACTGGCTCAGGAGAAAGCAGCCAGTAAGGATGTGAAGGACTTTGGCGCCATGATGGTAAAAGATCATTCGATGGCCAATGATGAGTTAAAAAATATTGCGGCTACACAAAATATAACCCTGCCCGCTACCCTGGGTGAGGACGAACAGAAACATGTAAACGAGTTGGCCAAGCTGTCGGGCAAAGAGTTCGATAAAAAGTATGTAAGCATGATGGTCGATGACCATAAGGATGACATCGACGAATTCAAGAAGGCGGCTGAAAACGATAAAACGAACCCAGCCGTTAAAGACTTCGCCACTAAAACGCTACCAACGCTCCAAAAGCACCTGGATGCCATCACGGCCATCGATAAATCGATGAAGTAATAGTCATAAGTGTTTAGCTTGATCCTTGTCCCTACCCAGTTCACTACCAGGTAGGGACATTTTCTACTCTAATCCAATGAAAGTAACAGGAATTTTCATGGCTGTTTGCTTCACCATACTACTGGCACAACAGACCCAGGCCCAGTCTACTACGGGTGGGCGGAGTGGTGGCTCAACGGCATCAACAGGTACGGGTTACGAAACCAGTGGCCGACGACCAGCCGAAACCAGCGCTTCCAGTATGACGGTAGCCGACGAAGGATCGCAACGAGGGTATCTGTTTATTCCACCGACTCCAAAACCAAACCGGGCTGCATCACCGGATGGTACCCAACCCACGAAATCGCTCAACCGGAAAGCAGCCACTACCGACACGCTCCCGGCTCGACGAAAATCAACGAAACGGCAGCAACGCTAATTAGCATTTCATCCCACAAACGGGGTATAACCGGATCAGGTAGCTGGCTCCTTGTTATACCCCATTTTATTTAGTTGCAATCCATTTCCGGGTAATACTATCTGTCAATTGCCGAAATCGTATAGCAGCCATCCACATAAAAAAGGCCCTTCCATCACTAGAAGGGCCTTTCAAAAAATCAGGTTAATCAGGAAAATGAGGTAAATCCTGCCGGGCCGCCGGGGCGGTTCAGCACTACTTCACTTCTTCGTAAGGCACATCGGAGACATTATCACCGGCGGGTTCGCTCTGACTCGCTCCGTTTCCATTTCCTCCGAATCCGGCTCCATCGGCTGGGTTAGCTCCTGCCCCATTGGTCGCATTATACAGTTCCTGTGAAGCAGTTGACCAGGCAGCGTTCAATCCTTCGATAGCGCTGTCGATAGCGGCAGCATCGCGCGAACCATGCGCCGTACGCAGGGTGGTCAGGGCCGCTTCGATGGCCGACTTATTCCCTTCTGATAGTTTATCGCCATATTCCTTCAATTGCTTCTCGGTCTGGAAGATCATCGAATCCGCCTGGTTGACTTTCTCGATTTTTTCCCGTTCAGACTTATCGGCAGCCTCGTTGGCTTTAGCTTCTTCACGCATCCGGTTGATTTCCGTTTCGGTTAGACCGCTCGATGCTTCAATCCGGATTTTCTGTTCTTTACCCGTACCTTTATCTTTAGCCGTTACGTGCAGTATACCGTTGGCGTCGACGTCAAAGATTACTTCGATCTGTGGTACACCCCGAGGAGCAGGTGGAATATCGGACAGGATAAACCGGCCTAGTTGACGGTTCTGAGCTGCCATTGGCCGTTCGCCCTGCAACACGTTGATTTCTACGCTTGGCTGGTTGTCCGAAGCAGTCGAATAGGTTTCCGTTTTCTTGGTCGGAATGGTCGTGTTAGCGTCGATCATCTTGGTGAACACACCGCCCATTGTTTCGATACCCAACGACAGTGGAATCACGTCGAGCAGCAGTACGTCTTTCACCTCACCGGTCAACACACCACCCTGAATCGCTGCGCCAATGGCAACGGCTTCATCGGGGTTAACGGCTTTCGAGGGTTTCTTACCGAACAGTTTTTCAACTTCTTCCTGCACTTTCGGAATCCGGGTCGAACCACCAACCAGAATCACTTCGTCGATCTGACCAGCCGACATACCAGCATTTTTCAACGCGCGACGGCAAGGTTCCAGGCTCCGCTGAATCAGCGAATCAGCCAGTTGCTCAAATTTAGAACGGCTCAGCGAACGAACCAGGTGCTTTGGAATCCCATTCACCGGCATGATATACGGCAGGTTGATTTCCGTAGCGTTCGAGCTCGACAGTTCGATTTTTGCTTTTTCGGCCGCTTCTTTCAGCCGTTGCAGGGCCATTGGGTCCTGACGCAGATCGATGCCTTCGTCTTTCTTGAACTCATCGGCCAGCCAGTCGATAATCACCTGGTCGAAATCATCGCCACCGAGGTGCGTATCACCATCCGTCGATTTTACTTCGAAAACACCATCGCCAAGTTCCAGAATCGAAATATCAAACGTACCACCACCAAGGTCGAAAACGGCAATTTTCTGATCATGGTTCGTCTTGTCGAGACCATACGCCAGAGCGGCTGCGGTTGGTTCGTTGATGATTCGTTTTACATCCAGACCCGCAATCTGACCCGCTTCTTTCGTCGCCTGGCGCTCGGCATCGTTGAAATACGCAGGTACCGTAATAACGGCTTCGGTTACGGTTTGGCCCAGGTAATCCTCAGCGGTCTGCTTCATCTTTTGCAGAATCAGCGCCGAAAGTTCCTGAGGTGTATATTGACGGTCGCCAATTTTAACCCGTGGGGTGCTGTTGGGGCCGCTCTGTACATCGTACGATACGTTTTTAACTTCGTTTGTTACTTCGTTAAAGCGTTTTCCCATGAAGCGCTTAATCGAAGAGATTGTATTTTTCGGGTTGGTGATGGCCTGGCGTTTGGCGGGAGCGCCTACTTTGCGTTCGCCGTTGCCGTTGTCCATAAATGCAACGACCGAGGGGGTTGTCCGGGCTCCTTCGGAGTTGGGGATTACAACCGGCTCGTTACCTTCCATCACGGCCACGCACGAGTTCGTGGTGCCTAAGTCAATACCAATAATTTTTCCCATAACTGGATTTAGTTTCTTTAGAAAGCTGTGTAATAACTGACAGACATGACCTATCTATCAATACAAATGCCAGCCGGGAAAAATGTTTGAATTGCTGTCAGATTGGCAGATTAAACGGCTGTCGGGGGCCAGAATGTCGCTTTCTGATCAAGTCCGTCGATAAATCGTGGCAGACCGTCAGGCTTTTCATTTCGTCCCCTGGATGATCAGCGTGCCGAACGGAACAGCCAGGGGCCCCTCCCCATATTGCTCCCGTAAACGAGCTGATACTTCTTCTTTGATCTGAGCGATGGTGGCCGGGTCGGCCTGTTTGAGCGCATTGACTACCGGAGCGGCTATTTCGGTTTTATTTCCCCAGTATTCGTCCACATCCTGATACATGACCTCCCCGACAACGGGGGTTTCCGTGACCTCCTTAAGGCCGGCATCCTCAAAAAAACCCGCGATCAGCCCCGGTTTTGCACAGCGAAACATACCGGGCATCCCCACAGGCGGAGTTGGTAGTTGTAGTGTCCGGTTGATGATGCCCATCAGGAGACTGATCCAAGGGTTCTGCTCCGGGCCGCCCCATACCGAGGTAGCAACGCGACCGCCCGGTTTGAGTACACGCGCCATTTCGCGGGCAGCCAGTACCATATCCGGGAAAAACATATACCCCATCCGGCAACTCACAGCGTCGAAACTGGCGTCATCAAAAGGTAGGTTACTTACATCGGCCCACTGGGTCTGATAATTCGACAGCCCCCTCGCCTGCGCTTTCTCCTGGGCGGTGATGAGCATTCCTTCCGCCAGATCCGTACCAATCACCCTGCCTTTCGATACGATCGATGCGATGGTCAGCCCAGGCTCTCCGGTTCCGGTGGCAATGTCGAGTACGGTATCGGTGGGCTTGAGCGCCAATGCGTCGACAATGGCATCGCCCATGGGTTTGAGGAACTGCATAGTAAACTCATCCCATTTTTTCCATCCTGGCGCAAACTGATTCCATAATGCTCGCTGCTGATTTCGGATTCCTTCTTCGACCGTTTGCATAACTTTATCCATTTCGTGATGAGTAAAGCTAACCAGCTGATCATAAGCGGTATTCATTAAACTTAGTGAGCGGTAACGGCGATCACCGAACGGTTATTTCCAAACCGATGGGACCGGCGTTCAAAAAAACGCCGGTCCCATCGGAACCGGCATTTTCGAACCATGTAATAAAGCTTTTTCACCTATACGCAGATGCCTGTTCAGCCGTTGCGTATCCGTGCAATTTATCGGTTAACCCAGTCAATGTCTTTTTTCAGCCGAGTTAGGGTTTGCTGTTCCGCGCTATCTGGCTCGGGTTGATAATCATAAACCCAATTGGCCTGGGGCGGCATACTCATCAGAATCGATTCGGTGCGCCCATTGGTTTCCAGGCCAAATTTTGTTCCCCGGTCCCAGACCAGATTAAACTCAACATACCGCCCCCGACGAAGCAACTGCCAGTTTTTCTCCCGTTCACCAAAGGGAATACTCCGGTTCTGCGCCATAAAATGCGTATAAATTGGCGCAAAGATATTACCCACATCCTGAACGAAGGCAAACAAAGCGGCTTTATGGGCCTCGTCGGAAGGTTTCAGATAATCGAAGAAGATGCCGCCAACACCCCGAGTTTCCTGCCGATGGGGGATGTAAAAATAAGTATCGGCCCAGGTTTTAAACTGAGCGTAATAAGCAAGATCGTGTCGGTCACAAACCTTTTTTAAGGTATGATGAAACCAGCGGGCATCCTCATCAACCACGTAGTGTGGGGTCAGGTCGATACCGCCACCAAACCAGTTTTGGCCGGTACTCATCTCAAAATACCGCACGTTCATATGGATGATGGGCACCATCGGGTTGCGAGGATGCAGGACGATGGATACTCCTGTGGCAAAAAAATCGGCCGGCTCTGTCAGATTAAGGGTTTTCAGGGTTGCGGCAGTCGCTTCGCCCTGTACAGCCGAAAAACCAACACCTCCCTTTTCAATCACATACCCATCACTCAGAACTCGCGAGCGTCCTCCCCCCCCCCCAGGTCGTTCCCAGGCATCTTCCTGAAATCGGCCCGCCCCGTCAGCCGCTTCCAGCGCTTGACAAATGCGGTCCTGAAGATCCATAAAGAAATAGGTGATCGTTTCTTTTGTAATCGGATTAGCTGTTATCATATTGGCAAAGTTCGCAAAGACCAACGTATAGGTGAATAGGTTGGTTAAATTATTCGCCCAGTTTTAGCACATACCGAACCGGTCTCGATTTATCGATGAGTAACACAAACCCTCGTTCAGCCAATTGACGAAGCAATTTACCTGCCCGATAATCCGAAATATTCACAAGTTTAGCGAAACGTTCGGCCGTTATATGGTCGTTCTTTCGCAAATACTGGTGTAATGTTCGAACAGTCGGCGACTGGAGTAATTCGGCATTAGCAGGTTCTGAACCATAAATCAATTTATTGGTTGGAACCGATTTATCTTTTGCCCGTATGTATATGGTTCGTTTTGTTTTATCCTGAATTACATAATGCGGCTTTTCATCGCTTTCCAAAATGGTAACGATCAGCACGATACGTCCGTCGGGAGCCAAGGTTTTATAACTAATAGTCAGCGCTGGCTGAATGAGCTGCTCTGTAGCTTCTTCGATAATGGCCACTTCACGAAATTCGGATGCGACTCCAATTATTTTTCCATCGTCTGCCACACCAATTAATACTATCCCCCCTGCACTATTCGCAAACGCGGCCAGCGTACGGGCAATACGGGCTGCCGACGAGAGCTGTCGTTTGAATTCCAGTCGGCTGTGTTCTCCCTGCCGAATAAGGCCATCAAGTTCATTACGAGTCATACCACAAAAACGCACGGACCAGCAGGTTGCTTTCTCCGGTACAGGCGTCAACTTAATACATAACTGTCCTTGCAATAGTCAATCAAATACCCAGTAAAAACAAATCGTTTGTGCTACTTTTTTTTGCCAGATCAAACTTTACCCAGTAAACAATTTTTGAGCAAACTATTTACTAAAAAAGCGGACGAACTGTCCGCTTTTTTAGTAAATAGTTTGCTCCCTAGGCACCAGGAACTAACTGAAAAATTTCATGATATTTTATTCGGCAACTGGACTCTGACGCTTCCGTCCACGAGGTTTTCCAGTGTATTCTGGCTTAGGGCTTTGATTGGCCAGCTTCAATTCGTAACCAGTCACACCGTCTTCATAATCAAAGGGTTTCACCGTGAATGAATACTTTGTTTCACCATAATCGATACCTCCTCTCTGAAGAATAAAAGGCAGGGAAAGGCTATAACTTTTAGCTGCTTTTTCCAGAGTAAACGCTTCTTCGCCTTCACCAGCATCTGGTATCAGGAAAAGAGATTTGATTTTACGTTTTCCATCCTGTGTTCCCACTTTGAACCGATTATTCTCGGTATCAATCCCTAATTGAGAAGCCGATTTATTTGGAAAAACAACCTTACCGGCCGGTGAAATGTACCCCGTAATCGGTGCCGATTTAACAGCACTCTTTTTCTTTGTTTTTTTAGCCTCGCTGTTCTCGTCGAGCGAGAAGAATCGAATTTGTTTCGCTTTCATTCGATAATCTATTTATTGTCTTCGTATTGTTCGTTCGCAAATATAGTGAGTCTGCTTTCGAAAAAACCAAATTCATTTCAGAAGAATTTTTATACGAACGCCAAAGCTCAACTTGACGAATCGCTCTACCTTCAAAAAGAGGGTATCAAAATTAATTATTAAAATAAGTATACTCGTAAATATAGACTATGTAGTGAAGGAATCAGTTTTAATCTGCACTCGTTAAAACAGCCTACTATTTATCCAACCTAATGCGCTCACATGGCTTCATTTATACCTATCAACGTAACATTTTCGACTTACAATTCGTCAATTTTATCAAACCTAATCAGTAGAATCAATGGCAATCTATCCTAAAATAATTCGTTTCGAACAATTGTTCCACGAATACAATCTTCTGTGTTGACCAAAAAGTATGTCAGCATAGAATAAAAGATTAACCTATCCCGATTGAAAAATCGGGATAGCAAACTCACTAATCGCTAAACAACAAAGTTACGACCTTGATTACATGCGAGTCGCCACACTCATTTAGCTGATGGTGTACTATTTCGGCTCTTACAGAAGGCTGGTCCATGACGTACTTCTGACAACAAGATAGCCTGTTGAAGATCGACTTTATCCTGCTATTTCTGCTTATCATATTAAGCCTTTAGTATCAAGCTATTGAGTAACCTATACTGGTTTTCCATACGTCTATCGGCGCTACAGCCATTCGGCAGGTGCCAATCGGTAACGGGCGCGCCACCAGTTGCTGCAGCCAACCTGTAACCCATAGATTCCCACGGACCGGAATGAGCGTTTCCAGGAGACTCAGATGAGATAAACAACGGGTCAGCCAAGGCGTACAGATAAAATCGGCCAGTGAGAAAAGAAGCGATTCATACGCTAACCGATTCAGTGGTAACAGATGTACGTCAACCATCGGCAGGATACAGCTTTTAGCAATAGCCCCAAAGGATGAAGCTCTTGGCTAACTTTACCTAAGTGTCAACACATCCTAAGGTACGGGTTTGATACTGTAAAGGCCATTTTACTGGTTGCACGTGACAGCTTGTCACTGGTTAGTATGAATGCCATTCTAAGACAAGAATTACACCAGGCAGGCTTTGGCAACATGCATTACCAGTAAGGCTTTTCCGGTATTCATCGAGCGTATTACGCTAAACTAACTTGACAATATCTGATTATTTTTTCCCAATATCCAACGATAAAGCTAGTAGTACCTTGCCCTGCTATAAGTCCACAGCGTGTTTGCGTACTCACCAGCAGTCATGCAGACTCAGTTGATTTACTGCCTGGAGCCCGACTTTTTTCAAATTGTTGAATTACACGCAATGGCAAAACCGTCCAGTTGCCTCTTGTAAACAACTCATAATTGCCAAAAAACCCTAAAACAAAACGACCTCCGCTTTCGCAGAGGCCGTTTTGCAAAGCAAACAGGAAGTTTAGCCCAGGTAGGTTTTCAACGCCTTCGACCGTGAGGTGTGGCGTAACCGACGAATGGCTTTTTCTTTTATTTGCCGAACCCGCTCACGGGTCAGGTTAAACTTTTCACCAATTTCTTCAAGCGTCATAGCATGCTCGCCATTTAGCCCAAAATACAACGTAATCACATCAGCTTCCCGTTGTGTCAGTGTCGAGAGGGCACGCTGTACCTCTTTCCGAAGCGAATCATTGATCAGACCGGAGTCTGGCTTATCTTCACCGTCGTTTTCCAGTACGTCAAGCAGGCTATTTTCCTCACCTTGCACAAACGGCGCATCCATCGATACGTGACGACCCGAAATTTTTAACGTGTCAACCACTTCTGCGGCCGAGATTTCCAGCACAGCGGCCAGCTCTTCGGGCGAAGGCTCACGTTCAAACTTCTGTTCCAGATCGGAGAACGTCTTCGAAATCTTGTTGAGTGAACCAACCCGGTTCAGAGGCAAACGTACGATCCGTGACTGTTCGGCCAATGCCTGTAGGATTGACTGACGAATCCACCAAACGGCATACGAAATAAATTTAAATCCGCGGGTTTCATCAAAACGCTGGGCGGCTTTAATTAAACCAAGATTCCCCTCGTTAATCAAGTCCCCCAGCGAAAGCCCCTGGTTCTGATACTGTTTCGCTACGGATACCACAAAGCGCAGGTTCGCCTTCGTCAATCGTTCGAGCGAGAGTTGATCTCCTTCCCGAATTTTTTGGGCCAGGGTTACTTCCTCGTCTGGTGTGAGTAGATCTACCTTACCAATCTCCTGCAAGTACTTGTCTAGCGACTGACTTTCACGATTGGTAATCTGTTTTGAAATTTTTAGCTGTCTCATATTCTGTTTTCCCCGGCAGAGCGACTATATAACGCTTTATTTTGACGTTGAATTACACAAAAAAGTAACAATGACTTACGCATTTTTGTTCTCTGGCTTGGGCAGTAAAACCTTGCGCGACAACCGATATTTTCCCGTTTTTTTATCAATGTCAATTAATTTGACCGTTACTTCTTCCCCTACCTGCAAAACACCGTCCATCGACTCCAGCCGTTCCCACTTAATCTCTGAAATGTGCAATAAGCCATCTTTGCCCGGCATGAACTCAATAAAGGCACCGAATGGTTGAATGGTTTTAACTTTACCTACGTAGGTTTCGCCCACTTCCGGTACAGCCACAATTCCTTTCACCCGCGACACGGCTTTGTCCATGCTTTCTTTGTTAGTCGCAAAGATGCTGACCCAGCCCGCGTTGTCGTGCTCATCGATATTGACAATGGCCCCCGAATCTTTCTGGATATCCTGAACCACTTTACCGCCGGGCCCGATCACCGCACCGATCTGGTTAGTATCGATTTTGATGACAATAGCGCGTGGTGCATGAGGTTTGAGATCTGGGCGAACTTCGGCGATGCCTTTCTTCATTTCACCCAGAATATGTAGCCGTCCGGCACGTGCCTGCTCTAGCGCCTGAGCCAGTACTTCGTAAGACAGACCGTCAACTTTCAGGTCCATCTGACAAGCGACAATACCTTTTTCGGTACCAGTCACTTTAAAGTCCATATCGCCGAGATGGTCTTCATCGCCAAGAATATCCGATAATACGGCATATTTCTCACCGTCAGAGATCAGGCCCATAGCGATACCAGCTACAGGTGCCTTGATTTTAACCCCTGCATCCATCAACGCCATCGTACCGGCGCAAACTGTTGCCATCGACGACGATCCATTCGACTCCAGAATATCCGATACGACCCGGATGGTGTATGGATTTTCTTCGTCGGGAGGCAATACTTTTTTCAATGAGCGATGAGCCAGGTTACCATGTCCGATTTCACGTCGGCCAGCACCCCGGTTTGGTTTCACTTCGCCCGTTGAGAAACCAGGGAAGTTGTAGTGCAGCAGGAATTTCTCATAACCCTGGAACAGTGGCTGATCAACAATCTGCTCATCGGTTTTGGTACCTAGCGTAGCCGTTGTGAGCGACTGTGTTTCACCACGTGTGAAGAGTGCAGAACCGTGTGGCCCAGGTAACAGACCAGCTTCAGCCGAGATCGGACGAATTTCGTCCAGCTTCCGACCATCCAGACGAACCCGTTCATCCAGTACCAGTCGGCGGGAGGCTTCCCATTCCAGGTCATGGATATAGGTTTTGATCAGGCTGACGTTAACTTCAGACTCTTCCGGGAACGAAGCAATATATTCATCGCGAATGGCTTTGAATGCTTCCGAACGACCTTTCTTACTTGGATTTTGCTGGCGAGCTACTGCATAGATTTTATCATACGTTGCTGCACGCACAGCAACCCGAAGCTCTTCGTCGTGTGTTTCGTGGTTATATTCCCGTTTTACGGTTTTACCAACTTTGGCTTCCAGTTCTTTCTGAGCCTGGCACTGAACTTTGATGGCTTCGTGGGCGGCTTTCAACGCTTCCACGACCTCGGCTTCAGAGCATTCGCTCATTTCGCCTTCCACCATACAAATATCTTTCTCCGTAGCGGCCACAATCAGATCAATCGTAGCCCGGCTTAGATCAGCCGTTTTCGGATTAATCTGATACTTCCCGTCAATTTTTGCGACCCGCACTTCCGAAATCGGGCCATTAAACGGAATATCCGATACGGCCAGTGCAGAGGAAGCCGCTAAAGCTGCCAGCGCATCCGGCTGTACTTCAGGATCAGCCGAAATCAGGGTGATAATCACCTGGGTATCGGCATGGTAATTATCTGGGAAGATAGGCCGCAGAGCTCGGTCGACTAAACGACTGATCAGAATTTCGTAATCGCTCAACCGGCCTTCACGACGCTGAAAGCTTCCTGGAATTCGTCCAGCTGAAGCAAATTTCTCCTGATAATCAACAGATAAGGGCAGAAAATCAACGCCTTCTTTGGCTTCTTTACTCGATACGACTGTGGCTAACAGCATGGTGTCGCCCAGCCTGACAACCACCGCTCCGTCGGCCTGACGAGCCATTTTGCCGGTTTCGATGGTAATTTCCCGCCCGTCGGGCAGCGCAACGGATTGCGTGGTAATTTGAAACATACAACAGATTTTGAATACGTCCTCTACAGCTTTAAACCGCGTGGGATTAATCGTATTAACGCTAATCCCCAATTTATTTTATTTAATTCCCAAAAATTTCACTCTATTGATGTAGAAACAACAAAAATGAGGGAATCTACTATAAGCAGATTCCCTTTTTTTAACCAGAGCGCGACTACTTCCGTAATCCCAGCGCTGCCAGAATAGCCCGGTAACGCATGATGTCTTTTTTCTGGAGGTAATTCAGCAACCGCCGGCGCTTACCTACTAATTTTAAAAGACCCAGTTGGGTACCATAATCGTGCTTGTGAACTTTCAGGTGCTCAGTTAAATGACTGATCCGATACGTGAACAGCGCGATCTGGGATTCGGCCGACCCGGTGTCCGTTGCACTTTTGGCATAACCCGAGGTGGAGAAAATCTCCTGCTTTTTTTCGGTCGTTAGATACATCTTCAGACAGCTAAATGATGAAAAATTTATGAATTCGGGGGCAAAGATAGCGAAAAAATTCTATAATCGGTTGCCACCAGCCAATTGTTTCTACAATACGTACAGAATAATCCAATTTATGACTGGTTGCTTACGGCTACGGATTGCCGATTTCGAAACGTGTCCCATTTTCGTTTCATTTTTTCCCAGGCAATCACATACACATCTTTATCGAACAGGCGTGAATCATGGCGAGCGCGCTGCATTAGCAATAATCCAATTGGAAACAACACTATATTAGCCATCCAGGCACCTAAAGGAACCCAGAGAAGCCCATCTTTAGCATATTTATCACCTGCAATGGTTAACACATATAGGAAAATAAAGAAGACGATGGCAATCAGGACGGGCACCCCAAATCCCCCTTTTTTAATTATGGCTCCCATCGAAGCGCCGATGAGAAACATCACGAAGATCGAAATCGACTGCGTGAATTTGTGGTGCGATTCCAACTGATATTTCCAGACATTCTTCTCTTTTTCAGTCAAATAGGTCACATTAGATGTCGCATAGGACATAATATTCTGAGCTGAGTTGAGGGCGAGCTGTGCTAGCTCTGGCCGGGCAATCTGGTATTTCCTTAGCAGGGAATCAACCCATTTCCCATCCATCACCTTTTTTTTGTGTACCGTCCCATCCGACTTAAACTGGTAACTGTAATACTGCCGGGATGTACTGGCGACGTTCAGACTCGTGTTCGTGTAATCTTTGCGTAGCGAATCGGTCAGGTCCGACAGTTCCTTAAGATTTTTCATGTACTCATGATACTCGAACTGGTTTTCGTCGGTCCGTTTTATTCCGAATGACTCTAGGCTGATCACCAGCCGATAATCCTTAAAGCCATTTCGCATGAATTGCCCCCCTCGCACCAGCGATCCTCCACTGGCGTAACTCACAGTGCTGTTATCCGAATACTCCTGATAATCGTTGCCATTGAACAGTTCAAAAACGAGGTAAGTACGGTCCTTATCTGTATACATACGTCCCGAATCAGCCAGAATAATCTCGCGGTTGCCCGATTCCAGCCCACTCATGGGATGTTTATAAATAACTAGTCCTTTTAACAAATCGCCATTTTGGCTATCCTTAGCTCCTTTAATCTTATGGTCTACTTTGATGCTATAGCCAGGAAGATCGTTGTAAAATATTCCTTCTTTAAGGTTTAAAGCGGCTTTTGCTGTTTTAATATCGTACAGCAGACTATAACCTTTCAAGTTTGCCCAGGGCGACACCGAATTATTAAACCAGAATGAAAAAATGCTAATACCTATGGCCACGATTAGCAAAGGGCGCATCGCTCTTGTCAGCGAAATACCGGCGCTTTTTAAGGCAGTCAATTCAAAAAACTCTCCCAAGTTGCCAAATGTCATCAGCGACGAAAGTAACACCGCTAAAGGCAATGCTGTTGGAATTGTCAGCAGCGCAAAGTAGAAAAGCAGCCGTCCAAAGGTAGCCAGGTCAAGGTCTTTCGATACGAAATCATCAATATAGAACATCAGCAGCCGCATCAGAAAGATAAAGATGACGACGGCCAGGGTCAAAAAAAACGGCCCCCAAAACGAGCCGAGTATTAGTTTATCAACCTTTTTCATTCAAATGCACAATGAAAAATGGATAATGGATAGCAACTAGACGTATACATACCATACATTCGGAGCCGCCCATGCAGTTCATTTTCCACTATTCATTAACATAATTTAACTCCCAACAATTTCTCTGAGCTTCTCCATTAAGCCGTCCCAAAGGTCTTTCAACTCTTCTTCATCGGTTGTACTGGAGTAATCGGTAATGCGTAAAAATGTCGATTGAGTCAGTTCGCTCTGGTCCACCCGGAAATCTACATAATTATTATCGGAGCCTTCATCGTCTGTATCCAGAAACTCGAAGCGCACACCCTTGTTCTGCCGCATCGACACCTGCCTGGCTATATGACTTTCGTTATCCCATTGAAAATCGAACCGCTGCTCAGGCATGGTATTGACTTTAGTAGCAAACCACTGCGACAGGCCAGATGCTGTGCTAATATAAGGGAACAGCATTTTGGGGGAGGCCCGGAGTTCATACTCGGCGACGAATTTATATTTCTCCATAATTTTTTACCATAGAAAAGGGGTCGTTGGCAAAGGTAAACGATTTTTTTTTCGAAAGTCAACGTCCTTTTTTGCATTAAGTCAATTTTTCCCTACTTTTGTGGCATCAAATCCGGCGGGGTAGCTCAGATGGTTAGAGCGTAGGATTCATAACCCTAAGGTCGGCAGTTCGATCCTGCTCCCCGCTACTTACAGAAGGCCTAATTAGTTGTAAAATAACTAGTTAGGCCTTCTTCATTTATCACCGTAAAACGGATTAGCCTATGGAATTAACGTACCTATCGCTCACTAAAGTAATGACAATCAATAAGAAGTGGTTTAAACATAGTTGAACGTCCGAACAGCCAATTTTTCACCATACCCGCTGCCCGCGTGTGGCCTAATCCGATTACTTAGGTGTTGTTGTACAGAGAAAACGTCGACTCGGGTCAAGCCGACGTTTAATGATTTCACGTACAATCTATGCTCCAAATAATAGAGGCCTTTTTGTTGGATAGAGGGAAGGCAGAAAGCATTTATCCATCTGTCAATAACAGTACCATATTAGTTAGATTTCTATAGTTTATTAACCTATTGATTAATCGGCCTATTCACAAAAAAGGCCTGAACTAGTAGCCCAGGCTTTTCCGATTCTATCCACACTATTAGGAATCGAAATTAGTCGACGCCTAGTTCAACCCAGACTTTCGCCTGAAGGTTGTAACAAGATACTTACATTTGACAGGCAAATACCGTCAGGATTATTTTGTTTATTATTCGGTTTTTCAGACTGAATTCCAGACTCATTAGGATTGGTTATCCATCCGCAGGTTTTTTCGTCGGTATATGATTCTTACCCTATCCCCGCTACGTCAGTATCGTCGTCTTTCACCTCCTCTTCATCGTCCTCCCCAACAACGATTAACTACTTCCTAACCATATACTTAGTAAAAAATGGAGAGGTGATTCGGATGCGTATTCAGAACAATTCAATCTCGACATCGAATGCTACTGTACAAATAATGGATATGCTGACTTTTAATGAAGGCGACGTGATTCGTATTAAAATCGCACACAATTACTCAGCAGCAGCCGGTTTATTTGCAACAATTCATCGTTAAGCTTGCCAGCAGGGCAAATCTTGTATCTTAACTACAGGATAAGCGTAGTTGTTACTAATAGTTTATATTGGGATTAAACTTTCTTTTTGCTAGTCGGTTTCGCTATTACAGTTAATAACGTATGGCTTATAGAGTACCTATTAAACTTTAAAGCTGTACCTGTTTTTGTTTAGTATGATGCAGCAAATCGATACACTGGAAACCAATCCTCCCCAACCGTCTCCATTAGCCCCGATTGCGGCTTACTTACTCGCCAAACGGGAAGTTATCTTTAACACCTGGAGAACGCGAATCGAAAACGATCGACTGGCATTACCCACAGCAGCCACGCTGGCCCGCGATGAGTTTAACGATCAAATTCCTCTGATTCTCGATGCCCTGGATTGCCGACTACTCGGTCGACCTGAAGAATCGTCGCCTTTTGAGAAGGCTAAAGAACATGGACTACATCGTTGGCAAAAAGGATATTCACTTACCGAACTGCTACAGGAACTGGCTCATTTGCACCAGCTTCTGGTACATGAGCTTGAACTTTTCGTCTCAACTTCCTCAACAATAGCCGCCATTGCTCTCACACAGGCTTTTGGGCATATCAACACGCTCATGCTGGAAGTTATTCAGGGGAGTACGGTACAGTTTGATGAATTACAACGGCAGGAAGCATCCCAGCGTGCCGCCAAACTCCAGCAGGCGCTAGCATCGCTCAATGAATTAAGTCAGCAACGGGGCGAAGTACTCCGAACGGCTACCCATGACCTTCGTAGTTATTACGGTCTTATACGCAATGCTGCCTGGCTTCTCGATCAGCCAGGAACGGAAGAAGAACAGGCGCAATGGCGAGGTATGTGGCAGCGAAACCTAGACAATGCAGCGACGTTACTGACCGAGTTGATGGATCTGGCCCGTTTGGAAGCCGGTCAGGAAACGATGCAGTTAGACTCATTCGATGCGGGGGAATTGCTCCGGCAGATTGCTCAAAGTGTGCAACCTATTGTGCAACAGCAGCAGGTACAACTGGAGTGGGCAGGACCTGATACGCTAGTAGTTGAAGGCGATAAAACCAAAGTTCAGCGTATCATTCATAACTTGCTCATCAATGCCCTTAATCATACGCCAACCGGATTAATTACCCTTAGCTGGAGCAGAGAGGGCAATTTTCGTTGGGTGATAAGCGTTCAGGACACCGGCCCTGGATTGCCACCCGATGTTGTTAAGGAACTGGGTCAGTTTCTCCTGCCAACAGCCGACTCTACAGCCGTATTTCAGCGTCCGTCACCTAACGATCCCTCTGGCGACAAAACACGAGAAGAACAGGTCACACACCTCCCAACACAATCCAAAGGAGAAGGCATTGGCCTCATAATCGTCAAACGCCTTTGCGAGCTATTGCACGCTACTATGGACATTGAAACCAGACCGTCTGTGGGCACAATCTTCCGAATTATTTTTCCGATGCATTATCCTAATAACCAGTAAATCGTTACTACTAAACAGGCCCATTATCGGATTGAACTTGTTTCGAAAAGGGGCCTGTTTAGTGGTAACGATCTACTGCACAACGACTGTAAAATCGGTATCCAGATCGGACGTACCGGGTGTTGCCTGACCGTTTTTTGCGTTGGGCTGGTGGCGTAATACGACCTTGAGCTTACCAGATCCAGCCGATCCGGTTTTGATCTCAGTAGTCAGACCAATGGGATAAGGACCCGGTGCCGGATTCGTATCTTTATCGGTTAGTGTAATGGTTAACAGGCTGGCGGGAGTTGGCGTATAGACGAACAGGTGCTCGTTGGCTTTCTCTTTGATTTCGGTGGTAGCATCCAATGCGGGAGTTTTGGTTTTATCCAGTAAAGAAATTACCCCCGTATAGATGGTATTAGCTTTAAGGTTCAGCGTTGCCTTACTAAAATCAGCCGTCGTGTTCAGGTTCTCGACCGTAGCCGTTACTACGTCATTTGAGTTAGCTTTGTTGGTCAGGGTCAGAGTAGCCGTGGTAATCGCTTCGTTATCATCAGTTGGGGCTACATTTTGTTCGCCATTGTTACAACTCGTTACCAGCACTAGGAAGCTGACAACACTAAGCAGCAGGGTGTTCACTCGGTTCATAACTTAGAGAATTTATTAATTATAGATAGGTTGTATTCTGCATTCACTCCCCTTTACTACTTGTCAGGGGTAGTTTGATCCTGATCATGATCGATCGGCCAGGTTCGTCAGCGAAATACCGAAACCGATTCAGGTAGTCCCGATAAGCCACATTGGCCAGGTTCGTCCCACTCAGGCTTACAGTCATTGTCTGCTGGCCAACCTGGGCAGCAAACCCCAGTTCGGCACCAACCAGAAAATAGGCCGGTGGCGGTGCAGCAAAATCGCCGGTAAAAATGATCTGTCCGTTTTCCTGTCGGGTCGTTACTGCGGGCGCCCGGTTTTGACGGGCAACGTATAACCCACTCAAAGACAGGTATAAATTCGAGAGACTACCCCATTTAGGCCACTCATAGCGCAGGCTATTATCCGACCGATTGGGCGGGATAAACACGAGGTAGGCATGCTCCGTCTGGTTGTAGGCAAAGAGGAGCGAATTTTTTGTTGTCAGCGCTAATCGATCAGTTAGCTTATAAGTTAGTGAAGCATCCAGTCCACGGAATGTGGCCCTTACCTGTGTATAGGTATAGGCAGGAAAGGCTCCGCGCTGCCGAATAATGGGTACTGAATCTGGCTTCAGGTAGATGTAGTTGTTAATGAGGTTATTATACACACCAACCTCTCCGCTCAGCCGCTTACCAGCGTAGGCCAGTACCAGATTTCCGTTCAGGGCTTGTTCGGGCCGAAGATTTGGGTTTCCCCGTTCATACGCCACGGCACTCTGGTGCAGCCCATTCGAGTACAGATCGGCTACATTAGGAGCCCGCCAGGCGGTACTCAAGTTAGCCGTCACTGTAAGATCCGAACGAAGCTCGCAGGCAAGTCCCAGCGAACCGTTCACATTTTGCCAATTGTGGGTTTCAGCATACGTTCGCTTAGTGGCGTCATCCAGGAAATAAGCCCGCAGCCACCGATAATCATACCGTAGCCCTGCTTCGAGTGTCCAATTTCCAACGGCATACCGCTCAATGGCAAACAGGCCCGCTCCATAGTTCCGGAAGTTGGGAATCAGAAATAGGTACTGGCGTATATTACCCTGGGTTAGCCCATTGAAGCCTATACTTCCCGACCACTGCCCCCCCGCTTTGGACTTGACAGGTGCCTGCTCCCAAACCAGATCGACTGATTGCGATACCAGTTTAAGGTATAGCTCCGGGGTGAGCGCCCCACTGAACGACACATAATCGTATTCACGACGTTGATTTTGCTGCCAGGCATAGGTTGCTGTAAGCTCCCCTCCCCGACCCGTATGCCAGTACGATCGAACTTTCAGCAAATCGTGCTGCACATCCTGATAAGGTCGACTCAGGTCGTACGAAAACCCCGGTTTTACCAAAGGTTCGGGTCGCTGAATAGCGGCATACAGATCGGCCAGGCTACTCACCTGCGCCCCCGTAAACAATCCTATTTTCGTATCAAACTGGCTGTAAAACACTTCCGTACCCCATCGGCGGTGATCGTAGTGCAAATCGCCAGAGAAATTAGTTTCATGATAGCTTGTATTCTCCAGGTAATAATTTGGCGTACGGACATAACCCGATCGTTTAAGCGTTCCCTGTAACCGCCAGCTCAGGCCGGGTAATTTTTTCGCAAACGCCCCTTCTATCAGGCCCGATACTACCCCCAATCCGCCGTTGGTGGCTCCCACTAGATTGATTTCTCCAGCCACTCCCGGCCGGGTAGGCATGGATTTGGGTTCTACCAGAATGACACCCCCGATCGCGTCTGACCCATACCGAATACTGGCAGCCCCTTTTATCACCGTTAGTCGAGAAGCCAGAAATTGATCTACCTGTGGAGCATGTTCTGTCCCCCACTGCTGATCTTCCTGCCGGATACCATTATTCAGAATAATAATCCGGTTGCTGTAAAGGCCATGAATCACCGGCTTGGAAATGCTCGGCCCTGTCTGGATGGAATACAAACCCGTCAGCGTCTTCAGGCTCTCTCCCAGTGATTGCCCCCGTGTTTGGTCTAGTGCCGCCCCCGACAGACTACTCTGGGTTTGGAGTAACTGCTGGGCTTCGGAACGATGTTCTGAGATAACAACCTCCTGTAATGTCCGGCTATCGGCAACTAACTGAACGGGCTGGAGAATCAGCGTTGAATCTGTATTCACCACTATGGGCATACTAACCGACTTATAACCGATGTATTGATATTCTACCGTGTATTGCCCTTTACAGAGCGCAGATAAGCGAAAAATGCCCGTTGTATCGGTCGTAGCCCCCGTTTTTAACTCCCGTACGTAAACGGTGGCCCCTACCAAGGGTTGCTGGTTCTCATTGGCCAGAATCTTACCCTGAACGCTCCCCTGACACGCAATGGTTTGCGCCCAGAGCGTATGACTACCCACTGCAAGTCCAACCAGTACGACACTTAATTTCCAGCAACGATGCATGCCCACAATTCAGGTTGTATACTCTTCCCTAATTCGGCTGCAATTTATGCAACAACGTTGCAATTAAAAAACAACTTGGCTTAAAAGCTTCATTTTTTAATCGCAGGCAAGCCATTTTAATCGCCAGTACTAGCTTATACCCCTGTAAAAACGTCAAGCCGCCCCGAAAATCGGGACGGCTTTAGCTGAAACGTAACGCGGGTGGAAACCCGCGCCATATACATCTACAAAGCGCGGGTTTCCACCCGCGTTACCCTGAGCTCAATGCAGAATATCGAATACCAATTCCCGGAGAATATCCCGTTCACTCATCGTTGGGGCGTCAATGCCCTTGCTCTGCGCATCGGCCCGACGGATGGCGTTAATCACGGAAGCCACTTTAGCAAGGGGAAAGGTTCGGGCCGCTGACAGATAATCTTTCACAAAAAATGGATTGACACCCAGCAGGGAGGCCAGCCCTTTATCCGTCTGATCCTTGGACGCCTGCACCATCAATACTTTACTGAAATAGCCGAATAACTGCGCCAGAATCACGACCAAGGGGTTATCTTTCGGATTGTGTCCAAAATAGTCAACGATCTGGTTGGCCTTTACGACATCGCGCTGGGCAAGTGCTTTCTGAAGTTCAAAGACATTATATTCCTTGCTGATACCGACCAGCCGTTCGACAGTGGCAGCCGAAATCTCTTCGCCTACATGCAGGTTGATCATCATTTTGTCGATCTCACCTGCCAGCCGTTTCAGGTCGTTACCGATATGATCAGCCAGGAGTTGACAGGCTTTAGGGCTTATTTTAGCCCCCTGTTCACGACAGTACTCACCCACCCAATCGGGCACTTTGTTGTCATATAATTTCTTTACGCCCAACAACTTACCTTTTGTCCCGAAGGCTTTCACCCACGACTTACGCTCGTCGAGGCCGGGTTTACCATCCTCTTTAACATAACATACCATCAGAATGGTACTTGGCAACGGATTAAGCGCATAGTCTTCCAGTAAGGTTTGTGCTGACTTATCGCCCAACCCTCCCATTTGCTGGGCTTCCTTCACCAGCACCAACTGACGCTCGGCCATAAACGGATACCGACGGGCGTAATTCAGCACGGCTCCCACATCGGTATCTTTACCAAACAACACGAACTGATTGAAACCTCGCTCGGCAACCGGAACGGCTACCTTTTCGAGTTCGTCGGCAATTCGATCAATATAATACGGCTCGTCGCCATGAATGAGGTAAACGGGGGCAATCCGCTTGTTGCGGATGTCTTTTAATAGGGTATCAACGGCAGCAATCAATCTTTACTAAATGTTATGGTTCGTGGTGTGCTCGCCCAACTGGAAGCAGACCATCTGACAAAAGTAAGGGTTTAAGCCACTATCCGATACGCCTGCCTCAGGTATTGATTGGATGATCACTACAGCCACCTAATCTCTATTGATAACCAACAGTCTTTCTTGGAACCTCTCACCGACGAATCAGTACACCCGGATAAACCCCGGTACTTTTCTGACCTTTATAGACCAGTTGACCAGCTACCCAAACGGCTTCGATTCCGGTCGACAGGGCTTTATTGTCGCCAATACGGGCGTTATCCTGCACGGTGTCGGGGTTAAGTAAAACCAGATCGGCATAATAGCCCGGCGCAATCACACCCCGATTTTTCAGCCCCAGATGTTCGGCGGTCAGGCTGGTCATTTTCTGAATGGCCGTTTCGATCGGCATTAGTTTCAGTTCACGTACATACCGACCCAGCACTCGGGTAAACGCTCCGTACCCGCGTGGATGCCCATCATTGGCGCCGTCGGAACAGATATTGGTATGCGGCCAGACCAGAAAGCGTTTCACATCGACATCATCCATCGACTTACCCATAATGCCTTCTATACCGCCAGCTTCCGGATTTTTCTCCGAAAATGCGGCTGCTTCCGCCACAAGTCCCATCAGGGTTTGAGCGGAGCTTTGCTGCCGCATCTGGGCTACTTCGCCAACGGTTTTCCCAGCATATGTTGGGTTTGCAGCAAACCGAACCAGCACCGACTGCGAGGGGTCGAATAATTGATTGACGGCAAATTCAGCGCTCGCCAGGTTGGTATAATCCCGTTTTGGGAATAAGACCCGCAAGGTCGACATCCAGTACTCGTATGGATAACAATCGGCGGTAATATTGATGCCTTCTGAACGGGCCCGTTCGAGTTGAGCCAGTAGGCGCGTCGATTGGCCCCAGTTGTTCCGAAGGGCAATTTTCAGGTGCGAAATCTGAACCGGCATTTTTGTAGCCCGCCCAATCTCGATGATCTCA
The DNA here is from genome assembly GCF_001898575.1 of Spirosoma sp. 48-14. Classification (GTDB taxonomy): domain Bacteria; phylum Bacteroidota; class Bacteroidia; order Cytophagales; family Spirosomataceae; genus Spirosoma. Next base: position 117,445 of record NZ_MKUD01000072.1, read on the forward strand.
TCTACGGCATCGTCCATCATCGCATCTTCACTACGGATATGACTGATATACCGCCCACCGGAATCCGCTGCGACCTGCGCCAGTTGAACCACTTCGTCCCGATTCGAAAAAAACGCAGCTTCGTATTCCAGCCCGGTCGATAAGCCCAGCGATCCTTTACTCATTTCGGTCTGCAGCAACGCTTTCATCCAGTCAACCTCATCGGGTTTGGCAGTTCTGTAGAGACCATTGACACCCATACTTTTCTGTCGTAACAGGGCGTGCCCCGTGTAACTCGCTACATTGATGGCGGATGGCTGCCGTTGCATACGGCTCTGTAAGGTATCCATCCAGTAGCCACCGCCATCCTGACCGATTACAATGGTTGTAATACCCTGATTCAACGCTGGGATGGCATCGGGTCTCGTACTGACATCGTGGTGGCTATGACTGTCGATAAAGCCCGGAGCCAATACCAGCCCACGCCCATCAGTCACGGATTCGTTCGGAAATGCTGTTAACTCCCCCACTTCCCAGATTCGGTCGCCCCGCATCCGGACAGCCGCATTCCGACTGGCTGTTCCCGTACCATCAATCAGCCGAATGTTCGAAATAAGCTGCGTTTGCGGCAACTGAACAGGTTTCCCTTCCAGAATCTCACGGGCAATACGGCCAGCCGCATTGGACCCGTTTGTCAGCACAATCAATGTTTGTTTTTTATCAATATAGCGCAGGATCAATGTCCGAAAACCGACCCAGCCGCCCGTATGCATCAACACCTTGCCATTGTCTTCGATCATCCAGCCAAACCCATAGGGGTACGCGGTGCCATCATTCAGTTTAACGGGCGTAAAGGCCTCCTGTAAGGTACTGGCTTTGACGAGTTTTTCGGTGTACAGTGCCTGACTCCAGACGAGCAGGTCCTCCGCCGACGAATACACGTTCCCATCGCCCACGACTCCATCCAACCGGATCAAATCGTCTGGCACATTTCTGCCATTCTCCCGCCGAAATCCGTACACCCGATTGTGGGGAACGGTACTGCTTTTGTGGTAATAGATGTACGTATTCTTGAGCTTGAGTGGCCGGACAATAGCCTGGTTGAAAAAGTTTTCGATGGGCATTCCACTCACTTTGGTAACGATGGCTCCCAGCAGCACATAGCCTGTATTGCAGTATTCCCAGCGGTCGCCGGGTTGAAAAAGCAATGGGGGTTGGTAGTGATGCAGTAACTGAACCAGCCCGTCGTTGGTCAGCGTATCGAGTGGACCCAGGTATTTTTGCGCCAGATCGAAGTATTCGGGTAATCCGGATGTATGGTTCAACAAATCCCGGACCGAAATGCCTGAGTACGGAAAATCGGGCAGATAGGTCTGGACACTTTCATCGTACATCAGCTTTCCCCGCTCCTGCAACTGCATGATCATCATGGCAATAAACTGCTTCGACACAGAAGCCAGGTTAAAAGCCGAACTGGTCGTCAGTGGTTCAGATGTTTCGCTATTGGCCACACCCAGCGCCTTTTTGTAACGAATTTTACCCTGTTCCGCTACCAGGACCACCCCATTGAACATGGCCCGCTCATGGAGTTTAGTTAAAGCAGAATCGAGTGTTTTTAATCGGTTGCTTATTTGCGAAGTTGTCTTTTGGGCAAGGCTGGGGATGGATACAAGAAAAATCTGGGCGAGTAGGCAGAAACGGTAGAACGTACGCATAAGTTATTTAACAAAGAAGTAGGCCAATATAATCGCATGCGTGCAATATATTTGGCAATTGATAGAATTTGGTTTCAAAAAGTTTGTTAATTTCTGTATGAACAACCGAGCTATACTGCTCACGGATGGATTACTGAGTACTCCCAATGCCAAGACCGCGCACGGCCTGATTCGTGGAACTGAACGGTATACGGTAGCTGGCGTAGTGGATGCGCCAATGGCCGGAAAGGATGCAGGTGTCGTTCTGGACGGGCACCCGCGCAACATACCTGTAGTTGAATCGGTCGATGAGGCTTTAACCCAACTTTCCCCTGTTACCTATGCCATCGTTGCCATTGCGACCAATGGTGGCGTTTTACCCGCTTCTATGCTCAACGACATCAGGCAATGCCTTGAACGGGGACTGTCGATCGTCAATGGGCTGCATGAATTTTTGACCGATAAACCCGAACTCGTTGCCTTAGCCCAGCAACAGGGAGTTGAACTCATTGATGTACGACGCCCCAAACCCCGACACGAACTTCATTTCTGGACCGGAGCGGTTCGACAAATACCAGCTCCCATCATTGCCGTTATGGGTACCGACTGCGCCCTGGGTAAGCGAACCACTACCCGACTAATCCGGGAGGCTTGCGAACAACATGGCCTAAACGCCCAGATGATTTATACGGGCCAAACCGGCTGGCTTCAGGGCGGGAAATACGGGTTTGTTTTCGACTCGACACTCAATGATTTTGTTTCGGGCGAACTGGAGCATGCCCTGGTCTCCTGCTGGCAGGAGACCGGAGCCAATGTGCTACTGATCGAAGGGCAGGCAGCTCTCCGAAATCCAAGCGGCCCCTGCGGGTCCGAGTTTCTGGTGTCGGGCAATGCGCGGTATGTGGTGCTGGTTCATGCACCCAAACGCATCTATTACGATCATGATCCTGCCTGGGGCGAAATTCCGTCCATCGAGTCGGAGATCGCGCTGATTCGTGCCTATAACTCAACGGTGATTGCGGTAGCGCTTAATACCGAGGATTGTACCGAGGAAGAGGCTTATCAGTATCAAAAAGAGTATCAGAATCGACTGGGGATTCCAATCTTACTGCCTTTGCAGGACGGTGTCAATGCCATCATCCCTGTCATAAAGTCTTTGTAGAACCTACCCCTGACCATTTATTTTATTCGGGTATTGGGGCCAATTCGATTACCATGCGTATCAAATCCGTTCGGGCTTACCTGAAAAACCTGGCGTTGACCAAGCCGTACACGATTGCTTACCAGACCACCTCGGATGTGGAGAATGTATTTCTGGAAATCGAACTCGACAACGGCATTGTTGGCATTGGTGCAGCCAATCCATCTCCCGATGTAGTGGGCGAGTCGCCGGAGCAGGCGCTCCACAATTTACAGGGTGAATGGGTTTTGGGGATGGTCGGCAAAGACATACGCCTGTTTATAAATCTGATCGAACAGGCGCAGAATCAGTTTCCGAAGGCACCCGGTACGCTGGCGGCTCTGGATATTGCCCTGCACGATGCGTTCGGACAATATCTGGATGTGCCGATTGTACAATTTTACGGACAGAAGATTCAAGCATTGCCAACCTCGGTAACCATCGGCATTATGAACGTAGCCGATACACTCGCCGAAGCAGCCGATTATTATCAGCAAGGCTTCCGGGTGTTGAAAGTAAAAACAGGGCTCGATGTTGATGAGGACATTGAGCGTATTCTGAAACTACGGGAACGCTACCCTCATCCGTTTACGATCCGCGTGGATGCCAACCAGGGGTATTCACTGGCCGATTTGCAGAAATTTTGCCAGGAAACGGCTCAGGCTGCTGTCGAACTTATTGAGCAGCCCCTGCCCGTTGGTCAGGAACAGGAGTTGTTAACCATGCCAGCATCCATACGCCAGACCTTAGCCGCTGATGAATCGCTAAAAGGGCCTGAAACCGCGTTGACGCTCACCCATCAGCCGCAACCGTTTGGTATTTACAACATCAAGTTGATGAAATGTGGGGGTATTCGTTCGGCTTTGGCCATCGCCACCATCGCCGAACCTGCTGGAATTTCACTATTTTGGGGGTGCAACGACGAAAGTCGGGTGAGTATCGCAGCGGCCTTACACGCAGCCTTTGCCTGCCCACACACCCGGTATATCGACCTTGATGGTAGCTTTGATCTGGCCGAAGATGTCGTTTCGGGTGGCTTTATCGTCGAAGACGGATTCATGCGGCCAACGGGTGGTAGCGGTCTTGGACTGGCAAAATTGTAAACTCTATTACCCATGCTTCCTTATTTCCCGTTCGGTCAGCGATTTAATGATAAAATGGGGACTACCCCCTTGTCGGAATCCGACCGATTGCTGGAAATAAACTCGCTTTATCCCTCAGAAATTGGTTTGAAACGCCAACTCCTGGCCGAGTTACCCACCTATTATTTTCAGGCGCTATCTGGTTATGAATCGGCCCAATGGGAAGCGCTTGAATGGCTTCTCTATAAGCTGGCGAATACCTATCCTGCCCAGTTTTCGCTAACCAGGCAGGACAACCAGTGGCATTGGGTCAATCATATATTAGCCGAAGAAACGACGTTCAGGCAGGGGGATGACACCTCCCTTCCGCATGCACCACTCGACTGGGTTGGCCGTCAGGTTCAGGAAGATGTATTGCTTCTATCGGGTCACGAAGGGCGATTAGTAGCGGGTCAGCTCTGCTTTGCCAACGACTGGAGCCTGGACGAAAAAATCGGGCTTCCGTTCTGGCAGATTCACGCGCCAATCAACCCTATTGTTGAACCGATGATGCGTTCGGCCGAAGCCTTTATGCAGCGGCTACCAGCCGGTAAATCCTTCTGGCGGGCCAACTGGAGCGTTAAAGTAAGCAATCAGTTGGATAGGAGCACCCGGCATTTACCTACCTTAAAACAACAACTGAACGACTGCCTGCCCAGACTGACCATCGATACCATCGGCGATCAGCTATACTTACGCGTTGAACGGCAAACCCTGACCCGACTGCCCAAATCCGGGGTTATTCTGTTTACCATTCATACGTACCAAAGCCGCCTGGCCGACGAAGCCGCTGACCCCAACCGGGCTGCCCGTATGGTACAGGTTTTCAGCACTACACCGCCAGCGATGATTGATTACAAGAGTATGACCCATTTTTTACCTGCCCTGCTGAATTATTTAAGGGATAAAGCCAGAGCGATCAATGTGAATCCACTATCCTAATTTGTATGCAACATCTCGCACGAACACTCGACACGCGCTCGGCCATTTTACTGGTGGTCAGCGGAATTATTGGCTCCGGTGTTTTTAAGAAAGTGGCCCCTATGGCGGCCGAATTAGGATCGCCTTTGCTGGTCGTAGCGTGCTGGATTGCAGCAGGTTTGGTTAGTCTGGCGGGCGCCCTAACGTACGCCGAAATAGCCGGTATGTTTCCGCAATCGGGTGGTGAGTATGTCTATTTCAAAAAAGTATATGGGAAGCTATTTGCATTTCTGTATGGCTGGGGCGCTTTCACCGTCATGCGAACGGCTACCATTGCCGCTCTGGCCCACATTTTTGGCCAGTCCCTTGTTTCGCTGACCAGTATTCCTGACGCATTCGTAGAGCTTGCCGTTAAAAGCGTGGCCACGTTGCTCATCCTATTTTTAAGCGTTATCAATTACCGGGGTATTACCGTCGCCGAAGGGCTTAGTCGCATTCTTATCTACCTTATTTTCATAGCGGTAGTGATTATCGCTATCCTGGGATTTCAGGCAAAGTCGGGTAGTCTATCGAACCTCCTCCACGCCATACCACGCCCGAATACGACAGCCTATGGTAGCTTGCTCGGTTCACTGGTGGTCGCTTCACTCGGTGCTTTCTGGGGCTACGAAGGCTGGAATCAAATCGGCTATATTGGTGAGGAAATCAAAAATCCACAACGTAATCTGCCCATTGCGCTCAGCGTTGGCACCAGCATCGTTGTTGCTATTTACGTATTACTTAATATCGTGTATGTATACGTATTACCCATCGAAACGCTGGTACAATTAGCCAGCACACCGGGTAAAATTGCCGCTGTCGAAGTCGTGCGGGAAGCGGCTGGCCAGTTTGGGGCCATCTTTATTTCGGTTCTGATTTTGGTAACTACCTCGAACTCGACGAATGCATCCATTCTGATGCCTGCTCGTATTTTCTATGCGATGGCGCGTGATGGCCTGTTCTTTAAAGCAGCCGCCACGATACACCCCCGCTATCAGACCCCTTCCGTTTCCATACTGTTTCAGTCTATGTGGTCACTGATTATGGTATGGTCGGGCAGCTTCGATCAGTTAACGGATATGCTCGTCTTTGCTTCGTTTATTTTTTATGGAGCCACAGCGCTGGGTGTACTCATTTTACGCACCCAACAACCTCAGCTAGAGCGTCCCTATCGGGTTATCGGCTATCCATTTGTGCCCGCCTTTTTTTGTGGTTGCTGTGCCTTACTGGTCATTATGACCCTGATTAACCAACCACGCGAGGCATTTACGGGCCTCGGTCTCATTGCTACCGGACTCCCCTTCTACTGGGTCTGGAGGAAGCGGGCGATTTGAAGTTTTCAGTATTGGGACGCGGGTTATGATGGGCGGATGCAAGAAGTGCTTGTATCCGCCCATCGTAACTCGCAGCCGAATACCTACTCAATCACCGGATAGCCTTTATCGATCCAGTCCGTTTTAAGGTTTTTGGCAATGTTAAGCAGTTTGTGATTCTTGAAACCCATTTCGTTGAGCTTCGTAAAGGCCGGACGTACATTGGGGCAATTTTTGAACGGGCAACAGCCACAGTAAATCACTATTGCCCGGTTTTTCGATTCTTTACTCAATAACTTTTCCAGTTTCGCCAGATTCTCTGCTTCTCCGGCGGGGCCTACACCTACCGACGTTTTAATCGTAGCCGCCGGACCTATACTGATGATCAAGGGCTGCTTGGCATCTGGCGTGTTGATGGTAGCCGCCAGATCGGCGGGTTCCAGTAATTGGGCAGGCTGCCAGGGTTCTGCCCGCTTCCAGCTAACCTGAGCGACCAATACGACGATGAGGGTTGCGATCAGAACAAACGGTAAATAACGCTTTGTCCGACTCAATGATATTTGTTTTTTCATACGGTTACCCAAGGCAGGGTCATAAGGGGATTTACTCAACAAAGATAAACGCTTAGATTTATAAGGATCCATTCTTTTACATGTCAGACAAAGAAGTACTTTTGCCAATCTCCCATTCTATAGCGGTTAGTCTCTATCCACATGAAATTTTTACTGGTTATCATTAGCTGGTTTAGTCTGCTTACGGTATGTCGTGCTCAAACCATTTCCCTGACGAATCCTGCCTCACGAATTTGTACTAGTACCCCTATCTCCATTTCGTTTACAACAACCGGGAATTTTCTGACAGGTAACTATTTCACGGCTCAGCTACGCTCCGAATACAATCAATTAATTGACCTCAGGCTGGAAGAATCCAATGGCAAATTCGCCCTGCGGATTCCCGAATCCCTGATTGCCAGCGATGACCGTCGTTATAATTTGCGTATTACAAGCAGTTTACCCTATATCGCCAGCGATTGGTCGACTACTTTTCAAATCTCCAAACCTGCCTCAATAACCCTGGCTTCTATATTGCCTTCGCAAGCCAATCCCTACCAGCCGCTCACCATGCGGTTGATTACTACTGGAACCGGGACGCTATACGTGACAATGAGTGACAGCAGCCGCCTGGAACTTCCCACTGGTTACTATCAACCACTCGAACAAACCCGAACAATCTTTGCGACCAAATCGACAACCTATTCCGTAGCCTCTATCCGAAACGAATGTGGGATAGGCCCGACAACGGGCAAAGCGGTTGTTACTGTCAACGACATTGCCATCCGTACCGTGGCAGCTTCACCATCCACAGTTTGCCAGGGAAGCTATCTATACGTAAGTTACTCAATCCAACAGGGCTCTTTAAACCCAGACAACCGCTTTCGGGTTCGGCTGACCAACTACAATCCCTCTCAGGCAATACCGTATCCCGAGTTTCAGGTAAGGCAATATGAGCTTCCGGCTGAAGTTGTTGAGGGTCGCTTAAAAGTACTCATTCCGACTTCGGTTGATGCGGCTCCCTATGGTGGCTATTTTGTTCAGGTGATTAGTTCCAGTCCACAGGCCGTAAGTGATGCAATGAATGTGAGTGTACAGGTGGCTTCGCAGTCTCGGGCCGAAATGTCATCACTTAGTACTATAATCGACTGTGGGCAGCCCTATTCCATTGCCGTTAAAGCATCCGGTCCTGGCCCATACTCGTTCAGTTTATCGAACGGATCATCGTTGTATAGTATCAATGAATGGGCAAGTCAAACCGTTATCCCTCTGGCAACTACGAACTACCAGATTACTGATTTTCAGAGTAGTTGCGACCAATCGACCATAGTCCCTTCCAGCACACTGGTAACGGTGCGGCCCGGCATTCGGGTCGACTCCATTCCAGACCGTATTCCGCTTTGTGAAGGAACAACAGCCAAACTGGGTGTCTCGATGAATCTGGTTCCTACTGCTGAGACAGAGTTCTGGGTTGATATTCTACAACAGGGAGGAAATCTGGTTGTTGCTTCGGCACCCGCTAAGATGGAATCGAACAAATTGCTTTCATTTCAGGTACCTGTTGTTCCACATTCAACCGAGTTTGGCGCGTACAATGCATTTTCAGTACGAGTTCGTACTGTTAACCCATCAACTACTGGCGGTATCCTGATGAATCAATACCTGACCATAAACGCTAAGCCCTCCATTTTTATCCCCAGCTATTCATCGCAGACTATTGATAAACCGGGAAATGTGTCCCCCTACATTCAGCAACCAGGCGGGGCACCTTATGAGCTAAAGTTGTCCACTGGACGCATCTATCGCAACGATTGCATTGGCTGTACGGGACTTTATACAACGCTTTATGCGCGGCAAACAACAACATTTAGCGTCGATTATGTTAAAAATGCCTGCGGTACCTTGCAGAATCCAGCCGGAAACTTTACCATAAGCGTTAAAAATTCCTTGCCAGTGGCGGTTGAAATTGATTCTGTTCAACAGGGCATTTGTAGTTCCGACAGCATACTGGTTTATTTTCACACCTTCGGTGATTTTGCGACTGACAACGAATTCCGGGTCAACTCTGGCGACCCCGTTCTGTGCGAGGGGTGCGGCAGTTTCGAGCCAGTCGTTGGACGCGGGCTTCGCAGTCCAATCAAGGTTAAATTATCCGGCGACAGCAAAGTTCGGATAGCAGCTACCAAACCCGTCGTCAATAGTAATGAGTTTTACGTGCATGTATCAATCAAGCCTTATGCCGAACTATCTGTTCCATATATTGATCAAAACTACTCGAACGGGGCTGAATTGTCGGCCATTACGGCCGGTCAACCCGTTACGATCGTAACAGCGTGGACTGGCTTCGATTATGGCCCTTACAGCCTCACCATCACGGATGGACAGCGCGATTACCCGGTTCCTGGCAATCAATTAGTGATTACTCCTCCGCAGGATAAAACCACAACCTATCGGATAAAACAAGTCGCCAATAAGTGTGGTATTGGTCAAGCCAACCCTCGCCCTGTAGTGGTTACCCCCATGCCATTCCGCATCCTGATTCCCAAAGGCGGGGCCTATGGTCAACTGTACCAGGTATGCGGAGGCAGCAGCATCAGTATTCCGTTCTCAACCTATCCAATAACCTCTACAACGACCACATTTGTGCTCCAGGTCGCCAATAAGCGGGATTCTATTTTTACCGATTGGGCAACCGGTACCCGCTCGCCAATTGTGGCCACCGTGCCCACAAATTTGCCAGAAGGCAGTTATTACCTACGCATTATTGATCGGAGTTCAACCGCCCGAACCGCCGTTTTACCACTCGTTTTAATGCAGTCCCCTAGTGCTACCTTAAAACTAGTATCGCCAATAACAGGCGAAGTCAATCCCGGAAATTCCGTTATAGCAAGTCTTAGTTTTACAGGTACATCTCCCTGGCAGGTCCAATTTTCGGACAATCAACAGGCTACCTTCTATCAATCGCCTTCCAGCTACGAATTTACGCCAGCTACAGGCTCAAACTTTAGCATTCGAACGCTATCGAATAGTTGTGGGTATGGTACAACCAGTGGCAGTTTTACCACTCGCGTCAAACCTCAATTACAGACCACATCGGTTATCCCGACAGTGGTTTGTGCTGGTGCCAGCACGAATGTTACCGTGAAAACAATGGGGGACTTTTCCGCAAACGACCGAATGACGTTTAGTCTGATCAGTTCAGCAGGTGCGAGCCTCGATCTGGCTACCGCATCTACAGCATCCGGAACCTTTCCAATTGCTGTACCAGCCACTGTCCGACCAGGCACCTACGAACTTCGACTTACGTCAACTGATCCTACGGTTACACCGATTAAAATGCAGGTATCGGTGATTAGCACACCCAATTATACATTACTGGGAAATACGACCATCAATGCCGGTCAAATCACATACTTAACCCTCCAAAGCCTTGATCTGGTTACCTTTGGAGACCAGATAACGTATCGCTTATCTGATGGTACGACCGGCACCCTGAACACGTATGGAATTAGCAAACTGGCGGTTAGCCCTGCACAAACCATTCAATATCTGGTTTCCTCTATCAGTAATGGTTGTGGCACTGGAAAAAGTCAGGGAATGGTAACCGTAACCGTCAATCCGATCAGTAGCCGATCAATCAATACGGACCTTCTGCAAACTGACCGTCTATGTTCAGGAACCGTCATTTCAGTGCCTTACACGGCTAAGGGAACTTTTTCGGCAAACAACATCATGACTGTCTATCTTTCTGATTCGACCGGTTTAAATTTTAAACCCATTTCGACGTCAGGTACAACCAGTCCATTAAAAGCGACTATTCCCTTAACTACCCCTGTCGGAAAAGGGTACCGCATCCGAATTTTAGCCAGTGATCAGGATGTAAGCAGTGGCGCTTCGCCAGAGGTTTATCAGATTCTGCAGGGAGCCACTGCGGCTTTTGATTCGGCTACCTACTATTTTCGGCCTAATGAGCCCGTTAACCTAAAAATCCGCTTTACCGGCGAACCACCCTGGTACTACCAATTACAGGACAATACATACATTTACAACAACTATACGGCTCAATCTCCAACGGTTTTTACGGTACGGCCACTTACGCCGGGGGTGTATCGTCTGATCAGTGTAGCCAACAGTTGTGGCGTGGGCAAAGTAATGGACCCTTCCGTTGCTCATATTGAACTGATCACCGCAACCGAGTCCCTTCAGGCGTCCATTCGAGTGGGACCAAATCCGGCCCAGGAAACCCTTCAGGTCGAAATCATCGGCATTACAGGTAGCCTGTCCATGCAATTAATGGATATGAATGGAGCATTGATCCAGCGGAAAACGTCTAAGCAAACCGTTACTCAGTTCGATCTCACTCAACTACCTGCCGGAAGTTATTTACTGGTAATAAAGAGTGATCGCATGGCTCAACAAACCACTTACCGAATCGTCAAACAGTAGTTGCTTAACATAACCAGCCCATTCGTTAGCTTATCGACTCACGTTCATTGCCTGGATAACCCCACGAATATGGCGTACCAGTTGGGGCCAAAAGTCAGCGAAATAGGTGCCAATTTCGGTGTAGTAGCGCTCCAAATCCTCAATGGCCGTATCCAGTCCCGACGGATAGGCGGTTCGGCGAGACACGCCCTTTAACGACCGATCGATTCCTTCCAGAAACTGGTAGCTCATCAGCCAGTCCTGCCGAATCATATACTCGGCCATCCGAGCGACGGGGGCTGGCAATCGATTTGTATGCATTTGGATGGTCTGGTAGAAATAGGCCACAAAGCCCGATAGAGGTTCACCCGTCAGGGTTAAAAAGTTAGCAGCCAAAAAGTGGTCGAAGAAAATATCGACAGCCGCCCCAGCATATTTATGACAGCGTGGGTGCAGTAAATCCCGAACAGCCGCCACGGCCGGATGCTCATCGGTAAACGTGTCGATAGCCCGATGAAGACGTACTCCGGCAATCTCGCCCGGTGTTAGCTGATGGCGCGGATTTTCGGGGTCACCTTTAATAAAATCGCCACTAAAATTCCCAATAATCAACTCTGGATGACGCCCCGACAGATATGCATGTGCCAGTAGGTTCATGGCAAGTCAGGCACTACCGCCGTCGATTCACCCGACACATAACGCTCGACCGTTACCCCAAACCGACGCAGAAAATCAACGCCTTCGTCGGACCCGATCCCTTTATAGGCAGCATACGAGTTCAGGTATACCACCCGCGCGATTTTCATACTATAAATAATCCGGGCACAGGCAATACAGGGCGACAATGTTACATAAATGGTTGCCCCTTCAATTTCGGAACCGTTTTTAGCCGCGTATAAAATGGCATTCTGCTCAGCATGAAGCGCCAGGGAACACGACCCTTTCGAATCGCGGGGACATCCAACATCAGGAAATTCCTCATCGCAGTTATGAGTTCCGGCCGGGGGGCCATTATAGCCAATCGAAATAATTCGGGTGTCGCGGGTGAGTACGGCCCCTACCTGCGCTTTGATACAATGTGATCGTTTCGCCAGGTTAACAGCCAGATCCATAAAAATATCATCGAAGCGTGGACGAGCCGATTTTAGTTTGGCATGCAAAATAGCGGTGTCAATTGGTGGTTGCATCCGGTAAAGATACGGCATCGATCCGCCAAATAACAGCAACAGACCTACAGATGGCCATTTTTCGACTGGGCCTATGTAACTGATATAGCAATTCTCTATCGGAAGGCATGATTTTTGCTGCAGATACAGACGCTGATCTATCGCCCAAACTACCCTTCATGAAACATATCTCCCTGATTTTTTGGGGTTATTTCCTCGCCATTTCTGCTTTTTCCCAATCCATCGTTTACGTGACGCCTACGGGTGCTGGAGACCATTCGGGTAACACCTGGAGCAATGCACTTTCCGGTGTTCAACTACCAAACCGGGTCGCCACTGCCGACTCAGGAACTCAGTTCTGGATAGCTGCGGGCACCTACAAACCGACCACCACAACCAACCGAACAGCCTCGTTCAGCATTGCCTCCGGCGTGTCAGTTTACGGTGGATTTGCCGGAACAGAAACGGCATTAGAACAACGAATTTTTGGAAGTAATGAGACTGTATTTTCGGGTGATATTGGCAATATAGAATATCCAGGCGATAACAGTATGCATGTGATTACATTGTTCAATGCCAGGCAGACAATTTCCCTTAACAGTTTGACTATCCAGGGCGGCCAAATTAGATATTCCTCTGATTTGGAGAGTTCAGGAGCAGGAATACTAATTGATATTACAAGTGATACTCTTTCAGTTTCTGTTACTAGTTGTCGATTTATCAATAATACAATTAATGGGAGTCTAACTGGTGGAGGGGCTATTGCGGTAATCACTCATGCGAATAGTCACTGTAACGTCACAATCAAGAATTGCCATTTTAGCAATAATATTGCTGGTTTTGGGGGAGCTTACACTCCTCAAACACTTGGCGGCACTATTACATCTTTACTTGAAAACAGCGATTTTATCGCCAACGAAGGCTTAAATGAGTCAGGAGCTATATCAAACCGATATGTGACTGACTCACCGCTTAATTCTTTGACTATTCGAAAATGTAATTTTTTTTCAAATAAAGCACAATTTTCCGGTGGTGCTATAACGTCGGGTTATGGCCAATGTCTATTGGAGAATTGTGTTTTTAACAGCAATTCTGTTCTATCCGCACAATATACATTCGGGGGAGGTGCTGTTGACAACTCTGAGTCAAAAGTTGTTTTCAAAAACTGCATCTTTATAAATAATATAGCTCCATATGGCGGGGCTGTTTTTAGTGCTCCCAGCACTAAAACAACATACCAGAAATTTATCAATTGTATTTTTTCTAGAAATAGTGCCAATGTTTCCGGGGGAGTATTCTACGATAGAATCAGACAACCATTCTTAGGAAATCATGCTACTATAACAACCCTAATGAACTGCATAATTTGGGAGAATTCAGCACCAGATTCGTTTTCCAGTATTCTGTCAGCCACCTATTCCCTTATTCAAAACGGTTACTCAGGCATTGGCAACCTTAATTCTGACCCACTTTTTGTCGATCCTGCCAATGGCAACTTCAGATTACAACCTTCTAGCCCGGCTATAAACGCTGGTAGCCCTGACATAACTGACTTGTTGCCTACCGACATCGCAGGGAATCCACGAGTACAGGGCAATCGGGTCGATATGGGCGCCTATGAATTTATCGACTGTTCTATATGCCCACCGTTTATCATAAGCCGTATACGTTGATGTCGGGTAGCCTACGCTTTTCCATAAACATCGTATTATTAGGGCATGATTTACCTATCCCCTGTTTATGAAATGATAACAGCTCGAATTGCACAAACCGTTACTTTACTGCTCGTCTTGCTTGGAAGCTCCTTTGGCCAAGCCAGCAAGCCCGATCACTCGGGGCCAACAAAACCGTTTGTGCTGGGCGTTATTCAGGAAATTCAGTCGACACAGTTAGCCGAAAAGCGAACGCTGAATATTTACCTGCCTGAAGGCTACAACCCCAACGATACCATCCGCTACCCGGTTATTTACCTGCTCGATGGTTCGGCCGACGAAGATTTTATCCATGTCGTTGGACTTGTCCAGTTCAATACCTTTCCCTGGATCAACCGCATTCCCAAAACCATCGTTGTAGGCATTGCCAATACAGACCGACGGCGAGATTTTACGTACCCAACCACGCAGGAGAAAGACAGACAACGGTATAAAACAGCCGGGCAATCGGCGAAATTTATCGCATTTCTGGAAACTGAGTTACAGCCGTACATCAACAAAACCTATAAAACGACCGAGGCTAAAACCTTGATCGGTCAGTCGCTTGGTGGACTGCTGGCCACTGAAATAGTAACGAAAAAACCCTACTTATTTACACAGTACATCATCATCAGCCCGAGCCTTTGGTGGGATAATGGGTCTTTACTCGAGCAAAAAACGGATGTACTACAAGCCCATTTGACGAAGCCATTGGCTATTTATATTGGTGTTGGGAAAGAGGGCCTCGGCCCCAGCGATATACCGCACGTTATGGAAGTAGATGCTAATCTACTGGCGGAAAAATTAACCGCAATTAAAAACAAAAATATACGCGTGTATTTCGACTATCTACCGCAGGAAAACCACGCCACCATTACCCACCAAGCTATTTTTAATGCCTTCCGACTCTTATACCCTCCTGCTTCTGACAAATAATTTTTTACTTTGTTCTCAGTAGCTCACTAACGCATCTCAGGAAGCTATTTTTTGCGTTCTTTACGGCATGACCAGACTGAAAACAGCCATCATTGGCGGAGGCAATATAGCCGACAAGAATCATATCCCAGCCCTTAAACACTTATCCGACCAGGTCGATCTGGTAGCCGTTTGCAGCCGCGATCTGGCCAAAGCCCGCGCACTAGCCGACTCCCACAACATCCCGTATGCCTTCAACGATACGGCTGAACTGTATAGGCAGTGCGCTCCCGATGTGGTCGTTATCTGTACTCCCAATTACCTCCATCATCCACAAACGATAGAGGCTCTGGAACACGGATGCCACGTTTTTTGCGAAAAACCACCCGCGTTGAACGCACAGAATGCTCGGGAAATGGCCGATCTCGCGCAAAAAAAAGGACGAGTACTGGCTTATAATTTCCAGCTTCGGCAGGCAGGTGAGTATGCGCAACTGATGCGTTGTAAAACGGATGGCTTACTGGGCGATGTTTATCATATCAAAGCGTCCTTTGTCCGTCGTCGGGGCATTCCGGGCTGGGGTTATTTTACCAATAAAGCCATGCAGGGCGGTGGTGCTCTGATTGATCTGGGCGTTCATGTTCTCGATCTGGCCCTTTATGCACTGGGGTACCCTTCGCCCAACCAGGTTGTCGGGAATACGTACGATTTTATTGGTAAAGCTGGCGGCAAAGGCTTGTTGGGCCAGTGGAACCCCGATACGTTCGAGGTCGAAGATGCTGCTACAGCCTATCTGACATTCCCGAACAAAGCTTCCATTATGCTAACGGCTTCATTCGCACTGAACATGGAAGCCGAAAAAGAACGAAACCTGGAAGTATTTGGCTCCAAAGGTGGCGCAAAACTGTTTCCATTTTCGCTGCATACCGAACTGGCTGGTGAACTGGCCGATGTACGTTTCCCATTTCTGGAGGAGATAGACATTCAACTCCAGAATACCAAAGCGTTTCTGGATGCCTGTGCCGAAAAACCGTCCAACGTCTGCACGGCTGAACAGGGTGCTATTTTACAGGAAATCGTTGAACGAATTTATCAGTCGGCAGAGCGGTAAACCGGTGAGGAGCCCCTGCTCATTGATCAGACTCAACCTTTATTTTGCCCTTAGTCTCTCCATATGTTAGATCTGATTATTGATGCACGCCCGGCCTCACTTGGCAATGGATTTAATGTCCGGCGTATACTCCCCTACCGACTTCGACGGATGCTGGGGCCGTTTATTTTTATGGATCATGGAGGACCGGTCAGTTTTACGGCAGAGCAGGCTCCCAGCATGGATGTACTTCCTCATCCACACATTGGCCTGTCTACCGTGAGTTATCTGTTCGATGGGCAGGTTACCCACAGAGATAGTCTGGGTGTCGAACAGATCATCCGGCCTGGCGAAGTAAACTGGATGACAGCCGGACGAGGAATTGCCCATTCGGAGCGTTTTGAAGATCCGGTAACCTTGGCGGGTGGGCGACTGGAAATGATTCAGACGTGGGTTGCCTTACCCGATGCCCACGAAGAGGATATTCCAAGCTTCGAAAATTACCAGCCTCATGAACTACCTATTGTCACGGATACAGGCGTTTGGTTGCGATTGATTGCCGGTAATGCCTTTGGGCTGACTAACCACGTTACTACCCATTCGCCCTTATTTTATGCCCATGTCGTTTTACAGCCCG
Source organism: Spirosoma sp. 48-14 (assembly GCF_001898575.1). Taxonomy (GTDB): domain Bacteria; phylum Bacteroidota; class Bacteroidia; order Cytophagales; family Spirosomataceae; genus Spirosoma. Next base: position 134,167 of record NZ_MKUD01000072.1, read on the forward strand.
GTACACCCTTTGGCTTACCTGTCGGTTATCCGGAGCGCGGGGCTTACATAGCCAAAGGCACAGTAGAAGTGAATGGACATCGGTACGGAGCAGGTCAATTGCTGGTATTTACGCGGGGCATCGATCCAGTGATCACGGCTATCGAACCCGCTACGATCATGCTGTTGGGGGGCGAACCGCTGGGCGAACGGTTTATCTGGTGGAACTTTGTTTCATCCCGGAAAGAGCGGATTGAACAGGCTAAAGCCGATTGGGAAGCTGGCCGAATTGCTTTGCCTCCCAACGACAATACCGTATTTATTCCACTTCCGTACGATCAGTCCAAACCGGCAGGCTCAGGAACGCCCCCTCCTCAGCCGTTATCATAAGCTCACCGTTTACTCCGTTGTTTCAATCGTTTTTCCAGCCGAATGACGTGTAGGGTAAGTTCTTCTACTTTCTGAAGCAGAATGGCATTCATCTGTACCAGATCAACCCCTTCTTTCTGAACGGTTTCGGCACTGGGCACATCGGGCAAATGACCATGCTGGTGAATAAATCGCTCGGTCTGAGCCAGTGACCGAAGCCGGTAATTACGTTTAAAGACGCGGTCGGCCCACTGATTCGGGGAGTCAATTTGTAGACGGGGGCGACCTAATACCACCTCGCCCAACGCATTGACGGTTAGAAAGTTATTAGTTGATACAACGGGCTTGTCTTGATCGGTAAGGGTCTCCAGTCGTAGCCCCGACTCCCCGGTTTTCTCACCGACTACATGTAGGCGAGCTGTTGGTGTAGAGGTTCCTACACCTACGTTGGCCCCATTGCCCAGCACAAGTGCATTACTGACACCTACCCGTGCTCCGTACCCAATAGCCGTGGCATTGTATAAAGGCATGTTACCAGCCAGTACATCAGCTTCGGTACCTAAAAACGTATTTCCCCGGCCCTGGTCGTTGCGCCCTGTGTTGTAGCCCAGAAACACATTATTATCGGTGTTGAATGATGCTGGACCAGCCCCACGGCCTACGATGGTATTGTTACTCCCCGTCTGATTACCTCCTCCTGTACAGGCTCCAACAAATACATTGTTCAAACCCGACGTATTGGCTAACCCGGCGCATGACCCAATAAAGGTGTTGCCATCCGATGTCGTACCAAACCCAGCCTGATTACCGACAAAGGTGTTTGCCGAGGCTGTTAGACTAGCATAACCCGAAGCAGTACCCACAAATGTATTCTGGTTGCCCCCGCTGGCCACAAACCCGGCTGCCGAGCCTACAAATGTATTGGCCGATCCTGACACAGTACCGGAGCCGGCATCATAGCCAACAAAGGTGTTGTTGGTAGCACTAAGCGAAAGAGCGGCCCCGGCATTACCGGCACCGACTACCGTATTGAAGGATCCGGTCGCCGAACCGCTCTGCACCGGAGAATTCAGAATGACAGTGGTTTGGGCGCAGACAGAGCCTGTGAAGAAACAAGTTGCCAGGAAAACGTAGAGATAAGACTTCATGATTTTGATGCGTTTCAATTGGTAGTCATTCGATTAATTGGAAGGAATAGTTGTTTCTGACCGCTTTCGCGATGGTTGGCCCTGCACAGCATCAGTCGGGTTTCGCTTACCAGCCAACAATAGGAAAAGAAACAGAGCCAGCCCACAAGCCAGCGGAAACCAGTTGGGGTATTTCGTAAAAAGCGTCAGTTTCGTATTCGTCTGTAGGGTGACGGTACCGGTTGCTTCCTGCTGGCGAGGCATTACAGAAACAACCCGCCCAAAAGGGTCAACATAGCCCGAATAGCCCTGATTGGAGCAACGGGCAATGCTCCGCCGATTTTCGATGGCCCGCAACTGCGTAAACGCCAATAACATACGAGGCCCCGGACTATCGTAAAACCACCCATCGTTCATCATAAAAATCAGAAACTCGCTCAGGCCGGAACGGCTCGACACCGACTGGTCGCTATCAGTTCCGGCCCTGACCAGCCCTGCAATAGTCGATGGGTATAGCTGTTCCCAACAAATGGCCATGGCTACCCGACGCGTATTTTGCTTACGGTCGTGAAACTGAAAAACAAACGGTGTATCCCCAAGCTGAATGGACGATTTGCCTCGCCAAAGCCAGGGGCTAGCCCATTGCAAAAGAGTTGGCAAACGCTCGCCAAAAACCAGACTTTTCTGCTTCCGGTAAACTTTCAGATCAGTCGGTGTGAGATGCAGCGGGGTGTATACCCGGCTAAGTTCGGGAGTGAAAACGAATGCTTCGTTGTAATAGTGGTTGCTGTCTACCGGGGTTACCAGCCCTGTCGCAAACGGCACGTTGTAGTAGGCAACATACTGGCGCATTCCCGCAAACAAAACAGAATCCCGTAGCAGGGGCAACGGAAAAGCACCTTCTGGAGCGACTACCAGATCAGGTTGTTGTTCGACAACCCTGGTTCCTAGTCGGAGAAGTCGCTGCACTTTTTGCTGGTAATGGACTGGCTTAAGGGGAGCGTAGGGGTCCTCGTTCGTTTGTACCAGACCAACACGTACTGTACTGGGGTGTTTATCGATAACCAGTGAGGGCTGCCAGGCCACCAGGGCACTGTACACGACAGGTACGGCCAGCCAGGCGCCTGCCCCCAATGCTACCCGCCGAATTAGTAGTCGTTGCGATACGTCGGGGTTCCGATCAACGATCCGGGCTAGCAGTACATTCATTCCGATTAGCCAGGCCAGCACCCCCCACTGTCCGGTCAGGTCGACAAACTGGTTGAGAACCAGTAGACGGGCCTGTGTGTATAGCGGATTCCCGACGGCCAGATTAATATCGCCGATAGCCAACCAGGCCCATTCCCACACAGTCCAGGACAGGGGCAATAACCACAAAGCCTTGCGCCAGCCAAAGCGCTGCTGAAAAGGGAAATGAAGGGCCAGAGGAATCCACAAAAACAAACTTTGGGTCAGGATAACCGTCAGCACGGCCCAGATTGATACATAACTGAGCCACCAGCAAACCAAGGGGGGGATCACCACGAACAACGGCAGCGTAACCCGTACGTGCTCGCCAAACGTCTGTACGGAACGCAGCCGCAACAGGACTGGCACCAGGGCAAACCAGGCCAGCCAACCCGTTTCGAAGGCGAAGTTGGGCCAGGCTAATCCGTACAAAACGCCTGAGATGAGCCAGGCCGGTAAATGCTTGAGTCGGTTCATCGGGAACAATTGCAACTGTTGCTGAACGAGGGCGAAAGACTGCGGGTGGTCACAATAGCCGAATAGGCGATCTGACTCAGTTCCGCGCTTTTGGTCGAGGCATTGTAATTGGCATAATTAGCGACGAACCAATACCCTTCTTTAGTCACCCAGCCAATCTGTTGGTCAGTCTCTATGTCGATCAGGTTATCGTCTGAAAGAGTAGCTCCTCCCGATGTGTCGTAGGTGCGCGTACCGGACCGAACGGTATAGCGTAGAGCCTGAAACGAGCCGTTGGGTGTCGTTAATGTGCCGAACCCATCAAATGCCAGGGTGTCCGATTGAATCGTTTGCAGTTCATCGTCTGGATCGTCGTAAACTATAGTATTCGTAAAGGTATCCCCCAACTGAGCGGGTAACTTAGTCATAATCGACCCGGCAGAACTGGCCTCAAAGTCAGTGCCCACCTTCCTGTCAACCGAATAACCCAGGAAATTCACAGCTGATCCAGCTATCTGGTACTGGCGATACCCGATATTAGCCCGGTTTTCGGCAATGTACTTGGTGGCATTCGTTACGCCATTTAGCCGCAGATTGGCAGGAATGGTGGTTGGTGAGACGAAATCGCGCCGACTCACCCGGTCAAGTTGATAAGTTAGATCGGCTGGCAGCGTCCAGGTTTGTGCATTGACTAGATCAGCCTTACCAATGACCATGTTCAGCGTACTTTCCAGGCTTGATCCCCCATACGTCAACAGGGTGTTGCCAGGCTGAGCAAATGTATTGAAATCATTGGCTGTCAACTGAATAGCACCGGCAGCTCCGAGTTTAGCCCGCCAACGAGCCTCAGTGCCAGAAACAATGTTGGCAAAGGCCAGATCATTCGACAGATTCGTTCGTGCGCTAGCTACCAGTGTTGCCCCCTCCTGGTGGCCTTGCCCCTGATTGAGTAAGTCAAAGCCTGGACTATTTTTCCTGAAGGGGTTATGCGTACCAGTCGCATATCGGTTTCCTCCGGAATCCACTGGCGGATTACAGGGAGGTGTGCTTGATTGTGCCAAGTGGCAAATGGCCAGTGTGAGGAGTAAGGGAAGGTGAACGGAGCGCATGGTTATGTTATCTAACGAAGCAGTACGTTGAAAAAAGTGGTATCGGTGCAATTGAAGGCAGTGAAGTCAACAGCTAGTCAGTATGTATGTCCTGAGCGTGGCAGTAATGGTATCAGTCATCGGATACAATTGCAACTGTTACTGAACGTAGGTGAAAGACTGCGAGTGGTCACAATAGCTGAATAGGATATCTGGCTTAGCTCCGCACTTTTCTTTGAGGGGTTGTAATTGGCATAATTGGCAACGAACCAATACCCTTCTTTTGTCACCCAGCCTACCTTCTGATCGGTTTCGGTATCGATCAGATTATCGTCCGAAGGGGGATCACCCCCCGAGGTATCGTAGGTGTGCAGGCCTGATCGGATCGTATAACGCAGAGCCTGAAACGAGCCGGTGGGTGTCTTCAGCGTACCGAATCCATCGAAGGTTACCGTATCCGCCTGGATGGTCTGCAGTTCATCATCCGGATTATCTGATAGCGTTGTGCTGATAAAGTTGTCACTAAGCTGAGCGGGAAGCTGGGTCATGATTGAACCGGAGGACGCTGATTCATAATCGCTACCCACCTTGCGGTCTACCGAATAGCCCAGGAAGTTGACGGCCGACCCGCTGATCTGGTACTGGCGATAGCCGATATTGGCCCGGTTGTCAGCCACGTATTTGGTAGCGTTGGTTACCCCACTAATACGCAGATTGGCGGGGATGGTGGTGGGAGCAATAAAATCACGTCGGCTGACCTGATCGAGCTGGTAGGTCAGATCGGCGGGCAGGGTCCAGGTCTGGGCATTGGTCAGATCGGCCTGTCCGATGACCATGGTCAGGGTACTTTCCGGATTTGAGCCGCTGTAGGTAAGCAGGGTGTTGCCTGGCTGGGCGAAGGTGTTAAAATCGGTGGTCGAGAGTTGAATGGCTGCTGCTGCGCCCAGTTTGTTTCGCCATCGGTCTTCGGTGTTGGAGATGATGTTGGCAAAGGCCAGATCATTGGCCAGATTGGTTCGTGAACTGGCCAGCAGCGTTGCTCCCTCCAGGCGATTTCGCCAGTTAGGGAACAGATTATAAGCCTGACTAATTCGGCCAGAGCCACCAGCTCTTGCACATTCTGGATTACTTGCAATTACGTCAATGACAACAGCAAATGTGAGGAGAAAAGGAAGGAGAAAGTTGGGCATAGCTAAGGCTGCTAATAGACAGTAGGTTTAAAGAAGTAGAATGGCTATTGGCAACCGCTGTATTCATAGGTGGTTGATCCGGAACCATTGCTCATGCCGGTCGTCGTGTACATTCGTTTGGTCATCATTCCGCTCTGATTCGCTGTTCGCTGATACGTATAGTCCGTCGTTTTGGTCAGTGAATCCGAAAAAGTACCTGTGCGGCTGATCCCCGAAAAGATTTCGACATGATTGGGGCAGGTATTTGGCTGCCTGTAGGGTAAGGGAAATTGTAGATTTTCCGTCACCGACGAAGTAAAGGGACTGATATAGTGATTTTTAAATTTGGTAGCGAACGAGCGGATGGGCACAAAATCGCTGCAAACCGTCCGGCTCATCAGGCGGCCCTGGTTGTCTTTGAGGTCAACACTGGTGCAGTTATCCTGGCTGTCGTAGGTGAACGTTGAACTATACCCCTCATAGGCGCGGTACATACCCGCCGTATTCTGCACATTTAGTTTACCGATCCGGCCCGATGGGTCGAACGTAACCCCATATTCACCTAGTACCGACTGTGATTTCGGCTCCAGCAGTTGAATTGTAGTGAGTGTCTTTCCTTCATAAACGTAGCGAAAGTTGAGCCCTTTCAGGTTCTGGCTGATGATCTTGCCATCAGCATCAAAAACATAAATATACTGCCCCGTTTGCGTTCCATTCGAATAGGATTGGACGGAGGTAATCAGGCCGCGGGAATCATAGGTGGGCACATCATAGCTCGTGCTGGAATACACGATTTTAGTAAGCACACACTCATCGGGATTAATCGGTGAAACGGCAGAATGGAGCTTAGTCTGAGGTTGATAAGTTAGTAGACTCATCAACAGTGCCAGTAGAGGCAAAGACATCAATTTCATTTTAGTTGAATGTGTATCTGATTGTGGAGTAGAAATAAGGCAGGCCAGACGACTATAAGGCAGTTTTGTGCTAAAAAATTATCTGGCAGACAAGTGTCTACCAGATAGGATAACTATTGGCAACCGCTGTATTCGTAAGTAGTCGTTCCAGATTCATTGGTCAAACCTGTCGTTGTATACGTCCGTTTGGCCATCATTCCGCTCTGATTGGCCGTCCGCTGGTACGTGTAATCGTATATTTTAGCCAGGGTACCTGTGTAATTGTTATTCACATCAAAGGCAGAATACAATTCGACGTGATTAGACGATGTGTTGGGCTGCTTGTATGGACCGGCAAACTGCAGGTTTTCCAACACCGTTGACGTATATGGATTGATGTACTGGTTTTTGAATTTGGTGATATGTGAACGTACAGCTACAAAATTGCTGTACACCGTTCGGTATAGCACCCGGCCCTGGTCATCTTTCAGGTCGATGTTCGTGCAGTTGTTTTGGCTGTCGTAGGTAAACGTTGAATTGAGTCCTTCAAAACCGCTGTACGCAGACACTGTATTCTGTACTTTCAAGTTGCTGATCCGGCCCGATGCATCAAACGTAACCGCATACTCCCCCAGGACAGACTGCGCGGTAGGGTCAAGAAGCTGAATTTTGGTAAGTGTAGTTCCCGAATACACATAACGGACGTTAAGCCCGTTCAGGCTTTGGCTGGTTATTTTTCCATCGGCGTCATACACGTTGGTGTACAGCGACGTTTTGGCTCCATTCTCGTACGACTGTATGGACGTAACCAAACCACGGGAATCGAACGTTGGGATATCATAGCTGGTGGCAGAATACGTGATTTTCGTCAGAAGACAGTCGTCTGGATTGGTCGATGCATTGGCAGGATCCGGGTCGTTTTTGGTTTGGCAGGATAGCAGGCTAATCAGAAGTACCAGTAAACTTGTAGCAATAAATTTCATTGTTATATATAGGTTTTCCCGTTTTGTATAGTAAGTCAATAGGAATGAGGCAAACCTATAAAAAACTGATTAGGACGCGGTATTTGCAGGGTGGACAAAAAGTGGACAATTCGTTAAATAACTGACAGATAAGCAGGTAGATCTTCGGTAACTATTTTTTTGCGAAGCCGATAGCGATTCTTTTTTACACTTTCCGCCGAGATACCTAACATACCCGCCATCTGTCCGGGCGAGAAATGAAGGCGAATCATACAGGCCATTTTTAGTTCTGTATCAGTTAAGCTCGGAACCTGCCGTAATAATCGGTCAATAAATTCCGGGTGTAGTTGTTCAAATTTTATTCGGAAATCATCCCACTGGGCCTGGGTTAGCATACAGGCCCGGTTCAACTGCTCTACTAATTCGTCGCCACCCTGCGTTTCTTTTAGCTTTAACTGATCCAGTTCATTTCTGATCTGGTCGATAAAGGCATTTTTCTGAACTACCGAATCGGCAAAAAACGTCAACTGCTCAGTGGCAGTCTGTAGTTGCAGTGTGGCCACTTTTTCCCGGGCCTCCAGCAATTGATTGTGGTTTCTCAGCTGCTTTCGCTGAAGATAAATGACCACAATAATCAGCCCCAACAGCAACATACCACCTATAAACAACCAGCGTTGATACGTTAATTCCTGCTCCAGGCGGGCGTTGGCCTGTTCGTTTTCTCTGGCCTTGAAGCGTACTTCCAGCTCGCTTACTTTTTGTCGACTGGCCTGGTTGGCTAAGGATGTATCCAGGGAAAAATACGATTTCTGATATTGATAAGCCGCTCGGTAGTTAGCTTGTTTTTCAGCCCATTGCGTGCGGATGAGTGCTAGTTCCCGGTTATAAAATAAGGAACCAATGGTAGGCAGGAACGATTCTGCACGCTTAAAATAGCGGTCGGCTTCCTCAAACCGATTTAGTCCGGTGAGCGCAGCGCCAATAATTGCGGCTGCTCGGAGGATTTGTCTAGGTTGTTTTCGAGCCTCCGCCAGTTGAAGTCCGCGCTGCGCATAATCAATTGTTTGCTGATTATCACCTTTCTCAATCAGAATACTGGCAGCGTTCAGATAAACCAAAATAAGGTTATTGGTATCACGCCGGGTGGTAGCTAACTGTAAAGCCTGACCAAAATAGTGGAGTGATGGCTTAAACTGCTTGTTTTCACCCAATATCATCGCATAGTTTTGCATAGCCTTGGAAATCAGACTACTATCCCTGGACAGTTCAGCATAATTAAGAGCAAATTTCCCATACTGTAGTGCTTTCGTTAAACTATGCTCAAACTGAAAGATTTGCGCCAGATTAATATATGCCTGATATAATTTTTTGTAGGCCTGATATTGTTTGAGTGTTTCAATAGCGCTAAATGTGAGCCGTGTAGCTTGTTTGGAATCCCCCCTTTCGCTAAGAAACCAGGCTAATTGAGTCTGTATTTCTGCTCGTTCCAATGGTGAGTGCTGCCCTTTCAATTGCAAGGCATAGTATTCAGCGGAATCCTGAACAATTGACTGAGCCAGTGTATTCTGGCAGATAATAAACAGGCATAAGCGTATAAAACGTCTTATATGAATCGAAAGAATGGGTAGAGACACAACTCGTTAGGAAAAAACTTAAACACTACAATAATAAATGAATACATTGATTTTATTTAATAAGTCGAACATAAACATACCTATTAGTGTGTATAAAAAAACTGTCTAAAAAGTATACCAAGATTCAGCGAAGGCAACTCAGAGCAACTAATGATTGATTTTCAATAATTTAACAATCAAACAAGCTAGAAGTCAGCGATTATAATGTAGGGGGAATTACTCAACTGTAGGCAAAAATATACTCATCTATTCAACAGACACCACGCTGCCAAACCGAACTCCTGCCTGAAAATATGCCCCCTACCCAGCACTTGTTGTAGCCAGGCTTATTTGCGAAGCTTCACTTGTGAAACCAGAAGCGATAGTATGCAAATGCCCCTCCAGTTTCTGCTGGAGGGGCATTTAGACAATAGCAATACAACAAACCGAATTAGCCAATTACGATTGGCCAACCAGTTGCTCAGTTTGCAACCATTCTGGCTTTGTAATCCTTACACGAGCTTTTAACTCATTAAGCATAGCATATAAACCGTAGTATGTCCGGTTGATGTATAATCCATCCCGGTTAGCCCGTACCACTTTCGAATTGCGTAGTTCTTCCATCTTCGACAAATCTTCGGCAAACGCATACACTTTGTTGAAATACTCGTCGTCGCCGAAATCGAACCAATCGACCGCAAATGGTTTACCCAGCATCTCGATCATTTGGACGAATAAGTCGGAATAAAACTTCCGCTCTTTAACCGTATCCTGTGGTACCAGGAATCCCAGATTCATGAACACCTGCTCGGCTACTGGCGGGTCAAGCAGTTTATCCGGCCGAAGCAACTGGAAATAGTTATCGTAGAAATAATCGGGAATTACTTTCACACACCCAAAATCAATGACCCCCATCGTCCCATCGGCCCGCATCAGAAAATTGCCGGGGTGTGGGTCGGCATGAACCTGCCGGAGCGCATGAATCTGATGATCATAAAAATCCCATAACAGTTGTCCGATACGGTCACGTACATCCTGCGATGGATTTGTTGCCAGAAACTCCCGCAGATGCAAACCATCGAGCCAGTCCATAGTCAGTATACGTCGGCTTGACAGGTCCGGGTAGTATTTTGGGAATACCAATCCATCAATATGTGCACAGGCGTTTGATATTTCAATGCTACGCCGAAGTTCAAGTTCGTAATCGGTTTCCTCCAGTAGTTTACTTTCTACCTCCTGCATGAAATAGTCGATCTGTCGTTCATCCAGATTGAGTAACCGCACAGCCAGCGGCTTAGCAATTTTCAGATCGGAACTAACGGAATCGGCCACGCCGGGGTATTGAATCTTTACGGCCAGCTTTTTCCCGTCTTTCCAGGCTTCATGCACCTGACCGATACTAGCTGCATTGATGGCATTGATATTGAATGAATCGAACAACTGCGAGGGTGATTTTCCGAAGTAAGTCCGAAACGTCTTGATGACAAGCGGTCCTGATAAAGGTGGAGCCGAATATTGGGCCATCGTGAATTTATCCGAGTATGCCACCGGCAACAAACCACGATCCATGCTTAGCATCTGAGCCATTTTCAGGGCTGATCCTTTCAATTCGCTCAGGGCTTCATAAATATCTGCCGCGTTATCCTTGTGTAACTCCTCTCGGGGCAATTCAGGGTCAAGCAGCTTTTTGCTATAATGTTTTATATAATTCCCCCCAACCTTTACCCCAGCCTTAACAAACTGTGTAGCACGGGCCACTTTGGTGGTAGGAACAGACGTTTGAGTTTTCATGTGGCGTTAATTTTGAATGATTGAGCGATTAAATGATTGAATAAGCGCAGGCTGGCCATTTAATTCAGTCATTCTATCATTAAACATTCAATCATTTGTTCTGGTACATAAACTTCGCCAGGTCGAACAGCGTATCCAGAGGAGAACGTCCAATCAGGTCAAAAGCAGTGTTGACGGTCTTCTCAATAGCTGTATCAGTTTTTTCGAAGTTTTTGCTCACATCGCGTACCCAGAAATCAAGCAGATAAAGCGTTTGCCCCCAGAGCGCGTCGGGGTAACGATCGGTAATAAACGGGCGAGGTTCAACCTCTTTGCTTTCACGCCCTTCGGCCAGCAAATCACGGGCAAAGTCGTAGAATACGTCTTTGAAGGGTTCTAGTACGCGCGACTTCGGTTCGGGTCGCCACGCACCAGGGCCTAAACGACGAGTACTGAGCCCTTCAGTCCGCAAACGACCGAAGCTGTAAACGACAAAGCTCCGTTGGGATTTCAGCAACTCAATCCAGGTGTAGTAGAAGGCCAGTAGTTTCTCTCGAACGGAGTAACTCTGATAGGTCTGGTCAGCCTCTACAGTTGCTTTCGCTTCGTTAAAAAAGGTAGTCCAGACATCAGCTTCGATTGCGTCGAATGAAGCATATTCTTTATAAAAGTCAGCTTCGGCAATCTTGAGTTTTTTTACAAACTGGAAAACGGAGGTGGGCTGTTTTCCATGTTCCAGGACGTACTCGGTGTACGCCTTGCGGATTTTTTCGAGCGTTTCCATATACTTCTGCAACGGTCTGTTGGTCAGAAAAGTTTGTCTGCTCAGCTACAAAAATGCTGGAAAAATTACCATTTTCATCGTAAATTTATCCCGTACTTATCCTCTTATTATTCTTCATGAACACACGCCTTTTTTGTTTGCTCCTGACGCTTTTTGCTGGATTTGGCTTTTCTACACAGGCTCAGTCGTCGTATGAGATAACAACCGATCAACCGGCTCAATTTAATGGCATAGAATACGGGTATGCTATTCGCAACGAAAGTAAAAAAGAAGTGGGCAGCAAAGGGACATTTAATCGGTATGAATTAACCGTTTATGTAACGAACAAAAGTGGATGTACCCGTCTATTTTTCCCCCGGCAAACTACATTCGGTTTACAGGATCAGGACTTACTCGCCAATTTCGACTGTGTGAATGCAACGGGGGCCCGGTTAACGTCGAAAACAACTACTGTTCGTGCCCGGCCTTTCTCGGTTCCCTATTCCACAAGCTCAAAAAATGCCGAAGGTAAAGTGGTCACAACGACTATTCAGGTGCAGGCTGGTCATATGCTCGAAAACGGCGAAACGGTCTCTAACAATATTATCGTGCTGGTCCCTGAAGGGGAACAACCCCTGATGCGCGTTCGGGTGCAGGCTACCGAAACCCCTCTAGGCCGAAACTCATACGCTCGTTAGGGCAGATGTATGTACTGCTATTTCATTTTTTCCGAACTTCGCCGTTCTAACGGCCCATTGTGGCAAATCAAATCGTAACTATGAACGTATCAGTTCTGTCCCGTATTCTGCGTAATCTATGCCTTTGTGCTAGCTTATTGATATCCATTCAGAGTTTTGGTCAATATGGTGGGTATGGTGGATACGGCGGCTATGGTGGTATGGGACGCCGTATGGGCGGTAACTTTAGCCAGGACATGACGGCGACCTCTCGATCCAACATCCCCAACATTGCGGGCGAACTGGCCCAGCGGGAAACCAAGTGGATCAAGGAAAACCTTTCGCCTTCTAAAGACCAGTTAAAAGCAATTAAACAACTCAATACCGAATACGGAAATCAGCAGCAGTCCGCCATTAAGGATATTATTGGTACCAGTGGAAAACCGACTCCTGAAAGCCGTAAACAGATTGAAGACATGATGCTTATGCTCAATGAAGAAAAAGAAGATAAGCTCAAAGGCATTCTAACACCTGAGCAATGGAGTTTGTATCAATCGAAAAAGCCTGAAATGCAGAAAGCCGTTGGCGGCTGGCGTCCTCCTGCTCCTAAAGGCACACCTACTCAATCAGATTCGACAGGTGCTCCAAAACAATAACCCTAAAATAAGAAAACGGTCAGAAAAATAAGTTCTGACCGTTTTTTTTAGCCTATACAACGTTCGTATTGATTACTCCAAATCAGCCACATAAGCCCCCATCTGCCGAACCGAAAAGCAACTGATTCCTCGTTCACGAGCCTCAGCTAATAGCTTGTCGGTCAAAGGGGTTCGGTTTGAATCATCGAAGATAATATGCCTGGCTACCACTCTCTTATTTAGCTGGCTCCACTCCCGTAGCGCATTCCGTCGAATAATCAGGTAATCGACCACAGCAGGCAATCGCCAGTTAGAGCGCCCATTAAATTTATTCGCCAGTAGAATCGTCTTGTCATGCCATACCCAAAGGGCCCAATCACGCGACTGATGAAGACCCGGAACCGAAACTAACGTACCGCCAGGCGTACCACTTCGTTGCAAATAGGCCGTTCTCGTACGCAAAATACCCCACTGACCAAAGGTGTTTTTCAGGTAAAAATCATACGAGCGTGTATCGGTGCTGTCCAGATCAGTCAGCAGTGTGCATTGTCGTCCACTCGTTAGGCTGACTGCCGTGTGATGCGGTAGAAAATGAACTGCGAGTTTCTCCTGATGAGCCTGATGCGACATTTCGGCTATCAGTACGACTGCTAATGCGATCGAAGCTACGCATGTTGCCCACAGGTAATCGCGATTACGTGTCAGTAATAAAGCCGCTCCACAAAAAATAATCCCGTACGTTAACCCCAAAGCAGCAGGCGACAACCAAAGTCCGTCCCAGGCAGCACCTGGCAATTCACTGGTTAGCTGAACCGCGCCATTCAGCAACCAGGCTACTTTTTGAAGCAACCATCCCAGTACACTGTTTAAATACGGCAACCAGCTCAAAGCTAGACATAACATTGCCAATGGCAGCAGGATCTCTGACATGACAATCACAACCGGATTGGCGAGCAAAAAATAAGTTGGAAACTGGTGAAAGTAAAAAACACCGAGTGGAAACGTAATCAGTTGCGCCACCAACGCCACCGCCGTCAGTTCCCAAAGCCGATTGGCCCATGTACTCCAAAACGTAACCGACTGATAAAGCGACGATTGCCAGGCTCCGATGCCAGCCACAGCCAGGTAAGACAACTGAAAGCCAGCCGAAAACAGCGCGTAAGGGTCAAAACATAGAATAAAAAAAGCCGAAGCCCCTAATGTATTTGGCAATTGCTGTTGGCGTCCTAAAGCGTTGGCTACTATTACCATCGAAAACATGCCGGCCGAGCGGAGTACTGGTGGCGAAAAACCTGTTACGAGCGCATAAAACCACAATATGGTCAACTGCAAAGCCGCCATCAAAAGTTTTCCACCCTTGCGTTTCGCCAGGAAGCCCAGTAAAAACGTCAGCACCTGAAAGAGAATGCCTACATGCAGGCCCGAAACAGATAATATATGTACAGCCCCTGCTGCCGAATATGCTCGATATTGTTCCGTATCCAGATCATCACGAACGCCCAGTATCATGGCGTTTACAACCCCAAATTCAGGTCGAGTTCCAATTTGTTGAGTTAGTACGCTGTCGGCCCAGCGGTTTACCTGAGTGGCTAACCGGGTAACGGGATTGGGCGGGTCAACCGATAAGACCTGTCGTTGAAACGGGCGAAGGTATTGCTGATGGCCTATGTTTCGGTAGCTAAGATACCGTTTGTAATTAAATTCGCCGGGGTTAAGTGGAGGATCAATTGGCCGGGGAGCTCCAGATACAATCCAAACTTCCCCATACGAAGGCATGTGCTGTCCAGCTTTATCTAAATAGACAATTACACGACCACTCAGTGCGTGCCAAGTGCCTGCCGAACCCAGTGAAGCCTTCTTTTCTCCAGTTGCTTGATGGCTTATCCACCTGCCTTGCTGGATTTCCAGTTCAACCCGATATGTTTTTGCCCGTTCTTCTGGCTGTGCAGAAATTACACCGACGTAAGCCTGCAGCGAATCAGTAAGATGACTAATGTCGCTGGATCTATTACTGGAAGTACGCTGAAAAGTAATAGCCCATCCCAACCCTATCAGCATCAATAAAATACCCACTCCGGGCAACGTCTGGATAGGTTTAATGGGTTGATCTGAGTGAGAAAAGAATCTCCACACGTATAGGCACAGGCCAACAGCCAATGCACCTACAGGCAGGAAGTACCAATCTGGCCATAGCACGTACAGAACGATGCCAGCGATCAACCCTGCGACATATCGAACAAAGGGTTGCCCATTCATCGTTTTGAATAGGCAGATGCTGGCAACACCATTTTGTAATGCTGGATACCAGCTTCTTCGAACATTGGTCCGACAGCCACAAACCCAAATGAGGCATAAAGTGGCATAGCCGTGACTTGCGCATGCAAATAAATGCGTTCGATAGGCTCCGGCTGCTGACTAAACACACTATCCAGGACGGCCTGAACCAAAGCCCTGCCTACTCCTTTTCCGCGAAATGCTATTAAAACAGCAAATCGCTCTAGCTTAACACCGTTAGATGTTCGTCGCCAACGCGCTGTACCGCAGGGAATACCTTCATCGACAGCCAGAAACTGTGTACTACTATCTTCAAATTCATCAAACTCTTCTTCCGGCGAAACATGCTGCTCATCAACAAATACTTCCCGGCGAATAGCAAAGGCCTTTTCAAGATCAGCAGGACTGGAAATGGGTAGAACCGTGATCATAGCAAGTGGATTTTTTACGAGATTCGGTTTACGGAAGACCGTAAATGATAGTCATTGTACCACAAAACGTTTACTAACCGCTTCGCTAGCTGTTTTGACCCGAACAATATACATACCTTTTGCCAATCCTGTTACAGGAAGCGCCAACCGTGTACTGGACGAATTAGCATAACTGGCTGTCCGTACCTGACGGCCTGTGCCATCAAATACATCCACCTGAAATGACTGAATCCCCTTGAGCTGTACATCCATCAAGGGAATATCGGTTTGCAAATCACTTTGATACGGATTAGGATATACTTTCACCGTTAGTTGCTCCGACTCAGTCAATGGTGTCGTTATCGACGCTAGTTTTACCACCTTTGCCCGGCGAGGACTCAAGACCAGCACGGCTCGCATACGGGCTACCTGCCCGGCAGTAAACATATTCATACAGGCGTCGGGCGAATACATCATATAATTCTCAACCAGATCGCGGGTTTGTTTACCAGCCACACAAGTCGAATAGGTTTGTTTACAGGATGTAGGCGATACAGATCGGTCTTCGGTCAGTGGCGTATCGGCAACATAGTCTTCATTACAACCATTACCATCTCCCCAAGGATGAATTAGTCCAAGCCAATGGCCGATTTCGTGCGAAACGGTTCGCCCTAACATATAATAGGTACGATTTACAGTACCGATTTGCCGACCAAAGGTCTGGTAATCGATTCGTACACCATCCGTATTTACATTCAAATTTGCCTGCAATCCTTTTAGCGTATCAGCCGCCGTAGGAAACTGTCCATAACCGATGTAATCTCCCTGATAATCGGCCACCCATATATTTAAATATTGATCACTTGGCCAATAAGCGATTTGTGACAGAAGCACATCATCATTCTGAATATCGAAGGTCGCCTTCGCTGAATAATAATGCCGGGTAATACCATTGGTAGGATTTCCATTCGGATCAATCGTTGCCAGAAAAAACTCAATTCTGGCATCTGCCCCTATCGCGCTGGTATTGTATCCGTTTGTACCAGCCTTCCGTCGGTAATCTTCGTTTAAAACCTGAATTTGAGAAAGGATCTGGGCTTCCGAAATATTGACATTGTTAGAGCCACCAATAACACCAGAAGCGTTATTATGCACGACATGAACAACGATTGGAATTCGATAAACCGTCGTATCGGCAGCGGTAGTCCTCAACGATTTCTGCTCGATCTGCCTTTGTTCAATACGCCTGTTAAGCTCCTGAATCAGTTGAAGACGGTTGGGGTCGCGCTGTTGCAGTAGTCGTTCCTGGTTGACAACAGCACAACGCCTAATTGTTGAGTCGGGTGATGTTTGTGCACCAGCAATTGGCGACATCAATAAAACAAGCGAACCGATGAGCCAGGCCCAAACGATTCGCTTGTTGAGAGTCAGGCGGTTAGTGCCCTGCTTTATCATATGCATTAATAATTTCTCGAACGAGCTTATGCCGAACCACATCGCGACCATCCAGCTCTACGAAGGCGATTCCTTTGATATTTTTCAGAATATCAACAGACTCAACCAGCCCTGACTTCTGCCGGTTGGGTAAGTCAATTTGTGATCGGTCACCCGTAATAATGGCTTTCGATGTAGGCCCCATCCGGGTCAGAAACATCTTCATCTGCATCGATGTCGTATTCTGCGCTTCATCCAGCAGAATAAACGCGTTGTTCAACGTACGACCACGCATGTAAGCTAGTGGCGCAATTTCAATGATCCGGTTTTCGGTATAAAATTTCAGCTTTTCGGCCGGAATCATATCATCGAGCGCATCATAAATCGGCCGCAGATACGGATCTATTTTCTCTTTCAGATCGCCCGGCAAAAAGCCCAGGTTTTCCCCCGCTTCGACAGCTGGACGAGTAATGATAATTTTCTTGACTTCTTTATTCTTTAAGGCCCGTACCGCAATAGCAACAGCCGTATAGGTCTTACCCGTACCTGCGGGTCCTATGGCGAAGACAAGATCATGCTTCTCAGCGGCCTCTACCAGACGTTTCTGGTTATCAGTTCGGGCACGTACAACTACACCACGGTTTCCATAAACCAGAACTTCATCGTCGTCGGGCAAACTAGGGGGAGCCAGCGAGCCTCCATTTGTAGGCTGACCACTATGACTGATATAATTCTGAACGTTTTCGTGGGTAATTTTTCCGTATTTCTGATAATGCTCCAGTAGTGATTCCAGAATGTCACTAATCCGGCTTATCTCAGGCGTGGTTCCCTTGATGCGTATTTCGTTACCGCGCGAGATAATTTTGCTCATGGGAAAGGCAGCTGCCACTTCCTTGATGTTATTATTCTCGACACCCAAAAAATCGATGAGTGATATATTGTCGAGAGTGATGACTTTTTCGACCAAACGATGAATAGGTTTAATGTGTGATTCCGAAAAGTAAGCGATTTCTTTACTTGTACAACGCATTTTCTCAAAAATTTATTCGCTCGCCCACATTTCTTACTCAAGCCGCCCAATCGATACCATTCCCCATTTTTCAGGAATAAATTTGTATCTTTCTGACACACAGTTCACAGCTCATCATTCCTCCTTTATACGCCAATACGACCCAGAACCGTTGCTTAAAAACTCTATTTTTTTTGCCGTATCTTAGTAGCAACATTACCAGAATGTTACGAACAATTTTTCGCTCTGAACTATATACGTCACATCCAATAGGATTTGCCTTATGAAGCGTTAATTTCGTAAACTTGCGGTGAGACAATGGAGAACAACGCACGCCCGAACCAACACCTTCGTAAACCTTCTGCCTTCGCCGGAGGTCGTCAACAGGCAGGTAATCACTGGCTCGACACCGGCCTCGGGAAATTACCGCCACAGGCTCTGGACCTTGAAGAAGCCGTTCTGGGGGCGTTAATGATCGAAAAAGATGCATTATCATCTGTTGTTGACATTCTTAAACCCGAGACGTTTTACAAAGAAGCACACCAGCGGATTTACAATGCGATCCTGACGCTTTTTGGCAATTCTGACCCGATCGATTTGTTAACAGTTACGCAACAATTGCGTAAAACAGGTGAAATTGAGATGGTTGGTGGTGCTGGATACGTCTCTGAATTAACCTTCCGGGTCAACTCAGCTGCGAACATTGAATACCATGCCCGGATTGTTTCGGAGCAGGCGCTCAAGCGTGCGCTGATTGCCATGTCGTCCACGATTCTGCGCGACGCGTACGAAGATACCACCGACGTGTTTGAGCTTCTGGACCGCACCGAACAATCCCTCTTCAAGATTTCGGAATCGAACATCAAGAAGAACTATGCCGACATGAGTACCATTGTTCGAATGGCGCTTAATGAGCTGGAAACCAAAAAAAATCAGGAGGGCTTAACGGGTGTTCCTTCGGGATTTACTCAACTCGACCGGGTCACTTCGGGCTGGCAACCTACCGAACTTATTATTCTAGCAGCAAGGCCTGCGATGGGAAAATGCCTCGGTAAAGGCACTAAGGTTGTCATGTTCGATGGGTCACTGCGGAAGGTCGAGGATGTGCAGGAAGGTGATCTGCTAATGGGTGATGATTCTACCCCTCGCCGTGTGCTTAGCATTGCCCGTGGCCAGGAACGTATGTACTGGGTGCATCAAAACAAGGGCATTAGTTATCGAGTCAACGAAAGCCATATTTTATCCCTGAAACGTAGCCGTACGGAAGGGCCCTATAAAAAAGGGGAGGTTCTTAACATTACGGTTCGGGATTACCTGACTAAATCGGCCAAGTTTAAAACGAACTACAAAGGCTATAAAGTGGCTGTTCATTTCCCCGCACAGGCAGTCCCTCTTGATCCTTATTTCGTAGGACTCTGGTTGGGAGATGGTCATTCCTATAGTTCTCGAATTACGAATATTGATACTGAGGTTGTCGATTATTTGAAAGGGTACGCCGATGACTTAAATCTGACACTATCAACGTATCAGCAAGTTGGTAAAGCACCGAGTCACGCCATTACGACTGGTCAACGAGGTGTACGATCTTCCTTCAATGTACAGGAGCAGTTACGTGGTTTATCAGTAATTGAAAATAAGCATATTCCACGTGCTTATCTCATCAATTCAACTGAAAACCGGCTAAAATTACTCGCTGGTTTAATTGATAGCGATGGGCATTATCAGGAAGCCTTCAATTGCTACGAGATCACTCAGAAGAATAAAGCGCTGGCCGAACAACTGAAATATCTGTGCGATACACTGGGTTTCCGTTGTTCGCTCAAGGAAAAGCAGGCAAGTATCTCTTCCCGAGGGTATTTATCAACTGTTTACCGATTACGGATCTTTGGAAATCTTGATACCATACCTGTACGAATTGAACGTAAAAAAGCGCGCGCTCTCAAAGCAAGAGCTGATTGGCGTGTAACCGGAATACAGGTCGAATACGATAAAGTCGATGACTACTACGGCTTTTCGATTGATGGCAATCGGTTGTTTCTACTGGAAGACATGACTGTTACTCACAACACGGCATTTGTGGTGTCGGCTCTTCGGAATGCAGCAGTCGATCACGGCAAGGGCGTCGCCATCTTTTCACTGGAGATGTCGTCCGTGCAGTTGGTAAACCGTCTTATTTCGGCTGAAGCGGAGATCGACTCAGAAAAAATTCGGAAAGGAACGCTGGCTCCGCACGAATGGACCCAGTTACACCATAAAATTCAACGGCTAACC
Organism: Spirosoma sp. 48-14; assembly: GCF_001898575.1. Taxonomy (GTDB): domain Bacteria; phylum Bacteroidota; class Bacteroidia; order Cytophagales; family Spirosomataceae; genus Spirosoma. Next base: position 154,292 of record NZ_MKUD01000072.1, read on the forward strand.
GAAGCTCCCATCTTTATCGACGATACCCCTGCCCTATCCATTCTGGAGCTTCGGGCCAAGTGCCGTCGATTGAAAGCACAGCATGATATACAAATGGTGGTCATTGACTACCTCCAGCTCATGTCGGGCGATTCGTCGGGCCGGGCTGGTGGCAACCGTGAACAGGAAATTGCATCGATTTCAAGAGCGCTGAAAAACCTGGCGAAAGAACTAAACGTTCCGGTTATTGCGCTTTCGCAGCTGAGCCGGGCGGTAGAAACGCGGGGGGGCGATAAGAAACCGCAACTTTCTGACCTTCGGGAATCGGGATCTATCGAGCAGGATGCCGACATGGTTTGTTTCCTATACCGTCCTGAGTATTACAATATTACACAGGATGAAAACGGCAACTCGACAGTCGGTATTGGCGAAGTGATCATTGCTAAGAACCGAAGTGGCTCGCTCGATACTATTCAGCTACGGTTCATCAACAAGTTCACCAAATTCTGTGACCTCGATTCGTATTTCGAACCCGTTCAGGCACAGGGTTTTGGCGCAAATGTTAATGGCCTGACTAGCTTCGATGCTCCTCCGTCGGCAGGGAGTGTGTTCAAAAGTAAGGCCAACGATATGTCGAGTTTTGGCAATGCAGACCCAAGTCAGGAGACGCCGTTCTAATAGTAGCTATTTTCTTTTATCCGCTATTTTTGTCGAGGCTCTCTTCATAGGGTATGAAGGCCTTATCATTTCCGTTCACTCTTTACTAAACAGACTATGAAATTTGCTGGTTTACTGGCGGCTTTACTTCTTAGCTTCGCCTTTTCAACCGAAGCGCAATCGTTACGAGGCCTCGACAAAAGCCCGATGGATATGGCCTATTATCCAGACGATTTTGCCCACGATCGTAAGTTTGCTCCTGCTAAAGTGGGCGATAAAGTCTACGCCCGCGTTACCTACAGTCGGCCCGCCAAAAACGGGCGGGAGGTCTTTGGTAAACTCATTCCGTATGGTAAAGTGTGGCGAGTTGGTGCAAACGAAGCGACCGAAATCAAGTTTTTTACCGATGCAACCATTCAGGGTAAAAAAATTAAAGCGGGTGTGTATTCGCTATATGCCATTCCGACTGAAACAGAGTGGACAATCATTCTGAATTCTGATCTGGACCAATGGGGTGCTTATAGCTACAAACCCGAGCTGGATGTATTACGGGTAACGGCTTCCGTCAAAAAAACTGAAAATGTGGTGGAAAATTTTACGGTTCAATTTAAAAAAGCCAAAGACACACCAACCGAGTCAATCATGATGCTGGCCTGGGATAATGTGCAGGTTGATATCCCCATCACTTTTTAACCCATCTTGCAACTCTACTAAAAAAGCCGGTTCTGCATAAGAACCGGCTTTTTTAGTTCGAAACTATAGCTGATTAAAAATTCGGCTTAAGCAGGTATTTACTGTAGAAATCATCAATAACCTTGACGGCTTCAGTAGGCGTATCCACCACATTGATCAATTTCATATCCTCTGGGTTGATATTATGTTCTTCGCCCAGCATTACATTGTTGATCCAATCGATAAGGCCCTGCCAATAGGACCGCCCAACCAGCACAATAGGGAAACGGGCAATTTTTCGGGTTTGAATCAACGTCATCGCTTCAAAGAGTTCATCAAGAGTACCCATACCACCGGGCATAACTACAAACCCCTGTGCATACTTCACGAACATCACTTTTCGAACAAAGAAAAAGTCGAAGTTTATGCTTTTATCGGGATCTATATAAATATTACTATGTTGCTCAAACGGTAGCTTGATGTTAAGACCAACCGATTTTCCGCCCTGCTCAAAGGCACCTTTATTACCGGCTTCCATGATCCCTGGTCCTCCTCCAGTAATGACGCCATAGCCATGCCGCACTAGTTTGGCAGCAATCTCTTCAGTCATTTTGTAATATTTGTTGTCGGGCTTGGTACGAGCAGAACCAAATATCGATACACAGGGGCCGATCTTGGCTAATTTGTCAAAGCCTTCAACAAATTCGGCCATTACCTTAAAGATCACCCACGAATCAGCCGTTTTTATTTCATTCCAGTCATGATCTGTAAACGCTTCTTTTATACGTTGTTCATCGGGGGTAAGGAGTAACTCGTCGCGCTTGGGTAAGTCTGTTGCAATGCGTTCGGTGCTCTGCGCTTCAGAGCGGTGAACATTCTCTTTTGTTTCTTCCATGTACATCAATAAAAAAGGCAGTGGGCGCAAAACGTACTCACTAGTCAAACACTATATAACCCGCTCAACTTACTCAAAAACTCGGTTCAAGCTGAATGAATGCTGGGTTTTTAATAGAGCGGATTACTATAACGACAATTTGGGGTAAAACGTTTCGCATATACAAAGCTCCAATCACTTTTACTTTAAGCCCAATACGATTCATATACGTTAATAACCTATTGCCGAAAACCGCTTTTACCAAATATCATCTAATTACTAGCCTACGGTTATTGAATTTACCGATAATCAAGGTTTCGATTGTAAAAAAACCGAACATATGGCCCATTTTGACTAAAAAATCCCTAATTTTGCGCTCTGATTTTCATGAACCGACAAAAATTTAGTTTATACAATCATGGCAGTAACAGAATTAAAGCGCAAAGCTCGTCGGAATCGGGCGATTGCTAACAATAAAACGAATGCAATTAAGCAATTGCTCCGCAAACCTATCATTAAGAATGTAGATGTAGACGCCATTAAGGCATCGTTTGCTGAGAAGAAAGCAGCCTAACCAATCAGCTGACTTTTATACGAAGGGTCTTTCTTATTTTGCCTCGCTTTTTCCAAGCGGGGCTTTTCGTTTTTGGAACATGCGTGTCCACTCACGGTCCCGCTTTTTGAGTTCACGACGTACAAACCGACGATAGTCAATCTGAACCCGGTAGCGAACTGCCTGCCCAAATAGCAATAATCCGCCATTGATAAGAATGAGGCTATAGGTTCCCCATAAAAACCACTGCCGAAAAGGAGCCCCTGACTGATTGGCTTCGGCGGCTACACTAAACACACACAGACCTATGCTAAACAGGATTAGCCCCAATGAGACGACAATCAGCCCTTTTGTTCGGGTGCTCATGCGTTTAACTAATCGTTGGCCGGGTGGTTTGGCAAGCTTGTTCATCAACTTAGGCGTCTTTTAGTACAGTAACACCTGACAGACTAATTTCGTTGACAAGTGCTCCTTCTTTGGCGAATATAACGAGTTTACAGGCTTTTCATTCGCCATTTACAGCGACTAACCAGATAAATTGAAAAATCTGTGATCACTTAACTAAATTCTTATACGTTTCATGGTTAAGATGGATAATCAATACTAGCCCCGGTCTCTCTAAACTCTTTCGGTTCCCGTATCCGCTTCCAGCCCTCAGTTAAAAAGCCAATACCATATCCGAGCAACTGAGTAAAAGCAGCTTGCACACTCAATAATCCAATTGTCAGACTTTTTTCTTTTCGAGTAGCGTCGATTAGAATAAGTATGGCAATCAGCCCTAACAAACCAACTGCTATCCCAAATAATATGTGACTGATGAGTGCCCACAGCGGAATTGACAAAACAAACAGTGTAAACAAAGCCGGAATGGCATGCACCAGCTTCAGCTCGCCGGGATAGTACCGCGAAATATTGATTCTGGCACGTCCAAAAAAGCGGAGTTGCCGAAAAAACTGGCCAAAATCGGTTCGACGTTTGTGATAGATAAACGCATCAGGAATTAGCCCCGTACGGAAACCATTTTCGATGATACGAATAGCGAACTCAATATCTTCACCCATGCGCGTCAGTTTATACCCTCCGATTGTTTCCCATACGTTGCGGGAAAGTCCCATGTTGAAGCTCCGTGGATGGTATGTTCCGCCGAGGTTCTTCTTACTGCCACGTATGCCCCCTGTTGTAAAGGGTGATGTCATCGAATAGCTAATTGCCCGCTGTATGGGAGTAAAATCGGGGTGAGCTTTATCAGGTCCGCCATACGCATCCAGCTTATCCTGGATGATACGTTCATTCACAACGGCAAAATAATGGTTCGGTACAAGCGCATCGGAATCAAAAATCACAAAATAATCACCTCTTGCTCGTTCGAAACCGTAGTTCCGGGTAAACCCCTGCCCCGAATTCGGTTTAAAGAAATACCGGATGTCCAGTCGGTCACGAAACGCGTTAACTACCTCATCGGCTTTCTCTCGTGAACCATCTTCAATCACAAGTACTTCAAACTGGTTATACGTCTGTTTCGTCAGGCTTTCCAAAAGCTCACGTAACTCGTCCGGGCGATTGTAAACGGGTATGATAACGGAAAAGAACATCAAGCATTAAGTGTAAAATATGAAAAGAGCAACGTGCCCGAAAGCTTAGTTGGGTATTTAGTTAACCGCTTGTTCACGCTGCACTTTTTAAGCCTACTTATTTTATCACTTCCAGAAGACTTTCTTCGTTGGCCTGAATGATCTGGTCCACCAGGTCATCGGTTAAGGCAATGGACAGAAACAGACTTTCGAACTGTGATGGGGCCAAATAGACACCACGATCTAACATCGCATGAAAATATCGGCCAAACAGGGGCACATCACAGGACTTGGCATCCGAAAAGTTCGAAACCGGCCGCCCGGTCATAAACAAGGTAAACATGGAGCCAATATGATTGATAGTATAGTTCAATCCTGCTTTCTGTAAGCCCTTGCGAAATCCGTTCACTAGTTTATCCCCTATCGTTTCCAGGCGCGTATATACCTCAGGATGTTCGTTTAGGTAATGCAGCATGGCCATACCTGCCGACATAGCAATCGGATTACCGGACAATGTACCAGCCTGATAAATAGGGCCAGCCGGTGATACCTGATTCATAATATCAGCCCGGCCACCATAAGCACCCACCGGCATACCTCCTCCAATGATCTTCCCCATTGTTGTCAGATCAGGCGTGATACCAAAGCGCTCCTGAGCCCCTCCTTTTGACAGGCGGAATCCAGTCATCACCTCGTCGAAAATCAGTAGAGTTCCGTACTTATCACATAACGAGCGAATGCCTTCCAGAAAGCCAGGCTCTGGCAATACACATCCCATATTACCGACAACCGGCTCCAAAATAACGGCAGCCACCTGGTTCTGATTATTCTCCAGCAAGACTTCAACAGCCGCTAAATCGTTGTATGGCGCTGTCAGTGTATCGGCAGCTGTTGCTTTGGTGACCCCAGGGCTATCAGGCACCCCCATAGTCATGGCTCCACTACCAGCCGCAATCAGGAACGAATCGCCATGCCCGTGGTAACAGCCTTCAAACTTGATAATTTTATCTCTCCCGGTAAAACCTCTGGCCACACGGATAGCAGCCATCGTTGCTTCCGTACCCGAATTTACCATCCGGACTTTCTCGACCGATGGCACCATGGCCGTGATCAATTCAGCCATTTCGACTTCTTTACGCGTTGGAGCTCCAAACGAAAACGAGTATTGGATTGCGTCACGTACCGCCTTTTCGACCGGCTCAAAAGCGTGGCCCAGAATCATCGGCCCCCACGAATTTATTAATTCAATATATTGACGTCCATCTTCATCATAGAGGTAAGGCCCCTTAGCTGATTTGATAAACAGTGGAGATCCGCCAACTGCCCGGAAAGCACGCACAGGAGAGTTTACCCCACCTGGAATAAGCGTTTTCGCCTTTTCAAATAATTGTTCGCTCGTTGTCATTTTTACGAATGATAGAATGATTGAGTGATAGAATGATTGAATAATTATATCGCGAGTCAGAATAACAATTCAATCATTCTATCACTCAATCATTCACTAATTAATTTTGACCAGTTTCCCATCTTCAAATTTTACGATGGGAACGACCTGGTTTTCGTTAGCTTGTGTATAATCAAATCCAGAAAGAATATAATCATCCGTATCGGATCGCAACATACTTCGGTTGCGTGACAGCAGGGTGTTGCGGGCTAATTGACGCCCAAAGAAAAGCATCATATCATAGCCTTCACTCGCAAACACAGATGGAATGGTATTCCGTTTAGCAACATATTGTTCCTGAAAACTAACCACAGGTTCGCGTGTCGTATCAATGTAATCGGGGTAAAGCAGATAAATCTCCCGCCGGGCGAAAGTCGAAGCCGGTATACGATAAAAATCAAAAGCGGAAGCCGTAGCCAGGAGCGGTCCACTCACATGACGCCGGTTGAGAGCATCTAGGATTCGAGCCCCTTCTTCGTCATTACTGCTGGCGAAAAACACATGCCCCATTGGAATAGCCTGGGTTGTCGATACCGGACGGGACGAGCTTACACTGGCACTTGCATTACCGGTCAATTGCATCGCATCGGCCATGGCCTGTGCGCTACCGCTTAGTTTCCGAACATCAATGAGTTGATAATTCTGCTGTTTCAGCTCGTTAACATAGGTCATTGCCAATAGTGAGTCTCTTCGCGATGCACCAAAATAGACCGCCACCCGACGGCCACTATTCAGACTCCGGGCATGCTCAGCCAATTTTCTTGCCTGCTGGTTGAGGGACGGTTGTGCCAGAAATGAGAGTGGTTGGTTAGTTACCAAATCATTGCTGGTTGCAATTGGGTTCAGCAACACAATATTACTTTGGTTAGCGTATGCTGATGCAATGCGATTCGGCTCGATATAGAGCGGCCCAATAATCAGATCTGTTTGAGCAAATGCGGGACTATTGACCAATTCAAGGGTTTTGTTGGCGTCATTATCGACATCATAAGCGAACAGATTGACTGTAATACCCTCTTCCTGAAGCTTGGTTTTCGCCATTTTGATCCCGTCGTAAAGATCGTAAACGTATTGATTGGACCGAGTCCGTTTATCAGAATTAAAATCATCCAACCGAAACGGGAACATTACAGCAATGTTATAATACCCTTTTGCCCGGTTGGCTCGGGTAGGCAACGTTGAACGACCGACTGTTGACGTGCCTGCTGTGGAAGGTGATGTGACAGGTTGCGTAGTCGCTACTCCCGGAACACCAAAGCGATTGGTAAGGCGGTCTGAAAGTTCCAGATCATCTTTATCACTGGCTGTACGCTGAATTAGGTCAATTAATGCCAATCCTACCGCCCGATTACTTGGGAAAGCCTTGTTGAGTTCCTTTAGGCGTTTTAAATCGGTAATTTTTGGAATGAAAGCCTGTTCCAGTTTCGACACATCAGTACGTAAAGCCGGATCATTGATCTGCTGGAGAGCCGTCAATGCGTCTTCATACTCGCCCGTTTCCATCGAAACAGCCGCTAATAAGTAATTGGCTTCACTCATCTTTCGCCAATTGGGAAAGAGGTCCATCAATTGCTGAAGTGCCAAACGAGCCTGGGTGAAATTTTTCTGCCGATAAGCTGCCAGTGCATAATAGTAGCTGGCATACGGTGCCAATACTCCCCGCTGCTGGATAAGCCCGTTCAGTTCTGTTTTTGCCCGATCATAATCGCCAGCAAGCACTTTTTTAACGGCAGCGCTATACCGTTTCTGCGCTTCTGTAGAAACCTGAGCCTGAGCTTGTCTAGGCAGCTGGATGAACAATACCATCAAGCTAGCCAATACATATACATAGTTAACCAAACACAATTTATGGGTCATGTCTTTTAGGTTAATGCACAAAAGCAACGCGATGGCGTTGCTTTTGCTATCAAAAGTCGTCAGTGTACGGCCATTAGTCAATACTTTTTTAACTAATGGAAGCTGTTTTGCGACTTATTTTTTAGTTCTCGCTTTTCGTTGGGCCTCCTCAGCTTGCTTGCGAGCCTCTTCGGCAGCTGCCAACTGCTTTTGTAGCAATGCCTGGAACCCACCAGGTTTCTTACCCTGACCCGAAGCGTTCTTCCGACGATTTTCATCCAATACCGCCTTAATCTTATCTTCATCGACAAACCGACGAATAAGTTGCTGTTGGGTAATGGTTACAATGTTTGATACGAAGTAGTAGAACGTTAAACCCGCAGGATAGGAGTTCAGTACGAACATGAACATGAGCGGGAATATGTAGCTAAGGGCTTTCATATTCACAGGCCCCGGCTGCGTTGGCGTGGTCTGGTTGTTGTAATATGCGTACGCAATGGAAGAAGCCGTCATCAGCACCGTAAACAAGCTCAGGTGGCTACCAATAAATGGAAGCGTTGGAAACTTCAGGAAGGCATCGTAGGTCGACAGATCACTTGACCAGAGGAATGCCTTTTGCCGAAGCTCAATCAGGTTTGGGAAAAGCATGAAGAGCGCAAACAGAATCGGCATAGTAGCCAGCACGGGCACGCAACCACTCAGCGGGCTTACGCCTACTTCCTGATACAACTTCATTTGCTCAGATTGCTGCTTGGCCATATCATCGCCCACACGCTCTTTGATCTCATTGATCTCTGGCGCTAACACCCGCATTTTCGCCATACTTACATATGACTTATAGGTTAACGGGGTTAGAAGCAATTTCACAAAGACAACCAGGGCCACAATCAACAGGCCATAATTCGAGATAAACTTCTCCAGGAAGTTGAACACTGGCACGAAGAAGTACTTGTTGATCGGTTTTAGAATTGAATATCCCAAATAGACGTTCCGATCAAATTCTGGTGCTATACTGCCCAGTAACTGGAACTTATTCGGGCCATAGTAGAACTTGTATTGCCCTTTACCCGCCTTCACGTCCGCTATAGGCAACATGACATCAGCAATAGCCGTTTTCACAACACTACTGTCAGCGGGGTCGACCAGCGTTTTAAAACTGGCTTTGGTCATAGGGGCATTTTTATCGATGAAGCCCGACAGAAAGTATTTATGTTTAATCGTAAACCACTGAACAGGCTCTTCGAGGGTAGCTTCCTGATTGCTTTCGCCTTCGGCCAGATTCTCGAAGTTTTCATCGGCGGTCAGGTAGTTGATCGTAGCGGCTCGGCGGTTGTTTGCCAGATCGTTTTCATACTGACGCATCTTATCTTCCCAGAAGAATCGGATATCTCCATTGCCAACCGTGCTGGTCAGGCCATTTAATTTCAGATCATAGTCGATCACATAACCTTCGGATGGAACAGTATATACCTGCTCTACCGATTGGCCCGGTGCCACTTCGGCACGAAAAACAATTTGCTGATTCTGTCCACTGACCTGACCCGTTGACGTCGTTGTCTGGTAATACAACTGATGCAGATTAACCTTGCCCTGTTGGGTAGGCAGTTCCAGGAGAGTTTTACTACTTTTCTCATCAATCAGGACAAGCGGCTTCTGGTCGAAGGTTTTGTAGTTTTTCAGAACTACTTCTTTTACCCGACCACCCCAGGTGCTGAAGGTTACTTTAATATCTTTATTTTCAACGGTAATGTCACGCGCTTCTCCGGTAGCAACGGCGGCAAAATCACCAAATTGAGCTTTGGCAGCGGCCGAATCGAGCGGTTGTTCTGCTTTATTGATGGCTGCTTCGGCACTGGAAGCCGACTTCGGTTTCGTGGTTTGTGTTTTTTGAGCCGGTTCCTTTTCGGGAGCGGGTTTCGGTACCAAAAGCTGGTAGCCGACCAGCATCGCCAGAATCAGGACAATGCCAATGAGTTGATTACGATCCATTATTTGTGTTTTCAGTCTCCAGTTTTCAGTTCTCAGTTAAAAGTCGGACATCCGGACGGGAAACTGAAAACCGAAAATTGAAAACTATTTTTCCGCAAAATTACAGTAATCCGGGCGGTTAATCAACCACGTCGGCAGTTTCTACACGGGCGGCTGCAATATCGGATGAAGTAGGCGGAGCAGCCTTTTTCTTTTGATTATAAATCAGGGCAGCCTTTACAAACTTAACAAACAACGGATGCGGGTTCATTACGGTGCTTTTCAGTTCAGGATGAAACTGAACTCCAACAAACCAGGGGTGTTTAGTTTGCGATAACTCAACAATCTCGACCAGCCCCGTTTCCGGGTTGATACCTGTTGGTATTAACCCGGCTTTTTCAAAAGCAGCCAGGTAATCGTTGTTAAATTCGTACCGATGCCGGTGTCGCTCGCTGATCTGTGTTTTGCCGTAAATCTGGTAAGCCAGCGAGTCCCGTTTCAGTTTGCAGGTGTAAGCACCCAGGCGCATCGTTCCCCCTTTATCCGTAATGTTCTTCTGGGCCTCCATCATGCTAATGACCGGATTAGCAGTATCCGGTTCCATTTCCGTTGAGTGAGCATCGTCAACCCCCATCACGTTGCGGGCGTATTCAATGACGGCCATTTGCATGCCTAAGCAAATACCCAGGAACGGAATTCCATGTTCACGGACATACCGGACAGCGTTGATCTTCCCTTCGATGCCCCGTTCGCCAAAACCAGGTGCCACCAATACTGCATCCAGTTGGCTGAGCACATCGGCACAGTGATGTTCGTCTACCAGCGTTTCTGACTGAATCCACTCCAATTGTACCTTACATTCATTGGACGCTCCGGCATGAATAAACGATTCGGCAATCGACTTATAGGCATCGTGCAATTCAACGTATTTACCGACCAGGCCAATCCGTATGTTATCGCCCGGATTTTTGAGTCGCGCCAGGAAGCTTTTCCAGGCATCCAGATCGGCATCTTTATCGTTGTAGAGGTCCATCATGTAAAGCGCCCGCTGATCGAGCCGCTCTTTCTGCATGAGGAGTGGTACATCGTAAATGGTCTCGGCGTCGATAGCCTCGATAACCGAACTAACCTGCACGTTACAGAAGAGAGCTATTTTCCGGCGAATATCCTGCGGCAATGGATGCTCTGTCCGGCAAACGATGATATCGGGCTGAACTCCGTTTTCGAGCAGCATCCGCACTGAGTGCTGGGTTGGCTTGGTTTTCAATTCCCCTGCCGATTGCAGATAGGGTACCAGGGTGAGATGAATCACGAGGGTGTCGTGCTCACCCAGTTCAAACTTCAACTGCCGAACGGCTTCCACAAACGGCAGCGATTCAATATCACCTACGCAACCACCAATTTCGGTAATTACGATATCGTACTCACCCGTTTCACCCAACAGTCGGATATTCCGCTTTATCTCGTCGGTAATGTGGGGAACTACCTGAACCGTTTTCCCAAGGAAATCGCCCCGGCGCTCACGCGTGATGACGTTGTTGTAGATGCGTCCTGTGGTAATGTTGTTGGCCTGCGATGTGGGCCGATTCAGGAAGCGCTCGTAATGACCTAAATCGAGGTCTGTTTCGGCACCGTCGTCGGTTACATAACACTCGCCATGTTCGTACGGATTGAGTGTACCGGGGTCAATGTTGATATACGGATCGAATTTCTGGATTGTTACCGTAAGTCCCCGAGACTGAAGTAGTTTGGCCAGTGAAGAGGCAATGATACCTTTGCCGAGAGATGAAGTTACCCCGCCCGTAACAAAGATGTATTTTGCGGATTTGGGTCCCGTAGCCGCCATGTCTTTAACGTGTTTTGGTCGTTACGGGATGTAAAAGTACGGCAAAAAAAGGACGAATAGAAAAAAGGGAGGATGAAAAGTTGACAGATTAAAGGTATCCTGTTAGTCATTCAATTGATCTACCGACCGTTAGCACAGACGAAAATTTTTACGATGGTTAGTCATAAGTTGCTCATGGCCTCAATTGAATTGCTCAAGAGTTTTATCATACCTATCTAAGCACACCTTGACACCTTGGACACCGATTTACCTACTCTTTAATCAGTCATTCTAAAAAACACAAAAAGCGCAGAGGCTTTCCCTGCGCTTTTTGTGTTTCTACTTATTGGAGTTACTTACCCTGCGTGAGTTCGCGTTCTTCGTAAGCTAGTCCATACTGTTTTAAAACATCAGCCGGCACGCCATCCCACTGGTTAGGTACGTTACCAACATAACCGATGTCTTTGATACCCATCTGACTGGTATAAAAGCCAGAAGCGGTCATGTTCCGCATCATCGAGAAAAACGAAGCGCCCTGCGACAACTCAGGCTTCACTTTCGAAGGGTAAGCAATCTGATCGACCAGTTCGATTTGCTGCGCTTTGGTACATTGCACAAAAGGTTTACCATACCGTTTTACACACGTATTATCGAGCCACTTGATACCGCCACGCATGGGCGTCTGGTTTCGGGGCTGGTCTTTCATCATAAATTCAATGAAGGCCGGTACCCCCGCCTGCGACGCGCTACCCGAATGTTCATCGGCCGGAATAATGATGTCGGACAACACCGTAACCGTCTGTAACTCATGCGGTGTAAAAAACTTCTCAGCCATCAGCTTCGCGTCACGCTCGGCTTCAAACTTCTGACGCCCTCCCGGAATTTTTAACGGTTTAGGGTCTGGTGGTGCTGGTACAGCAGCCTCAACCGGGTTAACAGCCAGCCCAAAACTGGTTAGAGAAAGAGCTTTTAATGAATCTCTGCGTTTCATAGTCGTATGGCTTGGTGTATCGCTGAGCTACACCTGGGTTTAGATATTTTTTTGTTTAACCTGGTCGATTAAATACTCACTGGTACGCATGGAACTGGCCAAAATAGTCCAGGTCACGTTTTTATCACCTTGTGATGGGAAAGCTGCCGCATCGACCACAAACAGGTTTTTCACATCGTGAGCCTGCTGGTATTTGTTCAGGGCAGACGTTTTTGGATCACTACCCATACGGGCTGTTCCTACTTCGTGGATAATTAATCCGGGAGCGGCCAAACCATAGTTGTTCGATGCATTGGGCTTTTCACCAAGTGCAATACCACCCATGGAATGAATAATTTCCTCGAACGTGTCCTGCATATGTTTCGCCTGTTTGATCTCGTACTCAGACCATTTATAATTGAAACGAAGTACAGGAATACCATATTTATCGACCACATTCGGGTCAATTTCGCAGTAGTTACTTTCGAGAGGAACGGGTTCTCCCCGACCGGCCATACCTACGTACGCACCGTAGAACCGACGGTAATCGTCCTTAAGGGCTTTACCATAGCCACCACCCGGTTTCATTTTACCGTCGCGACCAGGAATCATTCCATTCAACTCTTCGACACCCCATCCGAATCCGTAGGCAGGCATACCCATCCCTCCCCAATATTCGATGTGATATCCACGTGGGAAGTCTAATTTCTTGTTATCGAGCCACCAGGGTGTAAAGACGTGCATACCACCGACGCCATCCTCATTATAGCGCTTCCTGTCCATCAGGGCCGGTACAAACGCCGACCGCGATGCCCCCGTTGAATCATTAATATATTTCCCAACCACGCCACTGGTATTCGCAAGGCCGTTTGAGAATCGACTTGATTTAGAGTTGAGCAACAATCGGGCTGTTTCGCCAGCGCTGGCAGCCAACACAACCGTTTTAGCTTTTACCGTAACCTCCTGCAAGCTCAGTGTATCAACGTAACTAACACCTGTAGCCAGGCCGGTGGCCGGGTCGGTCAGCACTTCGCGGACCATAGCCCCATTTATGAGCGTTACATTTCCTGTTTTCAGGGCAGGTTTCACCAACACCGACGACGACGAGAAGTCGGCGTAGGCCTGGCAGGCACGCCCGCATTGGCTACAGTAGAAACATTGGCCGCGCTCGTTATTAATGGGTTTGGTCAGAATCGACAAACGAGACGGAATTACAGGAATACCAATACTCCGAGCCCCTTTTCGAATCATCAATTCATGAAGTCTTGGCTTGGGTGGCGGCAGAAAAATACCGTCTGGTTCGGTTGCCATGTTTTCAATCGAGCCGAAGACTCCGATCAAACGGTCTACACGGTCGTAGAATGGTTTGATGTCGTCATAGCTGATTGGCCAGTCTTCACCCACACCCGTCATACTCTTACGCCGAAAGTCGTCAGGTCCGAACCGGAGCGATATACGTCCCCAGTGATTAGTACGTCCACCCAACATCCGGGAACGGAACCAGTGGAAATCGGACCCTCGAGCGTTGGTATAGGGTTCCCCTTCAATTTCCCAGCCTCCCCATGCAGCATCGAAATCACCGAATGCACGGGTTGTACTGGCTCCACGGCGGGGCGACTCCCAAGGCCATTTCAGTTGAGTAATGTATTTCGGATCGGCCGGATCAAAATAACCACCGGCTTCCAGCAATACGACTTTTGCTCCGGCTTTCGCCAGGGTGTAAGCCGCCATACCCCCACCCGCTCCTGAGCCAACAATGGCGACATCATACTGAGTGGGCGCTTTTTTAATCTGAAATGAATCCATGCAAAATTTAATGTTTTATCAATTTTGTTGAGCAAATTGATAGTTTATACATCTAAAAGCAAAATTGTCACAAAATTACCTGTCTACCCTCGGCAGGAAATACTTCTTTTTTTAAGCTAGTCAAACAAATACCAATCCACCCCAAAGGCAAAACCACGTCGCATTTGCAGAAAATCGGGGGCGACAAAGTAGCCTGCTCCCTGCAACACCCCCTGATTAGCATGTGTCAATTTGATAAATAGACGCGTCCGGTTTACGCGTAAATTTGCATATACGTCGGCCAATACATATCCCTCAACCTGAGAGCGGTTCTGTAGGTAGAACTGCTGCGCTACAGGCATATACGCATCGGCATAATAGGGTGATTTATAGTGCAGGTCAATACCTGTCTGAATATATAACACCTTAGCGTAGAGAAGCTCATATTGCAAACGAGTATTGATAAAAAACGGGGGCATTCGAATTACATCGGGGCCTTCTTTTACTGTATAATACGCCTGGCCAGCTATTAGAAACTTTCCGAACTGTAAATGATAGCCAAACCCTGGCTGCAAAATATGAATGGCCGATTTTTCCTGCGTAGGCACAGCCTTTTCGTTAAAATAAATATAGTCCTTAAGCAGGTAGTAATCTAAGCTGGGTTGAATCCGAAGCTGCTTATACCGAATGTTGAATTTCCCATACGCATGACTATAACTAGGCAGGCTAAAATTATTTTGCCACGAAAAAACAATGCTTTGAAACCGCTCCTGCAATAAACTTGGGTTCGTAGTAATGGTCGAGTACCCAGCCGTCAGCCATTTGCTTTCAAACTGTCCCTGAATCCGGTACGTAACGTTCCCTTTGGTATTGGCCCCAAACTCGGCTTCTGCTGTTATACGGGATAAACTATCGGGGAAATAATAGCCAGCCCATCCACCGACAAAGGTTTCGGTCCGTGGGGTTTCATACTCGTTAAAATTGGACCGGGACGTATTGTAATACGTAAGCTGCCGATAGTTACGAATCCGCAGATAAGCCCGGTAATTGAACGAAGCTCCTTTATACTGAGCGACACCTTTTATTCCAAACTGATTCTCCAATAACCGGAACCGACTACGCTGAAAGATACGGGAGCTATCGCTTGTCAGGGACGGATAAAACGTGAGCGTATCCATTTTTTCTGGCAGAATTGGCGACAGGATGTATCGATTCAGCTTAAGGGTATCGTCCTGATAGAAATTCTTCTGGGTCTGATAATCAAAGCGATGATAGAGCTGAAACCCTTTATCCAGAACATATTGATGATAAACATGCCAATCGTTACGGATTTCCCAGCCATGTGGCCCCTGGGCCGATGTAGTACCACTACGTAACCGGGAATCTCCCGTATAATTATAAATAATAGGTTCGTTGTTCGCTGTTAAACCAGGCACCACCCCACCCTGCTCATCGAGGCTATGATTCATGTTGTTGAAATGAGCCAGCAGGGTGTATTTGTCATTTTTAGAGCGGTAATTGGTATGCAGTAAAAATCCCCAGTTCTGGGCCAATAACTTAAACGGGTCATTATTACCACTGGTACCAAACTGTTTTTGAGCCGTAAACCGCTGAACATTAAAGCCTACATTCCAACGCTGGGTAACATTTTGGGCCATGTCGAACCGTAGAATATTCTGATTGTTACCACCAAGTGCCAGGTACATATCAGTAAAGGGCGATTTCGTATCAAAATATTTGACTCCCAACGTTTGAAACGCATATGGATTAAATACGTAATAGCCCGATTGAGTACCCAACTGCTGTGGAGCCTGAATAAAAACCGACCGGATGGGTGTTCCCAATGTTCCCAAGTCCTGATAGAGATTCTGACTCCGCTGAACGTAGGTGTACCGATGACTTTCATCCATGGTTGTATCCAAGGTGTATAGTTTCCGGCGGTTATTCAGGATATCGTCTTCGAGTACAAAACGCGTCGATTTGGGACCATAAATAACTTTGGTCGAATCATCTATTCCACTATTATTTACACCTGTAGTTGAAGAAGGCATAGCCTGACGTCCACCAAAACCAGACGGCACACCCCCAGGAAACTGCTGTGCCCAACCTCTGATTGTCAGGGCGAGCATGACACATAAAATAACAACACTCCGATTCATTACTCCAAAAGTAAGGCAAAACGGCTGATGGGTGCAATTAATGGGATGTACTTAACGATTTTTAAGCCCTAGTCAATTGCCTATGATTATCTAAAAAAGCTAAAAACGCTGATTCCTGTCCGGATAAAAACTGAGTCGCGACCGGAAGGTAATACAATGGCCATACTGATCGCTCCTCTGCCGTCAGTAAAGCATCCAGCTTTACCCAATCCTTTTCAGTGGTTAAAATCACCGACCTGTCTGGCAAATTCGTTAAAACCGATTCAAGGTCCGTTCGTGTATAGGCATAATGATCGGCAAAGCGCACATGCTTTTGCATCTCAAATGTTTGCCTGACGTACTTTTCTAACGGGTCGGCATTCGCCAATCCAGAGACAAGCACTACATTTTTCAGATCAGCTACGGGTTGATGGGTTGCAAACGACACAGGTTGACCATACTGAAGCCCGGCAAAAAAAATGGGTGTTTCGGACCTGGTATATGGCCTGATTCGGGCTATGATGCGTTGCTGCTCGGCCTCCCAAAGGTTCGCTGGGCACTTGGTCACGACGATCGCATCGGCCCGACGGGCACCTTTTCGTCGTTCGCGGAGTCGACCTGCTGGAAATGGGTAATCGTCATAGAAAGGTCTGCTATAATCAGTTAGCATAATAGACAGATGCGGATGAACGGCGCGATGCTGAAAGGCATCATCAAGTATCACTAAGTCGGTTTCGGGATGAAGCGTCAATAACGACCGGATAGCCTCAACCCGTCGTTCGCCCACACACACACGAACCTGCGCGCCAAACTTTCGATGTATTTGTAACGGCTCATCGCCAATAGTGGCTGCCGTATCATTCGCCGTTGCGACTCGGAAACCTCTGGTTTTCCGTCCATACCCCCGACTCAAGGTAGCCACCGATCCTTTGTTCATATATACACTTGACGGATACCGTTTGATCAAAAATTCAACCATTGGTGTTTTTCCAGTACCTCCGACGGTTAAATTACCTACACTGATGGAGTATACGGATGGGCGCACAGATGGCAATAATTGGTTATCAAAGAGCCAATTACGAAAATCTATGATTAATCCATAGAGTATACTGAGCGGCAGGAATATACTTTTAACAATAAACCGTTTCATTAATATTTTCGTCCGTTTACCCGTTTGAGCAGTCAAAAGTAGTATTTTTAGGGCTGGGTTTTTCCCTCCTCACCACCCTCGCAATGAGTTTAAAAGCTGACTTTCTACCTTATACGCTGCATTTTCGCTTCGAAGCAGGTACCTCACGCGGTACACTGACGAAGAAAACATCGTATATAGTTCGGCTTTTCGACGATGAGAATCCCAGTGTTATGGGATACGGGGAATGTGGTCCTCTACCGGGTCTGAGCTACGACGATCGGCCTGACTTTACAGAACAACTGCGTCAATATTGCCAGGATTTCAACGAATTAGACCTTCAGCTGTTCAGTTGGAACGTTCCCATTGTTCTGAATCAGATCATAAGCCCTCAGTTTCCAAGCATTCTATTTGGTTTTGAAACGGCTATGCTCGATTTTCTGTCGGGCGGGCAACGTATGATTCTTGGGTCAGATTTTACGACAGGGCAGCGAGCCTTACCCATCAATGGGCTCATCTGGATGGGTAATCCGGCTTTTATGCGACAGCAGATCGAGGAGAAACTTCAGGCAGGCTATACGACGATTAAACTTAAAATTGGTGCGCTCGATTTCGATCAGGAATGCGATTTGCTCGCCATGATTCGTGAACGCTTCACGGCGGAGGAAATTACGTTACGGGTAGATGCCAACGGGGCCTTCCATCCCGACGAAGCGATGCATAAACTGGAGCGTTTAGCCCACTACAAATTGCACTCAATCGAACAACCGATTCGTGCAGGCCAGCCTGAGGCTTTAGCTGATCTTTGCCGTACTAGCCCTGTGCCGATTGCCCTGGATGAAGAACTGATCGGTCATATGGAATACGTGCATAAGTTCAGGCTTTTAAAAAAGATTCAGCCACAGTATATTGTGCTCAAACCAACGTTATTAGGTGGGCTACGTCACTGTGATGAATGGATTGAACTGGCTGGACGACTAAACATCGGCTGGTGGATAACTTCAGCCCTGGAATCAAACATCGGCCTGAACGCCATTGCCCAGTATACTGCCCAGTTTAAGCATTTGCTGCCACAGGGGCTAGGCACTGGCCAATTGTACCACAATAACGTTGACAGTCCCTTGGTTGTCGACCACGGTTATTTGCAGTATGACCCGACTCGCTCCTGGAATCTGGCACCACTATCGGTTGATTCTTCGGGGTCTGTATTGACTTAAACTATTTTGCATTGAATCTGCCTGCCGATCATATCCGCTTGCTTTTTGGCCTGAAACTACGCCAACTACGACTCGACAAAGGATTGTCGGTCAGCGAATTAGCACACCTATCCGGCCTATCTATTTCTTACGTTACCGAAATCGAAAAGGGCCGTAAGTACCCCAAAGCAGACAAAATTTCGGCGCTGGCCGGAGCCATGCACATCGACTACGATTCGCTGGTTTCGCTCAAGCTTAGCAAAAAACTCGAACCTATCTCAGATTTATTGCGGTCAAAATTCCTGACTGAAATTCCACTTGAACTCTTTGGCATTGACCCATCCGATTTACTTGAACTCCTGGCCGAGGCTCCAGCCAAAGTAAGCGCCATGATCCGAACGTTTATGGATATAGCCCTGAGTTATAACATGAGCGTGGAGCGGCTGTACCTGACGATGCTCCGATCGTATCAGGAAATGCACGATAATTACTTTCCCGAAATTGAAGCCGATGCCGATCGGTTTCTAGCTGAATTTGCTCCGTTATCCCATCAATCGGTCGATGAAGCCTTGCTCACTAATCTCCTGAAAACACGTTACGAGATTCGACTTGAGCAATTTGACCCGCTGATCCAGCCCGAGCTAGTCTCACTTCGCTCCGTTTTTCGTCCTGAGCAAGCTACCTTGCATCTCAATGCGGGCCTGTCGATCGAACAACGGCTTTTTATTCTGGCGAGGGAAGTTGGTTTTCAGTATCTGAATCTAAAAAATCGGCCTTATACCTATTCGTGGGTTGAAGCGGACTCATTTGAACAAATCCTGAATAATTATAAGGCTTCCTATTTTGCCGGTGCCATTTTAATCAGGCGGGAAGAACTGGTGGCCAGATTACGAACGTTGTTTGCTCAGGACACCTGGAGCAACGACGATTTTCTTCAGCTCATCACCCATTTTGGCTCAACACCTGAGCGGTTTTTCTACCGGCTCAGTAACGTTTTACCCAGCTACTTCGGCATTGATCAGCTCTTTTTCTATCGGTTCAACCATACCCCTGGCCAGACTACCTTTCAACTGACCAAAGAAATGCATCTTTCGCGCCAGCAGGGGCCCCGAAGTATTATGGATGAACATTTCTGTCGCCGTTGGATCGCCTGGACGATTCTACAGGAACTTCAGTTTTTGCAGCAGCATAAAACCTACGATGGAGCCCTTTGCCGTGCTCAACTTTCTGACTATGCGGATTCAGGCCTACAATACCTCATCATTTCGGTAGCCCATCCCATTCAGCCTCAATTTCAGCAGAATATGAGCGTATCAATGTGCTTTGCTGTCAATGATACACTGAAAAGCAAGATGAAATTTCTGGCTGCTCCTAACGACATCAAAACGCTTGAGAATATTCCGTTTCGGGTGGTGAACCAAACCTGTGAGCGGTGCGGTATTTTCGACTGTCGGGAACGGGTTTCTGCACCAACCGTCCTTCAGAAAAAACGCCTGTTCGAAGCCACCAAAAAGGCCATGGAAAAACTGAGATAAGAGCCTATGTATGATATAGAATGTCTAATGTATGATGTATTTCAGGCCATACATTATACATCCTATATCATACGTCTCATTTCGTTCCTCCGCCTAGCGCACGGTACAAATCCACTAAAGCCAGAAACTGAGCCCGCTTGGTTGTGACCAGGGCAAGTTGTGCTTCAAAGACGTTTCGCTGAGCCGTAATAACTTCAAGATAAGTCGCATACCCATTCGCGAACAGTTCGTTGGAGGTAGCCGTCGCCTGACGCAGTACGGCCACTTCCTGACGCTGTAGGCTGGCAACATTCCGGTAGTTTTCCAACCCTTTCAGACCTGTTACTACCTCCGATACGCCGTTGATAATCGTTCGTTGGTAAGCCAGATAAGCCTCCCGGCTCTGAGCCGTCGTCAGCGCTAAGTTACCCTGCAATTGCCGACGGTTCAGAACAGGTACCGCCAGCCCACCAAATATGCCCAGGGCCAGCGATTGTGGATTTAACAGAACACCTGGACGAAAGGCATTGAACCCCAGATAAGGCGTCAGATTTAGCGAGGGTAAAAACTCAGCCTGCGCTACAGCCACATCGACATTTGCCGCTTCGAGTTCGCGTTCGGCCTGGCGAATATCAGGCCGTCGACGGATCAACTGAGCCGGTATTCCAGCCGAAATTGCTGTTGGCACCGATTGTTTTTCAATGGATGCCCCCCTCGTTATTGGTTGAGGATATCTGCCTAAGAGTCTGTTCAGTTGATTCTCGGTTTCGACAATATCCTGCAACACCCGCCCTTCCAGCGCCCTGGTATTGAGCAACTGGGCTTTGAACTGCTGGACGGCTAACTCTGTCACCCGACCGGCTGCTTTCTGAACTTCGACTAATTCAACGGCTTTCTGTTGCAGTTCAACATTATCGCCAATGATTTCCAGTTCGGCATCCAGGGCTAATAGCGTGTAATACAATCGGGCTACATCAGCGATTAGGCTAGTCACGATCAGGTTTCTCCCTTCTTCCGACGCCAGTATGCGCGTGAAGGCTGCCCGTCGTCGGTTACGCAGTTTTCCCCAAAGATCCACCTCCCATGAACTGCGGAGGCCCACAAAATAATCGGGTGTTGGATTCGGAATCAAACTGGAGCCGCTTACATTGCCCGATAAATTGGTATCGTAATTACCAACCCCGTTGAGTGTGTACCGTCCGTACCGATCGACCGACGCCGTAGCCACGGCATCGACTCGGGGCATTAAGGCACCCTGACTTATCCGATACGTAGCCTGAGCAGCTTCGATACGTTGACGGGCAATTTTCAGATCAAGGTTTCGGGACAGAGCCGTATCGATCAATGCCACTAAATTAGGATCGTTAAACAACTCCTGTGGAGAGCGTTTGCCTATATTAGTCGAATCCACCTGAGTGCTACTGCTACGATCACTATAGACTTGTGGCACCGCCACGTGTGGTATCGGTGCTGGGTTATGGACTATTTTACAACCACTCAGGTAACCCGCCAGAACCAAACTTACTAGAAAACAGGTGGTATTATGACTCTTGAAGAACGGCCCCATTCGAATTCGTTTTTGTGGATTTGACGGTAGGTTTGTTTTTTCCATTCGTTGATTGTGCCGTTCCAAACTTCTGGGCAATCATGGCAAACAATACATACAGGCCGGGTACAAGTATGAGTCCGAATACCGTTCCGATAGCCATACCACCAGCCGCTGCGGTCCCAATGGAACGGTTGCCCAGTGCTCCGGCACCCGATGCGATACAAAGCGGAATCAGCCCGGCGATAAACGCCAGTGAAGTCATCAGGATCGGACGGAGACGGGTGACGGCACCCTCTATGGCTGCACTTAGAATCGGGAGCCCTTCCTTTTGCCGTTGATTGGCAAACTCAACAATCAGGATAGCGTTTTTACCCAGCAATCCAATCAGCATCACGAGCGACACCTGCGCATAGATATTATTCTGCAAACCAGCTAGTTGCAAACACAAAAATGACCCAAATATGCCCGCTGGCAGCGACAACAGAACCGATAATGGCAGGAACAGGCTTTCATACTGGGCTACCAGCAGCAGATACACAAAGACAAGGCATATCAGGAAAATAAAAATAGCCTGATCGCCCGACAAAACTTCTTCGCGCGACATTCCCGACCAGGCGAACGAATAGCCGCGTGGTAGTTCCTTATCGGCTACTTCCTGAACCGCCCGCAGGGCATCGCCACTACTATAACCCGGTGCAGCATCGCCATTTAGCAGGGCCGACATATACATGTTATACCGAGTAATCTGTTCCGGCCCATACACCCGTTCGAGTCGAACGAAATTAGAATAAGGCACCATTTCGCCTATGTTGTTTTTCACCCGCAGGTTCAGCACATCCTCTGGTTTGGCGCGGTATTCGGGGGAGGCTTGTACCATTACTTTATACATCTGCCCAAACCGAATGAAATTAGACGCATAGTAGCTCCCCAACAAGGTTTGGAGGGTACTCATGGCATTATCAATCGAAACGCCTTTCTGGGCTGCTTTGTCCTGATCGACCTGCAACAGATATTGCGGAAAGCTGGGGTCGAAACTGGTAAAGGCATTTCCGATTTCGGGGCGTTTTTTCAAGGATTGGACAAAAGCATCGGCCACCTTTTTAGTTTTTTGCAGATCGCCTGTTCCCGTCCGATCCAGCATCCGCAGTTCAAAACCGCTTGAGTTCCCGAATCCAGGCACAGTTGGCGGTGGAAAAAACTGGATACTGGCATCCTGTACCCGCTTTGTTTTCTCTTCCAATTCCGCAATCACCTCGTCGAGCGATTGTTTGCGGCTACCCCAGTCTTTGAGGTTGATCATACCCATTCCATACGAAGCTCCTACCCCATCGGTCATCAGGCTATACCCGGCCAGTGTCGAAACATTTTCGACAGCTTCCATTTTTGAGGCCATCTCCTGGATTTTGTCCAGAACGGCTTCCGTACGTTTAAGGGTAGCCCCAACGGGTGTGGTTACATTGATATAAATCATCCCCTGATCTTCCGTAGGAATGAAGCCAGCTGGTAAAATCGAGCTAACGCCCCAGGTGCCACCCGCAAACAATGCCAGCATACCCACCGTTATCATTCCCCGGCTGGCTAGCCGTTTCAGCACGCGTTGATAGCGGCCGGTGAGCGCTTCAAAACCACGATTGAACCAGGCAAAAAAGCGTCCCAGCATACCTGTAGGGGTATGGTCATGCGATGAGCGAAGCAGCAACGCGCACAAAGCGGGCGTCAGCGTAACAGCGTTGACGCCGGAAATCACGATAGCAATAGCCAGGGTTAACGAAAACTGCCGGTAGAAAATACCAACCGGACCCGACATAAACGCCACTGGGATAAAAACGGCCGACATGACCAGTGTAATAGCCACCAATGCCCCGCTAATCTCCTTCATGGCTGCAAACGTAGCCTCACGCGGTTCCAAATGATCTTCACTCATTTTGGCATGAACAGCCTCCACCACCACAATAGCATTATCAACTACAATTCCGATGGCCAGTACCAAGGCAAACAGTGTGAGCAGATTGATGGAAAATCCGATGCTACTCATAAACGCAAAGGAGCCTATCAAAGCCACCGGCACCGCCAACGCACAGATCAGGGTGGACCGCCAGTCCTGCAAAAACAGGAATACAACCAGAAATACCAATATGAAGGCCTCAATTAACGTTCGAATCACCTCGTGAATCGATGCATCCAGAAACCGCGATACGTCGTACGCAAAGTTGTAGGTCATGCCCGACGAAAAACTGGTTTCTTTCAACTCAGCCATGCGTGTTTTGATATTGTTGATCACCTCACGGGCATTTGAGCCGGGCCGTTGCTTGATCATGATCGAAGCCGACGGGCGACCATCCGTTTTCGAAAGCATATCGTAATCCAGCGAACCAAATTCGATGTCGGCCACATCTTTTAGCCGCAGAATCTGTCCGTCATGTTCAGCCCGCAAAACGAGGTTTTCGTATTGTTTCGGATCGAAAAACTTACCGCTGTAGCGCAACACATATTGGAGCATCTGCGGAGCACGGTCGGCACTTTCACCAGCTTTACCCGGTGCAGCCTCGACGTTTTGCTGGCGAATGGCCGTGATTACTTCATCGGGCGAAATGCTGTAGGCTGTCATTCGGTCAGGTCGGAGCCATACGCGCATCGAATATTCCCGCGAACCCATAATATCGACAAACCCAACTCCATCGATCCGCTTCAGTTCGGCCAGTACGTTGATGTCAGCAAAATTGTAGATGAACTTTTCATCGACCGTTGGATCTTCACTGAAGATATTGAGGTACAGCAACATACTATTCACCTCTTTTTCGGTCGAAACCCCAGCCTTGATAACTTCTTCGGGTAACTCATCCATCACGGTCGTGACGCGGTTCTGGACGCCCATAGCCGCCAGATCAGGGTCGGTGCCTACGTTGAAAAAGACCTGAATAATGGTACTCCCGTCGTTTCCCGATACGGAGTTCATATACACCATGCCGGGCACGCCATTGATCGCCCGTTCAAGTGGCATCGCTACGGCTTTGGTCGCTACTTCGGCATTGGCTCCGGTATATTTAGCCGTTACGGTAACCGAAGGAGGTACTATATCTGGAAACTGCGTAACGGGCAATTGTCGTAAGGCTAATATCCCCAGCAGCGTAATCAACACCGAGATAACGGCCGACAGCAGCGGGCGTTTTATAAACAAATCAAACATGAGGGTGTCTATTTCATTGTTGAGCAAGTGTAGCAGGGGCAGATGCGCTATCGGCTTCTACAGCCTCCGGGATGATCTGATCGCCATCGCGAATGTTCTGAATCCCCTCATATACAACCCGTTCGCCCGGTGCCAGGCCCGATCGAACGATGTAGTTCAGTCCGACCCGCGCCTGGGGTACGAAACTCCTTGATTTCACTTTATTTGTTTTATCCACCACATACACGAAGTTCTTATCCTGCACTTCGAATACGGCTTTCTGCGGCACTAACAAAGCATCTCCGACAATATTGGGAAGGCGGATTTTACCGGACGATCCATGCTTCAGCAGCTTTTGCGGATTAGGAAATCGGGCCCGGAACGCAATGGTCCCCGATTCTTCTTCAAAGACACTTTCCATGGTTTCAATTCGTCCTTTATGTGGATAAGGAGTTTCGTCGGCCAGCATCATCTCAACTTCCTGTCCATTTTTCCCGGTCAGTTCACGGTGCTTTTTCAGGAAACCCAGGTATTCTTTTTCCGATACATCGAAATAGGCAAACACTTCCCGGATGTCAGAAACGGTGGTCAGCAGAGCCCCTTCTTCAATCAGACTACCTATTTTGAACGGAATTCGGTTGATTACCCCGTCGAAAGGGGCCCGTATGCTGGCATGAGCTAACCGCAAGGAGGCTGTCGACAGGGCTGACTGGGCCTCTTCAATCTGTGCTTTTGCCACGTCGAGTTTGGCTTTGGCCAGATCCAGCTCGGAAGGTGAAACGATTTTCTTCTCAACCAATAGCTTAACCCGGGTCACTTCAACTTCGGCCGTTTTGGCACTGGCTTCCGCACTTTTCAGCGAAGCCTTTGCTTTATCCAATCCGACTTTGTATTCGGCAGCATTCAGGCTAAACAGCAACTGCCCCTGATGAACCGACTGCCCCTCATCGACATAAATTTTTTCAAGAAAACCGGACACTCTGGCGCGTATTTCGACATTTCGAACGGCTTCGAGGGTAGTTACGTAGTCCCGCTGGAGTGTAGTTGACTGCCGGGCCAGTTGAACGACAGGCAACGTAAGTTTTTCGGTTGTCTCGGTTTGTGAGTCCTGACCTGCACAGCCAGCCAGGCACATACTCACCAATATGGCAGGTAATTGAATTCTCTTTTTCATGGCTTCATAGAGCTATATAGTGATTCCAGCCAACGGTATATACCAATAGCCTGGACAATGAGTATCCTGATGATGCATTAAGAAATGGGCAAAGCCATCAACTGATGACTGACCAGTTAAATACCCTGTTGTAAGAACCAGCACACAACTGGTTGCGGAGTTTAGGCTACAGGCTGTGGGGGTGGAGCCTGAATTTCCAGCACACACGTGGAAACAAACTCAGGCCGAAACGCTATATTGCCCGACAGCAGATACTGAACAGGTAATCGTTTAGGCGCGAAAACAAAGAATGGGGCAAAGTCGTAGTCTTGCTCGGGTTCGGTCAACTCTGACTCATCGGGACCGTCGTGCTCAGGAATCGCATCCTGCATTCCCAAACATTCTTCCAATATAAACTCTCCGATACTTTCGATTTGATTAACCGACAATTCTTTATGGTCGACAGTGGTCTGCTCCGATCGCAAAAGCGTACTCTGAACGTCGATGCTTACATTAAGCACAGTCAACGCGATCAGGAGGCAAAGCAAGCGGTATACCAAAAAGTTATAGTATCGTTTCTTCATATCGTTTATGAACCAAATGTAATCTGGCGAAACTAGAAACTCAACTATTTTTTTATCAGATAGTTACGAAACTTGGATAAAGATAATGGAATCCATGATAGATTAAATTTAGATTAAAATACGTTAATTCGATTATGATCTTTTTACCTATTACGTCCTATCATCCCTACCTCATTCCGATCCAGGCCTGGTATGAGGAAGCCTTTCCCATTGACGAACGACGCGATTTTTCAGAATTAATTCGCCTTCTCTCCTACCCGGATATGCAGCTGTGCGCTTTAATCAGCGACAACAATCTAGTTGGTTTTATCCTGTACTGGCAATGGGATGAGATCGTGTTTGTAGAGCATTTTGCCATTGACCCTACTGAGCGCGGCAAACAGTTTGGGCAACAGGCACTGGCTCAGTTGCTCAAACTCCCTTTTCAATACTGTCTGCTGGAAGTTGAGCGCCCAGTCGATGAAACTAGTCACAGGCGCATTAAATTTTACGAACGGCAAGGGTTTACGCTGAATCCTTTCGACTATATTCAACCCCCTTACCAACCCGACAAAGCGCCGGTTCCTATGCGGCTGATGTCCATTCCTGCCATTCCTGACTCGGCAACATACGATCGGCTTAGCCAACTAATCAAAGAGCGGGTTTACGAACGATTTTATGGCGATAACTGAACGTATGAATCGTTACCGATTCCACAAGACCGAACGGTCGATTTGGGCAATGGTCCCTCTTCCTGTCAGAATCATCGCTAGTTCCAATTCTTCCCTAAGAATTGACATCACTTTAGCAACGCCATCGGCCCCGCCACAAGCTAATCCATAACAAACGGGCTTCCCAAGCAGTACAGCATTGGCCCCCAGGGCAATGGCTTTAAGCACATCGGTTCCCCTGCGTATGCCTCCATCGAGTAAAATGGGAACTCGTCCAGCAACACGTTCGGCTATCGAGGGCAGTACTTCGATCGTAGCAGGTACTGTATCCAGATTCCGGCCACCATGATTCGACACTACAATACCTGCAACCCCAGCCTGAATGGCCCGTTCGGCATCCTCCGCATTTAAGATACCCTTCGCTAGTACCGGAATATTCACCACCGATGCCAACCAGGTAATATCGTTCCAGGTTAGGGGCTTTTTCTGCGGACCGGGGGCAAGCATATACGGGGCATGAATACCAGGGGGTAAACCAAAGTTGATTCGTTGCTCGCGATTACGAACACCGCCAACGGGTGTATCTACCGTCACACAAAGTGCCCGACACCCTAATGCTTCAGCTTTTTGCACAAGGTCTTTCGTAAACTCCCGATCATCACGAACATACAGTTGAAACCATAAAGGCTGTGTAGCCACTTCGGCAATGGCTTCGAGTGGTGTGGTTGTGAACGAACTCACTACATACGTAGCAGCCGCCATACCTGCCCCCCGTGCTGTAGCCAGTTCGCCTTCGAGGTGCATGATCCGGTGGTAAGCCGTAGGGGCTATCAGAATCGGATAGGCTAGTTCATCGCCCAATAAGGTAATCCGGGTATCGGGCTGGGTTATGTCGGGCAGCACCGTCGGATTGAGCTTAAGGGTATCAAACGCTTGTCGATTCCAGCGAAGCGTTAGTTCATCGGCAGCCCCACTGGCTACATATTCATACGCCAACCGGGTCATTTTCGCTTCGGCTTTTTTCTCAAAATCGAATAGATTAACCATACCCGACAAATCAACGATTTCGCTGATCGGGAAATCGGCAGATGTACTGAGTGATGCGGATTGATCCCTTGAAGGCTGATTCGGGTCACTTGCCAGGGTATTCATTGATGTACTTTCGGTTTTCACTGACGTCGAAACTCAGGACTTGAATCTCTTTCCTATCCAAAGCCTAAACAGCTTAAATTCTAAGATACATCCGCAAAACAGTTTTTCTGCGCATAAAAAAACCGGCCAGCTTCCGAAAGGTAGCTGGCCGGTTGGAAACCCGCGTAGTTGTTACGCGTTTTGCTTCATCCGAATGATGTTCAGGGCAGCACCCGCCTTGAACCACTCGATTTGCCCTTCATTATACGTATGGTTTACCGCAAATTCGTCGGTAGTTCCATCTGCGTGATGCAATATAATTTCAAGCGGGCGACCTGGTGCAAACTCAGTCAGCCCTTCGATGTCGATCACATCATCTTCCTGAATCTTGTCATAGTCGGCGGGGTTAGCGAAAGTTAGTGCCAGCATACCCTGCTTTTTCAGGTTCGTTTCGTGAATCCGGGCAAACGAACGGACCAGAATAGCCCGAACGCCCAGGAAGCGTGGCTCCATAGCCGCATGTTCGCGTGACGATCCTTCACCATAGTTTTCATCACCAACGACAATCGATCCGATACCAGCGGCTTTATAAGCCCGTTGTACGGCGGGAACTTCACCATACTCACCCGTCAACTGATTCTTAACCGAGTTGGTCTTCTCGTTGAAGTAGTTCACGGCCCCGATCAGCATGTTGTTCGAGATGTTGTCGAGGTGCCCCCGGTATTTCAGCCACGGTCCAGCCATCGAAATATGGTCGGTCGTACACTTGCCTTTCGCCTTGATCAGCAGTTTCAGCCCTTTGATGTCGGTGCCTTCCCAGGCAGAGAACGGAGCCAGCAGTTGCAGACGGTCGGACGTTGGGCTAACAATAACCTGTACACTCGATCCATCTTCAGCCGGAGCCTGATAACCAGCATCGTCTACAGCATACCCTTTCAGAGGCTGTTCGATACCGGCAGGCTCATCCAGTTTCACCTGCTCGCCCGCTTCGTTGGTCAGCGTATCAGTCATTGGATTGAACGTCAGGTCACCAGCGATAGCGAAAGCCGTCACGATTTCAGGCGAGGCAACAAAGGCGTGTGTGCCCGCGTTACCGTCGTTCCGTTTAGCGAAGTTTCGGTTGAACGAGGTAATGATCGAGTTTTTGCGGGTCGGATCGTCCATGTGGCGTGCCCACTGCCCGATACAAGGTCCACAGGCATTGGCCATAACCACACCGCCAATTTCTTCAAAGGTATTCAGCAGACCATCGCGTTCGGCCGTAAAGCGCACCAGTTCAGAACCAGGCGTAACGGTAAACTCCGCTTTGGTTTTCAGATTCTTGGCCGTTGCCTGAGCTGCTACCGACGCCGAACGGGTCATGTCTTCGTAGCTGGAGTTGGTGCATGAGCCAATCAGACCTACTTCCAGTTTGGCAGGCCAGTTGTTTTCTTTTACCGCTTTGGCAAAGTTCGACAGCGGCCACGCCAGATCAGGCGTAAAGGGTCCGTTGATATGGGGTTCCAGTTCCGACAGGTTGATTTCGATCAGTTGATCGTAATACGCTGCTGGATCGGCATATACTTCATCATCCGAACGCAGGTGTTGTTTAACCGCATCAGCAGCTTCAGCGATTTCGGCACGGCTGGTGGCTTTCAGATAATTACCCATCTTCTCGTCATAGGCGAAGATCGACGTGGTCGCACCGATTTCAGCACCCATGTTACAGATAGTCCCTTTACCCGTAGCCGACAGGCTCTCTGCACCTTCGCCAAAGTACTCAACAATGCAGCCTGTCCCCCCCTTTACGGTCAGGATACCAGCTACCCGAAGAATAACGTCTTTAGCCGATGCCCAGCCACTCAGTTTGCCGGTTAGTTTTACACCGATCAGTTTCGGCATTTTCAATTCCCAGGCCAGGCCCGCCATAACGTCGCAGGCATCAGCACCACCCACACCAATGGCGATCATACCCAGACCACCCGCATTTGGGGTGTGCGAGTCGGTACCGATCATCATACCACCGGGGAATGCGTAGTTCTCAATGACAACCTGGTGAATAATACCAGCCCCTGGTTTCCAGAAACCAATGCCGTATTTGTTCGAGATGGATGACAGGAAGTCGTATACTTCTTTGTTTTTGCTTTTGGCAATATCGAGGTCCTTCTCTGCTCCTACTTCAGCCTGAATCAGGTGATCGCAGTGAACCGTTGAAGGAACTGCTACCTTCGGCCGACCTGCCTGCATAAACTGCAACAGGGCCATCTGGGCCGTTGCGTCCTGCATGGCTACGCGGTCGGGCGCAAAATCCACGTAGGCTTTTCCCCGCTCATACGCTTGCGTAGGCGTACCGGCAAAGAGGTGACTGTATAAAATCTTTTCCGACAGAGTCAGCGGTTTGCCCACTGCCTGCCGGGCTGCTTCGACGCGTTCGCCAAGGTTGGCATACACACGCTGAATCATGTCTAAATCAAAAGCCATAGCAAATGAGGATAACAGGTTACTGATAAAAGCTGTTCTACAAAGACAACCAACGAATTCACAAAATGGATTCCGGTTAGCGTGCCAAAATTAGAAGATTCTGGCACGTTTTGGAAATATTACTTTGTATTACCGCGTACAACACGCCAGGAAGGCTCTAAAAATTCACCAACTCTGGCCCTTCCCTCGTTATTTCGCCAGACCATCGCCAACGAATAACCACTTTCTCATATATTGGCGGCCTATTTCATCTTTCGGTTATATTGAATGAAGTTTAAAGCAATTACCCTTGCCAGCATCTTTTTAGGATTAGGTTTTTCTTTTGTTGCCTGTACTGACGAGAATGAAAACCCAATATTACCCACAACCTTCACAGCGGTTTTGAATGGGACAAACGAAAAACCAACAGCGACAAGCTCCAAAGCAACTGGTTCTTTTAGGGCCATTCTGGATGAAAGCACGAGCGTTTTGAGCTACACCGTTGTGTATGAGGGTCTGACCCCAACCATGGGTCATCTACATCGAATCGATACAACCCGAACAGATGGCACTGGCCCAATCGATATTCCGTTTCCAAGTCTAACCTCTCCTATTACTGGCAGTACGTCGGCCCTGACCCCACTCCAGATTTACCGACTAAAACATGGGCAATACTACGCCAACCTGCATACGGCCCAGTACCCCGCTGGTGAAATCCGTGGCGAGATACGGACTAAATAAGTATTTATCCCTATAGGTTCAGTGCAGAAAACCATTAGCTCTATTTACCTGATTTTTTTGCTTTGACGAATAGAGAATACCCCTATATTGCGCATTAAAAGTACATTAACTCACCAATCGTATATCGGATAGCGGACCCCTTTTCTGCTGATGATTAGCTACTAACTCCTATGAAACTTGCAAACATTACGCTCGTAGTTGCGTCCGTTCTTGCCTTTGGCTTAATTGCCTGTGGGAACGACGAGAACCCAACGATCACATCGACCAAAACAACCTTGACGGCTACCCTGAACGGAGCCAGTGAAAAACCAAACTCAACATCGTCAGCCGCTTCTGGTACATTTACCGGCGTTGTGGATGAAACCACTCGTGTTCTGAGCTACACCGTGACTTATACGGGTCCCTTTACGGCATCATTGACCGCTGGACACCTGCATCGTGTCACCAATACCACCGCTTTGACTGGAGGGGTTGAAATCCCGTTCACCAGCCTGGTTTCTCCCATTACAGGTACTTTTCAGTTAGCTAACCAGAACCGGGTCGATAGCCTGAAGAATGGGTTTTACTATGCTAATCTGCATACAGCCCAATATC
The DNA here is from genome assembly GCF_001898575.1 of Spirosoma sp. 48-14. Classification (GTDB taxonomy): domain Bacteria; phylum Bacteroidota; class Bacteroidia; order Cytophagales; family Spirosomataceae; genus Spirosoma. The sequence continues at coordinate 186,410 of NZ_MKUD01000072.1, forward strand.
CGGGTGGAGAAATTCGCGGAGACATCAAGAAGAAATAACTCATTAACTACAGATGTAAAAAAGGCCAGTCTGCTTTTGCAGGACTGGCCTTTTTTACATCAAAAACTTTTACCATTTACGCTACCGAAATGGTTTGGGCAGGCTGGTTGGTTTCAGGGTTTTTGGGTAAAACCACTTTCAAAACCCCATCGGTATACACAGCGGAGATAGTTTCTGTAAGCACTTTATTGTTCAGTTGAAACGACCGCTCAAACGAACGATGCCCATATTCCTGATACGTGTACTTAGTCTGTGTCTCAGCTGACTCGGGCGATTCAGTTCCTTCGTACGAAATAGTCAATACATCATTCTTTATCGCTAGCTTAATATGCTCTTTCACGAGAGCCGGAGCGAACAGAGAGATGGTGTAATCGGTATCCGTTTCTTCGATATTGACGGGTACCTGCTGGAACCAGCCACCGTGACGCCCTCCCCAGAAGCCGCCAGCCTTACCGCGTCCCCAGGGACCGCCAAATCGGCCGCGTCCAAATCCACCCCAATGGCCACAATTTCCTTTATGTCCTGCTTCGAATGCTTGTTTGTTATACATGGTTGTTTGTGTTTATTTGTGTTTACTGATTTTGCAATTGTTGTTAACGGCTATGATTTAGCCAATTGGAATAACCCGGCTATAAGTTGGATAGATTGCGCGTGACCGATAAGCCGGATCGTCGATTGAAATAACGTTCGCCGACTGCCAACGTCCCCGCTCCAGTGGCCCAAATGCCCGTCCCGCCAAACGAGGCCCGACGAATCGTGCTACCAGAAACAGACCAGCCCCTACCAGCAGGACTTTTAAAATGAGGGTCAGTAGAAACAAAGCTAACCCGACAGCCAGTGCAACACCGGCTATTCTCCAGATAATGTTCATGTTGTTTATGATTTAATGGTTCAAAAGTCCAGTTCAGAAGTAGATCGGGTAATTACCAATCCTGACGCGTCATTTCAATTATCTACGTCCAATTCAGGTGCTTTGATAGGGTGACGGACAAGGCCAGCGTTTTACTTTAACCAATTGTAAAATTTTTCAAAAAAAATAGACGTCCACTCGCTTAACCCAGACAAACCTAAGCAATAACCCTTTGACTAATAACTAATTACCTATAGCAATCAACGCTCATTATTTTTCAGAAACATCAACATTTTTTGATAAAAAAGGCACCTCCAGATAAAGCATTAAGCTCTATTCATGGAGGTGACGATAACACTGTTATGCCGAAAATGCGTTGATCAGGGATTCTGAAGCAGTATAGATGCGCTGTTGTTCAGATACTGTAACTGCCCGGTAGATTCAAATTGGATACTCCGGGCCGTTGCGCTGTTCGTCGTAACCGTTACCGTATGACCATCCCGAATGACTACATCGTCGCACACACTAGGTACTCGCCCACAATTCCAGGTAGTTGTTGTATGCCAGCTTCCCGATGATGTACTTTGGCAAGCCCCCCGACTAATGATAATATCATCGATTCGCAGTTGATCCCGTGCCCCTGAAACGCCAACGCCTGTATAGTAATACTGCCATAAAAGCTGGATATAGGGTTTATTGAGTAAGGCAGCTGGTAATGCTACAGGACCTATAACCTGGCTATGACCGGGGAGGCTATTACGCACATATTCAACCGGATTATTGGACGCATCCAGCAGGTCGGTAAATGGCCCAGAATTACCAATCCGGTAACGTAGCCGGATGTTATAACGACGTGGATTCGTTGTAACGGTTCCTCCGGTCCACTGTACAGATGCCTCAGTTACATTAGTGGTACGGAGTGCAAGTACCATTCCGCCCAACGATGCAGAAATATACCCGGCTGGCGCACTCCCCGTATTGATAAATGCTACACCATTATCTCCTAAGCCATTGATTCGAGTAGCACTAGTCAGGTTGTAAGCCCCTTTCACCGTGTCAGCGAGTGCATACGTTGCTGATAGCGTAGGGTCTTCCTGATTCATACTAACAAAATGCATATTCGGTGGGTAAGTGCCCGAAGGCGTGGCAGGAGAAAACTGGTCGAACCGATAGTCACAGGTACTTAATGTATAGGCAGCAGGCTTACCTATAAAGGAGTTATCTTCGTCAAAAACAGCCGTCAGGGTTCGGTTAGCAGTTGGATTAAACGTATAGGCTGTATCAGTAGAAATAGTTGCCCCATTTTCCTGCCAGGCTATAAAGCGATAACCTACCAGCGACTTTGCCACGACTCGAACTGAATTACCTTGAAAATAAACTCCTGTCCACGGATACGGATTAGTGGCTACTCCAGGAGTGGTCGGCAGAATATCGATCGTGTTAATTTTTACATATCCTTGCGAAGCATTCGATACGGTGAGCGTAATAGTCCGGTTTGCCGTTAAACTAAATCGAGCGCGAAGATGATCACGTACCGAAGATGGGCGTTGCTGAAGAAACGTACGCACAATATTCAAATTGGAAAGCCATTTGGTAACCGAATTTCCCGTCTTCCAGCGGTTGAAATGCTCAGTCATGTAGGGCTGATACGCCTGCTGAAACGAATCGAGTAATGCGACGCCCCGGCTTGGAATAAATGTGGTGTTTAGCAGGTCCGCAAACCGATTTATAAAATACGATTTATAACTGCTTACCTCCAGTAATCGGCGAAGAAAGCGGGTGTATTCCGTAACCGATGCATCATACCCTGCCGTCGATGTAGCTCGATCCAAAGAGTTGGACGTGTACGAATTACCGGCTCCCATCGTCCAGTCCATATCATTCATCATCCAGCGAAAACGACCATCGAGTCCTTTAGGCGCATTAGCCAGGTACTGGCTGGTGCGTTTTCGCCAGAGTTGCTGATTGTTGTACGGCCAATCGAAGTTTCCCGAATAAATTTCAGTGATCTGGTAATCCGAAAAACTTTCTACATCCATTAGTGTATTTACATAGTTGTAGTCGATGGTAGGCGTCCCAACAAAATAGTCTTTCATGGCATAAAACTTCACCAGGTCCCCATCATCGGCAACATAAGCACCATAATCGAACTTGATGACGTCGACACTATCGGTATCCACGCCATAGTTTCGATTTATGTAGTATTTATCATATCGCTCCATCAAGGTATGTACGCCCCAATATTCACCATTCAGTAAGACAATACCTGGGCGATTGGATTGTGTTTCAAACGGAAGATGCCGAACCATCGTTTGCACAAACGCATCGATGAGTATTGTATTATCCCAGTCATTGCCGCCATTTCTGAGCAACAGACGATTATAAAACTGGTTAATGGGACGATTCACGAAGAAGGGATAGCTGAAATCACTATCGCCATATAATCGCAGTGACTTACGGGGGACCGACCGCGAGCAGCCCCCGTTAATTGACATATCGATTCGTTGATTCAGAATCGAAATCCCATTGATAAAGAATTGTGCATTGGCCGGCCGCTCCCAGTCATCTCCTTTTGACGTGAAATTACCAGGTGAACAGAAAATAGCTTCGCCTGTTGGGTTACCCGAACGCCAGCCATCAAATATGGCACCCGCCGTGTATATCCCGGAATTGTAATCGAATAGGGATCGTTCGTTGGTGGCGATTGACACAACAGGCAGATTTCCGTACCGATTGGCTGGTGCAATCAAATACGTTTCCGTAACAATATCACTCACCAACGCATTAGGCTTATAGGCTACTGCCCGCACTACGGTTCCTTTAAAAACAGGAGATGTCGGTACATAATAAGGAGATGAATTGAAAGTCGATGATTTAAGCGATGCTTTATTTGGTTCGCTGCTTCGATCAGTAATCGTTAATGGAGTCGAATACGTGAACGACTGATAACTACCTGTCAGCAATGCCCCATAGCCCTGACCCGGTAATTCAGGATAGTTATTTTTATACTGAAATGTATTGGGTCCAGGGCTTGCTGGATTGGGTTCTGAGCCATCCAGTGTGTAATAAATAGTAGCAGCAGGATCAGGTGATGTGATGGTCAGGCTAAACCCTGTGGTATAAAAACCTCCTACCTGCGAGAAGACCGGGGCACTGACTACTTCAGCATAGCCTGTTTTCGAATTATTGCTGGCACCAGGGCTTGTATTGTTGACTGAGTTGGTTCGTTGAAAATAAAACCAATCGGTTGTACCATTAGGTTTACGCCCCCAGGAAACATCGGTTCTCTGCGGTCCAAATACGACCTGATCTACCACAGTTGTTCCATCAGGCTGTACGAGACTAATCATTTCGCCATCGGCCGAAAGCTTAAAGCCAACGTGTAACACCCCACGGGTGGTCATATCACTGGCCCATAACAGCAGAAATCCATTCGCCGGAATGATAGTCTGTGACGAACCTGTTGGTATCCTATATTTTGTTAGTGTCGAATTATCCGAAACATAATATCCGGCAATATTGACGGGCGTCGCATTGGGGTTGTAAATCTCAAACCAGTCTTCGTATGAACCCGAACCATCGGCAACGGTTCGGGAATTAGAGGCCATGATTTCATTAATATAAAGTTGCTGAGCCTGGCTACTCAAGCACGTAATACATAAAAAACTGATCACTAGCGTAGCGTTGAGTAGTCGTTGTTTCATGGCGGGATGCATTTATCATTTTTAATTGTTTTTCTATAACGAACCAATTAAAAATGCAGCAAAATCAACGCCAATCTCATTCTTTACGGCCAATATATTACCGAAATCAAAATAGTAGTAACTTAATTTTCGATCTAAAAAGCCCCTAGGATCGCCTGTTAACCTATAATTTTCAAGACAGTTTTGTATAAAACTTCACACCCTAGAGCCAGATCTTCGTATGAAGCATACTCTAATGGGTTATGACTGATCCCATCTTTACAACGCACAAAAATCATCCCAAAATCGCAAGCCTCCGACATAACCAGGGCATCATGAAACGGGCCACTTACCAGCTCTGGAGCCTCCAGACCCAACTCCTCGCAACTCACCCGAATAGTGTCTTTGATCCAGTCAGCGCAATAGCTCGATTTGATATCGGTATCTACGGTCAGTTCGTAATGGAGCCCGTGGGTCTGTGCAATTTCGTCTATAGCTGTTTTCAATTGTTGTTCACAACTATCCCGACGTTCCATATCGATGTCTCGAAATTCCATAGTCATACTGACCGCTTCGGGAATGATGTTTCGGGATGATGGAAAAACGTTTAACGTACCGACTGTGCCTACGGTTGGAGCAGGTGTAAACTGCGAAGCGATTTCGTTGACCGCCACCACCACTTTAGCCGCTCCCAAGAGGGCATCTTTCCGTAATGGCATAGGTACCGAACCGGCATGACCGGCCATCCCGTTCAGTTTCAAACTAAGCAACAGTGGCCCAGCTATTCCACTAACAATACCAATCGGCTTATTGCTCTTATCCAGAACTGGCCCCTGCTCAATATGCAGTTCTATAAAGCACCGAATGCTACCAGGGGCATATTCATCTTCTTTGAACTTAGTAATATCGCAGCCAAAGTCAATCAGAGCCTGCTCGCGAGTAATACCATCTTTATCAGCACGTTGTAACTCCCCTTCTTCCAGCTTACCCAGAATACCTCTCGACCCGAACAGCCCTTTGTTGAATCTCCAGCTTTCTTCGTCGGCAAATGCAATTACATCGATACTAGCTTCAGGAACAATTCCCTTTTCAGCGATGGAACAAACAGCTTCAATAGCACATAAAACGCCAGCAATTCCGTCAAAGCGCCCCCCATATGGCTGGGTATCGAGGTGGGAACCAGTCATCAAAATAGGCGCATCAGGATTTTTGCCCTGTAACCGACCAATTAAGTTGCCAAAACTGTCGATACGAACCGTCAACCCTGCTGACTCCATCCAGCCTCTGGCGTGTTCGAACATTTTTTTTTCCAGCTGCGAATGCGCCGGTCGGCACATTCCCGTCTCGCCTATTTTGCCAATTCCACTCGAAACTTCAAAAAAATGTTGTAGACGTGCCGCGTTGATATTCATTCAGAAAATATGTTTTGGTATTTACTTAACAGTTAACGTAAACCATGAATCGAATTCAATGACTATTTTCAAGACCCTCGATAGGTTGAATAACCAAATGGGTTCAGAAGTAACGGCACATGATAATGTTCACCTGTAGTCATGGCAAACGTAATTTCGACAAACGGATAAAATGTAGCCACCTTCAGCAACTCATAATAAGCGCCGGTTTCAAATCGTAATTTATAAACGCCTGTTGGCAGTACGGTCTCTTTTGCCAGCAAATCCCTAATCCGTCCATCTGAATTAGTAATTCCACGACCAATTTCCAGCCATTCGCGCTGCTGCTGATACAGAATCACATTGACACCTTCGGCTGGTTTGCCGCGAGTTGTATCCAGAATGTGGGTGGTGATTGTACTCATGTTCCTAAAAGTTTTTCCAGTCGGATTTTCGTGATCTTATTCTGTTCCTGCATCGCGATCTGAATTTCTTTTTCAGGCGAATGCGGTAATCGCGATTCGAGAATGTTTAGCATCTCACTGGCCGATTTGCCCGTGGCACACACAATGAATATATAGCCAAATTTCTCTTCGTACAATCGGTTACCTTCGGCCAGTCGCCGGAGAATCTCTTCCGAAGCCTCTGCCACGCCCGACTGTTCACCCGACGCCCAGTTTCGCGTACTGGCAAATTTTGACCGTAATGAGCCTATATCACCTATTTTTGGATGGTGGGCAAATGCTTCTTTCCAATCGGCCTCGGAGCAGGCAAACCAGATCATTTCGGCCTGTTCGAACAAGGTTTCGCGGCTATCGACCGGAAATAATTTTACCATGTCTTTCACCCAGGCCGAAGAGCCGCAGCAGGCAGTCAAAGCCGCTTTAAGTTCAGAAACAGGTGCTTCGTTTAATTCGGGCAAGGTCATACGGATAACTTATTTCAACTAAACCACTGTTGGAAAACGATTGACATTCTTGTAATAAATATACACGGCAGGCTCTTTGCCCATGGCCGTAAACCACTGCTGACAGTAGGGAGCCATCCAGATCGAATCTCCTTTTTTAATAGGATACCACTCCTGATCAAGCATATATACCCCCTGGCCCTGTAAGTAAATGAGCCCATGCTCCATAATATGCGTTTCCACAAAAGGAAGATGCCCACCCGGATCGTAGGTAAAAATATTGACTGCCATATCGAACGATAGTGTATCGGGCAACAACACCTGCAATCGTAACGCCGGATCACCTAAATAGGTAGGGCCTTCAATAGTGGCCGCATCACCGAACAGGACGGGCGGCACATCGTACCCATTCAGTTTTTCATATACCTTATGAAAGCTGAGAAGTTGAGTACTGGTTTCCGGATGTTCGAATCGATACGACTTCTCAATAGGAATATAGACAAATTGCCCCTGGCTCAGCTTTCTCGTCTCACCGTCGACGGTTGCCGAAACCTGACCTTGTATAACATAAAAAAATAGCTGTGATAACTGCGTAGTGCCTGTCAGTTCACCCTTTTCGGTCATTGTAATGAGTGTCTGGCATAGGTTTGCCCCCATTTGCTCATTAATAATGACATTTACCGTACAATTTTCCCAACCGGGTACTCGACTGTTGATGTACCCATCCGGGCTAATGATGGCGTGGTTTCGTTTGACAACCGACCGGGTAAGCGCTGATATTTCCATATGTTCTGCTGATAAACTACTTCTCTCTTTCCTCATGATTCAAACGCTGTAGCTCTTACAGCGTTATAAGCTTTTTCATAAACTGGTCGGCTACTTCCAGAGCAGCGGCCAGGTCTGTCAATTCAACCTGTTCAAGTGGGTTATGGCTGATACCTTCGAAACACCTAACGAACAACATAGCTATCGGCGCTACCTGCGAAATCGGAACGCCGTCGTGCCCGGCGCCACTTACCAGTCTTACAACATCATACCCACTTTCGGCAATAGCTGTAGCCAGCAGATTGGTCAATCGGGCATCGCAGGCTACGGATGCTGTCTCCTGTATCAGTTTCCATTCGACCGACACAGACCGCGCCCGACCTAGTTGACTACTTGCATCCTGAAGTAACTGGTAGGCCTTTGTTAATATAACCTCGTCGTTACTCCGTATATCCAGACTACAAATCACCTCTCCGGGGATCACATTACTGGCAGCGTTCGCAACTATTAATGTACCAACTGTTGCCACCAGATTGGATTGATTACCTGCCAGTTGCTCAACATACAGAACGAATTCAGAAGCTGCGCAAAGTGCATCCTGACGCATTTGCATCGGAACCGTACCGGCGTGGCCTGCCATTCCTCTGAACATAATCTCAACCCGTTTTTGACCAGCTATGTCGGTCACAACAGCCACGGGTATGGCTTTATTATATAAAACCGGGCCCTGTTCAATATGAATTTCGAAGTAGCCCAGCCAATCCTGGGGTTGAATAGCCTCGGATACCAGGCAACCGATGTCTCCCCCCATTGCCTGAATAACGTCAGAGAGTGATGTACCCGATGCATCTTTTTTATCCAGCAACGCTTCATCAAACGACCCAGCTACCACCTTACTCCCTAAATAGGTCGTATGAAATCGAACCCCCTCTTCGTCGCTAAATGCAATTAACTCAATATGAAATGGTAAAGGCTGCTCCGATTGGATAAACTGTTCTATCAGATCAAGTCCCATAATAATGCCAAGCGGGCCATCAAATTTACCTGCGTTGACAACCGTATCCATATGCGATGCAATGACAAACGTTCTGGCCTCTTTCGTTGGGCTCGCCCATCGCCCCCGAACGCTTCCAATGGTATCGACACGAGTCTGTAGGCCAAGCGCTTCCATCCATTGCCGGATCAGTCGACTCCCCTCAAGAAAAGACGGGCTACCAAACGTACGGGTGATACCAGTCGTAGTTTCGCTGATCGATGCCAGTTGATCTATTTTCGAAAGAATTGCCGATGCGCGCTGTATATACACATTCATACTACTTCATCGGTAAGCATACCGATTTTATTCAGAATCAATTTAGCAACCCCTACCCTCGTTGATTCGAAGGAATTCACCATACTCAAACACCTGAACACCAGACAGGTATGTTTGCTCGACTACGCCATAAAGTTCCTGATGGAGATAGGGAGTCATCTTATGCCTATGCTGAAGTATATCTTCCGACACCGTAAACGTTTTGTCAGGACTCCAAACGACCAAATCAGCATCGAACCCTTTGGCTAGTTTACCCTTTCGGCTAGCCAAACCAGCTAACTCAGCCGGTTTTTCACAAAGCCACCGCGCCACATCGGGCAACGTACATCCTCGTTGGCGGGCTGCCGTCCACAAAGCAGGCAAGGCAAGCTGTACCGATGCAATGCCCCCCCAGGCCTTCATAAAATTACCGCTCTCCAGGCACTTCAAATCAGCGGGTGCTGGTGAGTGATCAGTGGCAACAAAATCAATGACTCCAGCTTTCAGGGCTTCCCACAGTCGATTCCTGTTCGCCCAATCCCGAATCGGTGGAGCGCATTTAAATTGTGTTTGTCCATCGGGGATTGATTCGGCATCGAAAAAAAGGTAATGTTGTGCTGTTTCGACGGTAAGCGGCAGTCCTTTTTCTTTGGCTCTGGCAATCGGTTCAATCGAATTGTCTGATGACAAATGAACAATGTGCGTTCGGCAATTAAATTCCTCACACAATCGAATCATTAGGGCGATAGCTTTGTCTTCCCATTCTTTAGGCCGCGATGTCAGGTAATTCTGATACGACCGTAGATCGCCAGTTGCCAGGGTTTCATCCGTCGACAATTCACAGTGCACCAATAGTGGTAGATTGTACCGGGCAAGAACCGGCATGGCTTTCCGCAAATCAGCTTCTGTCACGTTCGGAAATTCATCAATACCAGAATGCGTCAAAAACGCCTTGAACCCAAGTATACCTTTATCAATCAGTGGTTCAATTTCGCTCGTATTTCCGGGTACAAGCCCTCCCCAGAAACCGCAATTGGTGTGCAGTTTTCCCGAAAGAGCCGCTAGTTTCTGTTCAAATGACTCCACAGTAGTCGTCACGGGCGATGAATTGAGTGGCATATCGACCAGTGTGGTCAACCCTCCCGCTAATGCAGCCCGGGTAGCGGTATCAAAACCCTCCCATTCTGTCCGGCCAGGTTCATTGATGTGCACATGTGGATCGATGATGCCAGCCATCAGTACCTTATCGCCAAGGTCATGAACAACCGCCGAAAAATCAGATAGCAGTTCAGGCAAAACATCCGCGATACGGCCATTTTTTACGACAACAACTGCCCGCTTGACGCCTTCCGACGTAACGACCTGATTACTCTTTAGCGCAAAATCACTCATACGTTCTTTTTAACGGCCATCAATTCGTTTATCTCTACTACGACGCTTTGTCCATAAACCACGGTTATCATTCAATTTTACCAAGAATGGTATGGCGGCTGGCGACTAAAAATAGAAAATTAATGGCTATACTAGGGGTAAATACTACCGAAAACAGCCGAAACGACCATGAAGACCATCCTAAAAGAAAATGCATACGGGAAGAATGCCGTGAACCTATCGAAAATCATCCGGCACCCTATTTACCACGAATTTCGGCAAATTGCTGTCAATATATCCTTACAAGGAGACTTCGAAACGGCCCATACTCTGGGCGATAATTCAAAGATTCTCCCAACTGATACCCAGAAAAACACCGTTTATGCCCTTGCCAAAGAGCACTTCACAGATTCCATCGAACATTTTGCGTTGTACCTCGCCAATTATTTCCTGGCAAACAATACACAGGTTAGTCAAGCCACGGTCGACATTATTGAATTCCCGTGGACACAGATGGCATTTGATGGCGACCGACATGCTCATGCTTATCTGGGTGGTAACTCCGAAAAACATACCACCACCGTTATTCAAACCCGAAGCGCTGTGACCGTCACGGCTGGCCTAAAGGACTTGTTGATTCTGAAAACGACAGATTCTGGCTTTGAAGGCTATATAAAAGATCAGTTTACCACCTTGAAGGAAACTGCTGATCGAATTTTCGCTACGCAATGCGAAGCAAGCTGGACGTATACCCAGCAGGAACTTGACTTTACAGCGCTTTTTAAAAAAATCAGAGAGATCCTGCTAAAAACCTTTGCCCATCACAAGAGTCTGTCGGTTCAGCAAACGCTCCTGGCTATGGGGGAGGCTGTCCTTAACGAAACGCCCGAGGTAAGCGAGATCAGCCTTAAGCTACCGAATAAACACCACATTTTATTCAACCTGGAGCAGTTCGGCATGGAGAATAAAAATGAGATTTTCATCGCAACCGATGAACCCTATGGGTATATCACCGGAACCATGACAAGAGAATAGTGAGCTTCTAATAGCCAGCTCGTTATACTTGCCCAATACCCACAAACTGCTACCTTGCTACCTTAACCAGTGGTTAAGTCTGTCGTCAGTACAGTTTTTCGTAGGTGATCCGGATTGGTCTATCAGCGTTCAGTGTCTCTTCATCCAGTATCCGCATCTTGTTGGTGCCGGGAATGAGTACGTAATCATCCCAAAGTTTCAGCGTTTTTTCACCAGAACGAACGGTAATTGTGCGTTCATCGACCCCAACCGACAACGTAACCTCATTGCCAAGACGGAGATTTTTCGGAAGCACAACAAGAACAAAAAGGCGCTGGTTAGATACCTGATTTCCAAAGCCACCCAATCGGTATCGATACTTTTCCTGTGATAGAACGGCTGTGTGCTGTGAAGGCAATGAATCCGTTTGGGCGAGAGTCTTCGGTTTCTCTATCGCATACCCGTGCCTGAACACAAAACATAAAATAGACAATAGACCAATTTTCATAGCAAGATCTAGGAATACACTATAAACGACTAACGAAACCTGAGCGTTTGTATGCCATTAAAATACAACATTCTTTTGATCATGCCATATGGTAAACAGCCCGATCGACAGCCAGGCTACTGGTAGGCGTTTAAAGCACTTAGGTATACCAATTATTGCCGTTAATAACACCCTTGTTTATCACATCTTGGTACTAAAAAATAAGAGCAGCCATGAAGCTGCTCTTAAAGTATTGATCAGGATTTATTATTGATTAGCGACCGCCAAATAAGCCGCCCAGCATACCACCCAGGCCTCCTCCACCCTGCTGGGTAGCTACCCGAAGCAGGTCGTTCATATCCAGTTTACCATCAGCCATAGCTGATCCAGCCATCCCCATCCAATCTATGCCTTGTTGACCTGTGGCAGCACCCAGAATTGAATTCCCATCGACACTAGAGTCGTTAGGATCCGACGCCTTATGCATGAGTTTACTGAGCACGATTGGAACAAGCGCACCTGCTACTGACATGGCCACCTGGGGCGAAATACCCAGCTTTTCCATTAAATTCTGTTCGACATGACTCTGTACACCCTGCGTAACAGGACTCTGCTGAACATTTCCTCCATTAACAACCATCCCCAGCAAATTACCAAGCCCACCACCCTGAGCCTGCTGGCCCAGTCCACTCAGGATACTACTCGCTACAGTCTGCATTACACTATCATTTTGACTGTTGGGAATAGCCGGGTTATTAATTACTGACTGGCCAGCCTGCTGCTGCACTAGATTCATCAATGTTTCAAACATGGTTTCTTGTTTTTAATGGTTAAGCGGGAAAAGGGCTCTTTTCTTGATACCCGCGTTAAAAATAGGCAGACGACAACTGTTACTTCAACTTGAATCGGTTTTATTTGTCGTAAATCTATCAATTACGCTTATGACGCACGAAGACCCCAAAAGTAGCAACTCAACTTCAGAAAAAAAGTTGTTTACGGATAAAGCAAATCTGCTACTTCCAGATTTACTCTACCCGAGTGAATCTGACGAACCCATCGAAACAGTCACCTGCTACCTAAAGCAGACTGAACCGCTCACGGTTAGTCAGATTAAAGATTGGTTGATGCTTCCTCCCGAAATTTACGTGGAAGAAATGCCGGAAGCCGACTTTTGGGAGCCTGTTGTTTCTGAACAGGATTGGTATGGCGATGACGAAAAAGCTCGTACGGCAACATTTCAGAAGTTACAACAACTGGTTGAAGCTGATTTATCTGTACGTCAGGTATTTCGCGTAGGTGATTCTGAAATAGATGTGTATTTATTGGGCCTTCAGTCCGAAGATGGACGGGTAGGTCTGAAAACAAAAATTGTGCAGACGTAGGAGCTATACGCTGGTTTGTCAAATTCTCAAGTTAAAACAAAGCTTAATAAGTAAGCTTCACCGAAACACATCCACACATTAGCCTAAATCTAATGAAGAAAAAGACAAACCCTCAGCCCCAAAGCGCTTCAAGCCGAACCAAACTCCCCCAAATTAAAGCCACATCAGCTGTACATGTGGCCTCCTCGTCAATTACCTCTAGTTCAGTGGGCACAATTTTGGTTAAGATCCGTTTTTTTCTATTTCTTATATCACTAGCGACACCAGTCATTTACAGTACCAATACTTTCTTTGGCTACATATCCGAACGTACATGGTATATAAATGCTGTGATTGAACTTATGTTTCTCACAGCAATTTTTAGCCCTCACTTTTTTACATCAAAACTATCAAAGATTCAATTATCCGTTCTTCTGTTTTTATCGTCCCTTTTACTCGCAGATATTTTTGGTGTAGATCCGATACAGAGTTTTTTTTCGGGTTACTCTCGCATGGAGGGATTCATTTTGTATTTACATCTGGCATTGTATTTCTTTGCTTTAGCAAGGCTACCTTTTTCAAAAAAGTACTGGAATGTAGCCTTTTTACTATCAGTATTAATGTCAATACTAGTAGTTATAAAAGGCTATTTTAGCTCTACAGGTTGGCAGCCAGTCGACCATCGATTTATTGCGACGATCGGAAACCCCTCCTTCCTGGCAGGGTACTTATTACTTAATTTATTTCTCTCAATCTATTTACAAACTCAGTTCCGCACAGTATCCAGATTAATCAAATCTATATTGGGAGTCTTAGTGTTCATAATTTTATTGGGAGGTATTTATTTCACAGGAACACGATCAGCCATCATCGGGCTAGCAGCAGGCATTATTTATATAGGTTTTTATATCGTTTGGCATCGTTACTCTTTTTCGGCGTATAGCTTAGGGCGACTAGCATTATTACTTATTTTTCTCATTACTTTATTTTGGGTAGCTCGAACTACTCCTTTTCTTCAAAAGTCACCGCTTTTATACCGTCTAACTCATTATTCAGGTGTAAATAATACCTTAACACCCCGACTTGTTTGCTGGAAAATTGCCTTGAAAGGGATCGCAGAACGTCCTCTATTAGGTTGGGGCCAAGAAACATTTAGTTATGGATTTGCACGCTATTATGATCCAGCTATCTTGTTGAGTAGTGATTACAGTTGGTACGATAGGGCCCATAATGCGCTACTTGATTTAGGCTTTTCGGCAGGAGTCATTGGGCTGTTTGCTTATCTATTTTTATGGATAACTATTGCTCGTCGATTGTATTCTCCAAATTCATGGCTAACTACTCACGAAAAGGCAGTCATAGGAGCCCTATTTGTTGCTTATTTCTTTTTTAATCTGTTTAATTTTGATTGCCTATTAACATTACAAACCATATTTATAGTATTTGCTTTCCTTGATTTGAATCAATCAGACCAACCACTGATTCAGATAAAACCTACTTTGTTATTTTTAATACGAATTACTGTAGTTGCTTTACTAACATTTATTGGAATATACTCTGTTTATCAACCCTATCATAGTTTACGATTACTTGATCAACAAAATAAAATAACGGATATCCAACAGCGAGTGGATGCGTTGGAGGTTATATATCGTCAGGCAACCGGACGCCAGCTCGACATGGCAGATAATTTAGTATCGCTCACATTAAGTGTGCTTCAGAGCAATCAACCGCTACCAGCAAAACAATTCAGCTATCAGCGGGCTACTGCTCTTATGGAAGAGCAATTAGCCATCCACCCAGCGTACACCCGTTTAATGACAAGGCTAGTGGCTTTGTATGTAGCTGGGGGCGAAATCGATAAAGCTATTTCTCTGGCAAAACATATTAATGCAATTGAGGGCTCTAAACGGCCACCTGCTTTAATTCAGTTAGGAAATGCTTATCTAAACAAAAGAGATTTCCCACAAGCCCTATCTTCATTCGAGCAAGCTCATCAATTGTTCCCTTCCTGGGAGGAACCTGTATTATACAAGGCGTTTACTTATGCTATTCAACAGGATACGACTCAGTGTTTTCCTATATTACGAACCATAAGTACACAAACCCTTTCAAACAGACTGGGCTTTGTCAAGCAAATTTATTACCAGTCGGGTTACCCCCGCGAGTTTTTGACCCGTTTAATGGCAACTAAACATAAAGATCTCTATCCTCCATCGGTCTATGTAGAATGGGCTCTGTCGGCATTTGATTTACACGACCGTACTCAGACCTATAATGCAATAAATAGCTATTACTACATGTATTTGATTCAGCGATTTACGTACGCAGAGATCAAACAGCTTTTAGAAGAAACAGATAGGGGAATTCGACCAGATCGATTAACTAGTATGACAGAAGCTTTAGCGCATTAATGTAAAAACCCGGCTCTCACCGGGTTTTTACTAATCTCTGTTTACTTTACTTGCTCCACAACGGCGGCAAAGGCTTCCGGGTGGTTCATGGCCAGATCGGCCAATACTTTGCGGTTGAGTTCGATGCCCGATTTGTTTAGGGCACCCATCAGTGCTGAGTACGACATACCATTGATGCGCGCGCCAGCGTTGATCCGCTGAATCCAGAGAGCCCGGAAATCGCGTTTCTTGGCACGACGGTCGCGGTATGCATATCCTAACCCTTTTTCGACAGCATTTTTAGCAACTGTCCAAACATTTTTACGCCGACCAAAATAGCCTTTAGCCAGCTTCATTACTTTTTTCCGACGCGCCCGTGAGGCAACGTGATTGACGGAACGTGGCATTGTAAATTAAGTTGTTTTTTGACGACAGGCGGAAAAAGAGGGATAGACTATAATAGTGACGTATCTGTCACCTCTTCCATTCTTTTTTCACTTTTAGCCCGGCATCGGGTGAAACATAAAACCAGGATGCAACCCGCATCCCTTTTGACTAGTTAGACGTTCAGCAACGCTTTGATGCGACGCTCGTCTGTACTATCTACTACAGCAGCGTGTACTAAATTACGCTTCTGTTTGGTGGTCTTTTTCGTCAAAATATGACTGTGGAAGGCATGCTTCCGCTTGACTTTTCCGGTACCGGTCAGCTTAAAACGCTTCTTGGCAGCCGAGTTGGTTTTAACTTTTGGCATTGGAGTAAACCGCTTGTATGGAATATTTTAGTAAACAGGCCGCAAAGATACAAAAAATACGCTAAAGCTAAAGCGGAAACCAAGAGGAATAAACGGTTTTCCATCTAATCCACCTGGTCTCCGCTTTAACTTTAACGTAAACTATTTTTTAGTGACAGCCTTCGGTGAGAGAAATACCGTCATCCTCTTTCCTTCGAGTTTGGGCTCAGCTTCAACTTTCCCATACTCTTCCAGCCCCTTAGCAAAGCGATCAAGCAATTGAGAACCTCGGTCTTTAAATACAATCGCCCGACCTACGAATTGCACGTAAGCTTTTACTTTGGCTCCTTCTTTCAGGAAGTTTATAGCGTGTTTCAGTTTGAAATCGAAGTCGTGATCATCGGTGTTTGGGCCAAATCGAATCTCCTTAATAACGACTTTTGTGGCATTCGCCTTGATTTCTTTCTGCTTTTTCTTCTGCTCGTATTTGAACTTAGAGTAATCGACTATACGGCAAACAGGCGGCACAGCATTAGGCGACACCTCAACGAGATCGAGTCCCTGAGCCTTAGCCATCGCCTGTGCTTTATTTATGTCGTAGATTCCCTGCTCTACATTTTCACCGACCACCCGAACTTCGCGGGCCAGGATGCGCTCATTGACTTTGTACGGTTCTTCAACCACACGACGAGGTGGTCTGCGCTGGGGTAATGCCATAGATTGTGTTTAGGGTAACAAATTGTTTAATGTTGACTTTTATATGAACTGATGAAAAGTCGCTTGGATAACGTAACGATTTTTAAAAAGTTCGGTAAACTATTGAAAATAGCACTGCAAAACAAGTTTACAGTCTGCACTTTATAGTTTTCGGTTGACCAACGCATGAAACAAGGTACGTCAGCCAACCGAAAATCGTAAACTTATAGCTTAACTTCTGCCTGGAACGTTTTGATAAACTCGTCCACACTCATACTGCCAAGATCGCCCTGCCCTTTACGTCGGACCGATACTTTGCCATCAGCGGCCTCTTTTTCCCCTACAATAAGCATGTAAGGTACTTTTGCTACTTCTGCATCCCGAATCTTACGACCGATTTTTTCGTCGCGTAAATCGACGAAGCCACGAATATCATGCTCCTGCAAACTGAAGAAAAGATCGTTGGCATAATCTTCGTACTTCTCCGAAATCGGCAGAATAGCGATCTGGTCAGGCGAAAGCCAGAGTGGAAAGTTACCACCTGAATTTTCGATCAGGATAGCGATAAACCGCTCCATCGACCCAAACGGGGCGCGGTGAATCATAACAGGCCGGTGTTTCTGATTATCGGCCCCAATGTATTCCAGCTCGAATCGATTCGGCAGGTTATAGTCAACCTGGATCGTACCGAGCTGCCATTTCCGTCCCAGGGCATCACGCACCATAAAATCGAGTTTGGGACCGTAGAAGGCAGCTTCGCCCAACTCCATAACGGTTGGCAAACCTTTCTCAGCAGCCGATTCAATAATAGCCGCTTCGGCTTTCTCCCACAGCTCGTCGGAACCAATATATTTTGTTTTATTCTCTGGATCACGCAAGGATACCTGAGCGCTATAATCCTCAAAACCAAGCGATTTAAAGACATATAACACCAGATCGATCACTTTCATGAACTCGTCTTTCACCTGATCGGGTCGACAGAAGATATGGGCATCATCCTGTGTGAATCCTCGAACGCGTGTCAGTCCATGCAACTCTCCCGACTGCTCGTAGCGGTACACGGTTCCAAACTCAGCCAGTCGTAGCGGCAAATCCCGATACGAACGTGGGCGAGTTTTGTAAATCTCGCAGTGATGTGGGCAATTCATGGGTTTAAGCAAAAATTCCTCGTTTGGGTCGGGAGTTTTTATGGGCTGAAACGAATCTTCACCATATTTTTCCCAGTGCCCCGAAGTAACGTACAATTGCTTGCTACCAATATGCGGTGTTACTACGGGCGAATACCCAGCCCGTAATTGAGCTTTTCGCAGAAAATTTTCCAGCCGTTCGCGCAGCATCGTACCTTTTGGTAACCAGAGCGGCAGCCCAGCACCTACTTTTTCCGAAAACGCAAACAGTTCCAGTTCTTTACCCAGCTTACGATGATCGCGTTTTTTTGCTTCTTCCAAAAGAAACAGGTATTCATCAAGCTCTTTCTGTTTCGGATATGTTACGGCGTAAATCCGGGTAAGCTGTTTATTTTTCTCATTGCCCCGCCAATAGGCACCGGCAACGTTCATCAGTTTAGCGGCTTTAATAAAACCCGTATTCGGGATATGCGGCCCCCGGCAAAGGTCAGTAAAATTACCCTGGGAGTAGAAGGTAATCGTGCCATCATCGAGCCCTTCAAGCAGGTCCAGTTTATACGGATCCCCTTTCTCCTCGAAATAGGCTATCGCATCAGCTTTGCTCATCGGCTTGCGGATATACTGTTCCTTCTGACGAGCCAGTTCGAGCATTTTATCCTCAACCTTCTTGAAATCTTCCTGTGAAAAGGGTTGCCCACCCAGATCAACATCGTAGTAAAAGCCGGTTTCGATGGCTGGACCAATCCCAAATTTCACACCGGGATACAGCGCTTCAAGCGCTTCGGCCAACAAGTGAGCCGACGAATGCCAGAACGTTGCTTTGCCCTCGGTGTCATTCCATGTCAGAAGCTGCACATTGGCGTCTTCCTCTATGGGGCGAGTGGCATCCTGCACAACGCCATTTACTTTGGCAGCCAGTACATTACGGGCCAGTCCTTCACTAATTTGAGCGGCAATCTCCAACCCAGTGCTTCCTTTGGGATATTGCCGAACGCTACCATCGGGTAGCGTCACGCGGATTTGTTCGTCCTGCGCAATCATTTGCGACTATTATTTATTGGTGGTACCCGCAGCCTACCTACAACTGTAAGCCACTTTATTTTTGATGTATAATGTAGGATATATAATGTATTTGTCTGTTGATAATACATCATATCTCCTACATCCTACATCATTTACTATACACTAATTCTGCCCAATGGGTTTCACAGCTCGCTGTAGCGAATCGCTGGCATGACTCGTCACCTGCGACTTTGGCTGAATCGTTGACATCCGAACGCGGGTTGTATCAAACTCGGGTCGGGTTCGGTTTGATGGTGTCGACCGTTCAGCGCTACTATCAGGCAAAAATAAAGAGTTATATGGGTTTTGCTGCACATATTGTCGCCGTTGGGAGCGCCATAATCCAGCGGCTGCCTGTTGATCATTGCTATTCAATTGGGTAGCTTTTGTATACGCTGCAATCGCTAAATCAAATTGCCCCATTTGCTCATGACAATACCCAATGTAGGTATCGATTCGGGGGAATTGTGGACGAAGTTGCTGTACACGCTGAAAATTAGTCAGGGCCGTATAATGGTTCCGGTATTTCTGGTTGATCAGTCCCATCTGAAAGTAAGCCTGGTAGTAGGTCGGCTGAACTTTTACAGTACGCTGATAATCGATCATAGCACTATCGAGCTTACCCTCTGTATGATAAATAAGCCCACGACCATAATAAAGCTTCGCGTTATTTGGGAAGTAGCTCAGTGCCTGTGCATTATAGGCCAAAGCAGAATTTAAATCGCCCAGCGATCGATAAATGGACGAGAGTTGATTATACGTTTCCAGATATCGGGGTTTAAGTCGAAGCGATTGTTGATATAAGGCCAATGCCTGCGTTGTATCACTTTGTCGGGCCGCCATCAGGCCTTTAAAAAAATAGGCTTCACCATCATACGGGGCCATTTGCAGGGCTTTCGCAATATATAATTTTGCTTTATCAAACTGATTTTGCTGCTGCAGTAAATCGCCCTGCAATGTGTACAGCTCTGGTGTATCTATACCCAAAATTTCGGCTCGTTGTGCATTTTGCAACGCCTTTTCGGGTTGTTGTAATACCCGAAGTATCTGAGCCTTAATCAGATAGTACGACCCTGTATTATCGTTCCGGCTAATTGCTTCGTCAATATCACCTAGCGCGTCATTGATTCGCCCCATTGCCAATAAAATGGCCGCCCGTTTGGCATAGGCCGACGACGATGACGATTGATTGATGGCAGCAGTCAAGGCTCGTAATGCACCTTCAGTACGACTACTATCGCCCGGTTTAGGGAAGTCGGGAATATGTGCCGTTTGCCGTTCGTCGCTTCCGCAGGAAGCCATAACGAGCAAAACAAAGAGTAAAAGAACGAATGAGTGAATGGGCGAAAAAAAAGCAGACCAACGCTCACCTCGGAAGGATGCAACAGCCGATTGCTCGTTTAGTCGTTCACTCGTTCGCTTTTTATTCATACACCAAACCGATAAAACACACCTAAAGGTAGACGTTTCTGAAATTGGTCGGTTACAGCCAGTTCACCCCACTCTGGATTCGGAACGTCACCAAAAATCTGCCTCATCAGGTTATCAACGATAATAGACGAAAATCCTAATGAATATAGATTGATAATAAAGAAAAAATCGGACTGATCGAGTAGATCGGCACAAGATTTGAGAAGATCGTTAAGTTGTTCCTCAAGCACCCATTTTTCGCCACCTGGACCTCGACCATACGCAGGCGGGTCAAGAATTATGCCATTATAATAATTTCCCCGGCGAACCTCTCTTCGGACAAACTTGACAGCATCTTCAACCACCCAGCGAATATTATCCAGTTCACTATGATCCATATTTTCCCGAGCCCAATTGATAACGGGCTTCACGGCATCAACGTGGGTCACATCGGCTCCTGCCTGCCGGGCTGCCAGCGAGGCACCACCCGTATAGGCAAACAGATTTAGCACTTTAGGCCGTGACACCCGCGCAGACATGGCTTTAATTTTATCGTAAATAAATAGCCAATTATCTGACTGTTCTGGAAATAGACCAACGTGCTTGAATGTAGTCAGGGCTAGTTTAAAGGTCAGTTTCAACTCCCCCTGCCGGAACGATACATACCAGGGATCACGCATATCAGGCGTTGTCTGCCAGTCTCCCCGTTCGGGCGATTGGCGATCACGCTTAAAGATGGCATGAGCCTGCTGCTCCCAGTCCTCGTCGGAAAGAGATTTATCCCAGATTGCCTGCGGCTCGGGTCTCGATAAAATATACTTGCCAAACCGTTCAAGTTTCTGAAAGTTACCCGAATCGATTAACTCATACTCAGGCCATAGACCAGGAGTAACGATCTGTATATCAACCATATGATTTTTATTATTGACTAACAAAATGCGTAAATAGTAGCGTAAGAACTAGACAATACAGCTATTCGATTAGTCAATTATTCTATCATTCAATATTTGTTCCTGTCCCATCTTCACGATCAATTCGAACTCATCGGGCCGAACAGGCATAACAGATAATCTGGATTGCCGAATCAGGCTAAGATTAGCCAGTAAAGGTTCTGATTTAATTTGAGACAGAGTCACCGGACGATCAAAAGCCATAACTGGCTCTAGTTCAACAACAACCCAGCGCGGGTCATCGGGTACTGTTGGGTCCTGGTAGGCCTCTTTTACAATGCGGGCCAGGCCGACAACAGCCGGCTTTGTTACACTATGATAAAAAAGCACCTGATCACCAAGCCGCATGGCTTTCAGGTTGTTACGAGCCTGATAATTACGAACGCCATCCCAGATGGCACGGCCCTGCTCCGTAAAATGATGCCACCCGTAAGCGTCGGGTTCGGACTTAACAAGCCAGAAGTTCAATGATAGACTGTGTAAATGGCAGACTGCGTGAATGATACAGGAGCTTTATCGGCCCATTCTGTCATTCACGCAGTCAAAAAATTAAAATCAATAATAATCGTCGTGTTCGTGGCTATTATCGAACGATGAGCCATATTCATCGACATCATCGTCGAATTGTGAGCCCGCCCCTTTGAACGCTAATGCTTTACGCAAAATCATAATCTGCCCGGTGTGGTAGAGATCATGATTGATAATACCGTGCAGCATATCGTAGTACGTATAATCACGACCGGGTACTATGTCCTCCAGGAATTCATCATCGTCTCGTTTATCGAGTTCATTAATAAGTTCTTCCTGGCTAAGACTTAATTCCATTTCGAGGGCCTCCCACTCGAAATCATCTATTTTATCAGGTAATGCCCCAAAGTTTTTATCAGGGGTTGTAATATCGAACGTTTCATCACCCTGCATCTTTTTGACACAAAATATGCGCCAACTAGTCATGTGAAAAACGAGTTCAGCAATACTATGCGTATTTGGAGCGATACGGCGCCCGGCCATATCCGGTGTCACTCCCCGCAACACCTCTACAACTGAAGGCCCATGCCAAGCCTCTTCACCTTCATAGGTGGTGTTCAGCAAGTCAATGATGCGAATCAGTTCGTCGTTTGGAACCATAATTTACTATTCGTTATCAAACTACAAAGGTAAGCCTTTATTTATGTCGTTCCGAAAAAAAGCACTGAAATGGCTGAGATTGTATTGTTCCAATACCTGATCGGGTTTGTAAACCCGCTAACGTTTCATGTGGCATATTTTATGTATACATTTTTTTCACTCCTCTACCTACTAAAAATGTGACTAATTACAAACTGAAGAGACTCAAAGACTATAAACGTTCTGTTTATAATACGCTCGAGTATGAATCGTTGGCTTTTTCTGTGGCTGCTGGGAACTTCGATCTGCTACGGACAGACGATTAAGCCGCTCCGTTACCGAACTGAAGTAGGCAGTTATTTCTCGACCTCTGGCCAGACTCCATTCTGGCTTCGCGCAAATCAATACGGTATTGTGCCGAGCGAGCATGCCATCATGACTGTCCGTCAAAGTTTACGGGTTGACTACCACGATGCTCCCAAAAGTAAACTAGATAGTCTCCGTTTAGTAAATCGTCGGGTCGATTGGGGTTGGGGCGCCGAAGCGGTCTTAAATGCGGGGTATGATTACAAGTTACTTATTCCAGAAGCCTACGTGAAACTGAAGTTTGGACGTAGCATGGAATTATGGGCGGGTCGTCGACGCGAAATCGTTGGGTTGGTCGATTCCACATTAAGTTCGGGCTCATATGCCTGGTCGGGAAATGCATTACCTATGTTAAAAATACAGTTTGCCATCCCTGACTATATACCGCGTAAAGGTCTGATCAGCTTTAAGGGGTTTTATGCACACGGCTGGTTTGAGCAGGATCGGTTTGTAAACAACTCCATGCTGCACCAGAAAGCCCTATACGCACGATTTGGCAAACCAAACTGGCGAATAAAGCTGTATGCGGGTATTAACCATGAAGTTATGTGGGGAGGTAGTACTGAACGGTTACCGAGTACATCTGTCATAAAAAATAACCAATTGCCTAATCAATTCAGCGATTATGTCAACATGGTGCTAGCTCTCCCACTAGGAAACAGAACCGATATTGATACAACACGCGTTAGTAGTTTTGATCACGAGAATCGAATTGGTAACCACCTTGGTTCAGTCGATCTTGGCTTTGAATACATTGGTAATTCGTTTTCTCTGTTTGCTTATCGGCAAAACATTTATGAGGACGGTTCACTGTTTTACTTGACTAATATCCAGGATGGCTTGAATGGGCTTCGCATCCGAAATCGACGCTCCCATAATCCAAATGGGTTTCAAATACAGGATCTACTGTTTGAATATCTATTTACGGAGAGCCAAGGAGGTTCCTTGTTTTTAGAGAATGCCGCTCAACGGGGGCGAGATAATTATTTTAATCACTCTCAATATCAGGATGGCTGGTCACGGTATGGCTTAACAATGGGCACACCTTTCATTACCCCTACTCCCGACAGTCGGAGCGATTTACCTCGCTATGGCTTTACAAATAATAACCGCGTGTCGGTGATGCATGTAGGCGTGTCGGGACAGATTCTTGATTTCTTCAAATTTCAATTTAAAGCCTCCTACAGTGAAAACCTGGGTACATATGAAGCCCCTTTCCCGGCACCAGTCAGGCAGTTTTCATCCGTATTATCAGTTTCGTCTCCTCTTTACATTTTAAATGGGGTTACTGCTAACGCTGCAGTTGCAACCGACATTGGCGATTTATACGCCAACAGTCTTGGCTTCTATATTGGCATCCGAAAAGAGGGGCAAAGTAAGCCTAAGTAGGTGGGATAGGCAAAATAAGCCTGCTCTACCCCACCAACTTAACTCGTCTACTTTCGTCCGAAATCGTTCACCCAATAATGTTTATAGGTACTGCTTGCATTATAGGCATACCCGACCCCGAGGTTTTGAAAGTACGGGTTCATGATGTTCTGGCAATGCCCAGGAGAACTTAGCCAGGCATCAACCACCGACCGAGCAGTAGGATAACCAGCTGCAATATTTTCACCCGCCGATGTCCATATATAACCTTCACGAGTCATGCGATCCCAGGGCTGCGATCCATCACGCCCAGTATGACTGAAGTAATTATACGTAGCCATATCCACAGCATACTTGTCGGCGGCACCATTCAGCCGCGAGTTTAGCGTAAGCGCCGGTACAGGTGGATAAACTGTAGTGCCGCAAAGGCATGTCTGTGATCGTGCCTCATTCACATAAATCAACACTTCCTGCTGTAAAGCCATTGTAGCATCCCGGGCTCCCGAATACTCAGGCGATTCGGATTCTGGCTGACCAACTCCCCCTTCTTTATGTACTGACGACATAACCGGGCTAGGTGTACTCGTCTTTTCCTGCTCTGTTTGACAGGCTGCTATTGCCCACATTGAGGCCAAAACACAAGAAAAATAGACCAATTTCATACCCACAATAATTAAAGGTTAGCTAATAAGACTAAAGTAAAAACTTGTAATATTTATTACTAAACAAAAACACCATAATTATACAATTTGTTTTTCTAAAACCAAATTATGGTAACAATAAATATCACAATTAACCCTTTGAATAGTCTAGTTTACTAACCATATGTAGTACAGAGGAATACTATAAATAAAGTATACAGCCTTGTTTACTAGATTTTAAAGCCAGATATGTATCTAAACACTGGCAATAAACTGTAAACAGGATGGGGTTATAGGAGATCGCACGCGGATATGAAGACCCTCCGCTGATGGGCAAAAGAAGCTCACTACAGATTGATGCAGCGAAGGCGCGATGTAAGTTGGCGACTTACTTGTATGTGACCAGGCTCACGATCATAAAATGGACGATCTTTTATACACCCATTAACCAGAGAGAGCAGCTAGCTATATAGTTGTTCGGGTTGTATCGCCTGAATGATTGACTGAGATCGGGGCAGTATAATTGTAAATGTCGTTCCGACTCCTTCTTTACTAGTAATACTCAGACCTCCCCGGTTCGCTTCAACCAATTCATGGACAATCATCAAGCCAAGGCCCGCCCCTTTCTCTCCAGTAGTACCAGGACGACTGGTCGATGAACCAAGCTGAAATAATTGATTAAGTAATACTTGAGGTATACCAATCCCAGTATCCGTAACATTGATCATGAACTTCGAGGAGTCGGAGGTACAATGCACTTCTATCTGACCACCGGGCTCCGTAAACTTGAGTGCGTTTTGCAGTATATTTCGAAAAACAACGCCCAGTTGGTTAGCATCGGCTGTCAACGGTATATCCAAAGGCAAGGAATTATTCAGATCGATTCCTTTGGTTTCGGCTACAGGTCGTAAAAGGGCAATCTGTTCGTCAATCACTATAAAAAGATTGATTGGCTTGAATCGGGGGTGAATACCTCCCATCTGCGACATGGCCCAGTTTAGCAGGTTTTCCAGTACTGTCAGTAAAGAGCTAACCTGCTTAGTTAAAATCTGGGTTGCTTCGGCAAATTCGTGTTGACTTAATTCGCCCCAGTTCGTAAGTCCTAATAGGTTTTTCAGACTCGCTACAGGCGAGTGTAAATCATGAGACAAAATAGCGAATAATTTATCTTTCGTGTGATTAAGCTGCCTCAACTCTGTGCTTTGACGTTCGATACGGCGTTTAGCCCGTTGGAGCACCCAAACAAAGCTTACGAGCATTACTGCCACCAATAAAGCTCCCGTTAAATACACTTGATTCTGGCGCTCACTTGCTTTGAGTTGAGCAATCTGTCGCTCTTTCTTTTCCAAATCTAAAGCCGCCCTCAACTGGGTCATTTTTAGTCGGCTGTCGATAGTCTGTTCTTTATTGCTTTTCCAAACCCGTAAATCTGCCAGTTCATTGGCGATCTGGAATGCTTTTTTATAATTCCTCTGCTCTTCATACAACTGTCGCAATGAACGTGTCATAATGAACAGATGAAACGAATCAGGTTTAATCCTAGCTTTCTCGGCCAAAATCCTGGACTGTAATATTCGTTCGGCCTGAGTATAATTTTTCAAGCCAATTTCAAGCCTTGCCAGGTCATTATCATGCACAAAATCACTTTGATCATGCGTCAACTGATTCTTTGTTGCCGACAGTTTATGATACAAAGCCATTGCGTCTGCTTTTTGGCCTATGGCAACGAGCGACTCTGCATAATCTAGTGCGTAGGAAAACCAGTGCCCCGTTCCGGGCTTACTAGCCAACATGGCTTTTCTAATCGTCTCACTTGCCTGCTTATGTTGACCATTGTAGGTATAAATATTGGAACTTATTGCATACACATCTGCCAATATCTGCCAGTCGTGCGCTTGTTTGGCATAAGCTTCTGCTTTGACCAGCAAATCTCCCCAACTGCCCGTACGCTGGTGATAAGCCACCATCGCTAAATACATATAGCAGCGAGCCAGATTCAGATTATCGTTATGCTTTTGGGCAATGGTAATGCACTGAGAAAACAATGAGATGGCTTTCGTATCATTCCGTTCATAATACATCTGAACAAATCCAAGCTTCCAGAGAGCCTGAGCAATCAGGAAAGAGTCGCCAGCCATCCTCCCACTGACCAATGAACGGTTCAGAAAGTACAGACTGGAATCGACGGCTATGTCAGGATACTGCCCCCCTAACTCATAATAGAGCCGACTACGAGACGTATCCGTTGTTGCCGAAACAAGTTGTTTTTTCAGCCATGGGATCTTGCTCTGTCCATAGCCCGAACCAGAAATTAATCCAAAAAGCAGCGCTGTGATCCCATAGAAATAAGGCATAACAAGTTCTGTTTGGGTATTCAAACCATCGGTGCCTGCTCAACAAAACATAAAAAGTAATCAACCAAACCCCATCCCATTATCCCCGACTAATCAAGCGCCCTTCGATGTGCTTGCGATTAAGCTGTGCCCTGTATTGATCACCTATTGGAATGACCTGTCCATCCCGCAGAGTCAGCTCATTTTTACCTATCGAAGCTATGGCTCCCCGATGTACCAGATATGAACGATGTACTCGCAGAAATACATCCCCTTTGAGCTGTTCCTCCATTTTCGTGATGGATAGAATCGGCAAGAACGTTTGATTAGGTGTCACAATTTGCAGAAAATTCTCCTGCGCCTTCATATACAGAACATCGTTATACGCAATCTGAACATAATTCAACGCTTCACGTACAAAAAAGTAAGGCGCTATAGTGGACGTTTCCGGGGGAACCAGTAATCGTTGGCGTACCTTTTCAATACTTTGTAAAAATCGATCCAGTTCCAGTGGCTTAAGCAGAAAATCAACTGGCGACACTTCATAGCAATCCAGCGCATAATGCCGGTACGATGTAACAAAAATTACCAGAGGAGGCCGGGGTAAGCTCCGGATTAACGATAATCCCGACATATCGGGTAATTCAATATCGCAAATCAATACATCCACTTCAACCTGAGCCAGTTTGGCATAGGTTTCAATGGCTGTACTACACACACCCACCAACTCCAACAATGGATTCATCTGAACAAATTTGGTGATCACTTTCTTCCAGATGGCATCATCATCGACCACCAGAGTGTTTATTTTCATAAATCGTTGCGATAGTTTCGCATCTTTTCCAAAAACTACCTCTCTAAGTAAAGTATAGCCTACAAATTAACTATTTACTCCATCTTTCCAGCTATAATTTGTAGAGACAAATTAAAAAGATTCTAAGTAGCCCATTTTTCATGGACATTTTGAACGGGTTCATCAACAAAGAAACCCTTTTAATAGACTTTTCGAGTTTCATTTTTAAGCGGAAACTATACTGAATTATTTTTGGTACTAATACATAGTATTAACGGTACCTACCTAAAGGTATAAATTAATGTTACTGGAATAAAACTGATCTTTTCAGACTCAACATTACAACTTCAGGCGTTTTCTGCTCTAGAATGTCCATAACGTTATAGTACGTATTACACTCTTTCTGGAAAGTTCGTTGGCAATGTGAACATCAACTGCTCATTTCAACAAATCGTTTGAAAAAGCCAGCGAGTATTCATCCATTTGTACAACGTACGTGTCGCATTCAGGAGAACTGGCCTTACCCAACTGTAGGTTATATCAGTTTGTCCCTGCACCGGCACGACTTCTCTGGTGTCAAGCCATTGGCAGATATTTTTTTTGCATTACTAAATAACCCATATATGAAACGCTTATCCGACCGAACACTTGTCATGCAGTATGTACAAAACAAAGACAATCGAAGTCTTGCTCTCCTTTACTCCCGGCATCGGGCTTGGGTTTATCGAACTTGTTTGTCGTATTGCAAAGATCCCGACGAAGCCAATGATTTGACCCAGGAAATTTTTATTCGGTTAATCCATAAACTGGATAGTTTTAATGGTAACTCATCATTTACTACCTGGCTCTGGGCAGTAACGACCAATTTTTGTGCACTCCAGCTTCGAAGGGAGCAACGTAACCGGACCATGCAGCAGCATTATTTACGAGACAATGACACCCTATTTACTAACAATCAGGAAACAACCTTCGCAGCCGCTATGCTGATGGAACATGTTCTGTCTCTTTTACCCGATCACCAGCGCGATTTGCTGTACATCAAATACTGCGACGGCGTATCGGTTGAAGCCATTGCCCTTCATCAACAATCAACTGTAGGGTCGGTGAAAATGCGCCTGCAACGAGCCAGAGATCGGGCCAGGCGGCTATACAGACATGCCCAAGGCAAGTATTATTCGGAGTTACTATAAACCCTTGCCCGCTTTATCTCACTTATCCTCCTCCTTGACACTCAAAAAATGAAAGATCAAATACAAACGCTACTTACAGAGCAGAACATTAAACAGATTCAGATTTATCGTTTTCACGACTCAAAGCTGCATGCCCAAAGTGCCCAATGGATTCTGGGCCATGAATATATTCAGGTAGGAGACTCGCCTTACAATTTAAACCGACTGATGAATTTCCGGGTTGCAGACGAAGTTTTGCGGCTGTATTTTGCCAACGGGCAATAACTGACAAAGTTGATTAGGGCATACGCTGCACAGCCTTATGAGGTTATGAAGCACTAAGTAGCTCATTAGACTATGCAGCGTATGTCGAAATCCATTTTACGAATTACGTTTCCGCTCGGCATTCCCTTTTTCAGGTTGTGGCCGGAACACATAAATATCAAGCAGCGCATAGGGGCGCGCCAGATATTCGCGGATCAGTGTACGGAGTGAGTAGCCATCTGGCACATCCTGTGCGGCAAAAGCGATGGCTTCTATACCTTCGTGATTACCAATGTAAAGTGCCCGGGCATTATGGAAGTTTTGAGAAATAATCGTGATTTTATGCTGCTTGAAAAAATCCTTACAACGCACCACCGAATCGAATGTTCGGTACCCGGCATAATCGGGAAGCATAGCAGACGGGGGAACGCCCAGTCGAATTAGCGCCCGCTTCATATCGGCTGGTTCGTTATAGTATTCTGAATCGTTGTTGCCACTCAGAATGAGGTACTTCACTTTCCCTTCTTTCCAAAGTCGCGCAGTGGCTTCCATTCGATAGCGAAAGAACAGGTTTTCTTTACCTGACCGAACAAATTTACTCGTACCGAGCACAAGTCCATAATCGTTGGCAGGTAGTTCATGAATGTTAAAATACACCTGATTACGAGTATTATAGACCACCCACCAATTACAAACCAAAACGACCATTGCCCCTAAAAAAGCACCGGCAATAACACCTTTTATGACCCGCTTTACTACACGGACGCCCACCGCTTCATGCGGAAACTCATCGCTGTAGTTTGTAGCCAAGGTCGTATTCATTTAGGGTAATTTAAAATGTGGATTTTCAATTAGTCCAACCACATTACCAAATGGATCACAAACAGACGCCACCTTAATACCTTCCCCCACATCCTGTATATCGGTCTTCAGGGTTGCGCCCAGATCAATCCAGTGCTGTACGCTATCCTCTATAGCCGAAACACCCCAGTAGGCCAAGGCACCTCCTGGGGCCGGTTGCAGATTGGGATCAAGTCCGAGTTCGTATCCACCGACAGTAAAGCCCACATAAAAGGGCTCATCGAAATAGGGAGCAATCCCCTAAACGTTCGTATACCAAGCTTTCGTTTCTGTAAGATTCGGCGCAGCATAAATTACTGTCCGCAATCCTAATACGTTTGCTCCCATCATTATTTGCTTTTCTTTGCACCGCTAAGGTTTCCAATGGCTCGTTAATCAATCGAAACCCTAACGGGTAATCAGGAAAACAGTCCCAACTGTACTGGCTCCTTATCCTCAACAATAGCGGGTTCAACCGTCGATTCCCCTAGTATCTGAACAGGTGACTTTACCGCTTCTTTCACAATTTTAGGAGCCAGCAATTTCACCTCTTTCACTTTCGCAAACGGCAACTTATTTCCTAAAGCTTTCCAGCCGCGAACATCGATAAAACCTTCGGGCTCAAGTACCATTTTTTCCTGTGGGCCCCGCTCTTTCACCTGATGTATGATTTCGATTCGTGGATAACGATCTATGCTGATAGCCAGCAGCTTAGATCCTTTAACATCGCCGATAAAACTAAATTTCTTGTCGACCGACGTTGTTTCCACCTTAAATCGCTTCACATACCATGATTTTTGATTGGCCTCAAAATACACGGCCGACAGTACCGTTTCCGGATCAAATTTCATGAGAACAGCAATGTCGGAAGGCTCATATCGGTTAGTCAGATCAAAGGTTGTGAGTTCATACTGCCCATCTTTATAAACCACAAGGATACTATCTTTGGCATCGAAATTCCCGAGTAGCCGTCCCCGTTCGTCACGGTTGAGCCGCCCGAGGTGATCATCATACCAGATATCGACACCACCCAACGTCGAAACGCCACCCGTTTTCTGGGTAATTTTTCGGACTGGATATTTTGTCAATATATTCCCCTGCGCTGAGCGGTTTTTTATCGAAAGTGAGGCAAAATCGAAATCAAACTGTTTCACTTTTGCCGAACTCTGCGCAGTCAGATTAATCGTAATCACCTCAGCTTCGCCATTATCGTTCGCGCTAAAATAGGTCAGCTTCGACTTTGGGTTACCCATCGTCAGGTCGTATTCACGATCGCGAGTAACACCCGTAACCGGGAATCGTTTCACCATGGTGATGCCCGACTTCCCATCCAGATAGGCTATATTGTAAATCTTACGTTCGTCAGCCTTTTTGAAGACGGATACATACACAATATCCTTTCCAACAAACACCTTATCCTGAACTTTCGTCACCAGGCACTTCCCATCCCGACGAAATACGATAATATCGTCGATATCGGAACAGTCGCTGACGTACTCATCCTTCTTGAGGCCATAGCCTATAAAACCTCCTTCACGATCTACATATAGTTTCTGGTTGGCAGCCGCCACTACGCTAGCCGCTATTGTATTGAAACTACGAATTTCGGTCCGGCGCTCACGGCCTTTACCATACTTTCGCTGCAACTCTTTATAAAAGGCAATGGCATACCGGGTAATATTCGCCAGGTTATCTTCGGTCTCGGCCAACTCCTGTTCTAACCGACGCATCAGCTCATCAGCTTTGAAACCATCGTATTTGGAAATACGCTTGATCTTGATTTCTGTGAGCCGGATAAGATCGTCCTCGGTAATTTCCCGATAAAACTGTTTTTTAAAGGGTTTAAGTGCTTTATCGATCGTTTGCAGAACGGCCTCGAAGGTTTCGCACTCCTCGATTTTGCGGTAAATCCGATTTTCAATAAAGATCTTTTCGAGTGAACTGTACAGCAACCGTTCCATCAGCTCACTACGCCGAATTTCCAGCTCCCGTTGCAGCAACTGTACAGTCTGGTGCGTATTGACCCGTAAGATGTCAGTTACATTAACGAAATGCGGTTTCTCGCCAATAATCACGCAGGCATTCGGCGAAATCGACACCTCGCAATCGGTAAAGGCATATAATGCATCAATCGTTACATCGGGCGATACACCGGGTTGCAGATGGACCAGAATTTCAACATCTCTAGCCGTGTTATCGACCACAGCCGCTACATTCCGACTTGGAGCCTTTATCCGGATTTTACCCAATTCAGCAGCTTTAACAATCGAGTCGATAAGCTGCGATGTGGTGACGCCAAAGGGCACATCCCGAATAGCGAGTGTTTTCTTATCCAGTTCTTCAATACGCGCCCGAACCCGAACCTTGCCCCCACGTTGACCATCGTTGTAGTTGCTCACGTCGATGAGGCCTCCTGTCTGGAAATCAGGAAAGAGCGACACCGGCTTATCTTTCAGAATCTGAATGGACGCTTCAACCAGTTCATTGAAATTATGGGGAAGAATTTTGGTCGAAAGCCCTACGGCAATTCCTTCAACTCCTTGCGCCAGCAGCAAAGGAAACTTGACGGGTAAGGTTACCGGCTCCCGCTTACGCCCATCGTACGACAACTGCCACTCGGTAGTTTTATCGTTATAGATGGTATCCAAGGCAAATTTTGAGAGCCGCACTTCAATATACCGAGGGGCCGCAGCGCCATCGCCCGTGCGAACATCGCCCCAGCTTCCCTGCGTATCGAACAGAAGTTCTTTTTGACCAATATTGACAAGCGCTTCGCCAATGGAGGCATCACCATGGGGGTGATACTGCATGGTTTGCCCGATCACATTGGCTACTTTATTAAATCGACCATCGTCCATTTCCTTCAGCGCGTGCAGTATCCGACGTTGAACGGGTTTCAACCCATCTTCAACCGCCGGAACAGCCCGTTCAAGGATAACGTAGGAAGCGTATTCAAGAAAATAGGATTCATATAGCCCTGACACTACCGTCTGGTCGTGCAGAACATCACTGGAGGGAGTCGTAGGTTGGTTTTCTGGTTCAATGGAGCCTGTTAAAGCCATGCCACTATCCGTTGCTTCCGCATCGGATCCTTGTGAATCATCGTCCATTAATCCTTCATTTTCTTCATTTATCATTGACATGATGGAGAATTATTCCAGCCAATAAACAGGTGGATATTGGGTTCAATTGGTGTTGTATTCGATTCCTTAAATATACGAAATTTTTCTCAGAAAATGGCTTCAGGCCGCGTAAAACGATTATTTTCTGGTCGCTTAACCCCAAACGAATACTGACCAGGTATGATTAGCTCACGCAGCTAACCAGCTTAACAGTACAGGCTCCAAAATCGGTCCATACAAGCTCTCCTGTCAAGCAGGAAACAGGCCATCGTAGTGGGAAGACGACAAAAATATACCTCCGCTTTCGGCATAAAAGGAAGCATCGGTCGGATATACTCCTCGCTGGGTTCGGGTCCAGGTGGCTCCTGCTTTAGGGTGATAGGCCATCAGTTTCTCCCAGTTTTTAAAATATTGATGCCCATTCGTTTCCTGCAAGCCGATGGACATACCCGGAAAAGATGGCAATCGGGCAGCTACGTTTTTATTCCAATCGACCAGAATAGGATTTACAGTAAGGTCAGCGCAAAAGCAGGGCACCTTTTTCTCAAAGGCGAGTTGAGCGGTTTTCATTGTCATACTCAGGGTCTTGGCAATCGCTTTAACGGCAATTGCCGAATAGCCCTGTTGAATACGAATGGCGGCATCGTCAACGGTATGCGCACTCTCATCGGCGGCAATCCGTACACCCAGATTCCCCACAAATTCTTCGTTTCGCTCATCAAATGGCTCTTCAATAACGGCAATCTGGTCAAATGCTCCAATTTTATGCGCATGGTCCAGAAAGCGGAGTAAGGTCTCTTTCTTCTCATACCGCCCGTTGGCATCGAAGTAATAGGGAATCTTACCACTTTGGGTATAAGGCGTTTCATAATGCCCAATGGCTTTATGTACTGCCGTCAGAAAAGCCAGATCTTTTTCCAGCATGTCGGCCTGTGTACCAGCGGCTCCGGTTTTTAGCTTTAAGATAAAATACCCTTCATCAGCGGCTTTTTTGATGCTCTCTACGGTTGCTCCCACACTGAACGATGGAATACTGGCCACTTTCTCATGATGACAGGACAAGCCCGGTCTGTAGGCAGCAGGAATAATATCATCGAAGCGCGTCAGACCGTTTTCATGGGCATACAGAAGCCAGGCGGCATTATCGACACTGACGAGTGCATTGAGCGCAAACGTTTTCCGTAAGTCCGGGTTTCGGGTGATAGTTTTTGCATAGGCATATACCTCAGGAAAGAGATTATCCAGCAACGTAACGGGGTCTGTAAACGTATTCCCTTTCAGCATTTGCAGGGCCCGATCGCTGATGGTATACATGAGCGCATTACCAGCCCGTTCGGAATGGTTTGCAAATACCTTGGCATCGGACCAGAGCACACCCTGCGTACACAGCCCAACTTTACGAATGCCCGACTCACTTTCCAGCAATGAAGCTACCTGCCAGCTTTCCGTAATGGCACTCCCCTTAAATCGATACGGATTGAGTGGCTCCCGCTCAAAATTTGAATCGACCTGCCTGACCCGGATGGTCGTAGAGCGTCTGGTCGGGTTCACTAATTGTGGCACCCCCACCGAATTCGAATTGGTAGCCCCCAGGGCCACGGCCACCCCAGCAGAGCGAATGAATTCCCGGCGAGTCAGATTTTGGGGTTGGCTTTGTTCATTCATTCGCCTTATCACAGTATGCCGTCGGCTCAATACCCACGAGCTAAGTCTACAGCATTT
This sequence comes from Spirosoma sp. 48-14, assembly GCF_001898575.1. Taxonomy (GTDB): domain Bacteria; phylum Bacteroidota; class Bacteroidia; order Cytophagales; family Spirosomataceae; genus Spirosoma. The sequence continues at coordinate 221,665 of NZ_MKUD01000072.1, forward strand.
TCAAGGGCTTCACCCGCCCGAAATCGCGTCAGGTTTTTCAGAAACTGGGTTACCTTGCCAGCATCTTCATCCGGTTGACCACCACCCGTATGCTGTGTCAGCAATACATTTGGCATTGTCCAGAGCGGGCTGTCACCAGAAAGGGGTTCCTGGGCCGTTACGTCCAATACAGCACTCCCTAACTGTCCTGATTGTAACGCATCGATCAGAGCAGCTTCATCGGTTGTGCTTCCCCGGCCTACATTGGCATACATACTTCCAGGTTTCATCGCCTGAATCAGATCAACCGAAAAAAAACCAGCAGCTGTACCCGGCAGGCAATTAATAACGATATCCGTTTGTGGCAAAACGGCTTTAAGATCGTCTGCCGAATGTAAATCAGCATGAGGGTCCGTACGTGCCAGCATTTTTATGGAGCAGGCAAAGCCCGACAACATTTGCCGCATGGCCTGCCCAATGGTACCCGTGCCTAAAATCACTACCTGTTTATGCCGCAGCAATCCTGTCCGTTCCCGAATCGGCGCTCCTACCCATTCCGAGCAGCTTTGCAGAACCGATAACTCAGGAATACAGCGGTAGATGGCTAATATACCAGCCAGCATGGTTTCAGCGCAGGGCCAGGCAAAGTAATCGCCCATATTGGCCACAGCAGCATTCAGCTGGACGTTTTTATACCCATCGAACCCGGCCGAATCCAGTTGCCAGAACTTCATGTTAGGAAGCGATTCTGCAAACCAGGCTGCGGGGGGGTTACCCATGATAAAATCGGCCAACTGAAAGGCCTTTTGTTGTTCTTCTTTTGGTACATCCTGCCGAAAGACAGCGGTTATATCCGATGGCAGTTGACGTTGAAGTTCAGCTTTTAAGCGATTATCAAGGTTAGTATTAACGAATAGTTGCATACGTCTATTTACGCAAATCCAGGTTGATTAGTTGCGATTGCCCCATTATCTAACAGAAAAGCGATGAACTACCCTCAGGATCAAGGGGACTATTTCCACCCTTTTAGTTGAGCCATTAACCAGTTCATCATTTTCTCAGTTTCTTCCGGGTATGTCCAATGGCCCGTGTCGAGAAAATCAGTATCCAGAGTTTTAGGGCCGGGAATGACATTATAGGCTGCATACATGGACGTAGGTGGACAGGTTTCATCATTAAATCCCCAGGCATACCGACCGGGAATTGACACGAGCCTGGCAAAATTCACAACGTCGTAATAGCCCGTTGTTTTGATCCGATCGGGTTTGTTATTGTAAGCCAGTTCATTACCTGCAAACAAGTGCGGCCATCCACCTGCCCGTCCATGCAGGTAGCCCGTAACATCGCAAAGTGCCGGGTAGTAAGCCCCTAACCATTTTACCCGTGAGTCGAGCCCAGCGGTTACGATCGACAAGGCCCCTCCTTGACTACCTCCCGTAACGCCCAGATTTTGTCCATCATACTGGGGCAGACTCGTCAGAAAATCAACCGAACGAACACACCCTAAATACACTCGTTTGTAGTAATATCGGTCGCGGTCGTCAAGATTAGCTGCCTGATACCCATTCAATGCCCCACGCGCAAGATCTACGTAAACGTTAGGGTCCATCGTAACCGGAATCCCATGTATCCCCACCTCAAGCGTAATAAATCCTTTGTCCGCTTCTGCGATCATGCCGTTGTACGGGCGAACCCCGGCACCCGGTACGCGCAGAATGGCGGGATACTTGCCTTCTTTTTTCGGCACGCACAGAATCCCATAGAACCGCGAGCTGTTGATATTCTGAAGGCTGACGTGATACACATTGGTTAGCTCTGTACAGCGTTCCGGTAAGAGCGTCATCCGGGCATCCATTGGAATTTTAGCCAGATCGGCTTTGGCATTATCCCAGAACGTTTTAAAATCAGCCGGGTTGTCGACCGTGGGTTTGATCGTCTGCGGCTCAACACCTGCTGTTGTCAATCCTTTATACTCTTTGCCATCTACTTCGGCCGTTGCAACACAGCGTAGAAATCCAGCCGTTTTCATCGATCCACCATCCAGGGCCAACGTTCCGTCTTTTAGGGTCAGCGTTTCCTTTTTTGTCGGCTCCATCTTTTCCGGCCCGATCTCATAACGAAGCTTGACACCTTTAAGCAGAACGTTATTCCGATAAACGGATACATTGAATTTGACAGGTTCACCAATTTTATACAGCCAGTTGGCATGATCGGGGGTAATCAATACTTTAACAACGCGCTCGGAAGGCTGTGCCAACACGTTGGTAAACCAAATCAGGAGTAAGCCAGGAAGAAGCAGTTTTTTCATATACAAAAGCAGGAATACGGTTTACGATATCGGTAGTGGAGAGCTTAAAGGAAAGCCACCGGAAAAGGCTATCGTAAACGGTAAAGCAGCATCTTCCCTAAATTTAACTACCTGTTATTGCTCAATCCGGGCAGGTGTACGGTATGCCTCCCGAACAGGTTGCATATTTACAACGCAGCGAATGAGCAACGTAAGGGGAAAAACCACATCGAAACTACCCGGAATCTTCGATAAAAAGATGCCCAGTACAATCAGCAGGGCTGTACCGCCAAAATAGAATGTCCGGCGATGGGCAGTTGTGTTTGCCCCTGTTGCCCAGTAGATGAGTGGCAGATGGAGCGGCATCAGATACAATAGCGTTGGATTCCAGCCCGTAACGCCATCGTCTCGTATGAGCCATAGCAGCAGCAGAAACCAGCCCAGAAAACCCGATACCGTAAACAGCAACCGATCGAGCCAGCGATCAACCTTACCGGCTACAACATATCGACGGATCGTAAAGACAGCGATCAAAACCCCCAGAACCGTAAAAACAACGTCGGGGTCGAGGAAAATAGGAACCTGCTTACGGAAAACGTTCTGGGCTGCAAAGAGGGTTTGATCGCCCTGCACAAACGGTACAATCTGTCCATTGGCAAGTTTTATCGTGGATTTGGCTAACTGATCATGGACTTGATCGGGCAGGTACATGGCCCGCCAGCCGTCGGTCTGTTCATTTGCCGGCCAGCCAATTGCCAGATTCATCCCGAGTTGGTACCAGGGCTTCGCGTTCAAATAGTCATTCATCCAGTCCCGATACGATTTACCGGTCATGCGTGAACGTGATGGGATAGAAAGGCTATCGCCACAGGCTTCAACAATCATATCGCGAGGGCGAGTCGCGCAGTTGTCGTAATAAAATTTGTAACGATACTCCCGGTTTTCGGGCAAATAATTCGTTTCCAGGGCGGAAAATAACTTCTGACGCTGCGTGAGTGAGAGCGCCAACTGTTGTTCACGTATACTGCGGTTTGTCTGCTGGTAATAGTACATTACCTGATACAAATTGTGAACCGACAGAAAATACGGCAACGTACCCCGTAAAAATTTCAGAATAAAATAATCAGCTCTATAATCGAACCCTCCATAACTATAGTCCCGATCGAGGCCAAGCGCCGGGTCAATAATCCGGATTTCGGTATGGCCAAACGACGACGAAATGTCGTCATCGCCCGGCCCATAGGTTATCAGGCTTACCCGTGAGGAAGGTGTTAACTGCTGGGCAAGCGAAGACGAATGGAGATTGACGATAAGGAATAGAACCACTAGTAGGCTCACAAACCGCGTTGCGCTTCGATTTCCGGGCTGTTGCTCATCGCCCACCACCCAATTATTCATCGTCTTCATTGTCCTCAAATTCGCTCGAACGCTCTTTTCGTCTTTTTTCTCCCTTCTTCCCCTCTCCTCCCTGAATGCAAATAACAATCTCACCTTTTACCGTTTTTTGGGCAAAATACGCAATAAGTTCAGACAATGTGCCACGTCGGTTTTCCTCGAACAATTTTGTGAGTTCGCGCGAAACACTAGCGGGTCGATCCGGGCCTAATACGTCAGCAAACTGCTGAAGCGTTTTAAGCAGTCGATGGGGCGACTCATAGAATACCATTGTACGCTCTTCCTCGACTAATTCCATCAGACGCGTCTGGCGGCCTTTTTTGTGGGGCAAAAATCCTTCAAATGTAAAGCGGTCATTGGGCAAACCCGAGTTAACCAGGGCAGGGACAAAGGCTGTGGGACCTGGCAGACATTCAACCGGAATATCGTTTTTAATACACTCCCGAACCAATAAAAAGCCGGGGTCAGAAATACCGGGTGTACCCGCATCCGAAACCAGAGCGAGTGTTTTTCCATCTTTCAATTGATTGATCAAACGCTGAACCGTCTGGTGTTCATTAAAAATATGGTAACTATGAAGCGGTTTACTGATAGCCAGGTGTTTGAGCAACACACCGGATGTTCGCGTATCTTCGGCCAGAATCGCATCGACACTCTGGAGAATCTTTATAGCCCGAAGGGTAATATCGTCTAGATTACCGATAGGAGTAGGCACAAGGTACAGTTTCATACAAAGCGAAATAGAGCCGCCGAAGCAGTGCTTACGAATAAAGCGCGAATTTCAGACGCTTTATTCACTCTTTTACGCTTTCGCCTTTAAAATTTCATCAATTGCGGCAGCCAGTTTATGATCTTTCTCCGTCACTTTATCACCGGCGTCATGGGTAGATAGCTTAATAGACACTTGATTATATACATTTGACCACCAGGGATGATGGTCCATTTTTTCGGCTATTAGTGCCACACGGGTCATGAAGGCGAATGCTTCATTGAAGGTAGCAAACTGAAAATCACGGGTAAGCTGGTTATTTTGTTCCTGCCACATATAGTAAGGGATTTGTGTTTCCTGTTCTAACCACATCGGCATGTATTGTGTTGCAGTTCCCTAACCTATCTCAACCGTATTTTCCATCCCGCCCCCTTGCTGAAAAATTTGGCACGCTAATTGAAAGAAACAGGTTATGAATAATCGTACTCTAATCAGTGCCGGTATCAGCCTAGCCGTGCTCACCTTCTCTGTTGCGTGCTGGACATTGGTAATCATGCTATTATTGTAAGCAAACAACTCTGACAAGTATCTACTCGCTTTTGAAGGGACAGATGATCAGCTAGTGAGCGCTTAACGCTCTACCCTTCATCCTACTTAATACAATGTATTTACCAGTCTGACTTCTGACCAACCTAAATTACCCAGAAGGCTTATCTCACAATTGCCTGGTAACCAAGACAAAGGTAGGTAATTACCGATGAATTAGGCTACTGTATAAGGTTAGCATGCGCTTACACTTGGTAGTATTTTGATCAGAATAAATCATTCCAGCCAAAATTGCCTACCGATTGCGCTGATCAATAATACTGGACGAGTAAATGCATTAACAGATAAAAATACACTATAATATGACTAACTTAGATTTTTTATTGAATCCATCATGAATAAAAACTTGTATTTATCCTTAATGACTAGTGTATTGGTCGTGTGTATGTTCATTAGCTTCCGGGTTAGTCAGACGAATCAAAGCGAGCGGACATCCAACATTCAGCCAAACTTGATGCAAAGTGACAGACAGCAATTTTCCAAAAGAAACAAAATTTTTCTGGACAGTCTTAATGAAGTTCATCCAGACTTTTTAAAAAGAGCTGGGATGTAAGTAAGTTAACAAAACAAAGGCGCTCCTTTTACAAGTTGTAAAAGGAGCGCCTTTGTTTTGTTAAAGCCATAGTGCGAAGGATTGGTGTAAACTAGATAGACTAAAGTTTGTAATCCTTGCTATAAAAGATTTAAGTAAAGATTACTGTGCAACTTTGCTTAAATGAGCAATCTCAATGCTCATCATCGAGTATTTTTAGTCCGAACTATTGCCGGTCAATCATGTTGCCCTATGTTTTGGGTTTGTAGCATTACCGATAAGCCCATCCCCCGTTTGAGGTAGACTTTTCGATATTACTCTATTGTAGATGCAAACAATCGTTGTGTTCATTAAAAGTATAGCATACCGGACTGGTTTATCTACTAGTCCAGTCGGCAGAATTATAGAATTAGCCCCTGCCGAAAAATGAAATCGCAATCATTTGCAAAGTCAAATTATTTAATGGCAGATTGAGGTCGGTCCGGCCTACTTCAGAAATCTAAATTTTACTTGATATTTCGAGATAACCCAATACCGATAAGGGTGCAAACAATCGAGAGGCCAAAGACCACAAAAGCATACGGGTTATTTAAATAATAAAGCAAGTACTGGCACAGGCCAAAGCTAATGATCGCAGCAAACAGAAACGCCAAAGAAAGACCGCGGGAAAGATTGAACTTCATAGTGAGGAGGTGCTGCCTATTTGATCAAATAGTAATAGTGATTACAGGCCTTACAGTGATACGCTTTAAGAGGTAAAAAGCCAAAGTTCTTTTTCAACCACCTAGGTCGATTCACGCGATCTTGATATTTGTCGCCACAAACTGGGCACCGATTTCTAAAAGTCAATTTACGCCAAAACAATAATAAAAAAGGGGCAACTATCCCCATAGCAGCAAGCAGGAGAGATCGAATAGCCATTTTAAGTAAGTACAGGTTGTGAGCTGAAATATACTTAAAGTATACCGAGCAAGGCAATTAAAAACTATGAGTTGATTAATCGGCAAACAGCCTTTAACCCTACTAATAGCATAGAACTGTTTCTTGTCTTCCTCCTGCCGCTACACCTCCCTATATGCTTATCTACTTATCTGAATGCGTGCTGATTAAGCAGCTAATCGATAGATTCGACGAATCTGTAGTGTTTCATCGAGCCGTTCCCAATGCCAAATCGCTTTCCTGAAGCGTATACGACGGGATGGAACGGGTTGGCTTTGGTATAAATCATCATTCCACCGCTTAGTATAGCAGGTGGTTCGAAGCAAATGAGTTTTACGACGGTGGTTATATTTAATGAGTGCAAATGAACAGATTCGGTAGAGCCAGCCCCCATAACCGGTCCAAAGTGTACCTGTCGAACTAACGGGCCTTGTGAAGCAGTATCTTGCTGACGTATGAAAGAAGTGCATGGCAAACATTCAATTTAACAAACAACCAATAATTCAATTTTTTCTAATATTATCACAATACATAAAGGGTAAATGTTCACTTATGACTATTTATTAAGTAAATGGTCAATATTTCAGACCAAAAAAAGCAAAATCAGTCGCTGTTTTATCGAAATACCACTTTACTAATTCAACGAACTAAAGCACCAAAGTAACATAACCCGTTTCAGCTTAATCCGTGAACTTGATGGAATCCCATTTTGAACAAGCGAAGAACCAATCAGCGAAATCAACTTGATTTGGGAAGGTTTTACCATTCAGGCCTAATTTCCTGCTTAAATCCTATCCCTTAGAAAAGACGGGTTTCATCTAGTGATCAGTTTTTAATATAGTGGTACTACCAAGCTTTAGGGGTTCTACCCAGCGACAAGTCAAGGGGATAAGGGAGCAAAAGAGGCAAAAAAAAGCCCGAAACGGGTTGTTTCGGGCACCTGGCAATAAGAACTAGTAACTATGCAGAGAGGAAGGGATTCGAACCCTCGATACGGTTGCCCGCATACACACTTTCCAGGCGTGCTCCTTCAACCACTCGGACACCTCTCTAAAGAAAGTCGTCAGTCGATAGTAGCCAGTCGTCAGTACACTACTTAACGACTCCTGACTAATGACTGACGACGAAAAATGCAGAGAGCGAGGGATTCGAACCCCCGGTACCCTTGCGAGTACTTCTGATTTCGAATCAGACCCGTTCGACCACTCCGGCAGCTCTCTATTGTTGATTAGGGTGGCCCCATATTTCGGAGTGCAAAGGTGCATGTTTTTTACTAATAACGCAAGATCTTGCTGTAAAAAAACCTCCCATTTTATGGTCTATGCGCTCATTTCACCGCTAATTGGCTGTGCCAGTAATGTTTGTAATCGTAGTAGATCATTCTGTCCAGCCCCTGGTTCGCGACCCAGCAAAACCATCAATTTGGTTATAGCGGCTTCAGTTGTAATATCAGCCCCACTCACTACTCCAATCTGTAATAAGTGTTTACTGGTTTGGTATTGTCCCTGGGTAACACGCCCCCCCTCACATTGCGATACATTGAATATCAACACTCCACGATCAACTGCTGCTTTAAGAGCATTCAAAAACCAGGTGTCGGTAGGTGCATTGCCAGCCCCAAAGGTTTCCAGAACAATACCCCGTAGGCTGGGGATATTTGTAATCGATTCTACAACGGCCTGCGTAATACCCGGAAAAAGTTTCAGGATAGTTACATTCGGATTAAGTACGCTATGTATTTTTAACGTCTCATTGGGTAGGTAAGAACGAATAAAAGGGCGATTATAGTCAATACTTACGCCCGCATTGGCCAAATTTGGGTAATTCTCGGATGTAAATGCATTGAATTGAACACTCTCCCGCTTCGTAGAGCGGTTACCCCGCAATAGCAGCGAATTGAAATAGACACACACTTCGGGAACAATTGGCCGATTGGCTTCGGTAGCCGCTGCTATTTCAAGGGCTGTAATAAAATTCTCCCGCGCATCACTCCGGGCCACACCAATTGGCAATTGCGCTCCTGTCAGAATAACTGGCTTAGCCAGACCTTCCAGCATAAAACTCAGTGCCGATGCCGTAAACGACATGGTATCCGTACCATGCAAGATGACAAAGCTGTCGTATTGGGTATAGTTATCCTGAATGATTTGCGCCAGTTCAATCCAAACTGCGGGTTTCATATTGGATGAGTCGATAATCTCATGCAACGTAAGCAGACTGATGGCAAAGTTGAGCCGGTTTAGTTCGGGGAGTCGATCCAGCACCCGCTCAAAATCGAACGGAATGAGCTGCCCGGCCTGCGGTTCATAGACCATTCCAAACGTACCGCCTGTATATATGACCAGTACCGATATTCGTGAATTAGTTGTCGCTGTTGGGTTAACCTGAATGATTCGATAAGCCATTAAAAGGAATGTAAAACGTATAATAAATTCTATGCGTGCTTGTTAATTGTGTTTACCCTGGCAGCAAATTCGCATAGAGGGCAGGCAGCAATCCCAGTGCATTTGTGGTCGTATGTCGAGCAACATCATCAATGCTGACTTGCTTAAGATCGGCAACACGCTGCGCAATCAGCCGAATGTAGGCCGGTTCGTTACGCTTTCCCCGATACGGAACGGGTGCCAAATAGGGCGCATCCGTTTCCAGAACCAGATGTTCTAACCCTATGTGCGGCAACACTTTATCGAGTCCTCCATTTTTGAAGGTTGCCACTCCTCCGATGCCTAGCTTAAACCCAAGTTCAATGGCGCGTTTGGCCTCGTCAAGCGTTCCTACAAAACAATGGAAAATACCCGTCAACCCAGGCAAAGCCAGTTTTTCGATCAGGTCAGCCGCTTCGGCAAATGCGTTCCGATCATGTCCTGATCGGGTGTGCATCGAAACGGGTAATTGTTGAGCAGCAGCCCAGCGCAGTTGCGTTTCAAACGCCATGAACTGCTGATCGACGAACGACATATCCCAATAGAAATCAAGTCCAATCTCCCCGACGGCCATAAACGGATGCCGGTTAAGTTGATCTTCTACGGTCGATAGTTCGGCGTCTACTGTTTCGTTGACATAAGCCGGATGTAAGCCCATCATGGGCAGACAACGATCTGGGTACTGATCGGCAAGGGACATCATATCCGCTATCGTTTCGCTGGCGCAGTTCGGCATCCAGATCTGGCTAACCTGTTGTGATTCAGCCTGCTGGAGCATCGACTCCTGATCGTCGGCAAATTGTGTGTCGTATATGTGTGCGTGTGTATCAATGAGCATCATAGCCTAGCGGTATAACTGGTATGGCGCGTGAACCGGAATTAAACCAACAGGTTTACGTCTTTCACGGTTCACTTAATATTTCCGTCCTTTCCAATCAATTTTAGTCGGAAGCCAATAATAAATGACGGCTAATGGCCCCATAACGAGTTGGTACATTTCAAAAAGCAACGCGTAACGACCCAACTTGGTTTGCCGGAGTCGGCTTAACCCAATAGAAAGTACGATTGACTGAATCAACAAACGAATACCATACAAGGCAACCGCTACTAAGGGAGATACAATGCCTATTACCACAAGCAATGGCAACGCAAGATATTGGCAATGAAGTGCAAATACGATCCAAACAGGCAACTCCATTGCCCCATGCATCCAGCGTTTCCGCTGCTGCAACCAGGCAAACCATGAATCAACAGGCTTTGTATGAGCCAGTACCTGTTCACTCAATACATTCTGAAATTCGAAGCCACGCTGTACAATTGCCCGGAATAAGGCGTAATCCTCAGTGATTGAGAAGGGCAGTGACGCATACCCGCCAACGGCTTCATATGCCCGACGACTCACCAACATATTATTTCCCATGGCCGTGACTGGAATTCCGAACCCCGCCAGCAAATGAGCCAGCGTCAGATTATATAACCAGTCGAGACTCTGGACTTTATGAAAGTCAGTTGGTCCATCTGGCAATGTAACGCCTGTAACAATGCCCGTTTGCCCGACCATATACGGGATCATAGCCCGTAACCAACTCTTGGGCACCTGCGTATCAGCATCCGTAAAAAACAGGTACTGACCTCTTGCATAGTTTGCTAGTTGCGCCAGGACATTCGCCTTACCCCGTAACCCAGCGTTTGATTCGGTAATCGATAGAAGTTTAAATGCGGGGCGCTCCTGAATGAATTCGACCACAAGTTCTGCGGTACGGTCTGTCGATAGATCATTCCCAATCAGTACTTCGACCTCACCTTCTGGTTTGTCCAGTTCATCAATGGCTTTCAGGCACGTAAGTATCGTTGATTCTTCATTGCGTGCTGCAATCAGAATACTCACTAATGGATTGGTGAAATGTAGCTGGTTAGTATCCAGCATAAACAGGTTGGGGAACAGCCCGGAATGTAAAACCTCGTTCGGTAAAATGAGCCAGAACCTGGGGCAACACATAACGCATGGTTGGCCAGGCTTTCAGGCTATCGTGAAAAACGACAATCGAGCCGGGTTTTGTGTACTGAATTGTTTTTCGGAGGCATATATCCGCAGGCAGTTTACGGTCAAAATCGCCCGTTAGCACGTCCCACATCACAATCGAATAATGCTCCATGACTTCAGCAGCCTGCGTCTTTTTAATACGACCATAAGGGGGTCGGAATAAGGACGTTTCAACACCTAGCTCAGTCTGACATCTCTGAATATTCTCCAGATAGGCCGCATCGTCGGTTCGCCAGCCATTGAGGTGGTTAAATGTATGATTGCCAACCATGTGGCCCGCTTCCAGCACTTTGTAGAGTACATCGCGATGTTTACGTACATTATCACCAATGCAAAAAAACGTAGCCTGAGCCGAAAATTTATCCAGTTGCTCCAGCACAAATTCGGTTACATCAGGGATCGGCCCATCGTCGAATGTCAGGTAAATTGTAGGGTCTGTTTCATCGCCAATCCGCCACCAGCACTCAGGGTAGACTGTACGGAGCAGGAAATTTGATTTATGCAGAAAAAGCATAAAATATAGCTATCAAACTGGTTATAAAGCGATTACCGATATACTTCAATCACTTAACTGAACAACTTACTAAAGATATAACCCCTGGCTATCGAAATACATTGCAAGTATATACCATTACGTTAAGATTTTTGTTTTGTTGCACCCATCATTCTAATTCTTGACCAGTAAAGAGCCGTCCGGTTGATTCGTGCAAGCGCATGCCAGAAACCATCTCATTACTCTGCTTCTTTCCGAATCAATGCCTGATATCCCTGATGGATCAAGGTTTTCCGATCGCCGAAGTGCTTCAGTAATAAATCGATGGCTCGCTGGCAACGGCTGTGTTCAGGCTTATCTGGCTCCCATAAATAATCGTCAAATAGCATTAGTCCTCCAACTTTGAGTAGCTCCCAGCTATATATCCCATCAGCTAATACGTTGATCGCATCGTGGGCTCCGTCGATGTAAATGATGTCGAAGCTCGCAGGTAGTAGTTGAGTTAGGGCAATTTCTGAGCGTTCCTGGATGAGTGTCACCTGCGAAGCTCTGCCTGTTCGTTGAATATTGTGCATGAACCGGGGGCGGGGTGGATTAACTGGCCAGGGCATTGGATCAACACAAACAAGCTGAGCACCAGGATGGGTCAATACATTTTCCAGAAACCATACGGCCGAGCGCCCTTCAAAGCTACCAATTTCAAGTATGTGCAGATTGGGTTGACCGCGATACGGTACAAACCAAGTTTCCCAGTTACTGTAGTTATAACTAGTCCAATCGGAGGTATAGCTAAACTCGCCTACGCGCCTGAGCTGTCGTTCAAATTGTTTCTCGCGAACAGCACGCAAGTACTTAAGGGTTAAATCACTTGCCCGGGTGACTTTATTCAGACAGGTTACAAGGGTACGGTGCATCACAAATTGAGGCAAGTTAATTGAGTGTTACCAAGCGAAAAAATTGTACTAAATTCAGTATATAGCCCTACCATTATGAGTAGGTCATGGACGCTCCTATCATTTAAGCCTGCGACCTTTCCAGGTATAGCCAGTTGATTGTGCCGCCAACCCAAAAAACAAAACATAAAAAGGATAAATCAATTGCGTAAACGGTATGGCCACCACCATTTTTCGCTTTTGTAGAAAAACGAGAACTTGCAGCAAAAATACGAACTCAGGGATTACCTTTAATCCAACCATAAGTAGCGTAACCGCACCACTCCAGTAATTACCCAACCAGCCTGCTATACCGATTACTGGAGCCGCATTACTCAGAAAAATAAATACGGCCAGAGCCGAAGGCCAATAGCTTTGGTACGCTCGCCATTTGCTCGCCCATCGCCTGCGCTGATTATAAAATCCCCGGATTGTACGATGCGATTTAGTCCGGACAATTGCTTCAGCGCTTTTTAAAAATTGTACGCCATCGGGAAATTGAACCGCTATTTTATGCATCAGAAATTCGTCGTCGCCCGATGCCAGGTGGTCAACTCCCACAAAGCCACCTACTTCTGTAAACGCGTCCTTTTCATAGCACAAATTTGCTCCGTTGCACATAGTTGGAAACTTTATTGCCATTGTACACGCTCCTGTTCCAATCAAACTTGCAAATTCAACGGTTTGTACTGCATCAAACACAGAACGTTCAGATGTAAACGTTACCGGACCGGAAATGAGTCGGGCGCCTGTCTTACCGTAGAAATCAGCGATAGCAGCCAGCCAGTTTTTAGCAACCCGACAATCCCCGTCGGTCGTAACAATTAGTTTACCTTCAGCTAGGGAAATACTTTGTGCTATAGCCCGTTTTTTGGGCGAAGCTGTTCGTTCATCCTTTAGCAACAATAATCGTAAGGGGTACGTAGCCGTTTTTGTATAGGACTGAACAATAGCCGCTGTATTGTCGGTCGATGCGTCGTCAGCAATAATTACTTCAAATTGTCGGTAAGATTGCTGATTTAAATCGGTTAATAACTGAAAAATGGAATCAGCTTCGTTACGCACCGGCACGATTACAGAAATCATTGGCCCATCGGACCTATACATAGTATCATCCCTGATAGGCATACGTAGCCATACGACCCAGAGTGTTACTGTAAAGAGGGCATACAAGCCGCTACATATCAATAAAAAGGCTGTCATTTACAAATTGCTAGTTGGCTATTTTATGTCATATTCGTTTTATGGCCAACGTATTCTTAGTTTCCAGACCCAAATTAAACCAACGAGAACAGGTATCAGTATATTGGAAAACCAGAGTAGTAGTGTGGCTGTAAGGAGTACGGCAGTCGGAAGCCCGAATGGAGCAAATACCCATAAGGAAGCCGCTTCCCGAACGCCAAGATCGCTCAGCAAATTGAACGCTGGCGTTATGGTTTTTACTAGAAAGACCAGCCCAATGCCCGATGCCGAAATAGCAACGGGCAATTGAATGCCTACAGCCCGCATAGCCAGGTAAAATTGTACCGAGAATAGACCATAGCGCAAGGTTGCAGCCGTAAGTGCCAAGCCAATTTCACGGTCGGAATAAAGTCCAGATACATTCCAGTACTTCGCCCAACGGTCAATCCCTTGTCGGCCCGACAGCCAGCGAACCAGCCTTTGCCGTACTAAGCCTAGTAATACACCACTAACGGCCAAACTTAATAACAGGAATAAAAGCCAACGACCAGCCATCGTATTCCGATCCACCACAATACTCAGATGGTAGGCCCAGGCTATTGCACCCGCAACCAAGGCCACGTAGAACTGCATACCACCTGATACGAGCGACGCGCCAATGGCTGCCCCTCGCTCACCCGAACGTAGCGATAGCACCCTTCCGGCTGTATCACCCAGTTGAGCGGGCAGCGCAAAGCCCAACGCTACGCCAGCCAATACTCCCTGAAAAGCTGCCCAGTAGGTCGTGCGCTCGACTCGTTGTAGTAATATATACCATTTTAACGCTTCCAGGCCCCAGTTTACGGGTATCAGCAACACAAGTCCCGCCAGCCACCACGCAGGATGATGAACCGTTTTGAACTGCGTATACACCGTGCGCCAATCAAAGGGCTGTTGGCGCAAAACATAGCCAACATAGGCAACCAGCCCTCCTAAGACGAAGAGTTTAGCAAAAAAGATGATTTTTTTATCGGGTTTCAGCGACAAAACAGAGGAGAACACGTTACTTTGTAAGAGAGCCTACGCCCAATCATGAGTACTACTGCCAATTCTGCTATCCCATCGAAACAAGTCAGCCCAGAATCTTCTCCGTCTGAGAAAATAATATTGGGCGTTGACCCAGGTACCCAGGTAGCCGGATATGGCATTATTTCAGTAGCCGGTGGGAACATGACCATGATTCAGTATGGCGTGGTTCAACTCAGCAAATATAGCACTTACCAACTGAAGCTCCAGAAACTCTACGAAACCATTCTCCGGCTGATCGACGAATACCACCCCGACGAGATGGCAATTGAAGATCCGTTTTTTGGTAAGAATGTTCAGGCCATGCTAAAGCTGGGTCGGGCGCAGGGGGTAGTGATGGCTGCGGCTCTCTCCCGCAACATTCCGATTGTGGAGTACGCCCCCCGACGGATTAAGCAATCGGTAACGGGCAATGGAAATGCTACGAAAGATCAGGTCGCCCATATGGTTGGGCATCTGCTGAACCAGCAACTAGACCCTCAATTTTTCGACGCCACCGATGCACTTGCCATTGCGGTTTGCCATCATTTCCATGCCAATGCTCTACCCCTTGTATCGAATAAGAAAACGAAAAAAGGGGCCTGGGGCGCATTCGTTAGCGAAAACTCGAATCGCGTTCTGTAGGGAATCAATTCATTCACCTACACATTCTGCCTGTTCGTCCCAAAGTCCGCTTCTCATCCATGGAGTTTGTCGATACGGTTGTAATTTCCGAGCATGAATAAGCGGATTTCGACCAGTCTCCTTCATATCCTTGGCTGCCTGATTTTTCTGGCCCTCCCCTATCTGTTTGCCGAAGATGGGTTTGCCAGACTGGCCGATCTGCCTTACGATGCACATGAACGGCGTAACGTACTTTCCTACCTGCTGACCATCGTTTTTTTTTACACGAATTATTTTATCCTGATTCCCCGGTTTTTCTTTCGTAAACAGTATGGTCTATATGGTTTGACGGCATTGGGCTGTTTCTTACTCATTGAAAGCATGCTGGTGATTGTAAACCGACAGGGTACAAGCCCAACACCTACGGGCTACTATACGCCATATCGTGATAATCCACCACCTCGTCCGATGGAAGCCCCATCCCCTTTCCCGTCAATGCGCCCTCCATTGCCTCCACCTGGCTCTCGCCCCTCACAACAAACACCCAGGCGACCTGGCCCCTCAGAATTGAACCAAACGTTTTTTCTAACTATGGCGGGGTTTCTGATGGCAATTGTGATTCGAGTGAATACGCGCTGGCAAGAAACTGAACGAGAAAAAATTCAGACGGAACTCTCCTATCTGAAAGCACAGATTAACCCGCATTTTCTGTTCAATACACTCAACAGCATCTATTCGCTGGCCATTGTCGAGTCACCCCAAACAGCCGATGCCATCGTAAAACTTTCCTCGTTCCTTCGCTATGTGATTCAGGAATCCCAGAAAGAACAGGTTTCGCTGCAAAATGAACTAGCCTATATTGACCAATACATTGCCCTGCAAAAATTACGACTGGGCGATACGGTTCATATTGACTACACCGTGGAGGGAAGAGCGAATGGCAAACAAATCGTACCGCTTTTACTGATCTCGTTCATCGAAAATGCCTTCAAATATGGCGTTAGTCCTGAAGAACATTCGACCATCACCGTTGCGATTACCATTCAGGATTCTGAACTGACCTGCCACGTTTTCAATAAAAAAGTCAGGGTTTTCCAGCCCACAGCTGTTGCCAGTGGCATAGGGTTGTCCAATACAAAGGCTCGTTTGCAGTTGCTCTATCCCGACCGTCACCAGCTCGTTATCCACGACACGTCAACTACCTTTACCGTCGATTTATCCCTGACCTTAGCATGATCCGCGCCATTGCTTTAGACGATGAGCCACCTGCTCTACGGATACTCAGCCACTTTTGCCAGCAGGTCGATTTTATCGATTTATCAAAAACATTTACGCGAACCGATGAAGCACTGCGCCATCTGAACCAGGTTCAAACCGATCTGTTGTTTCTGGATATCAACATGCCATCGATATCCGGTATTGACTTCTACAGAGCGATCAGTCCAACGTCTGCTTCGTCGCAGCTACCGATGGTTATTTTTACAACGGCTTATGCCGAATATGCTGTGGAAGGGTTTACGCTCAACGCTGTCGATTACTTACTCAAACCATTTACGTTTGAGCGTTTTTTACAGGCAGCCAATAAAGCAGCGGACTTTTATCGCTGGCAGCAACGTGACGATTCGTCATTAGATTCCTATGTGTACGTTCGGGCCGACTATACACTTCACAAATTAGCCCTGGCCGATATTCTGTTTATCGAAGGTCTGGACGATTACCTTAAAATCCATCTTGATCCCAATAGTCCTCATGGCCCCCGCCCCATCGTTGCCCGAATGACGATGAAAGCCATGCAGGAACGGCTGGTCAATGCCAACTTCATGCGTGTGCATCGGTCGTACATTGTACCCCTGAACCGGATCGAAGCGGTTCGCAATAAAACCCTATTTATTGCCAGCCGTGAAGTTCCGGTTGGCGCCAGCTATGAAGCCGAATTCTTAAATCGGTTCGGGAAATAAGGTCAGTTCTCGGATTCAATTATTCATTCACCGACACATTCCGTCTATTTACCTACAAGTTAACCTCTCGTGCAACGAAATAAGGGATTTTGGCGATAATAGATTTAGAAACAATAAACATCTAATCTATTTTTCAAAACGTCAAAATTATGTTTGGCTTAGGCACGTCTGAGATCGTTCTGACCCTGTGTGCGATACTCCTTTTTTTCGGGGCAAAAAAACTTCCTGAGCTGGCTCGTGGCTTAGGTCAAGGTATACGGGAATTTAAAGAGGCTACCCGCGACGTCACCAATCCTGGGCATCAAGCATCTCTAGATTAAGGTGTTGCCGAACTAAACTCATTTGCTATTAACCCTTCATATTTCTCACTCAGACTAGTCGTTTAACCATGGAACGTAAAGAATTTTTGAAACGAGGTTTTGGAAGCCTGTTAGGTATAGCCACTGTTGCACCGCTTGTTGGCGGATGTTCTAAAACAGAAGTTGACCCAACAACCACTACCGGAACGACGACCTCAACCGGATCAACAAATGGTAGTTCGAGCAGTAACTGTTCAGTAACGCCATCCGAAACCGAAGGCCCCTTTCCCACCAAAAGCCCGGCCAATTTTGTCCGCAAGGATATTCGTGACGACCGAACCGGCGTAGCCTTTACGGTCAATATTACCATCAAAAATGCCAGCAGTAGTTGTGCGGCTTTATCTGGGGCTTTGGTCGATATCTGGCATTGTGATAAAGATGGGTATTACTCGGAATACGGCGGCTCGGGTATGCAGAGTGTGAACCTTACGACGGTCGATTTCTTACGGGGCCGCCAGACAACCGATGCCAACGGACTGGTTTCGTTTACCTCAATTTTTCCAGGCTGGTATTCAGGTCGGGCACCGCATATTCATGTCCACATTTACAATTCATCGGGTAAGTCGTTGCTGGTGACTCAGATTGCTTTCCCGTACGATATTACAAACACGGTTTATACAACGGCTCAGTCGTATGGCTATACGAAGGGAGCTCAGGATACCAAGAACGAAAACGACAACGTATTTAGCGATGGTTTTACCACTGAACTAGCTACTGTAGCTGGTAGTCTTTCGGGGGGATATACCTTAACCCATACCATTGTGGTAAACGCATAATTCTGTTTTCAGTTTACGAAACAGGGCTTACGGCTAGTTGGTGCGCTGGGAATGTTTATGTTAGCCAACCGTGATCCCTGTACCCTAAACGTCTTTGAAAAATATATGGCCAAGGGTATCATCCGGTTATGTTACCGGAAAATCATTGACGCAGCCTCGCAGAAGCTTTGGGATAAATACGTATTCGACGATACATACCAGGAATTCTTCATGCAGGCTCAATACTATAATCAACAAGGTAAGTACAGTACTTTTCAGGAGTTGCTGGACAATGTTCCCAATGCCGACCGATTGCATCACCTGATAAGCTCAGCGGCCATTGGCTACATCCGCCAGTTGAATCAACTCATTCCTGATATTGCCAATCAGACCGGGAAATTATGCCTGCCTTTTTCGCAATTCAACTTTGAAATCATTCAGTCGCATGTTCAGAAGAAGCCAGACCATCGGGTAGCCATCTCGTTTTACAGCGACGAACTGACGTGGATAGACACCATTAACACGATGCTCTTGATCGCTTATGGGCAACAGCAGGAAGCTTTGCGTGAAGGCAAAGCGATTGCCACCGATTTGATTAGTCTACAACCGTATCTGAGTATATCGTCATATCAGCCAATAGTCTCCCATCCTGTTTTATGATTCTGGCTTCAGCCATTCTTTACTATGGATACACAAACGCAAGCACAAATCTATTTAGCAGATCAGCGGGGTTGCTCTCAGTTTGGCTTTTTAAGGAGTTACCATAGTTTTAATTTTGGTAGCTACAGCGCTGAAAGTCGAGAACCGTTCGGTGCTTTGCAGGTCCTGAACGATGACGCATTGATGGCCGGGCACAGTGTCTGTATGCAGCTTGACCGAAACACAGACGTAGTAATCCTTCCGTTAGTTGGTGGTCTAGAATACAAAAGTGATGCAGGCAATGGGTTTCTGGAGGCTGGCCAGGTACTGATTCTTTCGCTGGCTGCGAGTATGAACTACGAAATCTGCAATCCATACGAAACCGAAACGATCAACTATCTGGCGATCTGGCTCATCAATCCCTCGTACAGATTCAGATCGGGATCTCAAATCTATTCATTTGATTTTCAAACAACGAATAGCCTGCTTCCCCTTTTCGACATTACAGCCGAAGACTCATTCAACGATACGGCTTTCCGGGCTTATATTGGTCGGTATGGCGGTCGCCAAGAAGGCATTTACCCACTTTATTCCGGTCAGCATGAGGTTACAACAACGGGCGTTTATGTGTTTGTATTACATGGAGCCTTCGAGGTACAAAATCGACTCCTGCATGAACGCGAAGGTCTTGCCCTAATGGATATTCAGCATGGCGAAGTAGCATTTGAAGCCTTATCAAACGACGCTATGCTTCTCTTACTGGAAGTACAACTAACCGAATCAAGCTACAACTGATAGGATATGTAGCACCGAATCACTCCTGATAAACGAAACACCGACATCGTACAGGTAGAAGCGGTGGCCACTCCGTCGTTGATGGCGGGCTTCCAGTTCATTTTATCGGGTGTCCACTCGGGCATGTTTCGAATAACCTGCTGCACATAACTTCCTACTGCCTGAACCTGCTGTTCAGCATAAGGCGATGTACTCACAGCCACCCCCACTCGAACAACCTGCCCAATTTCATTGATCGAGAGCGTAGCCGTTACCCGCCGTATTCGATCCCCATCGACAATTTTCTCCAGGTTTTTGGTCAAATAAGCCTGTAACTCTTTGGGATCGCCCAAAAATTTAGCTGACTGATAAAATGGCTCACAACGTTGTTCAGTCCCATCGGCAGTGTAACATTTGCTTTTCGACAAGCGTCCATATCGATAGTAGTCACGACGTTTGACGGAGCCATCCTCATAAAACGCCATGAATGGCCCGTGCAACGCCCCGTCTTTGTACTCACAACTCACATACACCTTCCCCGAAGGATACATGATCTTTGTGGTCCCGTGATGAATAATTCGACTCAAGCTATCCAGTTGAAAACCATTCGAGAGCATTTTAGGCAATAGGTTATAGGTATCCATCCGAAACAAATCTCCATTTTTCCGGAAGACCTTTACGGTAAAGTACTGATTATGCTTCCCGAAATACACAATTTCCTCGTCATATTCAGGATGGACCCGCCGAATGGTTGAATTAGATGTATACTGCACCGAATCGATCTGCGCCAGCACACATGTCGGTAGAGTCATCAGACCAATCAATAGTATCAAATAGAAGGTATTCATTCTGTTAGTTGCCTCTGCTACCTCCCACAAGCAGCCTTAAGACCGAATTTAATGATTGTAGACAACCCACGGAGACTAATGTTCGTTATTTTTCCATGACTGCTCATTAAAATCCATAGCTTCATGCCCGTTTTTCAGAAAACTATTCACCTCCCTGCCTATTCACGCGGCTTTCATCTGATAACCCGAATTATTGAACGGGAATGTGTCGACCTGCAAACAGTTCGAATGGGCATTCTGCACGTGTTTATTCAGCACACTTCGGCCAGCCTGACGATCAACGAAAATGCGGACCCAACGGTTCGAGGTGATTTCGAGCGGTTCTTTAACCAAACCGTCCCTGAAAATGAACCGTACTATCAACACGATTATGAAGGCTCCGATGATATGCCTGCCCACTTGAAAGCCGCTATGCTTGGACACTCGGTCACGATTCCGGTTACCAACGGACGGCTAAATCTGGGGACCTGGCAAGGCATTTATTTAGGTGAACACCGTAACGATGGAGGCCGCCGAACGCTGGTGCTGACCGTCTGGGGCGAATAAATACTTAGGCTTGTTCTTGTCTGATCGACTCAACAATTTCGATCACTTGAGCAGGGGTATAGCGGGTTAGCATGGCTAAGAAATCAACGTCTACCCTTCCGTTCGACGCCTGATAAGCATTCCGAATCACATCGGCAACGGCTTCTGCTCGTCCTTGTTCCAGACCCCGTTCCAAGCCCTGTTTCATGCCTTTTTCGATCCCCGTTTCGATCCAATAATCCAGTACAGTCATTGCCTTGGTTGCTATAGGGGTGTTGAGAAATAATTGTTCAATCAGTGTATGCTTGCTAATATCTGTAACACTTGCCAGATAAACGAGTGTTGTCCGCAAAAAATTCTCGCCCTCCCGCGTATCCACATACTCTGTCAGCCAGTAAAATAGCCGATCTCCACTGGCTAGTAAAAATCGCTCGTTTTGACGATGCTTCAACAACAAAAGCACAGTTTCCAGAAAGCGACTTTTAAAGGTGGCAATCTGGCTATCGGACAACACGGACAAGTCTACCAAATGATACTGGAACTCTGGAATATATTGCGGCAGGGGCGGTTGAACTTCAGCAAAGGAATCAATCATTGGTTGGTATTGCCAGCGAGCAGTTCCATGATAGATCACAATCGGTATTCGTATCATAGGCGGCCGCTTTTGCTTCCGGTCATCTTCCCAACCGTTCAGCAGGTAGCGCAATAACTGCCAATGCGGGTATTTTTCGCGGTAGCTCTTATGCTCCAGAAGCAGCGCAATTTGAACCGTTGTCTGCCCCTGATATGGGCAGTCAAACAATAAATCGGCAAAGTGCTCCTGTAAAACTTCGTCTACATACGACCCGTTAGCCAATTCAAGAGCAGCCAGGTCCAGCCGTTCAACCAGTTCCGAAGGCAAGACCTGCTCTAATAAGGCGGCTGTAATGTCTTTGCGGGAAAAACTTTCCTTAAAAAATTTATCGTGGATATTATCAATTGGCATAGGCTAGGTTACAAACAGAATCGTCGGTAAGATACGTGATTCTGTCAACCTTTTTACCGTAAAAGTTGCCATACGGCAGCTACGCTGGTAACGGGTAGTTGACAAGCCCGGTTGTAGCAGACGTACACAGCCGTGTTTCCATCGATAGGGCCACGCTGCTCCAGTAAAGGCAAGATACTTTTATCGACAGTGCCGCAAATCACCTTATTGGGGTAAAATTCAGCATCTAGCGCTTCCCGATAGGCTTCGGCATCCGGTCCAACCACAGCAATTTCAGCTGTTGGTCGGGCACGCATGGCAAATTGAGAGGCCCAGTTGGTAAGGTAATCGGCGTTTTGCTGAACCAATGGCTGCACTCTTCCCAGCATCTGATCAGCCCGCTCGGCATAGTCTGGTCGTTCCAGCAGCAGACTTAAGGTGTAAAGGTTTTCGACCATCATCGAATTTGAGGAAGGAATCACATTATCGAACAGCTCCTTGCGCCGGGCAATGAGTTCTTCGCCATTTTTATCGGTAAAGAAAAACATCGGATCAGGCTCCGTTTCGCCAGTACCAGCATCCGAAAAATTCGCCAGTACATACTGCATCAATTGATCGGCTTCCATCAGCCAGCTTTCGGTGAACGTGGCCTGATAAAGAGCCAGCAACCCATCGATAACGGCAGCATAGTCTTCCAGAAAACCTGCCTGCCGGGCACGACCCAGTTTATAGGTATGCCATAGCCGACCGTTTCGGGCATCCCGCATTTTTTTGAGCAGGAAAAACGCCAGCCGGATCGCCAGGGTCAAAAACTCAGGTTCAGCAAAAACCCGGTAAGCCGTCGCCAGCCCCTTCAGCATCAGGCCATTCCACGATGCCAGAATTTTATCGTCCAGGCCGGGCCGTATCCGTTCTTCACGGACTCGCCATAAGCGGGTGTGGGTGGCCGCCAGTCGTAATTCCAGATCGGGCAGCGACCATTCCATTCGCTCCGCAAACGATTCATCAGTTTCGGTGCGGTGAAGAATGTTACGACCGTGCTCCCAGTTGCCGGCATCGGTCAGATTATACAATTCAGCAAACCAGTCATACTCGTCGCTCAATATCTCCTTTAACTCGGGGGTGGTAAAGGTGTAAAATTTACCTTCTATCCCTTCGCTGTCAGCATCCAGAGCCGAATAGAAGCCCCCTTCCGGACTCAACAGTTCACGCTGAGCAAAACTGATGGTCTGATAGACAACATGTTTATAGAGCGGGCTTTTGGTCAGGCTATAGGCTTCCGCATATAAAGCCAGCAGTTGCCCATTGTCGTACAACATCTTTTCGAAGTGCGGAGCAAACCAATCGCCATCCGTCGAATACCGGGCAAATCCACCACCAAGCTGGTCGTATATACCGCCCAGCGCCATTCGGTCGAGGGTTAATCGTACCTGATGCAAAGCGGCATCGTTGCCAGTAGCATCATAATAGCGCAGCAAAAATCGCCAGACACTGGGCATCGGAAACTTGGGCGCCCGACGCATCCCACCTTTCTCATCATCGGCCTTGACAGCTACTTTCCGGTAGAGGATTTCCAGCAACTCAGGAGAGAAAAGCGGATCAGCCTGTTTCAAGCCATATCGCTCGGCATCGGTTAAATTCAGTTCGGTAGCAAAGCCTTCGGCCGATTTGGACAGATCCTCCCGATGGTCCTGAAACGCCTGTCGAATGCTATCCAGCAGATTGACCCAGTTTCGGGTTGGCAGATACGTAACTCCGTAGAAGGGTTTGGCACCGGGCATCAGAAAAACATTGAGTGGCCAGCCCCCCTGTACGCCCATTGCCTGCACGGCATCCATATAAATGGCATCGACATCCGGCCGCTCTTCCCGATCCACTTTAATGCAGACAAAATGCTCGTTCATCACCTGCGCCACCGACTCTTTTTCAAACGACTCGCGCTCCATCACATGGCACCAGTGGCAGGCCGAATACCCAATACTGACCAGAATTGGTTTATCCTCTTCCAGGGCTTTGGTAAGCGCTTCATCACCCCATGCATACCAATCGACCGGATTGTTGGCATGTTGAAGCAAATAAGGGCTGGTTTCGTATTGCAGTTGGTTAGGCATAGTATTGGTGGGTCATTTGCTGCGTAGCAAACGACTAGTTAATGACCATGAATGACAATTTTTTTCGTCTGACTTGTACTGGTGTTCTGAATCCGAAGGAAATACAACCCACCGGGCAAATTGGCTACCTTGAGCACTTCCTTAACACTGTTAACCGCCTGTTTAACGACGGTTTGGCCGTTAGTGTTTACCAACGTCAGTTCTGTTGACGCAGTAGGCAAGCGCTCAAACGAGACGGTCAGATCGGTCTGCGCCGGATTTGGTGACACCGAAAACAAAGGCAGCGCAGGCTCAATCCCCGTGATTGTCCCCAGATCGAAACGACACAAATACACCTCCCGGCCTGTCAGTTCAATGGTTTGGCGCCAGGATTTGTAGCTAACCGTCAGACTCGTTTTAGCCGCATCGGCCGCGTATGGATTCTGAGCCGCTATCAGGATTTGATTCCCTTTAACGACTCCCCGCCAAACAGGCATTTGTTTATCCATCAGATCGCGGGCGGGTGTCTCGATCACCAATTCATACGTTCCCTGAAACATGTCGGCAAAACGCGACAGCCGGTAAAGGCCATGAATAAAATGCTCATAAGCCGCATACGTATCGGTGCGTGTGGAGGCAAAGGTTGGATTTTCCCAGAGCCATAAACCAGCCGCACCGGAAAAAAATGGGAAGATAGCCGTTGCTTCGGCCATGAAGGGCTGGATAAACTGAAAGGGCGTATTGGAGCTATCGTGATACCGCATCCATACCCAGGGCACTACGGGTTTCGTGCTCCAGGCTCGGTTTACTTCCACCTGAAAGAGCAGATACGCCAAATAATCCTGCGCAAATGGATTGGGGTAGTCGTAATAATAATATGCTGAAGGTCCCAGTGCGTCCAGTTGGTCATAATACGGTCCGCCAATGCGGCTAAGCGTCGAATCCTGTACCATGTAGTTGGTCAGACTCAGGTTCGTTTTCCAATCCGTCCAGGAAAATGTGGGCACATTCACATAGGTATTCAAAACGGGCGTATCGGCATAACTGGTGACACTGATACCTGTCAGGTCGGCATGTTGCCGGATATACCGGGCACTCTCGGCATACAGGTTTCGCATCGCCTTTTTGTACGCTGCAATAAAATCAGCATCCGAAAGAGAGCGGTACGTAGCAGGAACGCGGGTATCCGTTTTAAGCCTCAGTATCCGGGCGTCGGTTTCCTGAAATCGCTCGATGTCCAGTGCTAACCGATTAACCGGAAGGATGTACAAACCGGCCGCGTTTTTCTGGCCACCCGACAACCCCGACAGATAAGCATCCCATTTGGCCCGGTAGGCCGTCAGATCATTCCCCCACGGACTTTCAATCGTTTCCCAGGGTTGGTTCAGTCCCGTTGCCACACCATAATAAACCGTAGCCCGTTGGGTAGGCTTCACCAATGAGCCATATTCCGAATCTTTCACTTCGACCAGATGACTAAAGCCGTGACGCAAAGGGCTAGCCTGTGTATCGGTAAATCGGGGGCCACCGTAGATTACAGGAAACGGAAGACTAAAGTCAGGGAATTTACTCCATTCGATCAGATTTGACTGGTTTACGGGGGTAAACGATAACCGGTCGGCACACAGTTGCTGGGCCATTACCCGAACTTGTCCCGTTAGCCAGAATACGATCAGAAAAAATCCAAATGGAAGCCGCATCGCTTGAAATTTGGGCAAAACTACAGAATTTTAAGGGCGCAACGTGTCCCGGTTCATAAACGATACGTCAGCAATTCCCGTTATTAGTCAGAAACAAATCGACAAATCAACTCCATCGAATGAAGCATACAACCCGATTTCTTCTCGTGTTTACAGTTCTTTTAGGCGCTGTAGCAGGTTGCAAAAAAGACGATGGCACCACGCCCGTTGTCACAACAGCTTCACAAACCGATCTGTTGATTGCCAACAACTGGCGAACAGTACGAGTAACCGACACGAATAGCCAGGAAATCAACAAAAGTCGCCTGAATCTGGCGACCCAGATATTATATGACCTGAATATGCAGTTTCGGAACAACGGCACCGTTCGGGCGCTCGATCCCAAGCAATCGAATCTGGTCATCAACAACGGCACCTGGAAACTGGCCACCGATAACAAGTCGCTCGATGTAGTGGTATCGGGTTTCAGTGGGAACTTCCCTATCATCCAGCTTACGAAAAGTAAACTCATCCTTCGCCAGCGGGCTCCCGTCGATGGGAAAGACGCCGACATCAACCTGGAGTTCGACCCGTCCATTTAAAGGAGCGAAAGAGTGAATGAGTGAACGAGCGAAAACCTGCCGGACGGCTTCGCTCTTTCACTCATTCACTCTTTCGCTCTTTCATACTATGAAATTCGAAACTGAACCTGGCTTTTACATCGCGGCAGATGCGTATGGGGAACCGGCCAATCCACCCGTTTTGCTCCTTCACGGCGGTGGACAAACTCGGCACTCCTGGGGCGATACAGCACAATGGCTGGCCGATGCGGGTTTCTATGCCCTTGCCCTCGACGCACGGGGTCACGGTGACAGCGACTGGTCGGCAGAGGGACACTATGGTATTGAGTATCTGGCAGCTGACTTACGGGCTGTAATTGCTCAGCTCGATCAAAAACCGGCTCTCGTCGGAGCGTCTATGGGTGGCATGACTGCCCTGATTGCCGAAGGCGAACGTCCGCCCGGTAGTGCATCCATCTGCAGGGCGATTGTTCTGGTCGATATTGCCCCACGCACGGAGCAGAAAGGTATCGAGCGAATCTTTGCGTTTATGAGTGGTAACCTTGACGGCTTTTCCAGTCTGGACGAAGCAGCCGAAGCCGTGGCGGCTTACCTCCCCCATCGGCCCCGCCCTGCCGATCATAGCCGTTTGGAAAAAAACCTGCGTTTACGCAAAAGCCCGACTGGCGAATGGCGTTACTACTGGCACTGGGACCCGAACATGCTGGCTCTCTGGCGCAAAAACACAAGCCCCGATCAAAAAACGCAGAACGAAGAACGCCTGTACCGGGCTGCTCATGCGCTCACTGTTCCCACGCTCATTGTTAGAGGAGGCATGAGCGATGTAGTGAGCGAAAAAATAATGGCCGAGTTTCTGGATTCTGTACCACACGTTCAGAGTGTCAACGTTGCCGAAGCGGGTCATATGGTTGCAGGCGACTCAAATCATGCCTTTACGAAGGCAGTGGTAAATTTTTTAAAGAGCGAAAGAGTGAATGAGTGAAAGAGCGAATTACCTTCGATAAACTTTCGCTCATTCGCTCTTTCACTCTTTATGTCTAAAAACATCCCCCGTATCCTCACCGCCTGGACGTTTTACGACTGGGCCAATTCAGTACATTCGCTGGTTATTGTATCCAGTATTTTCCCGGTTTATTTCTCAGCCACTGCGCTCAACGAAACAGGCGGCCCGGTGATCAATTTTCTGGGTGTCTCCATCAAAAACTCAGTCCTGTTTTCCTATACCATTTCGGCCGCTTTTCTGTTTACGGCTCTCCTCTCGCCTATCTGCACCGCCGTTGCCGATTACAGCGGGCGAAAAAAAGCATTCATGAAAGTGTTTTGCTATACGGGAGCTATCAGTTGCAGCCTTTTGTATTTTTTTGTTCGGGAAACCACTACGTTTGCCGTTATCTGCTTCTGGCTCAGCCTGATTGGCTGGAGTGGCAGTATCGTATTCTATAACTCCTACCTACCCGATATTGCTACCGAAGACCAATACGATCGGGTCAGTGCCCGTGGTTTTTCGATGGGGTATCTGGGCAGCGTACTGCTGATGGTATTCAACCTGCTGGTCATTCTGAAACGCGAGTGGTTTGGTAATATTTCCGAAGCAATGGCCTCCCGGATCGCCTTCCTGACGGTTGGCTTATGGTGGATCGTCTTTGCTCAGATCCCGTTCAGCCGATTGCCTGACGGCACCCGAAAAGCCGTCGGAAAAACCGGAAATTACCTGCTAAACGGCTTTAAAGAACTACGCCATGTATGGGCCGAACTCCAGGGACTACCGTTAGCCAAACGCTTCCTTGTATCGTTTTTTGTGTATAACATGGCTGTTCAGACCGTCATGTACGTAGCGACGATTTTCGGGAGCGACGAGCTGAAATTGCCCGGTCAAAGCCTGATTATTACCATTCTGCTCATTCAGTTGGTCGCCATTCCAGGCGCTTATGGCTTTTCTCGGCTTTCCGAACGGATCGGAAACACCTACTCCCTTATGACCGCCGTTGTCATCTGGATTGGGATTTGCGCGGCCGCCTATTTCGTTCAGACCGAATCGCAGTTTTTTATTCTGGCGGGTGTTGTTGGACTGGTGATGGGCGGAATTCAGTCACTATCGCGGTCAACCTATTCCAAGCTCATCCCGGCCACCACCGATACCGCTTCGTATTTTAGTTTCTACGACGTGACGGAGAAAACCTCCATTGTATTTGGTACGCTGGTGTATGGACTGATCGAGCAGCTAACGGGAAGTATGCGGAACAGCGTATTGGCACTGCTGGTGCTGTTTGTGGTCGGGTTTATGCTTTTGTGGCGGATTCCATCACAAAAAATTTACCATGCCCGTTTGGAAACAGAAGAAGTTTCGTAAGTTTGCAAGCCCGAAAGGGAGCAAAGGAGGTTAGCTCAGTTGGTTCAGAGCGCTGCTTTGACAGAGCAGAGGTCAGCGGTTCGAGCCCGCTACTTCCTACCAAAGAAGGGCTGATTGCGTGAAAGCGCAGTCAGCCCTTCTTTTTTTTAAGATTACCTACTGATTGTGAGGGCATTATGGATCAAGGTCAAAAGTTGTGGAGGGCATAGGATTTATCTAGGTTTGTGCGGTTAATCAAACCGCGTCGTTTTGGAAAGTTTCTTGCCCATCATTCAGTTTCTGTTGCCCGAGTTCATCCTAGAAAATTTCGAGTTGACTTCTATTGACCGCCAGGATGGCATCTTCCAAGTGCATATCGAGGAGAAAAATGCCGATGAGACTGATCCAGAAAGGAAAAACCTGCTCTCCAAAGGCTTTTTTCCTACCATTACCGTTCAGGACTTTCCCATCCGTGGCCACCAGGTCTTCCTCCACATCAAACGGCGTCGATGGCTCAATACCAAGACCGGTAAAGTCGTCTATCGAGACTGGACTCAAGTGGCTGATGGAACGCGGATGACCAGTGAGTTTTCCGCTTTTTTAAAACAAATCAGTCGATACCAACCCCACTAGCATCCGGTCAATTGGCAATTTTTATGGGGTTGGTGGTTCTGTTTTATTGCGTCAATACCGTGACTGTCAGAGTGGATTTGCCAATTGGGAGCAACGAGCCCACGCTAAAGACTGGCTGCTGTATCCCCCAAACCTGGGTACTCATCTGTCGTTGGATGAAACGAGTCTGTCGCAAGGGGAACTCTACACCATTCTGACCAATAAGGCGGCTAAAGGGGGCCAGGTCGGACCGCCGATGCGGAAGCATCGTGGCGATTGTGGCAGGCACCAAGGCTGAAACAGTAATCGACGTATTGCGTAAGTTGCCTGAAAAACAGCGCAAAAAGGTACAAGAAGTTACTCTGGACATGGCGGGGAACATGGCCCTGATTGTTAAGAAATGCTTTCCTAAGGCCACTCAGGTCACTGACCGCTTCCATGTGCAACAACTGGCTCTGGAGGCCGTTCAGGATATGCGTATTGCGTACCGCTGGCAGGCTCTGGAAGCCGAAAATGAAGCCCTTGAGCAGGCTAAGCTCAGCCAGACCGACTATCAAGCGGAACTACTTTCCAATGGCGATACGGTGAAACAACTGCTAGCTCGTAGCCGCTATGTGCTCTATAAAAAGGCCACTGACTGGACGTCCAGCCAGCAAGAGCGGGCCGATCTGCTGTTTGAGCGGTATC